>NZ_OX366342.1:0-1516596 GCF_947250715.1 Wolbachia endosymbiont (group A) of Sympetrum striolatum
TTAATTATGAAGTTGAAAGGATATTTGAAAAATATTTTACACATGAGTTATTTTATGACGGCATTTTGGACTAATTTACATGAGGCAATTTGTAATACGCTAAAGGCAGAGATACCAGCAATTCAAACTTGTGAGGTTTATCCAGCAATCAGGAAAGAATTGATAGCACCAGCAGTATTTATAGAACTTAGTGGCTTTGAGAAAGGACATGATCCAGCAACAGAAGAATTAGCGCTGAGAGCAAAATTTGAGGCACGAATAGTGATTGATCGTACAATAGAAAGTGCCCCTATTATTGTCAGATCATTAGCTGCTGAGGTTGCCAGAGTAGTAAATAAAAATACTTGGAACGTGAAAAATGTTTCACCAGGAGAATTTATATCAGGAGGAGGAGATGATTTTAGGCCAGAGCTCGATGCATATTTAGTGTGGATGGTAGACTGGGCGCACGAATTGCATGTAGGGCGATCGATTTGGGAAGTGAGTAAAATAAAACCTCATTTAATCGATGTGAATGTTGGAAAGTAATTTTGCAATTTCAGAATTGCGGAGGAAATTGGCCAACATTGTCCGTATAGGCATTGTCGAAAAAATAGATTATGAAAAAGCTAAAGTAAAAGTTAAAATAGGTGAACTTGTAACAGATTTTCTTCCATGGATAACAAATAGAGCTGAAAGTTGGTCACCACCAAATATTGATGAACAGGTAATAGTATTATCACCATTGGGAGAATTGTCTTTGGGGGTGGTGTTACCGGCAATATATCAGGAAAAATACCCTCCTCCAGAGAATAAAAAGGAAGTAAATAGTGTAAAATTTCAAGATGGGACAAGATTTACATATGATAAAGAGAAACATCATTTAGAGATTGAAGTAGTAGACAAGATAACACTGAATGTTGGGGAATCAAGTGTAGAGATAACAAAGAGCGAAATAAAACTAAAAGCAAAAAGAGTAAATCTAAATTAGGGAAAGGAATGAATAAATCAGTTATACGCCTAGGAGATCACTGTGAAGGAGCGTTGCTGCATTTTTGTATAAGTGGAAGCAGAGATGTATTTATAAACGGAAGACCTGTCTGTAGGCAAGGAGATAATTTTAGTGAAGGAAAAGTAATGACACAAGGGTCGAAAGCAGTGTTTGTAAATGGCAAAGCCATTGCTCGTACTGGTGATCTAATTTCCTGTGGAGCAATTGCAGAAGAAGGGAGTGATAACGTTTTTGCAGGGTAAATAATATGCGTGGTATGAGTTCTGAAACTGGTAAAACAATAAGTGGTATAGAGCATTTAAAACAATCAATAGTTGATATTTTAACTACGCCAATTGGCACTCGTGTTATGCGCCGAGATTACGGATCAAGGTTATTTGAGCTGATTGATCATCCAATTGTACCTGGTTTTGCACAAGAACTTTATGCAGCAGTTGCAGAAGCATTAGAAAAGTGGGAGCGTCGATTTAAGCTTAAACGTGTACAAATAACAGAAATAAAAGAAGGTAAAGTAACTCTCATTTTAGAGGGAATCTATCTGCCAAATGGAAAGCTGATCCGCCTTGATGGTATTATAGTATAAGGTAGTAGGATGAAAACACCAAATATTGTCGAAACATTAAAATTTGAGGAAATCTTTTCGCGAATGAAAGAAGAGTTAGTGCGTCGGAATGCAAGTTTTTCTGCACTAACTGAGAGTGATCCAGCAATAAAGATACTGGAAGTAGCAGCCTGGCGTGAACTTTTGCTTAGGCAAAGGATTAATGATGCAGCACAGGCAAATTTACTTGCTTTTGCAAGAGGTAATGACCTTGATCACTTGGCTGAATTTTATGGTGTGCTGAGAAAGGAGTCAGAGAATGATGAATCCTTAAGGAAGCGGGTAAAAGCCAAAATTGTTGGTTGGTCAACAGCAGGGAGTAAAGAGCATTATCGCTATCATGCATTATCTGCTGACACGAGAGTAAAAGATGCGCAAGTGGTATCACCTATACCAGGAAGTGTACAGATTTCAATACTTTCCACAGAAAATGATGGAGTACCTTCAGAAGAATTGCTAGAGATCGTCAGAAATCACGTTATTCGTGATGATATTCGTGTATTAACAGATACGCTTACAGTTATTGGCTGTGGTATTATTCCCATTACTATTCATGCTAAAGTGCATATTTACCCTACTGCATCCAAAGATGTTATCGAAGCTGCAAAGGAAAAATTTATCAAAGATCTTGAATCTGCTAAAGGTTTAGGGTGGAATGTTACCAGATCATGGATTATTGCCCACCTCTTTATAGAAGGTATGCAGAATATAGAGCTTACAGAGCCGATAGAAGACATCGTCGTGCAAGATAATGAATGCGTTACTTTAAATAATTTAAGTGTTAGGTAAAAATTGGTGATACTTCCTCCAAATGCTTCAAAGCAAGAGCAAATACTTACAGACATAATTAATTATTCTTTTGATGCAAATTCTCTACGGGGATTTAAATTTAACCCACAGACTGAAATGTTGCCGTGGCTAGTAGCGGAATACGGCTTGGGAGAAATTTTATCCTGGGGTAAGAAAGCTACTAAGAGTGCATTAAAAGAATGGGTCTTAGCTAAGCAAAACGGAATAAGATTTCAACGTTTGCGCGGTACACCACAGTCACTGAAGATGGCGCTGAAGTGGGCAAACATTGATAATATTACCATTCAAGAAGAACCACCAGGAGAGCATTTTGCTGAATTTCAAATTGGCATCTCTGATGTTCCTAATGACTTTTTTGTCGATAGTGTAATTGCTCTGGCAAAACTTTCTGCACCGGCAAGATCTCGATTAATGCGAATATTCAATGACTATTACAATGCTCAGCGGTTTATGTTAGATGAAAGTATTTTTGGAGATCTTCTTTCAGACTACTCAGGTGTAAAAATAGCAAAAGAAGGACCAGTATTATCGTTTGGAAGAAAAAACTCATTTGAGCTGAAAATAGGAAATCCAAGATTTAAATTTGGCACTTTTAGATCACATTATGATAGAAGTTACAGTAATGATTTATATAGGTTAGATGTTGCAACATTAGGAGAGACAGAGCCTCACACGAAGAATTACAACGGTACATATGAAAGAAATCATGAGTGGTACAACTTAGAAGCACTATATCCTCTACCACAGAGTTTATTGCCAGAAATTAAGTTTGCTAAAGCATTGATAGTATTGTCAGATAGTTGGAATTTAGGGGATATCAATGCTTGTTTTGCATCAACTACTTATGAAGAAATAGAGCATACATTTCACTTAAGTGAAGATAAACTTTCTGAGCAGATTTGGAATTTTCAACGTACACCAATTTTAGAGCGATTTAGTATAACTTATTACTATGAAGCGAAGAATTTTACTGATCAAAAAATAATAGAGTCTAATTTAGTGGAATATCACGTTGATTGTAAAAATGATTCAGATTCAAAACAGAAAGATCCCATTCATGAGCTAGAAAATTACGTAGCAGCATTCTATCTAGGTATGGTTACTTGGCATGAACATCGCCACTTACATCGCCCTTGGAAAGATTTTGATCCTATTATTGCAAAAAAATTGGACGTTTTTTCTACGGATCTTGTATATACATAATATCAACTGCACAATCAACTATGTCAGTACTCACACAATCAGGCAGAGCAGCTATTGCTGCGAGCATAAAAGAGCAACCGATACATCTTGCTTGGGGATCTGGAGATTCTACCTGGGAAAGCAGCTACAAAGTTGAAAAAACTTTTGCAGCAGGCGGCAAGATAAGTTTAGATCACCACACTATTAAAGATGTAAAAGTTTATACAGGGCAAACAATTTATCAGTCAAGCATAGATTATATAGTTGATAGTAGCTCAGGCACTATTGAGCGTGTAGAAAATGGTGCAATTATAGCAGATAGCGTAATCACTATAGAGTACACTCAAGACACACCACCGGAACTAATTACTTCTGCAACATTAATTAAGGAAGTTGGACGTCGTGTTGTTGATGAGATACTCTTTTGTACTGGTGATGATGATGGAGAGCTTCTAACTCCCACAGGTAGGTTTAAACCCTCAAATGTACCAACCAATAATTTGTACCTTAAATTTACTTTCGATTTCACGGACGCAGCAAATCAAGTAATAAGGGAGCTCGGGGTTATGGTTGGTACAAAGGTAAAGGAAAAAGTGTCATCTGGGCAGAGATATTTTGAGCCAAAAGACGTGGAAAATCCTGGAATTTTGTTAGTTTTAGAACACACCGTGCCACTTATCAGAACATCTGCAACTCGGGAAACTTTTTCATTTGTTGTAACTTTTTGAAATAAAATGACCTTAAATAGTTATTATAACCGCTTTAATCCTGACAAAGAATATGAGAAAAGCTTATTTCTTGCAGGAAGAGGTTTGCAATCTGCAGAATTAAACGAGACTCAGGAGTATGCTCTTTCTAAGCTTAAAGGCATAGGTGATGCAATATTTCGTGATGGTGATGTTATAACAGGAAGCAATTGTATTATAGATAGAGAAACTGGTAAAGTTACACTTGAAGGAGGAAAAATCTATCTTCGTGGAGCGGTGAGAAAGGTAGAGGCAAAAGAGTTTGTTATTCCACTGAGTACCACAGTTCGTATCGGTGTTTATTACGTAGAATCTACCATTACAGAACTTGAGGACGAAAATCTTCGTGATCCTGCTGTTGGTACACGTAATTATCAAGAAGTAGGAGCTGCAAGGCTTAAAGTTTCCACCATTTGGGGTTATCAAGCAGAAGGTCTTTCTCCACGTTTTTCTGCAGGAGAGTTTTATCCAATCTATAACATTGAAAATGGAGTATTAATAGAACATTCACCACCACCACAAGCAAACATAGTAACTACCGCTCTTGCTCGTTATGACAAAGAAGCTAATGGTTCCTACGTTGTAAATGGCCTTGAAGTAATGTTTTTGCAAAAGGAAGAAGAGGGCAAAAAACAAGTATTCGTGATTAATGAGGGAAAAGCTCATGTTGATGGCTATGAGATTGAGTTACCTCATAGTATTCGTGTTTCTTTTGATGAAGATCCTAATATAAAATCAGTTGAATCAGAACCACATACTTTTCAGCCAAATAGCCAAAGGGTAATGGAACTGAAGGTTAATGATTTTCCAATAAGTGAAATTAAAAAAGTAGATATAACTGTTCAGAAAACCATTACTGTTACTCACGGTTCATATTCTGGAGCTATTGATCCGATACCTGATTCTGCAGTACTTGAGATTATTCAAGTTAAACAAGGCAATGTTATTTATGAAAATAGTACAGACTATAAGTTAAATGCAGGAAACGTTGATTGGTCATTACCTGGCAAAGAACCAGCTCCTGGGAGTAGTTACCTGATAACCTATCGCTGTCGTACTCATGTAAGTCCTGAAGATATAAGTGAAGAGGGATGCAAAGTAAAAGGAGCAGTTGATAACAGCTTGGTTCTGATTGATTACACCTGGAAAATGCCCCGCTTTGATTTAATTACTATCGATAGCAAAGGAGTGGTAAGAAGAATAAAAGGAATTTCTCACCCTTGGCGACCATCAATGCCTAGAGCGCCTAGTGGACAACTTTTGCTCTGCTACATTCATCAGACGTGGAAAAAAGGCGAAGGGGTAAAAATAGTGAATAATGCTATTCATGCTGTACCGATGAATGAGCTTGAAGCAATGAAAAAAGGAATAAATGATCTTTATGCTCTTGTTGCACAGGAACGTTTACGCAGTGATGCAAATTCAAGAGAACCTACTACCAAAAAAGGAGTATTTGTTGATTCGTTTTTTGACGATGATATGCGTGATCAAGGAATTTCGCAGTCTGCAGCAATAGTAAATAGAGAGCTAGTTCTGCCAATAGATGTAGAAGTTGCAGATATTGAAAAAGGTGGGGAAAGATATCTTTTGCCTTATAAACTTGAACCGGTACTGGAGCAGCTTTTACAGACTAAAGGAGAAAAGATTAATCCGTATCAAGCTTTTGATCCAGTCCCGGCACAAATTACTCTAAATAAAAACATTGACCACTGGACAGAGGTTACCACGAATTGGAAAAGTCCAGTAAAAAGAGTATTTAATGTTAAAGAAACGACAGAGCTGCTGTCAAGTACTTCATACGAAACTGAATTTATGAGAGAAGCAGTACAGAATTTTGAAATTGAAGGTTTTGAGCCAAGTGAGAAGCTTAAAGAGATAAAATTTGACGGAATAATTATTCAACCTATAGCATAAAAATATGTTAATAGTTAACAATCAAGGACAAATAAGTGGAAAAATAAAAATCCCAGCAAATATTCCAGCAGGTACTAAATTAGTACAGTTTTATGGTGATAAAGGAAGCTATGGAGAAGCAACGTACACTGGTAAAAAAACTATTACCATAGAAGAGAGAAGAAGAGTTATCGCAGCAAGAAGAATTGATCCTTTAGCGCAAACATTTACTTTAAATGAGAGTAGGCACATAGGAGGTCTAGAGTTATGGTTTATAAATAAAGGCAAAAAACGTGTTGTTGTGCAGATTAGAGAAACAGCAGTGGGAGTGCCCTCGCAAACTGTCATTGCTGAAAGCTATATTGAGCCAAAAGATATAAAGATAGATGGCACAGCAACACGTATAGAGTGGTCACCAGTGTTTTGCCATGCAGGAGAGGAGTATGCAATAGTACTACTTACTGATGATGCAGATACTGCAGTAAAAATAGCAGAACTTGGCAAATATGATGCAGTAAATAGCCGTTGGGTAACGAGTCAGCCATATCAAGTAGGAGTATTACTTTCATCAAGCAATGCAAGCACCTGGACTCCACATCAAAATTTAGATTTAACGTTTCGGCTTTTGGCTGCAAAATTTAGCGAAAATTCTCATGTTATTGATCTTGGCAAAGTTACAGCAACCAATACTTCAGATTTAATTGTTTTGACGAACGTCGAAAAAGTAGCATTTGATACCAATGTAGAATTTATTCTGACAGATGAAGAAGGAAAAGAAAATTTTCTATCTGATAACTTGCCGCTCGCGCTGCGTGAAAGACTATCTGGAGAGTTAACAGTAAAGGCAAATTTAAAAGGGTCAAAAGAAAAAAGTCCAGTGCTATATCCAGGGTTACAGCTAGTTCTAGGTAATCTTTTAGAGTCTGGAGATTATGTTACAAGAAGTATTACAGCAGGAGCTAATACTAAAATCACCATAACGTACGATGCGCTGATACCTGGCACTGCAGATGTTAAAGCTTATGTACAAAAAAGCAACAGTGATTGGCAATTAGTAAATTTAACATCAGGAAAACCAATTGGAGAAAATTGGGTAGAGAGAACTCATGTGCTGACAAATTTTAATGCTAATGAGACAAGGATAAAATTAGTTTTAAGTGGAACGGTTATTTATCGTCCTAAAGTCAAAAATCTCAGAGTAATAGTAACATAAAATTTAAATGACTTTTGATCAAACCAAACGAGGATATCCTTTGCCGCATCCAGAGAACATAGCTGTAGAAGATGTAGTACGTATTCGCAGAGCCATAGAAAAGATAGATGAAGATATGAGTGAAAGAGAAGATGAACTTAAAAATAATTTTGAACGATTTAGATTTGAAACTTTTTTGAATTTTTGGGAATGAAAGAAGCAATAGAAGCATTACAGCAAAGGATAAAGGATTTAGCAGCAAATAGCACGGCTGATCAACTGGCATATCTTGCAAAATCGCTGGAATTGATAGCAGATAAAAAAGCTATTTCTGATATTGCGCAAATGACTAAAGTAAAAGAAATAATTGATGCACTACAAGAAAGGCTTAGGGATTTAGCAGTAAACAGTACACCAGATCAATTAGCATATCTTGCTAAAGCACTGGAATCAATAATCGGTAAAAGTTCAGTTTCTGAAATTGTACAGATGACAGATGGTAAGTTAAATGAACTTTTAAGCGCTGCAAGGACGCACTTAAGCGACATAAACAGCAATAAGGAAAATTCAATATCTGCAATAACTGAAGCGAAAACAGATTCTGTCAATGAAATTAACAAGCTTAGGGATAATTCCTTAAACACTTTAAAAGCATCATCAGATTCACATATATCGCTACTTGATACGAGAAAGAATGCCAATATTGCAGCAATAAATAGCATTAGTAACAGTCATAAAGATGGTCTTAAAGGTTTAGTAGAAGATTTTCGTGCTGTTAATAATGTACCACCTGGCTCATCAATTATTGGGGAAATAGAAACTCGTGATAACCAATTAAAAACATCCCTGATAAATGAGGTAAAAACTCGGGATGAACAGTTAAAAGTGTCTCTTATAAATGAAATAAGAAAGCGCAACATGGTTGAACCAGGGTCATTACCTTTCTTATTTGGTGTACTTGGCAGAAAAAATAATTATTTTGGCCACGGAACTTTTACGACAGAGCTTGGAAAGTGGAGTAGTGATATAACAAAAACTGACTATATGTTACAACTACTAGCAGGTAGCCATACGTACAATACAGATTACGTTAGTTTTTATCGGCCAAGACAACTAAGTTTTATAGAGGGAAGTAAAGGAACATTTATTTACGGAGAGTTATGCACAAAAAGTTTTTCGGGTAGTTATGATGAGATATACTATTACCCGTATGCTGCACTTGGAGTAGTATTTGTAAAAAATACAACCAATGTGAACATAAATAAGACAATGGAATTTGTTGGATCATCGTATTCGAGTACGGAGTATGGGGGAGCAGGATTATTTGTGGGAACACCAGATAATACCAATTCTAATAAATCAAGAATTTCAAGAATAATATGGAAAAATGTTTACCAATACACGAGTTCTGATAGCAAATTAGCTGGATCTGGTAATGTGGAGATTCCAGCAGGAAAAACAGTTGCAATATTACTTTACACATCATCTTACCTGTATTCCAGAACACAAGTTAGTCAAGGTATGCTTGCATCAAATTATGTACACAACTATGGTCAATTTATTCAGTGGGGGATTTATAACATACGTAGCAATGTTCTAACTACAGGACTTGAAGTAGATGTGGAGAGAACGCTAAAAGCTTGGCAATGTCCAGGATTATCTAACACGTATGAGATTTGGAGGTAACAAACAATGTCTATCTACATTAGATTTGAAAATGATAAACAAGTAGAAACAACAACACTTGAAAGCAAGCCAACTGAAAATGATTGGTATGAAGCACCAGAAGATTTTGATTGGCAAAAAAGCTATTGTTTAACAGAAGGAGGCAAAATTGCTCAGCGGAATCAAGAAGATATTGAATTGGAGTTACTACAAAATGCGAAGTTTTCTGCACTTTCTAATCTTCATGCTTATTATGATAACTATACTCACCAATACGCAGGATATTCTCATCAGAAGTCTAAGTCGTACGAAATACAAGCAAAAGCCGCAGAGAACATTTTAGCAGCACCAGAATCTATAGACAAAAAAGATGCAGAAATTATAGAGCCATTAGCAAAAGTCCGAGGAATTTCAGTAGTAGAAATGGCAAGAATAATTCAGGAAAAAGCAAAAAGAGCGAAAAAAGCAATAATCAAGTGCGAAGAATTGGTGGATATAGCTGAAAGGGAAATCGGTGAAGCTAAAAGTAAGGAAGAGCTGCAAACTTTGCTAGATGATTGTAAACAAAAAATGCAAGAAAGTTGAAAAGGGGAAAAAGAAATGACAGAACAGTTTCTACATGGAGTAAATGTTATCGAGGTTACCTCAGGAGCAAAGACAGTACGTACAGCTAAATCATCAGTGATAGGTGTAATTGGTACTGCCCCTGAAGCTGATGAGCAAAAATTTCCACTCAATAGTCCAGTATTAATAGCAGGAAGCTTAAAGGAAGCAGCAAAGCTTGGGAAAAGTGGAACACTACCTTCTGCAATAAACGGGATATTTTCCCAAATTGGTGCAACAGTAGTAGTTATTCGAGTTGAAGAAAGTGAAGCTATTCAAAATATAATTGGTGGAGTTGATGAAGAGACTGGAAAATATCAGGGAATTCAAGCATTCCTCAGCAGTGAAAGCATAATACATGTTGCCCCAAGAATACTAATTGCACCTCAGTTTACTCATCAATTGCCTGAATCTGAAAATCCTAAAAACCCAGTAGTAGCAGCTTTGATAGGAGTAGCAGAAAAGCTAAGGGCAATAATAGTTGCAGATGGACCAAATACCAATGATGAAGAAGCCATAAAATGGAGAAAAAGTGTAGGTAGCTCAAGAGTTTACGTTGTTGACCCATGGGTTAAGGTGTTTATTGAAGGAAAAGAAGAAATTTTGCCGTCTAGCCCATTTGTAGCTGGTTTAATAGCGAAAGTAGATAGCGAACAAGGATTCTGGCACTCGCCTTCAAATAAAGAGATAAATGGTATTGTTGGAACAAGCAGGCCTATTGATTTTACACTTGGCGATAGAAGCTCTCGAGCAAATTATTTAAATGAAAATGAAGTAACGACGATAATTCATCAAAATGGCTATAGGCTTTGGGGAAATAGAACATGTTCAAACGATTCGAAATGGACATTTTTATCAGTAAAAAGAACAGCTGATTTAATTAATGATAGTCTTCTGCGTGCACACCTTTGGGCAGTTGATCGCAATATCACCAAAACTTACATAGATGATGTGATCGAGGGGGTGAATTCTTATTTGGCCAATTTAAAAGCCCAAGGAGCTATTATCAGCGGAAAATGTTATGCAACACCCGAACTCAATACACCAACAAATATTGCGAGCGGAAAAGTGTATTTTGACTTTGAGTTCACGCCACCATATCCAGCTGAACAGATTACTTTCAGGTCACACCTTGTGAGTGGCGCAATATTGTAAAAGGAGAAAGAGAGATGTTACCAAAGATCCTAAAGAATTTTAACGTATTTGTTGATGGTCGTGGCTATGCAGGAAAAATAGATGAAGTAACCTTGCCAAAACTTACCATAAAAACAGAAGAATACAGAGCTGGTGGTATGGATATTCCAATAAATATTGATATGGGCATGGAAAAGCTTGAAGCAGATTTCACTTTTTCTGAATATGACTCTGAGCTCTTTAGACTTTTCGGATTGATAAACAATAATGCTGTTTCTCTTACTTTAAGAGGAGGTTTGCAGGGAGGTAGTGATGCCGAATCAGTAGTAATTAACTTAAGAGGGCTCTTTAAGGAACTTGATTTTGGTAACTGGAAGGCTGCTGAAAAAGCAACACTAAAATGCACTGTAGCTGCCAACTATTATAAGCTTACCATTGATGGCAGAGAATTGATTGAAATTGACGCTGAGAATATGATTCGCAAGATCGATGGTGTTGATCAAATGACTTCTATGCGCACAGCTTTAGGAATTTAACTAAAAGGGTAAAACAATGCAAAAAATTAAATTAACTGAACCAATAAAAATCGATGGAATTTTAGTTTCAGAGATAACTCTACGTCGCCCAAAAGTTCGAGATCGTTTAGCTGTTGAACGTATGGGTAATAGCGATGCAGAGAAAGAAGTAGCACTGATTGCAAATCTTGCAAGTATTTCAAGAGAAGCAGTAGAAGAACTTGATTTGGCAGACTACAGTAAGATTCAAGAAGTGTTACAAGGTTTTTTGTCTCAGCAGAAGAGTTGAGGCTGAGCATATTGTCACTTAGCTCAATGGTTGGTGGTGGAATCAATCAGTGGCTTGATATGGATATTGAAGAATTTATTACTTGGTTTGAAAGTAGCGGAAAATTATACAAATGAAGGCAATTTCTATAGTAATTGGAGCAACACTGCAAAGCAGTTTTAATAGTACGATAGCAGGTAGCACGAAGCAACTTTTCCGTATTGGTAGTACGATAAAACAACTTGAATCATCAAGTAAATCAGTATCCAAGTTTAAAGAGCTTAGCCACGATGCTCTGCTTGCTCGGCGCTCTTGGAATGAGCTAGAAATAAAGACAAAATCTCTGGCTAAACAGATAAAAAACACAGAAGCACCAAGTAAGAGCCTGCAAAATGAATTTACAAAATCTAAAGCTGCGGCACTGAAAGCTAAAACAGCTTATTTACAAAAAAGAAGTGCTCTCCACCATTTACGCACGGAGTTCAGTAAAAGTGGTAGAGATATAAAATCTCTTATTGGAGAACAAGCTAAACTTGGCTCTTCTATTGAAAAGCTTAAAAATAACTATACGGCTTTAAATTCCGTAATGCAAAAACGTAAAGGAGTTTTAGCGCAAAGAGCAAATTTTAGAGCTCAAATGATGGATGCTGTAGCACTTGGCCTCACACTTGCTGCACCACTTAAGGCTGCAATTAGTTTTGAGAGTGCCATGGCTGATGTAAAGAAAGTTGTAAAGTTTGAAGATACAGATGTAAATGGCTTAACAAAACTTGGGGAAACATTAAAGGAAATGTCGCGTACAATTCCGCTATCTGCAGCAGAACTTGCGCAAATTACTGCAAGTGGTGGTCAACTTGGTATTAAAGCCAAAGATCTTACGACTTTTACAGACACTGTGGCCAAAATGGCAACTGCATTTGATATGTCAGCAGAAGAGGCAGGAGATGCTATTGCTAAACTTTCTAATATTTATCAAATTGAAATTGGTGAAATGAAAGGTATTGGTGATGCAATAAACCATATCTCTGATAACACTGCAGCAAAAGCTAAAGACATTGTTCCTGCATTAAACAGAATCGGTGGTACAGCAAGGCAATTTGGCTTAACTGCAGTAGAAGCGGGAGCTTTAGCAAGTAGCTTTATTAGTCTTGGCAAGGCCCCTGAAAAAGCAGGTACGGCAATTAATGCAATGCTCAGCAAGCTGCAAACTGCAAGCAAACAAGGTGGCAATTTTCAAAAAGCTTTTCAAATGCTAAAAATAAATGCTAATGAATTTGAAAAAGCAATTGGTAAGAATGCACAAGGTACATTAGTTAAGTTTTTAGAAACGATTGCAAAACTAGGTAAACAAGAACGTTCTAGCGTTCTCTTTGATCTCTTTGGCCTTGAATATCAAGATGATATAGCACTACTTATTGGTAGTCTTGATGAATACAAAAAATCTTTACGATTAATAAACGGAGAATATAAGGGCTCAATGCAAAGGGAGTTTGAAAATAGAGCAAATACTACAGCAAATAATCTTCAGCTACTTAAGAATTCAATAGCAGAAGTAGGAATGAATCTTGGTTCTGTACTATTACCACCTTTAAATTTTACTGTTAATCTTCTAAAGTCAGCAACTACACAAGTAGCACTTTGTGCCAAGGAATATCCAGTACTGACTACAGTGGTCATAAGTACAATTGCAACATTGATTAGCATAAAAATAACAGCTATATCTCTTGGATATGCTTGGACTTTCGTAAAAGGTTCTTTATTCGCTCTTTTATCTACTTGGAGAGTGTTTGCATCTGTTATTACTTTGGTAAAAATAGGTCTTTCTGCAGTTTTTCCAGCGGTAATTGCTGGATTTAAAGCACTGACAATTGCTCTAATGAGTAACCCTATTGGGCTAATTATCGGAGGTCTTGTTATTGCTGCAACTTTGATAATTACCAAATGGCAAGTGGTAAAGAATTTTTTTGTTACTATCTGGGAATCAGTGAAAATTGTATGGAAATCTTTTTCTGATTGGGTAGGAAAGTTTTGGAATAATATTACTCAGCCTTTTAAAACAATCAATAATCTGTGGAGCAAAAAAAATGAGGCTAGACTAGAAGTTAGGTCTGTAAATAATGTTATAAGCGATTCTCTTAAACACCCAATTGCAGAGCATAATAAGACTATAGAGAATAAAACACACAATAATCACTTTAATATTAATATTCACCCAAGCTCTGGACAAGACGTACGTAGTATTGCTGATGAAGTAATGGAGCGAATTAGAGAACAATTTAGTGGTGCGCTTTACGATATAAATTAAATTATGCTATCTCTTGGTCCATATAGATTTTCATTAACTGAGCGAGGCTTTACACGGAGGAGTGAATATCGCTGGCCTGCACTTGAGCGTATTGGAGAAAAGCCATTGCTTCAAAGTATTGGTCCTGGAGAGGATGTTATTGAGCTTGCGGGAGTAATCTATTCGCATTTTTCGGGAGGATTGAAGCAAATAAATAATATGAGAAATTCATCGAAGCCTTTTTTACTCATTGATGGCCAAGGTAACATTTTAGGCCATTTTGTTATCGTAAAAATAGAAGAAACGCAGAAATATTTTTTTCCAAATGGTGAACCAAAAAAGACTGAGTTTCACTTAAGTTTGAAGCACTATGATAACGCGTTGTCAGACGGATCACTAAATAATCTCGTTGATGATATACAACTTGATGATGATGTGTTACAAAACTAAGGAAAATGATATGTTAGATTTAATCTGCTGGAACTACTATGGATTCAGCTCAGGAGCAGTTGAGATTGTGTTAAGAGCTAATCCTGGACTTGCAGAGTATGAACTTCTTCCTGCAGGCTTAATTATTAAATTGCCTGTCATTCAAAGAACGATACAAAAGCAAGTAATAAAACTATGGGATTAAAATGACACCAGACTTTAGTATTTCAGTAGAAGGCATTTCCATCACTGAGTTGATAAAAAGTCGGTTAGTATCAATGCATATTACTGATGAAGCTGGAGTAATAAGTGATACTGCTGTAATTCATCTTGATGACCGTGATTCATTATTTGAGATTCCTAGAACTGGAGCAAAGCTGAATATTTTGCTTGGATATAAGGAAACTGGCATTATGCCGATGGGAGATTACATAGTAAATGAAATTACGATACAAGGTCCACCACAAGCACTAAAGATTAAAAGTCATGCAGCGGATCTAAAAGAGTCATTAAAGGAACAAGTGTTTAATGAGTGGCATCAAATTACTTTGAATGATTTGGTGAAAAAAATCGCAAGCAAACATGGCTATCAAGCTAAAGTTGCTGCAGAGTTTGTAAATATCATGATATCACATATTGATCAAACTGCAGAGAGCGATATGCATTTTTTAACCAGGCTTGCTCAAATTTATGGAGCAATAGCAAAACCTGCAGGAGGATATTTACTGTTTGTTTCAAAAGGAAAAGCAAAATCAGTTACCGGAAAAACTTTAAGCACTATTACTTTAACACCTAGAGATATTACAAATTGGAAAGTAAAATTTAATGAGCGTAATCAATATGGCTCGGTTATTGCTTACTGGTATGATTATGAAAAAGCAGAGACAATAACGGAAAAAGTAGGTGATCAAGAACCAAGCTATATTTTGCGAGATATTTATGCAAGTAGTGATTTGGCACAAAGTGCAGCATCTGCGAAGTTGAATCAGCTGATGAGTAATGCAGCAACACTCAATGTCACAATGCCAGGAAATCCTGAATTATTTGCTGAAGCAAAGATTAATCTTTCTGGATTTCGCAAAGGAGTTTATGGTAAATGGATAATAAATAGGGCTGAGCATGTAATTGATAACCTTGGCTATCGTACTATTGTTACGGGAATAATTGATAGTTGGAAAGTAAATTGATAATTTCTTCATAGATATCTTCTTTATTATTGTTTAATTCCTCTACAGCAAGATCTAAAGGAGTTTTTTTATCTTTGTTTTTAGCAGAAGGATTTGCTCCATTTTTCAGTAGAAATTTAGCAATTTCCAGATGTCCTTTTCGTGCAGCATAGTGCAGAGCCGTCCAGCTAAAAGCATCAGTAGTATTTACATCAATGCCTTCTTCAATTAGAAATTTTACAACTTCTAAACAGCCTCCACTTGTAGCATAGTGTAATGATGTTGCACCAAAATGATGAGTAGCATTGATATCTACTACATTTTTTATTAAGGATCTTACAGTATCTAAATTACATTTTTCAGCTGCAGTAGATAATGTTTCCAGATCATTGCCACTTGCCTTACTTTTTATTGGCACATCTTTTGATAATTGGTCTGTACTAAAGTGCTGATACAGAACAATAACGCATATTATTGGTATTATTGAACTTGTTAACAATTTCCAAAAAAGGCTAGATTTCATGTTGATTATATTATTTACATCGCTTGTTTAGTGCAACTAATTAACTTTATTTTAGAAAAGATTTTTTGGACGTATTTTTGATGAATCTTGTATATGTATATATACAACTTTTCCTTTAAAAAAGATGACAAACACAGGAAAGATCCCTGTAGCAGTAATTGCTACTATGGTGATACAAACAATAGCATTTATCTGGTGGCTGGCCAAACTCGATTTAAGAGTGCATATGCATGATAAATTTATAGAGCAAAATCAAAGGACTACAGAAATCATCTATCGCCTTGAAGAAAGGGTCAAAAACCTTGCTGAGGAAGTTAATGAACTTGAGCAGAGACAAAAATAAAAAAGTGGCAAAGTATATTTTATCTGTTGATGGAGGTGGAATCAGAGGAATAATTCCTGCCATTATTCTAGCAGAAATTGAATCTAGAACAAAAAAGCCAATTTCCCAGATTTTTGACTTAATGGCAGGAACCTCAACCGGTGGAATTATTGTTGCTGGACTTTGTAAAAGCAATAAACCTCAATACTCTGCCAATGATTTAGTTGAACTTTACCAAGAGTATGGAGCTTATATCTTTCAATCATCATTTTGGAGAAAATCAATTGCTTCTTGGCTGAGTGGTTCTCAGTACTCGTATAGAAATATGGAATTTATTCTCAACAAATACTTTGGTGAAAGTACTATGGCCGATGTTGCAAGTAATCTACTACTCACCAGTTATGATATTCACAATAGTTGTGAATTTTTCTTCAAAAGTTGGAAAGAAAAAAACATTAAGTTGAAAGATGCACTCAGAGCTACAACAGCTGCTCCAACGTACTTCACACCAAAACGTCTGAAAATTAGCCAAACAGAGAGAGTGTTGATAGATGGCGGAGTGTTTGCCAATAATCCAGCGGCTTGTGCATATGCAAGTGGTAAAAGGTTATTTCCAAATGATGAGATTATACTGCTATCAATAGGTACTGGTGGAACAAATAGAAGTATAAAGTATGCTAACTCAAGGAGATTTGGCAAAATAGGGTGGATCAAGCCACTACTGAATGTGATGTTTGCTTCTGGATTGGATTGCGTTGATTATCAACTAGAACAAGTAATAGATGATAAATACATAAGAATACAATCGCAATTGAAAGTTGCATCAGCTGAGATGGATGATATAACACCTCAAAATATTAAATGTTTGCAGCAAGAGGCAAGTAAAATGATAGAGGATAACCAGAAAGTGATAGACAAATTCTGCAAGCAAAATCCAAAACTATAACTGAGCTAGAAAAACAAAATAAGCGAGTTTCTAGTATCTACTTTAATAAATTTACTAAAATATTTTTTTAATATTATATATTGAATACAGAAGCACAAGAATTTCATCCAGTAATGCAGATAATTAATTATGTAATCACCTTTGTTGATATTTTAATATATTGTGTAGAAATCAGTAAACTAATGTTGCTTTTAATTCAGGTTAAGTTTTGGAAGCGTGATTTTCAAGTTCCTCAATAGATAAATCTGTTATTTTAGAAATAGCATCAACAGAAACGTCCAACATACGTAGATTATTTGCAACCTTTATTGACTCTGCTTTGTAAATCGGGAATGTTGCTACCAAATGTTGACATTAAACTTTATGATATGAGGTATCTTTGATGTTTTTACGCTACTAAATTCATGATATCCATCTCTTGGCGATTTAAGCCTATTTTTAGAGTATTTATAAAAAGACGATAAGACCCCCTTCTACATCTAAAGCCTAAAATGCAATTCTCAGATGATCTCTGACAGACGTTTTTTTCATCAACACATTCAAAACAATAAAAAGATTGAATATTTCTTCACAATTGTGTATAATTATTAATGCTTTGGTGCACGTAACGGTTATTCTTTAAAAAGAATATTGGCTACTGAGAAGAATGAAGACATCTTCATCAGAAAAAAAGGGGCAAAAACAGAGAAATTTGATGTAGCTACTTAAGGCAGGTGTCTCTATTGCAGATGAGACACCTAATCTATCCATGATCAAATAAAAAAGTTATAAGCATACAGGTTGGATTACAGTATCTTTTTTAAGAAGAAGATTTATCTTGCTTAAAGACTTGTAGATGCTATATTTTACGTAAATTCTTCAATGCGAGGCCTTTATGTTTACTAATAGAATATCTAATAGTCTGGATCAGCTGCAATTTTTTGTAGAGTTTTTAAATGAAAACTATGAAACTCAGAAACATCTTAGTCTTACACCGCTACATTTAGCAGCAGGAAATGGTCAGTTGGATTTAGTCAACACTTTATTAGGAGAGGGTTTAGATATTAACTCAGAGATTAAGTACGATGGCTTTACGCCACTGTATTTTGCAATTGCAAAAAATCGCTTAGAGATGGTTAACTTTCTTATTGCTCATGGAGCAGATGTAAACCATAAGACCATTCTAGGCTTTACACCTTTAAGTTTTGCATCCCAGCAAGGATATTTAGATATAGTCAACACCTTGATTGCAAATGGAGCAGATCTTAGTACTAAAACAGATAAACTTCATACACCTTTACACCTAGCAGCAGAGAATGGTCATCTAGATATAGTAAATGTTTTTATTGAAAAGGGATTAGATGTTAATGCTGTAAATAATGATCGAGCAAGACCTTTGCATTCTGCAGTACAAAATGGTAACCTCGAAGTAGTTAAAGCTCTTATTTCACAAGGGTCTAATATTAACGCTGGATCTTCAGGCATAGGTAATCGTAAAGTTGATGCAAACATTACACCCTTACATCTGGGAACACAAACTGGTAGGTTAGATATAGTTAAAGTTCTGCTTGAAGCGGGAGCAAACGTTAATGCAAAAACAGATGATAAGATTACACCTCTACATTTAGCGTCTCAAAATGGCTTTTTAGAGTTAGTAGACATTTTACTAAAAGCAAAATCTAATGTTAATGCTAAGGATTATGAGAATCTTACACCTCTACATTTAGCAGCAGAACGTAATCACTTTGGAGTAGTTAAGTCTCTTCTTCTCGTAAGGGGAATTGATGTTAATGCTAAAGGCCACGATCATTCCACAGCTTTACATATAGGATCTCAGAATGGTCACTTAGAAGTAGTGAAGCTACTAATAGAGAAAAAAGCCAATGTTAATGCTAAAAAAAACGAAGGTTTTACACCTTTGCATCTAGCAATTCAGCAAAGTCATTTCGAGGTGAGTGATTTTTTAATTAAAAATGGAGCAAACATTAACACCGTGGATGATCAGAATTGGACTCCTTTACATAATGCAGCATATAATGGTTTTTCTTTAAAAATAGTAGAGAGCTTAATTGCAAAAGGAGCAAATATAAATGCAAAGATGGATGATGGTAGAAGAGCTCTACATTTGGCAGCAGAACATAATCGCTTGGAAATAATGAATTTCTTGATTGAAAATGGAGCAGATATTAATGCTCTAGATAACAGAAGTTGGACTCCTCTACATTGTGCAGCATATGATGGTAATTTAGAAGTTGCTAAATCTTTGCTTGATAAAGGAGCAGACATTAATGCTAAAACAGTTAAAAGTACTACACCTCTACACTTTGCAGTAGACCATGATCATTTAGAGGTGGTTGAATTGCTCTTAGAAAAGGAAGCAGATATTAATGCTTTAGATCACACAAATTGGACTCCTTTACATTTTGCAGCAGAAAAAGGTTATGATCAGATAGCAACCGTTCTATTGAAACATGGTGCTGATGTAAATGTAAAAGAAAATCAAAATAAATGCACAGCCCTACATCTTGCAGCTCAATATGGTCATCCTAAGGTAGTTAAAACTCTTATTATAAATGGAGCGGATGTTAATGCAAAAATGGATAAAAATGCTACGCCTTTACACTTAGGGGCACAAATTGGTAATTTAGATATAGTTAGGTCTCTACTTATGAGCGGAGCATACTTTAATGCTAGAGCTGAAGAAGGTAGATATGTTTTACCATTACACTTTGCGGAAAGAAGAGGAAACCCAGAAGTTATAAAATTACTAAAATTGACTGAGAAGTTATTTAAGGCTATAGAAGATAATAATTATTTAGGAATTGAGAGTTCCATTAGAGATGGAGCAATAATTGATTCGAAAAACGTGGATGGAAGAACGCCATTACATTATGCTGTTAATAATGGGCACATAAAAGTTGTAAATATCTTGCTAGCAAATGGAGCTGATGCTACTAAAGTTACTAACAAGGGTAATACACCATTACACACTGCTGCTTCCAAAGGTCATAAAGAAATTATTGAAGCTTTGTTACAACGTGTAAGCCACAATAAATTGAGTGATTTTATTAATGCTAAAACAATAGTTAAAGGCACTACATCGTTGCATGTTGCTACTGAAAATAGCTTTTTCGAAGCTGTAAAATCTTTGTTGAAACATGGTGCAATTTATAACATCAAGAATAAAGAAGGTAAAACACCACTTGATCTTTCTCGAGACCAGAATATTACTAACCTATTGAAATTAGTAGAAGAGCTATTTGAAAATGCAAAAAATGGTAATGTTGAAATTATCAGTAAGCTGAGAGCAATAAAACCCGATGAGCGCGTAGCTGTAACAAATGCTCGTGATGATCAAGGCAAGTCATTAGTCCAGGTTGCAGTAATCAATAAACACTTAAACCTTGCAAGTAGATTATTAGAAATATTAAAAAGTCCAGATCAGAGTTTACAAGATGTCAGCGTAGAAAATAGAGTAAAGAGTTTGAAGTTATAGCTCTCTTAAATGAAACTCTAATGAGGGTGCCAAGATCTAGATCATTTAGAAAATTATAGTGGGCTTTACATCTTATTAATTATAAATTAACTTACTATCTAATCAATCCCTAAGTCATGTATGAGTAACATTTTGATAATATTAGCAGCAGGAAAGAGCAGTAGAATGAATTCTGAATATTCAAAAGCGTTGCACCAAGTGGGAAATCTTACTCTTTTAGAACATATAATTTCTAATGCAAAATTGCTGAGTCTAAAAAGCTTATCAATTGTTGTTAACAACTCCCTTCTAAAAGATTTAGAAAAGTTTGATACCCTAAAAAGTATAATCGATCAATACAATATAAAACTAATAATTCAAGAAGATATTACAGGTACTGGCACTGCAGTTAAAATTGCTCTAGAAAATCTGGAGGAGTTATCTGATCAAGACATAGTTTTAATACAGTATGGAGACACTCCCTTTATATCTAGTGATACAGTTATGAAAATGACTGATTGTTTAAAGTATAATAATTTAGTTCTTCTTGGATTCAATAGTCAAGATGAACAATATGGAAGATTAGTAATTGATAATTACGGAAATGTTCAAAAAATCCTAAAAAATGGAGATAAAATGCTTCTTGCAAACTCTGGAATAATAGTTTCATATGCTAAAGATCTTTTTACCTTAGTAAAAGAAATAAAATTTAATAATTCGACCAATGAATATTGTCTTAATGATATAGTACCCATTGCAGCAAACAATAACTTGAGTGTAGGTTATGTAGTTTCTGATGAAAGAGAAGCAATGGGAGTAAATAATAAAGAGGATTTGATTAAAGCCGAACACTATTTTCAAAAAAAAAGGCGGCCAACTTTTCTTTCATAACTACATTTTCTTATTCATTAATTTAAGTTGACATTTGTTTTATATTGGTTTTATAATACCTTTTGATTCTTACTTGTAAGATAATTGGTACGACAAATTTTCCTAGTTGTAGTGAGAGGGTATACATGGGGATATTAATAACAGGTGCTGCAGGTTTGATAGGGTCAACCTTGGTGAAAAAGTTAGAAAACCAGGGCCATGAAGTAATAAGCTGTGATATTAGGTTTCACAACAATCCACTCAGTTTTTTTTCAGAAGATATAGTACCACTACTTGCTAAGTGTACAGGAATTATTCATCTGGCTGCAATTTCTCGAGTTATACATGGTGAACTTTATCCTGAACTGTGTAGAAAAATTAATGTTGATGGTACAATGCAGTTTTTAGGGTTATGTAAGTCACTTTCAAATAAACCATGGTTTATATATGCAAGTAGTAGGGAAGTCTATGGAGAGCAGAAGGAACTGCCAGTTACAGAATCTGCTAGTATCGATCCAATAAATAATTATGCCAAAGGTAAAGCATTTATTGAGGAACAAATAACAAGTTCAAAAGATTTTAATGTAGCAATATTACGCTTTTCAAATGTATACGGTGGTTTACTAGATCATAACAGTAGAGTAATTCCTGCACTCTGTATTAATGCATTAAGAGGTGATCCAATTAAAATAGAAGGTAAAGAATGTGTTTTTGATTTTACCTATTTGGATGATGTTATAGAGGGTATATGCTTAACTGTTAAATATTTACAAAGCGAAAAATCTTCTCTTCCTGCTATTCATCTTACTACTAATAGCCCATGTACTTTAGAAAACTTAGCAAAAACAATATTAAAAGTCACGAAAAGTGATTCTAGAATTGATTTTTATCCTCCAAGAAATTTTGACGTAACTAAGTTCTATGGTGATTTTACTAGAGCTAAAGAGCTACTTGGTTGGTCTCCAAAACATTCATTAGAAGTAGGATTAAGTAAATTTATAAAAAGTCTACAAAACAATACACAAGAATATCCTAACAATATAGATATGGTAATATATGAAAATATTAAAAGTTATTCATGGTTACCCTCCTTATTATAGTGCTGGTTCAGAGGTTTATAGCCAAACTCTTGCTCATGAACTAGCAAATAACAATGAGGTACAAGTATTTACTAGGTATGAAAATAGCTTTTTACCTGATTTTTATTACACTACAGTCCTAGATCGTAGTGATTCTCGAATCTTACTGCATTTAATTAATATACCCATAGCTAAATATCGTTACAAATTTATCAATGAAGAAGTAGATATACAATTTAAAAGAGTAATAGATAACTTTCAGCCAGATCTTATACATTTTGGTCATCTTAATCATCTATCAATTACTTTACCAGAAATTGCTTTTAAAGAAAATATAACTACAATTTTTACGCTACATGACTTTTGGTTAATGTGTCCAAGAGGAAGGTTTATTCAACGCAATTCTGAAGATTTGTTACGGCTTTGTGATGGACAAAAGGATCAAAAATGTGCAACCCAATGTTACAAAGGATATTTTACAGGAGATAAAGAATTCCTGAATTTAGACATAAATTATTGGGAACAATGGGTTGCAACTAGAATGAAGCACACAAGGAAAATAATAGACTATATAGATTACTTTATTTCCCCATCGAAATTCTTGATGGACAAATTTACTCAGGATTTTAATGTTCCGATAAACAAAATTTCTTATCTTGATTATGGTTTTGATCTCAATCGTCTTAAGAATAGAAATAGAGCACAAGAAAAAGAGTTTATTTTCGGTTATATTGGTACTCATACTCCCGAAAAAGGTATTGATCTATTATTGAAAGCTTTTTCTCACTTATCATCTAAAGTAAAACTTAGAATTTGGGGAGCAGCAAGAGAAGAAACTAAAGCCTTAAAAGCGATTGCCAATCAGTTTTCACCTGTTGTTAAAGAAAGAATAGAGTGGATGGGAAGTTATGATAATAAGAATATAGTTACTGACGTATTTAATAAAGTTGATGCAATAGTCGTTCCTTCAATTTGGGGTGAAAATTCACCGTTAGTAATACATGAAGCACAGCAACTTAGAATACCAGTTATAACAGCCGATTATGGTGGCATGGCAGAATATGTAAGAGATGGACTATTGTTTAAGCACAGAGATGCAAGTAGTTTATCAGAAAAAATGCAAGTCCTATCTACAAATCAGGAGTTATACAATAAACTTACCCAAAAAGGCTATCCTTATACTGAAAATGGAAATATACCTTCTATAAGTGAGCATACTGAAAAACTTAACAAGATTTACCGTAATGCTATTGAAAAGAAAGGCAAATCAGTAGCTGTTAAACCCGGTCCTTGGAGAATTACTTTTGATACTAATCCAGATTACTGCAATTTTTCTTGTATAATGTGCGAATGTTTTTCACCATACAGTAAAGTTAAAGAAGAGAAGAAAGCTAAAGGAATAAAACCTAAGATACTATCAATAGAAACTATCAGAAAAGTAATTAAAGAAGCAGCTGGTACACCTTTAAGGGAAATCATTCCTTCTACTATGGGTGAGCCTTTAATGTACAAAAGCTTTGATGAAATAATCAATTTGTGCCATGAGTTCGGCCTGAAGCTTAACCTCACGACCAATGGTTCTTTTCCCATTAAAGGAGCTAGAAAATGGGCTGAACTATTGGTACCAATTTTATCTGATGTTAAGATTTCCTGGAATGGGGCAACTAAAGAAACTCATGAAAGAATCATGAAAGGTTCAAAATGGGAAGTAGTGACAGAAAACTTAAAAACTTTCCTTGAAGTTAGAGATAAATACTTTAGCGATACAGGTGAAAGGTGTACCGTTACTTTACAATTAACATTTTTGGAAAGTAATTTACATGAACTCTATGACATAGTTAAGATGGCCATAAAAAACGGCATAGATAGAGTTAAAGGACATCATCTTTGGGCACATTTTGAGGAAATTAAGGATCTATCTATGAGAAGAGATGAGTTAGCAATTAGTAGATGGAACACGGAGGTGAGAAGGTTATACGAACTTAGAGATAATATGCTATTGCCAAATGGTAAAAAGATAAAATTAGAAAATTTCACAATCCTTTCTCAAGAAGGTATTAAGGATTTGGCTCCAGGTGGTCAATGCCCATTTTTAGGTAAAGAAGCATGGATAAACAATGAAGGAAAGTTTAGTCCTTGCTGTGCTCCAGATGAACTCCGTAAGACATTAGGAAATTTTGGTAATGTTAATGAGGTTAAACTCGAGGAAATATGGCAGAGTAGTGAGTACCTAAGCTTACAAAAGAATTATTTAAATTATAAATTATGCAAAACATGCAACATGAGAAAACCTTTGATCAATTAATCAAAGATAATCTTAAATCTATTAAAATTTCACCGTGTGAGAGTTTTCACGAATTACTAGGAAATCCTTTGTATGAAAATAGGTTTATAAAGGCTGGTAAATTTCATGAGCCCGGTCTTGCACCGGTTTATGATCAGACAGGTGCTTATCATATCAATGTAAGAGGAGAAGCAGTTTATCATCATAGATTTCTAAAAACTTTTGGATTCTACTTCAATAGAGCAGCCGTAGAAGATGATACAGGGTGTTACCATATTGATTCATCTGGATGTAGAGTATATAAACAGTCGTATCAATGGGTTGGAAATTATCAGGAAGATGCTTGTATAGTTAGAAGACATGATAAATGTTTTCATATTAATTTAAATGGCAACAGGATTTATCAGGAGGAATATGATTATGTTGGAGATTTTAAGGATGGTATCGCTGTAGTCTATAAGGATGGTAAAGCTACACATATTAATCATCATGGAAAGTTAGTACATAATAAATGGTATAAAAAACTTAATGTTTTTCATAAAGGATATTCTATTGCAGAAGATCAACATGGTTGGTTTCATATAGATATTAATGGTAATCCTGTTTACCAGCAGAGATTTAAAATGGTAGAAGCATTCTATAATGGCATGGCAAAAGTTGAAACTTTTGAAGGTGTGTTAGGACAAATCGATATTACCGGAAATGTAAAGTTTAGTATTTTTGATTTAGGTAAAGAATCTCAAGTGCATAGGATTTCTGCAGAACTTTCAGCCTTTTGGAAAACGTACCTAACAAGCGTTGCTATTGAACTTGATTTGTTAAATATTTTACCTGCAACTATGCCGGTTTTATCTAAAAAGTTAAACATTATCGTACCAAATCTAGAAAGGCTGTTAAGGGCGTTGTGGGAAGTAGGGTTTATTGATTATGATAAGAACAACGACTTGTGGCAACTATCATTAAAAGGTAAGTGTTTTAAGGAAATACCATTTTTGCCAAAAGCATCAATAATGTGGGCGAGAGTTGCCGCTGAAAAGAATTGGTTAAAGATTGCCGATATACTAAAACAGAAGTCAATCTCTTCATTTGAATCTTTTAAGGAAAGAGAAGCATCAGAAGATAAGAAAATAGCGTTTTACCAAGCATTGCTAGGATATTCTAGGTTTGATACTAAAGAGTTTAATTCTAGGATTAATATAGATGGTGCTAAGAATATATTGCTATTTGGTGTACACTCTTTATTTCTTGCTTATTCTGATATACACAATAAAGGTTCCATAGGCCTATATAACGAACATAAAGTGCCAAGACAGTTAGTAGAAAATTTAAAAGTCAAACTTATAACTCAGGAAGAACTATCAGCTACAAATTATGAATTAGGTGTCTTTTGCCGCTTTCTACAGCATTATGATGATGATAAAGTATTATCTTATTTAAAATTGGTCAAAGGAATATCTCGTATTTTATTGATAGAAACTATTTTAGATTACCGCTCTCCAGCTGGAGGCTCTGTAGATATTAATGTAATGGTTGAAACAGGAGGTAAACTAAGAACATTAAGCGATTGGGAAAAAATACTCAAACAAGTAAAAGGATTCAAAATTTTTGCTGTTATACCTTTAACAGATTACTTATCAGTTATTGATGTCAGGTGTTAATCATATGGAAACATTACAAAAAAATGGTTTTTTTATTATCAAAAATCTGGTTCCTTTAGAGCTAATAACTCAGTCTTTAAGTGATATAACAAATAAGATATCAAAGCTATCCCAAGAACTAAGTGTTTCAACTTCTGACTACTTAAACTGTACCGGCAGATGGGGCACGTCATCTCAAGTAACTAGAATTATCTCTCAAGCATTAGATAAAATTATTAAAAATTACCTTGAAAAATCACTTCAGTGTCAGATACTGCAGAAAAAATCAAATGTTATATGTAAAACTGCTGATTTAATAGATGCAGTTCCCTTCCATCAAGACATCTCCTATAGTTTTAATGATCCTTACCACTTTTCCGTTTGGTTAGCTTTGAATAATGTCAGTGAAACTTCAGGTGCACTACAAATTATAGAAAACAGTCATAAATGGGAAATACAGCCTTTAGTTGATTTTTGGTACCCATATTTTTTTGATCAGCACTCAAATAACCGAGAAAATTACAAAATTAAGTCACTACCTATTTCAGCAGGAGATGCAATAGTTTTTGATTCCCGGTTATGGCATGGTAGTGATAAGAATACAGATGCTAAAGATAGATTTGCTTATGTAACAAGGTGGATTATAAAAGATCAAGACCTTCCCTATGTGCCAAAACCTCAGCCTTCAGTTTTTGGTATACTCAATTGTGGTGAGTTAACAGAATCTATACTGAGAGAATGCTTGTCATTGTTTGGCTACCAGGAAAGTATAAAAGCAAAAAACATGGAAGAACTTATCAAGAGCTGGTTAGCCTTTATTGCAGACACAACTAAAAATATCTCTGAGATCGACACTACTGAGGCTAAGCGAGATTTATATAAGCTGCTTATTCTAAATCAAGCATCAGCACTACATGATGCTGGAGACATCTCAGGAAAAATATACAAAAATTTATGGTTTTCACTACTTGTATTTCTCAATAAAAAAGTCAAAGTAGTGGAGCTAGCATTGTAAATGAACAGAAGTAGAGTTGATAGCTTCAAATGTGTATTGATGTTCATCTTGAATATAGTATCTAAATTCAAGCTTAATGTACTTATAATGTCTTTAGTTGCTCTGGTGGTAGCTGTTGATTTGTCTTTTAGAAAGTATTTAGTAAAAAATATTCTAGATACAGCTGTAAAATATCAGGAAGGTAATGTAATTGAAAATCTTTTATTACCTGTAAGCGCTTATCTTGGCATGGCATTACTTATCACTACTGCTTTTAGATTCTATGGCTATTTTGTTGACATTCGAATGTTTACCTTAATGCGTCAAAAAATAGCTGATATATCTTTTTGTAGGCTACTCCAACAAGACCATTCCTATTATCAGAACAATTTATCTGGAAGCTTAGTACATAAGGTCAGTAGCTTAATGGATAGTGTGATAGAGTTAATAAGATTGCTTATAGATTGTTTTTTCGGTTACAGTATAGCATTAGTCTTAGCTATTTATACCTTATCATTAGTAAACATAAAGTTTGCAATCGCTACATTCACTTGGGTAAGCATTTTTATTTTAGTCTCGATTTTCAGCTTTCGTGTACTTACTGAACTAGCTGATAATTACTCTAAACAAAATTCAAAAGTAATAGCTAGTATAGCAGATAGTATTTTAAATGTTATATCAGTAAGGTTATTTTCTCAGCAAGCACATGAGAGACACAAATTTTTTCAAATATGCAAGAAAAGAACTATTGCAGAGAGAAAATTACAATGGGCATACTTTTGGCTTTGGTTTATATATGGCTATTCATTTGATATACTCCAAGCAGTAAACTTGTATTTTTTAATTCATGATTATCAATTGAACAAGATCGCAATAGGAGATATTGCCCTTGTACTTGGAATTAATATATCGATTATAGAGTTTCTTAACCATCTAACTAGAAATCTTACCCAATTTTCTACTCATTTCGGCAAAGTTTCAGATGCATTGCCAATCTTGAATACCGTACCAGAAATTCAAGATAAGGAAAATGCTAAAGAATTAAATTTATTAAGTGGAAGAATAACGTTTAACAATGTTTCTTTTTCTTATGAAGGTCAGGAGCCATTATTTCAAGATTTCTCAGTTACCATTAATCCTTGCGAAAAGGTAGGTCTAGTTGGTTATTCTGGAGGTGGTAAATCTACTTTTATAAACTTAATCCTAAGGCTATTTGATGTTAAAAAAGGTAATATAGAGATTGATAATCAAATAGTATCAGAAGTTACACAGAGTTCTTTGAGGCAACAAATATCTGTAATACCTCAAGACCCATTGTTATTTCATGATACTATTTTAGCAAACATCATATATGGTAGACTTCAATCTACTATCGAAGAAATAATGAGAGCTGCAAAGCTGGCTGGTATTCACGATTTCATTATGACTCTACCAGATCAATATGGAACTACAGTCGGAGAAAAAGGCATCAAACTATCTGGAGGAGAAAGACAAAGAATAATAATAGCAAGGGCATTTTTAAAAAACGCTCCAATATTATTTCTTGATGAACCAACTAGTCAGTTAGATTCTATAACAGAAAAAACAATTCAAATGAGTTTATTTAAACTGATGCAAAATAAAACTACGATTACTATAGCACACCGTATTTCTACACTTTTACACATGGACCGAATTCTAGTATTTAACAAAGGAAAAATTGTCCAAGATGGTAAACATGCTGAACTAGTTTCTAAGCAAGGTCTTTACAAGGAACTTTGGAATGCTCAAATTGGTTGTTTGAATGGCAAAAAATAAGATGGAAAAAATTATTGATCTGAGAAGTGACACTACAACTCTGCAGAGCTCCAACGTTATACATGCAATAAGTAATGCAACTGTTGGAGATTTTGCTTATGGTGAAGACAAAAGCTGTAATGACTTATCAGAATATTGCAAACAATTATTCAAAGTAGAAGAGGCATTATTTGTAACCAGCGGTATGCTTGCAAATAGATTAGCCATTGCCAGTCAAACAAGTCCTGGTGATGAACTAATAACTCATTATAATTATCACGTTAATTTTTTCGATAGTGCAGGCAATGCAAAAGTAAATAATATCGTATTTAATTGTATTAGAAATAATAGCGGAATCTTAGATGTTGCTGAAGTAGAATGTGCTATTAATTCTAAGCCGAGGTATAAAATTTTTGCTCAGGTGAGTCTTGTTTCTATAGAAAATAGTATAAATGGGTTTAATGGTAAAATTTATCCTTTTGAAAAACAAGTCGAGTTATATCACTTTTTAAAAGCTCACAATGTAAATCTTCATTTAGACGGTGCAAGAATATTTAATGCTCATATCGAAACAAATATTGCTTTAGCAGATTATGCTAAATATGTGGATACAATGAGCTTTTCTTTTACTAAAGGACTTGGCGCTCCTTTTGGTTCAATGCTTATGGGTAAAAGAGAGATAATTGAAAGGGCTAAAAAGCTACAGGTTTGGCTAGGTAGTGGTTATCATCAGATAGGGTATTGTGCTAATGCAGCAAAGTATGTACTACAGAACAATATTTCTAGGCTTAAAGAAGACAATAAACTCGCCAAACTGTTTGCAGACAAGATTAAGGAAATTCCACACATAAAACTGGTACTACCTTATCCAGAAACTAATATAGTAAGCTTTAGTATAAAAGCACTAAATGTAACTAATGAGGTTTTCTTGAGTAAGTGCCAAGCTTATGGTTTATTACTTTTTCCTTGGCTCGAGTCTCATATAAGAGCAGTTACCCATCTTGGCACAAAGGAAACAGACATCATGAAAGCTGCTGAAATTATAAAGGAGGTTGTGTTAAATTTAATATGAGAATAAAAATAGATTTCTTTAGCGATTCAAACACTGACCCTTCAGCTAAAATGAGGGAAGCGATGGCTAAAGCAAAAGTTGGAAACGAAGCTGCATGTGAAGATCCAACTGTGAACGAATTAGTGGCAACCGCATGTAAAATATTAGGTAAACCTGCAGGAATCTTTTTGATTTCAGGAACAATGTCCAATGTAATTGCTTATAAAGTACACATTCAAAGACCTGGTGATTACTTGCTGCTTGATGAAACTTCACATCCGCTCATAGTACAATCTGGCTTGATCGCAGCCCAGGCACATGCCACTCCTTTGCCAATCAAAGGTACGAGAGGAATATTTACTGGAGAACAAATTGTTGAGTTTATTACTCGTCCTAGTTTAAGAAATATTCCGAGAGTTGGGCTTGTTTCTATCGAACAAACGACAAATTTTGGTGGTGGAGCTGTGTGGCCTTTAGAATATATTCAAGAGATCTCAAGTCTCTGCAAAGAGAATGACGTATTCACTCATTTAGATGGAGCAAGACTGTTCAACGCTTGTGCTCATACTAAAATATCTCCAAAAGAGTATGCAAGTTATTTTGATTCGGTATTCATTGATTTTAGTAAAGGATTAGGTGCTCCAATGGGCGCAATATTGCTTGGAAGTGAAGAGTTTATTGAAAAAGCTTGGTACTATAAGTTTCAAATTGGCGGAGGTATGCACCAAGCTGGCATTATTTCAGCTGCATGTTTATATGCTCTACGTAATAATGTAAATTCTTTAGAAGAAGATCATAAAAAAATGCAGCACCTTATAGAAGGCCTAGACTCAATAGATCAAGTTATAATTGATATTGACCTATACAAAACTAATATAGCGTATTTCTCATTACGTAATAATTGTATATCTACTCAAGAATTAATAAACGTACTAATAACAAATTATGGAATTAGAATGGCTAACATCAAAGGTAAAATCAGAGCTATAACACATAGAGATATAAGCTATGAAGATATTAATATTACTGTATCTGCTATAAGAAAGATACTAAGTAAGTAATTTTCTGCACTAATTGTTTGAAAACTTCTTGTCAAATAATATTATACCAATATAGTATTATGCTGGCATCTGCATAGAGCTATTTGGGAATAGGTGTGAACTTTGTCTTCTTTCAATATTTACTATTCTTCTGTGGATATATGCTGCTTTATTTATCAAGACAAAGTATACCAATTGCTCTACCACTGTTAATAGATACTGACCATGTAAAATTAAGCTATTTTTTTGCCTGCTTTTCTTTTTTTTATGGAGTATCAAAATTCGTTAATGGAATAGTCATGGACTCCAAAAATAATCCACTATTTATGTTTGGGCTATGCAATATTGCAACTGGATTATTAACCATTGGTATAACTTTATCATATAATAATCTAACTTTATTACTGTTAACATTAATATTATTAGCTTGGACACAAGGGTTAGGTTGGCCAGCTATTACCAAGTTTATGGTTACAAACTCTAGCCTCTCTTCAATTGCATCATCATGGGGAGTTATGAGCGCATCTCAGCAACTTGGTTCTTGTATTACTTTAATTGTATTACCAAGTATAATAAAAATGTATGATGCAAAGAGTGCATTTTTGTACTCTGGTCTCTTATGCTTACTTTTTGGAATTTATATAATATTAAAAGCATATTACAAAGAAAGTGCCAACTTTACTACCTATTATAAGGTGCATAAATCTCAAATAGGTATCAAGGTAACAAGTTCCATATGGTTTCTATGTTGTGCTACTTTTTGTGCTTATATTATAAAAATGGGAATCTTCTTTTGGTTTCCTATAATTTTAAGGGATAAATTACAAATTTCTCTTGTACAATCCTCACTAATAACAGGTGTATATGATTTAGGTGGAATCCTTGGAACTTTAATCACAGGAAGAATTAGTGATATGTACTTCTTTCAAAATAGAAGCTTGCTGGCATTACTTTACATGTTGGGTATAGCACTCACTTTTATTGCAATGAACTTTGGTCAAAACATAATTCTTATGAACCTTGGTGCAATCTTATCAGGATTCTTTATATTTGGAGTTCAAGTACTGACAGGTGTTATAGCTGTAGAAATTGCTTCACAAAATAATGTATGTGCAATTGTAAGCTTAACAGGATTATTTGGGTATATTGCAAGTTCAATATTTTCATGCGTGCTCTTAGGAGTACTTGTTAAGCACTGTGGTAACAGTATTATGTTTTCATTTTTTTCCATTTGCTCTGTTGTTGCACTCGTTTGCTTTTCCATATTATCAAGCAAAGACCTTAAAAAACTAAGTAAAGCGGTGTAAAAAATATTTCTCAACAGTTAAACTTTGTAGATAGATTTTTTACCCAAGGAATAAACATGGTAACCATATCTTAGTAACAGCTCGCTATCTAATAAATTACGGAAATCAAAAACATTAGGTGCAGTCATAATACTCTTTAAACTTGCAAAATCTTGATTTTTAAATTCTTTCCACTCCGTTAACAATAACAAGGCTTCCGCGTCCCTTGCAGCCCCTATAGCATTGTCCGCGTACTCTATATCCTTTAGAACTTGCCTAGCATTATCCATCCCCATTGGGTCATATGCAGTAATTTTAGCCTTGTTATTCACTAACAATTGTGCAATATCTATAGCTGGGCTATTTCTTACATCATCAGTACCAGACTTAAAAGTTAGCCCCCATATTGCTATTTTTTTATTTTGGACTCCATTTAATAGATATTCTACCTTTTTAGCAATGTTTGTTATATGATTATAGTTAGATTCCTTAACTGAATTTAAAATTTGTAGCTTGACATTGTGATCTTCAGCAAGCCTTATTAAGGCCGATAAATCTTTAGGAAAACATGATCCTCCAAATCCTGGACCAGCTTTGAGAAACTCCTTACCTATTCTATGGTCCATTCCCATAGTGTTAGCTAAAAGGTCAATGTCTGCTCCTAATAGCTCACATAAACCTGCCATCTCATTGATAAAAGCAACCTTTGTTGCTAGAAAAGCATTAGAAGCATATTTAATCATTTCAGCAGTAACTGTATCAGTGACCATTAACGGAATATTCTTATCTATAAATGATTTATATATAACTTCTAGTTTTGCCCTAGCTAGCTTAGTTTTTACTCCTATTATTATCCTATCTGGGTATAAAAAATCTGATACTGCAGAGCCTTGCTTGAGAAACTCTGGATTAACCCCCAAATCAAAGTTATAGCCCTTATTAGATAAATAATTATATATATTTTCTGCAGTACCAGGAGGAACAGTTGACTTTATCACTATTAAGCAATCTTGATTAACTCTCTCAGAAACTTCACTTACTGCATTATATACATTCTTTAAATTTGCATTTCCTAGGGAGTCTGATGGAGTATCTACAGTTATAAATACTACTTCTGTATTGGGATTTATTTGAAAATACGAATCGAAAAATCTTATCCTTTGTGACTTTATATTATTCTCTAAATAATCTGCTAATCCAGGTTCATATAGAGGAATGTTCCCTGATTTCAAAAGTTCAATCTTCTCAGTATTTATGTCAATGCAATCAACTTTATGGCCCTGCTCCGATAACATTGTACCAGATACTAATCCTACATACCCTACTCCTATAATAGTTATGTGCATTTTATTATCACCTTAAAAATATAGCTTAGCATCTAAAATAAATACCATTAACAATTATAAACTTTTGTTGTTACACTATTTTTCTTAATTGCCTTACCTTCCGAATAAGCTATAAATAAGGTTGATGGTATTAATATCAAAGTACCATATAAAGCACTTTTATCAGGTAATTCATTAAATATAACGTATGCTACTATTGCAGAAATTATTAGCTCTATGTACCTATAAGGTGCAAGTGCAGTAGCATCAGTAAGAGTAAAAGCTTTTAACATAAAGAGCAAAATTAGATTTGAATTAATTCCCAAAATCAGCAGTAATACTAATTCCAACAAGGAAGGCATATGCCAATAAAATAACAAAGGTGGAGTAGAAAAAACAGTTGTCATTAGAGCTGAATAAAATAACATACTTATTACTGACTCTTTTATCACAAGTTTCTTATTAAGTATGTCTAATATAGCAAAGATTAATGCAGATACAATAAAAATAAGAATTTTAGGATTAAAGTCTTCACTATGAGCTTTGATAGTAATAGCAATACCAACAAAACCAATAATAGTTACTATCCATCTTTGCCAAATTATATTTTCGTTTAGTAAAGGGATTGCAAGAAATATAACAAATAATGGTATAGAAAAACTTATAATCGTTGCAGTTACTATGGGGAAAGTACTCAATCCATATGTCCATAAGACCATTCCACAAAACAACAGTGTTCCTCTAGTTATTTGAATAGATATTTGACTTGTTTTAAAAGCTTCTATTCCATAGTAAAACATAAAAGGTACAAGGGTAATAGTGGTAAACAGAAAGCGGAAAAAAATTATTTCAAAACTCTGAAGATGTAAACTTAGATATTTTGATATAGTATCATTAGCTACACTACTAAGTAAGCTAAGTATAAACCAGATAACCCCAAACAAATAAGCTCTCAATCTGTAATCCATAAAGCTTCTGATTTAATAGATACGATGTACTCATATAATTTTACTACAAAACTAATAATATAAAAGTTTTCTGATGTACGTCCCCAGAATGTGATCGTAAGGGTCCATTATAAATAATTCGGGAAATTTCGTCTCTGTAGACATATTAAGAACTACGTAACGAATGTTTATATTTGTGAGTAATAGTAAGGTTCAAGGTAAGGAAAATGCTAGTGAGGTAAAGTAGAATAACGTTGATTTGATAATTTAAGCTCATCTTCCCTCTTGCTACATCTCTCTTTAAATATCTCCTCTTTTGCAGCAGGTCTATAGAATTATACAGAGTATTTTATCTTCCAATACAGGCAATCTTGACGTTCTTCCATGGCATTTCTTCTGTTCTTGAACTTTTTCCCACTCTGGGCGCACTTTTTCTACAACCTTTTCGAATTCTTCTATTTTCAAACCTGTTACATCTCGAAAATTTCTCGGATGTTCTTTTAGATTATGGTAGTTTAAGCTCATCTTCCCTCTCTATTCTCTTGCTATACCTCCCTATTTTATAACCATTCCTACTCTTTTGCAGCAGGTTTAAAGAAATACTAAAGGCAAAAGATACGCTTGCGTAGTTCGAAAGCTTTCTATAGGATAAGTCTCACCTGATTTACAAATAGAATTGTTATGTTAGATGTTTGCTATTTATTCTTAAGCTCATTTTAACAGCATTTTGCTTTTTTTAGTATGTAGGGGTTTTCTAGGAATTATCCTATTGAATTCTATGATATTATTTTTTGTAACATTGTTATACATATCATGAAAATGAAGGTATTTTATTATCTTCAATCTGTGCAGATTAAACGACAACAGTATTACGTGATTGGCGTCTTATTTTTAATTTTTTGCACTATGTGCACCTTATGTCTTCACAACCTTTCTGGGTTTTTACCCATATAAGCTGAAACGCGCTTACAAAGCGTTTAAGACAGTATAGAACGCCGATTTGCAGGATTAGAGAGTGACAACTAGCTAACACGGGATATCTTTTGCCTTTTTTTTGCTTAGTAAATTTCTTAAATATTAAAGCTAAGGTTAGTTGCACTTAAAAGCAGCTGAATCGCAGTGTTTAAGACTTAAAAAAACGCCATACTTGAAAGTATAATGTAAGTAATTAGCCAACCACGGGGCTTCTTTTGCCTTTTTTTTCATTTGGTAAATTTCTTAATGTTTATAGCTAAACGACAACCGTCATTCCAGTACCTTCTCTTGTCATCCCAGTGCCCAGACACTGGGATCCAGTTCTTATTACCTGGTATAAAGTTAAGTTTTCTGGATTCCAGTGGGCTTTGTTGCATCGCTACTTATGAAAGGCTAACTATAGCTAGGATTATAAGCAACCTATTGAAAATCTTGTTTTTTTGCAATCAATCTGATCAAATTTAAGAATAGTAATTTATTATTTATATTAATAAACTTAATTCTATTGAAAATAGCTAAAGCATTGAAATTCTTGAATTTTAGCCGGATTAGTGAGTGGTAGTGAAATTTCTTTTACTCAAATTTAGGTATTCACTGACCGTTCTTGTTATAAATACCAGAATAATAAGCTACTGATATTCTCCATCTTTTTTATCTTTAATCCATCATAGCTAGCGATGCAACAAAGCCATTCCAGTGTCTGGGCACTGGAATGACACCGTCTTGGATGGAAGGGCTGGATGACAGGAGATACCGTCTTGTTAGTCAACAAAAAAATTATAAAATTTCCCAAGTTGCATCATAAAATCAAAAAATACTTCCAATTGTGTAACAGTACACAGATTATAGTTAGTGGATATGTTGATAAGTAAATTAGTTTTATACGCACAAAACAGATGAAGTTTACTTATCAACATATCCACTAACCAACAACATTCAATAAATTTGTGTAAGATACCACTTTACATAAGATAGATAGGAAGCATTTTTGATTTTAAAGTACTAAACCTTCAGTCAACCTCCTAGCCCTGTAGTTTTTGATATGGTTAGGATCAAAAGCACTTTTGGATGTCAGAATACCGAAAATGATATGGAGTAGCTTACGCATTGCAGCACCAACGATGGCCATATTATGCTTACCCTTTTCCTTTAATCTTTGGCAAAAGCTCATAATGATAGGATTGTGATTCTTAGCTACTATGGCAGGAAAGAAAAGTGCCTTACGTAATGTTTGTGAACCGGATTTACTTAATCTGGGTTTGGCATATACAGAGGAACCTGACGTCATATTTCGTGGTATAACTCCTGTATATGCTGCCAATTGCCTGGCATCTCTAAAAACCTCTATATCAGAAACTTCAGCTAAAATAGCTATTGCTGATTCTTCTCCTATGCCTGGAATAGTCAATAGAAGTTGAAAATTTTCCAACAATTCTTTGTGTTGATTTAATAGTTCACGTACGGAGTTTTTTATTGTTTCTATTTTTTGAGCTATATTCATTGCAAGGTCTTCCCAAGCATTTGCAACTTCTTTAGGCAGTCTCTCTTTTTTTTCTAAGTGGTTATTTACTAATGTTAACTCATCTTTTAACGCAACTGAGCAACGATAAAGATGTTTTAATTTTTTCATTTCAGGAGAAGGTGGTGTCCAACTAGAAGGTTCCTGTCTTTGGCAATAATCAGCAATAACTTCTGCATCGGTCTGATCATTCTTTTGTCGTATCAGCTTACTCCTTGCATAAGATTTTATGCAATAAGGATTTACAACACTTACAAAATGTCCAGCATTGTGTAGAAATTCAGCCAGTGCTTCGCTATAACAACCATTAGATTCCATGCAGGTTTTTACTTTTTCTACATTATGTTTGTGTAGAAAATTCAGTAGACTTTGAAACCATCGTTCTTAAAGCTTCTTTTTCTAGTTTCACGCTTTCCTTTTTTGCTTATAAATGAGAGAAAAACATCAAAGCGATCTTTTGATATATCTATGCCCAAAAAGTTGTTGATCATATATAACCCCATACGTTACCATTAAAAATGAAAAGTAAGGCTAGTCTTGTGAATACAGAATTAGAACCATTCAGGTCTTTCTACGATACCGTCCAGCCTATACTTTTGAGAAGGGAATTCTTATCTCCTCTACAGATTTTATATCTAAGAAGAAGCACAGAGTTCCTCCCTTCTCCACCTAATGCTTAAGCTTAAAACATTAGATGCTTTTGACAAGATACAAGTAGAAGATATCCTTATTGCCTGCGTTGATGGGCTGAAAAGCTTTCCTGCAGCTATAAACAGTGTCTTTCCTAATGCGGAAGTGCAGATGTGTATAGTGCATCAGATACGCAACTCACTGAAGTATGTGGCCAGTAAAGATGCGAAGAGTTTTTTGAGCGATTTAAAGAAGGTATATCAAGCTTCAAGCAAGGAAATTGCCGAGAATTATCTGTTGGAATTGGATGAAAAATGGGGCACAAAGTACCCTATGGTTATAAAATCTTGGCAGAATAATTGGGAAAACTTGTCTGGTTATTTTAAGTATTCTGGTCCAGTTAGGAGGATAATCTACACCACCAATCCCATAGAGGGGCTACATAGGCAAATTAGGAAATTCACTAAGACCAAAGGCTCATTTACCAGCATAAATGCCTTGTATAAGCAGGTATATTGTGCTATAAAGAAGGCAGAGGAAAAGTGGACGATGCCTGTACATGATTGGGCATTAACTATCTCTCAACTTGATGTTTTCTTTCCTGGCAGATTGAAAATTGAGTTGAACTAAAAATGCGGTTTGACACAGTTTATTTAACACTCCCAATAGAAAGTGTTGGATGTAAAGTTTTATTTTTGCCGCCATACTCGTCTGATTTAAATCCAATTGAGAAGTTCTGGTTTGCCATCAAGCATGCCATAAAAAAAGCGCTGCCAAGCTTTTGGCCTGATATCAATTCTGCTATTGATTTTGTTTTTCAGTATTCAGGTAACCCTTTCTTGGGTTAGCTATAGGATCATCATCTATTCTTTTTTCTCTACAAGTATAGTATTTTCTAAAACGAATGATAAACGTCTAAAATGGTATTACCAACTAAAAGGTGTAAGTCTGTACATTGATGCATTAGAGGTCTGAGGCGACTTTTGATGGTGTGCCAACAATGCTCTATCGGATTTAGATCAGGTGAATATGTTGGAAGATAAAGCAAATGACAGCCAAAAGACTCTATTAATGACTTTGTTTTGGGAGTTTTATGGAATGTAGCATTATCCATAACTATGGTTGTATTACGCTGCAATTGTGGTTCGCTCTAACCATACATTAAATACATCTTTATTACACCCTCCTGTGAAGGTCATTGGTGCAATAAACTTCTTTTCAATCCATCCACCTATTATACTCACTCTTTCCCGCTTTTTTCCTGGAACATCAGCATATATTTTTTCTCCTCTTGGAGCTCGTGCATATTCTCAGTATAGAATATATTATACCTTTATCATTCGCTTTTGAAAATACTATACTTGTAGAGAAAAAAGAATAGATGATGATCCTAAATATTTAATAAATTTGACTACTGAGGAATTTCAAAAATCTCAATTTTTTATTAATTGTGAGATGTGGTACATTCTATCTTCATATAGCTTTCCTCTTCATACCTCAACTAATGAAATTAGAAGCATCAACTCCCTTCTGCAAGCAAGCAGCAATAACAGTGTTCATCATTAGAAATGCAATTGTCATTGGGCCAACGCCTCCGGGTACTGGGGTAATAGCTTTGGCTTTCCCTTTTATTCCCTCAAAGTCAACATCACCTACAAGCTCTCCTACATTAACACTATTTATGCCAACATCGATCACTATTGCACCTTTCTTTATCCAGTCTGCTTGAACAAAATTTGGCTTTCCGACTGCTGCAACTACTATATCCGCTTTAGAGCAATATTCAGCTAAATCTTTACTCTGTGAGTGCAAGATGGTAGCAGTGCAATTTTCCTGCAGCAATAGGTGAAACATTGGCTTGCCCACGATATTTGACCTACCAATCACCACTGCGTTTTTACCGGAAAGGTTCTCTTCAATTGATTTAATTAAATGCAAAGAACCTTTAGGAGTGCAAGGTATAAGGCAGTTTTTTTCACCTTTAACTAATCTACCAACGTTTTCATCGTGGAAGCCATCTACATCTTTTTCAATACTTACTGCGTTAATTACTCTGCTTGCACTAATATGATTTGGTAAAGGCAACTGTACTAAAATGCCATGCACAGATCGATCTTCATTTAACTCATTGATTTTTTCAATCAATTCATCTTCTGAAATATTATTAGGCAAAACAATGGTCTCAGAACTTATGCCTATTGATTCCGCTTTTTTCTGTTTGTTGCGAACATAAACCTGACTTGCTGGATTGCTGCCCACGAGAATTACTTTCAGGCAAGGAAAAATGTTATACTCTCTCTTTAAAATATCAATTTTTTGTGATAGCCTCTCACATAGGTCGTTTGCTATTTTTTTACCATCAATAATAATTGTCACTTCCTTGCCACTCCTTAAAGTCAGGTAATTTGATATCAAATAAATCCAATACTTTGCCAACAGAATGATTAATAATATCATCCAACGATTTTGGTTTAATATAGAAAGCAGGCACTGGTGGAGCAATTATTGCTCCCATCTCCGTTAATTTTAACATATTTTGTAAATGCCCAAGATGTAGTGGTGACTCTCGCACCATAAGAATTAATTTTCTTCTTTCTTTTAGCGTTACATCTGCAGCCCTTGTCAATAGATTGGAAGTAACACCTGATGCAATTTCAGACATTGTCTTCATAGAGCATGGTGCTACAATCATTCCTGAGGTTTTAAATGAGCCACTTGCTATTTTTTCTCCTATTTTTTCTTCAGAATAGTAAAAATCTGCAAGTGATGTAATATCTTCAAGTTTTTCTTTAATCTCATGAGCTAGAGTTATTTTTCCAGCACGACTTATCACTAAATGAGTTTCATAACCAAATTTGCAGCGCGTGACGCTGGAATCTATATTTCTTTTTCCCTGGATCCCAGTGTCAGCTACTCGGATGACAGGGATAAGAGATCTATTAATATTTCTTAACGCCTCTAAAATACGTACACCGTAAATAGAACCAGATGCTCCACTTATTCCAATTACAATTCTGCTATTCACTTAACTCTTCTTCGTAGCTCATTCCCAATGCACGTTTATAGGTATCAAGCAATATTTCCTGTTCCTCTCTGTCATCATCATCCATCTTCCTCAGCCTAATAATTTGTTTCATCACTTTTATATCCCAACCTTCATCTGCGGCTTTTACATATACATCACGAATGTGATCTTGCACATCCCTCTTTTCTTGTTCAAGTTTTTCGATTCTCTCTATGTAACCCTTCAACTCTTCAGCCGTTATTTTTACTGTATCTTCCATGAAACTCCACTAATTAATTGCTGCTACTAGTATTACCAGTTTTTACTTGCACTTCAACAACAGTAATAATATTTTTATCTTTTTTTAAAATCTTAAAGCGAAAACCATACATGGAAAACTCCTCGCCTTCGTCAGGAATGCGCTCTATTTCATTCACAATCATACCTGCTAGAGTTGTAGCTTCTTCATCAGGGAGATTCCAGTGTAACTGCCTGTTAATGTCCCTAATAGTAGATTTTCCTTCTATGTGATACATATTGTCAGATATTTTCTTTATGAAATTCTCCGTGATCAAATCATGTTCATCCGAAATTTCTCCAACTATTTCTTCCAGTATGTCCTCAAGAGTTACAATTCCCTGCAGTGCTCCATACTCATCAATAACAAATGCAAGGTGTTTCCTGTTCTTACGGAAGTTATGAAGTTGCACGCTGAGCGGTGTACTTTCTGGTATAAACCAAGGCTTTGACATAACTTGGGTAATGTCAACTTCTTCCGCTTTATTATTCTTTTCACGCAAGGCATTTATTAGACCCTTCACGTGAATTACACCGATAATATCATCTGGTTCTTTTTGCCATAAAGGTATCCTACTATGACTGCTAGTTAAAATTTCCCTTATTAACTCTTCTTTACTTCGATTTATATCAAGAGAAAATAAATTTCTTCTATGGGTCATAATTTGTGATATTTCTGTCTCAGCCAAATCAAGTATGCTGCTTAGCATATCTAAATCCTGTTGTAACATAGTTCCTTCACTGCGGTGAAGAGTAATCATATTACGCATTGCATCCGCTGCAGATATTACTTCCTTATCTTTATGCAGCCCACATAATTTCAGGATGAGGTTAACAATAAATTGAATACCTAGCGTCAATGGAGAAAAAATCTTTACAAAAAACAATACAAAATAAGCAGAAAATGATGCAAATTTTTCAGGATTTTGAATAGCATAAGTTTTTGGTAGAACTTCGCAGAATAATAAAATACAAAATGTCATTATAATTGTTGATAGGAGAATGCCCTCATTTCCAAAAAGATTGATAAATATTGCTGTAAATAAAGCAGAGCAAGTAATATTAATAATTGTATTGCCGAGCAATACCGTTCCTATTGTCAATTCTTTCTTATTTAATAAGCGGTCTATTATCCTGGCTCTTTTGTTACCGTCTAGCTTTAGCTTATTAACTCGAGAACGGCTAATTGAGGTTAAGCCTATTTCTGCTCCTGAGAACAAAAACGATAAAATTAACAAAATAAAAATTGCTGATGATACTAAGACCAATAACCAATCCATTAAAGTACGATGTTATTGTGATAAAAAATAAAATTAATTTTACATGTTATGAGAGGTATTTGCAAGCCTGAATTTATATTGCCGAATTTTATATATCTTTAATCTTAAAAAATAAATCATAAAGCATATTACACGCCGCATTCACATGCTCATCCTCAATGATAAGTGGTGGGGTTATCCTTACTACTTTGTTGTTTGAAACCCTAGTTATTATTAAACCTTTATCAAGAGATCGACTAATAACTTTATCAGCTACAGGAGTTGCTAGTTCTATTCCCATTAGTAACCCTTCTCCACGAACTTCTGAAATCATCTCAGGAAATTCTTTAGCTAAAGGCAACAGCTTTTCTTTTAAATATTTACTAATTCTCTTAACATGATCAAAAAAGCCTTCTTTTAGCATTATATCGAGCACTGCATTACCAACAGTCATGGCAAGTGGATTGCCACCATAGGTTGATCCATGAGTTCCTGGAGTGATTGCTTCTGCTATGTAATCTTTTACTAAACATGCAGCTAGAGGAAAACCGTTACCCATAGCTTTTGCACAGGTTAGCATATCAGGTTCAATGCCGACATTTTGATAATAAAATAAAGAACCGATGCGTCCATATCCGCATTGCACTTCATCAAAGCACAAAATTATCCCTTGAGCTTTTGTTATTTTCCTTACTTTTTGAAGATATTCTACGTCTAGTGGATATACTCCGCCTTCGCTTTGTATGGGCTCTAAAAACACAGCAGCTGTTTCATTGCTGATTTTTTTCTCCAAAGCTTTAATGTCATTTCTTGGCACTTTATCAAAACCAGAAAGAAGCGGAGCAAAACCTTCGCGTGATTTTTCACTGTTTCCAGCAGAAATTGCAGCAATACTGCGGCCATGAAACCCTCCTTCAATTGTAACAATACGATTACGTTTTGCTTGCCTTTTTGAATAAAAGTAACGACGAATAAACTTAATTGCAGCTTCTGTTGCTTCAAGCCCACTTGAGCAGAAAAAAACTTTATCTGCAAAAGTAAGGGTTGTTAAACGGTCAGCAAGCCTTTCTTGCTCGGGAATAGTGAAAATGTTAGAGCAGTGCCATAGTGAGCTCAATTGCTCTTTCAGTTTGTCTGTAATGTATGGATGACAATGCCCTAAAGAAGTTGTAGAAATACCTGCAGCAAAATCTAAATATTTTTTACCATCTTTGTCAAAAAGATATGCCCCTTCTCCCCTAACTATAGGAGTGTCAAGTCTATTGTACGCATTAACAACATGATCCATTTTATAAGTATTGTGGTATTATCTGTATTATACCTGAAATGAATCCATTAACACAAAGCTTTTCCTTTAACCTCTTATGCTACCTCAACTAAAAATTTGGCTAATGCAAACCTTTTTTGTCATTCTATAGCTAAAGTGACTTAGTTTTACCAACACTTATTAGCATTGTAAAAGTTTTTGTTTCTATTGAATGACAGTTGTAGCCTATGCAAGAAGTCTATTGACTTTGAGCGCACTTTAGCCTATACAATTTTAATATCTTAAACTACTGGACATGCCCGATCTAAAGACAATGATGTTAAATTTTGGCCCTCAGCACCCAGCTGCACATGGAGTGTTGCGCCTTGTTTTAGAGATGGACGGCGAAGTGGTTGAGAGAGCTGATCCTCATATTGGGCTTTTGCACCGCGGTACTGAAAAATTAATAGAACATAAAACGTACCTTCAAGCTTTGCCTTATTTTGATCGCCTTGATTATGTATCACCAATGTCACAAGAGCATGCATATTCACTGTGTGTGGAGAAATTGTTGCAATGCGAAATTCCAATTAGGGCAAAGTATTTACGTGTCTTGTTTTGTGAACTGACGAGAATACTAAATCATTTACTGAACGTCTCTTCTCAAGCACTTGATGTTGGAGCAATGACTCCCCTTTTATGGCTCTTTGAAGAAAGAGAAAAAATACTGGAATTTTACGAAAGAGCTTCAGGTGCAAGGTTTCACGCAGCTTACATCAGGCCAGGTGGAATTGCAGCAGATGTTCCAGAAGGTTTGATTGAGGATATTGCAAAGTTTATAGAGCAATTTCCAAAGTATATAGACGATGTTGATGAACTTTTAACAGAAAATAGAATATGGAAGCAACGCACTGTAGGAATTAGTGAAATATCAGTAGCGCAAGCACTTGATTGGGGCTTTAGTGGCCCAATGTTGCGCGCTGCTGGGCTTGCTTGGGATTTGCGAAAAAGCCAGCCATATGAGATATATGATCAACTAGATTTTGATATACCGATCGGCCAAAATGGCGACTGTTATGACCGTTATCTAGTTAGAATGGCAGAGATCAGGCAGTCTGTTAGCTTAGTGAAGCAGTGTATAGAGAAAATGCCTGAAGGGCCAGTAAAAACTGAAGATAGAAAAATTTCTCCACCGCCAAGAGCGGAGATGAAAAAATCTATGGAAGCTCTCATCCACCATTTTAAACTTTATTCGGAAGGGTATCATGTACCAAAAGGTGAGGCTTACACAGCTGTTGAGGCACCAAAAGGCGAGTTTGGAGTGTATATAGTTTCAGATGGTACCAATAGACCTTACAGATGCCGAATAAGAGCACCTGGCTTTGCACATTTACAAGCCTTAGATTTTATGGCAAAAGGACACATGCTTGCCGACGTTGCAGCAATTATTGGCTCACTCGATATAGTTTTTGGTGAGATTGATAGGTAATTATTGTAAAATAGCAACTCAACTAATGGTCAATACATCTTCTATTAAAAATTGTACAAATTCATTGCCATTCCAGTAATTCATAGAGATTTTACCCAAAATAGCTTTAACATTACCCTGCATGATAGCAGAGCCAAGATGAGTATTTGCAGAACGAAATGCAATAGCTCTTACCATAATATTATCATCAGCAATAAAACATTTTATATGGTCAACTCCTATAACTTCAGGCTTTCTTATCTTTGCTCCTTGGATAATAAACCTTGGTTCAGGATTCCCAACTCCAAATGGTCCCAAGCGTTGCAATTGATTCCATAAAGATAAATTTATTGCTTTAGCAGTTACTATACTATCAGCTTTTAAAGTTTTCTCATTTATAGAGTTTGAAAATCTTTCAGTAAAAAAATCATGCAAATCATTTATTTTGTCTTCTTTAATTGAAAATCCTGCCGCCATACTATGGCCACCACCTTCAATAATTAAATTTGTAAACTTTGCGGAAAGGACTGCAGCACCGATATCAACTCCCAAAATTGATCTACAGCTTGCTTTTCCTATTCCATTGTTTAAAGACATCACTATTGTTGGTAAGTGAAACTGCTCCTTTAGCCTCGATGCAATTATACCGATTATTCCCTGGTGCCAGTTGCCGCTTACCATTATAAAATTTACACCTAATTGGGCAAATTTTTCCGCTTGTGCTGTAGCTTCCAAGAGAGCCTCATTTTCTAACACTTTCCTTGCATTATTCAAATCTATTAATTTTAGCGCGATTGAATGTGCCTCTTCATCATCATCGGTGGAAAGCAACCTTGCACCGAGCGATGCTTCTCCAATTCTTCCTCCAGCATTTATGCATGGCCCAATACTAAACCCTAATCGTGAAACACTTGGTTTTTCAAGGATCCCCAAAGCATCAAATAAAACACGCAAGCCAACGTTTTTTCTTGCTGACATAACTTTTAATCCTTGTGAGACAAATGCTCTATTGAGGCCTGTAATCTGCATAACATCGCAAACAGTTCCAAGGGCAACTAAATCCAGCAGATCAAATAAATCTGGTTCTTTTTTGTTGGTAAAAAATCCTTGCTCACGTAGGCTTTTATTAAGAGCAATAATCAGCAGAAATGACACTCCAACTGCTGCAAGGTTAGTATAAGGAGAGCTTTCATCAAGGCGGTTTGGGTTAACAACTGCTACGGCGCTTGGTAACTTTTCCGTACCAAGATGATGATCGACAACTATAATATCAAGACCAAAGACCTTTGCATCTTCTATTGGTTGATATGCAAGCGTACCGCAATCAACGGAAATACATAAATCGATCCCGTTTTTTTTAAGTTGTAATAAAGCATCTGTGTTTAATCCATAGCCCTCATCAACACGATCTGGAATGTAGATTATAGAGTGTATATCGATTGCTCTCAGGTACCTGTTAATCAATGCTGACGACGTTGCACCATCAACATCATAGTCACCAAATATTGCAATGTTTTCATTATTTTTTATTGCCCGTATTATACGAGAAACAGCTTTATCCATATCAAGAAGGTGAAAGGGATCTGGTAATAGCGATCTGATTAGTGGATATAAGAAGTCGCTCGCATTTTCTATGTTAACACCACGAGTAACCAATATTCTTGCTAGTACTTCTGGCAACTCAAATCTCTGTATAAGAGTTAAGATTTCCCTTTGATCTGCTTCTTGCAACTTCCACAATGCATTTGTTATGCTGCGCTTTTCAATTTCAAGTAGCATATTCTTTGTAAATAAAACTACTTTACCAGAACTTTTAAACTTGTTCTATAATTGTATTAGATGCACAGTTCCAGAGTGTGATGGTATGATAAAATGTGAGAAAAAAATATCATCAAAGGGAGGAATTATGGGACAAGTATTACATGGGTGCGCCAGAACAACAGAGACAATTCGTAGAGCAATACAAAATAGTAAAGAGAGCATAGCAAAACTCTCCAAGTGTTATAACCTTAAACCAAAAACTATTATTAAGTGGAGAAAACGCTCATTTACCAAAGATGCTGGTATGGGTCCAAAGCATCCAAGATCAACTGTTTTAACTTTAGAAGAGGAGGCTATAATTGTTGCATTTCGTAAGCATACTCTATTGCCATTAGATGACTGTCTCTACGCTTTGCAAACCTCAATCCCACATTTGAGTCGCTCCAGCTTACATCGTTGTTTACAAAGGCACAACATTAGCAGACTACCAGATGTCGATGGTGAAGTTAAATCAAGAAAGAAATTCAAACAATATCCTATAGGCTATTTCCATATTGATATCGCGGAAGTTAGAACAGAAGAAGGAAAGCTGTATTTGTTTGTTGCAATAGATCAAATTCACCTACGTTGAGTTGCACAAAAGTGCTACAAAACCCATAGCTGCTGAGTTTTTAGGTAATCTGATTAGAATTTTACCGTATAAAATCCACACTATTTTGACAGATAATGGCATACAATTTACAAATCAGAAGCGCCATAAATACGCCTTCCAACACATATTTGATAGAGTTTGTGAAGAAAATAACATTGAACATCGTCTGACAAAAGTTAGCCATTCTTGGACAAATGGACAAGTTGAACGTATGAATAAAACTTTAAAGAATGCTACAGTTAGGAAATATTACTATCGTTCGCATCAGCAACTTAAGGAGCATCTTTATGACTTTGTTATGGCCTACAATTATGCAAAGAGACTCAAAGCTCTTAGGGGTCTTACGCCTTTTGAATTTATATGTTCTCAGTTGACAAAGTCTCCTGAATTATTTATAATAGACCCACACCATCACACTCTGGAACCATACATCTTATACTCTACCTTAATTCTAGTTTCCGGACAACCTCTATCTCTACAAAAACTATATTTTTCTTCAGAAGAGAGTTATATTGTAACTATGGACAAAATAATCATAAAAAAATTTGGTGGGACTTCGCTAACTGATTTAAACCGAGTTGCAAATTTGATAAAAAACGATATTGAGAAAGGTTGTAATGTAATCGTTGTTGTATCTGCTGTTGCAGGATTTACTGACCAAATGGCTTTTCAGGCTAGGCAAATCTCAAATTTAAGTTGCAGACAAGAGTTATCAGAGTATGACGTTATGCTTTCAGCAGGAGAACAAATTTCTTGCGGTCTATTAGCTATCACTCTCCAATCGATCGGAGTTAATGCTAAATCGTGGCTTGCCTGGCAGTTACCGATTGTAACTGATGATTTTTATTCTGAGTCTAAAATAAAAACAATAAAGATTGACCGTGTGAAAAGATCTTTTGCTGAGGGTTATACTGCTGCGATCATCGCTGGTTTTCAGGGTATAAATGATGATAGAATCACTACTTTTGGAAGAGGAGGCTCTGATATATCAGCAGTTGCCTTCACGGTAGCCTTTGGTGTTAGAACTTGCGAAATTTTTACTGATATTGATGGAATATATACAGCAGACCCGAGAATTGTTCCAAAGGCACGCAAGCTCAAATTTATCTCTTACGATGAAATGTTGGAAATGTCGTCATCTGGTGCTAAAATACTGCATAATCGTTCAGTACAACTTGCAATGAAGCATAACATTAAAGTGCAAGTGCTATCCACTTTTAAAGAAGTAGAAGGCACCACAGTACTACACAAAAGGGATGTACTAGAGAGATACTTAATTACTGGAATAGCTTATAGCACTAATGAAGCTCTTGTAACTTTCACTAACCTTGCAAATAACTTGCGTACTTTAAGAGATATAGTAGGGGCAAACGTTAAAATTGATATGATACATGGGTCAAGTTTTGTTATCTCCAAATTTGATATTGATTTAATGGAAAAGTTACTGAATAAGAATGAAAATTATGCTATAAACGATAATGTAGCTAAAATTTCAATAATTGGTATTGGTGTTATGTCTAACACTGAAGTGATGCACCGCACACTCAAGGTTTTAAGCGAAAAAAAGATAGAAATACTTGCTATCACAACATCCGAAATCAAAATCAGTATAATTGTTCAAAAAGAATACGTTGTAGCTTTGGTCAAAGATTTACATACTGAGTATGAGCTTGATATGCAACACTAGGATAGGCTCGACGTCCACAACTGTACGAACATTGCAATTTGGGCCTACCAAGGAGGGTGTCATTCTCCTGTCATCCAAGTAGCTGACACTGGTTCCTTTATGACGGTGTCATCCCAGTGCCCAGACACTGGGATGGCTTTGTTGCATCACACTTTATGAGATGGTGATTTATGGTAAATTCATGTAACTATCTCAAATTTAGCCATACCAATATCAGTGAATTTATTAAGCAAATAGCATTTGCTTAGCAGTTCTTTTTCTCGATTTATCTCAGATTTATTCCTAAAACTAAATCCGAATATTTGCTTTAATCTTGAGAAAAACCCTTCAATATAAGATCTTTTCCCATAATTTACTTCTTTTTTCCATTCTTTCATGCCATCTTCACCGTATAATTTTATTAACCTAATAGCAGCATTCCTGTCAGACATATAATCTATTTCTGGATGTTCTGCCGCATTGTTTATTGGTGGAATTTTTGTCTTTATATCATATTCGTTACACAACTTATAAAACTTGTGCCTATCACATGCTCTATCTGCATATAGTGCTTTTATGGCATGCTGAAAATCAACTTCTTTTAGCAAATCACAAGCTCCATAGTGATCAGAGTAGACACCTTTACTGTATTTTACAGCTATGGCTTTTTTGTTGTTTATATTCAACATTACGTGCAATTTTCTCGTTTGCTCATAGCCACGATATTTTCTGTCAGTGCTATTTTCCTTGCTGTGTGTTGTTGTATATACTAATTCCTGTACTGTCTATAGCAATTTCGATATCTTCCATATTATTTTTATCAATTCTGCAATCATTTATCTTAATATTAAGTTTCTTTTGATGCTTGTGAATAGCTGATAACTGCCAAATCTCTTCCTATTTGTTGCAAATACCCTTTTATAAACCCGACTGTTTGTCTTAAACCAATTCTAAAGAAACTGACGATTATATGCACCAAAATCACAACTTTATCACTATAAATATAGTTGCCGCCCTGCATTTTTGGACAATTCTCGTACCAATTTTCTATGGCGTCATTGATATAACAAAAAATGCTTCCTCTTTCTTGGAGAAATTTGTTATATTCATGGCAGTTACTGACTCTCATTTTTTGTGGCATATTTTTTCTTCAACAGTTAAATGGCTATTTATAATGAATTTTGTCAGTAACTGCCAGTTCTTTTCACTTGAGCGATGCAACAAAGCCACCCCAGTGTCAGCTACTCGGATGACATCATAGGGGCGCTGGGATGACACCCTGACAATCGTCATCCCGCTACTTGTTAGCGGCTAAGAGATACCGCGGCGGTATGATGTAGGGGTTGCCGAGAACTTGTCATTCCAGTGCTTGACACTGGAATCTAGTTCTTATTGTACATTTACTTGGTGTAGAGTTAAGTTTCCTGGATCCCAGTGTCTGGGCACTGGGATGACACCATTCTTTTTTCTGGATTCCAGACTGGAATGACACCGTCTTGGATGGAAACCAGTGTCAGCTACTTTCATGACACCATCATAAGGTGAAACTGGATCCCAGTATCTGGGCACTGGAATGACAGGAGATACCGTCTTGTTAGTCAACAAAAAAATTATAAAATTTCCCAAGTTGCATCATAAAATCAAAAAATACTTCCAATTGTGTAACAGTACACAGATTATAGTTAGTGGATATGTTGATAAGTAAATTAGTTTTATACGCACAAAACAGATGAAGTTTACTTATCAACATATCCACTAACCAACAACATTCAATAAATTTGTGTAAGATACCACTTTACATAAGATAGATAGGAAGCATTTTTGATTTTAAAGTACTAAACCTTCAGTCAACCTCCTAGCCCTGTAGTTTTTGATATGGTTAGGATCAAAAGCACTTTTGGATGTCAGAATACCGAAAATGATATGGAGTAGCTTACGCATTGCAGCACCAACGATGGCCATATTATGCTTACCCTTTTCCTTTAATCTTTGGCAAAAGCTCATAATGATAGGATTGTGATTCTTAGCTACTATGGCAGGAAAGAAAAGTGCCTTACGTAATGTTTGTGAACCGGATTTACTTAATCTGGGTTTGGCATATACAGAGGAACCTGACGTCATATTTCGTGGTATAACTCCTGTATATGCTGCCAATTGCCTGGCATCTCTAAAAACCTCTATATCAGAAACTTCAGCTAAAATAGCTATTGCTGATTCTTCTCCTATGCCTGGAATAGTCAATAGAAGTTGAAAATTTTCCAACAATTCTTTGTGTTGATTTAATAGTTCACGTACGGAGTTTTTTATTGTTTCTATTTTTTGAGCTATATTCATTGCAAGGTCTTCCCAAGCATTTGCAACTTCTTTAGGCAGTCTCTCTTTTTTTTCTAAGTGGTTATTTACTAATGTTAACTCATCTTTTAACGCAACTGAGCAACGATAAAGATGTTTTAATTTTTTCATTTCAGGAGAAGGTGGTGTCCAACTAGAAGGTTCCTGTCTTTGGCAATAATCAGCAATAACTTCTGCATCGGTCTGATCATTCTTTTGTCGTATCAGCTTACTCCTTGCATAAGATTTTATGCAATAAGGATTTACAACACTTACAAAATGTCCAGCATTGTGTAGAAATTCAGCCAGTGCTTCGCTATAACAACCATTAGATTCCATGCAGGTTTTTACTTTTTCTACATTATGTTTGTGTAGAAAATTCAGTAGACTTTGAAACCATCGTTCTTAAAGCTTCTTTTTCTAGTTTCACGCTTTCCTTTTTTGCTTATAAATGAGAGAAAAACATCAAAGCGATCTTTTGATATATCTATGCCCAAAAAGTTGTTGATCATATATAACCCCATACGTTACCATTAAAAATGAAAAGTAAGGCTAGTCTTGTGAATACAGAATTAGAACCATTCAGGTCTTTCTACGATACCGTCCAGCCTATACTTTTGAGAAGGGAATTCTTATCTCCTCTACAGATTTTATATCTAAGAAGAAGCACAGAGTTCCTCCCTTCTCCACCTAATGCTTAAGCTTAAAACATTAGATGCTTTTGACAAGATACAAGTAGAAGATATCCTTATTGCCTGCGTTGATGGGCTGAAAAGCTTTCCTGCAGCTATAAACAGTGTCTTTCCTAATGCGGAAGTGCAGATGTGTATAGTGCATCAGATACGCAACTCACTGAAGTATGTGGCCAGTAAAGATGCGAAGAGTTTTTTGAGCGATTTAAAGAAGGTATATCAAGCTTCAAGCAAGGAAATTGCCGAGAATTATCTGTTGGAATTGGATGAAAAATGGGGCACAAAGTACCCTATGGTTATAAAATCTTGGCAGAATAATTGGGAAAACTTGTCTGGTTATTTTAAGTATTCTGGTCCAGTTAGGAGGATAATCTACACCACCAATCCCATAGAGGGGCTACATAGGCAAATTAGGAAATTCACTAAGACCAAAGGCTCATTTACCAGCATAAATGCCTTGTATAAGCAGGTATATTGTGCTATAAAGAAGGCAGAGGAAAAGTGGACGATGCCTGTACATGATTGGGCATTAACTATCTCTCAACTTGATGTTTTCTTTCCTGGCAGATTGAAAATTGAGTTGAACTAAAAATGCGGTTTGACACAGTTTATTTAACACTCCCTTCACGTATCGAGAGTTTTTTCCTTAGGCTCAAAAAAACATTTGGTTTTAGTTTTAAGAATAAATCTGAGGTAAATCGCTCTCAAGAGGTGCTTTTAAAATGCTATTTGATTAACAACTTTACTGATATAGGTATGCCTATTTTCGAATTTGCCTCGTAAATTCCTTCCATTAATCCTTCTCATTCCTAGCAATGCAACAAAGCCAGCAGTATCTGTGTTTTTAACACTTTGAGCATCAATTATACAGAAACTGTTTCCGACCATTGTTGATACGGATCTCTCTAACTAATTTTTTTTAAAACTAATTCCAATAAACTTGGTTCTTCTCCATTCTTTTTATTCCACATTTGAAAATAGTAATATACGCTTTCCCACCTTGGAAAATCTTTTGCTCCACTGGCAACCACTTTTTAGGACGTATAACACTGTACGAAATACATCATACAAATCAAGTTTTCTTGGTCTCGTTTTCTTCCTGCCACTCTCTAGTATTGGTCTGATTTTTTCAAATTGCTCTCGACTTATATCACTTGGATAATTTTTACGCATAGATATACCTCATTCTTAATCTACGCCTATTTTACCTCATCTCTCCGAGATTTTAAACAGGTTCTTACATTTTATCATACCATCACACTCTGGGACCATACATCTAACATAACTTTGGTTTAAATCTACGATTTTATACAAATTTAGAAAAATTATCATTGTATACTACAAAAAAATTAGTATACTTACAGTATATAGTTGTTGTGAGGTCTATCATATATAAAAGGTATTTTAAATTTATTTTTTTATGTTTAGCAATTGCTGCCTTTGCTATCTTGATTTCTTATCTTGTGTTGTATTTATCTTTCGGTAGCGGTATCTCTTTAGTACCTATCGTTCTGGAGTCTTTTGTAAAAACATCCACAGTATTGTTCACTGTGTTTTCTTTTGTATCTTTACTTCTTGTTTTTGGCTTAATTATGGCACAAGCGAAACCCAAACAACCAGAAAAGGGAAGTGAAACATTTGATGATATTATATTAGAAGAAGGAGTTGAAAAAGTGCTGAAGCAAATTTCCAATGATATAAAGGATATGGCAATTGATCCAGCACCAGGATATATTTTCTATGGACCACCAGGGAATGGTAAAACCTTCGCTGCCCGTATAATTGCAAATGAGTCTGGTGTTTCATTTTTCAATTATTCTGCATCTGATATTATCAGTAATGTTCCTTCTATGACTGCAGTAAACCTGCGTAAGATTTTTGAAGATGCGAGGAAGCACTCTCCTTGTATAGTTTTTATAGATGAAATAGATGGTCTTCTTACTAGCAAAGGCATTTTTGGTGCGTTGACTGGTAGATCGGCTGAGGAAGCTGAATTATTGTATCAAATGGATGGCTTTAATTCCAATAAGCGTGTGATAGTAATTGGTGCAACTAACAATCCAGGAGTTTTTAAAGGAGCATTGTCTATACCTGGTCGTTTCTCTGAAAAAATTCGATTTTCTCCACCAGAAACTCCTCAGTTATAGAAGAAGATATTGGAAAGTCATATGAAGAAAGAGGATTTATCATTTGAAGGAGTAGATGTTGATAAAATTTTAGGAAAAACTCAAGGTTTTTCAGGGGCAGGACTGAAAGATCTGGTACGTGCTACACATGCTGGTTCCATACGTCGTGGCAGTGGCAAGAGCATTACAACTGCTGATTTTATAACAAGAATTGCAGAAATCAAATCCAATGATGATGGCTTTAACAAAGAATGTGATCCACTGTTGTCTGACCCAATGTCTCAATTTACGGGAATTTTTTCTCAGTTCAGCAAAGTGGCAGAATCAGGTGGTAAGGTGATCTAAAAAGATAATCATAGAGAAAACATTAGGTAACATGGTAAATCTTTTAGAACTTTGCAGAGATTTACAGCAAAAATAGAAAGGTTGGAAGCAAGGGTAGAGGAGCTAGAAGCAAGAAAATAAGGCTTTAAAGATAGAGAACGCTGAGTTAAAGGAAAGGCTTAGTTTAAACTCGAAAAATTCATCTCTACCAAGCTCAAAACAATTATACAAAAAGGAAAAGCGAAAGAAAGATTGGTGGTCAAGTTGGGCATAAAGGTAATTATCGCGCTAAAATGGAAGCAGATGAGGTGATAAAGATAGAGTTGTCATCTGCTTGCGAATGCGGAGAGAATATAGTAATATGCGAAAAACCTTATATCCATCAGAAAGTAGATCTTCCGGAGATCAAGGCTTATGTAATGGAATATCATACCAAGTCTCATTAATAATAAGACAAATTAAAAATAGCCCTTTTGCCTGTAATTGCGGAGTTTAAGCAAATTTATAATATGTCCTATTTGTCTTCCCAATAACGAAGTTTGGTATCAGATGGAACATGGCCGTTGTCGAAAATGTGGAAAAAGAAAAAGCAGCAAATTATCAGAAGGTGTTACGTCAAATACATTTGGTCGAAAAGTTAAATCGATAATTGCAGCGTTCAGCGGATTTTATAAAAACTCAAAGCGCGAAGTAGCTATAGCTAACCCAAGAAAGGTTTACCTAAACACTAAAAGACAAAATCAATAGCAGAATTAATATCTGGCCAAAAGTTTGGCAGAGCTTTTCTTATGGAGCGTTTAATAGGGAACCAAAATTTCTCAATTGGATTCAAATCAGGCGAATATGGTGGCAAAAATAAGATTTTACACTTCCCACTTTCTATTAATTTCCTTGTTTTTTTTGGACTTATGAAAACTTGCGTTGTCAAGAATTACTAAACCCCCTGCGAAACAAGTGGAAGCGGGTTGTCCGATAAAATCGGTAAGAAATCCCAAACCCAAAAGATGTTAAAACCCATGCCTCAAATTCACAATACCTGCAATAATATTAAATCTCATGTTATATTTTTTCTGAAAATTACGGTAAACATGCGACATAATCTTAAATATCTTTATCTCACGGATCTTATTTTCTACTCTCATTCTAAATGATGCTAATCTTCTATTATGCTCTTTCTGCTCTGGAGTTAATGGCTTTTTACGATACTTTTTATATGGAATTATGACATTGCTCTGCAGCTTTTGCCAGCCCTGATAGCCAGAATCGGCGTATTTTATGCTATCCGTGGGAAGAAGTTTTTCCTTTTTCCTTATCTTAAAATCGTGCTCGATGCAACTTTGAAATCGACAAAATTTGCCCATTTTCTTCGATCACAATTTCGGTTTTTATCGTGGTCGTTTTCTTTTTTCCGGAATAACTTTTCTTGCGTTTTTTGTTGTCTTTCGGACGCTGCACAGGCTGCTCTGTTACATCTGCTAAAATCTTCAAAATCCCGTCTGTAGTCATCGTTCTATCCTTTTTTATAGTAATTTTTTTGGCCAATAATGGCTCCATTTTCTTCAAAAGTCGGCAAATATTTGAGTTGTGCAAATTAAACAAAAAGCCCAAAAATGGGTGCGTTATGTATGTTCGACAATAAATTAATATACATAAAATCTTGTCTTCTAACGTCTCAATGTGCGATTTTCTTCCTTGGCATTTCTTTTGTTTTTCAACTTTTTTCCATTCTGGCCTAACTTTTTCTACTGTTTTTTCAAATTCTTCTTTTGTCAGACCAGTTAATTGCCTCAAAACATACGGGGTTTTTGCAACTTTTGCGTAACTTATTGCCATTGCCAAATTTGCTATTTTATACACTTTTTAGTGTTTTTTATCCATTTTTTACCTTTTCGCAGGGAGTCTAATGTTTGTCCAGGTCTTAGATGTATGGTCCCAGAGTGTGGTGGTGTTGGTTTAGTATAAATAATTCTGGAGACTGTGTCCACTGATAACATATAAATTCATAAGGAGTAAGACCCTTAAGAGTTTTGAGTCTCTTTGCATAATTATAAGCGATAACAAAGTTATAAAGGTGTTCTTTAAGTTGCTGATGCGATTGATAGTAATACTTCTTAACTGTAGTATCCTTTAAAGTTTTATTCATACGTTCAACTTGCCCATTTGTCCAAGGATAGCTAACTTTTGTCAAACGATGTTCAATAACATTCTCTTCGCAAACTCTATCAAATATGTGTTGGAAAGCATACTTATGACGCTTCTGGTTTGTAAATTGTATACCGTTATCTGTCAAAATAGTATGGATTTTATACGGTAAAGTTCTAATTAAATTACGTAAGAACTCAGCAGCTATGGGTTTTGTAGCACTGTTATGCAACTCAACATAGGTGAATTTGGATGTCCTATCAATAGCAACAAACAAATGTAATTTGCCCTCCTCAGTTCTAACTTCAGCAATATCAATATGAAAGTAACCGATAGGATATTGTTTGAATTTCTTTTTTGACTTAACTTCTCCATCAACAGTTGGTAATCTGCTAATGTTGTGTCTTTGTAAACAACGATGCAAGCTAGAGCGAGTCAAATGCGGAATTGTAGACTGCAGAGCGTAAAGGCAATCATCTAGTGGCAGTAGTGTATACTTGCGAAATGTAACTATTATAGCTTCCTCTTCTAGCGTTAAAACAGTCGATCTTGGATGCTTTGGACCCATATCAGCATCTTTCGTAAATGAACGTTTTCTCCACTTAATAATAGTTTTTGGATTAAGGTTATAATGCTTGGAGAGTTTTGCTATGCTCTCTTTTCTATTTTGTATTGCTCTACGAATCGTCTGTGTTGTTTTGGCGCACCCATGTAACCATAACTCCTCCTTTGATGGTATTTTTTTCTCATATTTTATCATACCATCACACTCTGGGACCATACATAGGTCAAAAATGGAAAGAAACGAGGAGCCAAGTGCTTGTATAGTGGATAGCCAATCTATAAAGACAACAGAAAAAGGGGGTCAAAGGTTACGATGGAGGCAAGAAAGTCAAAGGTAGAAAGAGGCATATAATCACAGATACTCAAGGGTTTATACTCAGTTGCTATGTCGGAGCTGCCAATGAAAATGACAGAGATGGCGTGAAAATAGCATTAGATAACATGAAGAAAAAATATAGTAAAATTAGAAAAATGTGGGCTGATATGGGGTATCAAGAAAAAGATTTAAAGGATCATATAAAGAAAGAATATGGAATAGACATTGAAATTGTTAAGAGGCCTACGTGCAGATTTTGGGTGCATCAAGACACGCCACCAGAACTATTGCCTCAACGAGATCCAGGATTTAAAGTGCAGCCCAGAAGGTGGGTTGTAGAAAGAACTTTTGCTTGGATCAATAGGAATAGAAGGCTATCAAAGGAGTATGATTTGCTTACAACATCTACTGAAAATTTTATATATTTAGCTATGAGTAAGGTTATGTTGCAGAGGGAATATTCTTGAATTTACTGGTTTGCGGACAAGTTCTTATACCAAACTTCGTTATTGGGAAGACAAATAGAATATACGATAAATTCACTTAAACCTCCATTTATAGGCGGAAAGCACTCTTTTTCATTTGTCTCATTATTATTGAGAATTGGTATTATACAGCTCGACAAGACTAATTAACAGTTGAAACATCTAGCTCTACAATTGCTACCAAATATTTTGCATTATTATCACTTTAATATATTCTTTCACTTATTTTTTTTCTTTGCCACTTCCCTTAACGGATACATTTTTCTTCGCTGTTTCCTGACGAATCAATGTTAATTTAGCATTGAATACTACTAAAAAATTAAATAATACAACCATTTTCAGCAACAAAAATCAGCTAGCGTGAGGGGTGTTCGTTTTGGAATCGGTTGGTCTACCTGCTAACCGACAGCTAACATTAACTACCAATATCGTATCTGAAGAAGCCCCCTGGCCATTCTAAAAAATTTAATGCTGAGTACACCTTACTTTTGGCTTCCTCTATAGTGCTCCCTTCTGCTACTATATTTAGCACTCTTCCGCCATCTGAAACCCAATTACCACTCTCATCTAATTTAGTACCAGCGTGAAATACCAATATACCAGGAATGCTTTCAATTTTATCTAATCCCTTAATTACTTCTCCCTTTTGATAATCACCCGGATAGCCTTTACTTGCAACAACTACACAAACTGTAGATTTGTTGTTAAGTTCCACCATTTTGACATTTAACTTTCCTTCTGCAACTGACAACATCAATTTTAACAAATCGCAATTTGAATCAAATCTAGGTAATATAGATTGCGTTTCTGGATCACCGAATCTAACGTTATACTCGAGAAGTTTTGGGCCATCTCTGCAAATCATTAAACCAGCAAAGAGTACTCCCTTATAAGGCGTACCCATGTTAACCAATGCTTGAGCTGTAGGGTATATTATTTTTTGGATGATTTTTTGCTCCATGTCCTTACTTATAATTGAAGGTGATGAGTACGATCCCATACCCCCAGTATTTTGGCCTTCATTATTTTCATTCACTCTCTTATAATCTTTTGCGCACCCAAGAGTTACTACTTTCAACCCATCAACAAGAGCAAAAAAGCTTACTTCTTCTCCAATTAAAAATTCTTCTATGATTATTTCTTCACCTGATTCACCAAATTCTTTCTCCACTAGCATTGAATCTATTGCTGAAAAAGCTTCGTTTTCTGCGCAACATATCATCACGCCTTTCCCTGCCGCAATTCCATTTGCTTTCACTACAAGTGGAAACTTTATTTTATTGCTACGTACAAAATCTTTAGCTAATCCTTCATCAACAAAACACTCGTACTTGGCAGTTGGTATGCCATATCGCTTGCATAGTCCTTTGGTGAAAGACTTTGATCCCTCAAGTTTTGCAGTTGCTTGACTCGGAGCAAAAACATTTATTCCCTCTGCAACTAAATCATCAGCAAGTCCATCAATTATTGGTTGTTCTGGACCAATAACAACCAACTCTATATTTTCTCTCTTGCAAAATTGTGTAACATCCACTGAATTTTGAATATTTACATCCACAAGAGTCCCAAGATCTTTCATAGCTTGGCGACCAGGAGTTACATATAACTCAGTCAAGATAGGAGATTTTTTTAGAGCCCAAAGTAGAGCGTGCTCACGTCCACCAGAACCTATAACCAGAACCTTCATCTTTATTTCCTCGCTTTTCTATATGTCAAAATTATTATTTGCTTATAACAGTATCATTACTCATGTATTTTTGCAACACGTTTGGTATTGCAATCGACCCGTCAGAATTTTGATGATTCTCCATTATGGCAACAATCGTTCTTCCTATAGCTAAAGCTGAGCCGTTTAAAGTGTGAACATATTTTTTTATCTTTTTATCAGTTTCTGAAGAGTATTTAGCGTTCATCCTTCTTGCTTGAAATGCACCACAATTTGAGCAGCTTGATATTTCTCTATATTTATTTTGCTCAGGTAACCATACCTCTATGTCATAAGTCCTTTGTGCAGCAAAACCCATATCACCACTACACAGTAGCATTACTCTATACGGTAATTCTAGTTTTTTTAATATCTCTTCAACAACACTCGTCATGCGCTCAAGTTCATCATTTGATTGGTCTTCAGTTGTAATACTCACCAACTCCACTTTACCAAATTGGTGTTGCCTTATCATGCCTCTCGTGTCTCGCCCTGCGCTGCCTGCTTCTTTACGAAAACACTCTGAATACGCAGTAAAACGAATAGGCAGTTCTTTTTCCTCTACTATTTTATCAGCAACCAAATTTGTTAAAAACACTTCACTTGTGGGAATCAACCTCAATTCGTCGGTAGTTAAATACGAATCGTCAGAAAATTTTGGTAGCTGACCAACGTTATACATAGCTTCGTTTTTCACCAAAGCTGGGTGGTACACCTCAGTATAGCCAAATTCATTAACATGCATTTCAAGCATAAAATTTATTAGCGCTCGTCCAAGCTTAGCTAACTGTCCTTTTAATATCGCAAATCTTGATCCGGAAATTTTCGCCGCTTGTTCGAAGTCCATTAAACCTAATTTTTCTCCGAGTTCATAATGAGATTCTGGTACAAAATCAAACTGTCTTTTTCCTCCATATCTTCTCACCTCTAAATTAGAGTTCTCATCTGCGCCTATTGGCACATCTTGCGCAGGAATATTCGGCAAGTTAGATAAAACATTCACTAACTTATCCTTTTCTGCTTGTTCCTTTAAGCTAATTGCCTCTATCTCATTCGTGATGTCTTTTGACAACTCTATTTGCTCTTCACAAGGGCTCTTGCTCATTTTAAGCTTCTTTATTTCCTCTGTGATTTCATTGCGCTGCCTATTTAAATCTTGCAATTTAGTGGTTAATGACCTTTTCTCGTGATCAATTTCTAATATCTCTTTTGCAGTAAACTCTCTTATCCCCCTGCTTTTCATTGCCTTTTCAAATCCTTCAGGGTTTTTGCGTATATATTCTATATCGTGCATATATTGTGCTATTACTAACACTGTTACTGTACTTCAAAAGCTCTTAATATTCAATATTTTCTCATACTACTAAAATTATTATGGTTGATTTTTTTGTTAGAATTTGTTAAAATTTAATTAACTTAGCATTCATAGGATGTAGTATGGGCATCACAGAAAAATATAATCAATTTAAAGAGAGCACTTACTTTGCTGGTGGGAAATTCGTTATCTACGCTACTTGCGTATGCCTAGCAGCCACATTTGCTGTTGGCTGTTTGGGGTTGATAATAGGATTTCCTCTATTGACCTTTCCACTTGCTATGCTAATTTCTCATCCTGTGATTTGGATTATAATGGGAGTAGTCCTTACAGCAGCATACAAAATGATTGTTAAACCTTTATTTCACTTGGTAAAAGGTTATGTTAATGGAAAAGGAGCAGGTCAAGGTGAGCAAAAAACTCAAGATGGAGATAGTGGTGTTGTACCAGGCAGTGAACCAGATTCAAGGAACAGTAGTCGTAGAAGCTCTTTGGATAGTGGTTTGGGTGGTAAAGAGTTTCATGAAAATTTGGACACTCTTGTGCATCAAACAAATAGAAAGAATTACGCTTACTGGTTGCAGCAACATGATATTGCTAATATTGCAAGAATTAAATATAAGTATTCAGAAGATTTTACGGATGGTGTATTCTTCTGTATTCCTGGTAATCTTGAAACCTTGAGTGAAAGGTTAGGAGAATATAAAAATAAAGCAGAACGAGAGAGTTCGAAAAGGATATTTACTTCAGTTATTAATTTGGGTGGTAATCATTGGGTAACGCTAGTTGTTGCATACAACTCGGATAATAAACAATTTAGAGCTTATTATTGTGATTCTTTTAGTGCTGATTTACCAAGTCCTGGTAGTCAACGTAAGAAAATAGAACTTGCAAATGCAATTAAAGAATTGGTTACACCTCTTACTGATCAAGCTAGTGAGTTGAATGCGCAAGGAAAAAAAGAAATGAGTAAAGATGTCAAAGAGACAGCACAAACGTGTCGGAACAAGAAAAATGAATTAATTAATGTCCCAATAAATACTGATAATATAGTGAGCGCACTGGAAGCAGTCTTGGAAATAGAGAACTGTAATATAAGAAGCTCCGGAGCCAAACAACAAAGCGATGGACATAATTGTGGAATATTTGCATTGGAAAACGCTCATAGGATTACGCAAATGCTCAACGAAGGTAAATCATTTGATGAAATTGACGCAGAGTTATCGGAATACAAGCCTAATCCAGAACAATTGCAAAAGAAAAGAAGAGAGTTTACAAAAGCGCTTATGGAAGATGAAAAATGGAAGGAAGATCTAGAAAACGGGCTTTTATGCGATCTTCCACCAGGAACGGACACCTCTCTTACCTCAAGGGTGCAGAATAACAGCTCAGTTTGCTATATAGTTTACAATGAAGGATTACCATTAACCTTATGCCCCTCCAAATAGGAAGTTTGACGATTGATTCTTCAGTTATTTTAGCTCCAATGTCAGGGGTAACTGATTATCCGTTTAGAAGTATTGTAAAGAAGCTAGGTGCAAGTTTGTTAGTTTCAGAAATGATTGCAAGCAGAGCCATGATTATGCAAACTCGCCAGAGTCTGCAAAAAGCAAAAGTCGATGAATTAACTGCTGTGCAGCTTGCTGGATGCGAGCCGGATGTAATGGCAGAGGCTGCAAAGCTCAACGAGGATATGGGTGCAAAAATAATAGATATAAATTTCGGTTGTCCTGTTAAAAAAGTTGTAAACGGTTATGCAGGATCAGCACTAATGCGCGATGAGAAAAAAGCCGCTGAGATAATTGAGGCCGTGGTCAAAGCAGTGAATGTGCCAGTTACGGTAAAAATGCGCACTGGATGGAACAATGAAAATCGCAATGCACCGAGGCTTGCGAAAATTGCCGAAGACTTAGGAGCAAAAATGATCACTGTGCATGGAAGAACGAGGGCACAGCTCTATAACGGCCAAGCAGATTGGAAATTCGTTAGAAATGTTAAGGAGCAAGTGAAAATTCCAGTTATAGTAAATGGCGATATTAAAAATTTAAATGATATTCAGAATGCTCTCAAAGAATCTGGAGCAGAAGGAGTGATGATAGGTCGTGGTGCCTACGGTAAACCTTGGCTGATTAATCAAGCAATGAACTTTCTCAGTGGAAGTGAAACTTCTGAGCCAACAGCTTCAGAGAGATTAAGCATCATACTCGAGCATTACGACAATATTCTTGAGTACTATGGAAATAACACAGGAATAAAGATGGCCCGCAAACACATAGGTTGGTACAGTAGCGGGCTTCAAAGCTCATCTGAATTTCGCATGAGAGTAAATAACATGACAGATAGCACAGAAGTGAAAGAAAATATTATTGGCTTTTTTGGTCAAGAGACACACTAGCTGTACTCAATTCGACTGATCATATGCCACTACGCTCTCTTCCTCACCAGAGTGTAAATGACAATTATTATCCATAAACCATTTCTCGTCATAAGTTTCAATATCAAAATATTTTTCATATTTATCTATATTATCACAAAGTGAAAGTGCTCTGATCTTATTCATAATCAAACCTGTACCAGCAGGAATTAATCTTCCTACTATAACATTTTCTTTTAATCCACTTAAAGGATCACTCTTCCCGCAGAATGCTGCTTCTGTAAGTACTTTTGTTGTCTCTTGGAAAGAAGCAGCAGAAATAAAGGAGCTAGTTTCAAGACTTGCCCTAGTAATCCCCTGCAGAATAGGAAGATAATGAGCAGGCCGTTTGCCAGAGTTACTAATAGCATCATTTTCCCTATCAACTTCCAGCTTGTCAATGCTTTCGCCAACCAAGTACATAGTATCACCAGGATCAGTAATTTCCACTTTTTGTAGCATTTGTTTTAAGATCACCTCTAAATGCTTGTTGTCTATACGAACACCCTGCAATCTATAAACTTGCTGTATTTCAGAAATCATATAGTGCGCTAAAGCTTCTAACCCAAGCACACGTAAAATATCATGGAGATCAGGGTCACCATCCATCAATAGATCACCTTTACGTACAAAATCACCTTCATTGACTATTACATGCTTACTTCTTGATACCAAATATTCAACTGGAGAAATTTGTTCATCTACAGGTTTAATTAATATACTGCGTTTTCCTCTACGGTCTTTTTCAGAAAACGCTACATAGCCATCTATCTCACTAACAATAGCATGCTCTTTAGGACGACGTGCTTCAAATAACTCTATAACCCTCGGTAAACCACCAGTAATATCACGAGTTTTAACTGACTCTCTTGGTGTTCTTGTAATAACATCACCTGCATGAACCTTCTGGCCATTTTGTACATTGAGCACTGCACCAATTGGTATAAAATAACATGCTTCAACGCCACTTGCGAGTGTCATTACTTCACCATTATCGTCAAGCAGCACAATACGAGGACGTAAACTAGCTCCACCAGAATGCAATTTCCAGTCTTTTACTACTTTGCTTGATATTCCTGTAGATTCATCCATCACTTCAGTGATCGAAATTCCATCTTTTAAGTCCTGATAAGACACTGTACCAGTCTTCTCCGTGATAATAGGCAATGTATAAGGATCCCATTCCGCAACTTTATCGCCAATTTTTACTGACCCACTCTCATCCACATAAAGTTTAGCACCGTAAGGTACACTATGCTTCAACTTCTCACTACCAAGGCTATCAACCAACACGACTTCACAGGAACGGCTTATCACAATTTTATTTCCGTTTCTATCTATAATTATATTACTATTGTTTAACTTTATTTTAGCACTAATAGAAGCTATAATATTTGAGGATTCAACGCCTCTAGTCATTACCCCACCTATATGGAAAGTACGCATCGTTAACTGAGTACCTGGCTCTCCAACAGATTGAGCAGCTATAACACCAACTGCTTCACCTATTGAAACAATTTTACCAGTTGCAAGGTCTCTTCCATAACACAAAGAACACACACCAGGACTTATTTCACAAGTTAAAGGCGATCTAATTTTTACAGCATCAAGACCTGCAATGCTGATTTGCTTTACTTTATCCTCATCAATTAATTCCCCTGCTTTTACTAATAATTCTTTTGTCACTGGGTTATATATACCATTTGCAGATGTTCTACCCAGCACAACACTCTCTAGAGATGCAACTATAGTACTTCCTTCAACTGTAGCTCTCACAACAAGACCATTTTTTGTTTTACAGTCATGCTTTGTAACTATGCAATTTTGAGACACATCAACTAAACGACGAGTTAAGTATCCAGAGTTTGCAGTTTTAAGCGCAGTGTCAGCTAAACCTTTACGCGCACCGTGAGTAGAATTAAAGTATTCAAATACGTTCAATCCTTCACGGAAATTAGAAATTATAGGTGTTTCTATAATCTCACCAGAAGGTTTGGTCATGAGCCCTCGCATTCCTGCTAGCTGTTTCATCTGTGAAGTAGAACCCCTTGCACCAGAGTTAACCATCATATACACTGAGTTGTACTTACTATTTCCATCATATATAGATATTGCTTTTAACATATCATTAGCTATCATATCCGTACACTTAGACCATTCATCTATAACCTTGTTATACCTCTCACTTCTAGTTATTAGCCCATCTTGATATTGCATAGAGAATTTCTTAATTTCACCCCTCGCGTGATCAACATGTGTAGCTTTAGTTTCAGGTATAACCAGATCACAACGACCAAAAGAAACACCAGAAAATGTGGCATACTCAAAGCCAAGTACCATTAATTTATCAGAAAATGCCACTGTAGCACTTTGACCACAGTTACGATATACTAAATCAACTATACCAGTTATTTCCTTGACTGTTAATATCTGATTTATTAGATCGAAGCCTAGATTCTCATGCTTAGGAAAAATTTGCCATAATATTAAACGGCCAGGAGTTGTACAAACAGTTTTATAGTGAGTTTCACCGCTGCTATTAATATACTCCATCCTATACTTTATACTAGAATGAATATGTAAAGTACCATCACTCAAAGAATGCTCAACTTCACAAAAAGCACCAAAAGATGGTAAATTATCTTCCTTAGGTTCTTGTAAAGTCAGATAATATATACCAAGTACTATATCTTTACTAGGAACTATAATCGGTCTGCCATTAGAAGGACTTAAAACGTTATTAGTGGACATCATCAACACCCTAGCTTCAAGCTGAGCTTCCAATGAAATTGGCACATGCACTGCCATTTGGTCACCATCAAAATCAGCATTAAACGCCGTACAGACAAGCGGATGAAGCTGTATTGCTTTGCCTTCAATAAGGATTGGCTCAAAAGCCTGAATACCAAGTCTATGTAGCGTAGGCGCTCTATTCAACAAAACAGGATGCTCTTTTATTACCTCTTCAAGCATATCCCAAACTTCTGGTTTTTCTGCTCTTATCAACTTACTAGCAAACTTAATAGTTGGAGCCATACCATACATCTTAAGCTTTGAGTAAACAAAAGGTTTGAATAGTTCAAGAGCCATTCTTTTTGGTAATCCACACTGATTTAGTTTCAAAGTTGGACCAACAACTATTACAGAACGTCCAGAGTAGTCTACCCTTTTTCCTAAGAGGTTCTGGCGAAAACGACCCTGTTTTCCTTTTAACATATCACTAATGGACTTTTTATATCCAACAGCACCAGCTTTGTTTACCAAAGTATTACGACGACTATTATCAAAAAGAGAATCAACTGCTTCTTGTAACATCCTTTTTTCATTACGAATCATAATCTCAGGAGGATTTAAGCTCAACAATTTCCTCAACCTGTTATTTCTATTAATAATAGTCCTATAATGATGATTCAGATCAGAAACTGCAGGACGACCACTTTCAAGCGATACCAAAGGACGCAAATCAGGTGGTAAAATAGGTATAGTTGTAAGTATCATCCACTCAGGCCTATTTCCAGATTTAATGAAGTTTTCAATAATACGCAATCTCTTTATAATTTTCTTTCTTCTTATCTCAGAAGCAACAGACTCTAATTCTAGTCTTAAATCCTTCCTAATTTCATGTAAATCAAGGCGCGTTAGCAACTCTCTTATAGCTTCAACACCTTGCATAGCTACAAAACTATCGATCCCATAGCTATCTTTAGCTTCATTATAAGCTTTTTCACTAATAATCTCACCTTTTTCAAAAGGCGAAACAAGAGGATCTATCACGATATAATTATCGCTATATAAAATATTCTCAATATCTCTGAGAGACATATCCAATAATGCTCCAATTCTTGAAGGAAGCGATTTCAAAAACCATATATGAGCAACAGGAGATGCAAGCTCTATATGACCCATCCTTTCTCTTCTTACTTTAGAAGATGTAACTTCTACTCCGCATTTTTCACATATGCGACCTCTGTGTCTTCTTTTTTTGTATTTTCCACATAAACATTCATCGTCATTGACAGGGCCAAAAACCTTAGGGCAAAATAATCCACCTTTCTCAACTTTGAACGTACGATAATTTGCAGTTGAAACATCTTCTATCTCACCACAAGATATACGCTTAATACTTTCAGGGCTAGCAATCGATATGCTAACCTCATTAAAAGGTTGTGCAATGTTAGTGTGAGATATATCTTCAATCACTACATCATTTTGCTTTAAATCTACATTTAAACATAAAGAACGTAGTTCTTTTATCATCACATTAAAGGATTCAGGAATTCCACATTCAAAATTACTGTCACCTTTTATTATCGATTCGTAAATCTTAACTCTACCATTAATATCATCAGACTTCACAGTTAACATTTCCTGCAAAGTATAAGCAGCACCATAGGCTTGTAATGCCCAACATTCCATTTCACCAAAACGCTGACCACCAAAATGAGATTTTCCTCCTAGAGGTTGTTGAGTAACCAAACTATAAGGCCCTACTGAACGCGCATGAATTTTACCATCAACCAAGTGGTGCAACTTAAGCATGTACATGTAACCAACTGTAACCTTGCGGTCGAATTTTTCACCACTGCAACCGTCATATAATACAGCTTGTCCAGAGTTATCCAAACCAGCAAGTTCAAATAATTTTGCTATTTGTTCATCTTTTGGACCCTCAAATACAGGTGCAGCAACAGGAACGCCATCACGTAATTTACGTGCAAATTCAATGAGATTATTATCACTAATATTACGAATATCATTACAGATAGATACGTTACTACCATAGCTATAAACCTCAATCAGGAAATTACGTAAATTGCTGTATGAACTTTTACAAGAGTTCAAATAGTTCTCTACTAACGCATTCAACTCGTCATTTAGTGCATTTTTATTAGGTGTATTTAAAACAGAAGCCATTATTTCATCATCATCAATATTTTCAATTTTTTTATTGTCAAGGTATGCTACTGCAAATTGTGTAAAATTATCATCGTTAAGGGACCTAATTCCCTTGCAAAAAGCACTTTTGATTTTATTGATCTCATCGAGAATATTACTTACCCTTTCCCCTAATTTTCTACAAGCCCAACCTACATGCGTTTCCAGTATTTGCCCTACATTCATTCGTGAAGGAACACCAAGAGGGTTAAGAATAATATCAACAGGAGTACCATCTTCCAAATAAGGCATATCTTCCACTGGCACAACTCGAGAGATCACACCTTTATTCCCATGTCTACCAGCCATTTTATCCCCTGGTTGAAGACTATGTTTCACAGCAATGAAAACTTTTACTGACATCGACACACCTTGAGGCAGGTCATAACCTTCATGTAATTTTTCTACTTTTCGCTTAAACTGTGCTATTGCATGTGATACTTTTTCATCAAAATCTTTTTTTAAGCTCTTAACTTGCTCAGAAATGGGTTGGTTTTTTAATCCTATACCCCACCATTGCTCACGTTCAATAGAGTCAAATTTTTCTCGATCTTGAGAACCAGAATTAATAAGAAGTTTCTTCAGTTCATCATAGAAATATTCACTAGTAACATTGATTATATAATCTCGCTCTTCCTCAAAGTCATTTACCTCTTTTTGTTTGATGAGTAATGCCCTTTCATTTTCTTCAACCCCCCTGCGTGTAAAGACTTGTACATCAATTACTGTCCCTTCAACATCTGGAGATGTATATAAAGAGGAATCTGCACAATCGAATGACTTTTCACCAAAAATTGTCATTAATAACTTCGTTTCAGGAGGCAATGAAAGAGAAGGTTTAGGTGTAACTTTACCTACCAGAATATAGCCTGGACCAACTCTTGTACCAATTTTCACTATACCACTATCATCCAAGTGATATAGATTTTCTTCATTAACACCAGGTATAGCACGAGTTATTTTTTCTGATCCTAAAGGGGTATCATGTACAACACAGTCAAATTCTTCTATATGAATAGAAGTAAAGAGATCTTTTTTAACAACTTCACTAGAAATAATAATAGAGTCTTCAAAATTATAACCTTGCCAAGACATAAAAGCGACTAGCAAATTTTTACCAAGCGCCAACTCACCACTGTTAATTGCAGGACCATCAGCTATTACATCACCCTTTTTAACATAATCACCTACGCACACTAGCGGTCTTTGATTAATACAAGTATTATGGTTAGAACGCTGAAATTTCCTTAGATGATAAATATCTACGTCCAAGTAGTTAACCCTTTCTTTATCAAAAGCACGTATAACTATAGAGTTACTATCAGAACTATCAACTATGCCATCGCGTTTTGCTAAAACTACAGCACCAGAGCCAGAAGCTACAAAAGACTCCATACCAGTAGCAACCAGAGGAGCGGTAGGCTTCAATAAAGGTACGGCCTGACGTTGCATATTTGAGCCCATTAATGCTCTATTAGCATCATCATTTTCTAAAAATGGAATCAAGGAAGCCGCAACTGATATTACCTGCTTAGGAGATACGTCAATGTAACTCACCTGATCACTACTTACCATAATGAAACTACTAGCATATCTACAGTATAGCATATCATCAACAAAGCAATTATTTTCATCGAGCTTTGCGCTGGTATCAGCTATATAATATAAACCTTCATCTATGGCAGACAGATACTCAATTTGATCAGTAACAACCCTATTAACTACTTTTCTATAAGGACTTTCAATGAAACCATATTTATTAATACGCGCGTATATAGCTAAACTGTTGATTAACCCTATGTTTTGCCCTTCAGGAGTCTCAATAGGGCAAATTCTTCCATAATGAGTTGGATGAACATCACGCACTTCAAATCCTGCCCGTTCTCTTGTTAAACCGCCAGGACCTAACGCGGACAACCTTCTTTTATGTGTTATTTCAGATAACGGATTAGTCTGATCCATAAATTGAGATAATTGAGAAGAATTGAAGAAATCTCTTAAGACATTAGTTAACACTTTTGGATTAATAAAATCAGATGGAGAAACTTTATCTAAACTAGAAGTGGACATAGAATCAACTATTGCGCGTTCCAATTTCAACAACCCAGTTCTAAATTGATTTTCTATAAACTCTCCAACTGATCTTACTCTTCTGTTTCCTAAATGATCAATATCATCTACAGATCCTTGACCGTCACGTAACAATACTATTTTTTTTACAATTTCAATAATATCTTCATACGTTAAAACAGTTAAATCCTCATCATAATTTAATCCAAGGTAAGAGTTAAGCTTCAACCTACCAATGTTAGACAAATCATAATATTCCGGACTGAAGAAAAGATTACGGAAAAACTCCTCTACTATCTCTAAAACAGGAACTTCACCAGGACGCAAAACTCTATATATTTCATATAGCGCATCCTGATAAGACATGTTTTCGTCTAAGAAAAGCGTATTTAATATATAAGGTCCAACAGATACATTATCTATGTTCAATACTGATATTTCATCCACAGACAATAACTCAAGCTTCTTTATGTCTTCCAGCTTTATAGATTCACCAGCAGATAAAATTTTCGTAGAGCTAGCACTATCCATTAAATCTTCTGCGAGGAATAAACCACATATAGAATTAAAAGGAACCAGATACTCTTTCAATTCATTATCATATAGCTTTTTAGCTAGTCTTGAGGTGATACGAACGTTAGCTTTAAGCAGCACATTACCTTCAATATCCATTAAGTCGAAAGGCAACCTCACTCCTTTAAATTTATCAGGAACAAAAGGCACTTTCCAACCATCTTTATGTTTTACATACTTTATTTTCTCATAAAATCTATCGAGTATATCATTATTTGATAGACCTAACGCCTTTAACAAAACTGAGATTGGCAATTTTCTTTTTCTATCAACACGAAAATACAAATGGTCTTTAACATCAAATTCAATATCAAGCCAAGAACCCCTATAAGGAATAATTCTAGCAGAATAGATCAATTTACCAGAATTGTAAGTTTTTCCCTTATCGCTATCAAAAAATACACCAGGAGACCTATGCATTTGTGAGACAATAACTTTTTCTACACCATTAATGATGAAAGTGCCCTTATCAGTCATCATAGGCAACCCACAAAAGTGGACTTCCTCCTCTTCTATAGATTTTACAACGGTTGCAAGTTTAGAATGATCTCCACTCTCTTTAATCGATTTATATTCATCAAGAGAAATACCATCCTGCATAACAACAAGACGTATAGAAGCAATAACCTGAGCAGAAAAAGTTACACCACGCTTTATACACTCAGATTCATCATACTTAGGATCATCTACCCTACAACTTATAAACTCAATAGTAGCCCTACGCAAAGGATCATTTATTGGAAAGATTGTATGAAAGATAACTTCAAGTCTTTCATTACCCTTATTCTTAGGAGCAAATGAATCATACGATTCTTTTTGAACCTTAACCAAATCCAATAAAGAATCTTTTAAATCAATCGACCTAGAATAAGAAACTCTAGGGACAAAAGCACCAGAAGCGTACATATAAGAAGAATCAACCATTAAAATACCCCAAACTAATTAAAAGAGCTATATCAATATAAAATTAATACATTAAATATTATTCAAGCTCCACTTTAGTTGCTCCTGCTTCAATAAGTTTTTGCTTGATTTTTTCTGCTTCGTCTTTAGGAACATTAGCAGTTAAATCTTTAGGTAAAGATTCAACCAACTCTTTTGCTTCTTTTAAACCCAATGTAGAATTAACTTCTCTCACAGCTTTAATAACTCCTATTTTTTTACTCGCATCAATTTCTTTAATCACAACTTTATACTCAGCTTTTTCTTGAGCAGCAGGAGCAGCAGCATTATCACTAATAGGCGCCCCAGCACCAACAGCCCCACCAAGAAAAGAACCAGCAGGCAACCCTATTTTCTCTTCTAGAACTTTTACAAGTTCAGAAGCCTCTAATAGGTTTAAAGATAATATTTTATCAACCAAATCACTTGTTACATTACTCATAATTACCACCTTACTTAACAACAAATTTATTTTTTAGAACTATAATAATCCAAAACTCTCATAAGCCTCATAGAAGATGAATTAATAGACAACGCCAATCGAGCAGGAATGTCATAAGATATTAAACGCATAATTTTAACACGCAACTCATCCAAAGAAGGCAACTTAGCCAGTTTATTAACATCTTCCACTGTTAACAATTCATTTATATGAGCCGCGCAAATCACAGACATTTTTTCTTTGTTAGCATTAATAAAATCAACTATTAACTTTGCAGCTTCTACTATGCCACTAGAGTATATAATAGCAACAGAACCAGAAAATTTGCCTGATAAATAAGAAAATTTACCAGTCCTTTCCAAAGCCAAGCGCGCTAGAGTGTTTTTAACTACTAATACCCCACCTGCTATAGACTTCAGGCTATTCCTCAGAGTTAATGAATCATTAGCATTTATAGATTTAAAATTTACTAATATCAAGAAATCATTATTTACAAATACGTTTATTGTGCTCTGTATAAATTCATCCTTATTTTTACGCTTCACGGTATCACTCCCTTAAATTATATCTTCCACTTTGCTTATCTTATAAGCTTCACCCATAGTTGAATTTAAAAAAACACCCTTAAAGTAAATTCCTTTCGCAGAAATAGGTTTATTATCTTTAATTACTTTAAGAAAGGCTTTTAAATTTTCTAGCAAGTCATCAATATCAAATTTAATATTTCCTAATTTACCATGAATAACACCATTTTTATCTGTTCTAAATTTTATCTGACCAGACTTAATGGTTTTAATAGCTTCTGCAATGTTAGAAGTCACAGTACCAAATTTAGGGTTAGGCATCAGCCCTTTAGCACCCAATATTTTTGCAATAGGAGTGATTTTTGCCATAAAATCAGGAGTAGTAATGCACCAATCAACATCTAATTTTCTACCCTTTTTTATTTCTTCAACTAAATCCTCTCCTCCTGCAATATCAGCACCAGCTTTTTCAGCTTCTAATAAATGTTTATCTTGAGCGAAAACAGCTACTTTAATATTCTTCCCGATACCTTTAGGCAAAACTACTGTACCACGCACCTGCTCTTCAGATTTACGTGAATCTACGCCTAAATTGACTGCAATATCAACTGATTCATTAAATTTTGCTGAAGCAGACTCAATAATCTTCTTCAAACACTGCTTAGGATTATCATTATATGTATTCATTTACCTAACCTTCCACAACTTCTATACCCATAGATTTTGCAGTGCCTACAACCATTTTCACTGCTGAATCTTCATTATCCACTTTCATATCAACCATCTTGCACTTTGCCACTTTAATTATAGCAGACATAGGTAATTTAGCCACTAATTCTTTACCAGGATTACCAGAACTTTTACTTAATTTAGCCTCCTGCTTAAGTAAATAAGCCACAGGTGGACCGCTGACAGTAAAATCATGAGAGCGATCATCCTTTATGGAAATTCGCACTGTTACTAAATCGCCTACTTTATAATTAGCGTTAGCAGCGCTAGTAACTTTATTAAAAGCTTCACAAAACTTAGGAACAGGTATACCACGTGGACCAAGTACTGAAGCAATTTTCGGTCCTGGAATTGCTTTCCCAGCTTCCATAAGTAAGTTAATCTTAGCAACTATAACACTCATAATTAATCCTCTATTTTCTCTACTTGAGCCAGATCAAGCTCTATTATTGTCGGCTTACCTAAAATTGATACTTCCACATTAATAATTTTTTTCTCATCGTTTACCATATTTACCTTACCAGTAAAATTTTGAAAAAGACCATCATTAATTTTCACTTTTTCACCTTTTTCATAACCATAACCTAACTTCTTTGTCTCTTGAGCATTATAAAGTGCATTACACATTGAGTGAATCTCATCATCCAAAATCACCTTTGGAATATTACCATTTTTCAAAAATCCATAAACCTTAAGAGATTTTGGTATATTATTGATAAAATTCAATACTTCATCGCATAAATTCACGTATAAAAAGACATAACCAGGAAAGCATTTCCTTCGTGTAGCAATTTTCTTAGATTTCAACTCTACTTCACTTAGCTCTTCATATGGAATAAAAACTTCCTTAAAGTAACCATTAACACTCAATCTCATAGAATTTTCCAATATATGTTGGCGCACTTTCTCTTCACAATTGGAAGCAACTCTCAAGATATACCATTTATATCTATTAAATTCTTTACACTTTAAACTTATCTCATCATCTGAAATCATCTCAAAATCACCAGATTCGCCACTGCAGAATCCAGGCGTTTGATTCAAAATATTTTTGCTTTCATCACATAGATGCATATATACATACACTTCACATAACTCTTTTATATCAGACTTTGAATTACATACCGTTTGATAAGGAATAAACACTTCCTTAAAATAAACAGCATTACTTACCAATTCGCGTATATTTTGCTCATATCCATAATCAACTCTAATGATATACCATTTATATTCACATTCCATAAATAATTCCAAATAAAGCCTTAATTACGTAAAGAGACATAAAATCCACAAAACAGAAGAAAATCGAAAAGCATAATATAACAATCATCACAACAAATAGAGATGACAACACCTCCTGTTTCTTTACCCAAGCAATTCTTCGTATTTCTTGCTTTATATCATAGAAAAAAACACACAAACTTTTTAACATTTTCACCACAACATTAATGCAGGAGCGATAGGAATTGAACCTACAACCTCTGGTTTTGGAGACCAGCGCTCTACCAATTGAGCTACACTCCTATAACTCAAACTCTCACTCCAAAATTTCAGAAACAACACCAGAACCAACAGTTCTACCGCCTTCTCTTATCGCAAAACGCAATCCCTTATCCATTGCTATCGGTACTTGCAATTCTACTTCTACACTCACATTATCTCCTGGCATTACCATCTCCTTCCCATCTAGCAATTTTATGCTCCCGGTTACATCCGTTGTCCTTAAATAAAACTGTGGCTGGTAATTCGCAAAAAATGGTGTATGCCTTCCTCCTTCCTCTTTCTTTAATATATAAACCTCCGCCCTAAACTTTCTATGCGGCGTTATCGTCCCCGGTTTTGCTAATACTTGCCCTCTCTCCACTTCTTCTCTTTTTGTTCCTCTTAACAATATTCCTACATTGAGTCCTGCACTCCCCTTATCCAGCAACTTCTTAAACATTTCTACACCTGTGCATATCGTCTTTTGCGTCGCTTTCAGACCTATTATCTCTATCTCTTCTCCCGTCTTTATCTCTCCCTTCTCTATCCTTCCTGTTACCACCGTTCCTCGCCCCGATATCGAAAATACATCCTCGATTGGCAATAAAAATGGTAAATCCACAGGCCTTGGTGGAACTGCCACATACTCATCTAACTTTTCCATCAATTTATCTATTGATTTCTTTCCATATTCGCTACTGTCATCCTCCAGCGCTTTCAATGCAGACCCCACTACCACAGGCACTTCATCCCCTGGAAATCCGTATTTATTCAGCAATTCCCTCACTTCCATTTCTACCAAATCTATCATATCAGCATCAGCAACATCAGCTTTATTTATATACACCACGATATATCCAACACCTACCTGCTTCGCTAGCAATATATGCTCTCTCGTTTGTGGCATTGGCCCATCAACCCCCGACACTACCAATATCGCCGCATCCATCTGTGCTGCACCTACTATCATGTTCTTTACATAGTCAGCATGTCCAGGACAATCAACGTGTGCATAATGCCTTTTTTCCGTCTGATACTCAACATGCGCTGTTGCTATCGTTATCCCCCTTTTCCTTTCTTCTGGCGCCTTATCTATCTGATCGTACGCTACAAAATTTCCATAATGCTTTGTTATCGCCGCTGTTAACGTTGTCTTCCCATGATCCACATGTCCTATTGTTCCCACATTTACATGCGGCTTTCCAAATGCTTCCACTACTGCTGTCATAATTATTACCCTTAATTATACTTTAACTTTAACTCATCAACCACATATTGTGGTACTTGTTCATAATAAGAAAAATGCATACTATACTGAGCTCTTCCCTGAGATATAGAACGCAAAACATTTATATAACCAAACATATTCGCAAGAGGTACGAAAGCAAGAATTATAGTGCTACTATTATGCGTTTCCATACTTGAAACTTGCCCCCTTCTGCTATTTACATCGCCCATGATATCGCCCATATACTCTTCAGGCGTAATGATTTCAACTTTCATTATAGGTTCTAACATTTTTGGACCAGCTTTATTTGCCATCTCTTTAAAAGCACCTTTAGCAGCAAGTTCAAAAGCTAAAGGACTAGAATCAACTTCATGAAAAGCACCATCAATAAGGGTAGCCTTAAAATCAATAACCGGAAAACCAGAGATCATGCCTCCTTCTTTTATCAACTCTAAACCATTTTGTACACCAGGAATATATTCTTTTGGAATTGCACCACCTACAATTTTACTTTCAAATTGAAACCCAGAACCAGGCTCAAGAGGTTCAAATATAATCTTTACTTTTGCAAATTGGCCAGCACCGCCGGACTGTTTTTTATGAGTATAATCAATTTCAACAGATTTAGTGATAGTTTCACGATATGCAACTTGAGGCGCACCGACGTTAGCTTCAACGTTAAACTCGCGCTTCATTCTATCAACAATAATCTCAAGATGCAGCTCACCCATGCCTTTCAATATAGTCTGTCCACTCTCCGCATTTACTGACATTCTTAAAGAAGGATCTTCTGCAACCAATCTATTTAAAGCAACACCTAATTTTTCCTGATCTGAAGTAGTTTTAGGTTCCACAGCAATTTCAATAACAGGCTCAGGAAATTCCATACGCTCTAATAATATAGGAAAATCAGGTGAACATAAAGTGTCACCAGTAATTGTTCTCTTTAATCCAACTAAGGCAACTATATCGCCAACTTTAGCTTCGTTTATATCTTCTCTGTTATTTGCATGCATAAGCAGCATTCTGCCAATTCCTTCAGTCTCATTTTTTCCCGCATTTAACACAGCGGATTTGGATTTTAACTTACCGGAATAAATACGAATAAACGTCAAGCTGCCTACAAACTTATCCGTCATCACTTTAAACGCAAGAGCAACGAATTTCTCTTTTTCTGAAGGTTTGATCTCAATTTTCTTTTCTGAATCTTTAGGATCAGTTCCAACAATTACATCAACATCAATAGGAGAAGGTAAAAAGTCAACCACACCATCTAAAAGTGGTTGTACGCCTTTATTTTTAAAAGCTGATCCACATAATACAGGAACAAATTTTCCTTTGATGGTTCCATTTCTCACGCATTTTTTCAGTAAATCTACTGGCAGATCATTAGACTCAAAGTAAGTATTCATCGCTTCATCATCCATCTCAGCTGCAGCATCTAATAAAAGATTTCGATATTCTTGAGCCTTGTCAAGCAAATCAGAAGGAATATCTTCATAAGAAAATTTAGCACCCAACGTTTCTTCTTGCCATATAATGGCTTTCATAGAAATAAGGTCAATTATACCTTTGAAATCTTTCTCACTTCCTATTGGCAACTGAATGACTAAAGGTGCTGCACCAAGCTTCGTCTTTATCATATCAACACATCGATAAAAATTTGCCCCTATTCTATCCATCTTATTAACAAAGCAGATACGAGGAACGCTATATTTATCAGCTTGACGCCAAACTGTTTCAGATTGAGGTTCAACTCCAGCAACTCCATCAAATACAGCAACTGCACCATCCAAAACCCTTAAAGATCTCTCAACTTCAATAGTGAAATCAACGTGACCTGGAGTGTCTATTATATTGACCCTATGATCATTCCAAAAACATGTTGTTGCAGCAGATGTGATTGTAATACCACGCTCTTTTTCCTGCTCCATCCAATCCATAGAAGCTGCCCCATCGTGCACTTCACCAATTCTATTTTGCTTACCAGTATAAAATAAAATACGCTCTGTTGTGGTAGTCTTACCAGCATCTATGTGAGCCATTATTCCTATATTTCTGTATTTAGATATCCCAATTTCCATATCACAATTAATTAGCTAACATTAAAAACGAAGATGAGAAAATGCCTTATTAGCCTCAGCCATCTTATATTTTTCTTCGCACATCTTAAACGCACCACCGCGTTTATTATAAGCATCCAGTATTTCAGATTGCAAACAATCAACAGTGGTTTTTCCACTCTTTTTTCGAGCAGCAGAAGTTGCTTTAGCAATCCACCTTAACGCTAAAGAAATCGCTCTATCTTGTCGAACTTCAACAGGCACTTGATAAGTTGCACCACCAATGCGTCGAGAACGCACTTCTATAGAAGGAGTAACATTTCCTACCGCTGTTTCAAAAATTGATAACCCACCTTCGCCTATTTTCTTTTCAGCTAAAGACAAAGCGTCATAGATAATCTTTTCTGCAGTAGATTTTTTACCACATTTCATGATTGTATTAATGAAACGCATCAGCAAAACACTGCCATAACGCGAATCAGGACTTATTTCTCTTTTTTTTGCTTTATTCCGACGAGCCATAAATTTTAACCAGATTTCTTTACACCATATTTTGAACGAGCTTTCTTTCGATTTTGCACGCCACGCAGATCAAGGGCACCTCTTATTATGTGATAACGCACACCTGGCAAATCTTTAACCCGCCCACCACGTATCAAAACAACAGAATGCTCTTGTAAATTATGACCTTCACCAGGTATATAAGCTGTCACTTCACCATACCCACTAATTTTTACTCTGGCTACTTTACGGAGTGCTGAGTTAGGCTTCCTAGGAGTTGTAGTATACACCTTAGTGCAAACACCCCTCCTTTGAGGGTTGCTTTCTCCCAAAGCTGGTACCTTTTTCTTATGGGTCAATCCTAATCTACCCTTACATATTAATTGATTTATCGTAGGCATATGTTATAAATTCAAGCTCATTAAAATAACTAAGTTTTTAGTTATAAAATAATAAACCTCAATAGTCAATATAAAAATAAACATTACTACTCTAATAATTAAGCTCAACTGCTTTGAAAGCCATCAGTAGACTTCTTGCACTACCTCCCAAGCCACAACTGTCATTCAGTAGAAACAAAAAACTTCCTTGACAAACTCCGCCAGCCCCCTTATTATGATAGTAAGGGTATTCATGACTCAAAACTTGTTTTTGACCTGCAGGCTCAATGACAAAATTCAGTAAAAAACTTAGGGTATTTTTTGGCGGATTACATAAAATTATAGCGGCTGCATGTCTTTTTTATTTTTTCTACATTCAGCCAAATCGCGCTTATTTTAAGCGTTAGCACATTATTACAGCGCCAGTTTAAATTATTATAGGGTCAAAACTCGCACCACGGGAGTTCTTTGCCTTTTTTTTCTGCCTGGTAAATTTCTTAAATATTTATAACTAAACGACAACCGTCATCCCTGTAAAGGTCAAGTATCCCGCTACGTGTTAGCGGGATCTATGCTAAGAGATACCGCGAATGAATCGCGGTATGACGGTTCGCGGTGGCATGACGATAACCTCGTCATCCCGCTGCTTGTTAGCGGGATCTATGCTAAGAGATACCGCGGCGGTATGACGTAGGGGTTGCCAAGAACTTGTCATTCCAGTGCTTGACACTGGAATAGGTGTGTGTATTTGTGAAAAAAAATCTCCATGAAATTTGTGAAGCAATGTGGTGGGACTAGTGCGATTCGAACGCACGACCTTCGGATTAGGAGTCCAACGCTCTATCCTGCTGAGCTATAGTCCCGTGTTTCCTACCATTTATGTAAAGTTATAGCAAAAAATCCTTCTCTTTTCTAGATTTCTTGCATAACCAATTTATGACGACAAGAAACATTTCTGTACTTCTTGAGTATAATGCTATTATATTTAATAACATGGTTTAAGTAAGATTAATGCTAGTTAACAACATTGGTTATTTCTATAACAATCAAGACGACTTTGCTTTAAGCAATATAAACATTAAAGTAAAAAAAGGAAGTGTTGCATGTTTATTGGGGCATTCTGGCTGTGGCAAGTCAACAATTTTGAAATTAATTGCAGGGATAGAAAATCCAAAATCTGGAACTATTTTTATAAATGATAGGTTAGTTGCAAGCAATAAGGCATCAGTCGCTATAGAGGATAGAAATATCGGATTGATTTTTCAGCATTCTGCATTATTTCCTCACAAAACAGTAGTAGAAAATATAACCTTTGCTATCCGCAGCTCTTCCAAGAGAGAAAAGCACCTAATTGCATTGGAAATCTTGAAGTTACTCAATATAGAAAAATATGAAAATATGTACCCTAACGCCTTATCTGGAGGACAGCAACAATTAGTTGCAATAGCAAGAGTGATGGCACAAAACCCTGATGTTGTGTTGTTAGATGAACCATTTTCTAATTTGGATATACTGCTCAAGTGCCGAATAAGACAACATATATTGTCCCTTTTTAGAAGTAAAAATATCCCTGTGCTAATGGTAACTCATGACCCGCAAGAAGCATTGAAAGTTGCAGATTTTATCTACGTAATGAAAAATGGTAAAATTATTCAATCAGGAGTTTCTAGCGATATATACCATAGGCCTAAAGATGATACGCTAGCAAAGTTTTTTAGTGAGCTCTCCTCTACTCTATAGTTAAGCGAAAAGTTTCCACTTATTCGCTGCAAGAAAACAATCTAATTTGGAATTGTTATAAAATAATTAAAAAACCTTGATTTATAATTAAATAAAGGTGATATAATCTATGTGTTGCTTGACTTCAGTCAAGTTTTAATATTTAAAGGTCAATATTTTAAATGGAGGTGAAAATGAGTTTAGGACCATGGCAATTGTTTCTAGTCTTAATAATAATTTTAGTTCTGTTTGGTGCAGGCAGATTACCGCAAGTTATGGGTGATTTAGGAAAAGGCATCAAAAACCTTAAACAGGAGCTTAAGGACTCAGAAAAATTATCGTCTAATGAACCAGATCGTTAGCGTCCTCATACTTCGTGACACGCACTAAGGTGCGTGTTACTCACTTAAAGCATCAATTATTTTTCAATCTTTCCGCTTAAGCTGTTGCGTCTGCTTCACCTTCCTCTGAATTCATAATTTTTCTAATATTGTTAAAATGCTTTATAGAAATTTTCGCGGTCACTTTATATAGCATACAAACAAGTCTTGTAGTGAAAATTTAAAAATACAATCATTATTATTAATAAATTTTTATACATACTATACTGATAATGTAAGAGTAAATTTATTTAAATAGTGAGGTATGAAAATGAGTAAAAATAACAATCAACAATACAAAAACTATTCTGAAGATTATAATGGTAAAATAGGTATTAACACTAATGGACAAAAGTTTCAATTAATCAAAAATAACTCAAATCCTGTATACAATTATGAAGTTCGTGATATGGATGGGAATCATATATATAACATTAGAGAACAATGTATACCAAAATTCTTTAATAAGATATATAAGCCTTCAGAGTCAAAGATCTTTGACAAAGCACCAGAAACTATAGAGGAAGTATTACCAAAAGTATTTTCATTCCAAGATGAAGGTATAAAATATAATATAAGGTATGATGACATGTCATCACAAGAGAAGTTCCAAATTCAAAAGGACATTCATGCTGCTTATGAAAATTTTAAAAAATTGTTTGATGTAAACAAACCTGAAACAACTTTAAATTTAGAAGTTAATGTTTTTAACAACAAGAATGATTACCAGAAATATAATGAATTAGCTGGCATTGACGCAGATAATGCTTATGGTGCAACTGATGGTAAAGCGATAGTAGTATACAAATTTGCCGGTATGGACTTTGTTTTAGGTCATGAGCTGGGCCATGTGTTCCAAATGAGCTATTAACAAGTATGAAGAATTCATTAGACCCTGAATTAGTTGGAAATTTAATTGGGAGTCAAGTAGAAAAAGAAAACAAAAAAGATATAGATAGTGGAGAGATAAAAGAATATCAAACTGAAGAATATGAAAATCCAGCTCATAACAAGGCATTAGAGCTTAGAGAAAGCAATGAAGATGATAAAAAAACAAATATAGTGGAGGAAGAGGAAACAGAAGGAGATACACTATATAATAACAAAGAACTCTATAGAGAAAAAAGAGAAGTGCAAAAAGAAACCGCTAAGCTAGATGATAACACAGAAGAAAGTCAATCTACACAAACGAGTGAACCTGGTGTATTTTCATCTATTGCATCTATTTTTAGAAGTTTTATATCATGGATATGGGGCACAGAAGAAGAAAGTGAATCTATCGAATTATCACAGAGTTCATTGTATTCTGATCCATTAAGTGACGAAAGTCGTTATTCACAGTCAGATACTAATGATATACTATAACTTTTTTTTATAGGTAGTTTAACCCTTGCGTGTAACCCAAAAAACACGCAAGGGAAAACTGTATTGCATTGATGCTGTAACAAACAACTTCATTTGCACCAACTGCAAGTATAATGACAAAATTACGATTGTACTTTAACTCTAACAATTAACAATAATAAATGTATATTGAAATACAGCAATAATTACGTTAGTTTAAAAGGAATAGTTTGATTAAAGGATAATTGTGCAAAAAAGTGAGAAACTAACTAAAGATAAAAAACTAGCTTCTGATATTCTAAAAGAGGTTGCAGATACCAATAACAATGATAGCGATAAAGTAACTTTGTTTGACATTAAAACAGCTTTGCATGAGCGCGGTTTTGGTATTTTAATAATCATCTTCTCCTTGCCGCTATCGGTGCCTATACCGGTTCCACCTGGTTATACAACTATTCTTTCTATACCTTTAATCTTATTCTCACTGCAGCTTCTATTTGGATTTGATTCTCCTTGGATGCCCAGTTGGCTAGAAAGAAGGTCTTTTCAGCGTTCAACACTAGCTCTTGTGGTAGAGAAAACTTCCCCTGTATTAGAAAAAATAGAAAAATTCATGAAGCCAAGACTATCTTTCATTTTCTATGGGCCTGGTGAGAAGATTCTGGCTTTTATGATGTTGCTTTGTGCAATAATAATAGCTCTTCCATTACCTTTTACTCACTTCCTTTCTGCAATTGGCACAACTCTTATTTCACTTGGTATTATGAGTAAAGACGGGTTTCTATCCATATTGGGAGTTTTAGTGTCATTGTGTGCGTTGTTGCTTACTCTTGTTGTAATAGTCAAAGGACCACAACTTATAACCGGAGCACTTTCTCTTCTTAAAAGCTTTACAACACTTTAACAAAAGAATGAAGTACTAGCGCGAAATGAATATGCATATTGAAATAAAACAATAATTGTGTTAAGAATTACTTTTATCAAGGGTTTTTCGTGTCACAAAATGATAAGTTGACTAAAAGTGATAAACTAGCTTCTGATATTCTAAAAGAGGTTGCAGATACCAATAACAATGATAGCGATAAAGTAACTTTGTTCGATATTAAAACAGCTTTGCATGAGCGCGGTTTTGGTATTTTAATAATCATCTTCTCCTTGCCACTATCGGTGCCTATACCGGTTCCACCTGGTTATACAACTATTCTTTCTATACCTTTAATCTTATTCTCACTGCAGCTTCTATTTGGATTTGATTCTCCTTGGATGCCCAGTTGGCTAGAAAGAAGATCTTTTCAACGTTCAACACTAGCTCTTGTGGTGGAGAAAACTTCTCCAGCATTAAGAAAAATAGAAAAATTCATGAAGCCAAGAATGTCTTTTATTTTCTATGGGCCTGGCGAAAAAATTTTAGCTTTTGTAATGTTGCTTTGTGCATTATCAATAGCTCTTCCATTACCTCTTACCAACTTTATTCCTGCAATTGGTACGACTCTTATTTCACTTGGTATTATGAGTAAAGATGGGTTTCTATCCATATTGGGAGTTTTAATATCATTGTGCGGACTATTGCTTACTCTTGTTGTAGTAGTCAAAGGGCCACAACTTATCATTGGGGCATTTTCTTTTCTCAAAAGCTTCGTATATGGTTAGGCTTTACAACACCTTAACAAAAAAAAAGGAACTTTTTACACCAATCGATAAAGATCATGTGAAAATGTATGTTTGCGGACCAACAGTATATGACACAGCACATATAGGCAATGCACGGTCTGTTGTTGTGTATGATGTGTTATTTCAGCTACTTAAGTTTTGTTATGGCAAAGTTACCTATGTGCGTAACATAACCGACATTGATGATAAGATAATCAATGCAGCAAGTGAGAAAAATAGCAACATAGAAAGTATAACCACATATTACATTAAAGCTTTTCATAATGATATGGAAAGCATAAATTGTAAAGAGCCAACACACGAACCAAAAGCAACGGAAAACGTAGATTATATTATAGAATTAATTGAACATTTACTGCAATCAGGCCACGCTTACGAGTCTGACAAACACGTGTATTTTAATATAGAATCTTACCATGAATATGGTGCTTTATCAGGAAAAAAAACTGATGAATTGGTTCCAGGTAGCAGAGTTGAAGTTAATGAAAATAAAAAGCACCCTGGAGATTTTGTACTGTGGAAGCCTGCAAGTGATATTGACTACAAACTTTCAAGTTATTGGAATAGCCCATGGGGAGAGGGCAGGCCTGGATGGCATATAGAATGCTCAGCAATGTCATATGCTTATCTTGGCAAAGATTTTGATATTCATGGTGGCGGCATAGATTTACAATTTCCTCACCATGAAAATGAAATTGCACAGAGTAAGTCTGCATTTGCTGGATCAATGTTTGCAAAATACTGGATACATAACGGCTTTCTTACAGTAAGTGAAGAAAAAATGAGCAAGTCCTTATTTAATATAGTCAAAGTAAGAGATTTGCTAGATAGTGGAATAAAGGGTGAAGTAATACGCTATGCACTGCTCAAAACTCACTACAGAAAACCACTTGATTGGACAGAAAACGTTATTTCTGATGCACAGGAAACCTTAAATAAATTTTATCGGTTATTACGTGGCTTAGATACAACGAATATTGATGAAAGTAACGCAGAGATTTCTAAAGATTTTATAGACGCTTTAAAAAACGACTTAAACATTCCTGAAGCTCTAGCTATACTGCATGAAATGGCTGCAAAAATTAACAAAATGAGTAATGAAAGTGAAAAGCTTAAATTAACTGAGAGTTTTGTTAAGAGTGCCAGATTTATTGGTCTTCTTGAGTCAAGTTATCAAGAGTGGTTTGCTGTGGATGTAAATCATCAAGAAATAGAAAGGTTGATAGACTTAAGAAAAATTGCAAAAAAAAATAAAAATTACGATACTGCAGACAAAATAAGGGATCAGTTGAAACAAATGGGGGTTACAATTTCTGACAATGAAGATGGTACAACAACTTGGTAAACTTATATGGAAGATTACTTTCTGCTGTTTAAAGATAGCCTATTATCATCGTTAATCTTGCCTATACACCAAGGCTTTATGTTTGAAGCTATGCTGTACTTTAGATCACATCACAATCTACTACTTATGTTATTTTTTGGAGTACTAGGATCAAGCCTTGGTGGAATAGTTAACTGGTATTTAGGTAGAATAACAATCTTAATGCGAGAATCATACCACAAATTAGAAAACGAATATACAATGCCAAAAGTTACAAAAAATTTGCTAATTTTTGCAACTTTATTACTTTCATGGGTGCCAGCACTTGGAAGTGTGATTCAAATTTTATCAGGTTATTTCAAGTTAAACCTTTATATCCTTGCCCCTTTAATCATTCTATCTAATTTCTTCTATTTGTTATATCTAATACTTACTTTTGGAGTATAACAGCTATAGTACTACAGCTATTAAAGCCCACTTCTGTCATCCTATGCCCTGATAGAAGCGGAGCTATAAATTAAATGCAAAATTTCTAGTAGTCATAGGATGCACCATGAGCTAAAAGCAATTCCACAAGCTCTTGGTGGTCATCAGCGGCATAACCTAATACTTTCATTCCCCAATTATTTCTAGCATTAACATTTGCATTGTGTTTTAGTAATACCATAGCTATATCAACTTTTCCCATCAGAACAGCATGATGTAGTGGTGTTTTGCCATCTTTATCCTTAGCGTTGACATTGGCACCTTTTTCGATAATGTACTTCACCACCTCCAAGTTTTTTCCTATAATAGCATAGTGTAACACTGTTGCTCCCTCATCATTTTCAGCATTAATATCTGCATTGTGTTCTAGTAGCACTTTAGCTATATTAACTTTTTCTCTGATAGCAGCAAGATGTAATGGAGTATTGCCAGCTTTGTTCTTGATGTTAGCGTTAGCACCTTTGTCCGCAAGATATTCCACTACCTCCAACTTTCCACAAAAAGCTGCCATATATAATGGAGTATTACCAATACTATTCCTAGCGTTAATGTCAGCACCTTTGTTAACGAAGTACTTAACTATATCCAAGTTACCATTCTCAGCAGCAACGTGTAACAGAGTCATACCATCTTTATCCTCAGCACTTAAATAAGCTCCTCTTTTAACGAGATATTCCACTACTTCCAAGTTTCCACCTTTAGCAGCCATATGTAATGAAGTCCCACTGTAAAATATTCCTTTAGCCTCAGCATTAATATCTGCACCTCTTACAACAAGATATTCCACTATCTCCAAATTTCCATACAAAGCAGCCATATGTAATGGCGTACTACCACATCCATCTTTAACGTTCACATCAATACCTTTCTCAATGCAGTACTTTACTGCTTCTAAGTTTTCATACTCAGCAGCCACGTGTAATGGAATTAAACCGTCTTTATCTTTAGCGTTGATATCTGCGTTTTTTTCAACAAGATATTCTATTACATTCAAGTTTCCACCATAAACAGCTGAATGTAATGGGGTAATAATATACTTATTCTTAGCATTAAGAACACAACTAAATCTATCTGAATGTTTTTCTTTTATATGCGTTAGTATTCCTTGAATTGCTTCACAGTCACTATTTTCAGCTAGTAAATGTAATATAGTACTTTTGTGCTCACAATAAATAGAACTAAAATAAAAATCATCAATCAACCTACTGTGCTTACTTGCATGTCCCCAAATAGATGCAACATGAATAAAATTATCTATTGCTAAATCACTGCCGTTTATCAATTCCAGAACTTTTCTTAAGGTATCTTCTCCTAAGAAACTCACTCAACTAACTCTTCTTGTTGAACTAATATGTAGCCAAATTCGCTCGCTTTTTTGATCAAATTTTTTACAGTTCTATCTTTATAGCGTGTTTCATAGTATTCCATTCCTTTTTCTACATATTCCTGTCCGTATTTGAGCATACTATAAAATATGCATGCCATTTTTCTTGCAGTAGCTGTTATTGCTTTTGGTGCTCCTAGTCGTTTTTTCAATCTTCTGTAGTATGCACCCAACGCACTTTTACTATTTCCTACAGAATGAGCAGCTATTCGCAAAGCATTCGCAGCACGGTTAATGACTTTACGTGTTCTTGTGTTAAACACTTTTTCCCCTGTAACTTTATTAGCAGGACTGAGTCCCAACCACGACGAAAAGTGCTTTTCTGTTGGCCATTTACTATGGTTTATACCAACTTCTGAAATTATGGTTTGTATACTTAATACATCAAATCCAGGAATTTTAGTGAAATCCATACCAGTTATTCGGTGCAGTTCCTCATACAAAGCAAAGCTTGGCTTACTTTTGCTATTTTTATTCTTTTGCTTACTTAGCTGTTTGCTTTCACAAGACTTTGTTTCAAACGTTTTATAATAGGCTTCAATATTTCTATCACATTCTGCTATTTTTTCTTGATAAATATTATATAATTCAAATTCTTGCTTTAGCGTGAATAAGTGTTCCTCTCTATAGTCACCAGCTAACGCTTTTGCAATAGTAGACTGATCATTTTTCATTCGCACGTCCCTGAATTCTGCTAATTTTTCAGAATCTCTTTCGCCTTCAATTATAGCTTCAATGATTTTCATACCAGTTATCCCAGTAATATGACTAATAACCTTGTGTAATTGTATATTCATTTGAATTAATGCCTTCTGCATACGCAGAATATGTGTAGATGCACTTTCAGTGAGATTTTTGCGTTGCCGCACGTAACTGCGCAATACACACATCTGATTATCTGGCCTAAACGATCCATGAAGCAGTCCGTAGCTATGCAGTTGTTGGAGCCATTGGCAATCTTGAACGTCAGACTTCCTACCAGGTACATTCTTTACATGCCGTGCATTTTACCTCGAATTTGTATGACTCAAGTATTTGAAATAAAGGAATCCAGTATACTCCTGTTGATTCCATAGCTACTGTTGTAACTTTACACTTTTTCAACCACTGTGCTAAGTTATGAAGGTCTTCAGTAAAGCAGCCAAATTTCTGAACGCGTTGTTCATCTCTTCCTTCAGGTACACACACATAGTGTACAGCTGAACCAATGTCTATTCCTGCTGCATTAGGATTCACTATTTCTAATTTACTTTTTGCTTTTTTCATGGTAACTCCTACATATAATTTGTAATAGGGAAACGCTTCAGCTTGGAACGGTTGATAGTACAATCTCCTAACCGAGGTAGTCTAAATGACTCCATCAATGATTTGACCGTTCCTTCCAAAACCATGCTTGCATACGGGCACTTAGGCACCATTGAAAATGTCGGTCATAACTGCAGAGGCGCTCCCTGTACAACTATACTTGAAAACTACTAAAAACTTAAATTTGTGTGTTTCTTTCTGATTTGACAGATTTCGTCTGTTCGATGCTTGTATCCATGCTTCAACTTGTTCAAGTTGGCTTTGGTTCAATATAGTTTTTCTACGGCGTTGAGGTGGAGCAAATAATTTTTCTTCTCTGCCAAATTTTAGGTCATGCAGTAAGTGCCTTTCTTGAAATGCAACATATTTTTGCTACGGCTGTTATACTATGCTTTTTTGCTGCAATTACAGCATTTAGTTTTTTTGCAACATATGCATTATTTCTTACTTTCTTCAGCATTTCTTTTGCTCACTTTTTCATCCAATAATTTTGATCTTAATGCCATTTAAACCTCGCTATTTTACTTACTCCAGTATGGCTTTTTTCCATTATTGTCTATCCGTTACTTGTATAGCGGGAATTGGTATTAGGAGATTTATTTGACTTTCTTTTTGGTAGTTCTAAAGCTAATCGCCAATTTGAAAATAATATCGGAGTACAAAAAGAATTGTATGGTCGGTACAATAAATTCATGGATAGTCTTGGGGGCTTAGGAAAAGATGGTCCAGGAGGATTTATTAATCAAATAGCATCGCAATATCAAGGCAATCCTTACCAGCAGTTTATTAGCAATCAAATGATTGGCAACCAATTAAGAGCAAGTAGGCTTGATCAATCAAGCTATGGTCTATCTAAAGTTGCAAGTTTAAACTCTGAACTTGCGTCGCGTGGCTTGAATGACTTTATCGGTTCATCTTTAGGAGGGCTGCAAAGTCTTATCGGAGCACATGGACTTGGTGCACAAATTGGTCAAAATCTAGGTGGTGGTTACACTTCTTACGGAAAATCTTTAAATGATCGTTGGATAGCTATGAATCAAATGTTAGATAATTTTGGTCAGGTTGCGGGTAAGGCTGCAATATAGCCAACTACAGCATTTTATTTTTTCAATAAAGAAAAGAATGTACTTATCTCTTGTAAATAGTATCTCTATGTCCTATCTCTGTGATAACCACTGTACGTTCTGATTGATCTACCCTGTAGACCACGCGATAGTCACCTACTCTTAACCTTCTGAGCCCTTTTAAGCTATGATGTAGTGGTTCACCAAGATTTATTGGATCGACTGTAAGTCGTTCTTTTATAGCCTTTTGAACTCTTAGCCTTATTGTCTTTGGAAGATTTGGTAAATCCCTTTCAGTAACGCTCTTTAGAGACTTAATTTTATAACGTTCTAGTCCCACTTAATATCTTCAAAATCAACTGTTTCTGCGCCTTCAACATCACGCTCATCAGAAATTTTAGACACTAAAAAATCCTCGATTTCAAGCTCAATTGCTTCTTTGAGTAGTTTCTCTGCTAATTCTTGAGCAGGCTGCTTAGTGAGCTCAGCTAGCTCGGCAAGGTGCAGTAAAGTTTCTTTACTGAGAACTATATTAGCGTTTAAGTCTGCCATAAGTTTTACCAAAATCTACTACTGTAACAATTTTACAACATTTTTTTTAATTTTTCAATAAATTAGTGTATGCTGGAATTAGTTTAAAGGATGAAAAATGCTATCTCAGGAGGATATTATTTTATGCCGCAAAGATTTTGGTTTCTTTGCGTTTCAAGGCATGCTGCGAGTGTTTAATATCAGATTAAATTTAAAAAGAAAAGATGGCAGCAAAAACTATTTGTGGGTGCTGTTCAGCAGCATTAATCGCTTGGTGTTTGAAAAAGCACACAGTCAATGGTGGAACATACCACCACGCTGTGCTAAGACAACACTGGGTTTTATATTTCATGTGGCGTTTGCCCTCGGTAATAATCCAAGGGCAAAGTTTATGTATATTACGCACCAAAGAGATTTGATGCGTGAAAAAATCAATGAAATGCACATTGTCCTTGAGTCTCCATTTTACCGTCAAGTCTTTCCAAACGTAAAAGTAGTTGGTCGCAAAAGTACGCGAGTAATTAGAACTAAAGAAGGAGGTTTTGTTAATGGCTTTTCAATATCAGGGCATGTAACAGGTACAGGAGCTGGGGATAGTTCTCTTGATTTTGATGAAGGTCGAAAGTACGGTGGTTGCATTATCCTTGATGATTTACATGATGCAAGCTGCGCTTATAGTCGGGTATCGCTGATCAGTGCCTGTCAAAAGTTTGAACAATGCATAACTTCAAGGCGTAATACTGCTGATACGCCATTTTTAGTGATTGGTCAAAGGATCAGTGTTTACGACATATTTGGTTATTTAGAGAAAAAATCAGAGCGACAGTTTGAGAAGATCATAATACCTGCAGTACTTGAAGATGGCACGAGTATTGATGAGAATAGATTGCCAATGCAGGAACTTAGGATCAAGGAAAAAGCAGATACCGTCACGGAATAATTAACCGTCATACCGCGATTCATTCGCGGTATCTCTTAGCATAGATCCCGCTAACACGTAGCGGGATGACGATTGTCGATGAACCTAAGTTACTTTAGCTATAAACATTAAGAAATTTACTAAACGAAGAAAAAAGGCAAAAGAAACCCCGTTGGTGGTTGGCTATTTACTATGTACTAAAATATCGGCGTTTTTTTATTCTAAAACGCTTGATTAAGAGCGATTTAGCTGCTTTTAACTTGCAACTAACCTAAATTATAAACGTTAAGAAATTTACTGAGCGGAAAAAAAGGCAAAGAAACCCCGTAGTAGCTAGCATTCAAATTCTCCCTTGTCAATTTGACGTTTTTTGCTGTCTTAAACGCTTTGTAAGCGCGTTTCGGCTTTTATAGGTAAAAACCCAGAAATTTTTAAAGACATGCGATGCACGTAGTGCGAAAAATTAAACATGAGACGCCAAATACCCTAAGTTTTTTGTCATTAACCTGCACAGATTGCGAAGATAAATAAATAGCTTCAGTTTCATGATAAGGGGGCTGGCGGAGTTTGTAAAGTAATTTTTCGTAGCTCTCATGACTTAAAAAGCTAGATTCCAGCTTCACGCGCTGAAATGACAGATTACTGTTACCTTATCTAGATACAGAAAAAAAAATCTTAATACTTAACACATTTTTCATAGTACACACCGTATGATTGATAAATAAAATAATGAATAGATTTACATAATGTTTGGAGGCTACCAATGGTCAACGACAAGATTACTTTGAACTTTGAGATAGAAAAAGGCGAACCTATAGATCGATACTACTTTTCTGCACGTATGAGGCTTACAGATGAAAGCAAAAATCTTTTGCGTGAGAAGCTTGGCAGTACAATTCAATTCGATAACCTAGATGATCACTTCAATCTTAACCATGAGAATTTTTATATCTACTACAATAAATATAGTGAGCACAATGGTAGAAGTGAGCTATACGTTAGGGATGATAACGGTAGATATTTAACTTCCAATCTTCCACTTAATCACTATGGATTCTCAATGGAACTATCATCTGATGGGGCGTCAATAGCAAATTATGGCTTTTATCCTCTTTATGCAATCTATAACCCAAATCACTATGATAAGGCAAAGGAAAAAGTATTTGATGATCACGGTGAATTGTCACCAATTGCATCAAATATGTTAGATAATTTTTTAAGCAACACAAATAGCTTAACCACACAAGAGATGTTTTTACAGTTGCAAAATGGAGCTACTGAAAAAGAGGAGAAATTGATAAGAGAGAAAAGACAAGCAGAAGAAGAATTAGATCAAAAGAATGAGAAATTAAAGGAGTTCATAGAAAAAGGTGAAATTACCTTGTTTAAAGTGGTAAAAGGTAATGACGTAGGTAACGGGCGTTCAGAAGTAGTTTTACAGTTTACTGCAGAAGGTAAGGGGACAAATGAAATTACCCTTGATTCCGAAAAATTCTATATAGCAGATTATGAAGATAGTGAATTCTTGCATTGTGTTAGCTCTGATTATGACATGCTACTTGATTATGAAAATTTATTTTTCGCGCTCAATCAAAGCTTCTACTCAGACTTTGAAAGTGGGTTTTATTCAGCAGACAGCACTGATCCCTATAATTACGCTAAATATTCAAAGGAACCATATTTGAGTGGTGATCAGCTATCTGAAAAATTATCTCATGAGTTGGAGAAAGATAGTAACCAGATAGATGCAGAAGTTATGTTTAGTGATCAACCTATGAACGAAGAAGTTACAGTGAAAAGTGAAGTCAAATCTAGAAAGAAAAGGGCAGTTGAAGAAGATAATGCAGAAGATACTATAGGAAACATAAATGAAACAAATGAGGTAACCGGTGCGACGCGTTTGCACTCTGCTTCTTTATCAGGGGATTTGAATGAAGTTATCGAACTTGTAGAACATAGCGCAAATATTGACGCGAAAGATAAAGCCGGACAAACACCGCTACATCATGCTATTAAATCAGGAAATACAGAAATAGCAAAATATCTTATCGATCAAGGTGCAAATCTCAATTCTCAAGATATTTATTACGAAGGAACTGATTACTCTTGTTTTAAGACACCTTTGCACTATGCCATAAAATCGGGAAACATGGAAATAGTTGAATACTTAGTGGAACATGGTGCAAATCCTAATATTCCAGATGCTCACAATCTCAGGCCGCTCGACTATGCTATAAAGAACACAGCTTTAGTAAAATATCTTGTGGACAATGGTGCAGATATTAATGTACGTAATCCGATATTCCATTTTGTTAAGCTAGGTGAGCTGGATATGGTGGAATATTTAGCTCAACATGGTGCAGATCTTAATGTCAAAAACACCTCTGCTCAAACACTACTACATTATGCTATTGAACTCAAACATACAGAGATAGCTAAATACTTAATAGATCACAATGTAGATATTAATACTCGAGATATTAGTTCTGGTAAATCTCCATTACATTTTGCTATGAGTATAAAAAACATGGAAGTGGCTAAATATCTAATAAAGCATGGTGCAGATGTTAATGTTAAAGATAGTTACGGTTTAGCACCTTTACACTTTGCTGTTAATTTAGGAAATCAAGAGATATTAGAATATTTAATAAAGAATAATGCAAATATTGAGGTTCGAGATAGTGAAGGCTGGACACCACTTATTCATGCAGTAAGGCATGGGCAATTGGACAAAGTAAAGTACCTGATAGAGAATGGAGCTGATGTTGATATTTGTGGTAATGAAGGATGGACGCTATTTGAGCATGCTGAACAATGGATAGATGATAGAAGAATATTAAAGGATGTAATCAATAATGATAGAAAATATGCAGATGCTGCAAGTTGGGAAAAGACTGGAAAAGATATGCTTGATTACCTTAAGGGAGTTACAAAAAATACTATACAGGAAGAAGAATCTAACTATATAGATCAAATGCAAGCAGATGATAGCAGCAGTTATGTTGAAGATCAACCAGCTTTGCAAAGCAATCGTGACGGTTATGCTGACATGGAAAAAGCTCTGCAGGAGAAATTGCATGGAGATGAAATACGCAAGCAAAGTAATGAGAAAGCTCAAAAAGATATGGAAACAAGAAAAGTCACTGTGGAAACTGACAGTAGCAATAATAAAATTGAAAAACAAGCAAAACCAATAGAAGAAGAACAAGAAACTGTTATGGCAAGTGTGATAGAAAATATGGATAAAAATTCTGATAGTGAAGCAGAAGATTCTAACAGTATTGCAAATGCACAACATCCCTTAAAAATAAGGACAGGAAGTCCTCTTGAGGTGGGAAAGTATGAGGTGGAGCTGCAAGTGACATATGATGATATAAAGAATTTTTATGATACCGTACGTGGTAAATATCATGCTGGTGATGGATATAACTACGAGCAAGTAATGGTTTTATATAATGAAATTGTTAGGCCAGCATCGCAGCATTATGATAAACCATTTACCCTGCCTAAGGCATACATAACAGATGGTCATCTATTTGTTCAAAATAAAGATTTTGGAACTTTGGATGATTTTAATGAGATGTTCTATAGAAGTGATGAGTTAATGTGATGTAAAAAGCAAGATTCAATTTGGTGAACGAGAGTTAACTGACAGAGGAGATTGACACGTATGCCTTTATCTTTAAGATTGTTTATCAAGTATAGACATCAGCTCGTCCCATTCTCTTTTACCAATATTACTTTCTTCTCTAGTAACGTTTTCCCCTTTAATTAATTTGCAAATTATTTCTAGACCAGTTCTTGAAATACAAGCTGATTCTAGGCAATATTCAACAAAGGCATTGTAGGCCAATGGGACCCATTTTTTTATTATATCCAGCATAACTTCTGCATAAACTCTGATTTCATATTGGGCATGCTTATCAGCTCTAAGCTTCAAAAAATGAAGGAGGTTATGCAGATCTATTTTCCAATAAAATTGCGTGTAGTAATTAAGCGTTAGATTAGTTCGGGCAATTTCTCTTGCAAGCCCCTGCTCAATAAATTTTTCATAATGAGAATATACTAAATTAGAGTCGTTTGTTAGAGAATCTATTATTTCCTTTGAGGTATCCGGATCAAAAGCTTCACCGCTACCTTGTTTATTATTATCAGATTGTTTTGCAATCTGTTCTGGTTTTGGTATATAAAATTCATTGTCAAGTATTGAATATCTTGCCGAATATTCATTCACATTTGCAGTTCTATGCCTTATCCATTGCCTTGCAACAAAAATTGGAAGTTTCACGTGAAACTTAATTTCACACATTTCAAATGGAGTTGTATGATGATGTCTCATTAAATACTTTATAAGTGCTTCATCCTGACTTATCTGTTTTGTTCCCTTGCCATAAGAAACACGAGCAGCTTGAACTATAGCGCTATCAGAGCCCATATAATCCACTACTCGAATAAATCCATGGTCTAATACCTTATGTTCTTCATATAAGATTTCATCTATCTCTTTTACTGTAGTTCGTTTAGTTGCTTCATTCATAAAATATCCTCAAGATGAAATGGAAATATCAGCTCCACATGAATTGAGTTTTTCGTGCATTGCTTCATATCCTCTCCATAAATGATGCGAATTATTTATTGTAGTTTCTCCACCAGCTACCAAAGAAGCAAGTACCAAAGCTGCTGTTGACCTTAAGTCAGTGGCACACAGATTAGCTCCAGATAAGCTTTTTATTCCACTTATAGTAGCTTTGCTTTTCTCGATGCTGATATTAGCGCCTAACTTTCTCAATTCATCTGCATGTGCAAATCTGTTTTCAAAAATGTTCTCTTCAATTACTGATATCCCATCAGCGATGCACATTGCAGACATCAGTTGTGGTTGCATATCACTGGGAAAGTTGGGGTATGGATCTGTTGCAATGTTAGCAGACCTAATAGAGCAATTTTTTCTGGAAATCATAACCCCCTCATTATATAGTTCAACATTAGCCCCTATAGCCTTCAATTCATTCACAATACATCTTATATCAGATAGACTTATTCCTTCTAACTCCAACTTACCACCGGTTATTATAGCAGCTAGTGCATAGGTGCCTGCTTCTATGCGATCTGGTATTATTTTATGAACACATCCATTTAATTCTTCAACTCCTGTTATTGTGATCCTTGTATCACTAATCTCAATATTAGCACCCATTTTCTTTAGGAACTCTATTAAATCAAGAACTTCCGGCTCCGTTGCAGCATTGTTTATTATTGTCACTCCTTCTGCAAGTGTTGCTGCCATTATTACATTTTCTGTTGCACCAACGCTTATTTTCTCAAGTATAACTTCTTTTCCTTGTAGCTTTCCTTTCACTGTTGCAATTATATTACAGCCTTCAACTTCAATTTTAGCTCCCATTTCTTCTAATGCTTTGATATGCATATCAACGGGACGCTTTCCGATATTGCATCCACCAGGAAAGACTGTTGTGATTTTACCAAATCTACTGAGAATTGGACCTAGCATTAAAAGAGATGCTCGCAGCTTACTTGCAGTTTCGTGTGACATTACGTGATTGTTGATATTACTGCAATCAATTTCCAAAGTATGATTTGCTTTATAATCTTTATTGCGTGTAAAATTCACTTTCGCTCCAAGACTCTCAAGCAGCTTAGACATTAGATGCACATCAATTAAATCAGGTACATTATGCAAAATTACCGAGAAGCTACTCAATAGACTTGCTGCCATTATTGGTAAAACAGCATTTTTTGAGCCATTAATCTTGATTTTTCCGACCAGAGGTTTATGGTTACTACTTACTAATATTTTGTGCATTTAATTAAGCTAGATCTTACCAAATAAGTATAGTAAATCGAAAGTAAAAGGCAAATTACAGATAATATAGCTATCACAGATCATAATGTTCGTACATTTTAGCTATTTAGCAGCAAAATTGATTACACTTGTCCAAAGATGAGCGATGCATTAGTGCCACCAAAACCAAACGAATTAGAAAGTGCATATTGAATTTTATGCTCCTGAGCTTTAAACGGTACAAAATTTAAATCACATCCTTCTGAAGGTTTATGTAAATTTAAGGTTGGCGGAATAATTCCATTATTTAACGCAAGAATACTGAATATTGCTTCAACGCTCCCTGCAGCACCAAGTAAATGTCCTATAGAAGATTTAGTTGAAGAAACAGGTATTTTATAAACGTAGTCACCAAATAACTGTTTCATTGCTATTACTTCAATTTTATCTCCAAGTGGCGTTGAAGTTCCATGTGCATTGATATATCCTACTTGATTTGGATTAATTTGCGCACTTTTTAAGGCAAGCTGCATTGCCTTAAATGCGCCTCTTCCTTCTGGATGTGGTGCTGTAATGTGGTGCGCATCTCCTGTGAGTCCGTACCCAACCAGTTCTGCATGTATTTTTGCCCCCCTTTTTTTTGCATGTTCGTATTCCTCCAGCACCAATATACCTGCTCCTTCACCCATAACAAAACCATCGCGTTCTGCATCCCATGGCCTTGAAGCTTCTTCCGGTTTATCATTGAATTTAGTTGATAATGCCTTCATAGACGCAAAACCTGCAATTCCAACTCTACACAGTGCACTTTCTGCTCCACCTGCAATCATAATATCCGCTTCACCAAGTTTTATAGTTCTTGCTGAATTTATGATTGCATGCGCACCTGTTGCACATGCGGTTACTGCTGAATCGTTTGGACCTGTAAATTCGTATTTAATAGAAATATGGCCAGATATCAAATTTATTAGACTTGCAGGGACAAAAAATGGACTGACACGTCTGGGCCCTTTTTCCTGCATGGTAATAACATTTTCCTGAATTGACGGAAGACCACCTATACCAGAGCCAATAGTTACGCCAACACGTTCTCTATCTACTTTTGAATCTTCTAAAGATGAATCTTCCACAGCTTGAATCGCTGCTGCAATGCCGTAATGAATAAAACGATCCGTTCTTTTTAGATCTTTTTCAAAAATATAACCTACAGGATTAAAGTAATTCTCAATGTTATCGGATTGCACAGGCACCTGCCCTGCAACCTTGCAAGCAAGATCAGAAGAGTCAAATCTATCTGTATTGATTGCTTTTATGCCAGACTCGCCTTTTATCAGCCTTGACCAAGTGTTGTCAACATCTGCCGCTAGTGGAGTGATTAAACCAACACCAGTGACTACTACTCTTCTGCTCATTTAACACTAACTATTAGCCTTTTTTACTATTAATGTACTCAACTATTTGCTCCATAGTTTCCATTTTTTGTGCGTCTTCATCTGGAATTTCTATTCCGAACTCTTCTTCTGCTGCCATGATGATTTCAACTGCATCTAAACTGTCTGCACCATGCTCCGAAAGCTTTGAAGAGCTGTTGAATTTCTCTACATCCTTACTAATGTGCTCTAGTATAATCTTTTTCACTTTCTCTTCTATGTCTTCTCTAGTGCTCTTTGCTAGTTCGCTATTCACATTTCTTACCAAAAAAATAACCTATTCTTTGATGTTATAAAAAATTTTTATGTTTGCAATATCTTTTATAACTGGTAAACTACAGCAAAGTTTTCTACTGCCCTAGCTGGCTAGCGTTACGTGCTAAACAATTAACAATTCAAAAATGCTAGACGAAACAACAAAAAATTTGCTTATTGTAGAAGTAAATAAACTTTTACCAGAAAATAGCGAGAATAAGCTTATATCAGCTATGCGTTATATACTCCTTGCTCCTGCAAAACATATACGCTCCTTTTTAGTCGTAGCTTCATCGCGAGTGTTTAACGCGGAAGCTAAAAAAGTAATATCAGTTGCTGCAGCAATTGAATTTGTTCATGCTTACTCTCTAATTCACGATGATTTACCGTGCATGGACAACAGTGATACTCGCAGAAGCCAGCTAAGCTGCCATAAAAAATTTGATGAAGCAACAGCAGTGCTTGCCGGAGATGCACTACTTACTCTGGCTTTTGAGGTATTATCTTCGTTAAATGAGAAATGCTGTGAAATCATGAAAGTTCTTTCTCAGGCAATAGGAATTAGGGGAATGGTAGGAGGACAGATTTTAGATATTGGTGCAGATTTTAACAAAATAAAAGAAATTCATTTGATGAAAACCGCAAAACTATTTGCAGCTTCATGTGAAATAGGTGCTATAATAGGGAATGCTACAGATAAGCAACGTAAAGCGTTATATAACTACGGGATAAACCTAGGGCTTATCTTTCAAGCTAAGGATGATATTGAAGATTACGAACAAGATAAAACAAATAATCTAATGTCTGTACTTGGTAAAAGTGAAGTAGAGGACTATATAGACGCCCTCTTTAAACAAGGCTTGGATAATTTGAGTGCGCTTTCAGGGGATACTAATTATTTATATGATTTATTGAATCAAGTAAAGAAAGATGGTTAGAAAAATTATATTACAAATGCTTATTTCCATAGTAATGATTCTCACTTTAACCTCTGCTTTTATGTTTACTATTGTCTATATAAACAAAGGTAAACCGGGAAAAAAGGACAAGCTTTATGAGATAAGTGCCACGCATGGTGGTTTGATACAGACAATAGCACATTATCTAGTGAAGCCAATACTTGAATCAGCACTCGACCGCTATATTGAAAAGCATGGGCTAACAGAATATTTAGAAGAAATGACGCAGCAAAAGGAAGAAGATTCGATAAATTTTTATGAAATTACTGAAGGCAGTGGCAGCAAGGCTTTCTGTGGCATGGAAGTCCTATTGCAAATATATAAAATTTCTAATAATAACTCAGCAACACTCCCTAGCAAAGTTTCTGATGTTACTTTTAAAATAGGTCAAGATGACCTAAAAGAAGTGGGTTTAGGGGTGATAGGTATGAAAGAAGGCGGAGAGCGTGTAGTTACTATTGCCAATGATAACAAAATGAATTTTAATTCTTATTACGTCAAACTGATCGAAGTAAAGGATAAATATCCCGACTCAGTGAATAATCTGATGGTTTTTAATGACTTAATTAACAAGACTGGAAAACAAGTAAGGTGCGGTGATGAGATATCAGTTAAATATAGCGTAAAGGAGCATAATGGGGAATATATAGTCAAAGATCAAACAGTGCAATTTAGGGTTGGCGATAAAAAAATACCACTTGCTATAGAGCTTGGAGTTGTGGGAATGAGAGCTGGTAATAAAAGAACTATTCTTTCTCCGCCTGACCTTTTGACTATTACTGACGATATGTTAATAAAAGACATAGATTATGATGAAGAAAATATCTCAATAATTGACTTAAGCTTAGATATTAAGCAAGAGGTCGCAGCACACCATTCTACTGTTGAAAAACAGCCTAAAGAATATAGCTGAAATTTTAGGCTTACTGGCTGACCTTCTGAACACTCTCTATACTACTTAAAGTAGGCTTTTTGTTTTTCCTAAAGTATAAACTTAGATAAATCAAGCTGCTTCGAAATTGACTCAAGTTTATCTTTTACATACTTGCTGTCTATAATGAATTTTTCGCTATTTTTCTCAGAAGCAATGAAACTTATTTCATCTAAAAGCTTCTCCATGATAGTGTGAAGCCTTCTTGCGCCTATATTTTCCACTTGCCTATTAACTGTAAACGCTATTTCAGCTATGGTTTTTATACCATCATCAGTGAACTCAAGCATCACATTTTCTGTTTTCATTAAAGCTATGTACTGCTTTAACAAACTAGATTCTGGCTCCTTTAATATTCTTATTAAATCCTCTTGAGTAAGTGCCTTAAGTTCTACCCTGATCGGTAATCTGCCCTGTAATTCCGGTAAGAGGTCAGATGGTTTAGACTGATGAAAAGCACCAGATGCAATAAATAATATATAGTCTGTTTTTACATGGCCATACTTAGTTGTAACAGTTGTTCCTTCAAGTAGTGGTAACAGATCGCGTTGCACTCCTTCTCTGTTTACTTCACCTTTTACTTCTGTACGCGCTGCAATTTTGTCTATTTCATCCAAAAATACTATACCGTCATTACTAACAAGATCAATGGCTTCTTTGATTATCTTATCTTCATCGATTAGCCTTTCACTTTCTTCATTAATTAATATTTCACGCGCTTCTTTTACCTTCACCGTAATAGTTTTTGTTTTTTTGCTCCCGTTAAACATCTTGCCCACTATTTCTGTTACATTCATCACACCAACTTGCCCACCTGGCATGCCTGGTATATCGAAAGTAGGTAACATACTCTTGCTCTCTCTGACGTTAATAGAAACTTCTCCGTCCTCAAACTCTTTATTCCTCAACCTTTCTCTAAAAATTTTTTTACTCTCTTCGGTTGCATTTTCGCCTACCATAGAGTTTACTATTGTTTTCTCAGCTAAAATTAAAGCCTTGTTAGCTAAGGCTTTATGGGCTTTCTCTTTAACTAAAACTATTGCTGCATCAACTAAATCGCGTATTATCGAATCAACGTCACGTCCAACGTATCCTATTTCAGTAAACTTCGTTGCCTCAATTTTTATGAACGGTGCACCGGCAAGTTTTGCTAAGCGGCGAGCTATTTCAGTTTTACCAACCCCTGTATGACCGATCATCAATATATTCTTAGGTATGATTTCATCACGCAATGGAAATGGAACCTGATTGCGACGCCAACGATTTCTGAGCGCAATAGCAACAGCACGCTTTGCATCATCCTGTCCGATTATGAATCTATCTAATTCTTTAACTATCTTCTGTGGTGGCAGGTCATCTAACAAAACTTGAGTACTGTCATTAACTTGAATATCGCTGTCATTTGAATCAAAACCACTCTTAGTATCTTTATAGAGGTCATTTTTTTCATCATAGGTGTCACTACTACAAGGCCGCCCTTCTGAAAGGGTTATAGGCTGATTGGAAAAATTAGTGCACAAAGTTTTTTGCTTGGAAGACATATCACTCCTCTATCTTTTCAATAACTACATTATGATTTGTATAAACACATATATCGCCAGCTATCTTCATAGCCTTTTTTGCAATCTCTTCTATTGATATTCCTTTAATGTCAATTAAAGCTCTTGCTGCAGATAGAGCAAAATTTCCCCCAGAGCCAATAGCTGCGATTCCATCTTCAGGTTCAAGAACATCACCTGTTCCCGTAATTACTAATGAAATAGATTTATCTGCAACAATCATCATAGCCTCTAATTTTCTTAGATATTTATCCATTCTCCAGTCTTTTGCAAGTTCAACACATGCTCTCATTAATTGCCCTGGGTGCTTGTCAAGTTTAGATTCTAGTCTTTCAAAGAGAGTAAATGCATCGGCTGTTGCTCCAGCAAAACCGGCAATTACAGAATCACCAGAAAGACGCCTAACTTTTTTTGCTCCGGATTTTATAACAGTGTGGCCCAGTGAAACCTGTCCATCACCTATTACTACTACGCTTTTATCTTTTCTAATTGACAGTATAGTAGTTCCATACATTTTATTGTTATCGTGTTGAATCATTTTTCTATTACTTTAAATAAGAATCTCATTATACTTTAATCTTTACTTTAATCTTTAGTCAAATTTGCTAAATATGTTTAATTATAGCTTATAATATAATACCTTCCTTATAACATTTAAAGTGTAGATGCAAAACATAATTCACCCAGATTTGGAAAAAAGTATAAATAATTGGTTTGAGGCAAAATTTAACGGCCTTACATTGCCATTTTATAGCTCTATAGATCTTAGAAACTCCAGCTACAAAATTGCCCCAGTGGACGCTAATTTATTTCCTGCAGGGTTCAACAATCTAAGTGAGACATCAAGAGCAACAGCAGCAAAACTAATAAAAAGTTATTTTGAAACAAAACAATATAAAAAGACTCTTATAATACCGGAGAATTACACACGAAATAAAATGTATATAGAAAACGTATTTGTTATAGAGAAAGTACTGCAGCTCGCAGGTTTTGAAACTAGAATTGGCCTCTTTCACAACGAAGCATATAATTTAATAGAACCATATGAAACTATCGTGAAAGAAAACTCTCTGCTAAAGACAACTTCAGGATTTGTGCCTGATGTTATTATACTGAATCGTGATATGACGAGCCACATTCCAGACACGCTAAAAGACGTAAAGCAAGATATAGTACCAAGCCCACTATACGGTTGGCATAGCAGACAGAAATTTAAGTATTTTGAAATCTATCAAGAATTAGCGTCCGAATTTTGTAGCGAATTTAAAATGGACCCATGGCTTATTTCTGTGCTTACAGAAAGCTGTAATGGAGTTGACTTTAATGATGATTCATCACTAGGAGCAGTAGCGACTAAAGTTGACCAAATATTATCTCTAGTGCAAAAAAAGTATGAGGAATATGAAATAAAAACACAACCTTACGTTTTTATCAAAGCAAGCAATGGCACATATGGGATGGGCATTATAACAGCAACAAGTGGAGAGGAAATATTAAATCTCAATAAAAAAAAGCGTCATAAAATGAAAAAGATAAAAGAAGGAATAGCAATCAATAGCGTTATTATACAAGAAGGTGTACCAACCATTGACATATTTAAAAGCAGTTCTGCAGAACCGCTGATATACTATATAGGAGATACTCCAACATGTTACTTATACCGATGTAATAGCAGGAAAGATGTATATTCTAGCTTGAATGCCACTGACTGTGAGTTTCATGATGTTAGCCAGGTTGTGGAAGGTAAAATTCTGTCACTTTGGAGTATTGTTGGCAAATTAGCAGTACTAGCGTTGGCAGTAGAAATAAAATCTTTTCACCTCTAACCCTTACATTCCCACAGCGTTGCCATCGGGCAGATCATTATCATCATTACCGGGCTGAATATGGTTATGGCCAGCATTATCAAGTTCAGTGGAAGGATCATCATTGACAGGTTGTTGAAACAATTTGTCAAGCTGAACTGCCAGAAATACTGCACTATATATTATGCTAACTGTTACGCTTAAGTTGAAATTATAGATTATACCATTACCTAAGTTTATTGGTATGGTTGCAGTCTCCATTCTTTTTAATATGAAGTTTAACAAACCTAATGACAAAGTTAATGTGCTGATAATAAGGTCCTTCTTACACTTAGCAGACTTTTCAGGATCCTTATTATCTAGGTATTTTCTCCATGAATAATAGTAGCTTATAGGTTCTGAAATAAACAGAAATAGGATCGTTGATGTTAAGTGAATGTGACTTATTACGTCTCCATTACCCCTAGTAAAAAAATGGATGACTTTCAACATCATCAATGCTTCTATGATGCTGCTTGCAAGATTAGCCGATTTACCCACAACTTTTGCCAGCTCTTTTTTACTCTCAGGGTTTCTGTAATCCTTAATTAGATCCTGTAGAGTAAATGCAGAATGGGCAATATATAGAATAGATGTCGGAAACTTTACTAGTCGAGCAACATTCCGTATAAGAAAGATATTGGATCTATTATTGTCAATGAACTCGCAGCAAAATTGCAGTGAAATCTTACACAATAGGGCTGTTAAACCTGTTGTGATGCAGATTACCTTCCTGAAATCATGATCATAAATATCATGCACCTTTTGTGCGAGTATGTTAGATTTCTTTTTTAGCTTGTTTGGCATGAAATAGTTAACAAAATAATAACTCCCTTTTATTCTATCACATAAAAGCCTTGAAGAAAAGCCCTATAAATCAGGACTTTAAGGGTGATTTATGCATAAATCGGCTAAGCATTTTATAAACAAGGAATCAATACTGAGAGTTGGTACGCGAAAATAATATCCATCCTTGATAATTGCTTTATATTCTATATCAAGTTCAACTAGAGTTTCTGAATGCTCAGAAACAAAAGATATAGGTGATAAAACTACAGGTACACCATCAGCTTTTGTACGTGATAGCTCACTTTCAGTGCTTGGCTCTAGCCATTTTACAGGACCAATCTTACTCTGATAACATATTGACCAATCTAAGTTATTGATAGCTAACTTTTCTACTATTAACTCTGCGCTTCTTTCTACCTGTGAAGCGTAAGGGTCGCCTTTTTTAATAACGCTAAGGGGCAAGCTATGAGCTGAAAATAGGACTCTTGGCTTACCAATCCTGCTGGCTAATTTGTAGTACTTGGCTATCAAGTTAGTATGAGCCTCAATAAAGTTTTCATTGTCATAATAATGATGAATTATTTTTGTATTGCATTTTAGGCCATGCTTTTTAGCATTTTTTTGCCAATTTTCGATGGATGACAAAGTTGTGGTAGTTGAATATTGAGGGTATAGTGGCAGCAAAATTACTTCATCAGGATCAAACTGTTTTACACTTTTAACAACTTCGTCAGCAAATGGATGCCAATAGCGCATGCAAATGAATACCTTGTGTACATGGTTTCTATCTTCATTTAATTTTAGTTCTAAAGCATTAGCTTGCATTTTTGTATTCTCCAGAATTGGCGATTTACCTCCGATTTCCTCGTATATTTTTCGTGCAGTATTTTCTCGTTTCGCAGATATAAACTTTGCTAAAAGAAACCGAAAGGGATTCGGTAGATTGATTATTCTCCTGTCATAAAAAAGGTTGAATAAAAAAGGACGGACCGCATTTAGTGAATCAGGCCCGCCAAGATTAAATAAGATAACTGCCTTTTTCACCTACGCACTACTACAACAAGTTACTTCTGGGGTGCCTATAAAATTAGCTACACACTCATCAAATTTAGTTATAGGCACTAAATTTCTTACACTGGCATACAATAAGTGGCCTGATCTCTTCAGGTTACTCTTGGTGGATGTGAAGTTCCAATCGAAAAATGTATCGACAAAAAGACTTGGTACCGTTTCAAGAAGTTCAACAGCAGCTAAAGATAGCATTATACAACTTTGCAGGACATTCAGAAGAACCTTGAGGGGAAAAAGTAAAACTTTAACGAAAAGAGAGGTGCTACTTGTTTCATCCAGTGGTCGCCCTGAGTTAGGCGAATTATACTCAATATGCTTTCTATTTTGATCAAAGATAGGAAATTTTATAGTATCTTTCTTAAATTGCCCATCTATTTCTTGTGTACTATGTTTGGTCCATTTTTCTAGTGACCACTCACGCACGTGAAAAGTTCTTACAAAAAAGCATGTTGTAACCATCAATGCAGCACATATAAGCGCACACTGCATAAGACTTATACTACCTACCATAGCTGGCAGCGCAAAACAAACAAATGGCACTATTATAGCCATTTCAAGAAATGGAATAGTGTTTCTTTTCATTGCAAAGGCAGCGCCTTTTTTTAGCTCCGTGTATTGATTATTACTTTTTCCTTGCTTTTGTAGAATATGGTCACACATACCATATTCTAAATAACTTAAAAAAGCCAAATTAAAAGTTAAAAACCCTTTTGCTCCACAAAAAATTGACGATTTCAAGTTATTGACCAATTTTTTAGCAGTAGATTCAGTTTCAACCAGTTGTTTGGTAGTAGATTCAGGTTTTTCATTAGTTTTTTTACAACAAGTATGCATACAATCTTCCCTTGATGGTTTATTCTTAACTATAAGTAAAAAACTGCTTTTATCAAATCAAAATTTACAATAAAATAAATCTATAAATATACTATTTTATATAAGGAGATAATATGGCAATTGAGAGAACACTTTCGATATTAAAACCTGATGCAGTAAAAAATAATATTACAGGCAAGATAAATTCATACATTGAAAGCTCTGGGCTCAAAATTATAGCACAAAAAATGATGTTACTGACAAAAAAACAAGCAGAGCTGTTTTATGAAATTCATAAAGATAGGTCTTTTTTTGGGGAATTGGTAGAGTTTATGACTTCTGGTCCTGTGATAGTTCAAGTTTTAGTTGGTGAAAATGCAGTAAGTAAATACAGACAAATCATGGGAGCTACCGATCCAAAGCAGGCAGATAAAGGTACAATCAGGGGTGATTTTGCTGATGACATTAGTGAAAATAGAGTTCACGGCTCGGATAGTCTAGAAAATGCTCGTAAGGAGATAGCTTTCTTTTTTGCTGAACGTGAGTTGGTGTAGTCAAATCAGATTTTCCTATATATAACTAAATTTTCTGGATCCTATGTCAAGCATACATCTGTACGAACGTTGTAATTAACAGGTGGCAAATCCAAGTAGCTGACAACATAGAAACGAAAAAATTCCTTGACAAACTCCGCCAGCCCTCTTATCATGGTACTGAAGGTATTCAGTTATCTTCATCTGTGCAGATTAAACAGCAAAAAAACAACGTAGTTGGCGTCTTATTTTTAATTTTTTGCACTATGTGCATCCTATGTCTTCACAACATTTCTAGGTTTTTGCCTATATAAGCTGAAACGCGCTTATAAGTCGTTTAAGACAGTATAGTACGCCAATTTGCAGGATTAGGGAGTGAACACTAATTACCACGGGATTTCTTTGCCTTTTTTTTCGTTTGGTAAATTTCTTAAATATTTATAGCTAAACGACAACCGTCATCCCGCTACTTGTTAGCGGCTGAGATACCGCGGCGTTATGACGTAGAAGCTATACTTTTATACTCACCAACTCAGTTTGCTTGCTTACAAGTAAACTGCAACCCTAAATGTTGGAGCACTGTCGTACACTAAGCGCTGTAATGACAATTTTAGTCGCTTCATACACTTATCATGCTAGTCATAACAGAAATAATTTTTACCAGAGATATTTATGAAATAATTGACATAGTTTGGAAATATGTATATTATAGAACATTAATAGTTAGTTAATTTGTAGGTGTAATATGGCTAGAAAGATTTTGAATAAAAATGAGTATCACGCTTTTAAGCGGTTGTTTTTAATGTTTGGTATTCAGAAGAAGGATGTGGTAAATTCTGGCATTGAGAATATTAATAAAAAGTTTAGTGAACAATATCGTAAATTATCGTTAAAATATCACCCAGATAAAAACCCAAACAATAAAGAAGCGGAGGAGAAATTTAAGGTTATTGCATTAAATAAGCCATTTTTTGAAGAATTTATAATAGAGCCGTTGGAGAAAGGTCTCAATAAAAGAAATAATTTAATAAAAGAATTACGCGGTAAGTTGTGGAGTCGCAGTTATGAAGAATTGCAAAAATACTTAGATGATAAGCACAGAAATAAACTCTATAATAAGCAGCAGTCAATTAACAATAATGTAACTGCTTATTCAAAATATTCTTCTTATTCACATCTCTTAGGAAGTCTTTTAGGTATTCTTCACATCAATTGCATTTTTAATCATTAATGGTATTTCTTGTAATGTACCAATAGCAGTAGGTTTTCTTGCTCCCTTGTTAGCAGGATTTATTTTGAGTTCAGCTATCAAGAGCATTTATACTAGAAATGGAAAAGAGTTTAATAATCAGACTAATATTTTATTATTGTTTTACTTTGACCAAGAATGCGAAAATTTTTCAAAGAGTGATAGGACTAAATTAAAGTGGCTAAAAAATTCATTTATTTTGAGCAACATAATCTGTACATCTTTAATGTTTTTCGGTGTGGGATTAGATTTAGTTGCCAACGGCTTTGGTATAACTAACTCTATGATGTTATCCGGCTTATTACTTTCATTACCATTCAAGCTTTTAATTGTTACTTCACCTGTTTTCAATGCTGCAAGTAATTATATTCTCAAAAAGACGACTATAAATTCAATTGAGGAGCAATTTAAAGGTGATGGTCCACTTGTAGAAGTTGATGACGAACAACCAAGCAGTACTATGAGCAATCAAAGTTATTTCCCCATCGGTCAGTTAATGCTCACATATCATCAAAGTTAGTTATTCTCCATAGCGAAGTCTCTAGCTAGGAACAATGAGCCACAGATTAGTATGGTTTTGATGTTTTGGATAGAGGCTTTTAATATGTGATTTGATATTGCATCGCCAATTGATTCACATTCAACTGCTTTTATTCCTATGTTATTGGCTTTTTCCCTAATCAAATTTGTATTTGTTGCTTTAGGTTCAGACTTAACACAAACCGCACATAGTAGCTTGATATATGGCTTTAAGTGCTCTAAGAACTCTGCCACATTTCTGTTACGAGTAACACCAAAAATTATATAGATACCTTCAGCAAAATTATCTTTTACCCACTGAGATAGCACTCTAGCACCGTCATTATTGTGCGCACCATCTAAAAATAATTGCCAATCTTTCGGTAGTAGGGAAATTAAATTACCCTCTTTTATTAGCTCTAGTCGTGCAGGCCAGTAGGTACGCTGTAAACCTGAAGTGATATCCTCTTCTCCAATATCAAATCCATATTTTCCACTTAAAATACTACATGCTGCAATGGCGTTTCCTGCATTGATTATTTGGTGTTCACCCTTCAGAGATGGCAAAGGAAATTCTATTGATTGAATAGCTGATTGGAAAACCATTTTGTTGTTCTTTTTTTTGCAATTCCATTCAAGACCTCCTCTATATAGAGGAGATTTCTTATTTATTGCATGGAATTCTAGTGTACTCATCACAGACTTTTCTTGTGGTGCTATTACGCAAGGAACATTAGGTTTCATTATTCCAGCCTTTTCACCTGCTATAATTTCTACAGTAGGGCCAAGATATTCTGTATGATCAAGGGCAATGGAAGTAATTATTGTTAAAATCGGACTATCTATAACATTTGTTGCATCAAGTCTTCCGCCCATACCTACTTCAACTAAAGTAATATCGGCTTTATGACGAGAAAAAGCTAAAAAAGCTGCAATAGTTGCAGCTTCAAACAGAGTGATAGGTTGTTCTGCAATCACGGCACGGCATTCTTCTAATAAGCTATATAATTCATTATCGTCGATATAACTGCCTGCAATAACTATTCTTTCATTAAAATTCACCAAATGTGGAGAAGTGTATGCATGGACCTTATACCCTGCTGCTTGCATTATATATCTTATAAATGCTAGTGTTGAGCCTTTCCCGTTAGTCCCAGCTATATAAATTACGGGAGGCATTTTTTTCTCAGGATTGTCCAATTTATTTAGAAAGCTTTTTATGCGATCAAGAGAAAAATCCTTTGGTCTACTACCAAGCGGTTTAGGCCAATGAGGCATATATATCATGGATTGTTATTGCATTTTAATTCAGCTATAACGCTTGCTATGCCATGCGTGTCGATTTTTTCACTAAATTGAGAACGTTGATTAATAGCAATACTTATTCCACTCATTACAACATCACTTATCAAGAAAGAACTGTTATTTTTAGTAACTTTAAAATCAATATTTGTAAATTCTTCATCACCGTAAGAAAATCTTGTACCAATTAAGCAAGTTTCATCTTCAACTGCTTTTGTACTCATTATGATCATTTCACTATCATGCATGTATTTATATAAAATTTTAACGCACAAACGCGTAAGATACACTTCATACTCTCTTAAAAAATCTTCTTTTTCTTTTTGTTTAACTAAAGCCCAATGTTTTCCTATAACGAATTGCGATATTCCTTTGAGGTTAACATTATTCTGAATGACCTCCTGAAGCTTTTCGTGTACATGCCCTAGGTTTTTTCTATTTCCTTTTGTAGATATACCATCCACTTGTTGCTTCATAGTATGCACAAAAATTTTGTGATCTGTACAACTAGTGTAAGCTCTTGAAGAAATTGCAATAAAAACAATAATGATTAAAACTTTAGTAATGTTCATAAGATAAACTATAATACTTAAAATGCAAAATTTAATAAAGATTAAATAATAATCGCTGACTTTAATATACCTATAGACATGCCCTGTGTAAATCATCTATAATTCAAGTAAGGGTCTGTGCTATGCGTTATGAGTTAAGTTAAATTTCCCGAGCGATAATTTCTAGAGAAGGGAATTGCCTCTGCTGGTTTCGTTGAAACTAATATGCGATGCCCACCTTAACTTCAGGTCTCAGGAATCTACTAAGGCTGACGGTAGATACGGATCCTTTTTTGATTGGTACTAAATTTATGCTTCATCAATGCAGAGAACAAGGTACCTTCCTATGTTCGCCTAATGAAGTATTCCAAATTGTAATTGATGTTGAAAGGTATCCTGATTTTGTTCCTTGGTGCAAAGCCGTTTATATAAAAGAAAAAATTGACAACCAAATGGTTGTGGATCTTCTCGCAGTTTTTCATGGAATTAAAGGAAAGTACACATCAGAAGTAACCTTTCTTTCTCCAAGTGGAACAAATGAAGGTTGGATAAAAGCTGTATCATCAAATGGAATATTTAAACATCTATACAATGAATGGCAATTCATTCCCATAGATGAAAATAAAACTATGGTAAAGTTTTATATAGAGTTTAAGTTTAAGTCCAACTCATTTTCCACTTTATTAAACTCAGTATATAAATATACACAGAGTAAAATAATTGCTGCATTTAAAGATAGGGCTGAAAGCCTTGCTAAACAAAAGTTATCTTGACATTATTAATATAAATATGTAATTTTTTTAGTAAGTTAAGTGTTTGTATTGTAATGATTTTCAGACTATTGTTTTTACTAATTCTTATGAGTGTTAATTCTTATGCAGTTGTTAAATCCAGTAACCAACATATTCAAAAAGAAACTAATGAAATAACATCAAAGGAGTTACTATCACTATTACCTGATGATAAATTATTAGGAGATCCAAAAGCACCAATTCTAATGATAGAATATGCTTCATTAACTTGCTATCACTGCTCTCTTTTTCATAAGAATGTTTTTCCTAAAATTAAAGAGAAATATATAGACACAGGTAAGATGTTATATATATTTCGTCATTTTCCTTTGGATTACAGAGGGCTAAAGGCTGCAATGCTAAGTCATTGCTACGAAAAACAAGAAGACTACTTTAATTTTAACAAAGCTGTTTTTAACTCAATAGATTCGTGGAATTACTACAATTTAAGTGATTTGACTTTACTACAAAGAATTGCTGCACTAAGCAACTTAAAGCAAGATGCATTTAACCAATGCATTAATGATAAGAAAATTATGGATAAAATCGTAAATGATAAATCACTGGCAATCAATAAACTTGGTATCACAGCCACTCCAATATTTTTCATCAAGCTTAACGATGATGGTAAGTCATATATAGAGCATAATAAAGTTAAACATGAAGGGTATAAAGAGCTGAAATATCTTACTGATGTGATAGATAAATTATATGGAAAAGCTATAGTGAAGTAATACCACTGTAGCTTACCATATAAAAGACTCTATGCTGAGTCATTGTTTTTCACTACTGTTTGTTGTTTTTTACGCTCAAACTCTCTTTTTTTACTGTGCCAAGTGTAGTAATACATAGCGATTTTATTCTCTATTAATACTATTGTCCCATCATAAAACTGAACCATATCCATAACTTTTCTCTGAGCTTCATTAAAACGTTCTTTATACTTTTCACGATAAGCTGGATTATGTAGTAACATAACCCCTTCATTCTTGTTAGATTTTTTGTTTAACGTTTCAACTTCACTAGCAATAGTATAAGACATATAACCCCCTCTAATTGATTATAAAAATTATATTTTAAAAAGAGAAATGCGCATAAACAATCCCTTTAATTCTAGTATAATAATCGATTGTTTATTATACTAGTTAACCATAGTACGATATATAATAATTTTTGTCACTTAAAATTTTATACTATGAAATAATAACTTAAAATAAATGTTTTTATTATTTTAAACTATATTATTATATTTATAAACTGTGTATGAATTAAGCTTCCCTAATTTATAATATAAAACGTAATGCGTAATAATTTTAGTATAAAATTATCATATATAAGAAATCTATTTGCAAAAGAATATAAAAAAATAGAAGAATATTGTATTCTTGAAAAAAAGCAACATATTCAGATTGGCCCTGAAGAAGGAAAGCTATTAAGTTTATTTATAAAAATCCATAAAATCAAAAGTATTGTTGAGATTGGCACGTTATACGGTTATTCGTCGATTTGCATGGCAAAAGCTCTACTGAAAGACGGTCATATATATACAATAGAAAATAATCCTCAACACTCAAGAATAGCAAAAAAAAATTTTAGTGCTTTTAATCTAAGTGATAAAATTACTCTAATAGAAGGTGATGCACTGGAAAAAATTAATGAATTATCAGCAAAGGCACCATTTGACATGATATTCATCGATGCTGACAAAAGTAGTTATCCTAAGTATTTAGATTGGGCAGAGTCATACATTAAACAAGATGGGCTAATCGTTGCAGATAACACTCTATTATTTAATACAGTATTTTTAGAATCGCCTCCAAAAGAAGTATCAGAAAAATCATGGCATGCTATGAGGGAGTTTAATAATAGATTATCAGATGAAAAGAAATATTTCTCTATATTGATTCCAACTGATGAAGGAATGACTGTAGCTTTAAAGCTAACATAAGTTAAAAATCAAGGTCAGCGTAATGTTTAGGAGGGGTTAAACCGGAAACTCTCTCTAATAATATCTCACGAAAACAAGGCTTTGATTTAACAATGGAGTACCATTCTTTTAAAATTTTACTTTTTTCCCATGGAAAACTACTTACATAATCCATTACGGAAATATGCGATGCTAAAGCAATATCAGCCAAAGTGAACTTATCAGTTGCAAGCCAAACGTTCTTGTTAATTAAGTGTTCGATGTATTCCATATGGCAAGGCAGGTTATGCTGAGCTGCATGAAGAAATCTAGAGTCAGGGCTGCGGTTAGTAATTACTTTTTCATTCATAATATACTTAGTAACTTCATTGTAAAATTTGTTGTCGAACCAATTGATTAGAGCGCGTATTTTAGACTTAATAATAGTGGATGAACCAAGTAATTTGACGTCGCTATTGTAAGTCTCTTCTATATATTCACAAATGGCATTACTATCCGCTATTACAAAGTTATTATCTATTAATACTGGTACTTGCCCAGTTGGATTGATCTCCATAAATTCATTCCGTTTTTCCCACGGATTTTCATACACTAGATCGCAGCCTAATTTTTTTTCTTTTAGAAAAGTTCTAACTTTTCGTGAAAATGGACAAAGAGGAAAATGATATAAAATCATAATATTCCTCTTTTGTTATCCCAGTACCTATAGGTTGTTATTCCAGTGTGTGACACTGAAATCCACATCTTTTTTCTCTGGATCCAAGTTGGAATGACAAGAGAAGAGTATTTTAGGTAACAGTTGTTTACTCCAAAGTAATGTTGCAAAAGGTCTAACATATAAATTATAAGACTAATATAGGATATACCTTGCTAAATAAAAAAAAAAGTATAATATTTTATAAGGTATGCAGGCAAAAACTCTGTAATTTGGTCAGATCAGAAATGAAGCAGCCATATCAGAACCTTTTTGGGTTGCATACCTATTTCTTATTTGTTTTATCAGAGGCTATGAATATAGCATTAAAACATCGTCCTAGTAGCTTTAAAGATCTAGTAGGTCAAGATATATTAGTGCGTGTATTAGAAAATGCTTTTATTTTAAACAAAATCCCACAGTCTATACTGCTCTCTGGTAGTAGTGGAGTTGGTAAAACCACCACTGCAAGGATAATAGCTTTATGTTTGAATTGTTCCCTGGGGCCAATTTTTGAACCTTGCGGATCATGTGAAAATTGTCTAGCAATAAAAAATTCAAGCCATCCAGATGTGATTGAAATTGATGCAGCAAGTCACACTAGCATTGACGATGTTAAAGTAATCCTGGGAGATATTTGCTATTCACCTATAAGCTCTAAATTCAAAGTCTACATTATAGATGAAGTACACATGTTATCCAGCAGTGCATTTAACGCATTACTTAAAACCCTAGAAGAGCCACCCTCTAGTGTAAAATTCATTTTAGCAACTACAGAAATAAAAAAGATACCAATAACTATTATTGCACGTTGTCAAAGATTTGATTTACACAACATTCCTGTAGCTAAAATAGTAGAACGTTTAAATGATGTTGCACAAAAAGAGAGTTATTCCATTGAAAAGGGGGCATTAGAGTTAATTGCACGACATTCTGGAAATTCAATGCGTAACGCCTTGTTTTTGATGAATCAAGCAGTGCTATATAGCAAAGATGGTGCAATATCCACTAAAAATGTGATAGACATACTTGGCCTAGTGGATAAAGATATTATATTCGATCTATTAGAAGCAATATTAGAAGGTGATTTACAGAAAGCTCTATCAGTGTTTGACAAGGCGATAAAAACAGCAAACCCACTTAGTATTTTTGAAGGTCTATTGCAAACAATTCAGTTAGTATGCCGTTTTTTGATTACAAAAGAAATTGATAATGCAGTTACAGAGTATGAAAAGAACAGGATAAAAGATTTAAGTATAAAGAAGTCTTTAATATTTTTTTCGAGATTGTGGAAGGTGTTGCTTAAAGGTATTCAAGATATAAAAACTTCAACATGCAACGATGTTGCTGCTGAAATGATGTTAATTAGCCTCTGTTATCTTTCTGATCTGCCTTCTCCGGAACAAGTGGTCAAAAAAATTCTTTCGCAGAATGCACAGCAGGGAAATACGCATAGTATAGGAAATGAACAGCAACAAAATTATGATTTTGACAAAGTTTTGCAACTATTAAGGCGGAGTAACCAAATTTATCTTTACAAACAACTGTGTAATAATCTACAATTAATAGATTGTAAACCTGGATATTTAAAATTAAAAGCTGTATCTAAGTTGGATAGTAATTTTTGCAATGATTTAAAAAATTACTTAAACCAGGTGACTCAGCAGGAGTGGGTTATTACAGTTGATACGGGTTATATAAATAGGGAAGTGAGTAATTTAAATTATGCACCTGCAGTTAAGGATATACTTGATACATTTAAAGGTGCAAAAGTAGTTAATATAGAAAATAAGGAGTAAGTTGTGGATTTTAGTCAAATAATGAAACAAGCGCAAGAGATGCAAAAAAAGCTTGCAGAAGCTCAAGAAAAATATGTTGGGAAAGAGTTTCAAGGTATTTCTGGTGGTGGCAAAGTTTCTGTATTAGTGGAAGTCATAAAAATAGTTAGCTATAAAGCTAAAAAGGTGGACATAGACTTAGAACTTATGAGAAATGAGGAAAAAGGTATAGTAGAGGATTTAGTAACAGCAGCGTTTAATGATGCCGTTAAAAAAGCAGAAGAAGATATGGCAAATGCAACTTCTGATCTTGCAGGTATGATGGGTTTACCACCTGGGTTTAAACTTCCTTTTTGAATTTACTACTGAAGTTTCTTTTAGTGTAAGTATTTCTTTTTTAATATTTCTAACGCCAGTACTTCTTCATATAATGCACCTATAGCTATCACAGCCCTACGTCATACCGCGGTTCATTCGCGGTATCTCATCCGCTAACATGTAGCGGGATGATGAGGTTATCGTCTGCTGCCACGAACCGTCATACCGCGATTCATTCGCGGTATCTCAGCCGCTAACACGTGGCGGAATGACAGCAGTCCTACGTCATACCGTCACGGTATCTCTAGATCCCGCTAACACGTAGCGGGATGACGGTTGTCAGGCTAGTACCTTCCCCTGTCATTCCAGTGCCCTGACTACTTGGATCCAGGAAACTTAACTTTAATGAACGTGTCAAGTAGGCTGCATAATAAGGACTAGATTCCAGTGTCAAGCACTGGAATGACATGGTGAGGCGTCATCCTGCTGCTCCTTTCTTGTCATCCCGCGCGGAATAATTAACCGTCATACCGCGATTCATTCGCGGTATCTCAGCCGCTAACACGTAGCGGAATGACAGCAAGTCCTACGTCATACCGTCACGGTATCTCTAGATCCCGCTAACACGTGGCGGAATGACAGCAGTCCTACGTCATACCGTCACGGTATCTCATCCGCTAACAAGCAGCGGAATGACGAGGTCTTTCGATAGTAAATCTTACCTATGTTAGCTATACCAAAAAATCAAAAGTCGTGTAACTCTATTTATTCATTAATAAAATCTTTGTCTTCTCCTAAAAATTAGTTAAAATGTAGAATATTTTGTGTTATTAAGTTAGCACTTGACTTAACTTTAGTTGTTACTTAGACTGCTAAAGTGGAATTTTAATTTTTTTTTACGAGGACAATTATGCATTATAAAAAGTTTTTTTCAGCAGCCGCTTTAGCAACGTTGCTAAGTTTATCAAACTCTGCTTTCTCAGATCCTGTTGGTCCAATAAGTGATGAAGAAACTAGCTACTACGTTCGTTTGCAATACAACGGTGAAATTTTACCTCTTTTCACAAAAGTTGATGGTATTGCACATAAATCAGGCAAAGACAATAATAGTCCCTTAAAAGCATCTTTTATAGCTGGCAGTGGTGCGTTTGGTTATAAAATGGACGACATCAGGGTTGACGTTGAAGGACTTTACTCATGGTTGAATAAAGATGCAGATGTAGTAGGTAATACAGTTGCAGAAAGCTTAACAGCAATTTCAGGATTAGTTAACGTTTATTACGATGTAGCGATTGAAGACATGCCTATCACTCCATATGTTGGTGTTGGTGTTGGTGCAGCGTATATTAGCACACCTTTGGCAACTGCTGTGAGTAGTCAAAATGGTAAATTTGCTTTTGCTGGTCAAGCAAGAGCTGGTGTTAGTTACGATGTAACTCCAGAAGTCAAACTTTACGCTGGAGCTCGCTATTTCGGTTCTTATGGTGCTAACTTTGATAAAGCTGACAAAGACGGCAAAGGGGAACTCAAAGTTCTTTACAGCACTGTTGGTGCAGAAGCTGGAGTAGCGTTTAATTTCTAGTCTATCTCAATCTTGTTATCCCAGTGGGTTTTTTCTTGTCATTCAAGTAGCATGACACTGGGGTGGCTTTGTTGCATAGCGTTCAGAAAAACTAGTGATTACTGACTAAATTCATTATAAAATGACGATTTAAGGATAAATATGCCACAAAAAATGAGAGTCAGTAACCAAAACGAATATAACAAGTTTCTAGAAAAAAGAGGAAATATTTTTCATGATATCAACGAAGCCATAGAAAATTGGTATGAAATTGGGCCAAAATGCAGGGTGGCAACAATATTTACAGCAACAAAGTGGTAATTTTGATACATATAATAACCCATCTGTTCAGAATAGGTTTGAGACAAACAGTCGGGTTTATAAAATGATATTTGCAACGTAATTGGTATGCCTAAATTTGAAATAGTCGCATAAAATTATTTACTCTGGAAAAAACTTACGTTGCTATGCAACAAAGCCATCCCAGTGTCTGCTGCTTGCATAGCATTTATCTACTAAAACAATGGTCATGCAAGAGACTTTGCTTGGATGTGTGATATAATTTAAATTGTAAGGTCTAAAAAATACTAGCATGAATGAAGTGATAACATTTGGTTGTCGTCTAAATTTTTACGAGAGTGAGTTAATCAAAGAAGCATTAAAAAAAGCAGAAAGAAAAAATGTTGTTGTGGTACATAGCTGTGCAGTGACAAACGAAGCAGAACGCCAAGTAAAGCAAAAAATACGTAAGATCTATAAAAACGACCCAAGTAAAGAAATTATCGTAGTTGGTTGTGCTGTTCAGTTGGATCCAGAAGTTTACAGTAGCATTCCTGGTGTAAGTAAAGTGCTCGGTAATCAAGATAAGCTAAAAGCTGAAAATTACTTACTAAATGACGATAAAATCTTAGTCAGTGATAACCAAGTAAACAAATCAGAACCTGTTCTAATTAATGGATTTGAAGATAAATCAAGGGCATTTATTGAAATTCAAAATGGTTGTAATCATAGCTGCACATTTTGCTCAATTACTGAGGCAAGAGGGAATAATCAATCTGTGCCAATAAACAGTATTATAGAGCAAATTAGGATCTTTGTAGAAAATGGATATCAAGAAGTAGTGTTTACAGGTGTTGATATTACTGACTTTGGTACAGATTTGTTTGCCAAGCCATCACTTGGTTCAATGATTAGGAGAGTTTTAAAAGATATACCAGAGTTGAAGAGGCTAAGACTTTCCTCTATCGATGTTGCTGAAGTTGACGACGAATTAATGGATTTAATAGCTAATGAGTCAAGACTTATGCCTCATTTACATTTGAGTCTACAATCTGGTAATAATTTAATACTAAAGAGAATGAAGCGTCGTCACAACAGAGAACAAGTAATAGAATTTTGTCATAAAATGAAGAGCTTGAGGCCTAATATAGCATTTGGCGCTGATATTATTGCTGGATTTCCAACAGAAACTGATGAAATGTTTCAGGATACAGTTGATTTACTGAAAAAAACAAATATAGTTTACCTACATGCTTTTCCATATTCAGAGCGGAAGAATACACCTGCTGCACGAATGCCACAAGTACCAGAGAATGTGCGTAAAGAACGAGTAAAAAATTTAAGAGAAATGAATAGAGAAATGATGAGTAGCTTTTATCAATCTTTGATAGGCACTGAACAAAGTGTTCTGGTTGAGCAAAATAATGTCGGTAGAACAGAAAATTTTGCATTAGTAAAGCTTGAATCAAAAGCTCAAGCCAAGAGTATTGTGAAAGTTAATGTTAAAGGAGTGGAAAATAATTATCTAATTGGAAATATTCTTTCTTAATTTTTGTACATTAAAGAAATATATGATATAGTAGTTATACTATAAATGATAATTATGGGTTCATTTGTGATAACTAAAATATCTATTACTTTATTTTTGATTTTCATTCCATGTGTCTATTTTTTTATTACTTATATTAGTAATACACACATTGAGCAAGTACAACTCTTAAAACTAGAAACGGACAATAATGAAGATGTAATGCATTCTGAAGAGGTTACTGAGAAAAAAATACTAATAAATGATTTAAAATATCAAGAACTTGAAAGTAGTCCTACTGAACAACCTTCTATTCTCCAAGTAGCTGATCAGAAAAATATGTGGTCACGTATTGCAGATCAAGCTGATAATGAGCAGCCTACAAAAGAAAAATCAAAAAAACTTGATTTTTATGTTAGTGCTAACGGTGGTAAGGTATACCATGATAATTCAGAAACATTTGTAAAGGGTATAAAGGCAATAGGGGAGAGAGTCCTAACTTTAGTTGAAAGTCATTATGGTTTTATGATAAAAAATATAGTGGCAAATGAAATTAAAAGCATAAAAGAATTTAATGGTAAAATTGATTTCCAATGGGTTAACAGCATATCTTTAGGTTACTATGCTGGAGAAAATGGCCGAGTTGATTTTGAAGCCATGTATTCTAGAGCCAATATTGAAAATAGTAATTCTCCTCTGGTATTTGATAAATCAGCAAGTATATTTGCGTTTTTGTTAAACTTATATTATAATCCCAGCTTTCAGGATACGCAATTTGCTCCATACATCGGCCTTGGTATAGGACCAACAGTTTTTAGATTAAAAAGAATTAATGGATCACCCCAAAGTTCAATGCCACTTAATGTTCCTTGGTTTGCTTATCAAATAAAGCTTGGTATTAACTATTCAATAATCCCAGAAGTCAAAACCTTTCTCGGCTATCGTTACTTTAGCGTTCCGATACCTGTTGCAGATGACATATCCACTCATAATATTGAAGTTGGTTTGATATTTAATTTTTAGTAGTGATTTAATATATATATAAATTCTTATCTTTTCTATCTAACAAACCAAATGTTGGTACGATTGTTGCTTTTAAAAAAATGACAGTTTCTACTGTTCTAATGTTATTCGCTAGCCTTTTTGACTTCTGATGTAATGTAGCTTTAAAGCTTTGCTTATCTTCCCTATGTTCTATAAGCCCGCCGATTACCATAATTTCACCGCTCTTAATTTTTAACATAGAGTTCATTTCTCTGATTTCAACAATTGGAATGTCGCTATTTAATTTCATTTTACTCTGCTGTGCGATGTACTCTATATCTGGATCTTTAATGTAGCCGTTAATTCTTGATAAAGTTGGATGTATATCCATGAATATTTCACTAGTATCAATGTTAATGCTTGGGTGGATTATTAGCACAACACCTATTGGAACACTATTCATCTTGGTAATTAAGGTCTGATTAGAATTTCTAGTATCTTTTTGTATGTCGGAAGTAAAATAAATATGGTTTTTAGTAAATGAAATCATCGCTTGCTGATTATTTATAGCATGTACTCTGGGGCTTGAAATTACAGTTGAAGTGCCAAATTTGTCTAAATTTCTTACTAAATCTCCTAGATCACTCGCACCAAAGTTCATTGCTAGGTTAATAATGGAGTTATCTTGATTTATTATAGACTTAGTTCCATCGCGTAAGTCATTTAAGTTTATACCAGAAAGATATTTGTCATCTAACACAACTTCAACTATTTTTGCCTCTATCATTACTTGAGAAGACGCTAATTTCTTAACCTTATTAATATATTCTTCAACAGCTTTATGGATATCTTTTCTAGCATTCAAAATAATAACACCAGCTTCTCTGTTGGATGAAAGGAATTCGCCATCATCCACCCCGTTAACATCCATTATTGCATTCAAGCCTTTTTCTAATGAATTCCATAAGTCACTACTGTATTGAGACTTCATAACATTGTTATAGTCCCTATCAGTGTGACTTCCATCACTGTTAGTAATATTGTTACTAATGACGAAACTGCTTTGAGCAGAATGTTGAATATTAATGAAGTCTGCGTAATAATTTTGCGCGTATGGCAAGTCCTGCTCAATTCTAATTACACCATTGCTTGTTGAGTAACGCAATTTGGCGCTATTTGCTATACTCTGAATTACTTCATTTATATTCTTATCTTTTAGCTTTAAAATAATATTACCTGATATTTTTGGGTCTATATCCAAGTTAACGTCAGAAAGTTTTCCTATCTCAATCAGCAAATCTTTTACTGATACTTCTTCACTAACATTAATAGAAATAAGCTGATTACTGATTGTGAGATCGGGAAACTCTATTGGTAAAGGCATAATTTCTGGTATTGCCGGTTCATTAATCTCCAAAGAGGTGTTGTATTGCTGCAACGAATAATCGTGCTCACCTATATCATGATGATCTTCGTTGCCTATATTAGTGAGATGTTGCTTAGTAGGCAGGTGTGTGCAAGAAATAATGAAGAGGAGTATTAAGCATTTAAAAATAGCCATTAGAACAGCATATAGATCTATACTAATAGATTTCTATAAAAATATTAAAAATGTATTTAATTTCGTTTTCATCGAGCAGATAATTGTCATATATTAGCTTGACCTACACTGGCTATAGCTAAACTGACTTAGATTTACCGACGATTTGAAAAACCGTCATCCCGCTACGTGTTAGCGGGATCTAGAGATACCGTGACGGTATGACGGTTCGCGGCGGTATAGTAACTCGTCATTCCGCTACTCGTTAGCGCCGTGGCGGTATAGCTATATATGTTTTTTTGTACGCCCCTCTTGTACTTAAATGTAGAGTAAGTTTTCCAGCATAGCCTTAGTTTTTTTATATATTTTACTTCTTTCTCTATATTTAATAATAGGCTTAAAAATAAATGGTAAGCCTATAATTGTTAAGCTTAGAGCTAGGGTTGAAAGTATACAACAGGCTTTGTGTTTACTATGTAGCTCTTTCAGGTAAAGCATCAAAAATCTACAAAATTTTTTGTAATTTTCTTCGATGTTTTTTTTGCTATGAGCCTTGCTAATGAATATATCTATTGCGGTATGACCGTTATTACACTTAATGTTAAGGTCTGCACCTTTTTCTGTTAACAGCTGAGCTATATCAAAATAATCCTTTTGAACAGCAAGATGTAGAGGTGCAAAACCTTGTTGCTCACAAATGTTCATATTGGCTCTAACTTCCAATAACATTTTCACAATTTTTGTATGGCCTTTTTTAACTGCCAGTAGCAAGGGAGTTCTGTTACATTTAGTAACAGCATTAATGTTTACCTTAAGCTTCAATAAGAGCTTAACTGTTTTAGTGTTACCATTATGGCTAGCTTTATGCAGCCTGGCGTTGCCATTAAAATCTTGATCATTTGCATCTATTCCTTTTGATACAAGAAATGTTACCATTTTTCTATTATTATGCTCAATAGCGCAATCTAATGCATCAAAACCATGGTTGTTTTTTGTGCAAAAAAGCTCTTTAAGTTTAATTTCATCGTTACTTGCTTGCTGTCTTTTTGCAATAAGTTTAACTATTTGCATTTTGTTGTTATACGCTGCTAGGAAAAGCGTAGTGTTATTTTCTGCATCTTTGGCTTCTATATTTGCACCTTTCTTTATCAGATATTCTATAATTTCTGCTCTGCTGTCATAATGTGCAGTGCATTGATAGATAGTTAAAAACAAAGGAGTGCGAAAATTGTTATCTTCACATTCGAGATTTGCTCCGCTATCAATTAAAATTTGGACGCTTTTTTTAGAACCGTATAGTGAAGCTATATGAAGAGGAGTATAGCCCTCTTTGGCGTCTTTTTCATTAATTTTTGCGCCTTTTGTTATCAAAAAATCTATTAATTCCGTGTCATCTTGTAGTGCAGCAAGGTGCAGTGGAGTGAATCCATTTTTATCCTTGGAATTGATTGTCAGTTGATTAACAAAAAGTTTAGCAATTTTCTTGTGTCCATGCATAATGGCGTAATGCAGTGGGTTTCTATTTTCGTTGTCTACGACATTAAAATCAGCTTCGTGCTCTAGCAATGATTTTACTCCAACTAAATCGCCTTCTTTTGTGAACTTATGCAAGAGAGTGATTCCACTTGCATCTTTTGAGTTAATATCAAATCCATTTTCTACTAATTGGTTTATATCTTCCTCACGCGCCATATCACTTAAGTCTCTAATTGAACCCTTTTCGCGTTAATAATACTCCTACTTGATTAAGTTTAAATGAATCTGTGAGAAATGGCTAGGATACTATGCATTCTTGCATAACAAACTTTTGGCAGCGCGTTGGATGAAACAAAAAAACCACTTGACAAACTCCTCCAGCCCCCTTATTATGACAATAAGGGTATTTATGAATCAAAACTTGTTTTTGACCTGCAGGCTCAATGACAAAATTCAGTAAAAAACTTAGGGTATTTTTTGGCGGATTACATAAAATTATAGCGGCTGCATGTCTTTTAAATTTTTTCTACATTCAGCCAAACCGCGCTTAAACTAAGCGTCAGCACATTATTACAGCGCCACTTACAGTAATATAGAGTCAAAACTCGCTACTCGGGGCTTCTTTTGCCTTTTTTTTCATTTGGTAAATTTCTTAAATATTTGTAGCTAAAAGAGCCCAAGAGAGGTGTCATTCCAGTGCTCCTTTTTTTGTCATCCCAGTGCCCAGAAATTGGGATCTAGCTAAGTTGGTGAGTATAAAAGTAGCCGTTTTATGTTAAAATACAACGTTTTGATGATTATGAAAAGGCTGGATTCCAGTGTCACGCACTGGAATGACAAGAAGAGGGCACTGGGATCTAGCTAAGTTAGTGAGTGAAAAGTAGCCGTTTTATGTTAAAATACAACGTTTTGATGATTATGAAAAGGCTGGATTCCAGTGTCACGCACTGGAATGACAAGAAGAGGGCACTGGGATCTAGCTAAGTTGGTGAGTATAAAAGTAGCCGTTTTATGTTAAAATACAACGTTTTGATGATTATGAAAAGGCTGGATTCCAGTGTCACGCACTGGAATGACAAAAAAAGGAGCACTGGAATGACAAGAAAGGAGCTACTCGGATGACAGGAGAAAGGGGCACTGGAATGATACTATTATAGAGTGAACCAGTGTCTGGGCACTGCCGTCATAAAGGAACCAGTGTCAGCTACTTGGATGACACCATCCTTTTTTCTGGATCCCAGTGGGCTTTGTTGTATAGCTACTTATGAAGAGGGCAAATGGAAGAAATTCATTTGCCCTCAAACTGTGCCTTGCGATCCTTAAAAGGAAGAGTAGATGGATCTTTCACCTCACTATTCACCTCAGTCACTGTTGTTGCAGGAGGAGCTTGAGGTCCTGTTTGTAAATTAGCAGGCTTAGGAGGTATTGGTGGCTTTTCTGTATTTGGTTGGTGGCTTGGCAAAGCTGCAATTTTAGGATATTGTTGATCCACATCATCAGATCTATAACCACTCTCGGGAGTGCTTGTTCCTTTTTCATCGTCTGATTGGTGGTTTGGATGTGTTTGATGTTCATCTTCCCATTCACTATTAAGTGTACGATTTTGATCGTCATCTTCGTCATCACTATCACTCGAATAATTTGCTTTAAATCGAGACTGAAGCTTTTTGGACAAAACATCTATAAGATTTTTTGGTTGCACATCTTCCAGTTTATTTAACCTCTCTTTCTCCCTCTTGTCAGACTCTTTCTTGTTCGTGAGTTTTGTTCCTTTTTTTATTGCCTTAAGCAAATCATTATTAGCTTTAGGCATACTAGGACCACCAGTTTCCTTTAGTTTTACATTCTTTATCCCTGCGAACATATCATCATCCTTGGTTTGCATCGTAAGCTTGGGAGCTGGTGCACCACTTGCTTGATTCAATTGCTCAGGAGTTTGCATAGGAGGAGGTGGTGGTGGTGGTGGAGTACCAGTTAATGGAGGAATTGCTACACCAAGTGTTAGCTGATGTTGTGAAAGAGTAGGCGTACTTGACTTATTCTTCAGATCAGTACCATTTTCACACACAGATTTTTTTGTTGGTTCTGGAAATTCACTATGTTGTTGGTCAGACTGATCAAATTCTTTTCCACTCAGATCTATTTTTTTCTCATTACCAGCTATAGAAATGGCCCGTTTAATAAGATATATCACTGAAGCTAATGCAACAACCGTAGAAACAGCAAAAATTGCTAAAGGAACTGCTGCAATGGCACCAGAACCAGAAATTGCTGTAATAACATAAGGAAGATATTGACCAGCTGTGAAACTAAATGCAGATAATGATAAAACAGCAATTAAAGGACCAAGATTTGATGTACGCATTTTTTACTTCACTTGTTAATGATAATTTAATAATAGCTAGATTATCATCATTCGTCAATAGTTTATGACTAAATTAATGTTTATATTAAGATAATACACGACAAGTAATAGCCATAATATTTATAGTTACTTTTCAAGCATGTATTGAAATATCTCATTAGCCATAGCAACATCTTGGCGCGGGGCTTTGCCGTGTTCTATAAACACAGAGATTGCGTAGCGCGGGTTATGGTAAGGACCATAAGCGATAAATAACTTATGACTTTCACCCTTAGAGTTTATCTCTGGTGTACCGGTTTTGCCGGCAATTTGTATGCTGCTTAGCCCTTTTCTATAGTTAGAATTCACCACGTCAAACATAGCTTTTCGAATTATGCTAAAATGCTCATAATCTACATCAATGTCAGGGAAATTTTGCACTGTATTACTCATTTCAATGTGGGGAATTACCTCTTTTCCTGTTGCAATCCTCGCTGCAAGAACTGCAAGCTGCAGTGGTGTTGTAAGCAAATACCCTTGTCCTATAACTAAGTTGATAGTGTCACCTAAATACCACTGCGAATATAGTTTTCGTGCGCGCCAATCTCTATCGGGCAACAATCCCGGAGCTTCTTCCTTAAACGTTCCAATCAGCGACCCACCGCCAATACCAAATTTTCTGGCCATTTCCACCAGAGAGTCTACACTTATTTTTTTTCCTATGTTATAAAAGTAAGTGTTGCATGATAATGCCATTGCCTCATTTAAAGATACATACCCATGGACTTTGCTTTTCAGGCAACGAAATTTCCGCTCACCTATTTTCATATAGCCCTTACACGAGAATTTCTCTTCTGGTATTATTATCCCGTCTTTTAAACCCGCAAGCGCAACTATTACTTTAAATATTGAACCAGGTGGAATTTGATACGACAATGCACGATTCACAAGTGGTAATGAAGGAGTATTCAAGCTTTCCCAAGTCTCATTTGATAGTCTGCTAGCAAAAAGATTATTATCGTAAGAAGGTGAATTATATAGTGCTAAAATTTCTCCGTTACTTACATCAATTACCACTGCGGAGCCTTGGTGATCTTTAAATACCTTTGCGATTTTCTCTTGCAGATTAATATCAATTGTTAGCTGTATATCTTGTCCGTCTTGTTGTGGTATGCTTGATAATTCTTTTATGACGCGTTTTTTAGAATTTATTTCCTGCTCAGATTTTCCTGACTTGCCTTTCAATATATGATCATATGTATATTCAATACCGCTGATTCCTACTTCGTTTATGCCTTGCTGTCTTTTTGTATATCCAATTACATGAGAACATATTGAACCAAACGGGTAATAACGTTTATAAAGAGCAGTTACTTTTGTTTCTGACGATCTTGCTATTTTAGACTCGACTTCTGATAATGTTTGCAAATCGACCTCCTCACCAGAAGTTTTTTGCCCATCAAACAGAACAACATACGAAATTTTGTTTACCGCAAGTTCAGTGCTATTCCTATCTAAAATTTTGCCCCGCTGAGGCATAATAGTAGCGACTCTTATTCTATTACTATTAGATAGTGCTTCGTACTTTTGTCTGTTTCGTATTTGTAAATTATATAACCTATAGCTAAAAATAGCGGAAATGGTAAGCTGAATACCACCTAATATGAATGCTCTGCGGTTAAAGACTTTGTTTTTTGTCCACATAACATTCCTTCAAAACGCACTTTTTCCCCCTCTTTTATTGTTACACTTCTGGCTTTTACCGTATTACAAACCCTTTCCTCCCACTCACTTAAGGTAACAAACTTGTAACCCGATTTTTTTAGTATTTTAATAATATGAGGTAAAGCTTCAATTGTGTTTGATCTGTTATTGTGATCATGAAACAGTATAACTGCTCCATTATGTACATTACTTAAAACTCTTTCAACTAAAGCTTCTGGTTTATCACCTTGCCAATCTAGCGAATCAACTGTCCATAATATTGAATACATATTTAATTGATCAGTATTTTCAATCAGATTATCGTCATGACATCCATATGGCGGGCGAAACCATTTTACATCTTGTTTTATTGCATTTTTAATTGCTGTATTTGTCTTTTCCAATTCTTGCAATTGTTCCTCACTTGAAAGTGATGTCAACTTCCTATGCGACCAAGAGTGATTGCCTAACTCATGACCTGCTTCATGGATTTTCTTTACTATCTCATATGTTTTTTTATTTATACGTTCACCAAGCACAAAAAACGTTGCTTTTGCTTCATAGCTTTCCAGAACATTAATAATATCGTTTACTCTATTGTTGGAAGGCCCATCATCAAACGTAAGCGCAACAAACTTATCGTCGTTATTCAACAATTTTTTTATATTACTTAAATTTCTATATGATAGATCCAGATTACAACTGAGCCCACAGTATGGTAAATTAAAATTACAATCACCACAGAAAACCGCGCTTGAGTATAGCAAAAGAAAAGTTATTATCCTTATAAACATTTTCTAATCAGCAAAGTGATAGGATACTATGCACTTTTTTGCTAAGTTAAGCCATCTTTAATTGCTGTAGCCTTTACTTCATCACTTCTTTAATATATTATATTAACAATTTTATATAATATATTATGATTGCAAATATAAATACCGTTGCGCTTCAGGGAATTAGCACAGTAAATGTCAATGCACAAATTCATATGGCAAATGGTATTCCAGCTTTTAAAGCAACAAGGACAACATTGCAAATTTAGAGTTCAAGAGGGTTATTCCTCGAGAACTCCTGCGTCAGAAAGCTGGCGTTGAATTTGTATATAATGTTGATCTTGGAGGTTTTTATGAATAATAGTGAGAGAAAAGAGAAATTAGAAACTCGTATTCTATCAAGCAGAGGTAGGTCTTTGCTTGACCATGAGCTACTGGAACGTAATCTATCTGCATACACAGAAGGAAGAGAAGTTGCCAAAAAGCTAATGGAGCTCTTTAGTAGTTTAGGAAGGGTAATTAATGCTGATCTTCACGAGCTAAAAAATGTTACAGGAATGAACGATGGAGCAATAGCAAATATCTTTTGCCTGAAAGAGATTTTCGATAGGATATTGAAAGGTAAGTTAAAAAAGCTGTCGATTCTTGATAATAGAGAAGAGCTACTAAAATACTTTAAAGCAGCAATAGGACAGTCAAGAAAGGAAAGCTTACGAGTGGTATACTTAGATCGAAGTGGTCATTTAATATATGAGTATATTCAAGACTGTGGAACTATAGACAGAGTACCTCTGTATGTCAGGGAAATAATAAAACAGGGATTACTGATTGACGCATCATCTGTTGCAATTTCACATAATCATCCAAGTGGAGATATAGAGCCATCTAAAGAGGATGAAGATAACACACTTACATTAGCTGCAACCTGTGAAAATGTAGGAATGAAATTAATAGATCATATAATCGTAACACAGAAGAGCCATTTTAGTTTTTATGACAGTGGTTTATTGTAATCTGTAGACTGGAAGGAAAGTTCTCTAGCTTTCCTTCTTTTTTTCCACTTCATAAATTAAAAAATTCAATATAAGCTTGAACAGCTAAAATTAGTAATAAAAAGTGGAATTAGGCAAAAAAATAAAGGAACTTAGGTTATACTGTGGTTTAACACAAACTGAGTTAGGAAAAAGAATAGGTGTTTCATATAGGCAGATACAAAGGTACGAAAATGGTTCAAACCACATTTTGGCTAGTAGACTATACGACTTAGCAAAAGCTCTATCGATTAATGTGGATGATTTTTTTACTGATGTGCATGACGACTCACATGAAGCTTATGATGAGGAGATATTAAAATTAGTCAAAGGATACAATGAAATTAAGAGCAAAAGGTTACGTAGTGTAGTTTATATATTGGTAAAATCTTTTTCTCAAAGTATATTATCTGATACGTAAAATGACCATACAACATCCTATCGATAAGCAAATAGGTGAAAGAATAAGGAAAAGAAGGCTAGTATGTGGTTTTAGCCAAAGGGACTTAGGAAAAAAGCTTGGAATTTCATTTCAGCATATACAAGGATATGAAACTGGAGAGGTAAGGCTTGTAGTTGATAGATTGTATAATTTGGCAGAAGCTTTGTCTGTTGATATGTCATATTTTTTTACCAAAGCCTCTGAAGACTTGCATGATAAGGCCTTCCGTAGCGATGTGGGCAGCGAAGAAATATCAAGATTAGTAAGAGAATATAGAAAAATTAAAGATGAAACATTGCGTGATATTGTGCATTCAGTGATAAAGGCTCTTGCTAACAAATAGTACAAATTTTAAAGTTCAGGTATTTTTTATAATATAAAACACTTCTACAAGCAATACTAATTAAAGTAAATTATTTATGGTAAATTGGATTAAGTTTTAAAAACCACTTTACTTTGTAATAGTTAACCATTTATTTCTGATATACAAGTAGCTATGTGAAACATAGCCACTTGTCTCCAATCAAGAACGTCCTACGGATGTCGTTTTGTTGTCTTTTAATTTATTCACCCAAGAAAAGGTCTCACTACTTTTAGAATTTTGGTCGCCCCACCTTCCACATCTAGTAAAACTGCCTTTTTCTACTGCTTCTTTAACAGACATTCCACCAAATAAACAACCCTTTCCTACGATTTCTCCTATTTCTTGCAACTCATTCCACATTTCTTCATCTTCTACCTCAATTTGTACTTGATGATAGTCTGCTGTGTCATGATATACCATTAAATTTAGCTCTCCTAGGCTAGTATAAAATGTGACTGCAAAAGCACTGTTATCCGATATATCCACGTAGTCTCTTTCACCGCCTTTCCCAGTTTTGACTTCAACTTCACCATCACCTATTTTTATAATATTGCCACCAAGGTTTAAGTCTCCTGTACTTAAGCCCAAATTTTTTGCACCTTCTACAACTTTGGCAACATCAACTATGCAGCTATGTGAAAATTCCATATAGAAGGTCTTATTATCGATTTCTACATTTTCAACAATTCCTTCTATAGTAGCGTTCTCTCCAACTTCCCTGAGTTTTGTGAGCCTACTATATATTTGTGGCTCAATTTCTTTTTGCACCTTTTGATGAATTTCAGTTATTTTCTTATCAACTTGTACATTAAAATCTGCTCCATTTAATGCTAACTTCCTGATTATATCCTCTTGTTTATTCCCTTTGAATTCATCACGATACATCTTAAACATTGTAACGTTAGCGAAGCCAAAGCCATCTTCATTGGCAGCATTTATTCTTATTCCTAAGTCCAAAGCTTCATCGATAACTTTACTTAACTCGTTTATATTTTTAGCTGCAATAGCTTTTTCCAGGAATTCATTTAGTTTCATATTTTCATATTCACTTAGTCTTGTCCTGCATAAAGCTGATCGAAATGGATTGAGCTCCTCAGGATATGTTAAGACAGGTAATTTACTAATCTTTTTATTTGCTATTGGAGCAGCTTTTATAAAACTAGGTAATAATCCTTCTTTTGCTATCAGCTTTATCGCTTTTAACGTTTTGCTAGACAGTCTTTTACCATTTATTTTTTTCATTGTAACCCTCACTTAATTTCATTACTATTCGATCATAACGTGATAAATATTATTTAATTGTTAATATTATACGACTTATTGATTTACTGTATGTTATAATAACAAGTTTTACGGGCATTTACACTAGAAAAACACATCTTGTAAAAATTATTTCAATTTCAATCAAAGTTGGGTATTGTGATTGTAAAACTGAAAGAAATGGATCTCTTGTCTTACTCCACTGAAAAGTTGAAGAAGCATTGTCAGCTACTTGATAATGAAGAAAAAATAATTCTATATGAGCAGCTGCTAGACAAGGCTAAAGACATACTTGAAAATTCAAGAGATAATGTTTCTGAACTGAAAAAGATCAGTAAAGCTGCTGTAGCAATAGAGGAAACCACCGATAAGCAGTTACTAGAAAAGTTTAATGATGACCACCCGCTAAGAGAAGTGGACATTTTAATCTACTCTCCTCAAGGAAATACTGAATATCTATTCAGCATAGATAACTCGTCAGAGCTTTATGATTTAAAAGAAGATAAGGATAAAGCTCTTTATAATGCAGTAAAATCAAATGATGTTGAGCTTGTAAAAAAGCTGCTAATGATCCTTTTACCTACAGAAGTAGGTGATTTTGATGTAGAATACTTGGAAGAATTGAAAATATTGCTGTCAGGAATTCACAAAGAATTGCAATTATCACAAGATATGAAAAATTATCTTGAGAAGACAATAAAATTCTATAGTTTTTTATGTAGTAATTTTAGCTTATTAGTTGCAAATCCTACTGATGTAAAAGCTATGATCAATCTATTTGCTACTCAACCAAATATTGATTACCAAATAGATAAGCTTCTGCTTTCTTTTATTGTGAGAGATGTTGAGGAAAAAAAGCTAAATTCTGAAATCAAACACATGATAGAGCTTCTTGAGCAGCATGAAAGATTTGCTGAGCTCGAATATAAGGTTAGAAGATTAAGATCAAAGTTTGCATGTGGCAAAAGCAGATACTCGGCTGAAGTAATACGAAATAGCATTGTAGAACGAGAAAAAGAGATGAGGGAGATTGAGAAAAAATACATAAGACCAAACGATTTAATTAGCGAGAGGCAGAAATTATTAAAGCAATTACTTTGCTAGCTTTTTTTCCACTTCATAAAATTTGTTGTAAATTTGAATAAGAGGTGAAAAGTGCAATTAGGTAAAAAAATAAAACAACTTAGGTTAGATCGTGCTTTGACACAGACCGAATTGGGAAAGAGAATAGGTGTTTCGTATAGACAGATACAAAAGTACGAAAATGGTTCAAATTGTGTTTTGGCCAGTAGATTATATGATTTAGCAAAAGCACTATCGATAGATGTTGCTAACTTTTTTACTGATATGCACACTGACTCACATGAAGCTTATGATGAAAAAATACTAAAGTTAGTCAAAGGATATAACGAAATTAAGAGCAAAAGGTTACGTAGTGCAGTTTATATATTGGTAAAATCTTTTTCTCAAAGTGATAATACATAGTTAATATTACCTGATACGTAAAATGACTATACAACATCCTATCGATAAACAAATAGGGGAAAGAATAAGGAAAAGAAGGCTAATGTGTGGTTTTAGTCAAAGAGACTTAGGAAAAAAGCTTGAAATTTCATTTCAGCATGTACAAGGATATGAAAGCGGAGAGATTAGGCTTGTAGTTGATAGGTTATATAAATTAGCAGAAGTACTATCGGTTGATATGTCGTATTTTTTTACCAAAGCCTCTGAAGACTTACATGATAAGGCCTTCCATAGCGATGTAGGCAGCGAAGAAATATCAAGGCTAGTGAGGGAATATAGAAAAATTGAGGACGAAACTCTGCGTGACATTGTTCATTTAGTGATTAAGGCTCTTGCTAATACAGGCTTTAAAGCATAAATTCTCTCCTTGAGTCGTTGAAGAAAACTTAAACTTTCATTTTCTTCATCATTTTGCTTTTCTTTCACTTTGATGCGTGTAGTTATACCCTACACAAAGTATAATGTTTTAAAAATAAAAACCTGCACCATAAAATATTGAGATTTAGAATATTAACTTATAAAGTCTTTTCGGCAGTTTTAGTGAGGGTTTATTAGCAAGGATGTTGGAGGTTAGAAATGACTATATCTGAAGGTGTAATACAGGGTATAAGGCATAATGATAAGAACGCGATAAGGGGATGATTTTTTGGTCAAGATGGCTGTGCACCATCCAGCTAAGTTTGATAGCTTAGAAGTAACAAAATTTTTAGTAAATAATAAAGGTGTAAGTTTTAACGCTAAAACTAATGACGAAAACAAGCCTATTCATATTGCAGCTGATTTTTGAAATATCGATATTGTAAAGATTTTCTCTTAATAAGGGAGTAGAAGTTGGTACAAAAGGTAAAAACAATTGGACTCCTTTGCATTATGCTACCAATAAAGGATATCTAGGGATTGTAAAGCTTCTAATAGAAAAGCAACAACAAGAATCATTTATTAATTCTAAAACTACAGATCAGTCTACTATGCTGCCAAGGAAGGACATTTACCATCTGTAGAATTTCTCATAGAAAAAGGAGCAAGAATTGATATTAAAAATTCCAATAATAGATCACCATTGGAACTTGCAAATGATGGAGGACATGAAGAAGTTGAAAATTTACTAAGAAATGAATTACTTCTTGATGCTGTCAAGAGAAAAGACCGCAGTGGAGTAGAAGCTCAACTTGATAAAGGGGCTAATGTTAATTATGTACGTCGAGAAGATGGCTGTGCACCATGCTGTCAGTTATAACCATGAAAATCTTGAGTTTGTGAAGTTCTTAATAGGGAAAGAAAAGGTGAAATTATTTAGCACCAAAGATTAAAGAAGATATAGTAAATGGGAGGCAGCCAAGAAATTTGAAATTAGTTGATTTGAGAGAAATACCGATGCTGTGGAGTGAGCAATTAGAGAAGTTTTACGGCTTAGAATCTTAATTTACAAAAGCAATAGGCAATGGAAAAGACTATGTGCCAGAAAACCAATACTTTAAAACAAAGAATAGGAGGTAAACTAATGTTACAGGAACTGACACTTAATTATGTAATAAAAATAGTGATAATCTTAAACATATGTATGAAACGATTCCAGAACTCCCAAAGTTATTGCGTAAGAGCTAAATGTCCCTGACCGCTCTTCTCCCGCTGAATCATGTGTTGGGTCTGATAAAAGAAATTCTGTAGATATCACAAAAGTCAATTCAATCAAACACAAAAGGCTATACCTATAAAAGAATAAGCATCAAGAGAGAAAAATAATTTCTTTAGAAGAATCTCTAAATTATTAAGTCAACACTTATCCCCCTACTATTTCTTCTCACCTTGAGAGTATGGTTTATACCTCAAAAAATCTTACTTTGAAGATATATCAATTTTTTTACCCCTCTAAGACCTTTCTTTTGTTTACTAATTTTAGTTGACTTCATTAACACACTACTATTTCTTTCGAAGCTCCCATCTTTTGCAGCTGGTCTAAACTATCGATTGGCCTCATAAGAGTAGATGGGACACCTGATTCTTTCACTACAAAATTTGATTGTTTAATAGTTTCAGCTGACTCTATAAGTATTCCACCATTTCTTTCAAAACCTTTATCATTTACAGCTTGTAGAACACTTTTTCCTCCTAAAAAAAAAAAGCAGCTTTCTCCTAGACTTGATTTATCTTTTAATTTGTTAAACTTCTCCTGGTTCTCTCCATCAAGCTTTACTTTTATTATATTACTATCTTTATCACTAGGAGATAGATGAATACTAACCTCGCCTACTTCAGTGGTAAAGGACATTTCAATACCACCTCCTAAGACATCTGTATAATTTCTTTTTCCTCCTACATTTTCAACTCTTACTATACTCTCTCCAATCTGCAGGATGCTACTTTCTATACTAAAGTTTTCATTCACCTTACTATTCATAACCTTTCCAACTTCAACAATACTGTTTTGTGGCAACCTAAAAAGAACAAGATTATTATCTACTTCTACTTGCAGATCATCATCTTGAACTTGTTCATTCTTATTTATTAAACCTTCATATGCGATACTTTTCAGTTTGTCCTTAATTTTTTTACACTCTGTAAAAATAGGCTCATCACTTCCCCACATAATTTCATCTATCATTCTATCATTGTAAAAATCAGACTCTATTTTTGCACCTGCTGATAGTAGCTTATTGACAATATTGAATAAAGGTTCTAAAGCTTCTTCCCACTCATCTATTGCCTCTTCTCTATCATTTTTATACCGTGATCTAGTAGTAGGCGTTATACGCATAACACTACTGGCATTAGCAATATCAATTATTTTTTTGAATACAAAATTTGACACAGTGCATTCATATTGATCACAGCGTAAATTTAGCTTTATTTTTCTTTTCAAATATTCATCTATTAAACGTTCCATCTTTTCTAGAGTTACCTTTGCAGAATTTTCGTATCTATTTTCATGAAACCCTTTCATTATACTTTCCATCTTGTCATGAAATTCATCAATTGAAACTTTTTCGCTCTCAGTTAACAGATTTGCTAAATTCATTAAAATTGAATTTTCTGGAATAAAATAACTTTCAACAACAGTATTTTTATCTTCAACAATGGACTCATTCCAGTCATCAGTTTGTTCTTGACTTAACGATGATGTGCTTTCTTCAAGAGTGTGCTGACCAAAACGCTCCTTATGCTGTTCTTCAGTAGCTAACCTACCATTTGCACAAACCTGCTCATTCTTTAAAATATACTCTAACACCATACTCCCTCCTCAATCTACGAATACATTATGTACAATAATTAGCATGAATAAAAGCCAATGCAAGTATAATTTTTCTAACTTTCATATTTTTTAGAGAGTTGTATTCTCTTACTGTAACTTCATGTAACCCTGAGCCTGTTATCTTTGCTATTCAACAAGATCGTTTCCAGACAAACTCGGGAATTTAGTGGAAACTGCCATATAAATTTGGCCAGTATAATCTATTGTACACCTAATTTGATATGTAAATTCTCAATAACCCTCATCTGCCAGGAAGATCATCTGCAGAACTATGTCCTAAGTTGTCCTTTATACGAAGAACATCCTTAACTGATATAAGAGTATCTGGCCTCTGCGCACGATCATTCCATATAGCGTACGATAAAACTACTGTGTCTCCATCGGTAATACGCTTATAACCTCTACAATGCATATAATCATCTAGTTGGTTATTTGCTTCCCGCTTTTTACTCTGTAATTCACCAGTACCAGAAAACTTTAACTCTATTCCTATCGGGTGAACACCATCTCTACTATCTGGAGACCGTAATAATACCAGATCTAATCTCTCTCCTCCTCCCAGTTGAAATTCAATAATTACCCTAGCTGGATTATCACAGGCGTAAAATAACCCATGCAGTATGGAATGAAATCCAGCCTCTCTAGCGTTATCCCTATTTACTATCCACCTTAACGGAAATAGCACATTAGAAATTGCTTGAAATATTTGTGCATGACGATTTTGTACTTGCCAACCAGTATTCATCATTATATCTGCAGTGCTGTGCACGTTACTGACACCACCTATCTGTGAAAATTCACCTAGAAAAGATCCACCTACTTTACTTTGTAAATAGAGGGCAGGTGAGTCAAATGGTGTTACACCAACAGTTAAACCAAGATCATCCTCGGCTCTTCTTGTTGGGTCCAATCCACATACTACCTCATACACTCTAGCGTTTGGCCAACGTGATAGATCTAGGCCTCGTTCTGGAAATTGGTGAGTTGCTAGTACATGACGTATATTAAGTATAATAACCCTTTCCTCTCTTCCTAATAATGCATGTAAAATCATGGTCAAGGCACGATTTCCAACATTTATTTGTGTAACCCCTCCTTGCAGGTCTAGCATTTTATCGTCATTGTGATAATGGAATAAGTGTTTGGTTACATCTACCCAAATTCCTCTTGTTAACATAATTCTTTTCTTTGCAAATGTAGCATTCCCAAAGGTAAAGCCGGTTGTATAGAGAAATATTCTCCTATCCCTAGCACTAACACCATCCCTATTTCTAATGCCTGGTACAGCAGGTACACCAAACGCTGGGTATAGTAAATAATCTCTAACGCTCTCTTCAATTTCGGCTATTGGTCCATTAAATAGCCTTTTCAATAAAGAAGATTCTCTTTCCAAAAAGCTTTGAGTACTAAGCTGTAAACGTTCATTGTTATCTAAATCAAAATTTAATCCTACACAAACAGCATCCTCCGACGAGGTGTGTATGGATATGGAAGAAACGGGACATCTTGTAACGTAATTTTCAGCTTGCGCCAATGCTCGATCAGCATATCTATCCCTTGCTTGTCCTGCCTTGAGTTCAATTATAATAGGAACAGAATCCATCAATCGTTGTACACCACGTACAAGAAAAGTAATATCTGTATATCCACCCCCCACAAATAACTCAAGGTAAATACCAGCTGTATGACGATACCTAAAATTCATCAAAAACCCTGACAAAAAACCATGATAGTCCGACTCCTTGCTATTGAAGTTCAGTTGCTGATTATACCTATTGTAGAGATTAATTATGTACTGCAAAACATCATCAATAGTATCAACAACATCATCTGCATTATTACTTGCCAAGTCTCCTAATAAACCTGACAGAAAACCTTGTTGTATACCAAAGTTCCTGGTGATCTCTTCAAAGCCATTACATAGAGATGCTGAATTTCCAGTAAATGTGTTTCTCTCACGAATTTTTACACATTTTATTGCTTCCTCTTCTTAGTCTTCTCCCAGATTTTCTGCCCATGCAAATGTTTTATACTCTTCCCATGCAAACCGCCCAGCCCGTGATGCAACATTCTGCTGTTGTAAATTATTCTCTATCCACAATTTCTCTTGCTGACTAAATCTTGAACCAAAACTATTTTGTCTATCGGCAATAGTAAAACATCTTACAATTCCGTAGCCTCTTCTATCTCTGTCATTAGTTAATACAGCAACCTTTAAGTTTCCTTTTCTAGGTTCATTCGGATTGTTGTCAAAACGAAAATAAATTTTTTCATTATCTGCAACATCAGAATCAAACGCAGTAGCAAACATACCAAAAAAGAATGCAGGAAAAAAGCGATCCTTACCCACCGAGTGCAAAAAAGATGGACACTGATCCAAGAAAGATTCAAACCTTTCTACAAACTCTTGGCAATTTCCGTTTAACAAACTTCTAATCAGTCCAATATTTTCACCATTGTTATGCATAAAACACCTCTATTTACTACAACCAGATAAACCGCTAACGCCAGGAGATCCTAACATAGACTGCGGGTCACCAGAGTCACCAGAGCCACCAAAGTCACCGCCACCTCTATGAGGAATAGGTAACTTATCTAGCTCAGAAAACAACTCCTCTGCCAGCTTGCCATAATCAACACCACTCTTCATACCAGGTCTACCAACCATTTTTAGGTTGCTAATTAAATAATTTTTAAAATTCACAAAATCCTCCTGTGTACAATACTCTTTTGCAAACTGTAAAATCTCTAACAGCTCGTCTTTTTTTCCAGTATCACCTTCACCTAAAGCACAACCGCGCTCCCAATCTACAATTAATCCAGCAAGCATGCGTTTGATAGGGACTCTACCATTTGAAAAAACAGCAGCCTTTTTATTCTCATTAAAGCGATTGCACCTCCAAATATCCATAGTAATTGATCTAGCTTGAACACCTGACTCAGGACTTTCTAGCATTACATTTGAAAGTGAGGAAAGAAGGAGTGCATAATCATGATGTGAAAGTATTTTGTCTGCAGGTACTGAAACTTCTTCATAGCACCAGCGCTTCACCATATCTCGAACTGTACCAAGAAAACTCCAACGTATCAAACCATTAAGAAGTGAATATACTCCTTGATTTTTTTCTAACAACTTAAGCAATAGCTCATGTTTTGCTGGATCATCCATTTTATACAGGCAAAAATCTAAAACGGTAGCACGATTGTAGTTACATTGAATAGTGGACAAGGTAGTAACTGCACTAATAGCTTCCTCCTCTCTTTCTTGCCGGCTTAAAAGGTTATAGAAATATTCTACCCCCTCGCTCCATTTAAGATCTACAGCTTCTCGGAAGCCATCTACGTTATTATATTCCTTTAATGTTCCAGATTCTCTATTAATCCAAAAGCTAAATACAGGATCATAACTTCCCATAGACTCAAGCAAATCACTTCTTATATATTTGTCATCTACAGGATTACCATCCATGTCTACTGCACCGGGAGAGACTCTACCTTTGTAAGAATCAAATTGCTCTTGAAAGAGCGGATAAATTTTATCTACCACACAATACCTACAAGCCATGTTATACCTACAAAATGGATTCTCTATTTCATCTATTTTTTTCTCAGTTAGCTTCTGTCCTAGGATGTGATTATTTAATTTTGTATCCGACCAGCAACTTTCATCGCGAAATATGTTGTATAAGAATTGCCACTCACTATCTTCTAAATACTCTATTTGTTCAATGTAGGTTTTCACCCATCTTTCAATCGCTAAATGCCTTTCAGCAGCAATTTTAGAATCTGTATGTTCAATAACACTTTGTAACTTATTAAGTACTGTAGCATGACGTTCTGTTTTTCTTGGCATTTGATCTCCTAAAAAAATACTTATGGCATTATGTAAAAGTTAGAATTAAATAGCAACCTAAAATTACTAGGGATAAAAAACTTCATGAAAAACATTTTCTATATTGAACGGATACAAAAATTCTATTGGAATTTACAGACAATACCTTAATTTCTCAGCGTCATAAAAATTTTAAATGTTTACTTTGTTTAAAAAGAAAAAAGATCGTATATTTGTGAGAACAAGCAGCGTAAAAATAAGGTTATAAAAATAGAAGATTTAAATTATTTTAATAAGCTTAGGTAAAACAGTTCGTATGTAGATATGGATCAAATGGGCTAATATGGCTAGTTTTACCGTATAGTAAAATTATTATAAATAAAAGTTCGTATGTATCACATGGTAGCCCACTGTGTATCAAGAAGCAACAGCGTAATAGGTGCATATTGTAGAAGATTAAAGAAACGGCTAGGAGCACCAAAAGCGATTACTGCTACGGCAAGGAAATTAGCGTGTATCTTCTACAGTATGTTAAAGTATGGACAAGAGTATGTTGAGAGAGGGATTGACTACTATGAGAAACTGTATAAACCCCAGTTATGGATTAACCAACACAGTAAGGCTTAGAAATAGAAGGCTTTTTCGACTGCATGGAATATGAAATGAATGTTGAAAAAATATGTACCAAAAAATTTATTGGCGATCTGTGGCGTGTATGTTCAAGCTCAAATTTATTTTTCAAACAACCAAAGACTGTCTCAATAATCGATCTTTTCCTTAGTAAAATCTTCTCTTTAAGTGAAATTAGTGCGTTTTTCATACCTTTTTTTACTTTAGTGACTAGCTTCAGGCCTCTATCGAAGAGTTTCTCAAAGAGCTCTTTCTTTATATAGCCTTTATCTCCAAACAAAAGTCCAGTCAGTCTTTTAGTTATAGTTGGCACAGGCTTTCTGTCATCAACGTTGCCTTTGGTTAGAGTAAGTTTTCTCCAATTTCATTAATCACCAAGTGCAATTTAAAGCCAAAAAACCAACCATACGTGCTCTTACCAATTTCTGCTAAACCATCAAAACTTTGTTCCTAGAGATCCTTTTCTTGTGACAAACGGCAATTGTAGAAGTGTCGATATAAAAAGTACCTGTCATTTTCGCTTGTTCGCAGAACCATTGAAGAAGTAATACTAAATACCGTAAAACTCTCGGCTTTAAGGCAATAAATCTGTGATATGAAGGCATCTTTAAAAACTCTGATCTATAGAGTAGTTGAAGATAACAAAGATAAAAAGCCTTGAAGTTTTTACATGGCGATTGGTGATATAACAAGATTATGGTTAGAATTTCTGAGTGCGCTATTTCTGGTACTCTTGTTGGTTTCTTGCCATTTGATAAGAACTTATTTGCAAAATTTTCATCTACTGCACGACAAAAATCCTCGACGCAGCAGTAAAGTTCTGTAATATCTTTCTTCATGGGTAACCTCTTAATTTATTGCTAAAATATTCGAGTTTACCCTATTTCCCTCTTTATTAATTCTACTTTTATCTTTTTTCTAATCCATAACTGAGGTTATAAGGAGAGAGTATTGAAGAATTTAAACAAAAAGGCCAGTGAACTTGGTTATACTTTAATAAAAAAACATGAACTAATAGAGGGAGTTTGTTAGAAGCTTTCTTATGAAGTATATAACAATGTTGCAAAAAATAATATCATAGGATTCGGGGGAATGTTCAAAAAAGTGTGTCAAACCGAGAAGTAAAAATAAAATAGAAACAAAAAATGGAGGTTTGACACAGTTTATTTAACCATACGCGTCAAGTTAAGGGAAAATGAGCAAATTTAGGGAAGTTAAGGTAGATACTCTAGTTTTTCGGGAATGTTCAAAAAAGTGTGTCAAGCCGCATTTTTAGTTCAACTCAATTTTCAATCTATCTGGAAAGAAAATATCAAGTTGAGACATAGTTAAAGCCCAATTAGGGAGAGCCATAATCCACTTTTGCTCTACCTTTTTTATAGCACAATATACCTGTTTGTACAAGGCATTTGTACTAGTAAATGAACCCTTAGTTTTAGTAAATTTCCTGATTTGTCTATGCAACCCCTCAATTGGATTAGTGGTGTAAATCAGCTTCCTAACTGGCCCAGAATACTTAAAATAACTGAATAAGTTTTCCCAATTGTTCTGCCAGGATTTTATAACTAAAGGATACTTTTCTCCCCATTTTTCTTCCAGCTCAAGCAGATAATTCTCAGCAATTTCTTTACTTGAAGCACGATATATTTTTTTCAGATCATTCATGAAAACTTTCACATCTTTACTGGATACATATTTCAGAGAATTTCTTATTTGGTGTACTATACATAGCTGCACTTCTGCACTGGGAAATACACTGTTGATGGCTGCAGGAAAGCTTTTTAACACAGGCAATCAGAATATCTTCTACTCCTCTTTCTTTGAGGTCATTTAGCACTCCTAACCAGAACTTCACTTTCAGCCAAATAAAAACCTAGTACTTCTTTTCTGCCATTTTGATCTATGCCCAATATATTGTACATACATTTACTTACGCAATGTCCATCCTCCTTGAACTTAAAGAACATCCCATCCATAAATACTATCGGGTATACTGATTGCAGTGGACGACTACGCCATTCATTGATTACTGGCAGTAATTTGTAGGTAATACTTGATATCTCTGCTGCCGATATTTTGTGATCATAAATTTCCTCAACGTGTGACGCTATATCTCTATAGCTCATACCACTGGCAAATGTGCTCAAAATCTTCGTTTCAAGCTCTGGATGTAAGCTTGTTTGCCTTTTTTTGATTATTTGCGGCTCAAAACTTCCTTCTCTATCTCTTGGCATTAACAGCTCAAATGAACCTGCACTTGTACGTAAAGTCTTTCCATTCCTCCCATTTCTGCGATTATTTTCTTCACTTTCAGCTAATAAATGGTTTTCTATTTCACCTTCTAGACTCGCCTCCAGCAGCTTTTTTATAAATGGTGTTAATGCTCCCTCCTTTCCTGTCAACGGTTTTCCTTCTCGTATAGACGACAGGATATTTGTTTCCAACTCTTTATAATCTACCAATCCGTTAGTTCTGTTTACTACTTTTTGACTCATTGTCAAACCTCCATTTTTTTATATCAATTTATTACTTTTTTTCGGTTTGACACACTTTTTTGAACATTCCCAGTTTTTCTGTACTCGTCTTTTAATGAAAATCGTGACCAAGTTATGGTAAGCTTTTTAAGAAAAATTTTCAAACTATTAACTCTATTCTTTAGTGCTAAAAATAACTCTCTAATTCGCCTTTTAAGCTCAATAAATGCCTTTGTTAAGCTAAGCTCCGTATATTTTTTCAGTTCTGTACAACCCACTATTCCATGAAATATAAGAATTGCACATAATTTAGCATATAATTCACATAATACTCTGTATGGCTTTCCTCTCAGCTTATCAAGCCTTATATTACTCTTATATAATTTGAACAATAATTCAATTTGCCACCTTACTCTGTAGAATGTTCTAGTAAATCTATTTTTTGACCTGTCTCTATATCATATATATTCGTATCAGATTTATAACGACTTATAAAATAAGCTCCCGTTTCATAGATCTGTTTAAAAGAACTTGGGACAAAATAACCAAGGTCAGATATTAGCAAATCGTTACTTGATATATCGATCAAATGCTCCCTATAACCTTGATCTGACCTTACTCCCTCCTTTATGTTAAGTTGATCCAATGTCTGATTTAAGTAATCAAAAACTAATTGTAACTTTATTCCAGACTTAGTGTTACTCTCATAACCTTTGTAACTAGTACCATACCCTTTATATAGATTTTCCATACTGTTAGGCAGAGCTACTATCCAATAACTCGACGCTTTTAAATTGCTGCAAGATTCTAAAATCAATTTGCAGGGTATTTTTAAATAAAGCCATAGATTCATTGTACATCCTTTTCATAAATTCTACTAGTAAACCTGAAATCTAAACCCTGTTTCGTTATTATCACAGATTCTTCATTTAATAATTGGCACATTGTATCTATGCTGCAGTTTGCAACTCCTATATTACCCAAAATTATAGCTTTTATGAATGATGAACCACTCAATTTTCTCTTCCTTTTTACAAATCCTGTTTCAATTGATACCTCATTTGCCATTTCATTGAAAAATTTGTTGAGGTAATTTGATAAGCAAGTTATTTTATTCATCATTAGTTCTCTCACTAAAATATATCCGAGAGAACTTATACCTTGTTATCCTATCTTCTTCATACCTTTATTTCCTTAACTTGACGCGTATGCTTCTTTGAACGCTCTCACATTCCCTAACCAGATTGTAAGTTAAAAACATGATATAAATGAAGTAAGAGGGAAGATAACTCTACTCACTATAGGAATAGAGTTATCACGGGCGTGTGCGACCGAAAACCAATTGGTATTACAACCGTTTGTATCAAGGTACACTAGCCCTATTTCTCGATACGTTTGAATAGTTGTTTGGGAAATATATATACGCCCGTTTACAATCTTAAATTAACTAAAACTATCGAGGTTTATTATGGTTACATCTTATCAAAATTTTATTGGCATTGACATCGGAAAATTTAAAAATGTTGCTGCAGTTTACAACCAAAATAACATTATCAAGTTCGACAATAATGCTGATGGTTGGCAACTGTTGTTTAAAAAGTTTTCAGATATCTTACCTAATTCTTTGGTAACTTTAGAAAATACAGGCAAATATGAGCTTGGTTTATCACATTTTCTTGTTGGCAAGAATATTGCAGTACATCAAGCAAATACTCGAAAAGTAAAAAGTTTTATCTTGTCTCACGGAACTTTAGCAAAGTCTGATAAATCAGATGCGATGGCTCTTGCTCAATACGGATGTGAACGCCATAAAACTCTCTCTCTATTTGTACCTACTTCAAAAGAACAATCAACTCTAGCTGCACTGTGTCAACGTCGTGATGACATTACGCAAATGAGAACTCAGGAAAAGTGTAGACTGGAAGCTCCTGAAAATGACCATATAAAGGAAAGTTGCCAGAAGACCATTGAATTTTTCAATAATCAAATAAACGAACTCAATGACACTATACAAAAAATTATTGATGAAAGCCATGAGCTACAACAACGTCAAAAAATCCTTAAAACAGTTCCTGGAATAGGCAAAAAGTTATCACAAGACTTTTTGTGTTTAATGCCAGAGCTTGGCTACTTAAGTAGAAAAGAAGTAGCAAGTCTTGCCGGAGTAGCACCTCATCCTAAGGAAAGTGGTAAAGCTGTTGGTTACCGAAGGATTATGGGCGGTAGAAGTAATGTTCGTTCAAAGCTCTTCACATCAGCCATAGCTGTTACAAAGTCAAAATCTGTACTTGGTGCCTTTTATTCTAAGCTTGTTGAAAGTGGTAAGAAGAAGATGGTGGCTATAACAGCTCTTATGCGTAAAATTATAGTAATTGCTAATGCAAGACTTAAAGCAGCAATTGCTTCACACAGTAGCAACTGACAATGAATATTGTGAATAAGTACGTCCACACAAACTTAAAGTACTTATTCACATATTCATTGGCTTAAGCAGGCAATAGCTGTTTAACATAAAATTCTATTCCTATGACGAATGGATTTTTATTACCTACATGATTGGATCAAGTTGCAAAATTACACAATAAAAAATTTTTTAAAAAACATAGTTGATACAACTATAACTTTTATTGTTTAATAACATTTGTGCCATTCTCTCTAACTTGAGCTTATGGTTTAAAGTACTTAATGACTAAGAGCATAATTATTACTACAAATAGGTGGTCTTAGGCTTTCAAGATGACTATTTACTTTCAGCGAATCGTCCAAATCATGCTCTATTTTTTGTGTTTTTATCTCGAATTTAAATCCTAATTTTTCGCAGAATTTTTGAAAATATTCTTTAATAATATCAAACAAAATCAGTACAAAAGTAAAATCTGATATGTTAGTGTCCGTAACGAAGTTTGATAACCCAGGAGAAAAAATATGCGATCTATAGACTTCACTTGAATTTGTACTTGAGTCTCAATATGGTAAAGATGGTGTAACCTATAAAGATGGCAAATTATTACTTACTATTCCTAAGGAACTAAAAAATTATAAAGGGGAAAGTAGGATTGGATCAGCACAATCAATAGACATTGTTTTATTCTTGCTATATTCCCCTTTTAATCCATATTCCAAGAGTGAACTTTCAAGAATAGGGATGCTTACAGCAAATTCATACCCCGCTTGGTTACAATTAGTGATTATTTCTTCTAAAATAGAGTCATTTGGAACACTTGCTTCTGCGTATTGGAACATTTCCTTAAAAACTTCTTTTACAAATGGGCGATAGTTCTTATTCTCATCTCCTACTTTTAGTAATAGATGCAGATGCTCTCTTCCAGCATTGTAAAATCTCTCGAAATCTTTCCAATATGAGTTGGTTTTCTGATTATCAGGAATTTCAGAATCTTTGCAGTGACTTTCCCATAATTCACATAATGCATTATATGCAAGTTCTTTTTCAAGATCCTTGAGGACTGAATCAACAAAAGCTCTACCATAATCTGTATCTATTTCTCTTTGTTTTTTTTTCTTGCAGTTTCATTACTGTATATATCATAACTATTAAAAAGGTTGCTTTTGCGATATTGAGCTCCTTCCATTAACGCAGAGGTTAAAACTGTATCTATAATTTTTCCATTAATAACAAAGTTCATTCTTGGAAAATCGAATTGTTTCACCAGAGTTTGCTGATTTATTGCTCTCACCAGCCTTTAATTCACTAAAACCAAATTCTTTAATTTTAGCCTTCAATGTAACTATTGGATTTGCCTCACTCATACTCCCTCTTTCTTCAAAGTCAATTATACCATAAGAGTTATTAATAGATTATTGACAATATGTAAGCGTAACAAAGGCTTTACACTATCTGTATAATAAACGCTAAGACAAAAATTTAGATCTAGAAAAGATAATTGAACTTTATTACATTCCATCTATAATAATTTAAAGTAGCAAGCCTCAAACTAGAAGCCTGCTATTACTTACTGGTTACTTTACATCAATTCTCTTGATATGTTTCTCCGACTTAGGTATGGTTACGTGCAATACTCCATCTGAAAAATTAGCAGACACTTTATCTTGCTCTACATTTACTGGAAGCTGAATAGACCTATAGAAAGATCCATAGTATCTTTCTCGATGGTAAAACTGCTTATCTTTTGACTCGTTATTACACGTCTTTTCACCCTTCACTATTAAGCTATCGCTAGATATACTAATGTCTATGCTTTCTTTGGAAATACCTGGTAGCTCTAGTGAGAGACAATAGCTTTCTTTTGTTTCATAAAAATCGCAAGCTGGTAATAGACTACTACCTCTTCTGGAAAGCTCTGAGTCCCATCCTGTAAAGAAGCTATCAAATATGTTATCAACGGCTCTTTGTAGTCCTCTTACACTAAAGTTATCACAGTTATTGTTTTTATTTGAATGAACTATATTACTCATGTTGTACCTCCTTTCACTAATATATGCATTACATAATCATTCTACTTACTAATTTCAATCCTAAATCTAAAGTCAGAGCTTTTGTTAGATGTGAAAAGTTGTTCCAATTTACTATGACTTGATTATGAGAAAAAAATCTTATTTGGATTACCATGGGTAATGCTATAAACTAGATTAATTGTAGTACGTAGAGTTATTGCATTCCTCCCATTTCTGCGATTATTTTCTTCATCTTCATTTGATAAGTATTTTACTTTCCAAACTTACCTCCAATGATTTATTTAATATTCCCCAACTTTTAGTGCACTAAATTTGCTCATTTTTCCTTAACTTGACACGTATACTTTTTTGAATATTCCCATAAAACCTTTAAAATAATCTTTAAATTACTAAAGCCATTACTTAATGTTGAAAGTAGCTTGTTCTGCTATTTTTCCTTAACTTAAACGTACTGTACTTGAGATGTACTTGAGGTAATCACTACATTGTTAATATTAGTATTAGGATTACTGATGCTAAGAGGGTTACAAGCATCTATCAAAATTCTTAAGTCTTCGTTACTCAGGTAGCTAAATATTTTTTCAGTACAGTCATATAGTAACTCAGGAAAATTGTTAAAGAGAAAATGGAAAATTTTATTGCCTTGTTCAAGTAACTCTTTTCTTTCCATACCCTTTCTGAAATGACTTTCGATCATACTAGAATATATTGGAAATTTTGTTTTATAGTCGTCTGATTTTAAAACCTGCACTATATTTTCATTCCTCATATATATTGCTAATGAGCTTGTACCTTTTGCCAAGATATCATAAAATGAAATGTTAGGATTATTAATCTTCTCACTCTTCATCCTTGCTATTTCTTCCTCACATTCATCCTGAAAGCCACTTATTTCACCACTGATACTCATTGATAGTAAATTTTTTTCACTTACATATAAATTTGCGGTTTTCATTTTAACTATGTGGCGTTTAAGAGCTTCAGCAGTTACTTCACACGAACAGACACCACGATCAGGATCGTAATAACCATCATCATCAGAGTCATAGTTGTTGAGTTGACTATAGAATGACCTTATACCAGCCATAGCAGAATCAAGTGGTGTATGATTATTTCTACTCGTAATATTAATATCAGAGCCATATTCCAAAAGAGTTGTAACAACTTCTTCATGTCCTTCTTTAGAAGCAATGTGAAGTGCTGTTCTGCCATACTCATCTCTAGAGTTAATATCAGCACCAAATTTCAAGACAGTCTCAATAATTTCCTGGTAACCTTTTTGAGCAGCCAGGTGCAGTGGTGTTATGTCACTTTTAATTTTAGAACCAACTTTAGCACCGCATTCTAGCAATACTTTTACAACCTCTTTATGGCCTTTTTGAGTTGCAATATGAAGTGCAGTTATTCCATCTTTTTGCTTAGCGTTTGCGTTAGCTCCTTTGTTCAAGAGCATTTTGCTAATTACTTCATTTCCTTGTTGAGCAGAAAGATGGAGAGGTGTTATATCACTTTTAACTGTAGAATTAACATCTGCATTATATTCTAAAAGAGCTTCAACAACTTTCGTATATCCTTTCTGAGCAGCAGCATGAAGCGTCGTAATACCATTTTTGGTTTGAGCATTTATATTAGCTCCCTTACTTAGAAGCAGTTTAGCAATTTCTCCCTTAATATTAATATCAGGATCTTCATTAGTAAGAAATCCAAAAAAACCTTCACTCTCACTTAAAGCAGTAAAATGCAATGCTGTTCTTCCATATTTATCACTAGCGTTAATATCAGTATCGTGTTGCAAAAGAGCTTCAACGATTTCTATGCATTCCTTCTTAACAGCAATATTCAATAGATCAGGACTATCTTTTATATTAGCTCTATTAGTTAAAAGTAGCTTGGTAATTTTTAAATCGGCATTCTCAATAGCATAAAATATTGGAGTTTTTCCGGTTTTATCTTGAGCATTTATGTCAGCTTCATAGCTTATCAACAATTTAGCTACTTCTTCCTGTTTGTTTTTGGCTGCACTATGTAAAGGTGTAAAACCTTCTTTAAATGTTGAATTGTATAACGTATTAACGTCAGCACCATACTTTAATAGGTCTTCAATAATTTTCAAATATCCTTTTTCAACAGCAGCATGTAATAACTTAGGATTATTTGCATCTTCTGGGTTAACAATAAGGCCATATTCTAGAAGAGCCTCAACAATCTTTTTACACTCTTCTCCATAGCCGTACACTGCGATTTTAAGAGAGCTTCTGTTACTTTGATGATTAATATCAGGACAATACTTTAAAACATCCTCAACAATCATTAAATATCTTTTTTCAACAGCGAGGTGTAGTGTGGTTTTGCCATCTTTGTCCTGATTATCAACTTTAGCTCCATGTTGTAAGAGCAGCTTTACAACTGTTTTACGTCCTGTTTTGGTAGCAATATGAAGTGGCGTTAAATTACTATTTGTGCTAGCATTAATATCAGCACCTTTATTCAAGAATAATTTCACAGCTTCTTCATTGCCTAGTTCAGAAGCAAAATGTAGTGGCGTATATCCTTCCTTCAATGTGAAAGAATGAGTACAAGCACCATGGTTTAGAAGATCTTCGGCAATATGCATATATCCTTTCTTAGCAGCAATATGAAGAGGGGTTATACTATCTTCCCCTTTAACATCAACATTAGCACCTCTACTTAAAAGCAACGTGATAACTTCTTTACTACCTTTTTCAACAGCAAAGTGCAGTGGTGCATAACCTTTTTTCCATGTTGAAGTACACACACAATTAACATAAGCTCCATATTTTAAAAGATGCTCAACAATCTGTAAATACTCTCTCTCAGCTGCAATATGAAGAGGAGTTATACCATCATTGCTTCTGACGTTAATGTTAGCTCCACGATTTAAAAGTAGTTCAGTAATTTCCATTTTCTTATTTTCAATCGCATTGTGAAGCGGAGTTCTGCCATACTGATTTTTAGCATCAATTTTAGCACCTCTGTCTAGAAGCATCTTAACAATTTCTATGTCACCATTTATAGCAGCAAAATGAAGTGGAGTATTAGAAGGTTTTTTGTTTTTGCTGTTAACTTTAGAACCGTTTGTTAAAAGTAGTTTAGTAACCGCTGTATGTTTATTCTCAATAGCATCACGAAGTAAAACATATCCTTCTGACCATGCTTGTGAATAAGATAGTCCAAAAGAATTAATTAACTCCCTTGCTCTTTCTAGTCTTCCTTCACGAACTGCAGAAATTAAACTGTAGCTTGTATTATCATTGCCTAGCATAACTACTTACCCTCCAGATTATAACATTTTCCTTATATTAATATAATCATAAATATATGATATATTATCCACAGTATATAATATAAGTCAAATTAGTTTAAACATAATATTTTTACTATCTTGCAGTGTTTTAGTTTCTGTAATAAATCCAGGTGTTTACATATACTCTCCTTTAACGCAATAAATATGTCTAATAGAATAAAATGGTAAACTTGTAGCTGTGATGTGGAGTATAAAGTAGCCCATGTACCAAAAATTTGTACTTTTTTCTATATTCCTTAATTTGACTCTATGGCTTGCTGAAACTCAGATATTGTAACTGATTTAAGTATAATATTAACTTAGGTTATATATAAATATTTCAATAGTATTATTCAAAGTTTCAAACTTTTAACCCCACTTCCTATATTGACGTCTTGTAAATTTTGATCTGGCTTTTTTAGCATTTCTAACAATTTACCCGCAACATTCTTATGTCCATTAGCTATAGCAACTTGCAATAATGTATTTCCTTGATTATTACGAGCGCTCGTTACAGCTAAAAATTCATCTTGCTTTACTACCCTTAGCTTGTTGATAATTTCAACATTACCTTTTTTTGTACCTTCAAACAATTCTTCAACTAATTTCAGGAAGTTAGCAACTTTCTGATCTTTGGAAAGATTAATAGGTGTTTTGCCTTCTTTATTCTCAATGTTGTAAGTTGCACCATGTTTTAATAAAGATTTTACAACTTCTAAGAAGCCATTTTTAGCCGCAACATGAAGTGATGTAGTACCACCAGAAGTTGTTCTAGCATTAATAAAGTCATTTAATTTATCACGACTTACATATTGTAATAAAACTTCAACAACTTCTCTGTAACCTTTGGAAGAAGCTATATGTAATGGCGTATTGCCCTTGTTAGTAATTTGAGCAACTTCAGCTCCATTTTTTAATAAGGTACTTACAACATCTATGTTGCCGTTGTTAACAGCATGGTGTAATGGTGTTCTTCCATCGGTATCTTTGAAGTTAACAATTACCCCTCTTTTGATGCAATTCTCAACCGCTAAAGGATTGTCATTTTCTATGGCCTCAAGTAACTTTTCAGAAAAAGCAGACTGTAACCTCTGATTGATTGACTCTAAAAACCTTTTTACAGGAATGTCAATATTAAGTTCAACTATTTCTATGAACGATCTTACATCTTTCTTTAACTCACTATGCAATAACTTATAATATTTTGTACCTTGCCCTTTGGAAACGAAGCATTCAGCCTTCCCACCGTAAGCTTCATCTGTATGCCCTGACGTTATGTGTTTTGGATCAAATTCTAGTGCTACTAGCATATCATTTACTGACTGTATGCTTTTATTATTTATCGAACCAGGTACACAATCTTTGTATACCTCAACTAAGCGATATGCATTTCCTAGGTAATAAGAACCTTCCTTAAGAGTTTTCCAAGGAGAAGTATTCTTTTCTGAACTATATGGTTGCGACATGCTACGCAACATAGGAAGGTAAAGCTCAGAAAAACGGATATGCACCTCTGTAGCACTTTTAAGCTTCTCAAGTTGATCCAACTCACATTCAGGGCTAAACTGTGATTGAACTTGATCTGGCTCCTTCAGCATTTTTAACAATTTAGTTGCAATATTCTTATGTTTATTGGCTATAGCAACTTGCAATAATGTATTCCCTTGATTATTACGAGCATTTGTTATAGCTAAGAACTCATCAGGTTTTACTGCTCTTAGCTTGCTGATAGATTCAACATTACCATTTTTTATATCTCTAAACAATTCTTCGATCAATTTCAGTAAGTTAGTAACTCTTTGGTCCTTAGAAAGATCAATAGGTATTTTACCTTCTTTGTTCTCAATTTTATAAATTGCACCATGTTTTAATAAAGATTTTACAACTTCCAAGGAGCCACCTTTAGCTGCAACATGAAGTGATGTAGTACCACTAGAAGTAGTTTTAGCATTAACAAAGTCATTTAATTTATCACGACTGATATTTTGTAACAGAACCTCAACAATTTCTTTGTAACATTTGGAAGTAGCAGTGTGTAATGGTGTATTACCTTTATTAGTAACTTGACTAACATTAGCTCCATTTGTTAGTAAGATGTTTACAATATCTATGTGTCCATTGCTAACAGCGTAATGCAACGGTGTTCTTCCATCAATATCTTTATCGTTGGCATCAGCTCCATCTTTTAACAGACGCTGAACAGTTCGTATATCACCTTTACTAGCAGCAATGTTGATATCTTTCTGCAGATGCTGGAGAACCTCTGATGCTTCGCTACCCTCAAGCTTAAATCTAAAATTAATCATCTCTATCTTTTTTAAAATATCTAAAACACTCGGATGACTTGGTCCAAAAACAGCTTTTCTTTGATCAAAACTTTCTCTGTAGACTTTAAGTGCGCTGATCCATTTCCCTTGAGCAAAAAGTACATTTGCTATGTTGTATTGAGTATTCAAGGTTTCTGGGTGATTTTGTTGTAAAGCTTTTTTCTGGATATTTAAAACCTCTTGAAAAGCTTTCAAGGCTTCATGATATTTATTTTGATTGAAGAGTACCCCAGCAATGTTATGTAACGTTCTCAAGGTATCAGCATGATTAATACCTAAAATTATTTTCTTCTTTTCAAAAACCTCTTTATAGATTTTTAAGGACTCTTCGTATTTACCTTGGTTAGCTAGTACCATTGCTATATTATTTTTGGCACTCACAGTGGCTAGATCATGTGTACCTAGTGTTTCTTTCCTCTTTTCAAAAACTGCCCTATTGATATTTAACGCTTCTTCATATTTTCCCTGTTTATCTAATACTAATGCCATGTGAAACTGAGTATTTAAGGTATCTGAATGATTTGACCCTAGTATTTCCTTTTGTCTCTGATAGACTTCTTGATAAATATTAAAAGCTTCTTCATCTTTCCCCTGTCTATGCAGCACTAAAGCGATTGTACTTCTTGTACTTAAAGTATCCTTATCGTTTAAATCCAGCATTTCTTTTTGTTTCTGAAAAATCTCTTTAAGCATATTTAAAGCTTCTTGGTAAATTCCTTGCTTATATAGCACTTTGGCTATATATGTCTGAATATCTAAAGTACCAGGATTGTCTGGTCCTAGTATTTCTTTTCTTCTTTCAAATGCGCTTCTGAAAATACTTAAGGCTTTTTGGTAATTGCCTTGATTCAAGAGCACTAAAGCTGTATCAATCTGAGCGGATACGTCACTTTGCGATATCTGCTTCAACTGCTCGACTTTTGAAAAGTTACTATGTACTGCAGCAACTACTAACGTTTTGTTCTCTCTATTACGAGCACTCATCACTGCTTTTACTGTATCAATATCCTTTATCTTATTTAGGTCATTAATAACTTGAGCATTACCATCTTTAACCTTTTTAAATGATTCACTGACTAGTTTAAATAAGCTAGTTATACTTTTATCCACAGTAAAATCTGATGGTGTTTTCCCACTGTCAGAGACAGCATTGTATACTGCACCATTAGATAATAGGGCCTTTACAACTTTTAAGTGAGAGAACTTAGCAGCATAATGCAGAGGAGTAAACCCCTTGTTACCAACCACATTAGGATTAGCTTTATTTTGTAATAGAATATTGACAACTCCATCATAGCCCTTCCATGCAGCATAATATAATGGTGTTACACTATCAGCATTTTTGGCATTAACAAACGCTCCTGCTTTAATGTAATTCTCAACCTCTGAAGAGCTATTACGTTTTACAGCCTCAAATAATTTCTCAGTTGATGCTAATAGATTGATAACGTCTTTATCGTTAGTCATTTCTAATGGTCTTCTACAAAGCTTGTCAACAGCGTTATAAACTGCACCATTTTTTAATAAAACTTCAATAACGTCTTTATAACCAAAATTAGCAGCAATATGCATAGGGGTTAAGCCATTAGTATCTTTAGCATTAACGTCAGCACCTTGTGCTATCAAATACTTTACAACTTCTAACCGACCTTTCATTGCAGCATAGTGTAGTAATGTCTGGTTAGCTGTACCAAGCTCATTAATACTCAACCCCTTGCTAAGGAAAAACTCTACGGTATCTTTATAACCTTCTCTAGCTGCAATGTGTATAGGCTTTGATCCAGAGGCATTTTTAGCATTAATATTAGACCCTTCATCTACTAGACATTTTACCATTTCCAAGTTACTTTCCTGTGAAGCAATGTGCAGTATAGTCCAATCATCATTGCCTTTAGCATTCATATCTACTTTTTTATACTGCAGTAACATTTTAACCACTTGCAAATGACCATGTGACACTGCTAATTCTAAAGGTGTTCTGCTCTTATTGTCCTTAACATTAACTTTTGCTCCATTACTTAATAGGACTTCAATAACATTAACATGGCCGTGTCCTGCAGCTATATGTAGTGGAGCACCTTCAACATTTACAAAGTTAACGTTAGCCTTGTTTGCTATCAAAATTTCAGCAACTTCTTCATGGCCTTCTTGTGCCGCAAGATATAATGGTGTTGTACTATTAATAGTCATAGCATCAACATTAGCTCCTTTTGTTATCAGAGCATTTACTATCTCCTTATGACCTCTTTTAGCAGCCAAATGTAATAGTGTAGCATCTTCAGGACCTTTCATATTAGTACGGGCCTTGTTTTTTAGCAAAATCTCTACAATATCCCTATAACCAGCGAGCACTGCTAATGATAAAGGTTCACCACCTTCTGCATTAACACTAGCTCCATTTTCTACAAGAACTTCAACGATTTCCTTATGATTATGCTTAATAGCAGAAAGCAATGGTGTTAGGTTGTTACTCTTAACATTAACATTGGCTCTATTTGCTACCAAAATTCCAACGATTTCTTTATAACCTTCCTCCACAGCTACATGTAATGGTGTACTACCTGCAATACCTTCCATATTAACTTTGGCTTCATTTTTTATTAAAAGGTTCACAATATCTTTGTGACCCCCTACAATAGCTGCATGTAAAGGTGTAAGACCATAATTAGCACTAGTATTGACTTCAGCTTTACTTTTGATTAGAAAAGCAATAGCGTCTTTATGTCCACTTAGAGCAGCTACATGCAATGGCGTCATGCCATCATTAGTTCTAGCATCAACTTCAGCTTTATTTTTTATTAGAAGATCAATAATATCTTTGCTACCATTCATCGCAGCTGCATGTAATGGTGTACTACCCTTAATGTCTTGAGCTCTAACTTCAGCTTTATTTCTTATTAGGAGTTCAATAATATCTTTGTGACCTTTCAGAGCAGCTACATGTAATGGTGTTAGATTATTATTGGCTTTATCATTGATTTCTACTCCATTTTTTATTAAAAGCTCAGCAACTGCCTTATGACCACTCTCTGCTGCATAGTGTAATGGCGTAGCATTATTTTTATCTTTAGCGCGAATGTTAACCCCATGCTCGAGAAGAGCAACAACTATCTTCAAGTGGCCACTCTGCACTGCAAAATGTAGTGGGGTTATACCTTCCACAGTGGCAATACTAGCATTTGCCTTATTTGTCAGTAAAGCCTTAACAATTTTCTCATGTCCATCTTTTGCTGCGTAGTGCAAAGGTGTGTTATTATAGGTTTTGTCAACAACATTAACATTAGCTCCATGCTTCAATAAAATATTAGCTATCTTTTCATGACCGTTTTCTATTGCATAGTGTAATGGTGTACAACCATCTATAACTCTGGAGTTAACATCGGCTCCTTTGAGAATTAAAGCATTCACTACTTCTAGGTGGCCATTTAGTGCTGCTGTATGTAATGGTATTCCCTCCTTATCGTTTCTTGCATTAACATTTGCCTCATTTTTCAGTAAAAAATTAACTAGCCCTAGATAACCACTTTCTGCAGCTATATGTAGTGAAGTAAAGCCACCCATAGTTTCGTTGATGTCAACATTCGCTTCTTTTTCCAGCATAATCTTAGCAACATCAATATGATTGTTTTTTATTGCATAGTGTAAAGGTGAAAAACCAGCTATATCTTTGGTATTAGTATTAGCATTATTTTTTAGTAGAATTTCAACAGCATCTTTGTGACCATTTTTAGCTGCAATATGTAGTGATGTTTTGCCACTATTATCTAGATCATCAACATATACACCTGTTTTTCCTATAAAAAATTCCACAATATTTTTCCTTCCATATGCAGCAGCAATATGTAGTGGGCTTTGACCATTAATATCTTTAACATTAACGTCTAAATTTTGATTAAGAACAAATTTTATAATTTCAAGACTAGGTCCCTTAGCAGCAAAATGTAATGTAGTCCATGAGTTAATACTTCTAGCATTGATGTCTGCTCCTTTTTTGAGATAACTCTTTAATTCTTCAAGATTTCCTTCTTCCAACGCAGCAAACATTTTTTCCTGATTAGTAATAGTGATAAGGTTTTGATCGTATTTATCTTTCAGCTTGGAAGGATCATCTCTTACCGACTTGCCAATTTTCTTCTTACTTTTTATTACATTTTCTGAAATAAGTTTTTTAGCGTTCAAGATAACTGCTATTGAGGGATCAGATAACAATACATCAACTAAGGTATTATCGTGTGCTAAATGATTACGCAAACATTTTCCAGTTAATAAAGGAGTGTTATCATCTAAAAAAAGTAGATTGTTTTCTAGATGCTTCTCTGATCTACCTAAAATTGACATTATATCCAGAACAAGCATTTCTACTACTGCTTGCAACTTTTTATTCCTCTTGTAGGAAGGAAGCTTTTCAGTTAACTTGCCACTTAATGCGTTATTCCTCAAAATACTTTTCAGTTCAGATAACTTCAGTTCAAGCTGGTTATTGTATTTTTCTTCTGTTATGTTGTAAGCCTTCCTTTGTTTATGTATAGGAATGAACGAACCTTTCTCATTCAACTTGTTTCTTAATTCCTCAATCCATTTAAGGTCACCTGTTCCAAGTTCAGCAATGTAAAAAATCTCACAAGTTAATCTATTTACTTTATCAAGGTTGTCATCCTGTATTCTTGACCTAACACTATGAGAAATTTTCATTGATAGTTCGGCTATTTCTTTAAGATTGTGAGACTCTATTTGGGAAGGAATATTCTCTAGTGTTTTATTAGCAAAGAATTTTATTCCTCTAATAACATTATGGTCAATCTTATTGTCATTCAAACCAACATCTAAGCTCTTTAATGATATAAACGCCGTAACATAATCAGTTCTGATATTTTTTGATTTAGTTTTTGCAAAATTGATTATGTTATCAATTTTATTAAACAGCTCCTTTTCATAATTCGTCTTTTCAGTTATATTATTGCTTAATTCTTTTATGAGTTTTTCAAGCTTATCATGTTCCATCACTTTAAAACTCTCTGTAATCATTTCATCTAATTCAACGTTACTAAATATTCCAGCAACTTCTTTTATCTCGTCTAAGTTTTCACTACTGGTAATTTTCTTTAGCAATATTATGACTATTTTAATCTTGTTATTGTAAAGAATATCAGTAATTACATTATCGATTCTTTTAGTATCATTTTGAACACCAATAAAAAAGTTAACATCTGTATTTTCCTCAATCTCTGTTCTTTTAGAGAGCGAGTAAGCATGTGATAGTGAATTACGTAAATCTATAATGACTTCTCTTGTGTTCTTTGGTAATGATAGTAGAAGAAGCTCGCTTGTAGTGCTAGATAACTTGGGAGATTCTAGAGTGTTTTTTAAATATTCACCAATAACCTGTAAAACCCTTGTAATAATTAACTGTCCTTCCCTTTCTTTAGGATTAGCTGATAATGCCAACTTTATATAATCACTTATTTTCTCTAAAGAATGAATATCCCTAATTTGTTGATAATCGCTATACAACTCTCCAAATTGAGGATAATTGCTAAAGATCTCTGCAACAACCCTCTCACGTTTTAACTTCGGGAGATCAGCAAATTTACCAATGTCCACACCTTCTATAATATCTTTTTCTTCTTTAAGTTTCTTTGCAAAATTTTCCAAGTGGTCTAGTATTTTACTTTTATTCAATGTGGCATTATAGAATAGATTCATTTCCTGTCGTTTTATGTGAGAAGAAACAAAACTGATCAAACAAAATTCCATTTCTTCCCAAGGTAGTCTATCGTAGGTTGATTTCAACTGCCGCTTTAATATATGAATATTTTGTGCAATAAATTTTGCTATGAATAAAAACTTTTCATCTACTTTTTCTGTGTTTGAATACTCTGCCTTTAACAGGCTAATATTTTGAAGTACTAACTCAATCCGCTCTCTTATGTTATTAAGATAACTCTTCACATTCTGATCTTGTCCAGAAGCACTAGAGAAAAAACGGAGGTTTATCAACTTATTTTCAACAAAAATTTCTATCTCTTCTGACAAGAATACGTTCTTTAGTTTTAATTCCTCATAAGCTCGTGAAAGAATTTCATCTAATTCCCTGAAATGAACAGCAAAATAATTACCTGGCCATTTATTAATGAGTGTATCAAGAAGTTCAACATTACCTGAACGTATAGCATAATAAAACGCATTATGGCATGTTTCATCCTCATCATCTGGTAATATAGTAGTTTCTCTGATGCCAACAGATAAATTACTGAGAATTTTACTATTATTGCCAAGTAGGTATTCTAAAATCTTTACCTTATTGTGTTTACAAGCTAAGATAACTAAGTTAGTACTCTTAACAGGATTGTTAGCATTATCATAATAGTCTCTCAAAGTTACTTGATCTTCTGCATCACTTATGTAATCAATAAAATTGCTTAATTTTTTTAAGCTGTCGACATTACCATCTGATATTGCCTCTTCGAGTTCAGTTAAAACCAGGAGATAAAGTTCTTCAGCTTTTGCTTTTCTGCGGTAGAGCTTTTTATATTCTCTAATAAACTCCTCTTTTGATGTGTAAGAACGTGATAAAAACTGTTTATCTTCTTGATAAAAACTGGTTTGTTGTTTAGGTACATGCATAAACCCTCTCTGAGATATATTTACACCAGTATTAGAATAGCAAAGTTTACTTAATATGGCAAAATTTAAAATAGCATCTTTTGTTAATAAAATATTTTTGAGAGAATATCTACTAATCCTGCAATTTCAGGACGAAAAGCCTTCACAACATTTGGTTTTGGGTGTGGGAAATGTGTTGGTTGTTTAAATTTTTAGTAACACCTACTAATAATAACCCGTTTGAAAACAACAAAGAGAAATGATGATCAACTTACATAAAAAAGCACTAAGTTTAGTGTTTTGGCATTATAGCAATCTCTTATGTATCACCTCTCTGGAACCATGCGACTAATTGTTGTTCATAAAAAACTCTAGTACTGACAAAAAATGTATTTATTCTAATCTTGCACGTTTGGTATCATTACTTATAGAAGTTTCATAAAGTCTTGTACCAGGTTCGACGCGATTATTTAAGGAACTTAAAGATTGAAAAGTACGTTTATTGGAATCATCAAACGCTACTATAAAGTTTAACAAGTTATCATTAGATAGATATTCAGTTATATTATATGTAGAATCATGGTCCAGAATAATTTTCTTTTCTTTGGCATCTTGATCTGCCACATCTAATTTAGTATAAAATTGTATCTTACTTAACTTATTTAACAAATCTGCTCTTTCTAAAAAAGGGTTTACCTTATCTAATATGATATCATTATATATAGGATAGCGTATGGAATAATCAATTTTTGCTAGTCTTACAGATAATTGATTATTACATAGTACATGTATGTTGAAGTTCTTTGTAACAAATTCATATAGTGGAAGGCTATCTTTTATTTCATCTGTTTTCATTTGAAGAATTTCACAAACACAGTCATCTAGATAACTTGATAATTTACTGTAATTACTGCATCCTTTATAAGGAGATAAGTCAATAATTTTTCCGTAATCCTTATTGAAGTTCCTTACTAAAGTAAATTTAATCAACAATTTAGCGCATGCTAGATCACTTACAGCGTTATCTAAAGATGTGGAACAATTATCATAAAGCCGTCGTTCACGATTTCTTATATTAATATCAGCTCCATATTCTAATAGTTCTTTAACTACTTCCAGATTTTTACGACTTTTTTTTACAGCATGGTTCAGTGCAGTATTGCCTTTACGGTTTGTTGCATTTACATCAGCACCATGTTTCAGAAGTTCTCTAACTAATTCTAATTCCTTCCCCAGTGTTATAGAAGAATGTAGTGGAGTTTCACTATACATGTTTCTTGAATTGACTTCGGCACCACCTAACAAAAGCTCTTTAGTAATTTCTACACTACTAGTAGTATGAAGTAACGTATCTCTATTCATTTCTACTCTAAGGTTAGCATTAGCACCTGCAGACAAAAGAGCTTTAACTTTTTCTAAGTTTCGTTCATAGACTGCTTTTTCTAATTCTTTGTTAATATTATTATTTAGCATATTTTTAAAATCCTCCTAAATTTCACTATTTTGTAACAAAATTTTTGTATATTTTCTAGATCTTGGCACCCTCATTAGAGTTTCATTTAAGAGAGCTATAACTTCAAACTCTTTACTCTATTTTCTACGCTGACATCTTGTAAACTCTGATCTGGACTTTTTAATATTTCTAATAATCTACTTGCAAGGTTTAAGTGTTTATTGATTACTGCAACCTGGACTAATGACTTGCCTTGATCATCACGAGCATTTGTTACAGCTACGCGCTCATCGGGTTTTATTGCTCTCAGCTTACTGATAATTTCAACATTACCATTTTTTGCATTTTCAAATAGCTCTTCTACTAATTTCAATAGGTTAGTAATATTCTGGTCTCGAGAAAGATCAAGTGGTGTTTTACCTTCTTTATTCTTGATGTTATAAATTGCACCATGTTTCAACAAAGATTTTACAGCTTCGAAAAAGCTATTTTCAGTAGCAACATGCAACGATGTAGTGCCTTTAACTATTGTTTTAGCATTAATAAAATCACTCAATTTATTGTGGCTTACACGTTGTAACAAAGCTTCAATAATTTCTTTATGACCTTTGGAAGCAGCAGTGTGTAATGGTGTATTACCCTTGTTAGTAACTTTAGTAGCATCAGCTCCATTTGCTAGCAAGATATTTACAACTTTTATGTGCCCATTATTAACAGCATAATGTAATGGCGTTCTTCCATCCACGTTTTTCGAATCAATTATTGCTCCATCTCTAATGGAACTCTCAATTCCTAAATAATTATTATCTTCTATAGCCTTAAATAACTTCTCAGTCAATTTTAGTAATTTTATAACTTCTGGGTTTCCTCTTCTTTCCGCAAAGTGTAATGGTAAAACATATCTACCTTCTTCAGCTCTAGCATTAAAGTATGCTCCGCTCATAAGTAGAGACCTAACTATATCTAAATTACCAATTTGTGCCCCTAAGTGTAAAGGCGTAGCATTTTTATCCATTTTTGCATTAACATCCGCTCCATTTATAATAAGAGTTTTAACTACCTTAGGATGACCATATTGAGCTGCAAGATGTAGGGCTGTGCATTTATTTTGATTTTCTTTTACATTTACATCAGCACCATGTTTCAATAGAACGGTTGCTATCTGATCATAACCTTTTTCTGCTGCAAAATGTAAAGGAGTCCAATTTGTGTGATCTAAAGCATTAATATCTGCTTCCTTTTCTAAGAGCAATTCAACCACCTCTAAATGATCATGGTCTACTGCAAAGTGTAGAGGTGTAGTACTTTTAACTGTTTTAGCATTAATGTCTGCTCCTTTATCAAGCAAAGATTTAGCAACTTCTAAATTACCATCATATGCTGCACAATGTAGAGGAGTCCAACTTCTGTTATCTAGAGCATTAATATCTGCTCCATTTTCAATCAAGAAATTCATTATTTCCAAGCGATTATGTTCTGCTGCCAAATGTAGAGCTCTTCTACCATCATCCATCTTTGCATTTATATTTGCTCCTTTTGCAATTAAGCTCTCTACTATTTTTAAAGAAAAACCATTATATGCTGCATTATGTAAAGGAGTCCAATTCTGATCATCCACGGTGTTAATGTTTGCTCCATTTTTAATTAAAAAATCACTCACCTCGAAATGACTTTGCTGAATTGCTAGATGCAAAGGTGTAAAACCTTCGTTTTTTTTAGCATTAACATTGGCTTTTTTCTCTATTAGTAGCTTCACTACTTCTAAGTGACCATTCTGAGATCCTATATGTAAAGCTGTGGAATGATCGTGGCCTTTAGCATTAACATCAATTCCCCTTACGAGAAGAAGAGACTTAACTACTCCAAAGTGATTACGTTCTGCTGCTAAATGTAGAGGTGTAAGATTCTCATAATCCTTAGCATTAACATTAGATTTTGCTTTTAGTAAAATGTCTACTAACTCTAAAAAGCCATTTTGAGACGCTAAATGTAGAGGTGTAATCTTATCATCTGTTTTTGCATTAACGTTTGCTCCCGCTTCAAGCAGAACTTTAACTATATCTAACCTACCAGTTTGTGTTCCCAGATGTAAGGGTGTAATGTTTGCATCAACTTTACGATTACCTATGCCTGAAGATCCAGCGTTAATATTAGACCCTTGTGAAATAAGAGCTTTAACTACTTCGAGGTTACCATTTTGTACTGCAGAATGCAAAGGTCTTGCTCGATCATTATTTACAGCATTAACATCTAATCCCTTTTCAATAAAAACATTTACTATATCTAGATGACCATTCTCTGCTGCTAGGTGTAAAGGTGTATGAAGTTTATCTGTTTTAGTACTAAGATCTGCTCCATTTGCAATCAAGGTGTTGACTATATCTAAATATCCTTGCTGGGATGCAAAACTTAAAGGTGTAAAGCCTAGAATGGTCTTATGGTTTACATCTGCTCCATGAGCAATAAGAAAGTTAACCATCTCTAAGCGATTTTTTGCAATTGCAAAATACAGTGGCGTAAAGCCATCGTACTTAATCTCTGAGTTAATATCTAAACCCTCTCCTAATAAAGTGTTGACTAAATCCAACTGACCATTTCCTGCTGCTAAATGTAGCGGTGTAAGACTAAGATGTTTCTGAGTTTCATAGTTTTCATTTAAAAACTCTACAAAAAATTGCAGCTGATCCAGACTATTAGATATTCTATTAGTAAACATAAAGGCCTCGCATTGAAGAATTTACGTAAAATATAGCATCTACAAGTCTTTAAGCAAGATAAATCTTCTTCTTAAAAAAGATACTGTAATCCAACCTGTATGCTTATAACTTTTTTATTTGATCATGGATAGATTAGGTGTCTCATCTGCAATAGAGACACCTGCCTTAAGTAGCTACATCAAATTTCTCTGTTTTTGCCCCTTTTTTTCTGATGAAGATGTCTTCATTCTTCTCAGTAGCCAATATTCTTTTTAAAGAATAACCGTTACGTGCACCAAGGAACTTAGAAAGAACAATAGGAAATCCACTTAAAAAGCATTAATAATTATACATAATTCTAATGATCTTCATGAAAGGGCTTAGAATAGAATTTAATAGACAATCTGATTTTAATTGATATTAAACTGATCAGACTGAGAGTTGAAAATATGGCAATAATTCTTTTAGACACAAAAACTATAAATCGTATAGCAGCGGGAGAGGTAATAGAAAGGCCAGCGAGTGTAGTAAAGGAATTAGTAGAAAATGCAATAGATGCTGGAAGTTCAGAGATAGAGATCAAAATAGAAAGTGGTGGACGTAACCTTATAACTGTGACAGATGATGGAAATGGAATAGAAAAGGACGACTTAGAACTAGCATTTATGAGGCATGCCACTTCAAAATTAAGCGATAGTGAGTTAATAGAAATCAAGCACCTTGGGTTTAGGGGAGAAGCTTTACCTTCAATTGCAGCAGTAAGCAGAATGAAATTATCGTCTAAGGCAAGTGGAGCAAAGGAAGCATGGTCTATAAGGTATGAGGGAGGAGAAAAAATAAGAGAGATTACCCCTTGTTCTTTGTTGCAAGGTATATATATTGAAGTTCGTGACTTATTTTTTGCTACACCAAATAGACTAAAGTTTCTAAAAACCGAAAGGGCAGAAACACAAAGTATTGTTGATATTGTGAATAACTTAGCGATGATTAATTATAGTATTGGGTTTACTCTCACTTCTGGTAATAAAAAGCTCTTAAAATATGTTAAGCAAACTTCGCTGTTCAACAGATTATGTGAAATAGAAGAAGAATTTCAAAGCAATTCACTGGAAGTTAAAGAGGAAGAAGAAGGCATCAAACTTAAGGGACACATCTGTAAACCTAATGTCAATCGTGGCAACTCAACTCAGATTTATACGTTTGTTAATGGAAGGCCAATAAAAGACAATCTACTTGTTGGTGCAATTAGATATTCGTATCACGATTTTATTCCAAACAATAGGTATCCTTTTGCAGTGTTGCATTTAGAAGTACCATATGACCAAGTAGATGTAAATGTGCATCCAAATAAATCGGAAGTAAGATTTCAGAATAAAAGGCTAATATATGAAATAGTGAGAAGAGGGATAATAAAAACACTATCAACGAGATTTGCAGCGGGTGATCAAGGTATTGAAGAGGAGCTAATTTTTAATGATAGTAAAAGCCAAGAGCAGGTTGATAGTCAAGAGAAAAAAGATCAAAAAGAGTTTTATGAAAAGAGACCAAGTCTTTTAGAAAATCGTCTAATGAAAGAATTCAATGCACCAGATGAAAGAAGGCAAAGCTTACCAGAAACTTTTAAGTATGGAGAATCCCCACCCCAAAAGGGAACGATGGTTTTAGAAAGGAAGCAAATTGATTTGGTAGAGGATCATCCCCTAGGATATGCACGTTGTCAGGTCCACAATACTTACATTATTGCTGAGGCTGGAGATAGGCTGATTATAGTAGATCAACATGCAGCCTATGAGAGGTTGATATACGAGTGCTTAAAGCAAAAATCAAGCATAAAAAGACAAAAACTTCTTCCTGAAACAGTTGAAATTAAAAACCAAGCTGGAATGGGGATGGTTAAAACTTATAAAGATGAGCTTTTTGAAATGGGTTTTGATATTGAAATACAATCAGAAGATAAAGTAACGATAAAAGAAATACCTGCAATCTTGGGAACAATAGATATAAAAGAGATGCTAGTTGATATAGTAGATAAGTTAATGGAAATGGAAGATACGTTGCCAATAGAGGATAAGGTGAATAAAATATCAGCCACAATCGCTTGCCATGGAGCAGGAAGAAAAATGAAATTGGAAGAGATGAATGAGATACTAAGACAAATTGAGAAAACTCCATATTCTGGTCATGAAAGACCAACTTATATAGAAATGAAACTAATTGATATAGAAAAATTGTTTGAAAGGAGATGAGTTCAGTTTGTCAAAAAGGTTCCCAATTAAGTATACGTAACAGCTCTTCTGGTTATGGAGTATAAAATGTGAAAAAAAGAGAATAAATGCTCTAATTTTTTAGATTACAAAGTAATAGGACAGGAAGTAAGAAATCGTAGGTTAGCAAAGGGATATACTCAAAAAGATTTAGCAAAAAAAATCGATACAACATATCAGGTAATACTGCAATATGAAAAAGGAACACGCAGAATTTCAATTAAGAAGTTATATGAATTAGCAGAAGCATTATCAACAACTGCTAGAGATCTAGCTTGCGGACAAGAAGTATCAAATGAGGAAAGGTATGAGGAAGAAGAGATATTAAATCTAGTAAGAAGACATAAAGAGATTAAGGACCAAGAATTACGTGAAACGTTTTATTTATTAACTAAATTCATCCGTATTAGTGAGGAAGAAAGTGGAAAGGCAGTAAAAGTAGAGGTGGCAAAGGGTTTAGTTAAGGAAGGAGTTTCTGCTCATGTTATCTCTCAAACGACCAGTTTATCTATTGATGAATATGATAATGATGAGAAAAAAATTTCTATTCCGTATAAAGTAGGTCAAAGAATAAAAGAATGGAGATTGATACGAGGATACACTCAAGAAGATTTAGCAAGCAAAGTGGGCGTAATAAATCAAAGAATATATGAATATGAACAAGGACGAGCTGCTGTTTCACTTGAAATGTTAGATGAAATAGCAAAGATGCTATTAATTAATATTACAGATCTGCTTCCAGAAACAAGAGAAAATGAGAATAGTGAAGTGGAACTATCAAGGTTAATAGAAGAATACAAAAAGATTAAAAGCCAAGAATTACGTCATGTACTAATAAAATCTCTGTTTGAAAGCATACAAGTTTGCAAAGAGAAAGTGAAGAGAGTAGAAAAGATGAAAATTGCAAAGAATTTAGTTAAGGAAGGAATTTCTATCAATATTATTTTAAAAACAGTGGGCATCTCTTTAGACGAAATTCAACAAATTTAAAATAAAAAATCAGTATCTATTAATATCTTTACTTTTTGATGAAAAAATAAGTAAAAAAGATTGAAAAATTGATTTGACTTCACTCAAAAGCTATGGCCTTATGCCAATGCTGACAAAAAACAGCAGTAAATATATAAAAACATTTTGTTATTAGTGAAGGGTAATTTTTATGAATAATAAGGAAAATAGTAAAGATCGTAGAGAAGAAATAGAATTCAGAGCATTAGAAAGCAACGGTAAAGCACTACTTGATCGTGAAGTAATAGAAACGTTTCTAAGTGCAGTGCATGACAGGGAAGAAGCTCGAATTATTGCTAGAAAGCTAATAGATAGTTTTGGAATAGGAGGAGTTTTAGGCCAGGAAATAGATGACTTGAAAACTATAGAAGGGATAACTGACTCTACAGTAGCAGTAATTTTATGCCTAAAGGAAGCTGCAAAGAGAGTACCAAGAGAAGAGTTAAAGAAAGGACCTGTAATGGATAACTTGGAAACCATAGTAAAATATTTGAGGGTGAGTATTGGTTATTCAGAGGAGGAAAAGATGAAAATAATATATTTTGATCAAAAGTGCCGTTTAAAGGGGGAAGAAGTGTTCACTGGTACAGTGGATAAGGTACCTTTTTACATAAGAGAAGTAACAAGAAAGGCATTAATAAGAAAAGCGACGTCAATAATAATATCGCATAACCACCCAGAAGGAAGGTTAAAGCCATCTGATGAGGATGAAGCTGTAACTAAAGACTTGGCTAAAGCTTCTCATACTATAGGGATTAGGTTGCTGGATCACATTATCATCACAAGTGTTGGGTATTTTAGCTTTAAAGAGCAAGGACTGTTATAAAGCAGATGTTTGAAGATTTTCATGAGTTGTTTAACTACTTGAATGAAGAAAGTATTTGCAATCACATTAATCATTGCTTATAATTAATGAGAAAGTATATATTGAATTAATAATAAAGTAATAAAGTAGGTTATAGACTTAGTAAAGTATATTTAATAGCGGAGGCTAATATGGTTAATAAAATAATTGTACCTTTTGATGATCAAGAAGGAGGTACTTACGAGTTAAACATTGATCTTGATAGATTATCAAAAGGTGAGGTGTTAAATGCTATTGTAGGAATTGGTCGTACTAAGGAGCAATCCACCTTTGTAAGCAAAATTAATAAGGCTAAAAAGCCTGAAGAAATAGCACCTTTCCCTGGTAGAGAAGTTCGCGAAAACAAAATCAACTATGGGAAAGGATTTGACTATGTTTATGGCACAAAACCTGTAAGTGATCAAGAAGATAAAAATCCATTTGCTTCAGCTTTGAAAAAAATAAAGCCAAGTGCAGAAAAGTTGAGCTGGTTTAAGAGTGCTGTGGTAAGAGCAAAAAGTCCAAATGAACTGCACAAGGTTGTAGACGAAGCACTAGCTGCTGGAGCAAGGCTAAATGCATGTAATGATGGAGAGTGGAGCCTCGCGGAATATGTGATACTGGGCACACATTTTCATAAATTTGATAAGGCTGATCGTAAAAAGCTAATACGTAAATTAATGCTAAACGGTGCAGAGTTTCATGATACTTTATTGGAGAATAAATTGATAGGTGAAATCTATAATGAGCTACAACCAGAAGTTCAGCCACATATAGATGAGAGACTAGAAGAACTAGAGAAAGCTGGCGAAAGTGCTGTGCAAGAAGGAGAATTAATAGATGTTGAAATAGATAATACAACATCGTATATAGAATTTTCTGGGGATAGCAAGGTAGAGGTAGCCAAAATACTGGAAGCAAAAAGAGAGCTAGGAAGTAATATTTTAAAAATTGGCAATGATGCAGTTGAGGTTAAAAGTGAGAAGGGAGGTATAAGAAACTATATCGATATGTCAGATGGAAGCTCTATTATATTAGAATTTCCTACAAGCATTGGTAAGCTAGATATTATATTGTACCACGATGTAAAAAAATATGATCAAGTACAAGTCAGAGTAGAAAATAAGGAAATGTGGTCTAAATTACAAGAAAGAGGCGAAGAAATAGGAAAAAATTGTCTTTTTGCTGGAGTAAAACTTAAAGAAGCAGTAGAAAAGGGAAGTTTTATGAGATGTGGCATATGGAATAGCAAGCAGCTTATGAAGGAGGTTGATAGCCCAAGTGAAAAATTGTCTTCATGGGTAGATAAAGTACGTGAAAATAGTAAAGAAACTTTTAGGGGGCTTTAATTCATTTATTTTAAGGTTCCAGAGTCTACCATTATATCTGGAGCCTTTGAGCTATAGTAGAAAATATTATATGTATGGTTCTTTGTATGGAAAAAAGTCTAGACTGTGAGGTAGGGCAAAAAGTAAAAAATTGGAGGTTAGAGAGAGGGTATACTCAGAAGGATTTAGCGGAGAAGGTTGGTGTAAAGTACTGGGCAATACTGCAATATGAAAAAGGGAGTCGTAAAATTCCAATTAAGAAATTATATGCTATAGCAGAAGCATTATCAGTAAATGTTAAAGGTCTAGTTTGTGGAGAGACGCTACCAAATGAAAAAAGATATTTTGAAGATGAAGAAATATTAAATTTAGTAAAGGGTTATAAAGATAAAGAATTAAGCGAGGTATTTTATTTATTAACCAAATTTATTCGTTTGAGTGAGGAAAGAAGCAGAAAAGCGGTAAAAATAGAAGTAGCAAGGGGTTTGATGAAAGTAGGAGTTTCTGCTCATGTTATCTCTCGAACAACTAACTTATCTATTGGTGAGTATGAGGAGAACAAAATTCCGGTTCCATACAAAGTAGGGCAAAGGATAAAAGAGTGGAGATTGATACGAGGATATACACAAAAAGATTTAGCGAATAAAGTTGGCATAACAAATCAAGGAATATACGAATATGAACAAGGGAGAGCTGCTGTCTCACTTGAAATGTTAGATGAAATAGCAAAGGTATTATCAATCAGTATCATAGATCTACTTCCCGAATCAGATGAGGATAGTGAAGCGGAAGAAAAGCTATCAAAGTTGATAGAAGAATACAAAAAGATTGAGAGTCGGGAATTACGCGATATGCTAATCAAGTCTTTATTTGAAGGTATACATGTTTATAGAGAAAAGGTCAGAGAGGAAAAGAAGATTGAAGTTGCAAGGAATTTAGTGAAAGAAGGAATTTCTGTTGATATTATCTTGCAAACGACAGGCTTATCAAATTATATGATTGAGAAATTTTTGTGATTTCATAAAAACTTAGCCAATAGTGGATTTTTTTGTGATAGAATATATGTTTGCTTCTGTAGGAAAAACAGCTTTTAGAGGATTTATCTATGATAATTCAGAGCATATTGGCTCAGTAAGCTATGAGCTGGGGAAAAAATAGAAGGTTGTAGTATAGTACAAGGGTATACTCAGGCAAAATTAGCAAGCAAAATTGGTTTAACATATAAGGAAATACATAACTTTGAACTAGGGTGCAAGGCTATTACAATCAAAGAATCGTATATAATAGCAGGAGCATTGTCAGTTAATGTTATAGATCTACTTCCAGGACCAACAGTACTAAGAGAAAACAGTTGGTATGAAGATGAGGATAAAGAAATAGTCTATCTAACAAAAATACATAGAGAAATTAAGGATCAGGAATTACGCAAGAAGCTGTATCCATTAGTAAGGTTTGTATATATTAGCGAGAAAATTAGCCAAGAAGAAGCGAAAATAGAAGTAGCAAAGAATCTAGTGAAAGAAGGAGTTTCAGTTGATATTATTTCCCAAGTGACTCGCTTATCTACTTATGAATATGATGATATAGAGAAAGAAATTTGTACTGATTCTATACTCTACAAAGTGGGGAAAAGGATAAAAGAGCAGAGATTAATACGGGAATACACTCAGGAGGACTTGGCAAATAAAATCGGTTCAACACCTAAAGAAATACACGACTATGAACGAGGATATACAGACATTCCAATTGAAATATTATATAAGATAGCAAAGACATTATCAGTTAACATTAAAGCTCTTGGACTAACAGAATATGAAAATGAGCCAGTTTTTGGGTTTATAGGTAAATGCGAAAAAATTGAGGATCAAGAATTACTGGATACGGTAGCCAGATCTTTATCTGAAGGAATGCAAACTGGTAAAGAAAAGGTTAAAAAAGCAGAGAAAATCAAGATTGCAAAAGATCTAGTTAAGGAAGGTGTTGCTATTGATATTATTGTGCGAGCAAGTGGCCTAACTGCTGATGAGTTGGGTGAGTGTGAAAATTGAATGTGTTTAAGATATAAGTAAAGTTAGTTAATGATTTAACCAGCAGAATTTGCTAACCAACTTTTTTGGCTCAGTTGAATTTTGCTTGGTATAAATTAAGATATGAAATCGCAAAGTTTATCTATTAATTTCTGGTTGTCCTCTATCATTGCATTTGCCTCTTGCTGAAGAGATTTGATATTTTTGAGTGTAATATTGTCCATCTCAGTCGATGCTACTTTCAATTGCGATTGTATTCTTATATATTTATCGTCTATTACTTGTTCTAGTTGATAATCAACGCAATCCAATCCAGAGGCAAACATCACATTCAGTAGTGGCTTGATCCACCCTATTTTGCCAAATTTCCTTGAGTTAGCATACTTTATACTTCTATCTGTTCCACCAGTGCCTATTGATAGCAGTATAATCTCATCATTTGGAAATAACCTCTTACCACTTGCATATGCACAAGCCGCTGGATTATTTGCAAACACTCCACCATCTATCAATACTCTCTCTGTTTGGCTAATTTTCAGACGTTTTGGTGTGAAGTACGTTGGAGCAGCTGTTGTAGCTCTGAGTGCATCTTTCAACTTAATGTTTTTTTCTTTCCAACTTTTGAAGAAAAATTCACAACTATTGTGAATGTCATAACTGGTGAGTAGTAGATTACTCGCAACATCGGCCATAGTACTTTCACCAAAGTATTTGTTGAGAATAAATTCCATATTTCTATATGAGTACTGAGAACCACTCAGCCAAGAAGCAATTGATTTTCTCCAAAATGATGATTGAAAGATATATGCTCCATACTCTTGGTAAAGTTCAACCAAATCATTGGCAGAGTATTGAAGTTTATTGCTTTTACAAAGTCCAGCAACAATAATCCCACCGGTTGAGGTTCCTGCCATTAAACCAAAAATCTGGGAAATTGGCTTTTTTGTCCTAGATTCAATTTCTGCTAGAATAATGGCAGGTATTATCCCTCTAATGCCACCTCCATCTACAGATAAAATGTACTTTGTCACTGTAAAATTTATTTGTGTTTGTGAATAGCTTCAAGTTCGTTGACTTCTTCAGTGAGGTTTTTCACTCTCTCTTCAAGTCGATAGACTATTTCGATTAGTTCTTGGTTTTTTTCTACAAATTTATCATGGATATGTACACGTAGGTCGAGTTTTGCCAACCACCAGATTAACCCTACAGTCTGTACAACTATTGTTATTATTACCGCTATTGGGATTTTTTGCTTTTTCATGTGAAAATATTAACTTGTTATGGATAGTTTTGGAAATTTATATGCAGATTATAGAAAACTTACAGCTTTAGTGATTACTTTTTGTTGATTCGTATCGGTCCTCTGCTTCTGCAAGTAGCTTAATGATTTCATCATAAGGTTTGTCCTTATTATGCCGTGATCTTAATACAGCAATTTTCCTTGGTGTTTTTCCATCTGTATCTCTAATGGTAGGGTCTGAACCTTTGTCTAATAAAAATCTAATTATCTCCAATTTGCCTTCATATGTAGCTGCATGTAAAGGTGTCCATCTTTCATATTTCGTAGCATTTATATCAACTCCTTTTTCTACTAGGAATTTTACAACCTCTGCACATCCCTCTTCTGCAGCATAATGTAGTGCTGTTAATTTAGGGATCTGCACATTAATATCTAATAGATTTTCTACTAAGAATTTTACAGTCTCTAAGTTACAATTTTGAGAAGCAATGCGTAATATCGTTTTATAATTATCTGCAGCCTTTGCCTTCATGTAGGAATAGGTAGCAATAATACATACTATTACTGTTATAAGCCACCAAAAATGCAGCTTGTTTTTTGTATCTTGACCCAATTTATCCATATTCAACATCTTTTTAATATTAAATAGATCATTTACTCATTTTTTATTAACATTACTTACTCAAAGATGCTGACAACATAGTAAGGTAACCTGAGCTATTTAAAGTATGCTCCGCTCTATTAACTATCCATTCACCATCTACCGCTTGGTTAAAGTCTATAAGATTAAGTTTAGCTTCTGCAAAAATTTGAGGATTACCAGGCATAGTTATATCTAAAGCTTCATTGTTACGCTTCAATTGTTTCAACTTGGCATTTGCTGCACTCAGCGCTGACTCTGCATTAGAGTAAAGTTCCAGCATAATATAACTTGGCTCGCTACTACCAACTGTTTCTTTAATAGTTTCGCCCTTTTCATAGCTATGCCACTTTGCCACTACTGAATTATACTTATCACGTACGGTAAAATGTACTTTCCAGTTAATTGTATCTTGAGGTCTAATAGTCGTTGTTCCTAAAGCTTTTCCTGTGGCTGATTTTGCCATATTCTTTGAAATAAACAATATATACCCACCAGCTAATTTTGCCATTGCTTCACGCTCTGTTGCGATCTTTGTTAACAGACTTATATCACTTTCATCTGCCTGATTAATATGGGGTATCAATACATTCTTAAATTCCTTAGCGACTTTGTATCCATATCCATGTTTTTGGGCTATTTCTTTTACTAAGTTTTCTATGGTAATTTGGCGCCATTCTTTTGATACTTTTGCCTTCAAAGATATTCTTAAATTTGTTGCATGAGCTTTGATTAGTAGAGTCTTAGGTGGACCCTGTATAGTCACTTCGTTGACTGTATATATACCCATTGGAAAGATTCCAAATTCCTTATAACCTAGTGCTATGTTCAATTCATTCGGAATATCTATGTCTTCATCCCTGTAATTAACACACACTTCAACTACATCATCTATTATTCCTGATTCATCTGTAAGGTGCAATGATATAACTCTATCTTTAATTGATTCACATTTATCTATTATAAAATCTGGCTGCATTTATTCCCAGACCTTTAATTTTGACTTTTGTACTATTTTCTTAATAGTAGGAAGCTTTATCTTTAATCCTGCAGGCAAAAAGCTTCCGTATTCTGCCAAACCTAAGTTCTCTGCTAGTACTAATTCCACTACTCCATCAGTAAATCCGTAATGTTTCCAGCAAATCAGATCTAACATCTCATTTTCTTTACTCACATAGTATACAGTCATCTATAGCTTTTTAAACTCAAACTAAATTCAACTTTTCTTGGTAGTCCATTAGGTAAAAAATACATCTGCTTTTCTTCTAACCTAGTAATTACGAATTGTCCTAAAATATTACCTAAACTATCTACTAAAATATGTGGTTTTTCAGCTTCTTTCACACTCTTTAATTGATTTAGCCCGTTGAGATTATGCAGATAAATCATTCCTTCTAAATCTATATTTTCTACACCTTGACCGATATTTTGTAATAGTGGCATATTTTCAATACACTCAATCGTGCTCCAACGATTTTCTTTGCTATACTTTAAACTTGTGGGAGCAAACTTATACGGACCAAGAGATAGCATCAATAAAATGTCTCTACCGTATCAAATAAAACATCACGTGACTTTTCTCTTATCCTTTTTATTACTTCATCTGCAAGACTACGAACATCTTGGTTAGGTTCTGCTTTAATGCTGATAGTGTAATTATTAGTGATGTTCTGAGTTTTATTTTGTTCTTTATTTTCAAACTTACTCCTTGCAAATATCTTATCGCTCTCTGTAAACTTTTTCTCCTCAATAAGGCTTTTGACTCTGAAGCTATTTTTATTTCTCTTTGAAAATTCTTTAATTATACTGTTACCTAGCACAGGATTTCCACTGTTGAGAATATTACTCTTTATGGGAGTATGGACTGCTTTTATTTCAGTTTTTCTTTTTTCAAATTCTTTCAGTGGGCTATTTTCCAATACTTTTCCAAATACACTTTCCCCTATCCATGAAAAAGCTTTTCCTATAGGTTCAATGAGTGATTTCCACAAGCTAGAGAAAAAGTCTTTCACCTTTTGCCAGTTAGCTATAACAAGAGCTGCACCAGTAACAAGTCCAGCAACTAAAAGTCCTATAGGGTTAGCGAGTGTTATTGCTCTTAGTCCTGTTACTACTGCAGGAAAAACTGTAGCTGATAAAAATGAAAATACTCCAAGTAGGTTTGCTTTCAGACTAAAAATCGTACTTCCTAGCAATGTAAATCCGTATCCTAGTCCTACTGCTACAATTTTTAAACTTATCAAGGATGCTACAGTACCCATGATCGCCGTGGTTAAAGTTGGATATTTTTCTGCAAACTCTGCTATATATCTAGTTTTTTCTTGTAAAAATTCAGCTATAGATTTTAAAGTAGGCAACATCACTGAGCCCAGGTTCATACCAACTTCAGCTATTGCATTTCGAAGAAGTCGTAATTTATTAGCTGTAGTGTCTGCACGATTTTTGAATTCTTCTTGTAGAGAGCTCTTGTACTTTTCTGTATTAGCCAATAACTTTATTGCATCCTCATACTTATTAAAACTTCCAGCTAATAATGCAATATCATCTTGATATTCCTGACCAAAAAGTTTCATAAGGATTGTAGAACGTTCCTGGTTATCCATTTTCTTTAGAGTTTGAAAAAAATAGAGTAATGCTTCTTCGCCGTTTTCGCTTATTCTTTGTACTATTTCTTCTGCAGTTATTCCCATTTGCTCTAATGCTGCTTTAAAATCCCCTCCTTGTTCTTCAGCAGTCTGAAGTTTACTAAGTAGAGCATTTATAGCAGTTGCAGCTTTTTCAGGTGTTTTACCTAAGCTAATGAAAGCATTTGCTAAACTACTTGTTTTCTCGATATCCAAACCAAACTGCTTTGCAGTACCACCAACTATTGCTAGAGTTTCAACCATATCTCTTGCTTTAGCAGCAGTGTTATCTGATAAGTGGTTGATCACATTACCAACATGTTCCATTTTACTAACATCAATGCCATAAACGTTAGAGAGTTTAGCTATAGAATCACCTGCTTGCTCTGCAGACATATCAAATGCTGTAGACATTTTTGCCACTGTTTCTGTAAACATAAAAAGATCTTCTTTCTTGATACCAAGTTGACCACCACTTGCAGCTATTTGTGCCAGTTCTGCGGCTGATAATGGTATAGTGCGTGACATCTCTTTTAACTTCTTTGCAAATTTAGTTGCTTCATCCGTTCCTTTTTTAAAATCTACCACTTTTGTAACATCAGCCATAGCACTTTCAAAGTCAATCGCAACTTTAACTGGAGCTGCAAGCGTTAGCCCTAGCCCAATAGTCTCTATAATTTGTGACTTAAAATGTGCTTTGCTTGCTAAAAAACTTTGGTGACTACGTATTGCAGACCCAAGCTTACCATACTTACCTTTTAGCACTTCAATAGAAGAACCAAGTTTATATTGATCACTTACTAATGACTTAATATTTCTTCCACTTTTCCTTACTTCTTCATTAAATGAATGCAAAGCATCTCTCTTTTTCAAATATGCTTCTTTTGCTTTTGTTGCAGAAAACTTAGCTTTATCAAATTCAGCTTTTAAAGTTTTGCTCGGTTTCTATATTGCTTTCATTTGTTTAGCTAAAGATTTTACTTGATCTTCAAAGCCCTTCCACGACCTCCTGCTAGTCAAAACATCACTACCCAACTGCTTAAATTTTGATACTGATTTTAAAGATGAGTCAAGCTTTCTTATGTTCTCACCAAGATGAGTAAGTTGACTACTACTGCCCTTTATTACAGTATTAAAACTGCCATCAAGTACTGCACCTATTTTTATCGATAATACTGACATTTGAACTCCCTAGCTAATTTGCTCCATAAAATAAATTCACTAATCTCCATATCAAGTATTTGTTCAACTCCGCCTCCTACAACAGAGCTGAACATTAATACTTCTGACCTCAAGTTCTTTGAATAACTGGTGAAAAAAAATCCTTGAGCACCTCTTGTACTTTAACATAATCAGCAATATCTAACTCCTCAATTGATTCTTTTGCCACTGATGTTAAGTTCGCTGTCAGAGTGACTTCTTTACTTAAATCACTACCATTTAGCAGTTGTGTTAAAAGTCAATAGAGAAATGAAAAATACTGAAAAATAATTTTTACTTGGTGGGCTATAAAGCCAAAGATGCTTTTAACATATTTTACGTAATTTCGGAGGATTTATTGATGCAGGCAGCCAAGGCACGACAAAATATATAAACCTACAAAGCTAAAGCTATTCCGCGGACTATAGCAACTACAAATTCAGCGGAAAAAACAAAATTAATAACTTTATCAGCCAAAATTTCCAGGAGAAAAACATGTCTTGTATAACTGAACCAAATAATCTTGGTGACCTCTTAAAATATGAGGCATCAAATCTATACTCACGTGACCAAATTACTGTTGCTAAGGGACAAAACCTAAAGCTTGGAGCAGTGGTTAGCAAAAAGACAGATGATGGGGGCTTTATAAGAGCTCTAAATCCGCTAGGCACAGATGGTACTCAAACAGCAATAGGTGTGATTATAAACGATGTAAATAGTAAAGATGCAGATATTAAAGCAGTAATCATTACTCGCGTAGCTTTACTTGCTGATCATGCAATTGTCTGGCCAGCAAATATAACTGAAGAGCAAAAAACAGCAGCAATAAAACAACTTGAAGAGAGGGGTATTATTGTCCGTAAAGGAATCTGAATTTTATATTAATTTTTAATAGGAGCTAAACATTATGCAAAATTCACTTTCAAATCCAGCATTCAATATGACAGCATTAACTGGAGCTATTAATATTTTACCAATTAGTTTTGGTCGAACTGAAAGTTTAAAACTTTTTCCGAGTAAATCAGTAAGGTTTCGCCATATTGCCATTGAAGAACAAAACGGTTTTTTAGCACTACTTCCAACTCAAGTTCCAGGAGCACCAGCAACTGTTGGAAAAATAAGTTGTAATATTTGATTTAAATTCTTTTAAAAAGTGTGGATGTAGATAAGTGCTTTCAGTCTGTGTAAGCGCACTTATCCACATCCACACTAATCTGCTAGTGTTGGATCTAAGCAGACTTAGGGCTGTATTCCTCAGTAAAAACCCTGTCATCTCTTACTAAAGAGTTAGCAAGTAAAAGTAACTTTCTCATAGCAGCAGTGGAAGCAACTTTATATGGTTTTTTATATTGATTATGTAACCTATCAAAAAAAGTTTTTATGAAAGAATTCCATTTCCGCGCACTAAGAATACACATATACAAGACTGTTCTAATTTGTGACCTACCGCCTTGAATGCACCTTTTTCCTTTATTAAAACCACTGTCTCGATTAAAAGGTGCAACTCCGGCAATGCTAGATATTTGCTTTCTTTGAAGAGTTCCTAATTCTGGCAGATAACAAATAATAGTAATAGCTGTGATTTTACTTACACCTGGTATACTAGTTATTGATATGTATTTTTTTTTAAGCTCTTGACTTTGTTCAATCAACTCAATCATCTCATCTTCTAAAACTTGAATTTGATTCTGTAATATGACAAGTAGCTCTTCCATTTGTTTGATTATGGATATATCAGTTACTTGATGAGCTTGAGTTTTTTGTATTTTTGCCATTTCTACTAGTTGATTTCTACGAGATAGCTTTTGCCTCAAGAAGTCAACATTACTAACTTTTAAAGGAGTAACGCGCATATCTGTATTATTAATATAACGTGAGATAATGCTGCAGTCTATTTTATCAGTTTTAGTAGCAATACCAAGGCTTTTTGCATAGTCTCTCACCCATCTAGGTTGAATTACATATACTTCGAAACCATGGCTTAGTAAAGTATAAGCACATAATTTTTCGTACCCACCAGTTGCTTCAAGTCCAACTTTGATTACATTATGTAAATGCAAAAAGTCGAGTATTTGATCAATAGCTTGAACGTTATTTTCAAATACTTTATAATGTCCAAGTGGATGAATGTGGATATCTAGTTTATTTTTGCTAAAATCAATGCCAGCAATGATATTTGATAAATTCATAATTCCTCCATAGAATAACATGTAATACTGCATTTTCCACCCTTATATACGAGCCTAAAAGCTCAATCAGTTGTTCGGAACTTTTCAGTAAATAATCAGGGAAGAGAACCTTGCTAAATTACGGTCCTTTATGACCAAGGCGATCTACGGTTCCTCTTCTCTGCATGTTCTTAATATTACCACTTTGTAATATTTATGAACTTGTTTTTAACATATAAGCGGTTCTGGCAGCACACTGATTGCATGTGAGAGAACAGGAAGAATTTGTAGAACAATAGAGCTAGATTCAAAGTTTGTAGATGTAACCATAAAACGTTGGCAAATATACACAGGTAGGGAGGCAATTCTTTCTGGTACTGGTAAAACTTTTGCAGAAATTCAAGAAGAAAAACAGTAAGAAAAAAGTGGAAGGGATAATGCAAACAGAAATTTAGTAAGCCTGAGTAGTTGTAATATTAATTTACTGGTATATACCGTATTTTAATGAGTTTAGCGTAACAAATAACTTTGGATTAAATGTGATGCACTCAATGAATCAAGCAAAGACGTCAGCTGGAGTAGTAACGTCGCAAACAAGTAATGAAACATCGTTGTTTTCTGAAGAAGTAGAAAATAATGTTTCAGATTCTACACTATCTGTTAAGAAGAGAATTGAATTGTTTGAAAAAGGTACGAAGCAAACACCTATTATTAAGGAGAAACATATGAAGCAAACTTGTGGTAGTCACGATCTGAAGCAGTGCAACACTGAATACAAGGCAGCTTTTTCGAATGTGATTAGAAATGGTAGTGATAGCAGTATTACACTAGAAATGGACGAGGCAGGTGCTGATCAATTTGATGCACTTTCATCATTAGATGAGGGTGAAGACATAGAGGACGAATTTAATGCAGTTTGTGAGGCAAATGGAATAGGATATAACGGTGGATATTATCCTGATCAGTTTAATGTGGCATTCAGCACATCTTCCAACTGCCAAACATATGACAAAATAGATGTGCATGAAGAGGATAGAAAATCAGGGGATAAGCCAAAGTCATCACCTAAAATCGTACAGCAGGACAATAGTAGGAGTGTGGCTCCACCTTCACCTAGAACAGCAAAAAATCATGTGTCAAATGTTATACAGTCTATTGCACCATCAAAATCATCATTAGAAGTAAAATCATATAACGAGGAAAATATAGAGGAACTAGTTAATGCTGATCCTATTTATTCAGAAATAAACGAAGAACTAGCTAATGGCGAGCCTATTTATTCAAAAATAAACCAAGATACAAAATCTCCAAAAAAGGTTTTAGAAGGGAGTGATAGTGGAATAAGTGGTAATAGCTTTGGAGTACAAAGATCAGATCTACAGAAACTGAAAGATAACTCAATATCTGATAGAGAGGGAGCATCAGAAAGGTCATCTATTGACACACTTAGTGATATATCTTCAAATATTTTGCTACATGAAAGTGATCAAACAAATAGTGGAGGAGTGAATTCAGAAACTCCATTAATTAAAAAAGAAAAGAAAACAAATAGAATTTTGCCAAGAGTAAAATATACAGTGCAGCAGAAGGAATTTATAATTTTCGGTATAGCTGCTGTTGCACTTAGCGTTTCTGCAGCTTTGGTATATTTACAGAATAAAGCACAATTAATTGCATTTTTTGCAAACAGTACCATCTATGTGACTATACCAATTCTAGCTGTTGCACTATTGGTTGCAATTAGTCCGATATTTTGTGGAATAAAGCAATTTAGAGATATTGAAGAGTGTCAAGTAGGGAGAAAGAATGCGAATGAAACTTTGAATCAGGTGCTAAAGTATCAACCAAAAGATAAAGTAATAAAATCAGTCAAACTGGAATACAGCAATGGTACTCATTCACATTTTACACTTAACGCTTGGAAGGGTAAGAACAATTTCATTAATATTGACGACAAAGTCATTAGTAGAAGAAATAAAGTAGAATCAGTAATCAAAGATAGGCCATTATTTACAGCATTATTAAGCAGTTTGGTTGCTGCAAATATAGTATGGCCTTTATTACTGTATGTGGAAGGTGGTATTAGTAGTGTACAGAAGTTTTACCATAATGCTTTGATTAATAACGTAGGGCTATCAGTACTTGTAGGCTCGAGTATACTTGCACTATCAATGATATGCCTTGGAGTACATTACTACAGAAAAACAAATTGCACAAATCTTGTATATTGTGAGGAAAGAGTTGAACCAGAAAAAGTTAATGAAAAGTTCATTGAGGAAATAAAGGAAGCAAGAATAAAAGTGCTTGAAGAAAACCATAGTAAAGATGCTAAATGCAGCAGTTTAACGCTAGAGCAAGTAGTGGTTGAATCTCATAACTACAAAGATGTAATTTATAGTATTAGTTGAAAATAGCCAAATTTCACCATATAAAAAGAAAGCAGCTATAAACCGGAGTACTTCGCTTGATGTTAGTAAAGTATCTCTAAAACATTGGAAAGTATAAACAAGTAAGGAATTGCTGATATTGGCAAAACCTTTTCAGAGACTCAAGAAGAAAACTCGTAAAAAATAGGCAAAAAAAAGTGAAAATCACGCAAACAGAATGGGCAAAAGAACTAGGATTTTCAAAGCAATATGTCTGTTCTTTGGTAAAGAAAGGAATTGTTGAACTCAAAGATGGGCTCATTGACCGAGAACAAGCAAATGAAGCGGTAGCAGCAATAAGAGATCCAAGTCAACCACTCAGGAGAAAGAACAACCTAGAGCACGAAGAAAAACTTTCAACGATATTGCTAAAAACGCGAATAAAAAATGAAATGGAGCGTGGTAAACTATTGGAAGCTAAAGTGAAAGCTGAAGTAGGTAAATTTGTGTCAATTGAAGAGGTAAAAACTGAAGCATTTAACATAGCAAGAGTTGTCCGTAATAATTTACTTAATATTCCAAATAGAGTTTCAGCACTGCTTGCATCACTGAGCGACACTGAAAAGATTCATATGGCGCTAACTGAAGAGATTACAAGCTCACTTGAAGAATTATCTAACGCTAAATTTTAAACATAAAAAGATTTTGAATACAAAATGGCTGATAACTTAAGTTTAGAGTTAATAAAGTGTTTAATCAATCAACCTGGATTAGATGTTAATGTCAGAGGGTTAAACGGAAAGACCCCACTACATTGCGCTATAGAGTTTGACGAATTAAGTATGGTAGATTTGTTACTCACAAAGAAGAACATTAATCCTTTTGTAGAAGATAATGACGGTAAAACATCTCTTGATTACGCCAAAGAAGGGAAAAAAGCAGAAATATTACAAGCGCTAATTAATAACAAATACGGGTCAGAACAAGATAGCTTACTTCATTTGGCCGCAATGATAGGTGAAGTTAATGCAGTTAGATATTTGATCAGAAAAGGTATTGACGTTAATGCACGAAATGCTTTGCATCATACGCCATTACATCTAGCAGCGGGCATAGGACATGAAAATGTTGTAAAAATTTTAGTGGAAGAAGGAAAAGCCGAAATAGATGTCTTTGATGCACGAAATCAGACACCAATGCACTATGCAGTTAATAATAAAAAGTTGGAGATAGTAAAGTTACTGCTGAAGCTAGGAGCAGATGTAAATAGTGCACGTATGGGACAAAACTCAATGAAATTGTCACCTGTTCATATAGCTGTAAGTAATACTAATTACGATGAAAGAGACTTATGTCTTGATATCCTCAAATGCTTAATAAAGGAGCCTAATGCTCAAGTTAATTTACAAGACTACGAAAATAAAACGCCACTACATTACGCTGAAAGACTTAAAACAATAGAGGTCTTACTAACGCGAGAAGATATAGACCCTCTGGTAAAAGACGATAGCGGCAAGACACCATTTGATTACGCTAGACCTGAGATAAAGAAGACTTTGATGAGCAATAAATATGGTTCTGAAAAGAATAGTCTATTGCATTTAGCTGCACAAAAAGGAGAAATTGAACTTGTAGATGCAATTTTAAAAGAAGAAATCGATATTGATATTTCAAACAATAGAAGTCTATCACCGATTTACCTTGCTGCGGAAAAAGGGCATTTACATGTAGTAAAGTTATTGCTGAAAAAAGGAGCAAGTTATACACCTGTTTTGCACTTAGCAATCAAGTCAAATAATTTAGAATTACTTAAAGTTTTATTCAATGAAAAAAATGGAGCGTTACTCTGCAGAGATATCGTTGTTAATTTTCCAACCCTTCATAATAAATATATAGCACAGAGAGAAATAGCAGATAAAAGGATGAAAAAACATAATAATATTATCTGCATCTGTATTACAGTTAGCGCAGTAGCAATGGCAGCATATATAGGTTTAACGGTAACAGCAATAAGCAGTGCAATCATTTTTGCAACAATAACAGGGGTATTTGCGCTTGTTATAGCAATAATGATAAGTGAGATGAGCAAAAGATATATAGAAAAAGAGTTTCAGAAAAAGATGTTTATGGAACTGGAAGAGTGTAGTTCTACTGTTAATGATGTTGAAATAGAACCAATTATGAGTAGATGCAGACAATGATATACGCAACATCTTTTTCTGAAGGTTTAAGACCAGATCCAGAGCTTAAAGTATCAGAGTGGGCGAATGAGTATCGAGTTTTAGCAGCAACTTCAGCATCAGAGCCAGGAAAATGGAGAACAGAGAGAACGCCATACCTTGAAGAAATCATGGATTCACTTTCTCCGTCCTCACCAGCAGAAAAAGTAGTATTCATGAAAGGAGCGCAGATTGGAGGAACAGAAGCAGGAAATAATTGGATTGGCTATATCATCGATCAAACACCAGGTCCAATGCTAGTAGTGCAGCCTACAGTTGAAATGGGAAAACGTTGGTCTAAAGGAAGATTTGCGCCGCTTATCGAAAGTACACCATGTTTAAAGGGCAAAGTAAAAGATCCAAGGTCAAGAGATTCAGGTAACACTGTACAAAGTAAGGAATTTCCAGGTGGAATAGTAGTAATAACCGGAGCAAACAGCAGTGTAGGACTTAGATCTATGCCAGTGAAATATCTCTTTCTTGATGAGATTGATGCCTATCCAGGAGACTCAGGAGGTGAAGGAGATCCAGTACTGCTCAGTATTGCACGAACTAATACATTTGCACGGCGAAAGATTTTTTTAGTATCAACACCAACGATTCATGGAATAAGCAGAATTGAGAAAGAATTTGAAGCAACAGATAAGAGATATTTTTTTGTACCATGTCCGCATTGTAATTACTATCAAGTTCTAAAGTGGTCACAAATAAAATGGGAAGATAAAAATCCAAATACAGCACACTATATATGTATAGAATGTGGTAAAAAGATAGAAAATCATCAAAAGACAGAGATGCTTGAACGTGGAGAATGGAGAGCTACAAATCAAGTACAAAATAGCAAAGTAATAGGATTTCACCTTTCAAGTCTTTATAGCCCAGTTGGCTGGTATAGCTGGACTCGAGCAGTAGAAGATTTTCTCCATGCAAAAGAGAGTGAGCAATTACTGAAAGTTTGGATAAATACTACGCTTGGAGAAACTTGGGTAGATAAAGGAGAAGTACCAGACTGGAAGCAATTATTTAACAGGAGAGAATTTTTCCCGTAGGCACAGTACCTAGGAGAGAAGTGGTACTTACTGCAGGAGTAGATGTCCAAAAAGATCGGTTAGAAGTAGAAGTTGTAGCCTGGGGAAAAAGCCGTGAAAGTTGGTCAATAGACTATCGAGTATTTGAAGGAGATACAGGAGGTGGAGAAGTATGGGGAAAGCTTTCAGAGTTACTCAATCATCATTTTATCGGTGAAAATGGGCTTGAATATATGATAAGTATGATGGCGGTTGATGCAGGGTATGCAACGCAGGAAGTTTACAACTGGGTGAGAAGTCATCAAGGGTCTGGAAGAGTAATGGCAGTGAAAGGTGTAAATAAAGCACTAGTGCCGCTGAGTAGCCCAAGTAGAGTTGATATAACAGTTGGTGGTCAAAAGCTAAAGAGAGGAATAAAGCTCTGGCCAGTAGGAGTATCAATATTAAAGTCAGAACTTTTTCAATTACTTAATGTTTTAAAAGAAGAAGAGAAAGTGCCAGCAGGATACTGTCATTTTCCTGAGTATGCACCTGAATATTTTAAGCAGCTAACGGCAGAGCAATTAGTCAGCAAGGTAGTAAAAGGATACACCAAACAGGAGTGGCAAAAGGTAAGAGACAGAAATGAAGTACTAGATTGCCGAATTTATGCGAGAGCAGCATCGATAGCACTGGGAATAGACAGATGGCCAGAGAGTAAATGGAATAGTTTGAGTGGAAAAATGGAAAGTAAAAAGCCTAAAAAAGTGAGGCAAAGTAAATGGTTGAATGAGAAGTAAAATGTACAATCAAGAATATTTAAGTCAAGTCGAAGAAGCGATAAAGAAGCTGCAAAACGGAGAGCGAGTAGTATCAATTGCATATGGTGACCATGTTGTGAGATATGCTGAAGTTCAGATAAAGGATCTACTGAGCTTAAGACAACGTATTAAAGCTGAACTGAAAACCGTAGCCAAAAGAAAGATTATTTTTTCAACAAGTAAAGGAATTTTATAAATGCTACTAAAAACCTTAGCCTCTAGCGCTGAAAAGGTATTTGTGAGTAGAACTTCAGGAGTAGGAAGTATTGGAGTAATAGCAAGTCACATAGATCAAAGTAGGTTTGATGAAAGGCAAGGTATTAAGTATACCACAATCTTTGCTGGTAGTCGAAAGAATGATTTAAACCCACATGAGCCAATGACGTCTGAAAGTCTGGGAAGCTTACAAAAAGAAGTAGACCGACTATATGAAATGTTTTTGCAGCTAATAGCAAGGAACAGAGGTCTTTCAATTGAAAAGATTCGATCAACAGAAGCAGGTCTATATTTTGGCGAGAAAGCAGTAGAAATAGGTGTTGCAGATGGAGTTACAACATTTTTTGAATTTATCAATAATCATAGGAGTGTTAGTATGACAACTAATGAGTTAACTGATGAAGGCTACGAAAACTGTCGTAGAGAAATTTTAGAGATAATAAGATTATGTAATATGTCAAAGATGCCAGAAAAGATAGGAGAATTTATTGAGCAAAGCGTAAGTGTTGAACAAGCCAGGGAAGTTTTAATGGAACTGCTAGCAGAGCGAACGAAGAAGACAGAAATACTGAGTGCAATACCACAGAATTCAGGAGAAGATTTAATGATACAGGTAGCAAGAAGTCGTAGGAGTTAAAGTATTTTTATAACCGCCGTATATAGCATTGATAAAAGCGGCGGTAAGAAGTTAAGGAGAGAAATTTATGAGTTGTATAAGCGAACAAAATAATCTAGGTGACTTATTAAAGTATGAGGCATCAAGTCTATATTCAAGAGACCAAATAACTGTAGCGAAAGGTCAAAATATTAAAATTGGTACAGTAGTTGCCAAGAAGACAGATGATGGTTTTATTAGAGTGCTGAACCCCACTGGAACAGACGGCACACAAACAGCAGTAGGAGTAATTACAACCGATATACATAGCAAAGATTCTGATATGAAAGGAGTAATTATTACTCGCAGTGCAATGCTAGCAGATCATGCAGTTGTGTGGCCAGCAAATATCACTGAAGAGCAGAAAACTGCAGCAATAAAGCAACTTGAAGGACGAGGGATCATTATCCGCAAGGGAGCTTAAAAAAGCTATTAAAAACACAAAAGCGGGAAAAGAAAAAATGCAAAATCCATTTACAAATACAGCATTTAGCATGACGGCACTAACAAATGCGATGAATATATTGCCGGTAAATTATGGACGTGTTGAAAATTTAAATTTATTTCCAAGTAGATCAGTAAGGTTTAGACATATTACCATAGAAGAACATAATGGAGTTTTAAGCCTATTGCCAACACAAGTACCCGGAGCACCAGCAACAGTAGGAAAAAGAGGAAAAAGAAAGGTAAGAACGTTTACGATTCCACATATTCCACATGATGATGTAGTGTTACCAGAGGAAGTACAGGGAATAAGGGCATTTGGATCAGAGAGTGAACTTAAAGCGCTGGCAGATGTAGTAACGGATCATTTGCAGCTAATGAGAAACAAACATGCAATAACGTTGGAGCATTTGAGAATGGGAGCGCTGAAAGGAATAATTTTAGATGCTGATGGGTCAGAATTATTAAATTTGTACAACGAATTTGAAATAACACCAAAAGTAGTAAATTTTGCACTGGGAACAGCAACAACAGATGTCAAGCGTAAGTGTCTGGAAGTACTCCGGCATATAGAAGATAATCTAAGTGGTGAATATATGACCGGAATTCATGCCTTGGTAAGCCCTGAGTTTTTTGATGCACTAACTTCTCATGCAAAAGTAAAAGAAGCATATGAAAGATGGCAAGAAGGTGCGGCGCTAAGAAATGATATGAGGTCAGGATTTGCGTTCTGTGGTATAATGTTTGAGGAATATAGAGGACAAGCAACTGACCCTGAAGGAACGGTGAGAAGATTTATAGAAAGAGATACAGGACACTGTTTTCCAGTAGGAACAGCAAGTACATTTACAACATATTTTGCACCAGCAGACTTTAATGAGACAGTAAATACTCTTGGACAGCCACTCTATGCAAAACAAGAGCCAAGAAGATTTGATAGAGGAACTGATTTGCATACGCAGTCAAATCCTCTGCCAATGTGCCATCGTCCGGCCGTTTTAGCGAAAATAGTAACAACATAGTAGGGTCCCCACATAGAAAACTCTATTTATGACCTTAAAAATATACCATAAAAATATACCATAAAAATATAAGATATGCAATATGTTTAAAATAATATGTAAAGACTTTTAGAGAAAATGGTATGCAGGAAAATATAAAGAGATTATTAAAAGATTGTCTTATCCATTTAGGAGAAGTGGCTTTATATAAATCAAAGGATAAGTCATATATGGTAAAGGTATTAAAGCAACAGCCAGATAAATTATACGAGATAGGTGAAGGACAATTTGTAGGAGAAACTTTATTGCTGGAAGTAAGTGTGTTTGATGTATTAAAGCCAATGGTAGGAGATATTTTTGTTATTGGTAACTGTAAGTATAAGATGCACTCACCACCACTTAGAGATAAATCTGGAATGATCTGGCGAATCGAAGCATCTGGGGTGTAAAATGTCTATTCATATAGAAGTTAATATTAATGAGGTAATAGAAAGTGTAAATGCTAAAAGAAGAAAAATAGAATTAGCAATAGTGAGAGCATTAAACAGAACGGCACTATGGTTAAAAGCGCAAGCAGCTAAGGAAATCAGTGAGGAAAAGAAGGTAAAATTAAGTTTGATAAGAAAGAGATTAAGAATTTTTAAGGCGAAAACTAGCAGATTAGAAGTGTTAATTAGAGCAAATCTCTATGACATTAGAGCATCGACAATTGGCAAAATACAAAAAACAAGAAGAGGATCGAAAGTAGGAAAGCATGAGTTTATAGGAGGATTTGCAGCAGTTATGCCAAAAGGAAATAGCGGTATTTTTAAACGTGAAGGAAGGTCAGCATTGCCAATAAAGGAAGTTAAGTTGCCACTGAAACCTGAGGCTTCAAGGATAATAGGGAATCTTGTTAATTATGAAGTTGAAAAGGTATTTGAAAAATATTTTATACATTACATGAGTTAAATTATATGCATGACAAAGTTCTGGAAAGATTTACATCAAGCAATTTGCAGCACACTGAAGGAAGAAATACCGGCTATACAGACATGTGAGATTTATCCAGCAATAAGAAAAGAATTATTAGCGCCAGCGGTATTTGTGGAACTTAGTGGCTTTGAAAAAGGACATGATCCAGGAACAGAAGAATTAGCGCTGAAAGCAAGATTTGAAGCGAGGATTGTAGTTGATGGAACAGTAGAGGATTCCTCGGTAGTTGTTAGAACATTAGCTGCTGAGGTTGCGAGAGTAGTAAATAAGAATACTTGGAATATGAAAAATATTTCACCAGGTGAATTTATATCTGCAGAAATTGACGGATTTAGGCCAGAATTGGATGCTTATCTTGTGTGGCTAGTTGAATGGTTTCATGAGGTACGCGTGGGTAAATCAGTATGGTCAACTGGCATAATGCCACATGTTATTGAGATAGGTGAAGTGCATGTTAGACCATAGTTTTGCAATTTCAGAGCTAAATAGAAAATTAGCGAATATTATCCGTATTGGATTGGTGAAAGAAGTAGATTATAAAAAAGCAAAAGTAAGAGTGAAAATAGGAGATATTGTAACAGATTATCTGCCATGGATAACAAGCAAAGCAGGAAAAGATAGAGATTGGTCTTCTCCAGATATCGATGAACAAGTAATGGTATTTTCTCCTCTTGGTGAACTATCATTAGGAGTGGTATTAGGAGGAATATATCAGGAAAAATACTCTGCACCAGAGAATAAAAAAGAAATAAATAGTGTGAAGTTTCAGGATGGAACAAGATTATTATATGATAAAGAGAAGCATCATTTAGAGATTGAAGTAGTAGACAAAATAACACTGAAAGCTGGGGAATCGAGCATAGAGATGACGAAGAGCGAAATAAAACTGAAAGCAGATAGAATAAACCTTAATTAAATGAATAAATCGGTTGTACGAGTAGGAGATTATTGTGTAGAAGTAACACCGCATTTTTGCATTAGTGGGAGTAACAATGTTTTTGTAAATGGTAAGCCAATGTGCAGACAAGGAGACAGTTTTAGTGAAGGAAGAGCATTAACTGAAGGATCAAAAACAGTTTTTTCAAATGGTCTTGGTATAGGAAGAGTAGGAGATATAGTTTCATGTGGGTTTAAAGTAATAAAAGGCAGTGAAAACGTGTTTGCAGGCTAAAAATGAAAGGGATGGACTCCAAAACAGGAAAAGAATTAGAAGGAATAGAACATCTGAAACAATCAATAATTGATATACTGACCACTCCTATTAACAGTAGAATAATGAGGAGAGATTATGGGTCAAGACTATTTGAATTAGTAGATAAGCCAATAAATAGAGATTTAACTTTGGAAATCTATTCAGCAGTAGCAGAAGCTCTACAAAGGTGGGAGGAAAGATTTAAGCTAGAAAAAGTAAAAATGACAGAGGTGAAAGAAGGAAAAGTAACGCTTGAACTAGAAGGATTATACTTACCAAGCGGGAAAAACATTCATTTTGATGAAATTGTAGTTTAAAGATGCAACAGCTAAATATTGTAGAAAAGCTGAGTTATGAAGAAATCTTTTCGAGAATGAAAGAAGAGTTAGTCCGTAGAGATGAAACCTTTTCAGGATTAGTAGAATCGGATCCAGCAATGAAGGTATTAGAAGTAGCAGCATGGAGAGAGTTGTTACTCAGACAAAGGATAAACGAAGCTGTAAAAAGTAATTTATTAAAATTTGCAACGGGAGAAGATCTTGATAATTTAGCTGAGTTTTATGGAGTGGAGAGACAAAAAGAAGAAGATGATGAAAGACTTAGAAAGAGGGTAAAAGCAAAAATAGCAAGTTGGTCAACAGGAGGAAGTAAGGAATATTATAAATATCATGCACTGTCAGCAGATAGTAGAGTACAAGATGCATTAGTAGAATCACCCATACCAGGGAAAGTACAAATTTCAATTTTATCAACAAAGTTATCCACAGCATCAGAAGAACTACTTGAAATTGTAAAAAAGCAGATTACTAGAGATGATATAAGGGTATTAACAGATGCAGTAACAGTGATTGGTTGCAATATTATGGAAATAGATATTCACAGCAGAATGAGCATAAGTCCTGTAATATCGAAGGAGGAAATCAAGAAGCAGTTCATTAAGAAGTTTGAAGCAAATAGAAGGCTGGGATGGAATGTTACAAGATCTTGGATAATAGCAAATTTGTTTGTAGAGGGTGTAGAAAACGTAGAATTAATCGAGCCAAGAGAGGATGTTGTGGTTCTGGGGAATGAGTGTGCAGTGCTTGGCTACGTCAAGTTAGATAGGATTTAAAACGTATTTTTTTGTTTTGTGGAATCGAAAAAGTTTCACCAGTGAGGGGATTGCGTGCAATAAGTGGTTTAAGGTTTACTGGATAAAAATGACCAATGTTAGGGAGACGAAAGTATTGATTTTCTTCCAGAAGTTGTAACTTGTTTTTTAAAGTATGGATAATATGGTTAAATATTATGGAAAGTGTTTTCGATATTAAGAACATCTTTATTTTTGATCAGTTCTGCAATGATCTCTTGCTTACTCATAAGCTACCTAAATAAAGGAAATTAAAGCAACTTGAAAGAAAAGACAAATGAAAAATTTATTACCACCAAACGCAACAAAGCAAGAGCGAGCACTGGTTGATGCAATCGATTACAAAGTTGATCCAAGTTGCATCAGGGGATTTAAATTTAGTCTTAAAGATGAAATACTGCCGTGGATAATAGAAGAATATGGTTTAGAAGAGATACTGCGTTGGGTAAAAAATAAAAGAAGAGCTATAGTAGAAGGAGTAAAATTTCAAAGACTGCGAGGAACACCTGCTTCACTCAAAATAGCTCTCAAATGGGCAAATATAGAAGATATTACAATTATCGAAGAACCACCTGGTAAACATTTTTTTGAACTGCAGATAGGGATAAAAGATGTTCCAAATGACTTTTTTGTAGATGCGGTTGTAGAGCTTGCAAAACTATCATTACCAGCAAGATCAAGGCTAATGAGGATTTTTAATGACTACTATAACGTTGATAGGTTTATATTAGATGAAAGTATATTCGGCAGCTTATTATCAGACTATTCAGGTAGAAAAGTTGAAAAAGATGGACCAGTGTTATCGTTTGGAAGAATAAATTTTTTCAGTTCTAGAGGTCCGTTAGTAGAGATTGTAGACAACTATTTAAGAGAGCATTATGAACAAACATTTAGTAATGACATATATCGATTAGATGTAGCAGTACTTGGAGAAACAGAGCCTCACACAAAGGATTACAAAGGCATCTATGAAAGGAGTCATCAGTGGTACAATTTAAAAGCACTATATCCATTACCACAAAGTTTATTACCAGAAATAAAGTTTGCGAAAGCGCAAGTTATATTATCGGACAGTTGGAGCTTAGGAGAAATAAACGCATGTTTTCCAGTAAGTAGTGTAGAGGAAAGAGGGAATAAATTTGTATTGGGAAGCGATAAACTTTCAGGGCAACATTGGAGTTTAAAACACAAGCCAATTTTAGAAAGATTCAGCATTATCCATCGTTACAAATTAGAAAATTATACAGATCAGAAGGTCAGAAAATATGTTTTAGCAGAACACAACGTTTACTATAAAAATGACTCAGATTCAGAGCAAAAAGACTCAATACACGAATTAGAAAAGCACATTTTAGTATTTTATCCAGGAGTACTGAAGTGGCACGAACATCGACATTTGCACAGAAGTTGGAAAAATAGTCAAGTAATATGTATAATAAGCTAAGTACTTATATTTAGATCCTCATATATTATATTAATAATAGGTAAAAGTGTATGAAATAAAAAGAAAAAGACTTGCTTTCTTATGCTAAAACGGACATGACTTGAATAGCGGCAGGTAAATATAAGAAATTTGTCTGGCGCTAGAAAAGCTAATTTTGTGAGGTATGAAATGAGTTTTAGCAAGAGTAAGTTTTTTAAAGAAGTATCAAGTAACGGGTTTAAAAACATTAATAAAAGAAATGAAGAAGGAGAGACGATCTTGCATCAAGCAGTAGAAATCTCTGATTATAAAACAGTGAGGTTATTAATAAAAAAAGGAGCAGATGTTAATGCAAGAGATAAAAATGGTTATACACCTCTGCACTGTGCAGTATTTGCAAAAAGTTTAGAAAATGTAAAAGTGCTGCTAAGAGAAGGAGCAGAAGTAAATGCCACTCAATATGTCACTGGATGTACGCCACTGCACTCTGCGTGCAAAATAGGAGGAGCAGGAGTTGAAATAATAAAAGAGCTGGTAAAGGCCGGAGCTGAAGTTAATCAACTGAATAAGTACGGTGCAACACCAATGTACTATATCTGGGAAAGTGAAAAGTATCGTCTATGTGATAGCAAAGAGAGTGAAAAGGCGAGTAAATTTTTGAGAGAAAAAGGAGGAATAACAAAAAGTAGAGAACTGACGTGCTATGGAATAGAGGGGCTAGTGGGAGAAATAGCAGACATGTTGAATGGAAGCTACATGCCGGAGCTAAAAATAATAGAGATAGGAGAAATAAGGAGGAGAGACAAATCGCTAATAAAGAAAGAATGTCAAAATTTAGCAAGCAAGATAATCAGCCAAGTGAATGCAATGATAGATGAGGTGGTAAAAAGGAAGGCTTAGGTTTAAAGAAAAGGTGGGGTAAGTTATGGTAAAGCTGGGTAAAAAAGAGGAGTCACTATTAGAGAACTCGTTTAAAAATATTTATGAAAGAGACGAAAAAGGAAGAACAGCTCTACATTATGCAGTAGAGGTAAAAACAGTGAGGTTATTAATCGAAAAAGGAGTAGATGTGAATGCAGCAGATGTAAGAGGACATACAGCACTGCATCTAGCGATAACGGAGAAACGTCTAGAAACAGTTAGAGAATTGATAAAATCAGGAGGGAATGTAAATGCTGAAGAGTATGGCAATAAATGCACTCCGCTGCATCTTGCATGTATGGTAGGAGAAAAAGAAATAGTGGAGGAGCTAGTAAAAGCAGGGGCTGAAATAGAGCAAGCAGATAAATTTGGAATAACAGCGATGGATTATGCGAAAAATAGCAAAGAAATAGCCGAGGTATTAAAGAAAGAAACAGAGAAAATGGAAAGTTTGTTAAAAAAATAAGAGTCGTATCAGAAAGCGCAACAGCAGTTGGTAAAGGAAGGGCTAGACCAAATTTGAAGGCTGTAGCTGATAAAAGTTGGTCTTTTTCATAAGAGTAAATGGATTGATGGAAAAAAGGAGTGGTAAGGCTCCTTGCACTACAAAAACATTTGCAGGAGAAACTATGAGAAAAAGAACATTAACTTGCCGATACGAGCCAGATGAATTAGCGGAACAACATCTAGCAGACGCCTATGAGCTGTTACTAAGGTATGCGGTAAAAAGAAACAATGAAAAGGAGATAAAGAAAAATGATAACAGTGGCCTTATATGCAAGAGTTTCATCGAAGAGTCAAGCGCAGAACAATACAATAGAGAGTCAAATTGCCGAGCTCAAGCATAGAATTGCTGCAGATAAGCATGAGTTATTGAATGAGTATGAATTTAAGGATGATGGGCTTAGTGGGTGGAGTTTAGAACGTGAAGGTTTAGATGCATTACGTGATAAAGTAGGAGAAGATCAAATTGATAAAATTTATATTCATTCACCTGACCGACTATCAAGAAAATCTGCACATCAAATGATATTACTTGATGAATTTGAAAAAGCAGGAGTAGAAGTAATATTCTTAAATCATAAGACTGAAAATAATCCAGAGTCTAAATTGTTATTGGGAATGCAAGGATTAGTGGCAGAATATGAGTGTACAAAGATTATGGAACGTAGTCGTAGGGGAAAACTCCATAGAGCAAAAAAAGGCTGTGTAAGTGTAATTGGCATTGCACCTTTTGGTTATAATCGTATAAAGCATGTAGATAGAGAAAAGACAAAGTTTGAAATAAATGAAGAGGAAGCAAAAATAGTAAAGCAGATATTCATGTGGGTAGGGCAAGAGAGAATAAGTATAAGGGAAGTGATACGTAGACTAAGAGATAAGTCAATTAGAACAAGAACTGGAAAGAAGGTGTGGTGTCCAATAATAATTTGGAAGGTGTTAAGAAATCCAGCATATAAAGGACAAGCAGCGTTTGGTAAATTAAAGAGGGTTGAAAAAAGAGAAAGAAATAAACAAAAGGTTTCTATCTGTCGCACAGATGAGGACAGCTGGATTTATATACCAGTACCAAAAATAGTTGATGAAGGGTTATTTAATAAAGTACAAAAGCAACTGGATGAAAATAGAAAAAGAGCAAGGATGCAGAGAGAGGGAGGAAAAAAGAAATATCTATTACAAGGTCTAGTTGTGTGTCAAAACTGTGGATATGCGTATAGTGGTGCACAATGTGGAGTTGAGGGAAAAAAGTTTAGCTATTATCGCTGTAGTAGTACTATACGTATTACTGATGGTAGGGAGAAGTGTACTAATAAATTGGTCCGTACAGATATGTTAGAAACAGCTATATGGGAAAAGGTGAAAAATTTACTAAAAAACCCAGAGATAATAAAAAATGAGTATCACCGTAGAATTGCAGAAAATAAAAATGATGAATCATCAGATAAGAAGCTTGCAAGAAGGGAAAATCAAATAAAACAAGGCATCGAAAAGTTAATGGAAGACTATTATAGTCAAGAAAATGTAGGAGATAAAGGATATATAAGTGAGGAAGAATTTAAACAGACGATGAAAAGAATGAGGGAACGCTTAAGAGGGATAGAAGAAGAGAAGAAAAAGGTAGTTGATCAAAAAGCAATAGAAAAGGGAATGAACCTTATCATCAACAGTATAAAGAGTCTTTGTTCCAGTGTAAAATCTAATTTGGAACAGCTAGATTGGCAAACTAAGCGTGGCATCATTAAAGCATTAGTAGAACGAATTCAGATTGGTTATGACCAGGTAGAAGTGGCGTTTAGAATCGAAGAACCAGCACAGGATGGAGAGATTTTTAATTTGCAACATTGTACTGGACGTCATGATAAGGGGGCTGGCGAAGCTTGTAAAGTAATTTTTTCGTTTCTATTCCCAATAAAAGTTTGTTATATGGTTATGCAAGAAGTCTATTGTGAATGAAATGAATGTGAAAAATATCTTATTAGCGTTTTTAGTACAAACGGTATTCAGTTTGCCGCTATTTGCAGCTGATCCTGTTTTGCTCAACTGCATTGAAACTCCAGAAATATATGACCTTGATGCAAGGCCAAAAAATTTTAGCTCTTCAAACAATTTAAGAAGGAAAGCTGGTTCTCCAAATAGTGCAATAGGAGAATTAATACACATAGTGGGTAGAATTACTGATATAAACTGTTTACCAATACAAAATGCTGTAGTTTCTATATGGCACGCGAATTCACGCGGCGTGAACCATTACGATGAGAATATAGAGGATAATCAACTCGATCCGAATTTTGCTGGATCAGGAAGGTTTGTAGTGAATAATCTTGGCTATTATAATTTTATTACGATAGCACCTGGTAAAATTGGTGAGAGAGCTCCACATATTAACTTTCTAGTTCAACATCCAGATTTTCCAGAATTCACAACGCAAATGTTTTTTGCTGACCATAATTGCGATAATTGTGCTGATCCTGTTCTTGGAGATTTTGTTAGTAATGGGCTTGCAAGCCTTCTCATAACACCATTTACTTACAGTGATCAGGTCATAAAAACCTATACGTTTAACATTACCTTGGGTGGATATAATAAGTTCTCTAATAAAAGATAAAAACCCTTGCATGTAAGGTAGTCCATAGTAAACTTGAATGTTATTGTACTTAGGATGTATATGAAAAATATCTTACTGATGTTTTTGCTATGTTTTATGTACAGTTTACAATTATTTGCAACGGAGATGCCAGCAATGAAAATAACAATTTCTAAAATTTCGCCCGATTTTAAAACAATAGTAATGGGTTTATTTGAGGACAACGAAACCGTAAATGATGGCGGAGTTTTGCAAGGAAAACAGATCATAGATAATATAAAGCAATTTAGCGATTTTAATGGAAGCTTTGGTGAATTTTCTTCTACCATTTTACCAGAAGGAAAAAACGTTGTAGTTGTTGGACTTGGTAATAAGGATGAATGGAATGAAAATAAAGAATTAAATATTGGTGGTAAAATATATTGTGAGCTAAGCAGATTAAAAATTAAGAAAGCAGCGATTTTAATCGAAGGTAGTGCAGCAAATGTTGCATATGGTGCGTTTCTGCGTAGTTTTAAGTTTGATAAGTATAAAACTAAAAAGGATGAGAAAATTACAGAGGTAGAGGAAATTACCGTATTAGTAAAAGATGAGCAATTAAGTAATGCTGAAAGATCATTTGAGCACTTAAGGCAAGAAGGTGAGAGTATATTCCTTGCGCGCTCTTTTATAACAGAGCCTCCTAACATTCTATATCCAGAATCCTATGCTGATCATATAAAAAAAGAGCTTACTAAGCTTGGTCTTGAAATCGAAGTGCTTGATAAAAAGCAGATGGAAGAGAAAAAAATGGGAGCCTTGCTTGGAGTCGCACAAGGAAGTAGTAAAGAACCAAAATTAGTAGTGATAAAATGGAATGGGGCTTCTAAAGAACAAAAGCCAATAGCTTTTGTTGGTAAAGGTATAACGTTTGACACTGGTGGAGTATCACTCAAACCTTCACGTGGTATGGAGTCGATGAAATATGACATGGCAGGCTCTGCTGCTGTAGTTGGTGTGATGCATGCTTTAGCAGGACGAAAAGCAAAAGTAAATGCAATCGGCGTGGTTGCACTTGCAGAGAATGCAGTGGGTGGTAATGCTCAAAGGCCGAGTGATGTAGTAACTTCAATGTCTGGACAGACGATAGAAGTGTTGAACACCGATGCAGAAGGAAGGCTCATACTTGCAGATGCTTTATGGTATACGCAAGACAGATTCTCACCAAAATTTATGATTGATCTTGCAACTTTAACTGGTGCTATAGTGGTTGCACTTGGAAATAACGAATATGCTGGTCTTTTTTCAAATAATGATGAATTAGCAAACCGTCTGATTGATGCAGGAAATGAAGTAAGTGAGAAGTTATGGCGTTTTCCTATGAATGAAACTTATGACAAAATTATTGATTCACCGATTGCTGATGTTCAAAACATCGCTCCTGCAGGCTCTGGTGGAGATAGCATAATGGCTGCACAGTTTTTACAGCGTTTTGTGAATGAAACTTGCTGGGCACATTTAGATATCGCAGGCACTGCTTGGTACGAAAAAGGTACTGACATTTGTCCAAGAGGAGCAGTAGGTTTTGGTGTAAGGTTACTTAATAAGTTGGTTAAAAAGTACTACGAAGCCAATGATTAAAGGTCTTTATACTGGATTTATGGCTTGACTCACAGCTACATGAACGTTTATTTTCGAGGCGCAGCAAATGAAAGTAGCTGATGCATATTTCTTTTTTTCTGGTCAAGCACTGGAATGATATCAAGGAGTAACTTTTTATTTAAACAATGATTATAATAAGAGATCTATTGAAATTTTAAAGTTATTAAATATTGACGCTATATACTTAAGTGTTAAAATAGAATGAAAAGTTTTTAGGAGTTTATATGGCAGTAGGTGGGAAAGCAAAGACAGCTAGTAAAAATAACCCTACTCAGCGTAAGAAGGCCGAGCAAAAAATGTATAAAGATAAACCGGTAAAACCTGTTAGATATATAGATCGTGACTCGCGCATGAATTATATGTCTGCTCAATATGATAACGGCAATCTGGTTGAAGATGAGGTAAGCAGCAATCCTATAAAGTGGGAAGCTGTATAATAGTTGTGGTTAAAGTTACTATTAATTCTAAGGAATGTGAAGTAGAGCATGGGCTCACTATAATTCAAGCTTGTGAAGTCGTGGGCGTTGAAATTCCACGTTTTTGCTATCATGAGCGTTTAGCAATTGCTGGTAACTGCAGAATGTGTTTGGTTGAAGTTGAGGGTGGGCCTCCAAAACCAGTAGCCTCTTGTGCAATGCCAGTTGCAGAAGGGATGGTTATTCACACTGATACCCCTAAGGTTAAAAAAGCACGTGAAGGTGTGCTTGAGTTTTTGCTAATTAACCACCCGCTTGATTGCCCAATTTGCGATCAAGGTGGTGAATGCGATTTGCAAGATATCACGATGGCTTATGGGAAAGGAACCAGCAGACTTGATGAGCATAAGAGGGCTGTGCCAAAAAAACACTTCGGACCACTGATTGAGACTGCGATGAATCGATGCATTCATTGCACTCGGTGTGTTAGATTTTTGTCTGATGTTGCAGGTACAAATGAACTTGGAGGAATCGGAAGGGGAGAAAATGTAGAGATTAGCACTTACATAAAAAGGCATATTAGTTCTGAATTATCTGGAAATATCATAGATCTCTGCCCGGTAGGGGCTTTAACTTCAAAGCCTTACTCCTTTACAGCGCGTCCATGGGAGCTATCACATTGTGAGACTATAGATGTGCTAGATGCTGTGGGAAGTAGCATTAGAGTTGATTATCGTGGCCTGGAAGTTATGCGAATATTACCAAGACTGAGCGAAGAGGTAAATGAAGAATGGATATCAGATAAAACCCGCTTTGCCTATGATGGACTAAAAGTTCAGCGTCTTGATCAACCTTATGTAAAAAAAGATGGTAAATTAGCCCCAGTTGATTGGAATGAAGCATTAACTATTGCTGCAAAGAAATTAAAGAATACAAAATCAAATAAAATAGCTGCAATTGCAGGTGATTTAGCAGATTGTGAGTCTATGCTTCTACTCAAAGAAGTGATGCAGAAGCTCGGCTCGGGGAATATAGACTGCAGGCAAGATGGTGCAAAGCTTATACCAAGTAATCGCGGATCTTATGTGTTCAATACCACTACCCAGGGTATAGAGAATGCAGATTTGTGTCTGCTTATAAATACAAATCCAAGGATAGAAGCACCGATCATTAATGTAAGATTGAGAAAGAGATATTTACAGGGCAACTTTCCTATTGCAAGTGTTGGTCCTAACATTGAATATTTGTATCATGTTGAGAAATTGGGCGATAATCCTGATATTTTGAGTGAAATAGCAAATGGAAATCATAAATTCTGTGAGCTGCTGGTAGCCGCCCAAAACCCTATGCTGATCATTGGTCAAGATGCATTAATAAGAGATGATTCTGAATCAATTCTAATTCTAGCTGGCAAAATTGCAGAAAAATTTAACATGATCAGAGATGATTGGAATGGCTTTAATGTTCTGCATAAAGCTGCAGCAAGAGTCGGTGGTCTGGACGTTGAGTTTGTTCCTGAAAAAGGTGGAAAAGACACTAATCAGATACTGGAAAATGCAGAAAGTGGTGACATAGAAGTGGTTTATCTTCTTGGTGCAGATGAAATTGATACATCAAAATTAGAAAATACATTTGTAATTTATCAAGGTCATCACGGTGATAAGGGTGCACATGTGGCAGATGTTATCTTGCCTGGTGCTGCATATACAGAAAAATATGCAACTTATGTAAACACTGAAGGTCGAGTGCAAAGAACAAATTTAGCTGTATTCCCACCTGGTGAAGCAAAGGAGGATTGGTTAATTATTAAAAATCTTTCACAATATTTAGACCTTTCTTTACTGTATGATAGTTTATTTGATGTGAGAAAAAAATTAGATACTATCGGTCCACAGTTTAGAAATGCCGATCAAGTGGTAAAAAACACATGGGTGCCAATTAGCAATGATGGGATAAGCTTAAGTAATACACCTTTCACTTTAAAGGAGTGTAATTTTTATATGACGGATTCAATAAGTCGCGCTTCAAAAATAATGGCAGATTGTACTAAAGCTTTTTATGAACACGCTAGTTAATATTTTATTTATTTTAGTACCGCTACTACTTTCAGTTGCGTACTTGGTATACTTTGAGCGTAAGGTTATTGGTGCAATTCAACTGAGACACGGCCCAAGTGTAGTTGGACCTTTTGGGCTATTGCAGCCATTTGCAGATGCTATTAAGCTACTGATTAAAGAGCCGATAATACCATTTAGAGCGAGTACCATACTGTTCATTATGGCTCCAATGCTTACCTTTATCTTGGCATTAATTGCCTGGGCAGTTATACCGTTTGGTGCTGAAGTAATTGTAGAAAATGGCCAGCAAGTAGTGATTCCTAAGGTTATAGCAAATATTAATGTTGGAGTGCTTTATGTGCTAGCTATATCGTCGCTGGGAGTATACGGCGTAATTATTGCAGGCTGGTCAAGCAATTCTAATTATGCATTTCTTGGCGCTATACGGTCGGCTGCTCAGATGATTTCATATGAAGTTTCAATAGGCTTAATAGTTGCTACAGTTGTTGTTACAACTGGTACGTTGAACCTTGGAGAGATGGTGGTAGCGAAACACAACATGCCATTTTGGGTTGATTTGCTACTAATGCCTATAGGAATAATATTTTTTATTTCTTTGCTTGCAGAAACTAATCGTCACCCATTTGATTTACCAGAAGCTGAAGCAGAGCTTGTCTCTGGATATAACGTTGAATATTCATCCATGCCTTTTGCCCTCTTTTTTCTTGGAGAATATGCAAATATGATTCTAGCAAGTGCTATGATGACGATATTCTTTCTAGGAGGATGGTATCCGCCGCTGGAGTTCAGTTTACTTTACAAAATTCCAGGTTTGATTTGGTTCGTTTTGAAGATAGTTATACTTTTGTTCGTATTTATTTGGATTAGAGCAACAATACCTCGTTATCGATATGATCAGCTAATGCGTCTTGGTTGGAAAGTGTTTCTGCCAATATCGGTGCTTTGGGTGGTACTCATTTCAGGAGTGTTGCTCTTTACTGGGAATTTACCTGGGTCCAATGTTTAATTTTCCAAATACAAGATTAAGGCGCAGGCGCTCGAGCAAATGGGTTCGCAATTTAACAAGTGAAAATAGTCTATCAGTAAATGATCTGGTTCTTCCTCTGTTTGTTCACGACAGAAAAGAAACAACTGAACCAATTTCTGGCTTACCAGGCGTAAAGTGTTATTCAATAGATGGATTAGTGTCTATAGTTAAGGAAGCTAAAGATTTAGGAATTAATGCTGTTGCAATTTTTCCTGTAGTTGATAGTAAACTAAAATCTGAAAACGCTGAGGGAGCATATAATTCTGACAACTTAATCTGCAAAGCAATCCGTGCTGTAAAATTAAAGGTACCTGAAATTGGTATGATTGCAGACGTTGCACTGGATCCATACACTATTCATGGCCATGACGGCATTTTAAAAGATAATCAGATGGATGTAGAAAACGATGAAACTATATCAGTACTGTGTAAGCAAGCACTTGCTTTAGCGAAGGCAGGATGTGATATAGTTGCTCCTTCTGATATGATGGATGGTAGAATAGGAAGAATCAGAAAATCATTAGATGATAATAACTTTCAAGACGTATTAATATTATCTTATGCGGTGAAATATTGCTCTAGCTTCTATGCTCCATTCAGGCAAGTCGTTGGTTCATGTGGGCTATCACATTCTATAGACAAAAGTGGTTATCAAATGGATTATAAAAATGCGCACGAAGCAATGTGCGAAATTGAAATGGATATAAATGAAGGTGCAGATTTTATTATGATTAAACCAGGTATGCCATATTTGGATATTATCAAAACAGCAAGTGATAAGTTTAATTTTCCGATTTTTGCTTACCAAGTAAGCGGTGAGTACGCAATGATAAAAGCTGCTGCAAATAATGGCTGGCTAGATTATGACAAGGTGATTTATGAATCTTTGATTGGTTTCAAACGTGCGGGTGCAAGTGCAATATTCACTTACGCTGCACTTGATGTTGCAAAAAATTTGGTATCCGTTTAGCAGTGTGGCTAAAAGGCACGTCTGTGCAAACATTATGATTTAGAAAAATCCAAGTAGCATGAAAATGCAAAACCTACTTTACAAGCTTCGCCAGCCCCCTTATCATGAAAATGAAGGTATTTTATTATCTTCAATCTGTGCAGATTAAACGACAACAGTATTACGTGATTGGCGTCTTATTTTTAATTTTTTGCACTATGTGCACCTTATGTCTTCACAACCTTTCTGGGTTTTTACCCATATAAGCTGAAACGCGCTTACAAAGCGTTTAAGACAGTATAGAACGCCGATTTGCAGGATTAGAGAGTGACAACTAGCTAACACGGGATATCTTTTGCCTTTTTTTTGCTTAGTAAATTTCTTAAATATTAAAGCTAAGGTTAGTTGCACTTAAAAGCAGCTGAATCGCAGTGTTTAAGACTTAAAAAAACGCCAATACTGAAAATAAACAGTGACCGGGGTTTCTTTTGCCTTTTTTTTATTTGCTTGATATTTATAATAGACCCACACCATCACACTCTGGGACCATACAAGAGAAGGCTACTCGGATGACAGGGAGGGAACGGTTGTCGGTAAACTTAGAGCTATAATAACTATTTGCCTTTTTTCTATGCAAGAAGTCTATTGATAAGTCCGTTACAATACAGTATTATAAATAATATAAACCAAGTGTTACTTAGAGCATGGGGATTTTTTTTGAATTTTTGGGAAAGACGCTAGGTAAGGTTTTTCCTGCCAAAACAGTAAGCTCTTTTTTGGGAATAGGATATTTACCAGGTTGGCAGAACTATTGGTCTTCTTTTTTAATATTATTTATTGTAGATGTTATATTGATTTTTACATATGGAGGCGAATATTTACTATATAAAATGCCAAATTCAGGAATAGTTGTAGCTGCTGTTTTTACAAAATTGGCAATAGTTATGTTAGTAATACAATTAATTGGAATATTTATTTTTCATGCTCAGGACCCTTCAGCAAACAGTGGTGAAGAAATAGTAATACAAATAGCGTCAGGGCAAGTATTGACTGTAGCACTTTCAATGCCAGCAATAATGTCAATTTATTATACTGTAAGTAAACTCTATGGGAGTATATGTAAGCAGATGTTTCAATGCCCATTTTGGTTTAATGATTTTATGCACTTTTTCTTTTTTCTTATGATACCTTACGTATTTTTTAATGTCGTAGAAGTGATAAAACCATGGCCAATAAGTTCAATACAACTCAGCTATAATAATGCAATTTCAATTACATTTGAGGGGATTTTTCACACATTTTATGCGGTGATTTTACTGTATTTAACAGCATTTATATTCTGCGATTTAACTATGCATGATGCAATTGTCCTAAATAAAAGCATAATTCAGTATGTGAGGGAAAGTTCAGCAGTTTTAGGTGATTATTTACATAGTGCTGCAAAAAAAATAAATATTGAATAGTACTTATTTATTTATATATTTAGTATAAAAAGTGTGCAATTTGTGTGAATTTACAAAGTATAATAAAAGAGTTGCAAGATTTTTGGGCTGGTGAAGGGTGCGTTATACTTCACCCATACACATCTGAAGTTGGTGCTGGTACATTACATCCTGCAACAATTATGTCTGCAATTGATACAAAACCGACAAAAATTGCATATCTACAACCAGTAATTAGGCCAGCAGATGGACGCTATAGTGATAATCCTAATCGCTTGTATCAACATCACCAATATCAAGTTATAATAAAGCCATCTGGTAATAATTTACAAAACGTCTATTTAGATAGCTTAAAAGCTCTTGGCATATCTACAGAAAAATATGATATTAAGTTTGTTGAAGATGATTGGGAAAACCCAAGTGTTGGTGCATCAGGACTTGGATGGGAAGTTACATGCAATGGAATGGAAGTAACACAGCTTACTTATATACAGCAAGTTGGAGGGATTGACTGCAAGATGATTCCTGGTGAGGTGGCATATGGGTTGGAACGTTTAGCAATGTGCATACAAGGTGTAGATAATGTTTACGATATAACTTGGAACGATAACGGTGTAACTTACGGAGATATTTTTAAACAAAGAGAATATGAATTTTCTTATTTAGCGTTAGATTATTATGATACTAAAGTGGTACAGCAGCAATTTGAAGATACGGAAAAATTATGTAAGTTCCTTATTGAAAAGGAGCTACCAATTGCAGCTTATGACCAATGTATTAAAACTAGTCACCTACTTAATCTGCTTGATGCAAGAGGTGTGCTTGGTGTCAATGAACGTACAGCGCATATTGGTAGAGTTAGAGAGCTGACAAAAAAATGTTGCGAATTGTACATGAGTAAATAGCGTATGTCGTTGCAGTTGTTATTTGAGTGCCTTTCAGAAGAAATACCATCGAGAATGCAGAATGTAGCTGCAACTCAAGTTAAGAGCTGTATTGCCAATGTTTTTAACAAAAATAATGTAAAATTTACATCAATGGAGGTTTTTGTAACGGCACGTCGCATTACCCTATTTGTTGACAACATAAATGCTTTGGAGCTAAAGGATTCCAATAACGAAGTTAAGGGACCAAACATTAACGCACCAAAAAGTGCTATCGAAGGTTTTTTAAGAAAATATCAGAAAAATGAAGAAGATTTGCTCGTTCGAAAAGTAAATAATGAGGATTTTTACTTCATTAAAAGAGAAAGCTGCTCATTTAACATCAGAGAATTCCTCAAAAATCAACTGGAGGAAATGCTCAAAAACTTTTCTTGGTTGAAGAGCATGAGATGGGGCGAAGGAAAAGAAAGGTGGGTTAGGCCAATTAAAAACATTTTATGCATTTTAAATGACGAAATAATACCTGTGTCTTTTGCAGGGATCACAGCATCTAACACAACATATGGCCATCGATTTCTCTCAAGTGATGCGACGTTAACTATTAAAGCACCTAAAGACTATTTTGAATTGCTAGAAAAAAACAGCGTAATTCTCCAGATGGACAAAAGAAAGCAATTTATACTAGATCAGATTAATAAATTCACAAAAGAGCAGAATTTACAACTTGAGAAAAATGATTATTTACTAAATGAATTGACAGGGCTTATAGAGTGGCCAATCGTACTGTTTGGTGAAGTGAATCAAGAAAAGTCATTTGGATTACCGAAGGAAGTAATTCTTAGTATAATTAATACGCAGCAAAAATATCTTGCTTTAAGTAATGGAAAGAGAATTTCACACTTTGTCACTGTTGTCAACGTCAACAATGGTGAAGTTGTTAAAGGACACGAAAGAATATTAGAAGCACGTCTTGCTGATGCACAATTTTTGATATCTCAGGACAAAAAGGAAGATCTGGATCATTATGTCAAAAAATTGGGTTCGATATTATTTCATGCTTTTCTTGGCAGCGTGGGGGAAAAGGTGAAGCGTATTACGTCTCTGTCAAAGTATATAGCTATATTTATTCCACATGCTTCGCTGATAAAAGTTGAACGTGCTGCATATTTGGCAAAAGCTGATTTGGCAACATCGATAGTAAGAGAGTTTCCAGAATTACAAGGAGTAATGGGTGGATATTATGCTTCTTATTTTCAAGAAGATAGAGAAATAGTGGAAGCTATAACTGAACACTATAAGCCAATCGGGCCAGAGCAGGAGTGTCCTAAATCCCCTTCAGCAATTGCTGTGTCAATTGCAGACAAAGTGGATAGCTTAGTTGGTTTAATTGCAGCAGGTGAGAAAATCTCTGGTTCGTATGATCAGTTTGGTTTGCGGAGAATGACAATTAGTATAATTAGAACAATACTTGAAAATAATTTGCATATTCCAATTAGGCTATTGATAGATAAGTCAGTATCTTTATATTCAAGGCTTCTATTTAATGAAAATACAACGTCAGTTGATAAGCCAAATAGAAAACAAATTTCAGAACTAGTATTTAGATTCTGCTTAGAAAGATTCAAGGTTATTTTAAAAAATAGAGATATAAGGCAAGATGTCGTAGATTCAATACTATATAAAATCGATATTAATGATCTGCTGACAGCAGAAAAGCAAACTGTTATATTGGATCGTTATCTTAGTACGCCAGAAGGTGAACAGATTCTAAGCACTTACAAAAGAGTCAGTAACATGATGAGCAAAGTAAGGAAAAGTGATGGCACTACTTATAGTGCATCTTACGGTAAGAGATTTTTGATTGAAAATGAAGAAATTGCGCTATCAAATTGTGCTATAACTGCTTGTAAAAACATAAAACAAGCGATAAAAAATAACCACTTTAATGCAGCGCTTGATGAACTTGCTGGTTTTGCTCCGTTTATCAATCAGTTTATGGACAGTGTAAAGATTAACTGTGATTCTGATAAGCTGAGAAGAAACAGATTATCTTTGCTTGAAAATGTAGTTTCCGTCTTTCATTTAGTAGCAGATTTTAACCTCATACAAGTCAAGTAATGGATAAATGTTCAAGCAATATAAAGAACAGATAAAATTATCTCCGCAGTCTTGTGGTGTGTATAAGATGATTGGAGATAAGGATAAAGTTTTATACATTGGTAAAGCAAAAAACTTGAAATCGAGATTATCTGACTACCTTCAATTCGAAAACCTTTCTGAACGAATTAGAGTTATGCTCTCACAGGTTGTTAAGGTTGAAATATTCATCACTGAGAATGAAATCGAAGCACTGCTTCTTGAAGCACAGTTAATAAAATCATTGAAACCACTTTATAATATTGTGCTCAAGGATGGAAAATTTTATCCTTATATAACAATTTCCAAGCACGATTATCCAAGAATAGCAAAATATAGAGGCAAATTTAAGAAGAATGAGTTTCATTATTATGGTCCCTTTACATCTGCCGCTGCTGTTAAGCAAACTATATTGTCATTGCAAAAAGCTTTTCTCCTAAGAGTATGTTCAGATCAATACTTTTCCTCAACAAAAAGACCATGTATTGAATATCAAATTAAGCGCTGCTCAGCACCATGCATAAACAAAATCACAAAAGACGACTACTGCCAATCAGTAAAACAGGCACGAAATACATTGCTTGGAAGAAATAAGGAAGTGAAAGAACAGTTACTTTTCACAATGAGAAAGTGCAGCAGTGAAGAAAACTATGAGCTTGCTGCTATATATAGAGATCGGGTAAAGTTTCTTGAGCAAATTCAAATACAGCACACGGATTTTTCTTTTGAAAAAGATGCAGATTTCTTCAGTATTGTACGTGAAGAGGATCTAGCATGTATTAGTGTGTTATCGTTCAGAAATAAAGACAACTACGGCAGCACTCCTTACTTTGCCGAGAACTGTGGTGATCACTCAAATGATGAAATTTTATCCACCTTTTTGGTCAATTTTTATAATTCAGCTAACATACCTCCAATACAAATTTACGTTCCAGATTCTATTGTGGATAAGGAAATTATAGAACAAGCACTATATAAGGTTGCTCAAAAGCCAGTAAAAGTTCTGCATGCAAAGAATAAAAAAGAGCGTGATTTATTGAAATTTGTTTATGATAACTCTCAGCATAGCTTAGAGCAGAAGCTTATCGATTATAGAAATAACCTAGAAAAGCTTGAGGAGCTTAGCAAAATCTTCTTGTTACCAAACATTCCAAAGCGTATTGAGGTTTATGACAATACCCATATATTTGGAAATCAACAAATTGGTGTAATGGTTGTTGCAGGGCAGGAGGGTTTTTTAAAAAGTGAGTACAGAAAATTTACTATAAAGGAAAAATTTTCAGGCGATGACTATAAAATGATGAGGGAAGTGCTAACCAGACGTTTCTCCGGCAATATAAAAGGCATAATACCTGATTTTTTACTGATTGATGGTGGACCAGGACATGTTTCCATAGTACAGAATGTACTGGAAGTATTGAATATAAACGTTCCTTTTGCTTGTATGGCAAAAGGTCCTGATCGTAACGCAGGAAATGAAACATTTTATATGCTGGGCAGGGAAGAATTCAGTCTGGCAAATGACAGCAAAGTCATGCTTTACTTACAATTGCTGCGTAATGAAGCCCACCGTTTTGCGATAACTTCACATAGAAAAAAACGCGATAAACAGTTTATAGTTTCACAATTAAGCAAAATACCCGGTATTGGCAACAAAAGGAAAAAGGCGTTGATGTCTTATTTTGGTTCAGTGAAAAATATAAGCAAAGCTTCTCTGGCTGAAATTCAAAACGTACATGGAATTAGTAAAGGTTTAGCAGAAGTCATTCTTAAATACGTGAATTATAAGAGAGGAGTGCTCTTAACCTGACACATATGGCTTTTTGAATACTCCTAATGAACATATTTATAAATAAATATTTACTCTTCTTTTTTATTGTTTTTGGGTTTTTCTTGATCAACCATTTCTCCACCGATCTCTTTTATTTTTAGTATCAACGACTCTGGTACATACATGTCAATTACTTCTTCTGCTGTCACAAATAAAGCCTGATAAGAGTGTGAATTTATTATCCAATTAGGCAATATGTCTTCTGCTTTTATTTCAGAATGTTCCTCTTTTTTGCCATATTCTTTTTTGTCATATACTGTGTAGCAATATAAGTGCACAGCAAAAAATAATACATAAGAGAGCAATATTCCTTTAAGCACTCCGAGAAAGATTCCAGTAACTCTATCGATAAACCCCAACCTTATGGGTGATAATATGTACATTAGCCAGTTGTTTATTATCATGAATATAAGATTAAGTATAATAAATACAGAGATTGTAGAAAGTATGTTTAGTATAACTTTAGAATCAAAATATTTACTATAATTTGGAGTGAAAAAATCATAGTGATTAGCTGTCAGAAAAATTGATAAAAATAGAAACATCAATGCGCATAGCTCTTTTATAAAACCTCTAGTTACCGAGATTATTACGCATAGAACAACAATGAAGATAATTAGGCTATCGAAAAGCATATTTTATATCTATATGGTTTTCAAGATATAATAGTTGTAAATAACAAGGTTGTAAAATTAATTGTATTTATGCTGCATCAATTGATCTAAATACCTAGCGATCATGTCAATTTCTAAATTCAGATAATCATTTATTTTGTTGTACTGAAAAGTTGTATTTTCCCATGTATAGGGAATTATATTTACTATAAATTCCTGATTAATAACTGAATTCACTGTAAGGGAAACCCCGTCCAGTGTAACGGAGCCTTTTTTTGCAACAAATTTAATTAATTCTTGTGGGCACGATAGTTTGATTTCATGAGAATCTAAATTTCGCTCAATTGTTAAAATTTTTACTATCCCATCAACATGACCCTGAACTAAGTGGCCATCGATTCTGTCGCTTAGCCGCATTGCTTGTTCTAGGTTTATTTTTTTTCCTATTCTCCACGTATTTAAGTTAGCAACCTTCATAGTTTCTTGAGACACTTGAACTGTGAATACATCGTTCAGTATGTTCACAACAGTTAAACATACACCAGAGCAAGCTATTGAATCTCCTTTGTTTATAGAGGGTAAATTTTGTGTTTTGATATGGAAAATTTGATCAGAGTTGGAGTGAGTGGTAGTATCAGTTATAGTCCCGATATCCGTGATAATTCCTTTAAACATATGGTGAAAATAAATAATTTTACCATGAAAATTTTTTTACAACAACTTACTTCTATTTTGTTATAGCTAAAGTAATTCTGGTTTACCAACGATTTAAAAAATGACAAATTCGTCATTCCGCTGCTTGCTAGTGGGATCTATGTGAGATACCGTGACGGTATGACGTAGGACTGCTGTCATCCCGCTGCTTGTTAGCGGGATCTATCCGCGGCGGTATGACGTAGGAAAACTGAGCCTGCACTAGCTATAGGCGCGAGAAAGGGGATCGTTTTCACTTACTTGCTTAACAGATTCTATAGAATATTCAGAATATATAAAGTAAGCTAAACTCAAAACACATAATGTAATCAATGTCGGTAACCCTATGTTCAATGCCAACCCAATATTTTCTCTTTTTTCTGGTGGCACTAATTCTTTTAACATTGACACTTTTCCTAATGGAAAATGCCATAAGCAAAGTGTTGATGCAGATGCTACTATTATAAATAGACAAAAATAAGCCTTTTTTGAGGAAAATACAGTTTTTAACGGTGATTTGAGTGTAATGTTAGTAGGTGGTAGAGTTTTAGCTTCATTTGTTGCTGGTGAAGGATCTTTAGATTTATTTATTGGTAAAGGGTTTGTAGATTTATGAGGAGTATTTTCATGTTGCGTAGGAGGTTGTTGTATATAAACACCTGAAACTAATTTGAGCAATTGCTCTTTTTTTTTATATACTTGCTTATGTAAATACTCTTTTGGAAAAGAAGACTTGCCAGCTGGTTGTGGTATTTCTAGTATTTCTAATACTTCTGATATCTCACCTGACTCCAATATTTCATGTAATTGTTTATCTTGAAAATAAACAATATTGAATATTGAGTTAAAAACATTGCGAAATGTTTCTGGATCTTGATTTTTGTATCCATTCATCACTTCAATAAATATTTCATCGAGTTTTTTTCCCCTGCGCTCAATCTGGTTATCTAACATAGCTACTCTAGCATCATTTTGTGCTTGTTTTATGGCTAATTGTTTTTCTTTCTCTGATAGTTCTTTGGTCTGCTTTTTTGACTTCTTTTTTCTGTTAGCCTTAAAATACTCTGTGTGCGAAGTAGTTTGACCTACATTCTGTTCTGCTCCTTGAGGTATTGGATTTCCTATACTACTTGTCATCCAAGTAGCTGACACTGGGGTCCATTTTTCTTTTTTTTTCTGGATTCCAGCGTCAAGCGCTGGAATGACACCAAATGGTATATTGTTGCTCTGTATAGAAGGTTTTGGTGTTCTTAAAAGGGATAACCTTATTACATCATTAAAAAAATTGGATAAGGGAAGGAAGATTCTATATTTTGGTATATTAGCTTTTATTGCAGCAGTAACCACTGGAGCTTTACAATTTACTTTGCTTGCTACGTTAAAGCCAAACGAGCCTGTAAATGGTACAATTTGTCTATTTTGTGCGTTTTTTTGCTTAGTTTCACTCTGTTCTTGTCTGTCTTTATTTTCTGCTTCTTTTACTTGTAGTGTAACTTGACTCTGTTCCTCATTTTCAGTTTTTTCTGCATGTTTTAGCCTTTCATTTAAAAATGACCCTATTTGGTGCAAATTATCTAAGTTAATGTCTTTAACATTTGTTTGTAGTATGATTGTTATTCCTTGCAGAAGGATTTGAGGCGGAGCATTATTTACGAATTCTTCTACAGTTTTATCACTACTAGTTTTACAGTAGTTATTATATAATTCACTGCTTTCTTTTGGTACTTTTATGTTGACTGTAAAATTTTTTTCCCGAGAAAGGCAGATTTTAAAAAAATCAATTAAAGATTTTATTTGAAATGGTCTTGTATTAAAGGTGTCTTTACCTGTTGCTGTTAGCTCAAATGAAAATTCTTGTATATTACTTTCAATACTTCTCGAGCGAATGGTACTGATCTTAATTATTTTGCTAGAAAATGCTTTACTTATGTTTTTGGATCTTTCCTTAAAGAACTTAGGTAAATCTTCTATTTTGTACTTATTATCAGTTTCAGTGTCACTGTTGTGCATGGTTGATACAGCAAATTCATCAACGCAAAGGTAAATAAAAAAAACTAATTGGTCAATAAATTAATAATCAAAATGGGACAGTTTTTAGATTGTTGATGCTATTCAAGATTTTACTATAATTAAAGTTTAAGCCAGCGTTTCTAAGATGAATAAAGAGCTACTGAATGAAATACCTTCACTTGAAGATAAAGCGGTCTCTGAAATTGAGAATGCTTCTTCTTTACAAGATTTAGAAAAAGTCAGGCTATCATATTTGGGAAAAAAGGGTGTAATTAAAGCTTATTTTGACAACTTAAAAGAGATAGAAGACGCAGGAAAAAAGCGCAATTTAGGCGAAGTTATCAACGTTTTACGTAATAAGCTAGATCAGCTTATAATGAATAAGGAAAATGAACTAAAAACCGAAGAAGTTAACTTTAAATTGCAGAACGAGGAGGTTGATATCACGTTGCCCGTTAGACCAGAAAAAATGGGCAAGGTCCATCCACTCAGTAAGGTTCTAAATGAAGTAAAGCTTATTTTTGCACATATGGGTTTTAAAGCAGTTGATGGCCCTGACATTGAAGATGAATTTCATGTATTTGATGCACTGAATACTCCAAGTCACCACCCTGCGCGGGAGGAGCAAGATACCTTCTACTTAAAGAATAAAATAAACGACAAAAGAATGGTGCTGCGCACTCATACCTCATCTGTGGAGATCAGAACTATGGAAAAAGCGAAAACTTTTCCGATTAAAATCGTATCTCCTGGTAGAGTATACAGAAACGACTTTGATGCAACTCACACCCCTATGTTCCATCAAATAGAGGGGTTATATGTCAATGAGAATGTCAATATGGGCCAGTTAAAATTTACTATTCATCACTTCCTTAATAAGTTTTTTGGAGATAAAGGGCTGAAGATACGTTTTCGTAATAGTTTTTTCCCTTTTACCGAGCCTTCTGCAGAAGTGGACATAAGTTATAAAGGTAGTAAATGGATAGAAGTACTGGGATGCGGTATGACGCATCCAAATGTATTTCAAAATGTTGGAATAGATCACACTAAATACAGCGGTTTTGCGTTTGGCATTGGTATAGAAAGGCTTGCAATGCTAAAATATCAAATTAGCGACTTAAGGAGCTTTTATGACAACAAAATCAGATGGCTTGATCATTACGGTTTTCATTTTTCATCTTTAAGATAAGTGATAAGTAAAACTCATACGTTCGTTATACTTGCTGCAGGGCATGGCAGGCGGATGAATTCAGATTTGCCTAAGGTCCTACACAAAATAGGCAGTTTTTCCATGCTCCAGCATGTCATTTACAATGCAAAACAGTTAAATCCTGAAAATATTGCTGTTGTAGTTGATCTGCCTTTAATTGAAAGACTAAAGTGCTTTAAGGATATACAGTTAATTACACAAGAATTAACACTTGGCACGGGAGATGCAGTCAAAACTGCGATGAGAAACCTGAAAGAATTGCCAGATTCGAGCATAATTATTGTGCAGTATGGAGATACCCCACTCATAAAAAGCAGCACAATAACTAAAATGGTTAGTTGCTTAGAAGGCAAGGCTCTAGTTTGCCTAGGTTTTAGGACAAGCAATAAAGAATACGGTAGGTTAATTATTGAGAATGGTTCCTTAAGAGAAATCGTAGAAGCAAAGAGTGATAAAAATAATCATGAAGAGTTTCTTGCAAATGCTGGAATAATGGTTGCATGTGCAAAGAATTTACGTGAATTGGTGGAGAAAATAGAGTGCAATAGCTCAACTCATGAATATTATTTGACCGATATAGTTTCCATTGCAGTGAAGAGTAATTTAAATGTCGGTTACGTTATTACCGGTGGAGAAGAGGCAACGGGAATAAATAACAGAAATGACCTTATAAAAGCTGAATTTTACTTTCAAGAAAACAAAAGAAAATTTTTTACCAACTCTGGAGTAACGCTTGTTGCTCCAGAGACTGTTTTCTTTTCTCTTGATACGCAAATTGCCAGAGATTCAGTTATTTACCCATATGTTTTTTTCGGTACTGGAGTGAAAATAGAGTCTGGTGCGAAAATACTGCCATTTTCGCATTTAAAAAACTGCTTAATTAAAAGTAATGCTGAGGTCGGTCCATTTACCAGAATACGCGGAAACACAACAATTGGTAATAAGGCAAAAATAGGAAATTTTGTGGAAGTGAAAACAAGTGAAGTTGGTCAAAACACTAGAATAAAACACTTAAGTTATATAGGAAATGCTAAAGTAGGGCAGAGGAGTAATATAGGAGCAGGTACTATTGTTTGTAATTATGATGGGAAAAAGAAACATAAAACGAACATAGGAAGCAATTGCTTTATTGGTGCCAATAGCTCACTCATTGCACCGCTTAATGTTCATGATGACTCTGTAATTGCGGCAGGTAGTGTTATAGTGGAAGATGTACCAGAAAAAAGCCTTGCAATAGCAAGAGAAAAGCAGGTGATTAAGAGAATAAAGTAATTCGCTGTAATTATATTATTTTTAATGCTTATATTTGTATACATGCGTATATCAATATTTGGAGGGTAAAAATGAAAAAATTACTTACCTTAGTAGCTATATTGCCTGCTGTTTCTTTGTCAGTACCATGTTTTGGAGTTGATTGGGTTAGAGATAGGATCTATACTTCTTCGTCATACAGTTCTGGCAATTTTAGTCATAGTATCGGTTATCACTACACAAACAGCGTAAAAATTTCAGTTGAGCCTATGATTTCAGTTGCAAATATTTTTAAATACAGACTGCAAGGAGGAATTTTAGCAAATTTACGTTATCATTACGAGTTTACAAACACGGATATCACTCCGTATGTCAATGTTGGTATAGGTGCTGCTATCGATTTTATTGGACAGTCAAAGTTTGGTTTCTCATATAAAATAAGCTCTGGTCTTGATTTTCCGCTTTCTTCAAGGACAAGTGCTTTTGCTGGTTATAGTCTATTGAAAGCATTTGAAGATTATAATCATGGATTTGAGCTTGGAATAAATTATAACTTATAAAACCCCAGCTGAATAGCAACAGGTTGTACTTTTTTCAAATTGAAGCTGAATTTTTGCTAGATAATTAATAAGCCATATTATGGAGTTTTAATTAGAGACCTAACGCAAAAGCAAAGTGAGGGAGATTAAAAATGATCAAGTTTTGCTTCTGTTCAAAACAAGATTTTTTGAGAATTAATTATTGTCTGAGAAAAAGCAGATAACAAGGTGAAAAAAGATAGAAGTATTTAAGTAGCTCAGAAGGAGCATTAAGTCATGTTTTTTATTTATATTGACAGCATATATGACATCGTTTACGATTAAAGTTAATAACAATAATTTATATTTATCATGTTTGCAGTAATTGAGACTGGTGGAAAACAATATTTAGTAAAAGAAGGCAGTATAATAAAAGTAGAGAAGTTAGAAGTTGAAGAAAAAAAAGAGGTAGAAATCAATAAGGTGATTTGTATTTCAAATAATGGCTTATCTTATTCATCTAATGCTACTGTTAAAGCTGAAGTATTGGAGCAGTGTAGAGGAGAAAAAATTATAATCTTTAAGAAGAAAAGAAGAAAAAATTACCGTAGAAAGACTGGTCATAGGCAGTATATAACTGTTCTTCGTATCAATGAAATTAATCTTCAAAAGTAAGAGGTAAGATATGGCAACTAAAAAATCAGGTGGTAGTTCCTGTAATGGTAGAGATTCAGCAGGTCGTAGGTTAGGAATAAAGAAGAATGGGAAGGTTATTCCTGGTAACATAATTGTGCGCCAAAGAGGCACAAAATTCCATCCTGGGAAGAATGTTGGTATAGGTAAAGATCATACGATTTTTGCCAAAGTAGAAGGCTGGGTCAGCTTTAGAAGGTCAGCAAATAAAAAGACTTTTATTGATATCTTGCCTACAGATAATATGAAAGCTTCAGCTTGAATAAATCAGGGGTCTGTAGCTCAGGTGGTTAGAGCGCACGCCTGATAAGCGTGAGGTCGGAGGTTCAACTCTTCCCAGGCCCACCATTTAGTAATTACTAACTGTGTTTTTATAGCGGTTTTGGTATTGTATAAGCAGAAACCTAAAGCATGAGTTTATATAAAAATTTAGTAACCAGTGAGTCAGTGGCGGCTGGTCATCCAGATAAAGTAGCAGATCAAATTTCAGATGCAATACTTGATGAATACCTTTTCACTGATCCTTTTGCGCGAGCTGCAATAGAGACTTTAGTCACCAAAGATAACGTTATTATAGCTGGGGAAGTATTCGGACCTAACATCAAAAATAGCAGGATTGAAAGTATTGTACGGAATACAATAAAAGATATTGGTTATGAGCATGATGGTTTCCACTGGAGAAAAGTGAAGGTAAATATACTGCTGCATGAGCAATCAAATGACATTGCAATAGGGTTGGATCAAGGTGCTGGCGATCAGGGCATAATGTATGGCTATGCAACAACAGAGACAGAAAACCTTATGCCAGCACCCATTTTTTATGCACACTCGATTCTGAAAAATATCATGAGCGCAGTTAAAGAAGCAAAGCTTGGTCCGGATGCAAAATCACAAATCACTTTGGTATATGAGAATAACCTCCCGGTACGTGCTGAAAGTATCATTGTCTCAATACAGCACCCTGAGGATTTGGATCAATCAAAAGTAAAAGAAATAATTTATCCTTACATAGTTTCATCTTTACCTAAAGGGTGGATATGTCCTGAGGAAAATCTCTTAGTCAATCCAACTGGTAGATTTGTTATTGGTGGACCGGTTAGTGATTGTGGATTAACCGGACGAAAAATTATGGTTGATACCTATGGAGGTTATATTCCACACGGTGGAGGGGCATTTTCCGGAAAAGGTGCAACCAAAGTTGATAGATCTGCAGCTTATATGGCAAGATACCTTGCTAAAAATATTGTCTTTGCAGGTTTAGCTGAACGTTGTCTTGTGCAGCTTTCTTATGCAATTGGTGTATCAAAACCTACTTCATTCTATATTGATACATTTGGTACGAATGCGGTGGAGGAAAGAGTAATTAAAGAGTTTATCGAGAATAGTATAGATTTATCAACAAAAGGCATAATCAAGCATTTATCGCTTAATCGCCCTATATATAAACGTACAGCCTGTTATGGACATTTTGGTAAAGAGTCAGAAAATGACGGTGGATTTTCTTGGGAAAGCATGAACTTGTCTGCTGATCTTTGTAGAGAATTCAATATAGAAGGTAATAGTAAAATTTCTTTAGATTGCTAAAATTTTTGATTTACAGCCTCATATTTATATACTAGCTTATTGTTGAAGTATAATTGCTTTTTCATAATAATTATACTATATTAGTGATAATTATTATATTCAGTTTTTATTATGAGGCTCATAAAGTGTATAACGAAATAGAAGGAGAACTGTACAACGTAATTGTAAAAGAGCTTTCCGATCTTATTGATAGGATGAAAGAACATCCTTTTTATGTTGAATTGATGAATGGTACTTTAGATTATAAAAGATTTAAATTTTACCTTCAGCAGGATTTTCTAGGTTCTGTAGATTGTGCTCGTGCTCATTTAGTTGTTGCAGCTAAAGTTAATGATGTTGAAACAATAAGTAGGTTAATTGATATAGCAAAAGGAGCATTTGATTTTCGAGAACAATATAAAAAATATTTCGAGGATTGTGATCTATCTGATAATCATAAAAAGTCAAGAGCTTGTTCTGCCTGTGTTGACCTTTTCATGAGTACTGCGTATCACAATTCTGTTACTGAGACCTTAGTATTGTCTTATTCTTCCTTTAATGTATACCAAATTGTTATATGCCATATGGCAAATGAGATAACAACTAAGGGGATTAAAAATAACAAATACAAAAAGTGGATTGATATCTGTAATAGCAAAGGAATGGACGCGGTGGTTGAGGAGGTTAGTGATATTACAAGTAGGCTATACAAAAGAGCTAGTGACTGTGAAAAGGAAAAGATATATGAGCTTTGTAGGAAAGGACTGGAGCTAGAGATAATGTTTTTGGATGAGGCATATTGCTCTAATATACCTCAATAAAAACGCATTAGCACAAGTTGTTTACGTTGGCAGTATTGTAGTGTTCAGTGGTATAATTAAGAGTTGTTATGGATCAAATCTTTTAAAGGATATAATTAAGCATCCTTTTAATGTTGAATTGGAGAATAACACTCTAAGTATAGAAAGTTTCAGATTCTATATTCAACAAGGTACATTACTCTTGAGTGATTATATTCGTACCGTCTTAATTACTGCATCCAGGGTAGAAGGCTGTAACAATGTTGTTTCACTTATTAGGGTGGCTCGAGGGGCAATTGCTATTGAGAGAATTTTGCATAACCACTACTTTGCTATATATGCTATAAGTCGTGGAGAGAAATCTCTTGAGTGCTTAAATTTTACTAATTTTCTTTTGTCTACCTCATATAGCAACACTTATGAAGCCATAACAGTTTTGTATTCTTATATGTTTATATACAAGACTATCGTTGATAGTATGAAAAATAGATTCAAGAAAAATAATAGATATAAGGATTGGTTTGATTATTATAGCGGTAGTTTTATAGAATCTGGATGCATTATTTTGGAAAATATTGTTGATGAATATTGCAGCAGGGCAAGAGAAAATGAAAAGAGCAGGATGCTTAAGTTATTTAGAATAAGCGCCCAATTCATGTTAGATTTTTTGAATGGTGCATATAATTTTTCAAGATTCAATCAATTTCCTAAGGAACATTGACAATTTTAAGCTAATTTGTATCCTTAGTAAGTATTTTTTAAAATGCTATGAAAAGTAAAGAACATGATTTTCATTTAGTGGACCCAAGTCCTTGGCCAATTGCTATATCAGCAGCAATTCTTATTCTTGCACTTGGATTAGTTGGCGCGCTTCATAAACAAATTTTCGGAATGTTTTGTTTAGTTCTGGGAATCTCCGCAGTATCAGGGGTGCTGTTCTATTGGTGGAGAGATGTAATAAAGGAGGCCATTTATGATAAATGTCATACTAACATTGTAAAACATGGACTCAAATTTGCAATGTACTTATTTATTCTCTCGGAGGTCGTATTTTTTATAGTGTTCTTTTGTTCATTCTTTAAAGCCTGGCTTGATCCGGTTTTTTTATTTGAGGCGTTTTCTCCTGCAAAAAAAGTTGAATGGCCCCCTGAGGGAATTTTGCCACCTGATCCGTGGTCACTACCATTCATGAATACATTAATATTATTGCTTTCTGGTACAACAATTACTTGGGCAAATCACTCTTTACTTGAAAATGATAAAAAGAGCACGATTAAAATGCTGTCCATAACTATATTGCTTGGGGTTTTTTTTATAATAGTGCAAGCAATAGAGTATCATGAAGCGAGTTTTTCTCTACAAGAAACAGGAGAAAAGCTTATTTATACATCCAATTTTTATATGATTACCGGTTTTCACTGCGCACACGTTATAATAGGAATAATATTTTTATCAGTGTGTTTATTTAGAGCGCGGAAAGGCCAGTTTACACCTCAGGACCATTTGTGCTTTGAGTTTGCCTCCTGGTATTGGCACTTTGTAGATGTAGTCTGGATGTTTTTATTTTTGTTTGTCTATTGGTTAAGCGTTTATTAAGTGGTTAAAATAATAGGTCTAGATCCAGGGATAAGCAAGACTGGTTGGGCCATTATCAGCCTGAACGAGAAAAATAATATTGAATTTTTGGGCGGCGGTACCATATCAACTGATGGAAAATTGGGTACAGGTGAACGCTTACATATAATTTTTGAACAATTAAAGAAAGTAATATTTCAATATTCTCCGAATGAAGCTGCAGTAGAAAAAATTTTTGTTAATAAAAATCCTAAATCTTCACTAACTTTAGGATATGCAAGAGGGGTTGTAATTTTAGCGTTAAAAATAACAAAGCTAACTATGAATGAATATGATGCAAACTATGTAAAAAAAAGCATTACCGGAAATGGCCATGCTGATAAGGATCAGATTATATTTATGGTGAAGCAAATAGTTAAAAATTTGAGTATAAAATGTCACCATGCTGCTGATGCTCTTGCTGTAGCAATTTGTCATGCTTATACGAAAGGTTCTTGTTTTGTTGAGTAACTTTTATATGAGATTCAGTTTGAAGATTTCCAGATCTGAAAAAACTATTTGATTGTATTTATTTTGTCTAACGTTCGTTGCAAAATAATACATGCGGAGATTTTATCATCTATTTTTTTTGATTTTGTGATTGATATTCCAGTGATTTTTAGTGTATGAGTTGCGATAGATGTTGAGAAGCTTTCGTCTTGTAAGTATATATGTACTTTATATTTTTTTATTATTTTATTTGCGAATTGGATTATGGTTTTACACCATTTAGTTTCTTGCTCGTCCATTTTTAATGGTAGTCCTATTACCATTGATCCAGCTTCATTTTCTTTGAATATTCTATGCAGATAACCTAAATCTTTGCTCATATTTTTCCTATAATATACACTATGAGCTGTGGCTATAAGCTGTGTTTTATCGCTAAATGCTATACCTATTTGCTTTTCTCCCATGTCAAGGCACATTATGCGCTTATCTTTTGGAATAGACTTTAGAAACTCATCTGGATTTCTATGTAGCATCTATTAGACTTCCTTTAAAGTGACCTTACCCAGAAAAAGTAGAGAGAAAGTCAAGAAAATTTTTTACAAAAAGAATAATGAATCAAATTGCTCAGGAATGCAATAATTAATAGCAGAATGTCTACGCTGTTTAATACACAGCTTCTAATTAAAACTCAACTGTATATTCTCTTCTTTTTGTCATTACTACTCCTTTTGAAAAAACATTTTTATTATAAAAAAACGCCTTTTCTTTCTCTTCACTCTTTCTGGGTAAGGTCATATTTTAATTACTATAGGTTAAAAAGTTAAGACAAAAAATAAAAATGTGGGTTTTGTTTTGACTTTTTGTGTTAATTTTGCAGAATATTAAGATTATCATTTAAATAAAATACATGACGAAAGAGGATTGGGAAGCGGTAATTGGGCTTGAGGTGCACGCTCAAGTTTCTTCTAATACGAAGCTATTTTCTAGCTCATCAACGGAGTTTGGTGCTGAGCATAACACTCAAGTTTCTCTAGTTGATGCAGCAATGCCAGGTACGCTGCCAATACTAAATTATTACTGCATAGAGCAAGCAATACGCACCGGTCTTGCAATTTCTGCAGAAATTAATAAGTGTTCTTACTTTGATCGGAAAAATTATTTTTATCCTGATTTACCCCAAGGTTACCAGATAACCCAGTTTTTTGAGCCAATAGTTAAAAATGGTAGAGTATTTATCAACGACAATGAAAAGGAAATAAGAATTGCGAGAATTCATTTAGAGCAAGACGCAGGAAAGAGCGTTCATGAGGAAAGCAAAACTTATGTGGATTTAAATCGTGCAGGGGTTGCTTTAATGGAAATTGTTTCAGAACCAGATCTCCGTTCATCTGCGGAAGCTGCAGAATGCATGAAAAAATTGAGGCAGATTTTGCGTTACATTGGTTCATGTGATGGTGATATGGAAAAGGGATCACTTCGTTGTGATGCAAATGTTTCTGTCCGCCTAAAAGGCAGTAGCACATTTGGCACTCGTTGTGAGATAAAAAATCTGAACTCGATACGTTATATTGTGCAAGCTATAGACTATGAAATACAAAGACAAATTGAAATTTTAGAAGGTGGGGAAGAAATAAGTCAAGATACCTTATTGTTTGACGTTGCTTCGGGAAAAACAAAAGTGATGCGAAACAAAGAAGATGCAAGCGACTATAGATACTTCCCTGAGCCTGATTTATTACCTGTTGAGGTAAGCCAGGAGAAAATTGATTTAATTCAATCATCTTTGCCTGAGTTGCCAGAGCAGAAAAAGCAGCGATACATTGAAAAATTAGGTATCAACGAATACGATGCAAATGTCATTACTTCCGATAAGGCGATTGCTGATTACTTTGAGGAATTGATAAAAAAACATGATTCAAAGCTCGCGGTCACCTGGTTAACTGTAGAGCTTTTCGGTCGTTTAAATAAAGCAAATATTGATATTGTGAGCTCCCCAATCAAAGCAAATGCTTTGTCAGAACTCTTAGATTTTATCGTTGATGGAACGATCTCTGCTAAACTTGGTAAACAAGTTTTTGATATTATGTTTGAAACTGGAAAGCCTGCATCCCTTATTATAGAAGAGCAGGATCTCAAGCAAATAACTGACAAATGTCAAATTTCAGAGGTAATAGATAAAATCATCAATGACAACCAAGATAAAGTTCAAGAATACAAAAGCGGTAAAACAAAATTATATGGTTTCTTTGTTGGTGAAGTCATGAAATTCACCAAGGGAAAAGCCAGCCCTGATGTTGTGAATTCAATTTTGAGTGAAAGATTAAGTAATTAGTCACATTTTTTTATTTACATAACAGCACATCTCGTAGATATTCCAAGGTCTTTGTTACGATATCTGTATATCATGACATATAACTTTTTTACCATTTATGGGTACTATTTATAAAATTATGTGAGGTTGAGGATGCCTGAAACTTATCCTGCTGGAGGGAGAAAACGCTCTTTTCATGGTGATATTTACCAATTGAAGTGGCTAATGCTGTTTCTCAAACGTGCAGTAGATAGAGAATATTCTTTCCGCTTAGCCACAGAAATGGAATCAGCTGCAGGTTTTGATGATATTGTTTTTCGATATAGGCAAAATGGAACAACAGTACATAGGTTTGTACAAATCAAACACAAGCAAAATGAATGCGAAAAAATCGGTGTAGGCAAATTGCTTTCAAAAGATAAAAGTGGTGAATTTAGCTTGGCAAAATATTTTGTTCCCTACCTAAAGACTAAAAATAATCAAGATTTTGCAGATGGTGACCTAGAGGACTTTATTATCTGTACTAATATCGGTTTCGATCTAGCTCAAAGTACAACACAAAATACAATAAAAAAGTTGAAAGTAAAAACTTCGGGACCAAACAAGGGAATAGAAATTGCAGTTGAAGTAATAAGCACTAGTGATATTTTTTTTAAATACGGCGGTACGAGATACAAGTTCTCTTATACTCACGATAACATGATTTCAATAGTGCAACCGGCATTTAAGAGTGCTGTAAAAGAAGCAATAGAAGAATTGGAAAAGGAGATAAAAGAACTTCAAGGTAAATCAGATCAAAACTCAAAAAGAAAATTGGAAAGAAATCAGGTATGGCAACGTGAGTTTGAGCGAATGACAAATGAAGGCAGGTTAGAAGAGAATATAAGGGAATTTTTTGATAAATTAGTATTTGCAGTAAATCAACCTAACGAGATAAAACTAGCGGAAATCATTGAGAATGAGTTAGGCAAAGAATTTAATAATATCGATAAAAAGAACGTTTATGGTCGCTTTCTGGTAGAAGTTCTGGATTGGATGAAAGCAAGAGAGGGAAAGTTTCTATCACATGAAGAAATAAATGAGTTTTTTGAAAAAATAAGAGAGGAAATTTTAGGAGCGATTTGGTTTGGCATAATAGAGCCAGTGGCATCTTTTACTGGTAGAAGTATTGAATTAAAAGCCTTACATGACGCACTACAAAGGAGCACGGGCAGGCAAGCGGTGATATCGCAGGTTGCTACTATTAGTGGTCTTGGAGGAGTGGGAAAAAGTGAGTTAGCTAGGAAATATGCTTACAAGTATGGAAAGTATTATGGTGGCAATGTTATATGGATAAGTGCTGAAAACTCTAAGACTATGGAAAGTTCTTTTCTGGACTTAGCTAAAGATGATAAACTAGGCATTTCTCCCCAGGATAAGTACGGAAATGACAAGATGATAGAAACTATTGTTAAAGAAACATATGCTTTTTTTGCAAGAAGGGGAAGGAGAAGCCTGTTCATTTTTGATAATGCTGAGGGATATAAAGGTATTAAAAGGTTTTTACCTTCATCTTTACATCCTAGGCATAAAAAACCTTATGTTTTAATTACTTCTCGTGACTGTAAGTGGAATGTGAGAGGAGATACCGTCTTGTTAGTCAACAAAAAAATTATAAAATTTCCCAAGTTGCATCATAAAATCAAAAAATACTTCCAATTGTGTAACAGTACACAGATTATAGTTAGTGGATATGTTGATAAGTAAATTAGTTTTATACGCACAAAACAGATGAAGTTTACTTATCAACATATCCACTAACCAACAACATTCAATAAATTTGTGTAAGATACCACTTTACATAAGATAGATAGGAAGCATTTTTGATTTTAAAGTACTAAACCTTCAGTCAACCTCCTAGCCCTGTAGTTTTTGATATGGTTAGGATCAAAAGCACTTTTGGATGTCAGAATACCGAAAATGATATGGAGTAGCTTACGCATTGCAGCACCAACGATGGCCATATTATGCTTACCCTTTTCCTTTAATCTTTGGCAAAAGCTCATAATGATAGGATTGTGATTCTTAGCTACTATGGCAGGAAAGAAAAGTGCCTTACGTAATGTTTGTGAACCGGATTTACTTAATCTGGGTTTGGCATATACAGAGGAACCTGACGTCATATTTCGTGGTATAACTCCTGTATATGCTGCCAATTGCCTGGCATCTCTAAAAACCTCTATATCAGAAACTTCAGCTAAAATAGCTATTGCTGATTCTTCTCCTATGCCTGGAATAGTCAATAGAAGTTGAAAATTTTCCAACAATTCTTTGTGTTGATTTAATAGTTCACGTACGGAGTTTTTTATTGTTTCTATTTTTTGAGCTATATTCATTGCAAGGTCTTCCCAAGCATTTGCAACTTCTTTAGGCAGTCTCTCTTTTTTTTCTAAGTGGTTATTTACTAATGTTAACTCATCTTTTAACGCAACTGAGCAACGATAAAGATGTTTTAATTTTTTCATTTCAGGAGAAGGTGGTGTCCAACTAGAAGGTTCCTGTCTTTGGCAATAATCAGCAATAACTTCTGCATCGGTCTGATCATTCTTTTGTCGTATCAGCTTACTCCTTGCATAAGATTTTATGCAATAAGGATTTACAACACTTACAAAATGTCCAGCATTGTGTAGAAATTCAGCCAGTGCTTCGCTATAACAACCATTAGATTCCATGCAGGTTTTTACTTTTTCTACATTATGTTTGTGTAGAAAATTCAGTAGACTTTGAAACCATCGTTCTTAAAGCTTCTTTTTCTAGTTTCACGCTTTCCTTTTTTGCTTATAAATGAGAGAAAAACATCAAAGCGATCTTTTGATATATCTATGCCCAAAAAGTTGTTGATCATATATAACCCCATACGTTACCATTAAAAATGAAAAGTAAGGCTAGTCTTGTGAATACAGAATTAGAACCATTCAGGTCTTTCTACGATACCGTCCAGCCTATACTTTTGAGAAGGGAATTCTTATCTCCTCTACAGATTTTATATCTAAGAAGAAGCACAGAGTTCCTCCCTTCTCCACCTAATGCTTAAGCTTAAAACATTAGATGCTTTTGACAAGATACAAGACGTTGTCACTACTACATTATGCTATAAGTCATAAGAATAATCAAGCTGTAAAAGATCTTTTGGAAGAAGCCAAAAAACAAAAGCTATTAAAGGAAGTTCTGAATGAAGAAATGACCACAAAACATTCAGATGGTCGGGAAGAAAATCATACAATACTTACAGATGCTATATCACGTAGAGACAATGACATTACGAGAGTAGTTGTACAGTTCCAGAGTGTGATGGTATGATAAAATGTGAGAAAAAAATATCATCAAAGGGAGGAATTATGGGACAAGTATTACATGGGTGCGCCAGAACAACAGAGACAATTCGTAGAGCAATACAAAATAGTAAAGAGAGCATAGCAAAACTCTCCAAGTGTTATAACCTTAAACCAAAAACTATTATTAAGTGGAGAAAACGCTCATTTACCAAAGATGCTGGTATGGGTCCAAAGCATCCAAGATCAACTGTTTTAACTTTAGAAGAGGAGGCTATAATTGTTGCATTTCGTAAGCATACTCTATTGCCATTAGATGACTGTCTCTACGCTTTGCAAACCTCAATCCCACATTTGAGTCGCTCCAGCTTACATCGTTGTTTACAAAGGCACAACATTAGCAGACTACCAGATGTCGATGGTGAAGTTAAATCAAGAAAGAAATTCAAACAATATCCTATAGGCTATTTCCATATTGATATCGCGGAAGTTAGAACAGAAGAAGGAAAGCTGTATTTGTTTGTTGCAATAGATCAAATTCACCTACGTTGAGTTGCACAAAAGTGCTACAAAACCCATAGCTGCTGAGTTTTTAGGTAATCTGATTAGAATTTTACCGTATAAAATCCACACTATTTTGACAGATAATGGCATACAATTTACAAATCAGAAGCGCCATAAATACGCCTTCCAACACATATTTGATAGAGTTTGTGAAGAAAATAACATTGAACATCGTCTGACAAAAGTTAGCCATTCTTGGACAAATGGACAAGTTGAACGTATGAATAAAACTTTAAAGAATGCTACAGTTAGGAAATATTACTATCGTTCGCATCAGCAACTTAAGGAGCATCTTTATGACTTTGTTATGGCCTACAATTATGCAAAGAGACTCAAAGCTCTTAGGGGTCTTACGCCTTTTGAATTTATATGTTCTCAGTTGACAAAGTCTCCTGAATTATTTATAATAGACCCACACCATCACACTCTGGAACCATACATCTTATTCGTCTCAAAGACTGGTGGCAAATACTCAAAGCCAAACTAAGAGGACACTATAACTACTTCGGGATTAGCGGAAATTATCGATGGCTCAATAAGTTTAATTGGGCAGTAAAGAAACTAACGTTTAAGTGGATAAACCGACGTAGCCAGAAAAAGAGCATGAATTGGGAGCAATTTATTCATTATACACAAGTCAATCCACCACCAAAACCAAAAATATGTTTTTCCTTGTATACACAGGAGGTATGTCGTGAACGCTAATATTGTGGAGCCGTGTGCGGGAAAGCTGCATGCACGGTTCTTGCGCTTACTATTACCCACAAGTATAGAATTCATGAGCAAGTCTCCATCCTTCTGCTAAATCAAAGAGACGTTTCCATCCCTTCCACAAAGCTATAGCTAAGTCATTTTTGCGAGCTAAAAACCCTCCTAACTTGGCCACCCACCTCACAATTTCTCTTATAGGTGCAGGATAGTTTTTTGTCTTAAGCATTTTGGTATATAAAACCTTCCATTCGTCATCAGTCAGTATGACAGTGCAAGAAAGATTCGCTAGCTACCAATGTGATAAAAAATATTCTCCATGCAATTATACTCATAATTGTAAGAAAGCGGATCAATCTATCTGCTGTTTGGAGCCTACATTCTTCAACTTTAAGACCGGATTTCAAAATTTTATGAAAAACCTCTATTCTCCATCTTAAGCAATACCATTGTATTTTTTCTACTGCTTCTTCAAAATTATTAATATTTATATTTGTTAACAAAATCCAGTTCATGGGCTCTTCGCCAAATGGGGGATATTTTTCTATAACATAGACAGCATTTAAATTTAAATTAGGAAGTTTTTGGGTTTTACGTCTAGCGTTGTTTTTTGATGCATTCATCACAAAGTTACTAAACTTTACTTCTAAAACTGTTGTTCTTTGAGGTTTGTTATCGCGAGCAGACTTGAATTTCTCCTTGACAAGACATGCGATTCATCAAATCCCACAATCTTTCACCACCTTTTTCAGAATAAGTCGACTTCTTGTTTACTGTTCTGTTTTGATTTCCTCTTACTACAAAAAGAGATTGATTAGTGGAAGCAACTTCAAATAAATCATAAATATCTGCTTCTCTATCACAAACGGTAACTACCTTAACATCCTTTAATCCAGGATGTTTAGTAGAGTCTTTAAGTGCACCGTATGCTTTCTTTCTCTTCTATGGGAAGAGCAGTATTATGGCTTCTTCTTTTCAACTCCTTTAGGTCTTCAGCTAAGGAAGGTCTAGTACTAATTTTTTGATCCAATAATCCTATCTTCTGTTGTAACTGCAAACGTTGTATGCATCATGGGTTTTAAAATTAGTTGTTTTAGATGTTAATCTTGCTGCTATAATCCCTAATCCTTCGGTCTTTTTATGATTTTTATATGAAATATAACTCGTGTCCTGGATAGCTAAGATAGTTGAGTATTCTTTAGCTCTTTCAACAGTTTTAATTATATGACTGTCTAATATCTTTCTTTCAGAAATGGCATCGTTTTGGAAAAATCTATAAGCTGCTTTACTTTGATGCCAATCTTCACAAGCTTGATTTATTGAACGCTCAGGCGATTCAGCAAAACTATTAACTATTTTTAGAAACCTTTTACTTAATCTTATATCACCAAAATTAACAATTCCAAATTCACTTTCTGCCCATTCGCCAGTTGAGGTATTTATAGTTCTTTTTATCATATATTCCATTTTTAGACCATAGATCTATTTATAATAGAAAGTTGAATTAGTAAAATAGCAGCTTTTTCTCCATTTTTAGATTTATGGGTAATAGTAAGGTTCTTGCGGGGGAGTTATAGAAGTAAAACTCAATCAAGGGGGATAGGACTATGACTTCTACCGAACGATCAGGATTTACGTTCTGTGGAATAACATTTGAGGAGTACAGAGGACAAGCAACCGATCCTGAAGGAATTGTGAGAAGGTTTATAGAAAAAGATACAGGACATTGTTTTCCACTAGGAACAGCAAGCACATTTACTACTTACTTTGCGCCAGCGGACTTTAATGAAACGGTTTGGTCAGCCATTGTATGCAAAACAAGAGCCAAGAAGATTTGATAGAGGGAACTGACCTTCATACCCAATCCAACCCTTTGCCGATGTGCCACCGTCCGGGGATATTAGTAAAAATCGTTGCAGCATAGAGGAGCCAAAAAGGAGATTTCCTCCTACCAATATAGCCACTTTCTTAGCGTGCTTCTTAAGTTACTATATAAAGGTAAAATGGTTTCCATGTTTGAGCAGGTAGATCAGCTATAAAAAAGAAGTGAGGTAAGGAAGTGGTCTACCCTGCTCCAAGTAAAGGCTAGTACATAAAAGCAAAAGATGCAAGCATCGAACAGACGAAATCTGTCAAATCAGAAAGAAACACACAAATTTAAGTTTTTAGTAGTTTTCAAGTATAGTTGTACAGGGAGCGCCTCTGCAGTTATGACCGACATTTTCAATGGTGCCTAAGTGCCCGTATGCAAGCATGGTTTTGGAAGGAACGGTCAAATCATTGATGGAGTCATTTAGACTACCTCGGTTAGGAGATTGTACTATCAACCGTTCCAAGCTGAAGCGTTTCCCTATTACAAATTATATGTAGGAGTTACCATGAAAAAAGCAAAAAGTAAATTAGAAATAGTGAATCCTAATGCAGCAGGAATAGACATTGGTTCAGCTGTACACTATGTGTGTGTACCTGAAGGAAGAGATGAACAACGCGTTCAGAAATTTGGCTGCTTTACTGAAGACCTTCATAACTTAGCACAGTGGTTGAAAAAGTGTAAAGTTACAACAGTAGCTATGGAATCAACAGGAGTATACTGGATTCCTTTATTTCAAATACTTGAGTCATACAAATTCGAGGTAAAATGCACGGCATGTAAAGAATGTACCTGGTAGGAAGTCTGACGTTCAAGATTGCCAATGGCTCCAACAACTGCATAGCTACGGACTGCTTCATGGATCGTTTAGGCCAGATAATCAGATGTGTGTATTGCGCAGTTACGTGCGGCAACGCAAAAATCTCACTGAAAGTGCATCTACACATATTCTGCGTATGCAGAAGGCATTAATTCAAATGAATATACAATTACACAAGGTTATTAGTCATATTACTGGGATAACTGGTATGAAAATCATTGAAGCTATAATTGAAGGCGAAAGAGATTCTGAAAAATTAGCAGAATTCAGGGACGTGCGAATGAAAAATGATCAGTCTACTATTGCAAAAGCGTTAGCTGGTGACTATAGAGAGGAACACTTATTCACGCTAAAGCAAGAATTTGAATTATATAATATTTATCAAGAAAAAATAGCAGAATGTGATAGAAATATTGAAGCCTATTATAAAACGTTTGAAACAAAGTCTTGTGAAAGCAAACAGCTAAGTAAGCAAAAGAATAAAAATAGCAAAAGTAAGCCAAGCTTTGCTTTGTATGAGGAACTGCACCGAATAACTGGTATGGATTTCACTAAAATTCCTGGATTTGATGTATTAAGTATACAAACCATAATTTCAGAAGTTGGTATAAACCATAGTAAATGGCCAACAGAAAAGCACTTTTCGTCGTGGTTGGGACTCAGTCCTGCTAATAAAGTTACAGGGGAAAAAGTGTTTAACACAAGAACACGTAAAGTCATTAACCGTGCTGCGAATGCTTTGCGAATAGCTGCTCATTCTGTAGGAAATAGTAAAAGTGCGTTGGGTGCATACTACAGAAGATTGAAAAAACGACTAGGAGCACCAAAAGCAATAACAGCTACTGCAAGAAAAATGGCATGCATATTTTATAGTATGCTCAAATACGGACAGGAATATGTAGAAAAAGGAATGGAATACTATGAAACACGCTATAAAGATAGAACTGTAAAAAATTTGATCAAAAAAGCGAGCGAATTTGGCTACATATTAGTTCAACAAGAAGAGTTAGTTGAGTGAGTTTCTTAGGAGAAGTCTATTGTTGGTTAATGTTTTATGGCTTTACGGAAAGTTTATAGCTATACAACTTATCTTAAAAGCAATATAGTGTTCAATATGCAATGAATCAAAGATAGTAAGTAAAGTCTATGAAATTTCAAATCACTACACATTTTCAACCCGCTGGAGATCAACCGCAGGCAATCGATAGTTTAATTGCGGGGCTAAATAGCAATAAAAGAGACCAAATTTTACTTGGGGTTACTGGTTCTGGGAAAACTTTCACTATGGCAAATGTTATAGCAAGGACAAACAGACCTGCGCTGATCATGGCACACAATAAAACCTTAGCAGCACAACTTTATGAGGAAATGAAAGGATTATTTCCCAATAATGCTGTTGGATATTTCATTTCTTATTATGATTACTATCAGCCCGAAGCTTATTTGCCGCAAACTGATACTTATATCGAAAAAGACTCTGCAATCAACGACAGAATTGACATGCTGCGTTATTCTGCCGTCTGCTCCCTCTTGGAGCGCAGGGACACGATCGTAGTTGCCAGTGTTTCTTGCATATACGGTCTTGGTTCGCCTGAAAGCTACCGCAGCATGACTATATCTTTAAGTGTTGGAGATAAAATTCATGTTAATGATTTCTTGAGTAACTTAGCTGATCTCCAATACAAGCGCTCTGATACCAGGTTTGAGAGAGGATATTTCAGAGTGCGTGGCGATATTATCGATATATTTCCTGCCTATTATGAAAATAAAGCTTGGCGTTTATCGCTGCTTGGTGATGAAATAGAAGAAATTTCTGAAATTGATGCTATAACGAGTAATATTACCAAAAGCCTAAATACAATCACCATTTTTCCAAACAGCTATCACATTACATCACGTGAGACTCTGTTGCAGACAGTTGAGCTAATCAAAAAAGAGCTGCATGAATGCTTGGATTATTACTACTTGCAAAACAAGATTGTTGAAGCAAAGCGCCTCGAGCAACGCACTAATTTTGATATTGAAATGATGAGGACAACAGGAATATGTAAAGGTATTGAAAATTATTCGCGTTATCTCTATGGAATGGAAGCTGGGGATCCACCGCCTACTTTGTTTGAATATTTACCCAAAGACGTAATTTTATTTGTTGATGAGAGTCATGTCACCGTTCCTCAGATTGGTGCAATGTACAGTGGTAATGAGGCGCGTAAAAAGAAATTGATTGACTATGGCTTCAGGCTCCCTTCCGCTTTTGATAATCGTCCATTAAAATTTGAAGAATGGGAGAAAGTTAGGCCGCAGACTATTTACATTTCAGCTACTCCTGGAAAGTATGAGTTGGCAAAGACCAATAATGTATTTATAGAGCAAGTTATCCGTCCAACAGGGCTTACAGACCCAATCTGCATTGTGAAACCAATAGAGAGTCAAATTGATGATGTAATTCATGAGGCACAAGTGACAATAGGAAAGGGATTTTGTGTTTTAATCACTACACTGACAAAAAAAATGGCTGAAAATTTAGCTGAATATATGAGTGAATTAAATATGAGAGTGAGTTATTTGCATTCTGATATTGGTGCGCTGGAGAGAATAGAAATTATATGTAAATTAAGATCTAAAGAAATTGACGTTTTAGTAGGTGTTAACTTGCTTAGGGAAGGTCTTGATATTCCAGAGTGTGGTTTGGTTGCAATTTTAGATGCTGATAAAGAAGGATTTTTGCGATCAGAAACATCGCTCATTCAAACGATCGGTCGTGCTGCACGTAATGCTGAAGGTAGAGTAATTTTGTATGCAGATAAAATCACTGGTTCTTTAGATCGTGCATTAAGAGAGACTGAAAGAAGAAGAAAAAAACAAGAAGAACATAATATATTGCACAATATTGTCCCGAAGACTATAATAAAACCTATATCAAACACCTTACAGGAGAGGGCAATAGCAGAACCAAAAGTAAATACTAATAAGGATGACTTGAGAAAGCAAATGATAGAGCATGCTGAAAATTTAGAGTTTGAAGAAGCAGCAAGAATAAAAAAATTATTGCAAGGTTAAGTAATATATGATGCTATGGGCATAGCATGAAAGTGTAAACAACTAAACTTCCACTATTCTTCTTTTTATTTTAACTCATCTTTTTGAGACTTTTGACAATTTCTTAGAACTGAAGAAGGAAAGGTGTATTTTTTTATTGACTTACCTATGTATTACGGTAATCACTAAAGAATTAGTGAGTAATGGTTATAGAATATGAATGGTGGGGTACCAAGCAAGGGATTAAATGAACAATTACGTGACATTTTAGATAAGTTAGAACAGGATATCAATCTATTAGATAATCCCGGTTATATTCAACATATAATGTTTCTTCTAGGAGCAGGAGCTGATCCAAATACAACAGGAACCCAAGGTGAAAAAACTCTGTCAGATTACTCAAGTGAAAAATTACGTGACATTTTAAATGAGTTAGCAATCGATAGAAGTCTATTAGATAATTATGCTCAACATATAATATTTCTTCTAGGAGCAGGAGCTAATCGAGATACACAAAACCGATATGGAAAAACTCTGTCACATTACTTAGATAAAAGATTATCTGATATTTTAGGTTGGTTAGCAATCGATAGAGGTATATTAAATGATTATATTCAACGTATAATGTTTCTTCTACAAGCAGGAGCTAATCCAAATGTACAAAACCAAGATGGAAAAACTCTGTTACATTACGTTGCTGAACGTAACGATACTGACGGTATAGGATTTCTTTTAAAAGCAGGAGCTGATCGAAATGTGCAAGATCAAAGTGGAAAGACTCCATTTGAATATGTTACTGAACATAACTGCCTTCAAGCTTTGAAGGATTTAGGTTGTAGTTCTAATGATGAAACAACTTGTACTAAATTAAGTGATCCGGATCCAGACAAGGATCAGGGCTATTATTCAGATGATTCTCGTAAAAATGAAGGGAATGGCTCCGGTGATGATAATAAAACAGTTCCTACTAAAGATAAAGGGAATTTGACAAATAACTCTAGTAATTACCCTAACAAGCACAATGATGATCAGACACTTCGTGATGATCCAGGGTATAGCTCAGGTGACGATAATAAAACAATTTCTACTGAACCGAGTGATTGTGACCGGAAAGACGAGGATTCGAGCTGTAGTTCAAGTGATCATCTTTTTCTAGAAGACTTACTTTCGATGAAGCTAGAAATACCATTAACTACAAGCGAAGAGGGGCTAATTAAAGATTTTTGTGAGAAGATAAGAGGTATAACAGCACAAAATAAACAAGAATCTGAAGAAAGTATTCTAGAAAGTATTGAGAAAATAGTAAATGAGTACTTGAAGAAAGGAATAAGGTTGAATTCAAGTTGTAATAATGGTAATGAAAATGAAAATGGTGATAAAGAAACTGTAACAAGTTTAATACTTGAAGAAATAGAAGGTGTTCTTAATAATCGTGTGAAACCACGCGATGAAACCAGAGCGCGTGAAAGGCAGTCTGATGGTATCGCCGACCAAGACGACGGCAACGAAGATAAAGTTTCAGGCATCATAGAAAGCATCACTAACAAGTTATTGTTAAAAGGTGGGAAAGCAAGACAAAAATTTTTCTCCGGTAATACTGAGCTAGCACAAAATTATGGATCTAATTATATAAATGATCTCTCTAAGAAATATAAAGAAACTAAAGACAAGCTAAAGAGTATAGCATATGAAAGTATTGTAGGCAGAGATAGACAAGCTCAAAAGGGGGAGCCAGAAGAGGTAGACATAGATAATGTATGTTTTTATGTGAAATATTCACAAGATAGTATTATTGAACCTGTGAAAATCTTTAACAAAGCTGAAGATTTAAATTTAAAAGTCGGCATACTTCAAGTTGGGGAGAGTATAGTAAGAGTTGAAGGTACAAAAGATGGAAAAAGAAATTACACAGATGTCTTAGAAAGTAGCATTAAAATGTCTTTTACCACTGAGGCAGGAGAGATTAATATTTATCTAAGTCCTAGTGAGAAAGATAGTAATAAAATAGAAGTAGAAATTGATGATGAGAGTGAAGAAAGGCTTAACAAGTTAAAAGCTGAGAAGAAAAGTTTAGGAGAAAACTGTCTTTTGGGAGGAAAAAGTGTTCTGGAAGCTATAGAAGAGAAAGGTTTTAAGAAAAATGGTAATGTACCTACAGAGTCAATCGAGACTATTAAGGATGTTCCACGTACTGATGTTACGCAAGCTTGTTCGCAGCAAATTAACACAAGAGCTAAAGGCAAATAGCGATCTACCCATTATTGAAATTGTGCCACACAATAATAAGCTCACTCAAAATTGTTCCGATTTGGCAGGGTTATTTTGCCGCACCAAGCGGTATGGCTTTGAGTACGAAATTTTAATGTTCCCAGAAGCCCGTTATGATGATCAGGTGGACAGTACGGTACAATATTTACAATGGATGAGAAAAACTAACACCAGTGCTTTCAGGGTCAGGCCCAACCCTACTTAAGTGGCTAAGATATATCTAACGTAGCTTTATCTTTGCTTTCTGACAGTCTTTGTTGATACTCGTTTATCAGCCTTTCAGGCTCGTTCAATACACTCTGAATACAATATGTTGCACAAGTTATGCTAGAGAGTATAATAAAACTTATATCAAATACTTTACAAGAAAAAGTGGTGGTAGAGGCAAAAGTGAACATTAATAAGAAGGAAAGCGCATGCTAGAGCTTGAAAAAGCAGCAAGAATAAAAAATATTATTGAAAGGTTAAATGGCGTATGATATAATATACATAGTGTAAAAATATAAATAATTTTATTGACATCTTTACGTTAACACTTCTTAAATGTTTAGTACTGTAGAATTAAATTATTAAGTTTTATGAAGGGAGTAAAAATGATGGAAAGCTTTTCAGGTAACAATAAAGACAGTAATTTTATTGAGGGGACAAAAATAATGGAAAATTTTTCAGATAATAACGAAAACGGTAGCTCAATCTTCCAAGGAAAAATCAGGGAGCAAGATTTCTCTGCGGAGCAGAAGTTAAATGAACTGAAAGCAGCCATAGAGAAGCTTGACAGACAAGATTTGCTCAGAAGGCTCGAGTGTGAGCGTCAGGCTTCTAGTTGTATCGATGAAATATCATCTCAAGCAGAGCTACATATCGAAGATGATGACGGGGGCTACTTCGATTGTGAAAAACCACTCGTAGATTTCTGGAGTTTCTTTGAACCTCTCTTCAACCTCTTTGAAGTAGATGTAGATGATCCGAAAATCTACCAAATGCTCAAGGAGAAGAAAGAAAAAAACCTGATTGCTGCGATAATGAAGTTTTTGCGTGAGAAGCTTAAGGAGTTAATCAAGAAGATTTTTGCACGCGATTTAAGTTTCGATCAGAGGTTGGACAAAGAGATAAAAGAATTGCAGGAGAAATTGGGCAGTGGTGAGTTATCAGAAGAGGAGCTTGCAAGGGTGCTCGAACGTCTACAATTTTTGCAGGATCTGAAACTCAAGTTACAGCTCGCCGTTACCGGATGGATTATTACAATGTTCGCAGAGATTTTTGGAGTTGAGCTAGCAGCTATAGTAGAGGCATCTACAGAAGAAACAACTAAAGCAGAAGATAAAAAAGCAGAAAAAACATCATTAAAGGAAGAAAATAAAGAAGTTCGTGAAGAAATAAAAGTGAATGAAAGAGAAAAACCTAAAGTGCCAGTTTCCCTTTTTGAAGTTTCACCCGGATTTGTAAGGCCGGTTGTTCTGAGCAAGCCAGAACTTGAAATTGTGTCAGATCCTTTGAAACATCTATTGCGTATTACTGAGCTTGAAAGAAAATCTCATGAAAATTCACAAAAACCAGAAAAAGTGGACAAAGAAAAGGAAAAAGCGGAACCGAAGAAAGAGGTGTGTCCACCGAAAGTTCCAGAGAAGAAGCCTGTGGCAAGTGGGATAAAACTTGATTCTAAGCCAAGCGAGTATGTTAATTTTGAAGAAAGGCGTCCAAATACTAGTGTTAATGGAAGAGGAACCACGCCGCCCACTAATGGACAAGGAAACAAGCTTGATAATGGAAAGGAAAACAAGTCTGCTAGACGGCCCGCTGATGAACAAGGAAACAATAATAAAGAGAAGAAAAGCGGGTCTGCTAGTTGCGCAGAAAGCCGTCTAAATGGTAATGTTAATAGTGTTAACAAGGAAGGAATCAAATCTACTAATAAGCAGGAAACGTATGACCCTTACGCTAAGCTTGCAAAAAAAGTTGCTGAAAGGAACACTCAAAGAAAAGAATCTGCCACTATTAAACACGATTATCCAATTGATACTTGGCAAGCTCCATCAGGAACTACTGATAATGGAAAATCTAGTGCTGCTCAGCGTAGTTCTGCAAGTGATGCTAAAGAAAATCCTAAGTCAAAAGTTACTGATGTATTGAATGAACGTGCAGCAAGAGGAAATGGTAATACACTATCGAGATAGCTAGTGCTAGCTACTTATGTGATAAAGAACACCGGATCCCAGTACTGGATGACACCTATGGGTTATTTGTGATGACAAAGGAGGGTAGCCCGTGACGCTGGAATCCAGGATGTACATTAGGTTTGATAAGTGTATGGTTTTATGTTAGAAGGGAGTGTTTTTGATGGAAAAAAAACTGGATCCCAGTGTCTGGGCACTGGGATGACACCCTCTTGGATGGAACCAGCATCAGCTACTTGGATGACGCCTCACCATGTCATTCCAGTGCGTGACACTGGAATCCAGGAGCCAGTGCTTCCTTTTTGTCATTCCAGCGCGTGACACTGGAATCCAGGGGCATATAGATAGATGTCGACAGTTCGTCATTCCGCTACGTGTTAGCGGAATCTATGCTTGAGATACCGCGAATGAATCGCGGTATGACGTAGGGAACTTAGGGTTGCCAATGACTTGTCATTCCAGTGCGTGACACTGGAATCCAGGGGTATATAGATAGATGTCGACAGCTCGTCATTCCGCTACGTGTTAGCGGAATCTCGAAAACTTAAGTTTTATGAAAAAAGAGTGAATAAAATTTATACTAAAAAATATAAAAAAAGTACTTGCACTACAATTTATTTTTAGTATATTAGTTACATAATATTTTTACTGGAGGGTAATATGCCAAATGATAAAAAAAGCAAATCAGGACCTCAACCTGATGGTTCGTGGATTCCAAGTGAAAGGTTAGAATGGATTGGTCCTGATAAGTATAAAAACTACGAGCGGCAACGTGAAAGCAGTAAGCCTAACACACAACTGGGTAGTAGCAGTGCTACTAGTGCCGGTAGTAGTAAAGATAAAGGCAAAAGCAATTAGTGTTGTTTCTTAACAATTTTTAATAGAGGTAGTTATGGATATAAAAGAGCTGGTTAAAGCGTTTAATTTAAATAATTATACTTGTAATAAGATCAATACTAATTTTACTGTAGAAGGTAAAAAGATTGTTGGTTTATTTGCTAGTAATACTGATACAAAAGAATATCTGCGAGGAATAGGAGAGGAGATAATAAAGCGGCACTATCTTGGTGGAACTGAGGTAGCAAGTAGATATTACAACTTAAACTGTTTCCCATTTGTTCTAGGTGCTAATCCTGATAAAGAGGATTTAGGTAATGGCATAGTGAAAGTGAAGCTTGCAGGCTCTACAAATAATGAAGTGATTCGTAACTTGAAGGTTCATTTTGCTAATGAGTTTGAGAGGGCTGTGGGAGCGAAAGTGGTTGCATGTCTACAAAAAGAAGTAGGGATAACTAAGGAAGAAGCATATGAATGGATGGAAGGAACTGTTAAAACAGGAGCAATAGGTAAGCCTTATCTGTACTGTATAGCTTTTAGCGATGAATACCTTGAGAGGGAATATGATTTAGAGACTTTTGAATTTTTTAAGCAGGCATATATTAAAGAATTTAACTCAAGGTTAGAAAACTGTGGCCTGAAGAGCTCGGACTTTTACGAATATAAAGATGATATGTTATACGTCAAAAACGTTAGCGATAAGGTAATCAAGAGTGTAACAGAATATGTTAAAAAGGAAGTAGCATTTGATTTTAGAACTCCAGGCACAGAAGATTCTAAAGTCGAAAATTTTAAAGATGTTCTTGGCGATTTTATTTTTAAATTGACAGGGAAATCAATTAACGCTTATGATTATGATATTTTTACAGACAAAAAGAAAATAGAGAATGGTAATGATTTTGTCCTTGTACCTTTAACAGAAAGATATAGTGGTCAGCTTGAATTTTTAAAGCATAAGGATGTGTACAAAATTAATATAAAATATCAAAATCTTATAAGTGACATCAGAGGCAAGACTGCAGATCCAGATATTACTAATTCTGAAAACCCAATTTATGCTATCTCTAATGAAAGAATTGCTCAGTTACTTCCTGAAATTATGCAGTCTCCAATTGCATATAGTGAAAGAAACGGACGTTTTGAATTTGCAGTGGATCCTGAAAATTTTAAGAGACGTGGCTCGAGTCGATTCTCCTCAACAGTAAATTCTCCTATACATGCAGGACCGAGTGGACTAAGAACACCTCCCAACCAAAGGAAAAAAGATACAGACAGTGGTTATGATAGTAATTCACCTCCGAAACCTAAGGATTCTGTTGCACATTCTTCAAGTAGCGATCCAAGATCATCCTTTGAAGAGATACAGGAGCCACAGTCGTGTTTTCCCAGGCGAGGGGTGCTGCCGCTTAACGTAGGCGCTGCTGAGGTAGGTGCTGCTGAAAGTGGATCAGCAGGGACTAGTGCTTGGACTCAGCAAACGAACCCTTGTTTATCACAAGGCACGTCCGAAAATAAATGGATATCGTCAATGCAATTTATTGAACCAGGATTTAGTGGTTTATCATGGAAAGGTGCTAATGAAAGCACGTCAATAGGGAATAGTACTTGGTGGTTGCCATCATCGACTTCTTTTCTTACGACAAGGAATGATTCAATGTCCTCAAGTCTTGGGGTTTTTGCAGATTCTCCAAGTGTTAAAGGTAAGGAGAGCATTTTTAGTGTGGAACCTGAAAAACAGCAAGTTACTGATAAAAGTGATCGAGAAAGTAGTGATGAGTGTTCTGAAGCACAGTCACAAGAGAGTGAATCTCCGAAGAAACATGGGGGTGGTTTGTTCTGTAAAAAAGGAATGCCGATACTAGCAAAGTTATCACCTTTTAAGCGACGTAGCGTAGAGCGTGATACGATGTGTTCAAGTAAAAGTGATCTTGTGTATCATGTAACTGAAAAATCATCTGTGTCTAAGCCATTTTTTTCATTCCCAACTAGAATAAAAGCAAAAAGTAATCCACCCTCAGGGGTGACTTCTCCTACGCATGAAGGTGCGTCAGGTGGACTAAAACCTCTTACTAGTGACGAGAGGAAGGAACTACGCCCATTTCTTTCTCCTGAGCTGCAGAAGAAGCTAGACTCCAACTCTTTCTCCCCTGGGGAGGAGCAGCATTTATATTTGACGCATACTCCTTCGGGGAAATGCGAGATAACAAAATCTTTCGAGAGTCCAGAAGAGAACTTAATGCGATGTGTAAACGCACAATTACCGTCATCTGATAATCTTAGTTCTGAAAAAGTTAATAGAGATAGTGGCTTTTGTTCTATTGGATCGGCTTCTCCTGCTGTGCCACATAAGGGAAGTGTCTCTTCAGAGCTTAAACATCCGCAACAGGTAAAGCATATGTCAGAAGCTTTGGGGAAATAAATTTAGGTTTTTAGATATACCTTAACCATCTAAGCGTTTTATTAGGGTTGGGCCTGACCCTGAAAGCACTGGTGTTAATTTTTCTCATCCATTGTAAATATTGTACCGTACTGTCCACCTGATCATCATAACGGGCTTCTGGGAACATTAAAATTTCGTACTCGAAATCGCTGAGCCATACTGCTTGATGCGGCAGAAAAATCCTGCCAGACTCTATAGTCGGAACAATTTGATAAAATCGAGTGAGTTTGTCATTGTGTGGCACTATTTCAATAATCGGTAGATCGCTATTTGCCTTTAGCTCTTGTGTTAATTGCTGACCACTTGTTTTTGCTTCGATCAAAATTGCATGTGGTGCCCATCTTGCAGCTAGTGACAGAACTTGCTCTTTAAGCTTTGGATACTCAAGCTTTGCTCGATATACATCAAGTAAATAGAATTTATTATCTATTTTTGCCCAGGTGGTGCAGACGCTAAAGTCGCTGGAATCGTTTGTTGAAACTGCAGTGTCCCAGCTTTGTGTTACATGTGAGAGATTATCAGGGAAATTTTTATAGCGCTTTAGCCACTCTTGTTTAATTATACCGCTTGAAAGCGGCAGGGGGTTTTGTTGATATTGAGCAGCAAAAGCGTAACTCCCGAGTTCAACTTTTATCATCTCAACTTCTTCTCTTCCTCCCTCCAGGGGATATAATAACTCATTCTCTTCTCTTGAGTATAATACTCTTGCAGGTAGTGTCATTCCAGCACTTGATGCTGGAATCCAGTCTTTTGCGGTTGAATTTTCTGGATCCCAGTGTCTGGGCACTGGGATGACAGGGGGGGTTGGAATGACACCAGTATGGTTATTAATTGAATAAATAACCTCCTTATTTTCAGAAATCATTGGCAAACAAATGTGATGCCATATGTTTTTTGGCTTGGATAAGAGGTGCCCAGTTAAGTCTTCCAGGTGGAGCCTATGCATCACAAGCACAATTACTCCTTTTTTTCTATCGTTGAGTCTCGTTACTAAAGTCTGATCGAACCAGTTTGTAACACGCTTTCTAAACGTTTCACTCAAAGCTTGAGCAGGGTTAAGCGGATCATCCACAATAATAAGATCACCACCTTCACCTGTTAACGTCCCTCCAACTGATGTTGCGATTCTGTATCCTCTCTGCACTGTTTGGAATTTATATTTAGTGTTCTGGTCTTTGGATAATTTTACCTCTGGAAACAGCTCTTTATACCAATCCGATTGCATTACGCACCTGGTGTCAAGCGAGTGCTTTTCGCTGAGCAGCCGAGAATAACAACTTGCAACTATTATTCTTGCGGTTGGCTGATTTCCCAGTATCCATGCGGGCCACGCAACGCTTATGCACATGGACTTCATTGAACGCGGAGGCATATTGAATATTATGCGCCTTACTTCGCCAGCATTCGCTGCTTTCAGCCTGTCTTCTATGACTTTTATGTACTGATAATCATTATACTCACATCCCGGCACCACCGTTTGAAAGCACAGTTCAATGAATTTTAGGAAGTTGATTTTGTTCATGTGTATATTTTAGTAAATGTTCTTACAAGTAGCTGACACTGGAATGACATCCTTTGGTTTTTATATATGGTTATGCAATAAATCTAATGTAGATTTGATTTATTTGATAAGATTGAAGTAGCTATAATGGCAAACGCTACTGCTTTGTGAATTTAGTAAATAACCTACGAAAAGTGCTATTTCTTTAACTTTATTGAAGTAAAAAACTGATTTCCATTGCGGTAAATGAGCAACATTATTGAATCTTTACCGTTTTTCTTTACTGCTGAATCAACTTGTTTTTGAAAATCATTAGTATTTTCTATATCGGTTCCATCTAATTGGATAATAATGTCTCCTTTTTTAATACCACGCAGCGTGGCATTACTGTTACTATCTACATTAATAACTATCACACCTTTTGTAGGATTACTTTCTTTTGATTCTTTTGGCAGGTTTGAAACAGTTAAACCAGTTATGTAATCGGATGTTGATTTATTTTCTTCTTGATTATTACCTTGACCATCATTTGCAGATTCTTCAATCACAACCTTAATATTGACCTCTTTGCCCTTTCTAAGTAACTTAATTTGTACTTTTTTTCCAGGTTCAGTTCTTGAAACCATTTGAGGCAGTTGTGTCATTCTATCAATTTTTTTATCATCAAATTCTAATAATATGTCACCCACCTTAATTCCACCTTTTTCTGCAGGGCTATCCTTTACTATACTTGCAACCAGTGCACCTTTTGTATCTTTTAAACCCAAAGACTCAGCAAATTCTTTCGTTATAGGCTGAACTTGCACACCAAGCCAACCATGTTTTATTTTTTTGCCACTTTTTAATGTGTCAATAATTGACATAGCTAAATTAGATGGTATAGCAAAGCCTATACCCACGTTACCGCCAGACTCAGATGGGGAATAGATAGCGGTGTTAATGCCTATAACTTTTCCATTTAAATCAAATAATGGCCCTCCAGAGTTGCCTCTATTAATTGCAGCATCAGTTTGAATAAATTCATTCATAGTGCCGATACTAATGTCTCTGGACCTTGCAGATATAATTCCTGTGCTTACAGAGCTACCCAAACCAAATGGGTTACCTATTGCAATAACTGTATCGCCAACCCTTGCTGTATCAGAATTACTAAATGCAACAAAAGGAAGATCTTTATTAGAATGAACCTTAAGCACAGCAAGATCAGTTCTTGCATCATAGCCTAAAACTTCTGCTTTGAAATAAGTATTATCGTTCATAGTAACTGTGATATCTTGGGCGTTTTTAATAACGTGATAATTGGTTACTATAGTTCCACCTTTATCTATAATAAACCCAGAACCAAGCAGCACCACCTCTCTGTTAACACTAGGGCCCCTATCCATAAAAAACTGATCAAAATGCTCAAAAAATTCTCTAAAATCATCAAAGAAATTATTTCTTGGCATAAAAGGGATTTTAGTTCTATTGTTACTTTCTTGTTTGATTATTTGTTCGCTTGAAATATTTACAACCGCAGGAATGAGTTCTTCCACTAAATCGGCAAGTCCTTGATTACAGTTACATGCAGTAGTGCTAGCATCAACGACCTTTTTTGCATTCCAATCAAACATATTAGCGTATGAAGAAAACGCAATTAGAAAATATGCAAATATAGATAAAATAAATGCCTTACTTTTCATAAATTATTTCCACCCTTTGTTTAAAATATCTAAAAAGTTATTGTTTGGTGAAAGTACAAATTTAGTATTATTTTCGGCAAATGATTTACTGTAAGCGCTCATAGAGCGATAAAAGTTAAAAAACTCTTCATCAACCTTAAATGCCTCATTATAAATTCTAGTTGCTTCAGCATAACCACGGCCCCTTATTTCATATGATTCTTTTACTGCACTGGAGATAATTTCCCTTTTTAATTTATCAGCTTTTGATCTAACTTCCTGCCCAGCTTGCTCTCCTTCTGCTCTAATTTCTTTTGCTTCTTTTTCCCTTTCAGTTTGCATACGGCGAAATATTGCAGAACTATTTTCTTCTGGTAAATCTGCTCTCTTAATTCTTACGTCTATTATTTCTATGCCAAATTTTTCAGCTTCAGAATAAACTCCACGCTGAATCAATTGCATAACCTCTGATCTTTTTTCGTTCAACAAACTAATCAACGAAAATCTGCCTATATTTTCTCTTATGTGTGCTTCTATAACCGGATACAATCTTCTAACCAGCCCTGATTCATTCCTCACAGCCTGGTAAAAAGTAACAGGATTTGTTATTTTATATTTTGCATACGCATCTACTATAATACGTTTTTGATCCGCTGTTATCACTTCCCTTGGGATCTTATCAGGACTTAAATCTAAAACTCTTTTATCAAGAAACTCTACACTGTTTATGAATGGTAACTTAAAATATAAGCCACTTTCCCTAACATCTCTTACAACTTTACCGAGTTGTATAACTATCGCTTGCTTTGTTTCTTGCACAACAAATATTGAATTAAATAAAACAATCAATAAAACAACAAATACAGAAACAAAAACAATTTTAATATTACTACTCATGGTTATTTCCCTAAATTTGTAAGAGGTAAATAAGAAAACATACCTTTCAGATCATCAGTTACAACAACTTTGTCTACCTTACTGAAAATATTTTCCATAGTTTCAAGATAAATACGATTCTTAACGAGAGAAGGATTCTGTCTATATTCCTCATAAAGAGATAAAAAGCGATTTGCATTACCTTTTGCTTCATTTATTACTTCATTCTCATATGCCTCTGCATCTAATTTTATCTTTATCGCTTCACCCTTTGCTCGAGGTATAATATCATTATTATAAGCGTATGCTTCGTTTATAGTACGCTCTTTGTCTGCACGAGCACTTTGTACATCTCTAAACGAACTGATTACTTTTTCTGGTGGATCAATTTTTTTCATTTGAACAGATAAAATCTCTATGCCCATTTGGTATCCATCAAGAATCTGCTGCAATAGAATTCTAGTATCTCTAGAAATTTCTGGTCTGCCTTGACCAAGTGCAAAAGAGATCGTGTTTTTACCTATTATTTCTCTCATGGCACTTTCAGCAGCATTTTTAACACTGAAACCGGGTTTGTAATCCCGCACTTTGAATAAATAGTCCTTAGCATCTCTAACGCGCCACTGAACCTCGAAGTTAACGTTGACTATATTTTCATCTCCAGTTAGCATCACACCTTCACCGCGATCTGTGTCTCGCCCATAAGAATTACTTACCCCAATTTCTTCACGATTTACTTCCTTAACATTCACTTTAAAAACCTTGCCAATAGGGTAGGGGAAGTGATAACGCAAACCAGGTGTTTCTGTATTAGAATATTTACCAAAGGTAAGTTCTATACTTTCCTCACTAGGATGGACAATATAAAAGCCAGTGCAAGCATAGAACAGTAAAATAATGAAAATGATGAAATAAGGTTTTTTGCCCCTGTTTCTGGTTAATCCATTAAGAAAGAACCTTACATCAGATACAGCTTTACTTAAAATATCTTCATTATTAGGAGTTTTGTTCCCTACCGGTTTCTTTCCCAGATTCCAAGGATTATTCTCATCAAACATAATGATTGATTCTATAATTAATACGCTAATATTACTTCTTTAATAAGAAAATGCAAACATAAATTGCTATTTTATTTACAAATTAATCATCAGGATGGAAAACATGATCGTACACTTCCTTTTCTCTATGTAGTATGGTCGACTCTATAGAATTTTCTGGCTTTTTTTTGAATTCTTTGTTGTCACTCTTTAAGTGCACTACGTCTTCGTGAAAATGGGAATTATACCTAAATAGTAAAGCTATTATTATTAAAGTTATAACAGCCAAAAAGATGAGTGCCCTTTTTATGCACCTCATAAATACTCCGGCTTCTTGACCTAATTTTCTACGCTTCCAAAAAACACGTCAAGCAGAATTATTCAAAGACAAATGAACATTAACAGCCAAATTAACACTAACTTAAGAATCGAGGGTGTACAATATGAATATATTTAATTAATAGTGAGGTTTAAAATGTTACCTAATAATGAAACAAATTCAAATGTTGTTGAAATACAACAACTTCAACAACAAAATAATTCTACGCCTTCTTCAGAGGATTTATTAAAACAAAAAATAGAATCATTGGGGAAAGAAATAAAATCATTACAAAAGCAGGGTCGATTGGACCGTGGTATTTTTAGGTTGGGAGCAATTGGCTTCATATCTTATCTTGTTGCAACCAACTGGTCAGCAATTGCTTCTGCTTTTTCAACTACAGGAACAGCTACAGTCGCTGCAGGAACAGCTGCTGTACCAATAGCTGGAATTGTAATTGGAGCAGTAGTAGGAGCTATTGTTTTGGTTGGTGCTTCTTATGCAATGTGGAAATATAGAGCACAAATAAAAGAAGGCTTCAAATATGCTGCAGAAAAGACAGTTGATGGGGCGAAGTATATTGGCGGAAAAATTAGAGATGGTGCTGTATATTCCAAAAACAAGGTAAAAGAGGGTTATGAATATTCGGCAGCTTCACTAGAAAGAGGTGTTAGCTTCGTAGGTGAAAAAGTAAAGAAAGGAGCAAGTCGTGTGACTGAGGCAGCGGCAAATAAGTTATATAATGCGGCTGGTAGCGAGAATTATTCAGACAGAATAAATGATGAGCTTGTTCCTGATTCATCACAAAAGAAGAAAATTCAAGAAATAAAAGGGGATCTCAAGGCAATTTTTGCTGACAAAGGAAATAATTCTGGGTTAGTAAAAAATATACTTTCTGGAATATCGTCAAAAATTGATTTAAAAATGGCAGAGGAAGCAAAATTAGGATGGAAAGAGTATACTCCTAAGTGGCAAGTACAGAAAGAATTCATTCATAATTTAAATGAAAAAAGTTTGTATAGCTTGTTAACAAAAAGGTCATTGCCTAAGTATAGGTATTTCATCGACAGTGTTTTCTCTGACCATTATGATGAAATTAAGGAGGTTATTAAAGAATGTAAAGAAAGTCATTTGTATTCAAGCGTAAGCAATATGTTCAACAAAGCTGAGAAAAGAGCTAACAGGACTTCTTTCAAAAGTTTAACTAGGTCTATATCGTCATCATTGTCTTCACTAGGAAGAAAAGACTCTACACAATCAACTAGCAGTTTATCAGAAAGCAGTTCAATGAGTTCACTAGATTCTGTAAGGACTGACAGTACTATTAGCAGCGAAGCGGAATTGTTCAATCCTGCGAAGCATAAAGAAGTGAAAACAACTGCTCCATTTAAAGTGCCATTATGGTTGGGGGGTAAAAAAGCACCAGAAGAAACTACTAATGTTAAATATCAAGTTCTTTCTGAATCAGACACGTTGTCTAGACAAGTAGGAAAGAGCACTTTTTACGTTGATACTCCTATTCCCATTGAAAATACTGGTAAAACTGCAACAGCAGGAGGAAGACTTTCTGGTAAGCAGCCTATTCCAGTTACTCCACCAAAGGTATCAAGAAGCTCTTCTACTGATAGTAGAATGGGTTCTGGTTCTTCTACGCCAAAAAGTCCTTCTCTAGAAGACTTAAGTAAAGCTCGTGCAGAACTGAAAAAAACAGGTTATCTGGGCAAAATGGTGGAACAGCCTTCTACGTGTAAGTCTGAAGTTTACATTGAACCACAGCAGCCAGGAGTTACATCTGGTAAGTAGCATAAACAAAACCACTCACTTTCTCCAAAGGATGTTACTCATTGAGTAACATCCTTTTTTTGTTTTTAAACTATAGAAAAATCCCAGCGTTATGAGCACAAACGTATGAACATTGTGATTTCTCCACTAGGGAAGGTGTCATCCCAGTGCCTTGACTACTTGGATCCAGGAATTTTGTTAAGTTGGGAAGCATAAAAGTAGCCGTTTTATGTTAAAATACAACATTTTGATGATTATGAAAAGGCTGGATTCCAGCGTCAAGCGCTGGAATGACATGGTGAGGCGTCATCCTGCTGCTCCTTTCTTGCCATCCCAGTAGGCTCCTTTCTTGCCATCCCAGTAGCCTCCTTTTTTTGTCATCCCAGCGCCCTCTCTTGTCATCCCAGTGCGTGACACTGGGATCTAGCCATTTCACGCAATCCCATCGAAAACGCTGTGTTTTAAAAAATGTTAGCCACTTTCATGTTTACCAACTTAGTGCTCAATCAAAATTCCTAGATCCCAGTGTCACGCACTGGGATGACAGGGGAAGGAAGCACTGGAATGACAGAAGAGAGCACTCGGATGACAGGGGAAGGAGGCACTGGAATGACAGAAGAGAGTGCTGGAATGACAGAAAAATCTAATCTATTTTCTCTTGATGAATAAACCTAAGTGGAGTATAGTAGAAATGCATTTACGTAGATTCTAATGAATAATTTAGTTTTGATTTATACAACTTTTTCAAGTTTGAAGGAGGCTAAAACTGTTTCTGAGGAATTGTTAAACGAGAAATTAATTGTATGTGTAAATATATTTCCTGAAGTGAATTCTCTGTATTTATGGGAAGGTAAAATTAGTAATAGTTGTGAAGTAGTAGCAATTATGAAGAGCAAAAATGATCAAGTTGATAAAATTGTAGAAAAAATCGAAGCAATGCATTCTTATGATCAGCCAGCTATTGCTGTGATGTCCATAGAAAAAGCAAATAAATCTTTTACTAATTGGGCTAATAGTGTTATTGATGTAAGTAGTATTGGGGTGTAGCCAAGTGGTAAGGTAGCGGTTTTTGATACCGTCACGCGAAGGTTCGAATCCTTCCACCCCAGCCATATTGAAGTGGGTGTGAAATGATATCACTTTTCTATAAATTAAGATTATTGAATTATATATTAGGTAGTCTAAAAGATATAATTGTGAAACTGTTTCTCTTCACAATGTATCTTTACACATCCAGCATTGTGTTCATGTTTCTCAGCAATGGTTTTTGGTATGCTGTAGAATTTGGCTCTTTCAAAAATGCGTTTTACCATTTATTTCAATATTGCAAGTGGTATTATGAAAATAGGGAAGACCTCGGTTACGGAATTTCTATTCGAATATTAGTAGCATTCCTTACTCCGCATTTTCTCTATAAGTTGTTCCTTAGCACAGGCTGGAAGTCTTTTTTAAAGAAAAGATAGTGCAGATACTCAGCACAAGAAGAAAAAAGGGTAGTGAGTTCAGTAACAGTAGTAAACCAAGTGGCAGTAGTTATAGTGATAAGAATAATTACAGCAATAACAGTGAGCATCACGCTCAAGATGCAAAGTGGAAAGTAAACATAATAAAGCAGCTATTAATCAAAGATATAGAGGCAACTATAGATAGGAGATTGAATGATATTTTTTTCGGTAAAAGGAGTAAACCTCATTAAAAAGGCTTTATCTAGTAAGGCTTTTTAAGATTGGCTGTATTTTGTTTTTTACGTATACCGGATCACAATCAGCCAATATACATGTGTGTGCAAAATCTTGACTAAAGTCCGATAACCAAGAAATCGCCTTACGTTTCTCTACCAAGCTTTCTGTTTTTTTACAGTGACTTGCTGCATCAGTCATTGCCTGCGCTATTACTGATTTCCACAGCAAATAATACCTTTGTATATCATCTGACGTACTATTTGTTTCATAGTGGTTAAAAAATTCTTTAAAATTGAAGTTGTTTGACATAATGATACCTCTTTGGATTGAAATTTGAAATGATTTGAGTTTATGTCGCCACAGCAGATCCCGCTAACAAGTAGCGGGATGACGATTGTCAGGGTGTCATCCCAGTGCCTCTCTATAATGTCATCCCAGTAGCCCCTATAATGTCATCCCAGTAGCCCCTATAATGTCATCCGAGTAGCTGACACTGGGATCTCATTTCACTCTATAATAGCAGTGCTCCTTTCTTGTCATCCCAGTACTGATTAGCTATAAAATTTAAGAAATTTACCAAATAAAAAAAAAGGCAAAAGAAGCCCCGTGGTTGGCTAATTACTTACATTATACTTTCAAGTATGGCGTTTTTTTATTCTAAACGCTTAATAACCGCGATTTAGCTGCTTTTTAATGCAACTAACCTTTAGTCATAAATGTTTAAGAAATTTACTAAACAGAAAAAAAGGCAAAAGAAACCCTAGGGTAGCTAGTTATTCACTATCCATTTTTTAAGTTGGCGTTTTTTGATGTTTTAAATGCTTTATAAGCGTATTTCAGCTTGTATAGGTAAAAACCTAGAAATTTGATAAAGACATAGAGTGCACATAGTGCAAAAAATTAAACATGAGACGCCAAATACGTTGAGTTTTTTTGTCATTTAATCTGTACAGAGAAGATAAATAAATAGCTTCAGTTTCATAATAAGGGGCTGGCGGAGTTTGTCAAGTAAGTTTTTTCGTTTCTATGTTGTCAGCTACTTGCATGACACCATTTGTTGTAAACTCACTTTTTCTTGATTTTTTGGTTTATCTTGTCTACCTATTTTGCCACTCTGCTAAACGGATACCTACTGAATAACAGTAAGATTTTTCAATCCTGTTCCACAGCAAATTTTAGTGCCATGTGAGTAGTTATAGTGCTGTTAACAATCAAAACGACAAAAATTAACATGGTGATTAGTAGTGTATAAATATTCAAGGACAAATTTTCAAATTGAGTTAGCATTTTAAAATACACAAAGGTTGGCATTATCATTGGCAAAACAAGAATTTGCGATACTCCTGATGCTAAGTTGTTTCGACCAATCATCAATGCATTTCCAGTAGCTGAAATATTAATGATTATCAGCGTATTAAATAATAAAGACACTCCAACTGCTATTGAGTGTTCAATACTATTGCCTAGAACTGCAAAGCTGAATATGGAAGAAACCACTGAAATCGGTAGCCCAAATAATAACCAGTGAGCGAAAATTTTATAAGCAACTATAAGCCTAGAAGAGAGTGGCTGTACAAAGATTTGCTCTAATATTCCATCATGATAATCAGATGTAAACAAATTATTTGTAGAGATCTGCAAAACAAATGTAGCACATATCCATGTTAATGTTAACATAACTTCTTGTTTATTGTTGTTTTCAAGTGTAAATGAAGATAAACTTAACATTATAATAAAAATACATACTGTATAGGTAAGGTTCTTACCATCTATTACTAATTTTTTTACTAAGTCGATCATACTAGGCTTTTAAATGTTTATTATAAATTATAGTGTTTACTTTGAGGGTAGTATAATTTTTTGTTCATAAGTTATATAGGTTTTATTATTTTTTTGATAATGCAATTATGGAAAAGTTACCGAAAATAAAGTCACCAGAGGATTATACTCCTTCAGAAGATGAAGAATATATGAGCGTAAAACAACTGGAATACTTCAGCTTAAAGTTACAATCAATACTCGCTGAGTTGGAGAAACAAGAACTAGAAGATAATAGTATTGATACATACTATTCTGATGGAGATAGTGGAAATGAGGAATTAATCAAGCGCCGAAAAGATAGAAAAGAAAAGATTAAGGAGGCGTTAGAAAAAATAAAATTAGGCACTTATGGTTACTGCGATGGAACAGGAGAAGAAATAGGAGTCGAAAGACTTAAAGCTAATCCGCTTGCTATATATTGTATTGAAGAGCAAGAGAGAGTAGAAAAAGAAAAGAACGTGTACAACATTAACGATTAATTTACACATAAGTGGTGAGCCATTGGGCTTCAAGAGGAGCAAGAGGCGGATCAGTACTGAAGTATGTTATGCTATAAAGAAAGTGGAAAATTGGACATTCTCAACTCGACTCCTGCAGATTAAAAATTAAGTTGAATTAAAAATTGGGTTTGACACAGTTTATTTAACACTCCCTAAAAATTTAACGATTAGAATTATAATTACAAACCACAGTAAAAAATAGACTTTTCCATTTGATTTATTTTTAACTTGGATGTTTTCTAATTTTTTATCAGCTATTAGGTTTAATTTTTCTATAAGGCTAAATATCCCTTGGATTGTTTTTACAGGATAAGAATTTCTAATTTTTTCCCTATACCCTATTTTACTTTCATGTTGACTGCTTATCCACGCTTCAACTACTTTCCACATATTGATTTCTGGGTAGATCTTTCTACATGTCCCTTCCAGTAAAATCATAGTTTTCTGCAGCAATAACAATTGTGTTTGAACTTTCATATCAAAATCACCAGTTATTTTTAATAGCTGAGCAAGTAAACTAGCAAATGAAATCTTCTGTATAGGCTGCCCAATAATGGGTTCACCTATTGCCCTGCAAGCTGTGACAAAATTTCTATGCTGTGATGAAACGTAACCAGCTTTAAAGTGCATTTTTGCAACGTGGTCATAATCCCGATTTAAAAAGCCTTTGAGTATCTCTATAACGTAATAGCATGTCTCACGATCTATTCTACCCATGATTCCACAATCCAGGGCAATAATATTGTTATTACTATCAACCATTAGATTTCCAGGATGCATATCAGCATGAAAAAAACAATCCCTGTATACCTGACTACAAAACGATTCTATAAGATTGATAGCTATTTGCTTACGATTATTCAGTTTTTCAACTTCGTATATTGGTGTTGCTTCTATCCATTCTAATGTTAAAACCTTTTTTGCAGTTCTATTCCAATCTATTTCAGGTACATAAAAACCTCTGTCATTTTTTGTGTTTTCCTTTAGTTCTGAAGAGTGAGCAGCTTCAAAACGTAGATCTAACTCTAATCGGCAAATTTCAGCAAAAGTTTTGACTAATTCAATTGGCCTCAGCCTTTTTGATTGTTCGCTAAATTTTTCTGCAATTTCTGCAAGCCAAGAAAGCATTTTTATATCCCTTGAGAATGTTTTCTCAATATTTGGCCTTAAAACCTTCACAGCAACTTCCTTACCCTCAGTTGTAACCGCTCTATGCACCTGAGAAATCGATGCTGCTGCAATTGGCTTTTCAGAAAAGCTTGAAAAAATGTCGCTCAATTTACAATTAAACTCACTTTCTATAGTTTTAACTGCTATTTTATGTGAAAATGATGGCAATCTATCACATATCAATAACAAGTTATTTGTTATATCCTCATTTAAAACATCAGTACGTGATGAGATAGACTGCCCAAACTTAATGAACACCGGACCTAATTTTTCAAGAGCACACTTTAGCTTATGGCCTTGTATTTTATTTATTGATTTCTTTGATGGTGGAAGTAAATAAGGTAATATATTGTAACGTGTCAGCACTGTAGTTATGTGCAGAAGACGCAAAATATTTTGAATCATTTTGCTGCGTAACTGCTAAATATTTCATTTAGGGTTCTATTTTTCATAATCTCATCAGGCTTGCCTTGGCAATAGATAGTATTATTTATACAAATTACGTAATCTGAGGATGGTAGAGCAGAGTTAAGATCATGAGAAGTTATAAGAATCGATACCAATCGTTTTTTTGCTATTTTATTTATAATATCATAAAATTTAGCCCGCGCGTTAATATCCATTGCACTGACTGGTTCATCTAGAATGATCAAGTCAGGTTCTGCAATTAAACAACGTGCAAGCAGCAATAATTGTGTTTGCCCTGCAGAAATTTCTAACACTTGATTCTTCAAAATGTTACCGATACCAACCAACTCTATCGCTTCTGTAATAATGGATTGATTTTTCTTTAGTCTTTTCAAGGAGCTATTTAAAAGGAAATATTCAACTGTTATTGGCATCAAATTACTAATATTAAAATTTTGCGGCATATAGCCAATTTTTATGTTGTCAGCAAATACGATACTACCGGTACAGCTTTTATTTATGCCAGCAATTGCTTTCACTAAAGAGGTTTTACCTCCACCATTTGGACCAAGTATTGTAATTACGTCTCCTCTTTCCATGAACATATTGATATTGTCAAGGATTCTTTTACCATCATATGTGAGAGCAAGATTTTCTATTTTTAGAACACGATTATTGACATTATTTAACTTTTTGGCAAAATTTAACTTCTTCTCAACGTTTATATGAGACATTTACTGCCTTTTTTTCTATTACTTTCATTTACACTATACTATAATATTGCCTTTTCATCCAATTTAAAAGTTGTAGCTACAATCAAACCTATCCACTCACTTGTAGCTTCTGTGACAGAAGGAATTTTAGAACCGGAATTGCTTGGCTATGCAACATCTGCGCATAATTATATATTAAAGCCGTCTGATGCGAGTAATTTGGAATCAAGTGATGTCATATTTTACACTGACGATAACTTAGAGACGTTTGTTCAAACTTTCGCCAAAAATAATAAAGAACTAGTGCAATTGTCAAAGGTAATCAACCTACTTCCTGCTCGGCCACATTCATTTTCTAGAAAAATTACCAATACTCAAGATGAAAAAGACCTACACATTTGGCTGAGTCCCGAAAATGCAAAGAGCATGGTACTTTTTATAAGTGCAACATTGTCTAACATAGATAAAGAAAATTTCCATCGATACAACTCTAATGCAACAAAAGCCATAAAAAAAATAGACCAAGAAGTAAAAGAAATCGTGAAAGAACTGAATGATTTTAAAAATCAAAAATACATCGTCACTCACGATGCTTATCAATATTTTGAAAAATATTTTGGTTTAAATCACCCAAGCGCCATTCTTTCTATAGAAGAGGATTCGTACATAGGTATGAAGAGTTTAATGAAGCTAAAAAAGATAATGAAGGAAGAAAACGTTAAATGTATATTTGCTCATTCACAAGAAGATAGCATAAAGCCTAATGCTCTTTCTAATGACGCAAAAATGGTAGTTCTTGATCCTATTGGATCAGACATAGAGCCTGGAAAAGATGCATATCTAGCTATAATCAATAGCATTGCACAAAATTTCAAATCTTGTTTTGTTGAGTAACAAGTTCTTTTTAAAATGCCTCTGACTTACTGTTTTATTGTTCTGCATTTAAATCACCATTTGTCCTTTACATATTATACAGGTTTAGAATTATGCTTTATTCTTACGTTTATGTCTTGGTCCAATGCAATCAATAAGTTAAGCAAGTATTCTAAGGAAAACCCTTCGATTTTTGACCTATTGATTTGAGATACTTTAGGTTGATCAATCTTTAGAGCGCTTGCTGCTTTTTTCTGTGTTTTGTACCTCTTACTTATTAATTGTGCAATGACCTTTATTAATTTCAGTTTTGTATCTTTTACATCCCCCAACTCTACTATTATAGGATAACTTAATTGTAAATTTTGCATAATAATAAAATTCCTTATAAAAAAACTACTTTAATTTTTCTTCTTTAAATAATACGTGCCTTCTGACTACTGGGTCATACTTCCTAAACTCCAGTTTTCTGGTGAGCTTTTTTGGATTACGCTTTTTTACATAAAAATAGCCAGTTGATTTTTCTTCACCAGTTTTTGTTATCTTGATTGCAGTGCTGACTAACTTAACGAGCAAAGAAGCATTTTTTTTCGCCATACTTATAATGATATAATAAATTCTATGCGAGTTTATTACGCAAAACACTAAAAGTCAACCGAATAGTGCAGATCGTAAAATTCTTGACAATCAACAGTGCATTAAGTAGCATGAAGTTAACTTCAGAATGAAAAGCAAACGGTAAATAAGTGGCAAATAGTGGCAAAAGGTTATTATTGATAGAAAATTCTGCCTGTTCTAATGAGGTAAGAGTTGCCTTATCAGTTAATAATAAGGTTGTAGAATTTGAACAAGAATTCAAGGAAAAAAAACAATTAAGAGGTAATATATACGTTGCTTATGTAAAGCGTATAGAGCCTTCTTTGCAAGCCGTATTTATTGAATATGGAAAAAACAAGCAAGGTTTTTTATCTTTTTCCGAGATATCTCTAGATTACTTCAATATTCCAGAAAAAGAAAAGGAAATTATCTTTGAGGGCTACTCAAATGACGATTGTACAGAAGAAGCTTCAGCAAATGTTTCTTCAGATTCTGCAGCTAGTAAGAATGTCAACGAGTTAGGTAGTGGTTTTGTAAGAGAGGTACCTTTATATAAAAAATACAAATTACAAGATGTTATTTCAGTAAATCAAAAAGTATTGGTCCAGCTAACTAAAGAGGAACGAGGCAATAAAGGAGCTTCATTTACAACATACATAACTTTAGTGGGTAGATACTGTGTTTTCATGCCAAATTCCATGAGTAAAGGTGGAGTGTCTCGCAGAATTGAAGATGCTAATGTCAGAAAGCAGTTAAAGGATATACTGAGTTCAATAAACTTGCCAAAAAGATCAGGTTTAATAGTAAGAACTGTTGGTTCAGGAAAAGATAAGAAAGAAATTGAGCAGGATTACAATTACTTATCCTCATTATGGCAGAGCATTCAAAAAAATGCCTTCTCTGTAAATGCTCCATCATTAATTTACAACGAAGCAGATGTAATTATGAGATCTGTTCGTGATTTTTGTAGCGATGGTATAGAAGTCATAGTATCTGGGAAGGAAGCTTTTGAAGCAGTGAGACAATATACTAAAAATGCATTAAAAGGTAGTAAGTTGCGTTACAGATTGTATAGAGGTTCTATCCCAATCTTTACTTACTATGGAATCGAAGATCAAATTTCTGAGTTATATAGCAATAGGGTAGAGTTGCCATCTGGTGGGTCTTTGGTAATAACTTTAACTGAGGCGTTTGTTTCAATAGACGTAAATTCAGGAAAGATGACAGGAGAAGATAGCATAGAAGAAACAGCTTATAGAACCAATATGGAAGCAGTACCTGAAATATCAAGACAGGTGAATCTTAGGGGCCTATCAGGATTAATAGTAGTCGATTTTATTGACATGTTGAAATATCAGTATTGCAGAGCTGTTGAGTCTGCTATAAAGCAAGCGTTTAAAGACGATAAAGCTAAAGTTCAATTTAGCTACATAAATGACTTTGGTTTAATGGTATTTTCAAGACAAAGAATTAAACCAAACATACAAGAAATTAATACTACAGAGTGTTTACACTGCAAGGGTATTGGAAGAGTAAAATCGAACGAAGTAATTGTTGCATCGATACTAAGGGATTTACAACACATTGCTCATAGTAACCAAAATAAGTCTTTTGATTTAGTAGCGCATAGTGCGGTTATAGCGCATATTTTTAATAATAAAAGGAATACAGTTTCTACAATCGAAAAAGAGTTTAATATTACATTGAACATTAGTATTGATAACAGTTTAGATGTAAATACATTTGTTTTAAAACAAGGAGATGATGTTAATTCAAACGGTTATAAGCCATTACAGAACTCTGGATACCAAATTGAGGATAGCAGCAATGAAGAAGTTGATAATTCAAATAAACTACGAGGCAATTTTTGGCTGACTAAATGGCTTTCGCGCTTTTTAAGTTCTAATAACTAATTAGAAACCCTAAATTGGGCTTGTAATTAATAAGTCCTATACTTATATATTCTTATATCAGATAATATTTACAATGGGGTACTCATTATGGGAAGAGCAATAGGCATAGATCTCGGAACAACAAATTCTTGTGTTGCAATAATGCAGGGCAAGGATACAAAGGTAATAGAAAATAAAGAAGGGGCAAGAACTACTCCATCTATAGTTGCATTTACTTCGTCAGGAGAAAGGTTGATTGGCGCTCCTGCAAAAAGACAAGCAACCACCAATGCAAGTAATACTTTTTTTGCTACTAAGAGATTAATAGGCCGTCAATACGGTGATTCTGAAATGAAAAATCTAAACGTGCCGTATAAAGTGTTTGCAGCAAAAAATGGTGACGCATGGGTTAAAACCACTGATAATAAAGAATACTCTCCTAGTCAAATTGGTGCATTCATACTACAAAACATGAAAGAAGCAGCAGAAGCTTATCTTGGAGAGGAAGTAAAAGATGCTGTGATAACAGTGCCAGCATACTTCAACGACTCTCAACGTCAAGCAACAAAAGATGCAGGAAAAATCGCCGGATTAAATGTGCTCAGAATAGTAAATGAACCGACTGCTGCAGCGCTTGCTTATGGTCTTGATAAGAAACATGGGCACACAATAGTGGTATATGACCTTGGTGGTGGTACATTTGATGTCTCAATACTTGAAATAGGTGAAGGGGTTTTTGAAGTAAAGGCTACAAATGGTGACACTCATCTTGGAGGTGAAGACTTTGATAACGCAATAGTGAGTTATTTACTAGATGAATTCAAGAAAAGTAATGGCATTGATTTGAAAAATGATCCAATGGCTATGCAAAGAATCAAAGAAGCTGCTGAAAAAGCGAAAATTGAATTATCAAGTGCAATGGAAACGGAAATAAATCTACCGTTTATTACAGCTGATGCAAGTGGTCCAAAACACTTAAATATGAAATTAACGAGAGCAAAACTTGAAAGCTTAGTGAATGGTTTAATCGAAAGAACTATGGCTCCTTGTAAAAAAGCTCTTGAGGATGCTGGTTTGTCTGCTAGTCAAATTGGCGAAGTGGTTCTCGTTGGTGGCATGACTCGTATGCCAAAAGTCATAGAGAAAGTTAAAGAATTCTTTGGCAAAGATCCACATAGAGGAGTAAATCCTGATGAAGTTGTAGCAATTGGAGCTGCAATACAGGCGGGAATCATTCAAGGTGATGTAAGAGATGTGTTACTACTTGACGTGACTCCACTTTCTCTTGGTATTGAGACTCTAGGAGGAGTATTCACTCCACTTATTGAACGTAATACTACTATTCCTACTAAAAAATCTCAGGTGTTTTCAACTGCAGAAGATAACCAAACAGCCGTTACAATTAAGGTACATCAAGGTGAAAGAAAATTGGCGGTTGATAACAAGCTACTTGGTCAGTTTAGTTTGGAAGGGATACCTACTGCTCCTCGTGGAGTTCCTCAGATCGAAGTAACATTTGACATAGATGCAAATGGAATAGCACACGTTTCTGCAAAAGATAAAGCTACTGGAAAAGAGCAAAAAATACGCATTCAATCTTCAGGTGGTCTATCTGATGATGAAATAAATCGCATGGTAAAAGAAGCTGAAGAAAAAGCGCAAGAAGATGAAAAGCGCAAAAAGTTTATTGAAGTGAAGAATCAAGCGGATAGTTTAGTTCATTCTACAGAAAAGTCTCTGACAGAGTATGGTGATAAAGTTTCACCAGAAGATAAATCTGCTATTGAAAATGCAGTTAACGAATTAAAAGAAGTTAGTAAATCTGATAACATTGATGACGCTGATTCAATCCAGCAGAAAGTTACTAATCTTTCTCAATTATCTATGAAACTTGGAGAAGCTATGTATAATGCCTCACAACAAAATAGTGCTGGAAATGGCTTTTCATCAGAAGGGAATCCAAATGATAAAGAAGAAAAAGTAGTAGATTCTGATTATCAAGACATAGATAATAAGGAAGAGAATAAATAAGGGTGTATTGTTATATCACTTTTCCTGTCATCCCAGTGTCAGCTACTTGGATGACAAGAGGAGCATGTTGTTGCTTAAAGAAACCATTATGGATATTATTAAAACAATAGAAGAAAAGATACGCGATTCGATAGATGTAATTGATATCAACATTTTCGATGAATCAGCAAAGCATGCTGATCATTATTTTGCTTCATCTTCAACATTACCTTCGCACATTAAATTAATATTAATATCTGACGGCTTTATTGGAATGAGTATTCTAAAAAGACATAAGTTGATTTATGAGTTATTGAAGGGTGAGATAGAGCTAATACATGCAATTTCTCTTCACTTGTATACGCAAAACGAGTACAATTTAAAAAATAAATAATAAAAATGTGAAGGAAGAGTCTATATTAGTTAAAGCAGGAAGAAAATTTAATGACTATAAAGGTTCTATGAACCCGCCAGTTTATCATTCTTCTACCATATTATTTCCTACTTACAAGGACTACTTAAATGCAGCAAATGGAGAAAGTATATACGATGTAATCAACGATGGTGTTGCAAGGGATTATAGCTACAGTAATGTTGGTACTCCTACTGTCCATTATCTTTCAAATGCACTGGCTGAAATTGAAGGGAGTGGACAAGCGCTTATTTATCCTTCCGGACTATTTGCACTTACTTTTGCTATTTTGACTTTCACTAAAGCAGGCTCGCACGTTTTAATTCAAGATAATAGTTATTATAGGCTTAGGAGGTTTGCAGAAAATGAGCTACCAAAAAGAGGAACAGAAGTAACTTTTTATGATCCAACGCAGGATATAACTGATTTAATTCAGAGTAATACTTCATTGATAATGATCGAGACTCCTGGTTCTATAATGTTTGAGATTTCGAATATAGAGCATATAGTAAAAGTTGCTAAAGAACATGGAATCGTAACCGTTTGCGACAATTCATGGGCCACTCCTTTGTTATTTAAGCCGCTTGATTATGGAATTGATGTTGCACTATATTCAGTGACAAAGTATCTAGCCGGTCACTCAGATTTAGTTATGGGAGCTATTATTGCTGAAGGTGAAATTTTTAAATTGCTTTATGAGAGCTATAAAAATTATGGAGTAACCATTCAATCGCACGACTGCTACCTTGCACACAGGGGACTAAGAACACTGCACACACGTATGAAAAGGCACCAAAATACAGCAATGGAAGTGGCAAAGTGGCTAGAAGCACAGCAAAAAGTTAGAAAGGTTTTATATCCAGCACTTCCCTCCCATCCTCAACACGAATTATGGAAAAGTTACTTCAAAGGAGCAAGCGGCACATTCAGTATAGCACTGGATAGAGAATATTCATGTGAAGAACTAAGCTGCATGGTTGATCATATGAAAATTTTTAGTATTGGTGCTTCTTGGGGAGGGTGCGACAGTTTGATATTACCAGTAGATCGTAGATCTATGTCAAGATCTGTAATGAATTCAGATTGTGGTGGAAGTTTCGTGCGAATATTTTGTGGACTGGAAGATCCTGAAGATTTAATCTTTGACCTTAATGACGCACTAAAAAGGTTACCATGTTTAGACTTTCAAAACGATGAAGTAGGACATGAAACTGAGAGAATTACTGCATGATATTGTTGATGTTAACTTTGACGTTGAAATCAAGGGCGTTACATATAATCCCAAGAGAGTCAAGGAAGGTTATCTTTTCGTTTGTGTGTCTGCGGTGTCATTCCAGCGCGTGACGCTGGAATCTAGAAAACCAGCATGTATCCAGATTTTTCCTACTGAATCCCAGTATCACGCACACGACTGTGTAGACGTTGTCATACAAGGAACCAAAAAAGATGTCATCCCAGTGCTTGACTACTTGGATCCAGAAAATTTAATTGCAAATGAGCACACTAGGCAATTGTATAATAAAAACTGGATTCCAGTGTCACGCACTGGAATGACAGATACTTCGAGCTTTGCAGTGCTTGAACACCCAAATCCTCAAGAAATATACAGCGAAATAGTCAGCAGGTTTTATCAATTCAAACAGCCCAAATATGTTGCTGCTGTAACGGGTACGAATGGTAAAACTTCAGTAGTAGAATTTTGCCGCCAGATCTGGCAAAACTCTGGCTATAATGCTGCGTCTATTGGAACACTTGGAACATGCATCAATAATGGTAGAAAAGGTAATAGCAACAGTCTTACCACTCCAGATGCAGATGACCTTTACGCAACATTGCGTGGTATAAATGTAGAACACTTAGTGTTAGAAGCATCAAGTCATGGGATTGATCAATATAGAATCCATGGATTAAAGTTGAGTGCTGCAGCTTTTACTAATTTCTCGCAAGATCATTTAGATTACCATAAAAATCTTGGTGAATATTTAGAAACTAAAAAAAGGTTATTTTACGAGGTATTACCAGAAGGAAAAACAGCGATTTTAAATGCGGATATAGATGAATACTACGCGTTGCTTAAGATAGCTGAAAAACGCAGCAACAAAATTATCACCTATGGAAAAACAGGCTCTGATATTACTTTATTGGAGCAAACACCAACCCCTAATGGTCAACACCTTACAATAAAAATTGGTGGTGAAATTTATGATACGTTTTTTCCGGTTCTGGGGCAATTTCAAGCATATAATCTGTTGTGTGCAATGGGTATAGTTACCTCGTCTGGACTGAATTACAGAGAAATATGCGTAGAAAAACTCGTTTCTCCACCAGGAAGAATGGAAAAAGTGAAACCTTTTGCATTTGTGGATTACGCTCATACTCCAAGTGCGCTTAAACAAGCCCTATTGTCTTTAAAATGGCACTTCAATAAAAAAATAATTCTAGTTTTTGGTTGTGGTGGCAATCGTGATCAAACAAAACGCGCAGAAATGGGTAAAGTAGCACAAATATATGCAGACAAAGTGATAATCACGGATGACAATCCGCGTGATGGGAATCCTGCAGAAATTCGTCGTGGTATTTTACTACATTGCCCTAATGCGCTAGAGATAGAAGATAGAAGAGAAGCTATAGAGAAAGGAGTAGATATTGCCTATAACGAGGGTATGATTCTGCTAGTTGCAGGAAAAGGACATGAGAAATTCCAAATTGTAGGAAGCCAAACTTTTGAGTTCAGTGATGTTGAGGTTATTAAAAATCATGCCTTAACATACTGATTTTCACAATGGGCTTACCTCCGTATCTGTTCAGGGACGTGGCTAATGTGCGAATATTGAAGCAAAAGTGATGTCATCCCAGTGCTTGACACTGGGATGACATCCTCCTGGTAGACAATGTTCGTACAGCTATGTGCGTAACGCTGGCACTGGAATCTAGAAAAAAATAGATCCAAGTAGTCAAGCTACTTGGATGACACTGACTGCTAATTTTTTATGCAAGAGGTCCAATCATTCACCGTTCTTGCAAGTGATAGCACTCTCACTTCTCTTGCACCGGAGTTTAAAATTTCTTGAGAGCAAGATCTTACAGTTGCTCCGGTTGTTACCACATCATCAACTAATATCACGATTTTATTTTCGATAATTTTCTTGTTGGTTATGCTAAAAGCCTTTTTCAAATTTTTTTCACGCTGTTTAAGTGAAAGACCAGCTTGAGGCGCAGTATGGCGAAGACGTTTTATTGCAAATGGCGTATAGGATAAATTGGACAACTTACTCAACTCTTTTGCAAGCAATGCTGCTTGATTATATTTACGTTTAAACAAGCGCATTTTATGTAACGGTATAGGAATTATGACCTCTGCGTTCTGAAACGTATCCTGATTAGCTTGGTGTATCCACTTTGCATAGATTTTTACGTAATTCAAATTATCAAAAAATTTGAAATTTATAATCATGTTTTTACTATGTTGATCATAAGCAAAAACTGATCTTAATACTTTAAACGTTGGAGGATTGATGATGCACTTACCACACGTATGAATATTGTCTGAGATTACTACGCCACAAACATTGCAGTAATGCTTAGTTAGAAAATTGATTTTTTTGTTGCATTCACTACATAGATTAAGATTTTCATCAATGATATATTCGCAACTTACGCATACGTTCGGAAATATAAGATTTGTAGCTTTTTTTAGTAAGAGAAGGTTCACAATTCATTAAATATATTATAAAATTTATATAGTATAGCTAAAGTAACTTGTGCTTACACTCTTTCACTTTTTATTTCATTTCAATGTAATTCAAACTGAGCCACTGCTGAAAAAGCAGAACTTATAACTTATTAGATAAAAGCTGATGTTTTTCTGGCTCCTGTATTTCACTTAACTTACTTTGCACTTTGTTGCAAGCCCACACAAGTGGCGTTATCATTGACGCGGCAGCCCAAATGATAGCAGCGCAAGCATAACTTACAATCTTGTTAAATACTTCAGCTACTGCACTAGCACAATCTTGCCCAGCACTTAAAAATGCATTTGAATGATCAACTAATGACTTTGTACTTGCTTTTAAACAATAGTCCCCTGTTATTTTTGATAATAACTTAATTGGGAAGTATGACAAATATGCTAGTATCAAACATAAAGGTTGCAATATTATGCTAGCTACTAGAAAAGCACCCCGTTCACAAAGTGGAAACACTTCCTCTGCCCTGTAACCCACGTATTCACATTTATCATTGTTTTTATAATACTTGTTATAATTGTCTTTACTCTCAACTCCACAAATTACATCTTTCACAGGTCCTAGCACATTATCAACGTAATGTACGGACTTATAGAAACTATTTTCTGGAACTAGTGTGCAATCTTCTGCTCTCTTAGCAGGTACAATTCCATGTTTAGCATACCTTTTAAAATATTGATATATTGACATTACCCTCTCCAAATCATAAATATGCAACCTAGCCTAATATAATTAAGAAATAGTTTATAATAAATACGTTTTAAGATACCTGCCTGTAACACTTTCTGGAATTTTTACCACTTCTTCTGGAGTTCCAGTGGCAATCACTTCTCCGCCTTTTATTCCGCCCTCTGGTCCGATGTCTATTATATAATCTGCAGTTTTTATAACGTGCAAATTGTGCTCGATAACTATAACAGTGTTTCCCAGATCGACTAATCTATGGAGTATTTTTAGTAAGTTATTTATATCTTCAAAGTGTAATCCAGTTGTTGGCTCATCAAGAATATACAATGTTCTTCCGGTAAATCGTTTTGATAGCTCTTTGGACAGCTTTATTCGTTGTGCTTCACCCCCAGACAACGTTGTTGACGACTGTCCGAGTTTTATATAGCCAAGCCCCACTTCCTGCAAAGAAACCAACTTTTCTTTTACCATTGGAAGGTTTTCAAAAAAATCACAAGCCTGATCTATCGTCATATCAAGCACATCAGAGATTGATTTTCCTTTATAAGTAACTTCCAATGTTTCACGATTATACCTTCGCCCTTTACACTGCTCACACTTCACATAAACGTCCGGTAGAAAATGCATCTCTATCTTTAAGTGCCCATCACCTTTACAAGCCTCACACCTTCCCCCTCTGGTATTAAATGAAAACCGGCCTATATTATATCCCCTTGCTTTTGACTCCGAAAGACCTGCAAACCAATTTCTTATATGAGTAAACATACCGACATATGTTGCTGGATTTGACGCAGGAGTTCTACCAATTGGCGACTGATCAACTTCTATAACTTTATCTATATATTCAAGGCCTTCTATTCTATCACACCGACCATACCGTGCAGACGAATGATATATCTTATGTGCTGAATATTTATATAATGTTTCTATGACTAAACTTGATTTTCCCCCTCCTGATATTCCAGTAACACAAATAAGATTCCCTATAGGAAATTTAACGTTCACATTTTTTAAGTTATTTTCACATGCATTTATTACTTTTATGAACTGAGTTGCTTGCTTTCTTCTCCTTGGAATTAAAATTTCTTTCTCTCCACTCAAATATTGCCCTGTTATGCTCCCTGAATTTCTTTGCACCTGGTCTGGTGTTCCTTCTGCAATAACTTTTCCACCATTTACGCCAGCTCCAGGACCAATATCAATCGCATAATCAGCAGCCATTATTGTATCTTCATCATGCTCAACAACGATTACAGTGTTACCCATGTCTCTCAAGTCTTTCAGTGTAGCAATTAACCGATCATTATCGCATTGATGAAGGCCTATCGAGGGTTCATCAAGCACATACAGCACTCCTGTTAAACCAGAGCCAATTTGCGAAGCAAGTCTGATCCTCTGACTCTCACCGCCAGAGAGAGTGCTAGATTCTCGATCGAGCGTTAGGTAATTCAACCCTACATTCTTTAGAAATGCTAGCCTCTTGATTATTTCATTTAATATTTTACTTGAGATTTGCTTCTGTTGTTCTGTGAGCTTGTCTGGCAAATTTTCAAACCACTTAAGGGATTTATCGATGCTGAGCCCTGATATTTCACCTATATGTCTGCTATCAATTTTCACTGTGAGTGCTTCTTTTCTCAATCTATGGCCAGTACATTCCTTACAATGAATAACAGAGCAGTATCGCTCAACAAGCGTTTCATCATAATCCATCTGGTTCTCCAAGATACTGATCAAACCTTGAAATTTATTAGAGCCAAAGAGTATCATATCTTTTACTTCTTGATCTATGTTCTTCCACGGAACATCAAGGCTAAATTTACAATTTTCAGCCAGTGATAGAATTGCACTTTTTAGAAATCCATAACTTGTGTGCACTTGACGGAACATTGGTCCTACTGGCTTTAAAGCACCCTCAGATATTGAAAGAGTTTCATCTGGCACTATCAGCTTTACATCAACAGCCAGCTTTTTACCAAGCCCATTACACGAACCACATGCACCGTAAGGGCTGTTAAAAGAAAATAATCTTGGTTCTATTTCCTCAAGAGTGAAACCAGACTCGGGGCATGCAAAATTCTCTGAAAAAGTCAGAATTTGACCATTTTTATACTCGGAATTATGGTTGTCAGGTAGGTTTACTACTTCTACATACATTAGACCATTACCAAGTTTTAGTGCGGATTCTATACTACTTGGCAGTCGATTTCCTATATCGCCCAATATTGATATTCTATCTGCAACCACAAAAATGTCGTGTTTCTTGTTCTTATCAAGTTTAGGCAAGTCATCTACATTGTACACTTCACCATCTATTTTGAACCTTACGTAACCTTGTCTTTTAATTTCCAATATCTCTTTGAGATGTTCTCCCTTTCTACCACGCACAACAGGGGCAAGTATATATATTTTAGTTTCTAAAGGTAACGCAATTATAGTATCTACAATTTGAGATACAGTTTGCTTTGTTATCGGTAATCCAGTTGCAGGTGAATAAGGAACCCCTATTCGTGCATATACTAAGCGCAAGTAATCGTAAATTTCGGTAACAGTTCCAACTGTTGACCTTGGATTTTTTGAGATCGATTTCTGGTTGATAGATATTGCAGGGGAAAGACCTGTAATCGACTCAACATCTGGTTTATCCTGAATGTTGAGAAATTGACGCGCGTAAGCTGATAGGCTTTCAACGTATCGGCGTTGGCCTTCTGCATAAATCGTATCAAATGCGAGACTAGATTTACCAGAACCACTTAGCCCAGTTATAACAACTAGCTTATTTTTCGGTATATTGACATCTATACCTTGCAGATTATGTTCCCTTGCACCCTTAACTCTTATAAAATCGTCCATATTATACTATATAACGTATTTTAACCATTATAGCCTTAAAATACATGAATTTACAGTGATATGTTGATTTTCTATTGATTTTTTCAACTGTTACGGAAAATTAGGCAGCGTTTGGTAAATCGTCATTCCGCTACTTGTTAGCGGAATCTATGCTGAGATACCGGGCGGTATGACGTAGGGCGGTATGACGTAGGGCTGTACAACTTGTGTTAGAGTCTTAGGGCAAATCTACTACCTATAAATTCTAAACTGTTGTTACGCACCAAATACATCCCCAGGACCCAAAGTCAGTTTAGCTATATCAGAAAACAGGTTATGTGGAAATCTTAAAATACTTCTTGTTTGCCAAGCAAAATAAATACATTCCTACAAACAAGCAGATGCTTAATACTGACGCATAAGAAAACTTAAAAATTAAATCTCTAATATATATTGCTAAGCATTTACCTGCAGAAAATTTGTATAGTAATCCAACACATACAACGGCACTATCAATTACTGATGCCATAATTAAAGTAATGAAATTTGCCATATGAAAATTCAACTTGGACTTCAATTTTTCAAAAACAATTATGCTCGAGAGAAGAGATACTAAAATTGCAGCATATGAAGTCAATATCATCAAACTAAAACTTTGCCATTTTAAAATACAGCATAGCGCTGTACACACTATTAAGCTATACGTAGCTTTTTCTTTGCCATAAAATTCAACCATTGAATTTACAACTAAAGCAGCTCCTATAAATAAAGCAGGACATATCATCAATTTATTTGAAGCGTTGAGTAAAGAAAGACTGATAAATAAGAGTGTCAGTAAAATAGACATAACTACCTACCCAAATTTAATGACATACATTTATTTTAAGTAAATATTGCACATAGTGAAAGAGTTATTTAACCTAATGGAAAAAAAACATTTTAAACTGACATGCTATAGCTACCCAAGAAAGGTTTTCCTACGTCATACCGCCGCGGCCGCTAACAAGCAGCGGGATGACGAGTTTGTCGTTTATCAAATCGTCTGTAAACCTAAGTTACTTTAGCTATATAATAACTATTTCCCAAATCTTTCAGATTTACTTTTAAAACATCCTTTATGTTTAGCAACTTTTTCTCTGTTACTTTGCCAATACATGAATAAGCCGCATCTTCAAACAACGCTTCAAACCTCTGCTGATTTTGTGGTGCAATAGTAACCAAAATTCTACTTTGCGATTCAGAAAACATTATTATCTTGTTTATTATGTCTGTATTTTGTGTTTTTCCTATTGGTACTAGTGAAAGATCGATTTCAGCACCAAGGTCTCCTGCAATTAGCGATTTTGCCAGAGCAATAATTAAGCCGCCTAAGTTTGGTGCAATTGCAGAGGCAATTATGCCATCTTTTATTGCCTGGTTGTAACGCTCATACAACTTCCTAGCGCTCTTTGCATCAACTTTTGGCACGTTGTTATTATCTATTCCACTATATAACTGATATTCAGATCTACCAAGCTCATCGTGGGTTGTACCAAGCACATATATCAAGTCCCCTGGCATTTTCACATCAAGCGATACCGCATTTTCAATATTTTCTATAACTCCAATTGCTGAAATGAGTAATGAAGGTGGTGCAGATATCATCACTTTCTCGCCATTTTCGTCATATCCCTTGAAGTCATTGAACATACTGTCTTTTCCGGATATGAATGGCGTTTTAAATGCAGTTGCAAAGTCGTAACAAGCCTCTGCAGCTCTCTTTAGCTGCCATAGCCTTTCTGGATTATAAGCATCGCACCAGCAAAAATTGTCGAGCAACGCTAGATGATTTATATTTCCTCCTGCAGCTACGTAGTTGCGTATTGCAGTGTCAATCGCACATGCTGCCATGTGATAAGTGTCAATTTCTCCATAACTTGAGCCAAATCCCTGCGATTTTACAACACCTTTGTTTGAAGAAAGGACTGGCCTCGAGACAACAGCTTCACTGCATACTCTTCCCTTGCCTTGCAGTGGTTTCAGTATTGACGACCCCTGAACCTCATGGTCATATTGCACCACTATGAACTCTTTGCTGCATATGTTTGGTCTGCTTAGCATTTTTTTTAATGCAAAGGTGTCATTCCAGTGCTTGACACTGGAATCCATTTCACATTCAATTCCACCGTTGGATGGGTTTTTGCATAAAATGTTTGCAGGCTCAGCCTGCTGGATCCCAGTGTCAAGCACTGGGATGACAGGGAAGAGTGTTGGGATGACAGGAGAGGGTTCCGGAATGACAGCAGGCTCCTTAGACCATGGCTTTGTTTGTAAATGCACTTTGGGATTACCGTCATGCAAAAATTCAGTTTCCATATCCATTATTACTGTCCCTTCAGGACATTTAACAACAGCTTTACCACTCTCATTAAACTCTCCAATCACACAAACCTCCACATCATGTTTTTTCATGATTTGCTTAAACGCAGGAAAATTTTCTTCTGGCACTGCTAAAGTCATTCTCTCTTGTGATTCTGATATCCATATTTCCCACGGAGCCATACCATCGTTTTTAAGGAGAACCTTGCTCAAATCAACTTCAAATCCGTCTTTTCCCATTTCACCAATAGACGATGATAGACCGCCTGCTCCATTATCCGTTATTGCATTATAAAGACCAAGATCTCTTGCTTTTATGACGGCATTGGATAGTTTTTTTTGTGTTATGGGGTCACCAATTTGCACAATCGTTGAAGGGCTGTTTCCCGACAAAGCCTCTGAAGAAAACGTTGCACCGTGAATTCCATCTCTTCCAACTCTTCCACCAATAATTACGATTTTATCGCCATTTTTTGGTCCTTTAATGTGTGAAGGTGCATTATTTATATTGCGTGGAATAATTCCGACACTTCCAACAAAGACTAATGGCTTGCCACAAAATCTATCGTCAAAATATACCGATCCAAGTTGCGTTGGAATGCCAGAACAGTTACCAGCAACATTAACGCCATGAATCACTTCTTTCATTATATATTTTGGCGGTAAGATCTCATCAGTGCGCTCCTTGTCCCTATAAAATTTGCCTTTTGCTTCTTTGGCAAAGCAAAAGTAATAGGTATTCATTATAGGCTCCGCGCCTTTCCCGAAACCCACTATATCACGATTAACTCCAAGCACTCCGGTCATTGCTCCACCAAATGGATCAAGAGCTGAAGGGCTATTGTGAGTTTCAACTTTATCGACAATCAAGTAATCGTCATCAAAAATTATTCCTCCTGCGTTGTCGGAGAAAACTGACACGCATATGTCAGAATTTATCTCACGCGTTGCACGCTTAATATAATGAGCATATAGACCGTCTTTTATTTCATCAATAGGGGAGCAAAAAATATTGTGTTTACAATGTTCAGACCAAGTCTGTGCCAGAGACTCAAGTTCAATATCATATGGATTTCTACCGAGTTTTTTAAAGTAATCCTTTATAGCTTTCATTGCTGCCAGCGAGAGCCCTAAAGTGCCATTACCATCGATTCCATCTCTGCTGATTTTTTCAAGCTCTTGGTCACTCACATTGAGGTCAACAGACTTAGTACTATCCTCTGTCATCCCAACCCTACCTTCTGTCATTCCAGTGCTTGACACTGGAATCCAGTTTGCATTATACAATTGCTTGAAATTTTCTGGATCCCAGTGTCGGGGCACTGGGATGACACCAGGTGTTGTATTCGATTTACCATAATATTTCCAGCTATAGTTCTTACAGATAAGTGTGCAATATTCAGTGATAGGGTTGAATTCTTGCTTTATATCATCTTCGGTTGGCATGCTTCCTTTACCCAAAATCAGCTTTGAACTTCTTGCTTTGATATGAACGCCTTCATCAATGTGGCCCTTGCTAATTAAATACTCTCTAACAATTTGTTTCGCTGTGTTGCCCACATTGTCAGTCATGCCAGGTAAAAAGCTTATTTCCAAGCCCCACTTTGCTTGTGGTTCTATGAAGTCATATTGAAGGTTTTCATTGTAGGAATAATAACGGCAGTCTTGTATGACTTTATTATAAAATAGCCCACAAATTTCTTCATGTAATTTTGATGGTAATTCTTTTCTTATGCAAATCAAGTAAACATTAACTACCCTTCTGCGGCCAACTTGTTCACATTTATTTAAAACTTCTATTCTGATGTTTGCCATGTAATATTGTGAAAGACTTTAATATATCATAGCATAAGAAACTGCGAGCACATTTATATTTTGAGTGATTTCTATATAATAAAATATTGTATTAATTGTTACTGTTAGTGGGAAGAGTTTTTACCGTTAATGTGGATGAGTCCTTTTTCAATGTATTGGTTCAGCACATATTTTCTGAATATGAAAGAGAAAAAATTCCCGAGATAAAGATCATACTTCCCTGCAAAAGGGATGTAATAGCGCTGCTGAGTGCGTTCAAGAATTATAACGCTAAAAAATGCATAATTTTGCCAGAGATAGTTTCACTGGAAAACATTGATGAAGAGGATTTAATATTAAATCTTGATAGAGTTAAAGTTATCAATCCAACAAAGAGGACGCTGCTACTCATTCAATTCATATTGGAGTGGAATAGAAAAAATAATGATAATTTCCCCATTGATTTAGCTTATAGCCTGCCATCATTGCTTGATAAAATTCAATCTACCCAAACAACGGATTGTTATCAATTCGATGAACATTCAAAAAAAATAGAGAATTTCATAAGCTTACTCATTGAGAGTTGGAATAAAATTTTAAAAGATTTAGGAGTAGTAGATATATTAGAACATAAGAGTGATTACATAAACAATATGATAATCTCTTTACAAAAAGACCAACATATAATCTTTGTTGGAATTGGAAAGGATAAGTCGTTAATTAAGGCTATATATGACCTGCCGTTTGGAAAAATAATTTTTCCTAATCTGAATTTGAAAATTAAAGAGAAAGATTGGCAATCACTTGATAAAAAACATTATCAATATTGCCTGAAAGATCTACTCGATTATTTAAATGTAGATAGAAGAGATGTGAGTTTTCTGCCAGAAGCGTGTTCTCCAGTGCCCAGACACTGGGATCCAGAAAACTTAACTTTAAATGAGCGCACCAGGTGGCTGTATAATGAAAACTGGATCCCAGTGTCAAGCACTGGGATGACAGAAGAAAGGGCTGGGATAACAGGAAGTCCTGAGGAATATCTAGATTACATTTTTGATACAACTGCCGATCTAAGCAAAGTTAGTAATGGACATATTGGCAATATTGAAGTCATCACTTGTGATTCCAGAGAGGAAGAAGCACAAGTGACATCATTAATTATAGAGAATGAAGGTTATGAAAACGTTTCTTTGGTTGTCTTTGATAAATTACTTGCAGCTCGTATAGCCTGTTTATCAAGGCAACACAGTGCCATACCGGAAAATTATCCTTATATAACACTCCTACTTTATAGTATCGAAGTTTTGACCTCAAATTGGAGCAGTGTGTCATTACTTTCGCTCCTTAAACATAGGCTAGTGACTTTTGGTTACACTCAAGAAGAGTACACTCGGATTTTATCTGAATTTGAAATAGAGATATTACGCAACTTTAGTACAAATGGCCTTAAAGATATTATAGATGCTATTAATACCTATAAAAAGCTAAAACATAAAGAGGATATATTGCTTATTATCAATAGGTTAGAGGCTATACTTAATCTTTTACTTAACTCTATAAATTGCCCTATTTCTGATGTGGTGGCAACTCATTTGCAGTGTATTAATGTGCTATCTGGTATAAATTTTTCAGAGCTAAATAGTGAAATAGGTAATTTCACCTGTAATTTCTTGAATGCATGTGAGGGTATAGAAATTAAGTGCTCCTTAGAGTTATATAGCCAAATTCTGACCTTATTTTTAGAGAAAGAGTTTTTCTCTGTAGCAAATGACTTGAATAAATTCAGCTTATATCACAACAAAGTTGTAATACTCGCTGGATTTAATGAAGCGCCAAGCTTTCAAAGTCCGCTTTTGAATGCACTTACGAGAGAAAAATTTAACCTTCCTTCTGCGCAAGAAGAGCAGGGGTATTTTTTTTATACTTTACACAATTTGTTTTGTGCAAGTAAGGTTTATATTACAAGATCGCTAAGCCATAGAAAACCAATTCTATTGCAGCGTTTGGAAATTCTGCTCAAGGAGGGGAAACAGCCGTATCGCGATTGGCTGAGGATATTAAATACGCCTGAATGTACTGTTCCATGTACTCAGCCTATGCCAAAACCTCAAACCGAAGTTAGAAAAGAAAAAATGCAGGTGATGTCTTGCAGTGCAATAGAAAAGCTAATTCGTAATCCTTATTCATTTTACGTTGAATATATACTGGGCCTTAAACAATTAAGAGACTTGAATTTTAAGCCATCGATATTGGAATTTGGCACTATGGTGCACAACATTCTTGCAAGATATTTACGCAACAAAAAGTCGCCAATGAGCATTGCACGAAAAGCATTCTCGACTAGTCAGTTTAATTTTTCAAATATGTGGTGGGTAAGACTGCAAAGGATAATTCAATCTTTTGTCGAATTTGATGAAACTCGAAGCAATTATGTTGAGTTGGAAAAGAGTTTTACCTGTCCGATATTTCATATTCCAGCGCGTGACGCTGGAATCTATATTTCTTGTGATGATGTATCCCAGTATGAAACTGCTTGGATGACAAATAGAGATCTGATCCCACAAGAAATTTTACTGACAGCAAGATGTGATAGAGTTGAGTATCTACCAAGTGGGCAAGTAGCAATTATAGACTATAAACTTGGTTCACCACCTTCCAACGAAGAAGTGATGTCGGGGTTTTTTCCACAGTTAATTTTGCAAGCCTTAGCGGTAGAACATATAACAAAAAGAGAAGTTTCAGAACTTGCTTATTGGAAACTTGATTATGATAAAATAAAAGTTATTTCTATACAAAATTATAGATACAAAATGCAAGAATTAAAAAATGATCTGCCTGGTTTTTTATCTAATTATTTAAGTAATTCCACACCCTTTATTGCCTCTCCATATTTTGATAAATTCCTGAGATTTAATAGCTATAAACAGCTAGAAAGGGTAGGGGAGTGGTTGTAAATGGTGTCATCCGAGTAGCTTGACTACTTGGATTCAGGAAAAAGAATGGTGTCATGCAAGTAGCCTCCTTCTCCTGTCATCCCAGTGCCCCTATGATGTCATCCCAGTGCCCCGACACTGGGATCCAGAAAAGTTTGCTTGTAAGCAAGCAAACTAGCATAGAAAGTGGTTACAACATTTTCGATGAGATTATATGGAAAACTGGATCCCAGTGTCTGGGCACTGGGATGACAGCAGTCCTACGTCATACCGCGATTCATTCGCGGTATCTCTTAACATAGATCCCGCTAACAAGCAGCGGGATGACGGTTGTCAGGGTGTCATCCGAGTAGCCTCTTTCTTGTTATCCGAGTAGCCCCTTCTCCTGTCATCCCAGTGCTCTTTTTTTGTCATCCCAGTGCCCCGACACTGGGATCCAGGAATTTTATTAAGTTGGTAAGCATAAAAATAGATGTTTTACGTTAAAATACAACGTTTTCGATGAGGTTATATGGAAAACTGGATCCCAGTGTCTGGGCACTGGGATGACAGCAGTCCTACGTCATACCGCGATTCATTCGCGGTATCTCTTAACATAGATCCCGCTAACAAGCAGCGGGATGACGGTTGTCAGGGTGTCATCCGAGTAGCCTCTTTCTTGTTATCCGAGTAGCCCCTTCTTGTATCTTGTCAAAAGCATCTAATGTTTTAAGCTTAAGCATTAGGTGGAGAAGGGAGGAACTCTGTGCTTCTTCTTAGATATAAAATCTGTAGAGGAGATAAGAATTCCCTTCTCAAAAGTATAGGCTGGACGGTATCGTAGAAAGACCTGAATGGTTCTAATTCTGTATTCACAAGACTAGCCTTACTTTTCATTTTTAATGGTAACGTATGGGGTTATATATGATCAACAACTTTTTGGGCATAGATATATCAAAAGATCGCTTTGATGTTTTTCTCTCATTTATAAGCAAAAAAGGAAAGCGTGAAACTAGAAAAAGAAGCTTTAAGAACGATGGTTTCAAAGTCTACTGAATTTTCTACACAAACATAATGTAGAAAAAGTAAAAACCTGCATGGAATCTAATGGTTGTTATAGCGAAGCACTGGCTGAATTTCTACACAATGCTGGACATTTTGTAAGTGTTGTAAATCCTTATTGCATAAAATCTTATGCAAGGAGTAAGCTGATACGACAAAAGAATGATCAGACCGATGCAGAAGTTATTGCTGATTATTGCCAAAGACAGGAACCTTCTAGTTGGACACCACCTTCTCCTGAAATGAAAAAATTAAAACATCTTTATCGTTGCTCAGTTGCGTTAAAAGATGAGTTAACATTAGTAAATAACCACTTAGAAAAAAAAGAGAGACTGCCTAAAGAAGTTGCAAATGCTTGGGAAGACCTTGCAATGAATATAGCTCAAAAAATAGAAACAATAAAAAACTCCGTACGTGAACTATTAAATCAACACAAAGAATTGTTGGAAAATTTTCAACTTCTATTGACTATTCCAGGCATAGGAGAAGAATCAGCAATAGCTATTTTAGCTGAAGTTTCTGATATAGAGGTTTTTAGAGATGCCAGGCAATTGGCAGCATATACAGGAGTTATACCACGAAATATGACGTCAGGTTCCTCTGTATATGCCAAACCCAGATTAAGTAAATCCGGTTCACAAACATTACGTAAGGCACTTTTCTTTCCTGCCATAGTAGCTAAGAATCACAATCCTATCATTATGAGCTTTTGCCAAAGATTAAAGGAAAAGGGTAAGCATAATATGGCCATCGTTGGTGCTGCAATGCGTAAGCTACTCCATATCATTTTCGGTATTCTGACATCCAAAAGTGCTTTTGATCCTAACCATATCAAAAACTACAGGGCTAGGAGGTTGACTGAAGGTTTAGTACTTTAAAATCAAAAATGCTTCCTATCTATCTTATGTAAAGTGGTATCTTACACAAATTTATTGAATGTTGTTGGTTAGTGGATATGTTGATAAGTAAACTTCATCTGTTTTGTGCGTATAAAACTAATTTACTTATCAACATATCCACTAACTATAATCTGTGTACTGTTACACAATTGGAAGTATTTTTTGATTTTATGATGCAACTTGGGAAATTTTATAATTTTTTTGTTGACTAACAAGACGGTATCTCCTATGCCTGGAATAGTCAATAGAAGTTGAAAATTTTCCAACAATTCTTTGTGTTGATTTAATAGTTCACGTACGGAGTTTTTTATTGTTTCTATTTTTTGAGCTATATTCATTGCAAGGTCTTCCCAAGCATTTGCAACTTCTTTAGGCAGTCTCTCTTTTTTTTCTAAGTGGTTATTTACTAATGTTAACTCATCTTTTAACGCAACTGAGCAACGATAAAGATGTTTTAATTTTTTCATTTCAGGAGAAGGTGGTGTCCAACTAGAAGGTTCCTGTCTTTGGCAATAATCAGCAATAACTTCTGCATCGGTCTGATCATTCTTTTGTCGTATCAGCTTACTCCTTGCATAAGATTTTATGCAATAAGGATTTACAACACTTACAAAATGTCCAGCATTGTGTAGAAATTCAGCCAGTGCTTCGCTATAACAACCATTAGATTCCATGCAGGTTTTTACTTTTTCTACATTATGTTTGTGTAGAAAATTCAGTAGACTTTGAAACCATCGTTCTTAAAGCTTCTTTTTCTAGTTTCACGCTTTCCTTTTTTGCTTATAAATGAGAGAAAAACATCAAAGCGATCTTTTGATATATCTATGCCCAAAAAGTTGTTGATCATATATAACCCCATACGTTACCATTAAAAATGAAAAGTAAGGCTAGTCTTGTGAATACAGAATTAGAACCATTCAGGTCTTTCTACGATACCGTCCAGCCTATACTTTTGAGAAGGGAATTCTTATCTCCTCTACAGATTTTATATCTAAGAAGAAGCACAGAGTTCCTCCCTTCTCCACCTAATGCTTAAGCTTAAAACATTAGATGCTTTTGACAAGATACAAGTAGAAGATATCCTTATTGCCTGCGTTGATGGGCTGAAAAGCTTTCCTGCAGCTATAAACAGTGTCTTTCCTAATGCGGAAGTGCAGATGTGTATAGTGCATCAGATACGCAACTCACTGAAGTATGTGGCCAGTAAAGATGCGAAGAGTTTTTTGAGCGATTTAAAGAAGGTATATCAAGCTTCAAGCAAGGAAATTGCCGAGAATTATCTGTTGGAATTGGATGAAAAATGGGGCACAAAGTACCCTATGGTTATAAAATCTTGGCAGAATAATTGGGAAAACTTGTCTGGTTATTTTAAGTATTCTGGTCCAGTTAGGAGGATAATCTACACCACCAATCCCATAGAGGGGCTACATAGGCAAATTAGGAAATTCACTAAGACCAAAGGCTCATTTACCAGCATAAATGCCTTGTATAAGCAGGTATATTGTGCTATAAAGAAGGCAGAGGAAAAGTGGACGATGCCTGTACATGATTGGGCATTAACTATCTCTCAACTTGATGTTTTCTTTCCTGGCAGATTGAAAATTGAGTTGAACTAAAAATGCGGTTTGACACAGTTTATTTAACACTCCCTTAGTGAATATTTTTGACGCGGTGAAATGGGTAATTTATGGATAGTCTATTTCATTTTAACTCCTGGCACGCTTTAGTAATACTATCACATCCAATTTCTAATTGTTCCTGAGAGGTTGCATAAGAAATTCTGATAAAATTTTCTAGACCAAACGCAATTCCTGGAACCACAGCAACTAAATGATCCTCTAGCAGGTATTCAGTGAAATCAAGATCATTATTTATTACTTTACCACTTTTTGTACTCTTACTGAGCAATCCTTCACACGAGACAAATAAATAAAATGCGCCTTGCGGAATGGATGCTGATAATCCCGGAGCAGAATTTAGCTTTTTCACCATAAAATCTCTACGACTCTTAAAAATCCTTGTTCTTTCTTTCAAAAAACTATGGTCACCGTTTAATGCTGCTGCTGCTGCTGCTTGTGCTATCGAATTTGGGTTAGAAGTGCTCTGAGACTGCAGCGTAGAGATAGCTTTTACTACATCACTTCTACCTGCAATATACCCTATTCTCCAGCCTGTCATTGCATAGGCTTTTGACACTCCATTGACTACAAAAACTCTGTTGTAAAGCTTTGGCTCAACCTGAGTGATAGTAAAAAACTTTTCGTCGTATATTATATGCTCATAAATATCATCTGTAACGACATTCACATGTGGATATTCAAGCAATATTTGTGCTATGTCTTTCAATTCATCATATGTGTACACAACTCCTGCAGGATTGTTCGGTGAGTTAAGAATTAACCATTTAGTTTTTTTAGTTATCCTGCTTTTCAATAATTCCGCTGTCAGTTTAAAATTTTGTTTGCATTCCACTACAACTGGTAAGCCCCCAAAAAGATTTACCATATCAACATATGAAACCCAATAAGGAGCTGGAATAATAACTTCATCTCCAGAGTTAATTGTTGCCATAAACAAATTGAATAACACCTGCTTAGCGCCAGTACCAACACAGATTTGGTTAAACGTGTACTCGAGGTTATTATCCCTTCTTAACTTATTAATTATTGCTTCTTTCAGCTCACGCGTTCCATCAACAGCAGTATACTTAGTTTTACCTTCACTTATTGCTTGAATAGCTGCTTTTTTTATATGATCTGGAGTATCAAAATCCGGTTCTCCTGCAGCTAAAACACAGATCTTTTTTCCTTTATTTTTCAACTTATTTGCCTTATCAGTTACAGCAATCGTAGGTGATGGTTTTATTAGGGACATTCTTTTTGCAAGGTCTGACATATCTTACTGAAGCTAAATTCAAATGATAAACCCTGTACAGCAAAAAAGCTAGGAATTTTGTGTATTGTATTAGTAGCTTTTTACCAAATTCACCAACGCAGTGATATTTTCAACTGGAGTATCAGGGAGTACTCCATGTCCGAGATTAAATATGAAGGGTGAATCTCTAAAGCAATCTATTATACGTTTTGCTTCTTTTATTGCTTCCGTTTTATTATAGGCTAAAAGATTAGGATCAAGATTTCCTTGTAGAGGGATTTTTAGATTCGCTTTCGCCCATTCTATTGGGACATTATAATCTATACTTACTGCAGATACACCTGTTTGTTCGCAGTAATCCTTATAAAGATTTCCAGCAGACCTTGGAAATCCTATTATTGGAAAATCAGAAAATCTATCCTTTATTGCCAAGGTAATTCTCTTTGTTGGTTCGATAACATATTCTTTAAACAATGGTTCCGATAATGCACCAGCATTACTGTCAAATAGCTGAATAACATCTGCTCCAAATTCTATCTGTTTAATTAGATAAATAATCGTTGCTTCCGTTATTCGTTCAATTATTTCCTTCAAATACGAAGGGTAAAAATTTAATACTTTGGAAAAAGTTTTGCTGCTTCCACCTTCTATGATATATGAAGCTACTGTCCATGGGCCACCAGCAAATCCTATAAGAGACTTTTTTTTTGATAGCTGACTTCTGACTTTCTTTATAGCGTTTAGAATTGGTAAAATTTTAGCTTCAATGTCTTGTGGACTTTTCAATTCTTTAGGATTCTTTATAGGTTTTATTCTCGGGCCCACATTGCGCAGGAAATTCACGTCACAACCCAAAACATCAGCTATTATTAAAATGTCTGAAAAAATTATCGCCGCATCCACGTCAAATCTTGTCACTGGCTGTAACGTCAATTCTGTCACTAAATCTGTGTTGTAGCATATCTCCATAAAATTATTCATATTTTCCACTGCTTTGCGGTACTCAGGAAGAGACCTGCCAGCCTGACGCATTAGCCAAATAGGCACTCTTTCACCTGGCTCATTTTGTTTGATAACTTCTACTATTGTTGTTTTGCTGCTTTCCAATCTATTTTATCTATTTTTCTGTATACTAAAGTATAGTAGTAATAATAGTTCTATCAACAACTTGTTACTAACTTAAAATTCAGTAAAAATTGGTGTTGTTTAATTTGTGGATAAATATGTTAACAACTTCTATATGCTATTGATTTTCTGTTATGATTTATGTGTATAAGTAAGATGTTCAGAGTGTTAGTAATTTTCTTTTATGGAAAACATTTTACCATCATGCATTGTTACATAACTATGTATATGTCGTTGAAAAAACTGTTGATCAATTGTTGGTATTTTATATCAACAAATAATTCACAAATTAATTTGACATTATTCACATGCTTATTAAACATTTAATAACAGTTTTCTTGATAAATCTGATCTGAAAACGTTTTTGCCATTACAGGGAATAAATTGAGTAAAAAAGGAACCTTAGTAGAAAAAATAGCATATAGAATTTTTCTCTTCCTTTTCAAAAAAGCTTCTGTGTTGAAAAAGTGTGCGACTGAAGCATTAATGAAAGATCTGCCAGACCTTAATATATTTAATGATCTATTAAAATTCCGCGATTGTGGTATAATGGATATAATGACTCCACGTACAGAGATATGCGCAGTAGACATTGAGTCAAGCGAGCGTGAAATAATAAAGAAGATAAAAAACACTTGCCACACTAAAATACCAATTTATAGAAATAACTTTGATAACGTAATAGGCTTTTTTTATGTAAAAGATGTTATTTTTAATAGGGATAAAAATTTTAATCTGAGAAATATTATACAAAGCGTAATATTTGTTCCGCCCTCGATGAAGACAACTAATCTTTTTGTTAGGATGAAATCTTCTAAGTCATACTTAGCTATTGTATTGGATGAATATGGTGGAACTGATGGTTTAATTTCAATGACCGATCTTATAGAGGAGCTAATACCAAACATTGATAGTGAGAACGAAATAAATTCAGAATATACCATTACTGAATTGTCTCAAAATAAGTTTGAAGTGTCAGCAAGGGTTCTTATAAAGGATATAGAAGAGGATCTAAAAATAGAATTACGTGACCCTGAAGAAGACTATGTTACACTTGGTGGTTTGATTCTTTCGATTGCTGGTAAAGTGCCTTCTGTAGATGAAGTCATTAAATATAAAAATGGTATGAAGTTTATCATCAAAGATGCAAATGAGCGCTACATTAATAAAATAGTACTAGACTTAAGTGATTACAAAAATTAGATTTGGTACCCCTTGTCGGGGAATGTCTTGCCTTGAAACGAAGAAAAAGTTGTAATAACCAAATATGCAACTCAAGGTATAGTTAAACCTATCTCCAGCAAATTATTTTCGCAAGTACAATGCATTTCAGTTTTATAGTACTCTAATAATAAAGAGGTCATATAGATATTAATATCTTTTGTATTTAAATTAGTGTCATTTTTTTTGATTAATTTGTCTACTAATGATTTGCTTATTGGTTTGTGTTCATTTAGAATTTTTATAGTTAATAGCATTTTATCTTCTGTTTGACTCAGTAAAACAGACACTAGTTCAACTTCCGCCACTGCGCTGGCTATAGTTAGCACCATATTAGAAATTATCTTATTTATCTTTTCAATTAAATCTTCCTTATTTTTTGCAGAGTATGCGTCTATTTTCCACGTAAGCTTTACTTTTTTTTTTAATAAATAATTTTCGATATTAGATTTGGTCTGATCAAAGCTGTAATTATCTGCTGAAGAAGAATATGCCTGCTTCATAACTTTATGTTTATATATTAAATCATCGGAGCTTTCTTTAAGAAACGACAACGCTTCCTTCTGCGCATCAGCATCGTTCTTATCTATTACTTCAAGCTCTTCTAAGCCAAACATTATTCCATTCATAGAGTTAGCAAAGTCATGAAGCAGCCGTCCTGATAGCAGCTCCGTTATTAACAGTATGTTTTTGATGTTTTTGTTCATTGGATAATTATAAATGATTTAAGTTACCCTATATTGGTAAACATATAATAGTCAATTAAGAGAAAGTTTCGTTGCACTTTTTATATCAAGGCATTAATATAGTATTAACAATTTTAAAATTTATAGAAGGATTATGAATACTTATATCAGATCAGGAATAGATCTTGAACTATATAATAAGTTAATAAAAGAAGTCAAGCCTATTGCTCAAGAAACTACTAGAGAAGAAGTAATCAGCGAAATAGGTTCATTTTCTGCGTTGTTTGATTTTGCTGCACTAAGTAAGAAATATGACCATCCAGTACTTGTTTCCTCAACTGATGGAGTAGGTACGAAACTATTGATAGCTCAAGAAGTGAATAGGCATGATACTATAGGTATAGATTTAGTTGCAATGTGTGTAAATGACTTACTTGCACAAGGAGCAACGCCTTTATTTTTCCTTGATTACTTTGCAACAGGTGTTTTGAGCAAGGACGTTTTATTATCTGTGGTCCAAGGCATTGCAAAGGGGTGCAAGCAAGCTAAAATAGCATTGGTTGGTGGGGAAACTGCAGAAATGCCTGGAATGTATGATAATAATCACTATGACCTTGCAGGGTTTGTGGTTGGTGTAGTTGATCGAAAGCAAATTCTTCCAAACTGTAGCATGATGAAAGTAGGTGATTATATAGTTGGCTTAGAGTCAAGTGGAATTCACTCAAATGGGTTTTCTTTGGTGCGCCATATTTTCAAAGGCTTAGGTATAAATTATAACGACTCATCTCCATGGAATAATCAGCTTTGGAAAGAAGTGTTGCTCGAACCAACAAAAATATATGTTGATTCTTTGTTGCCTATTATGCCAAAGGTAAAAGGCATTGCACATATAACAGGTGGTGGCTTGATAGATAATATTCCGCGGATTCTTCCAAAAAACTTATTTGCAAACATAGACATTAATTCCTGGAAATGGCCAGATATATTTTTATGGCTAACAAAGGAGGGTAAAATAGAGAAGAAAGAAATGCTAAAAACATTTAATTGTGGTATTGGCATGGTATTGATCGTAAGTCCTGAGAATATGCAAAACGTGAAAAATCATTTCCAAAAACGTGGAGAAAAAATTGAAATTATTGGAAAACTTGATGAGGCATGTAACCCTCCACTTGATAGAGTAGTATTTAGTTAGTCTAACTTTACTGACAGTCTTTTTGCAACTTCTAGGTACGCTTCCTTTAAATCTCCTAAATTCAAACGAAAGACGTCTTTATCTAGCTTTTTATAAGTATTTTTATCCCATAACCTGCAGTTATCAGGGCTGATTTCATCGGCTAAAATGATTTTAGTACTGTCATTTATTAATCTGCCAAATTCTAACTTGAGATCAACTAAATATATACTTGCATTTGAAAATAGGTGGACTAAGATTTCGTTGATTTTTAAAGTTGTAGTTTTAACTTCATCCATTTCTTTGCTAGACAGCCAATCAAAATACAGTATGTGATTTTCATTCACCATTGGGTCGGCTAGGTCATCATTTTTGTAAAAAAACTCGATTATAGGAGATGTAAGTGCCTCACCTTCTTTGATATTAAAACGTTTGCAAAAGCTGCCAGCTGCAACATTTCTAACTACCACCTCAAGAGGTATTATCTTGAGCTTTTTGACTAGCTGTTCTCTTTCGTTTAGAGTTTTTATAAAGTGCGTGCTAGTTCCTGCTTCTTCAAGCTTTTCCATGATAAAAGCACTAACATGATTATTAATTATTCCTTTGCCCTCAATAATTTCATATTTTTTCTTATTGAATGCTGTAACATCATCTTTAAAGTGCTGTATAACAGTTGATGAGTCTTCAGTTTCAATAATGGCTTTCGCTTTACCTTCGTATATTGTTTTATTCAGTGACATGCTTAATTTAACTATATATTATATCAATTTACTGTTCTTAGAGTATAGCTCCAAATAACTTAAAATAAACCTTAATGGCATTCAATGTTACAATATTAACCATATTTCCAGAAATGTTCCCCGGGTTTTTGAACTATTCTCTTGCCGGAAAAGCGTTAGAAAAAAAAATATGGAACCTTGAAGTAATAAATATTCGTTCTTTTGCGAAAGATAAACATTCAACTGTGGATGATGTTCCATATGGAGGTGGAGCAGGAATGGTTATGCGTTCTGATGTAGTTGGTGATGCAGTAGATAGTATGCTCTCTGTTCATAAAAACACTAAGTTTATTTACATGACTCCATCTGGAACTAAGTTTAATCAGAATATTGCCAGAGAATTATTAGAGTTTCCTCATATAACAATATTGTGTGGTCGATTTGAAGGTATTGACCAAAGGATAATTGATGCGTATACTCCTTATGAATTAAGTATCGGAGATTATATACTTTCAGGAGGTGAGCCATCTGCGATGGTGGTTCTCGATGCATGCATTAGACTTCTTCCAGGTGTAGTAAATAATTCCGATAGTATTATTGAAGAAAGTTTTAGTTATGATGGTGGTATGCTTGAATATCCTCAATATACTAGACCTGAGCAGTGGAAGGGATATAAAGTACCTGAGGTTTTGTTATCTGGCAATCACAAAAAAATAAGTGATTGGAGGCAGAAGCAGTCTCATGTTATAACAAAAAAGCGTAGGCCTGAATTATTGAATGGAGAGATAAATGACAAATTTACTTAAAAAATTTAACGAACAGCAAATGCAAGTGTTAGCTAAAGAAATACCAGAATTTCGTCCTGGTGATGATTTGAAGGTCACTTTTAAAGTAGTTGACGGTGCAAGTGAACGTATACAGATATTTGGAGGTGTATGTATATCAAAAAGGAACCGCGGGTTGCATTCTTCTTTTGCAGTCAGAAAAGTGAGCCATGGAGAAAGTATAGTGTCTCAATTTTTTGTTTATTCTCCTGCACTGGTTTCAGTGCAAGTGACAAGAAAAGGAAAGGTTCGTAGAGCAAAACTGTATTATCTATGCAAACTATTTGGAAAAGCTGCAAGGATCAAAGAGCGTACTACTTATGTTAAAAAGAAATCTAAGTAGATACAATAGGGAGTGATGTCAATTGTGTCATCCCAGCACTTCCCCAGTGTCATCCAAGTAGCTGATACTGGGATCTACCTTATTCTATATTATGGATGTTATTTTTAGCATGGAGTCTGTTACCAATTGCCTGATTTGTAAATATTTTTATAACTGGATTCCAGTGTCAAGCACTGGAATGACATCAACGTTTATTAAACTGGACGTTTGTACAGCTGTGGGCTTGACGATAGGATCCAGGGAAAATAAATGAGTATAAAGAAAAAATTCCTTAAATTACTTCAGTCAAGGCGTGTACATGCTCGTATAAAAAGGAAAAATAAAAAGAACAGAGCGTTACGCTTTTGCTCTTTCACGGCACTAGTTATCTCACTTGGCTGTCCTGTGTGTATATTGTTGAGTATATTAGTTAACTCTTACAGTGCCTTAACAGTAACGAAAATTTTATTGCCAATTGAAATAAGTGCTGATCTTACTTTAACAAATAATCCTAGTGATTTGCGGTATAAGTCCATTGGCTTACTCAACGATTCTTTACGTAAGGTGTTTAAAGGAACTGATTTTAAAGACAGTGACGAAATTTTAAGTCGTAATTCTTACAAAGAACTAGAGAAATTTTTTCGTAAGAAAGTAAAAGATAGTGGTGAATATGAGATCTGGTTTACCGCGTCAAGTATAATTAATTCAATAAATAAAGATAAACATTTGAATGATCGTTATGCTAAATTACTTGATTGGCTAAAAGAAAAGAGGAGAGTGAAAAAATTTTTTAATAAGTCTTTATTCCTTAAATCTGACTCTCGTGAACCTGAGAATGCAGGGATTTTAGGGGCATTTATCGGTTCATTAATGACAATTATAGTGTGCCTAGCATTAGCATTACCAATAGGAATTATGTCGGGCATCTGTCTTTACGAATTTATGCCTAAAAATAGGCTAATGACTAATATTGTAGAAATTAGCATGAATAATCTTGCTGCAGTGCCTTCAATAATATTTGGTGTAGTGGGCTTAACTCTCTATCTTGGCATATTTGGGCTACCGCGCTCTTCACCACTTGTTGGTGGAATGACTCTTTCATTTATGATGTTACCTAATATTATAATTGCAACAAAAAATGCCTTTGCGAATGTTCCTATTACGATAAAAGATGCAGCGTTTGCGCTCGGTGCGCCTCACATCAAGGTGATATTAGATCACTCTTTACCGATTGCGTTACCAAGAATAATACATGGTACTGTGCTTGCAATTGCAAGGATTTTAGGTGAATCTTCCCCTTTACTTATGATAGGTATGGTGGCATTTATTGCTGATACACCTACGTCCTTTTTCGATCCGGCGACTGTTCTGCCTGTGCAAATATACATATGGTCAAGTAGTCCTGAAATTGCATTTATTGAACTTGCTGCTATTGCAATTATAGCTTTATTATTGGTGTTATTTGCGTTAAATTTAGTAGCAAATTTTGTAAAAAAGAAATTCGAATTTTTTAATTTTTAGCAATTCATGAAAATCACAGTCCTATCTGGTTATGGCTTAAATTGCGAAAAAGAAACCGCATTTGCATTTATGGAATGCAGCAGAAAACTTGGTATTAGTAATATTGAAGTAAAAATCGTTCACATTAATGATATCATAGATAATCCAAGTGAACTGAAATTAAGCAATATACTTGCAATTCCAGGAGGTTTTTCCTATGGTGATAACACTGGTGCTGGTAATGCGTTTGCTTTACGTATTAAAAACAACTTGTTGGATGAGTTTCAAGAGTTTTTATCTCAGGACAAGCTGATTATAGGAATATGTAATGGTTGTCAGATATTAGTAAAATTAATTCCAGAGTTCTCTAGTCTAGCTTTAATCCATAATGATATAGGCAATTATCAATGCCGTTGGATTAGAGTGGGAGTTAATCCGCAGAGTAATTCTGTTTGGCTACGGGGCCTGAGTGAACTATATCTCCCTATTGCTCATGGGGAAGGCAAATTTTTTATGGATCAAGATATTTTGAACCAATTGATTGAGAGCAATTCCACCGCATTACGTTACATTGATGAAAATGGCAACTATGCTAACCTACAATTTCCTTACAATCCGAACGGATCTACATACGACCTAGCAGCTTTATCAGATAAAAGTGGAAGAGTGCTAGCTTTAATGCCCCATCCAGAGAGGGGAATATTTTTTACTCAGCAAGATAATTGGCCTCTTGAAAAAGAAAAGAGCAAGCGTTTAGGTATTGCTGTGCCAAAATATGGTGATGGAATGCTTATATTTGAAAATGCACTAAAGTATTTTTGTTAAAATTTATTGGTAGGGGTTTATGGTCGAAATTATCCCCTGATATTGCAAAAAATTACTTTACAAGTTTCGCCAGTCCCCTTATTATGATAATAAGGGTATTTATGACTCAAAACTTGTTTTTGACCTGCAGGCTCAATGACAAAATTCAGTAAAAAACTCAGGGTATTTATTGGCGGATTACATAAAATTATAGCGGCTGCATGTCTTTTTTGTTTTTTCTACATTCAGCCAAATCGCGCTTATTTTAAGCGTTAGCACATTATTACAGCGCCACTTACAGTAATATAGAGTCAAAACTCGCACCACGGGAGTTCTTTGCCTTTTTTTTATTTGGTAAATTTCTTAATGTTTGTAGCTAAAGCAACTTAAGAGACCGAAAATGGTGTCATTCCAGCGCGTGACGATGGAATCTAGTCTTTATTATGCAGCCACTTATTTAAAGTTAAGTTTTCTGGATCCAAGTAGTCAGGGCACTGGGATGACACCTTGACGATTTGAAGAATCGTCATCCCGCTACTTGTTAGCGGCTAAGAGATACCGCGGCGGTATGACGTAGGGACTCCGCCAACAATATTGGAAGAAATCTGAAACTTGAGAAAACTATTTCCCGAAAGCTTCTACAAAAAGAACAGAGAGTTGAATTTATTTATAGAGCTAGTGATCAAATAACCATATGTCTCGATGAATAATAAATGGGAGAGCTAATGGGCAACAAGAAATTAATAGTTTGTATTCGTTGTAGTTATGAAGTGAATAGATTAGCAGAGTTGTATCTATTAGATGCATATGAAAAATTAGTGTTAAGTAAACCAATAAAAGTGAGCAAAAAGGAAGAAAACTCTGAATGTAAGAAAGTAGATTTGAGGAGGGTTAAATGGTAACAGTTAGATTATATGCAAGAGTTTCTTCAGGGAGACAAGCACAAGAAGGTACAATAGCAAGTCAAATTGCTGCTATAGAGAATCAAATTAGTATGGACGGACATAAATTATTAAATGAATATAAATTTATTGATAATGGTTCTAATATAATCCGTCCTGGTTTAGAAAAATTACGTGATAAAATAGCAGAAGGTAGCATTGATAAGGTTTATATTCATTCTCCTGATCGTTTATCTCGCAAGTATGCATATCAGATGGTATTACTTGAAGAGTTCAAGAAACTAGGAGTAGAAGTCATTTTTTTTAATTAGCGATAATCCAGAATCTCAATTACTATTACAAATGCAAGGTATGATAGCAGAATATGAACGTGCAAAAATCATGGAAGGAAGCTGCCGAGGAAAGATTTATGCAGCCAATAAGGGTTATATAAGTGTAATGAGAGCTGCTCCTTATGGCTATCATTATATAAATAAAAATACAGAGACAGGACAAGCCTTATTTGAAATTTATGAAGAAGAAGCTGAAGTTGTGCGTAAAGTATTTTTTTGGGTAGGAAGAGAAAGAGCGAGTATAGGAGAAGTATGTCGTGGGCTAAGTGCTATGTCCGTTATGACGCGAACAGGAAAAGAATATTGGGATAGGGCTGTAGTTTTGAGTATGTTAAAAAACTCTGCTTATAGAGGACAAGCAGCTTTTGGTAAAACAAGGTTAGGCGTAAAATTAAAACATATAAGACCAAAAAAAACTCCTGCGAGCAACCAAAAGATAATTATTCTACTTATCCTGTTCCAAAAGAGGATTGGATTTATATTAAAGTACCTAGTATAGTAAACGAAGATTTATTTGATATAGTTCAAGAACAATTAGCAGAGAATAGAAAAATAGCAAGAACAAGACAAAGAGGAGCAAGATATTTATTGCAAGGTTTAGTAGTATGTAAGCTTTGTAATTATGCATATTATGGTACTAGCACTGCAAGGAATAAGGAGGGAAAAAAACTAATAATCAGGTGTATTATCGTTGTATTGGCACGCCGTTTTGGTGGTAATAAAATGTGTAACAACAAATTAATTCGTACAGATACATTAGACATAGCTGTGTGGGAAGAAGTAAAGCATCTATTAAAAAATCCGAATAGAATATTAGAGGAGTATAAACGAAGACTTTCAGAACTTACCACTAGATCAAAAAAGCGCTTTGCTTGAAGCACAAGAAGATAAATTAAAACGTGGTATTGCAAGGTTAATTGATAGTGATGCTCAAGAATATATTGATCAAGAAGAATTTGAGCCAAGAATTAAAGCAATGAAACAAAACTTAAAAATGGTTGAAGAACAAAAGAAAAAAACATTTGATCAGAAAAAACTCACACAAGAGTTCACTCTAGTAGTAACAAATTTAGAGGGATTTTCCTCTAGTATTAACTCAAGTCTTGATAATGCAGACTGGCTAACTAAACGTGATATTATTAGAACGTTAGTTAAGCGAATTGAGATTAATTTTGAGGATGTGAACATCGTGTTTAGAGTGAAAGAGCTTCCAGACTCTTCTCATGGGGAGAAAAATCAATACTTGCAATGTTGTTGTAGGGGTAGTCATCCCGCTACTTGTTAGCGGGATCTAGAGATACTGCGGCGGTATGACGTCTCGCTTGGGTCAGCTATACCTTTTTTCTACTTAGTTTGGGTTATGCAAGAAGTCTATTATAATCAGGCTTTAAGTGTGCGGAAGTAATTTTTTGCATTAGAGTAAAAAATTTTTTCTATAGCTAATCAAAGTGGGATCAAGAGAAACTTACCACTTTCTTTACAAAGGGTTTGATGTTACCATTTGATGAACTATTCTGAATTTATTGAATGAACATTAACATAAAGAATCTAGTTCATGCTTTTTCTAAATTGCCAAGTTTAGGACCATCATCATCACGCAGGTTGGTTATACATTTACTCCAAAACAAAGAGAAAGTTATGCTACCACTTGTATCTTTGATTAAAGAGCTAGCAGATCTTATAGTAGAATGTGAGATTTGCGGAAATCTAGATACTAAATCACCTTGTTCTATTTGTACTAACCCAAAACGTGACACTAAGTTACTGTGTGTAGTAGAAGAATTGGGTGATCTATGGGCGTTTGAAAAAGGAAATATATATTCAGGTTTATACCATGTTTTGGGGGGCAGATTGTCTGCAATAAACGGCATAGGTCCAAAAGAACTTAACCTTGATACTATTCTGGAAAGAGTGACAAAATCTAAAGTTGAAGAGATAATTATTGCAATTAATCCGACATTAGAGGGTCAAGTTACTGCACAATATATAATTGAATTGCTAAAAAATTTGGATGTGAAAATATCACGTCTTGCTTGCGGCATACCAATGGGCGGAGAAATTGACTATCTAGATGAAGGAACGTTAAAAGCAGCCCTCACTTCAAGACAAGAATATGAGTTAAATATAAAATAAGGTATGTGCTTAAAAAAACTTGCATCGTTAATAACGTTCAAGAAGAAAGAAACAGCGCCACCACTTCAAGTGGCGGCTTGGGAAAATGACCGTCTAAACTATAAGCAATTTTCAGGCAAATTCAACACTATAATTAAAACGATTGATCAGTTTTTTACAATAATATCTTTAGAAGGATATGACGGATGGGGTAAGACGTTTTTTCTGAAAGAGTGGGTAAAAGAGTTAAAACAGCAAAATGAAATTGCAGCTTACTATAACGCATGGGATATCAATGCACTGGATCAACCACTTCCTTCTTTTTTAAATTTTCTATTTGAAGATTTATTTGCATCGTATGAAGTAAAAAGAAGCGTTATACAACAGTTCAAGAACATAAACCAAGAACTATTTTCTCTAAACACACTAGGAAAGCTGATCAGTAAATCTCCACTTGCTATGCTTTCCGTATTGCTTGACGCTACAAAAGAGGCTGATAGGAAAGATATTGGTTCTGTACTGAGAGAGTTGAATACTCTTCAAAGAAGAGAAGAAAACATTAAGGATTTTAAAACACAATTGGCAAAAGTAGTTAATAGAATTAGAAAAGACAAAAACATTTATATAATGGTGGATAATCTTGATGTGTGCCGCCCTAAATTCGTTGTCGATTTTTTGGAATCTATAAAGTATATGCTTGATGTGGAGGGGCTGGTTTTCATTATTTCTGTAAGTAAAGATAAGAGCAATGTGCATAAAGCCATTAGCACGATACTTGGACCAAATTTTGACCTAAAATCTTTTACTGATCTCTCTTTACATTTACCGAAGCAACCGATAGAAAAATTTACAAAAGAACTATTTGAAAATATTAAATTACCGAAAAAGTCAAAAAATTTGATTGTAGATAGTTTTATATTTTATGCAGAAAGCCTTTTACTATCGTTAAAAACAATAGAATACTGCGTAAAAAAAATAAAGCTGTGTCTTCTGAATTACACAAGAGAAGAATTACCTGCTCCAAATTTGTTTTCGTTTTTGGTAATACTGCAATCAGTAAATACTGATTTGTATGAGGAGTTAGATTCCTCATGTCAAAGAGCATTGGAAAAAATTGAAAATGAATATAAATCTTTAATTCTAAATGGTCAAGAGGAATGGGAAAAACTTAAAACCTCTCTAGAAGCTGCTTTTGCAGAGAAGGAATCAAAAATTAACAAAGCTATAAAGGATATAATATTTTGAAAAGATACCCTACCTTTGCATATACAAAGATAGGGTAATATTTGATTAACGCCCCTTTACTATGTTATTACCTTGTTCAAACTTTCTGATTAATTCGCTTACGTTGACATTAGATAATTTTTTACCTGCAGATTTGTCATTATGTGAAGCATCAGGTTTACGAAGGTCTTCCTTACTGTTACTCCTAGTAATATTACATCTGACAATGTTTGAATTATTAGACTTATCGCTTATATCTGAAATATTGCTTTTTTCACTACATGAAGACGAATTACTCGAAATATTGTCTAAGCTAAAGCGCTTTTTACCTTGATAGATTGGATTCCAATCAAGTGGATTGTAAGCTTTAGCTTTTTTATCAAGAGTACTGCTACTAACATCACTGATACCACTATCCCCTGAATCACGGCGTTGTTTGTTAGAAGTGCTATGAATATTGTCTTTCATGAGTTTTTGCATTGTTGGGCCAAATGTTCTTCCAAGATTGCTACTTACTGTTTTATTACTATCATTTGCTTGGGAATGAGATGCATTTCGCTCAAAAATCGCTTTTATTCCAGCAAATTTAGCTTGGGAAGATTTCGGAGGAACAGGTGGAGCAACTTTCTTAAGCTTTACTATTTTTTCTAACTCATTCTGCGACGATAACTTGGTCTCTGGTGCTCTTGGTGGTAGCGGTGGGGCAACCATGCCTTTTGAGTTAATCTTTCCTTCATTTTTAGGAAAAATTTTTGGATTATTTTTTTCTACTGTAGTATTCATTTTTTTACCTCTAAGCCTATTAACTAGTAGAATTATAAACTTAGAGGTATTAATTTTGTAATAACGATGCTAATAGGTTTCAAATAAGCATCGCCAGAGGACTCTCTATATAATGCTTAAAGGCATTTAAAAATTTTGCTCCTAATGCTCCATCAACTGCTCTATGGTCAACAGAAAGTGTTACTGTCATTATTTCTGCTATCTCTATTTTCTCATTCATAACAATTGGTTGTTTTTTGGATGCACCAACTGCCATAATGCAAGATTGCGGCGGATTGATTATAGCACTGAAGGCTTTTATACCAAACATTCCTAAATTGGAAATAGTAAACCCACCTCCTTGAAATTCTTCTGGCCTTAATTTTCCAGATCTTGCTCTGCTTACTAAATCTTTCACTTCTTTTGATATAGATAAAATACCCTTTTTATCAGCATTTTTTACTATAGGAGTAATTAGCCCATCTTCAAGTGCCACAGCGATTGAAATGTCTACATTCGAGTATTTAAGTATTTTATTATCTATCCACGAAGAATTTATATCAGGAAATTTTTTCATGCTGAAAGCTGCAGCTTTTATGATTAGGTCATTAATTGTTACTTTGTTATTTTCATCTGCTGAGCTAATCTCGTTTTTTAACGATATTAACTTATCAACCTGGCAGTCTACAGTTAAATAAAAATGTGGAACATTCTGTTTGGATTCAGTTAAGCGCTGTGCTATCACTTGGCGCATATTGCTTACTTCAACCATGGTATCTTCCTCGGGCCTTTCACGACTTTCAATGCGTGTACCACTACCTAAAGACTCCAACACATCAGCCTTAATTATGCGACCATATGGTCCTGTACCTTTTAATTGCTGCACATTAACCCCTTCATTTTGAGCTATTTTCTTAGCTAATGGGCTTATTTTTATTCTACCTTCTACATAACCCTCTGTCATCTGAGTAGCTGACACTGGTTCTTTTCTTCTGGATTCCAGCGTCACGCGCTGGAATGACACCGAAGAATGACTTGTTGGCTTTCCGTTTAAATCTTGGTGTTCTGATTTTTGATTATCAACAGCACTTTTTGTCACTTCCTTTTTAACTGCACTATTGATGGAAGTTGAAGTATAGTTGTTAAGTGCACTTTCATCTTCTCCTTCTTCCAGCATTAAAGCTATTGGTTGATTTACAGGCACGCCACTTGTTCCTTCTGTTACTAAAATTTTTGCTAAAACTCCTTCATCTATAGATTCAAACTCCATTATGGCTTTATCAGTCTCTATCTCAGCAATTACGTCGCCTACTTCAACTTTGTCTTGTTCTTTTTTATGCCACTTGACAATTTTTCCTCCAGTTTTGCTCATTGTCGGTGAAAGAGCAGGCATTAATATTTCTATAGGCATTGATTTTGCATTTAAAGATCTATTCAATTTTTAATTTACTCTTTATCTTATGTCAATCTAATCGTGAATTATGATGAATAAGTCTGTTACACTATCCCTCACGTCATCCCAGTGCGTGACACTGGGATCTTGGTTCAGTACTATTATCCTATTGTTTTTATTATTTAGTCATAGCTTGTTTGCTAATAACTTTGTTTCAACAAAGTCAAACAAAATCAACATGAGAACAGGGCCAGGGTTTCACTATCCTGTAAAATGGATATACACTTGCAAAAATCTGCCCCTGAAAGTGATAGAAGAGTTTGAGAGTTGGAAAAAGGTCTGCGATATAGATGAAGACTGCGGATGGATAAAAGGCAATCTGCTTAGTGATAAGCACCACGCAATGATAAAAGAAGATACTTATGGATATCAAAAACAGAGTGTAGACAGCAAGATTACTATGAAAATAGACAAGTTCGTTGTAATGAAAATAGAAAAATGCAACGAAGAATGGTGCTTTCTTTCCACCCCAAAACGTAAAGCATGGGTACAAAAAAAACATATATATGGGGTTGATTAGGTTGATAAAGGATCTGGATTAACACTAGTTTCCGGACCTTCTGTAGCAGACTCTTCAGATGAAGCAGGAGTTGCACTAACTTCTTGAGGTTCTGGAGAATTATTTTGCCATATAGTGCTGTCACAAAAACTCTGTAACATCTCCTCAGCAGATGAGTTTAAAATTTGTACAATAGACTTTTCACTTTGTTCTCTTAGCGATTGATCCATTCTAGAAATCAACTTAAGAAACTCACTACCTGATTTTTCAGCTTCACTTTTTATTTTGCTTTCTATGCTTGCAATATTACCTTGATCAATTTCTTCTTTTGTTATGTTGAATGAATTTGCAACATCTTAATATCCAATCTTGCAATTTCCACAACCAATTATGCAAAAAGCAATAGAATTAGATATTTCATTTGCAGCCCACTTATGTATAGTGGTAGCCAAATAATTGTCATGGTATTTAATGCTAAATTATTGTTCTATTAGCTCAGAAATTTTATTCTTTAGAGACATAAAGCACCCTCCTACATTCGTTATACCTTTTTGTTAAGATACACCATTTACTACATGCTTTACTTTAATTAATTATTAAAACTAGAGCATAATTTTCAGAGTTATATCTTTTTACCTTAACAATTCTTTTTTGATTTCCTCTTCAACTTTCTCTCTTATATTCACATTAAGGTCCTTCGTCGAAAAATCAGTCATAGCTTCAAGATCATATAGATCTCTTGTCACTTTTTCAATAGCATCATTTATTTCTTCTTTGTCAAATTCCTTTATAATAGGTCTAATCTTCACATACCCTGGAGAGCCTTTACCATAAATTTCTTTGCTTTTATAAATGCAACCACCTGCACCAGGTTTACTGCTTCTCAAACCACTTCCACACTCTATTATTTCATACTTGACTTGACCATCTTCTATATATGTTATTTTATTATCTTCAGTAGACTTCAATGCACTTGCTGGTATAACTGTTTTTTCTAACTCTAAACTCGGTTCATGAATTATTGTGTCCCGATAACTTGTACGTTCAGGACCATATGTTCTATACATACCTCCACCTGCAACAGTGATTAATGGCTTGCAATCTTGTTTGTCTGAACGACACATTTTTATAAAAATAGGTCCTCCGTCCTTATCTGAGGAGTTATTTTCCTGGTTACCCCCTCCCTCTGTAACTTTCACCTTAATTACAGGATAATTAGGGTCAATTTTCAGTTTAGCTTTAATATAATCGCCTGGCATTCCTGCTCTACTTTCAGTGGAACATACAGAAGATTCGCAGTTAATAGGTGTATCTTTTATATGACCTGCTTCACCACTTCCCCACGCTTCTATTTCAACACGATCAAATTTTATTGATAAGTCATCTGTATAAACATCTTTATTTTCATGATCATAGGATTTTTCATTATTTTTTTCAAGATCTGGTTTCTTATTTTTCAGCTGTTCCTTGATTATCTCTTTTAATTTTTCTTTTAATTTCTTTTTGAGACCTTCTAAATCGAACCTACACAATTTATCAGCGTAAAAGACCTCTGTTCTATCTGCTTTAATCAGTTGATCTTTTAATTGTGTACACTTTTGTACTTCATTTTTTTCATCTCTTAATACTTTACCATCCTTATCTTTACAATCCACTTCCTCATACCTTAAGTAGAATGGCTTATCATTTTCATTTTTATTCAAATATTGTTTTGAACGGCTGCATTTTCCATCAGAGCAGATGCAACCATCATCACCTTGATTACATTTTTCTCTATGCTCTACATCCGTCAATTTGTATACTACTTTCAGTCCTTTACCAGATTTAAATGCCTTGTCTATCTCATCATTTCTTTTTACACAGTAACTGCATTTCCCCTTTTCCTGTTTATTGTCGTCAGGGAAGAAAACATACCCTTGCTTATTAAATATTATTTTATCCAACTGATCTTGAAGTCTTTTTATTTTTAAGAGGTCGACTGTTTCCCTTTCCTTGCTTGGAAGATAATAGAACCGATTTGATTCCTTTGAATAAACAGCATTGTATTTAATATATTTTGTTCCCATTAATTTTAGTGGTATTATTTTATTTTCTCTTTCAAGAACAAACTCTTCTGGTTCTGGCTGCCATCCAGAAAGACAAAGCATTCTACTGTTAGAATTTTCTTTATATTTTATTTCTACTTCTGGTTGTCCTAAGCTGTTCAATTTGCATTTATTTCCTTGAAACTCTTTACATTCTGTTTCAATATCAGGAACATAGTCATATTCTTTCAGAACTTTAAATTGTTGCGGATTACTTTCTAATATACCTTTTATAATATTATCAATATAACTTTTTTCGTTATTACTATCAGTTGTTTTTTTAACTATTCTCGGTCTTACTACCTTTAAAGATAGAGGGCCAATGTTTGTAGAAGAACCAGCATTAACATTAAAAGTACATAAACCATTGCTGTAGGTTCCACGTGCTTCATAAGTACAAGTGTTCTCACTCATCTTCATTCTTATCTTTAACGTGTTACTCTGTTTTCCAGGCGTGTTACTTTTTACTATCTCTACTACTTCAGGCTCTGGAGTAGGTGGTGCCGGGAAACAGCGGACGAACTGTGGATTTTTTTCATCTATACTTTGAGTTCCAAGGTATTCAGCGCAGAGCTTATCTTTTTCTCTATAAGTTTTGAAGTAGTACGTGATGCCATCTTTGTCTAAAATAGAGCGCCACTCAGCTTTATCTTCTCCATACCCTTTAGGGAAATCTAATTTTTCTCCAATCTCTCCGTCTCCTCCTTTCAGATCACCAATGATTACCTTAACTTTAGGGTTAAAGTAATCATTGTCTTCATCTGTTATAGGAACAATTCTAACTTGTGGAGGTGACATCGCAAGTTGCTCACAGAACGGAGGGGGGCCAGGTGCAAGTGGCACAGGGGCACATTTTACTTTTTCCTGATAGCAAGTATCACAAACATTTTCCATTTCTCCAGGGCGAAAGATATTTTCCCCTGAAAAAACTCTAGAACCCCATGGAGAAATACCTGATATACAAGCACCCTTTTGACTGCAAGCGCATATTTTAGGAGAGTTAGCGAATCTTCTTTTTTCCTCATCAGTAACACCATCTGCCCATTCCCACTCAAGACCCCGTGTCACCTGTCCATGAATTTTTCCACCATTCAGCATTTTATCCCCTCCCCAGTCAATAAAAGCTGCAGCAGAAACACCCCCACCTGTACTTTGTGTTCCATATATTTGGCGGCAGGATTCCCCGCTTTGTAAGTTATAACAATAACTTTTTCCATCATAAGCACATACTCTAATTTTAGGATTAAAATAGCCATCAACTCCTTGATCTTTTATTGCTTGTACTTTAATTTCTTTTACCCAATCTCCGCTAACTATTGCTTCGAACCAAGTATTACTCGTTACAAAATTCGGACAATCAGCATATCCTTGATACGAAAGACCAAGTATCAAAAAGAACATCAATAAGAAATTAAGCTTTACACTTCTCATAAAACACCGGTAACCACTCATTAACTTCTTCTCCTTTTTCCTTTATTGCCTCGTACATATACTTTATCGTCTCTTTGTTAGCTGAAAGTACATGTATTTCTTGCATATTCTTTAAATCTAAATTTAAAGTTACTAACCCTTTATACTGCTTTATCAAAAATAAACCTTCCTGTGTTGGCGTCTGCAGAATTATATTCAGCTCCTCTTTCGATAAAGAAAATGCTTTCATGTATAACCTATTTGCATTGACGTTTGGCATCAAGATCCTTGTATCAACATGTTTATCTAAATATTGAGTAAATTTGCTAGCAAATGCGAGGTTTAAGTTTTCAGTACTTAGGATTACTACAACATTTAGTTCCGTCATTCTTTGCATCCAGTTATCAAACTCTTTCTCTGTAGGAAAGATATTACTTATCTCCCATGCTTCATCCAAAACAAGTATTGCAGGCGAGCCATCACATTTTGCCTCAAAAGAATATAAAAAATAGTAAAGTATCACGGACATACATTCTTTTCGTTTTGTGAGGTTTGCGGTGTTGAGAGATATAATTTTTGTTTCCCAGTCAATATCTGATTCATTACCATCTTGAAATAAGTAAGCAAACTCACCACCGTCACACCATCTACTTATTTTACCCCCGAGGAGCAAAAGCACCTCAGAAATTTGCGCAATAGAACGTGACTCCTTGGGTATAGCAAATATAGAATCCACAATTTTTCTTATCTTTTCTTCTACGTCCACCAAGCTCGTATCGGCTACCATTCTTTTGATCAGTTCAACCAACATATTGCGATTGGAAGCACTATCTTCAATGTTTAGTGGATTAAATTTTAGGCTTTTGTCCTTATACTTCGGATCGATTATATAATATTTACCACTCACTGCTTTAGTAAAAATTATCGACTTTCCAGTGTTATCCAATATGACAATTCTTGGGTTAAACTTTCTTGATTCTGATAATAGGAAATTAATGAGTGAAGTTCTGCCTGAATTTGGAGCTCCAAGTATCGTAGTATGGCCATTATTTCTTTTTCCATAGAAATTAAAGAAGTAAGGATTTCCTTCTTTTGAGAAAAAAACTGTTACCGCTTCTTTCCACCTTCCTCCTTTTAATGTACCTGACGTAAAATCATGCAGCATAGCAAAACTGCAAGCATATTTTGCTAATATATTTTTCGGTTGTGTAATAAAGGTAAAATTGCCCGGAAGTTGTGCCCAAAAATGACTTTCCATATGTAGATCAGTTCTAAATATCATGAAGCCAATTAATGACATTATAGAAGATAAATCACTAATATTTTCGGCTAACTTATTCCTATCGTCTGCAAATATTGTAAAAATAATTTTCTGTTGGCAGAAGTCTAGACTAGAGGTCTTTTCAAGCTCTATTATTTCTTCAATTCCTGAGCTTTTAAGTAAGGTATTATCCTCACTAATTTGCAGCATGTTAATTTGTTTATTAAATTCTTTTATTGCCTTACTATTACTAGTAAATATCATTATTTCTGTAATGATAAATTCAGATTCAAGCTGCAAGCACCTATCTATATTGCCTAAGGAGATTTCTCGGTATTCCTTTATGCTGAAAACAGAGCCAAATTTCTGTTGATTTTCAAAGATTGTCTGAAACGTATTGAAACCAAAAGCTATTTTAAAATTTCTAATATATTGCGACAGGTCCCTTTCATGTATTGGATAATCTTTGTGCGTTAATGTAACAATATAGTGGAGAAATTCTATCATTTCAGAATATATTTTACCTTCACTAAATCTTAGACCCAGTTTTTTAGCTCCAAAAGGTCCTAAATCATCGTGAATTAAGTCAGTTATCTTTTGCAACTCCTGGTGGCTTTCTTGTAAAGACAGCTTATGCTTATTCTTTATTCTATTAAAAAAAAATGAATTATTAGTATGCTTACCAAAATCGCTAAACAATATTACAATATATAATTCATTTATATACTGTAATTTACTATCAGTGAGTTTATCAAACCGCGCTGAATGTAGCTTATCAGAGAAGTCTTCAGTTTTATTCCATTTTAAGCTCAATTTATTGCGCTTTCGGACAGTATGAATCCAAACGGTAAAATATAGGCTATTAATATTTTTTGATATGCTTTTTCTAATTTCAGTTCTAAGGTCGCTGTAATTATCAACAGAAGAATAATCTTCTAACTTGATTATTTTTAACAACTCTCCCTGTTTTGTTAGTATAGTTTCTTCATTGTAATGACAAGCATAAGGAATGAAATCTAAATCAATGCTCTCTAGTAATGCTAAGTTGTTCTTTTTTTCAAACTTAGAGTTAATTGCTTGTACTTTTAGCTGCATATGCGTATTCAATAAAGATAATTAAAAAAGATAAAAATACTATCTTAATTTTTATCTTTTTTTTCGCTATCGGATTGTAATTTTATATCTTTTGCAAAATTAAATTTTTCTTTTAAGTAGTCTTTTGCCTTTTCTGTACTACCAAACATCATGATCAGTACACCAAACATTATCATAAAAAAGATTAGACCTCTGAACACTACTGCAAGTATCACCGCAGCTATACACAACCCTATGATTGTTGAAGGACTCATATTTTCTACAGTATCTTTAATTGAAAATGAAGAAATAAAATCTTTTACTGTTTCTTGTACATCCTTTAATTCATCACTCACCGAAGCTTCGCTAGAATATGATGCAAAAATGAAACTTAATAAGGCTATAAAAACCAAAACTTTATTCAATTGAATGCGCATCAACTAAATACCCTTTAAATATTCCTCAAATATAACAACTTTTATATCAATAGGCAAGAACTGAATTCACTTATCCACTACAAGTAACACATATTTAATTTTTACAGATGTGAACATGCTGTAAGCTTTTTATCATCAACAAGAGGTTCCACATTAATGGATGTTAATTTACTTGATAGGAAGTTTGAATGCAATTCAGCTACTGCTGCTATAGCAAACACTGCAGCCATAGCAAGTAGTCCTGCTCCTACCAGTCCTGATGTCATTGCTCCTGCAACAATGCACCCTATTGTAGAGAGAGCACAACCTGCTACAAGTGCAACGTGAAGATTTCTGTTATTGGGTTGTTTAAGTGGAGTATCTTCACCCTTTTTCTCATTCACAGGAGGTTTCTGCATGGTTGTAATGGTATTTTTTTTGTCCTTTTGTTCTTCAGATTTCACTGGCTGACTACCTGTCCTCTGAGTAGCCTGACCACTTGGGTCCATATTTTCTTTTTTTTTGGATCCCAGTGTCACGCACTGGTATGACACCTGAGCTGGCTTTTTTTCTGTGGTCTGTTCTAGCAGCACTTTATTTTCAGTTTCTGCTTTTTGTGGATTACTATCTTCTTCAGTAGAGCTTATACTGCTCCTTACTGGTAATTCCAAACTTTCTTCACTCTTTCTAGGTGAATCTATTCTACTATCTGAATCATTATCATTACTGAGTTCAGAAGTCTGCTTATGCTCCTTTATTTCTTCCACAACCTTGCTATCTTTTTCAAGTATTTCTTCTGTAATACCTAAATTACTAAGTATTTTATTATCACCACTTTTTTTCTCAGCTATATTCAAGGGTGTTTCTTGTGTGTTGTTTTGCTCTTCAATATGTCCTAGCTGCATTTGATCTTCAATATTTTCTTTAACAGCACTTGGTATTGAGCTTACACTGCTGCTCTTGCTAACAACATCTAAAGTTATTAGTTCCATAATTATTTTTTCTATTTCCGTTCTTTTTGCTGTAGTTAGTTTTTTTGAGTTTGTTATTTCTACTTCCAATGCTGGAAGAAATTTCTCGGTGTAATAATTATAGTATTTTTGATATTTTTCTTGCTCTCTCAGTGATTTTTCTAATTGAATTAATACGTTAGGGTCAGCTCCTTTGTTGAACAACTCTATGCATTTTGCGATAGTTCCATCTCCATTTTTTTTTGGACTTTGATTACTATGTGTTTTTTTTGTTACCTTTTTGTATATAGTGTCGCGCAATTGTTGGTTAATATCTTTTTTAGAACTTGGCATAGACTTCTCCATACATAATAAAATGTATAGATACCTTTTTAGCGTTAATTTTACATTAAAACTGGGCAATTATGCCGTATTATGGATAATTATTTGCTCTTCTACTTCTACATTTCAATATAATTGTTTGCCTGTTGAATTAATATGTCTATCACTTCTTTTACAGGCTTTTCCCTATCAACCATGCCAACACTTTGACCGGCCATTAAAGATCCCGTTTCAACATCTCCATCAATTACTGCTCTTCTTAAAGCTCCAGCCCAGAACTTTTCTATTTCAAGCTGCCCATCTTCTTTTGAGATCTGTCCCTTTTGGTATTCATCAATAACTTTTTTTTGATGCTTCATAAAATCATCACTTGCTTTGTTGGCTATAGCTCTTACTGGAATTACAGGAAAATCAGCACTTATCTGTACAGAAGGTATTGCATTACGTGCGGCTGATTTAATAAACACTTTCTTAAAATTTTTGTGGGCAATTGACTCATTAGTGCAGACAAATAATGTACCTATTTGACAGCCACTTGCCCCCATTTCTAAGTAATTAACTATCATTTCACCTCTTCCTATTCCACCTGCAACAAACACTGGTATTTGTTCATTTTTAAAATGAGGCAATATCTCTTGTGCGAGAACAGAAGTGCTAACTGGCCCTATGTGCCCGCCTGCTTCCATTCCCTCTATTATTAACGCATCTACTCCCATTTTTACTAACCTTTTCGCAAGGCTTAATGCTGGTGCAAAGCACATAACTTTAATGCCTGCACTCTTGATTTTTTCTATATTAGGCTTCGTTGGTAATCCGCCAGCAAGCACTATATGGCTCACTTTCGTTTCAATGCACACATCTATCAACTCACTCAACTTTGGGTGCATAGTAATTAGGTTTACACCAAATGATTTGTTAGTTAATTTCTGTGTCTCTATGATTTCTTTTTTCAATAGGTCTGGAAACATTGCACCACATGCAATTACACCAAAACCACCAGCGTTTGAGATTGCCGAAACCAAGTTTCTCTCTGAAACCCAGCTCATAGCACCACCCATTATCGCAAACTCACTACCAAGAAAATCTGTTCCTTTTTTCCAGAGGCTACTTAACATATAACCTATATCATACGTTTAAAAATGTTTTGCTTATCTATAAATGTGTGTTTCAAAGCGCCAAGTATATGCAAGATTATAAAGAGTACCATAAAACATGCAAGCATCGAATGTAGCTGATTAGCCGTGTTAGCTAGATCTTTGTTTTGATTAATCAACAAAGGGATATGAAAAAAATACTTGATCTTTTTGCCAGAAGCAGAAGACATAACATAGCCAGATAGTGGCATTAGCACCATTAAAGAATATAAACCAAAGTGTACTGTTTTACTTGCATTGATTACAAATCGAGAAAAATTTGCTGGAAGTCGTGGAACATAAGTAAAGACGCGAAAAAATATGCGTACTATGATTAGTCCAAGAATAGTGATACCGCAAGCCTTATGAATAGCGTATATGTTGAACTTAATCTCATTGCTAAGTGGTAAGCTTTTCATATAAAGTCCAGAGCAAAGCATACCAATAATAAAAACAGCCATCAACCAATGGATAACTCTTAAACCTAGGCTATATTTATCGTCTTCCATTTTGATTACCCTAAAGTAGCATTTATATAATAGAAAAACTATTTTTCAATCAAAATTATTAAAGCAATTTAGATTTACCGACAATGTAGCTATACAAATTCGACCCAGCCGGGAGTCAAGTAGCTGGCCGGCACCTAAGCCATAAACGGATTAAATGCAAAACTTCCTTGACAAACTCCGCCAACCCCCTTATTGTAGTATTAAGGGTATTTCTGACTCAAAACTTGTTTTTGACCTGCAGGCTCAATGACAAAATTCAGTAAAAAACTTAGGGTATTTTTTGGCGGATTACATAAAATTATAGCGGCTGCATGTCTTTTAAATTTTTTCTACATTCAGCCAAATCGCGCTTATTTTAAGCGTTAGCACATTATTACAGCGCCACTTACAGTAATATAGAGTCAAAACTCGCACCACGGGGCTTCTTTTGCCTTTTTTTCGTTTGGTAAATTTCTTAATGTTTGTAGCTAAAAGAGCCCAAGAGAGGTGTCATCCCGCTGCTTGTTAGCGGGATCTATGTTAAGAGATACCGCGAATGAATCGCGGTATGACGTAGGACTGCTGTCATCCCAGTGCCCCTATGATGTCATTCCAGTCTGGGATCTAGCCTTTATTATTTGGTTGAAATTAAGTCTTCTGGATCCCAGTGTCAGTTACTTTCATGACATCATCATAAAGTAAAATGAGATCCCAGTGTCACGCACTGGGATGACACCCTGACAATCGTCATCCCGCTGCTTGTTAGCGGGATCTAGAGATACCGCGGCGGTATGACGTAGAGCTCGCGTTAGCTATGCTTTTATACTCACCAACTTAGTGTCCAATCTGGATCCCAGTGTCTGGGCACTGGGATGACATCATAGAGGCGCTGGGATGACACCCTGACAATCGTCATCCCGCTGCTTGTTAGCGGGATCTAGAGATACCGCGGCGGTATGACGTAGAGCTCGCATTAGCTATGCTTTTATACTCACCAACTTAGTGTCCAATCTGGATCCCAGTGTATGGGCACTGGGATGACATTATAGAGAGGCGCTGGGATGACACCCTGACAATCGTCATCCCGCTGCTTGTTAGCGGGATCTAGAGATACCGTGGCGGTATGGCGTAGAGCTCGCGTTAGCTATGCTTTTATACTCACCAAATAAGTTTGCTTGCTTACAAGCAAACTTTCCTAGATTCCAGCGTCACGCGCTGGAATGACATTGTGGGGTGTTAGGTGTTATCCAAGTAGCGTGACTACTTGCTGTATTACCAAGTCCAATTAAGTGCAGCATCATCACTTGGTGGAATGTCAAAGGACAGTTGTGACATTTCCTCTTGCACAGCTTCTTTAAATTCTGGACTTTTTATATTTATCGCTGCTATATGCTTTTGTAAGGCTTGATCAGCAGCTATTTCAGCAGCTGATGGACTTGTTCCATCTTTACCATCTTTTCCTGGATCCCCTTTCTCTCCTTTCTCTCCTTTCTCTCCTTTCTCTCCTTTCTCTCCTTTTGGGCCTTGAGCTCCATCTGCTCCTTGTAGCCCTTTACCTCCTAAGAACGCCTTTGCTGTTTGGTTATTTGTACCATCATAATTTGCTTTGTCTAAGCTATCAAGAAATTCTCCTAATGTACCCACTAGAACTGATTTATTATTATCTTTTGTACTAAGTAAACTTCCAAGAGCTGTTGCTAAACCATCTACCTTGTACTCTACTGCAGGTTTTTTATCTGGTGTATATTCCAATTTAAGATCACCTCCTGTTAAGTCTAAAGTATATTTATTACCCTTCTTATCTGCTAAAGTTATAATTTTAACATGACTGAGATCTGTTGCTGCTGTTCCTACAGCCCTTTCAAATTTTAAACTAGCCGACATATCACCCTCCATTAATTACAAAAACCATAGCATGCATGAAAATAGTATAATTTTCGTTAATGCTAGATTTTACATAAGATTTCCTTGAAACTTTTCATTTTAGAATTCTTCTCTTGTCATCCCACTCCCCTCTCCTGTCATCCCAGTGCATGACACTGGGATCCATTTTTCCATCATCAGAAACGTTGTACTTTAATATAAAACGGCTACTTTTATGCTCATCAACTTAACTAGATCCCAGTGTCTGGGCACTGGGATGACACCGAAGGGGCTACTTGGATGACAGCTAGCCTGACAACCGTCATCCCGCTACTTGTTAGCGGGATCTAGAGATACTGCTGCGGTATGACGGTTCGCGGTGGTATGACTTAGGACTGCTGTCATCCCGCTACTTGTTAGCGGCTAAGAGATACCGCGAATGAATCGCGGTATGACGTGTTGCTTGGGTCAGCTATACTTGCCTCCTTGTATGTATTAGATGTAGGCTGAGTTGTGGTCGTGATAAATGTGGTCGCTTGTGTAATCAAACATTTTCACAAAGCCATTCTCTAGATAAAGATTATATTCGTGATGTTGATCTGATAATACAATATTATCTTGCTCCCCTAAATTGAAATGACTTGAATCTGACAGCAATTCGTAATTTGGATTATCTATTTTACTAATGCTGCTTATTACTTTGCCATTACCACTTGATATAGCTAAACTATAACTATCACCATCCTTCATTATTTTGATGGACACCTTATCTTCAGGTAACACTATAAGCTTCTTTGTGCCACTATCGTGGATTACGAATTTGCCTTTTTCAAAATAGTATTTGTCTTCCGGCAAAGCACCAACCTTATATCCTGATTCAGCCAATTTGTGCCAAAACTTTAACACAGATTGCTTTTCTGCTCCTTCCGCTCTATCATACAAGGCTTTCACATCATTATAATCTATGGTTACATTTGCCTTGTGCTTCCCTTCTGAGTCCTGCTCGCGACTCTTTTCTATTTTGAGAATTGTGTCTTTTAATACTACCTGTTCTTGCTCTTTCTCCTCCACTGAAGCTGTTCTTTTCGTTCTTGTTAAACTTTGTGATGGAATTGGCTGATCAGACTGCATTTCACTATTGTCGTTTGATAAAGTTCTCTCTTCAGCAGCTTGTGCAACAACATTAGTAGTATTGTGACTTATGTGTGATGTATCAACTTCTGTCTTAGTTTCACTTACTTGCCCTTTTGGACTTTCGGTTTGTTTCTCTTTTGTGAATATTCTCTGATAGTCCGTGTAGCCTCTATTAGTGTCACCGATATCACCATCACCTTGATCGAAAGTTATTTTTTTACTTCCATTCCCCATGTCCTCAATTTCAACTTGAGGAGAAACAGATGCGAGGAAGTCGTTATAACTGTAGTTATAATCAGCAGAAAAGAATATTTTCCCTTTGAAGTTATGGAAATTATTAGATAACATTCCAATTTCTTCATCAGTATCACCATCAAATAGTTTTACTTTAGTGAAATATGCTTGATCTTTTATTCTAACTATTTCACCGCTAGAGTTTCTTTGTATTTGGTAATCATTTGGATCGTACTTTATAGCAAAAAGTTTGCCAGAGCCATATTTCTCTAAGTTTATAAGGCCCACATTTACATGTTTATGGGAATAATCTCTCTTCTCATATTCATGTGCAAATATTGGATCTATATATCTATATTCATCTGGTATGCCATTATACTCTCTCCCTTCAGAATCAGATGGTGCTAACTTATATTGTCCATCCTTTTGCACTAACTTTAGATGAGTAACTTTTTCAGGTAACTCATAGCGCACATTTTTTCCGTGATCATGAATGAACAAGTTACTTCCATTTGTAATTTCACCTCTTTCATTTTTCACCTCTTCGGTAATATAAAAGCCCATATTTTTGAATTCATGTAAGCGCTCGTCTCCTTGCTTTACAACCGCTTCGTATACATCGTCGTCTGTCCTATCTGTTCCCTTATTATCCAGTAATTTTCCTTTTTCCACGATTACTCCATTTGCCTTTTGCTCATCAGAATATTGTGCATGCTTTGAATCCTGATGATTCAAAATTTTGGTACCTCTAAGGAGCAGAGAATCTAAATCTTTTTGGATGTGTCCAGTGCTAGGATGCAACAATTCATTTTCATGTAAATGTGCTTCATCAAAGTATTCATCGCGTTCAACTGTTCTGCCATCTATCAGAGAAGCTTTATAATGACCATTTTCTTTTGTAACCGCCATATAAGCACCACCATCATATTGAACATTTAAGTTGTGCAATATGTCCTCAAAAACAAAAGTTTCTTTAGTTTGGCCTTCAACTTGCTTAAAAAATCCTGATTCGCTCAATAATTCTCCAAGCTTTGTATTTCCGTCATATATAGACAGTGCACCCATATCTCCTTGACCATGAGCTTGCATAGAAAAAATCTTACCTTCTTGTAGATTAATGTGAGTACCTCTGATTAAGTTTGGATCGATATTGATCATCTCTTCTAACATCTTTTCTACATCGATGTTCTTAGTCGCTTTTACTTGTTCTAAGCCAGTGTTTATGGTTTTATCAAGCAAGGTACTTTTTAAATTTTCATACTTATCTAGTATTGCATCTTTCAGTTGTGTATATTTGTCTTGTGTAGCACTATATAATCTCTTATCTTCATTACAATAATTAGTGCTGGCTGAATTGCATTTTTCTACAAATTTCTCATAAGAGATCTCTCCTCTTTTGTGTTGCTCGTATGCATCATGATGCTGTGTTTCTTCCTGTTCACGCAGGCCTTTCAACACATCATCATATTCTATATCCTTCTGCTTATCTAAGTCTTCTAGCTCGCTCGCACGTATTTTTTCTAAGTCTTCTTTCCCATTAGAGTAAGATTTTCTTAGATCTTCACCATATTTTGATAGCATCCTTAAAGCTTGCATTTTATACTCTTGACTGTTTTGATATTCATTACCTTGTTGGTCAGAGTAAGTCAGCTTAACCTGCCCATCAGCAGTTTTTACTGCCTTTAAGAAATGATATTCCTTTGATATATCGAGGTTATCATTTGTTGCCCTATTAACAGCACGAGCATAATCATAAAACGACACATGTTCTACAGGAGAAAAACTTCCAACGTTTTCTCCATCTATTTTTTCTATATTTGCTTTATAGTAGGATATGTTTTTAATTTCTCCACCAACTATTTCTTGACCAGTTGCTATAAAATCTCCTTTTGTAACTTGTAGGGCATTAATTTCTTCCATAGCAGTTTCTGTATCATTCTCAGCAAGCCAACTTTTGAAGTCAGCATCATGTCCTTTTATGTCTTTCAAGAAACTTTTTGACTCATCTGAGTTACCTTGACGTAAAGCATCTAGGTAGTCTCTTAATAAACTAGGATCTTTTTCCTGTAAGTACATTATCAACGCATGACCTGTTTTATAAACCAGGCTATTTGCTTCGCTGTCCTTTGAATATTCTAAACTTAAAATTTTATCTAAATCCAAATTTGCAGCTTCAGTTTTATCGATACTTGATCCTTGAGAATTGAATTTATGATCTGAATGATGCTCAAAGTAATCTGCAATTCCTTCCATTAATACTGTAGGTAGGTGCTTACCTCCTGTAGCCAAGTAAGTTAAACCATGTGCAAATTCATGCTGAAGGTTATGAACGCCACCTTGCTGATAGACATACATTTCAGCAAAAACATCAGCTTCCCCTTTGTAGTAACATTTACCACCCTCATCTCCAAGGTAAGAACCGAAACGCTCGCTTCCGCCAAGGTGAGTGTAATCATCCTTGTCATCAAACATATAAATTTTAAATGTTTGTTCTGAGTTGCTGTGTTCTAACTTGAATGTATCTTTAAAACTAGTAGCTGTTTCTTTTATCTCACTTTCAATTGTTGCAATTTTACTTGCTCTTAAATTATGAGAATAAACTTCTACTTTAATATTTAAATCTTTAACTTCTACAACATGTGGCGAATTAAACCCTTTGCCGTTATTGTTAAAGTATTCTTCTTTAGTTATATTTTTATTTATTTGTTGATTGATTGTCATAATTCTAACCTCTAATTTATTAACTCTTCAAATATAAGGTGATCTCTACTAAAAAAGTGTGAATTTTCATATTGGTATAATCTATATCTTAGTGAAGAAATATAAGTAATTAATTTAATATGAACAATATAAGATATAGCTATAACTAAAGCAATTTAGATTTACCGATAATTTGGTAAGCTATGAACTCGTCATTCCGCTACGTGTTAGCGGAATCTATGCTGAGATACCGCGAATGAATCGCGGTATGACGTAGGAAAACCTGACCTGCACTAGCTATAGGCTCTATAGCTTGACCACAAAAAAAATCTAAATTCTAACGTTACATTAGGATAGGGTAAGAATTTAAAAGCAAATTGACTTTCATTCCACCAAAGCACTATACTAAAACCACGATGGGTAATTAGCTCAGTTGGTAGAGCACTTGCTTGACGTGCAAGCGGTCGCTGGTTCGAACCCAGTGTTACCCACGTTTTTGTTCATGAAAAGATTTTATATGACAGCAGTGCATAACGGCAAACACTCAGCAGCACAGTCCAAGCGCTTAATCTATTCCATAATAATAGTTGCGATAACAATGTTTATGGAAATAGTAGGTGGAATAATTTCACATTCGCTTGCTCTACTATCAGATGCAGGGCATATGCTCACTGACCTCTTTGCCTTAGTTTTAAGCTGGTTAGCACACAAATTTTCAGCTAAGAAATCTGATTTGCAAAGATCATACGGGTATCATCGGTTGCAGATAATTGCAGCATTTGTTAATGGTTTAACTTTATTCTTCATTGCAGTAATCATTATAATTGAGTCAATAAAAAGATTTATTTTTCCGGTAAATGTTGAGTGGAAAGTAATGTTAGTAATTGCTACACTTGGCCTGATCTCTAATATTATAGTCTTTTTTATATTACATAGTAAATGCGAGAGCAATATAAACATAAAAAGTGCTGTACTACACGTTATAGGAGATATTTTAGGTTCTGTAGCTGCTATACTTGCATCCATAATTATCATGTTTACTGGATGGCAAATGGTGGATCCGATTTTATCGGTATTTGTCAGTATAATCATTTTGAATAGTGGCTACAAAATTCTAAAGAATTCTTGCCACATACTTCTTGAAGGCACACCTGAAGGGATATCTACTGAGGAAATAAAAAGTAAGATCACATCAGAATTATCTGAAGTGATAGATGTGCACCACATACATGCATGGTCACTGTCTGATAATTATTTTATAATTACCATGCATGCCAAAGTAAAGCAAGATGCACAACACACTGATATTTTGTATGAGATAAAAAAAATACTACTAAATAGGTTCGAGATAGCACACTCTACAGTCGAGATCGAATACGATGAGTGTGCGGATAATAAGATACTTAAACATTGACGTTTTAAATTACTATGCTATTACTAGAGCGTAATGATGTTGAAGGTAAGCTATGATAGGTATCTCTCAAATACAATTTCCTCGCAGTGGTTCCAGTAAAGTTAGAATTGCTCTCTATTTATCTTTTTATTATGCGTTAACTATAGTAACCATTCCTACTTCGATAATAGCTAGCTTAGTATCTACTCTATATGATACAGAAATTAAAACATTTCTTGGATATAAAAAAATAAAAGGGGGGGAAAAAATAAGTAATAAAGAATATTGGAAAATATTTGGTCAAGGTAACATAATCAAGTCAATCGCAGTTTCATGTATTGCTGGGCTAACAATTTATTATTTTTTCTCTAAGTCTTTAATATTAGCTTGGCTGCTGGCGCCGATACCATTGGCAATTGGAATAATCCTATTGCAGCCCGAAACAAGGCCAGCAACACTTAACCCTATAGCCTTACTTAAAGCTTCATTAAAGCTACTTTCCGATGGTTTGTATGAGAATTTAGTTGGTACAAAAAATGTAATAAATGCTATGAAAGAACATATGATGCCTCATATGGCAAATGATAGCATTATTGACAGTATTAATACACTAAAAGATAAATATGGTGAGAAGATACCAGAACCTAATGGTGTTATACATAATGATGAATTTGTTAAGTTTATTAAGTTCGTAGAAGGGGAAAAAGAGCTTGGAAACAATAATAAAAAAGAATTTATTAACTTTCTTAATGAATGGTGCAATAATGATGAACAAGTTCATGTTTCTGGACTCATGGGGGGGCAAATTTTATATTTGGTTCTAAAGGCTTGTAATAGTGGAGATAGTGAATCAGTAGCAGTAAAAAGGCAAGAGTTAGTAAAGTCTTTAATGTATGCCATGAACTATGCTAAAGGAACAATTGTTCCTGAAACCTGCTTTACTGGTATTATTGGTGCAATGTTAAAGTCATTAGAAGGAATACACCCTGGTATTAGAGTAGAATACCTTGTAGAAGATAGAATTGGAATATGTGCAGAAGATGAGGCATGTGAGTTTATTAAGAAAGAGCTGCAAAAAAAGAAGAATCATAAAGAAATCCTCAATGCCTGGGATAAGTCAGATGATAGCAGTAACCAAATAACTTCTAATTTTATTCAAGAAATCAAGATACCTTTAATGAGAAATTTGTTTAGCTTGGATTGTAGTGAACAGAATGTAGTAGATACAATAGAAAATCTTGAATATATTAATCCAGGAAAATTAACCGACCCAAACATCGATAATATAAGAAGCAACAGGGTCAGCACATGAATTATAAAAATTTATGTTCCTTGCCTTGCAGAAGATTCATAATATTCTTGTAGTGCTTGAGAAAAACTAGTGTTCCTATAACTAGTAATGTTAAGAACAAATTCCTCTGAAAAAAAAAGGACCATGCTACAACCGTTGAAGTAGCAGTCAAAGAAGCAAGAGAAGAGTATCTAAAGATAAAAAATACCACTATCCAGGCAAATATAAACACTAATGCCACAGGTATGTTAAACGCTATCAACACTCCCAGAGTTGTTGCAACTCCTTTACCTCCTTTAAATTTTAGCCAAATAGGAAACATGTGCCCTAAAACTGCTAAAATTGCAGATACATATATATAAAAATCGTTATTATCACAAAATTGTTGTGCTATATAAACTGCGATGAATCCTTTTAAGGAATCCAGAAGTAATGCCAGAGCAGCAAGACATTTATTTCCTGTTCTTGCAACGTTTGTAGCGCCAATGTTTCCTGAACCTACTTCTCTTAAGTTTATCCCTTTTATTTTTGTAATGATTAAGCTAAACGGTATTGAACCTAATATGTAGGATAGTATAAGGACTACATGCTTTTCCATTATACCAAGAACCTAATTAATTTTATTATTCCTCAGCCTTTTTAGGTAGCACTGAACTTCATCGTTAATCTGATTACTAAACAGTATAAGCGCTGTCATATTGATGAGAGCTAAACAAGAGAACAAAGTTCCACCGATATTGGCAATAGCCATTATATCTTTAGAAAGAGCAGAAAAAAACGCTACAATTATTACTGCTATGCGATATATCACTATACTTTTTGCACCGAATAAATATAGCCACCCCATTTCACAACAATATACAAACGAAATTACTGAAGAAAATGCAAACAAAGGTGCAGCTATGGTTAAAAGTATAGGAAACCATGAAGAAACAGTTTCAAATGCCTTTTGAGTGATTAATATCCCTTCACCAACACTAGTCTGGTATGCACCTGTTATTACTATCGTTATTCCAGTTAAACAGCAAGTGAGCATTGTATCAAAACACGGTTCTATCATAGCAACAAGCCCAGTTCTTACTGGTTCTTCATCTTTAGTTGTTGCATGAGTAATTGCAGCAGAGCCGACACCAGCTTCGCTGGCAAAAATTGCTCTTTGAATTCCAGCAACAAATGCTCCTACCATCCCTCCGCCAACAGCATTAAAATCTATCATGCTGGAAAATAATATCTTAAATGTGTGACCAAGATTGTGGATATTAAATCCAATAATAATAAGGCAGCTACATATATATATGAGTGACATAATAGGCACTAGTGCAGAAGATACTCTAGCTATCCTTTTAATTCCGCCAATAATCACTAGAGCAAGCAGCGCAGAGATTATGGAAGAAAGAAACCAAGAGTGACCATCTACCCAACTTGAATAGCCAGATAATATTGAAACCATTTGGTTGGTTTGAAACGCTACACTTCCACCAAGACCTGATAATACAAAGAATACTGCATATATTGCAGCTAAAACAATACCAAGTTTTTTAAATCCAAATTCCTCCAGACCATTCCTTATATACTGAAAGGGACCACTAAACAATTGCTCCTGATCTTCTGTTCTATGTCTAAATGCTAAAGTCACTTCGGCAAATTTTGCTGACATACCAAAAAAACCTGTAATCATCATCCAAGGCACCGCTCCTGGCCCTCCCATTGAAACTGCAATTGCGACTCCAGCAACAGTTCCAAGGCCTACTGTGCTTGAAAGTGCAGTCATAAATGCCTGAAAATGCGTAATATGACCATCATGGTGATTCGTGTCATATTTTCCACATAAAATAGCAAACGCATGCTTAAACATTCTTATGTTGAGAAATCCAAAACGTAATGTTAGAAACACATAACCAAAAGCTAGTAGAAAGATTATAAATGGCACGTAAAGGATTTTGAAAAACAGCACTTCATTCATGAAGTTATTTATTCCATTCAACACAGCATCATAACTTTCATAAAAACCTGAAGCAGCGTACACATCATTAAACAATAGGCAAAATAACACCATACAAAGTAATCTATAAATCATGTTAATACCCTTTAGAATTGTAATAAGAATCTATTGTATTCAAAACTTCCCTTCTTAGTAGATATATTGCAACAGCATTTGGAATCATAAGGCACATGAACAAACTGTCGCCTAGGTAAAATATAAATTCTATATTTTTTGACATACAACTGATATATACTGAAACCACTATAAGAATTTGGAACGGTATCAGTATTTTTTTATTACCAAATAAATACAGCAGAGCAACTTCACAGTAGTAACAATAAGCTATTATTGTAGAAAATGCAAAGGAAAACATCATTAGCGGAAAAACTAACTTGCTGAACAAGGGCAAAACTGTTGAAAATACCGAACTAATTAGTGTAATATCACCCACGTTATCAGTGCTATGCATACCAGTAATAATTATCACGATACCAGTCAAAAATGAGATTAGTATTGTGTCTATAAGTGGTGCAATCATTGCAACGCATCCAACTTTAATTGGATCTTCTTCTTTTACAGCTGAATGTGCTATAGCTGCTGTTCCGGTACCTGCTTCGTTAGCAAACACTGATCTTCTCACTCCTGCTATTAATCCGCTCAATACTCCGCCTCCTATAGCTGATTTATTGAAGATGTCTTGGAATATTATGGATAGAGCATTCAGCAAATTACTTCTGTTTACATAAATTAAATATATACACATACCCATATATAGCACTATCATAATTGGTGCTAAGCTCGTTGAAACGAAAGCAATGCGCTTTATTCCTCCCAATATTACAATAAAGACAAGCAGGGATATAATAATAGATGCGTTGTATTCGAAGAGGTTATTTGACAATGCTGCTATCTGATTCGCTTGAAATGGTATACCGCCCAAAATCATTGCAATAAGTAGCATAATCGCATAAGTAAAGGCAAGAAATCTACCAGTTTTTGCAAATCCAATTTTTGCAAGCCCGTACTTCATGTAATAAAAAGCCCCGCCAGTTGCATTTTCAGAGCGATAGGTGAATGCAAGCACCACCTCGGCAAACTTTATCGACATACCAAGTATTCCGGTAATTACCATCCAAAAAACTGCACTTGGGCCCCCTATTGTGATAGCTATTGCAACTCCTGATATTGTTCCAAGACCAACTGTTCCTGAAATTACTGTTGCAAACGCTTGAATATGAGTGATTATGCCATTGTTATTGTTATTACACTTTAGATTGAATAGCGTCTGTATTCCATGCTTGAACAATCTAAAGTTAGTGAATTTGAATTGGATGGTACAAAAAACCCCAGTTGCAATTACCCAAATAATTATAAATGGAATGTTGAATATCTTTATGTACAGAAATGAATTTAACAGTTCACTTATTTTTACAATCATGCTGCTCACTACTTTTTATTACAACTTATAGCTAACGAGCTTTATACGAGTAATATATATAAAGCCCAGTGCTTACTGGAATAGTAAGTACATACACTACACCTAAAATTGGTAGCGTCATCCAGGGCTTACTGATGAAAAATATAATAAGTACTCCAAAAAATGACACAAATATATAGGATAGGCTTTTGGGAACATAAATATATTTTGCAGAGAAGGTTGGAATGTGACTTATCGAAAAAAATGAAATGGCCAGAAAGTAACAAGCTACGTTTCTTGTGTTAAAAAATCGCTCTATGAGAAGTAAGTATTCACTCTCATGAGATTGAAAGGTAATAATTATTGGTAACAAAGAAAGTAAAGCACACACTGGAGCTGGAACACCAGAAAAGAAAAATTTTTCCCAGTGTGATTGTTCTGAGTGTAGCGAAACATTAAATCTTGCAAGTCTTATTGATATGCAGATTACGTATATCATTACTAAAATCCAACCTATGACTTTGATTTCGTTTAGCTTCCAAAAATACAAAAGAAATGCAGGCGCTGCACCAAAATTTAGAAAATCTGCAAAAGAATCAAGCTGGGCTCCAAAATCGCTAGTTGATTTTAGAATTCTAGCTATTCTGCCATCCATTCCATCTATTATTGCTGCAATGATGATAAAAATTACTGAGAATTCCCATTGTTCATTAAATGTAAATTTAAGTGAAGTGAGACCAGAACATAAACCCAATAAAGTTATAAAGTTTGGGAATAATTTAGTAATAGGTAAGAATCTACTGTTACTTCCATCGTTATTCATATAACGTCAAAAGTAAGCTTCTCTTGAACGTTTTCCTTATTTAAGTTTGCTATAATTGTTTCACCACCAATAACAGTTTGCCCTTCTGAAACTCTGACTTCTATATCAGCAGGAACATAAATATTCACTCTACTACCAAATCTTATAATTCCAAACCTTTCACCTGCTTTCACATTCTGGGATACTCCTAAATTACAAACGATACGACGTGCAATTAATCCAGCTATTTGCTCCACAATAATTTCTTTTCCCTTTTCGTATTCAATCACAATAACCTGCTTTTCATTTTCATTACTAGACCTATTGCTCATTGCGGATACAAACTTGCCTTTTTTATAATTCATTTCCTTTATCGTACCAGATATTGGTATACGGTTCACATGGACGTTCAAAACACTTAAAAATATGCTAACAAGCGTGAACTTCTTCTCTTCTCCATTTTCTGCCGATAAAGGATAATTAACTTCTTCAATTTTTGAAATCACACCATCAGCAGGACTTAATATAAGATCCTTGTTGTTTGGCACAGCTCTTGTTGGATCGCGAAAGAAATAAGTACACAATAATGTCGGAAACAAGCACGTAACACCAAACCCCCAAGATATAGAGAATGCTATACACGTTACTATAAATGCAACGACTATAAATAAATAACCTTCCCTGTTTATATTAGGTAAACTAAAACACATAATCTTATTCACAATAACCTATTGTTAACAATTTATCATTTATAATTTCTCATGAAAAGCTTTTTTTAACTGCTTCAGCAAAGTCCTCTTGATACAAGGTAACATTACAGATTAGCACACACCGTCATACTGTAACAACCCATCCAACACAAACTAAGTTTAGATCAGAACACTGATTCTTCTAAAAGTTGCTCACTATCCTCGTCTATTATAATAGAATTATCATGATTTCTGAGTAAATCTCTGATTTTCATTTCTATTTCATTTGCGACTTCTTTGTTTGTTTTTAGGTAAGTTTTTACATTCTCTCTTCCTTGTCCAAGACGTGTATTGTTATATGAATAGTAAGCACCTGCTTTTTCAAGCACACCAAGCTTTGCTCCCATATCTATTATTTCTCCGAGTTTTGATATACCTTCATTGTACATTATATCAAATTTCGCTTCTCTAAATGGAGGAGCAACTTTATTTTTTACAACTTTAACTCTTGTTTCATTGCCTGTAATATTTTCTTTGTCTTTTATTACACCAACTTTTCTTATGTCAAGCCTTACAGAAGTATAGAATTTTAATGCATTTCCACCCGTGGTAGTTTCAGGATTTCCATACACTACTCCTATTTTCATACGAATTTGATTAATAAATATCAATATACAGTTCGCTTTTGAAACGGCAGAGGTTAGCTTTCGTAGCCCGTGACTTAGAAGCCTTGCTTGCAGCCCCATATGTTGATCACCCATATCACCTTCAATTTCAGCTCTTGGAGTTAACGCTGCAACAGAGTCAATAACTATCACATCAACCGCACCAGAACACACTAAGTACTCAACAATGTGTAATGCTTGTTCCCCAGTGTCTGGTTGCGAAATTACTAAATCATCAGTGCTTACCCCAAGTTTACGAGCATATAAGACATCCAATGCATGTTCTGCATCGATAAATGCGCATGATCCTCCTTTTTTTTGTGCTTCAGCAATCACGTGCAAGGCAAGAGTGGTTTTACCAGAACTCTCGGGACCAAATATTTCAATTATACGTCCTTTTGGCAGACCTCCAACACCTAGAGCCGAATCAAGCGCAATTGATCCTGTGGATATTGTGTCTATTTTCTCTACAGGGTTTTGCTTCAACTTCATTATTGCACCTTTACCAAATGCTTTTTCAATCTGGCTTATTGCGTTATCTAATGCTTTTTGCTTATCATTATTTCTTTCTTCTGAGTTGTTTGCCATGGATCATTTATTAACTTGTATAACTTCCATGATAATCAAACGTGAACAACCTGCCAAGGGTTTTTTAATAACGAAGAACGTTATCGTAGAAAAATTAGCTACCTAAATTATATTAAGATAGAAAGTTAGATAGACTCTGCAGTGCGATACAAAATAACGATAGAATACAATGGTAGTAGTTTCTCTGGCTGGCAGAAGCAGCAACATTCTGCTAATTCAATCCAGGAAGCCATAGAAAATGCTATATTTAATTTTAGTGGTGAGAAAGTTACTTTGTACTGCGGTGGCAGGACTGATGCAGGGGTTCATGCTTTAGGACAAATTGCTCATTTTGATATGGAAAAGGAATTTGAGCTTTATAGAATAAGAAACGCAATAAATTATCATTTAAAATCAATTCCCATAGTTGTACTGAATGCAGAAGTTGTAGATGATGCGTTTCACGCACGGTTTTCAGCAAAAAAAAGATATTACGAATACAGAATAGTTAATCGCTATGCTCCTGCCGCTCTGGAGACAGGTTATGTATGGCAAGTGTTTAACCCACTTGATGTAAATATTATGCGTGAAGCTGCTAAACATCTACTTGGAAAACATGACTTTTCAAGTTTTCGTTCAAAAGATTGTCAAGCCGCAAATCCGATGAGAACAATTGATGATATCGATATAATACAAAATGGGAATCATATACACATCAAAATATCTGCTATTTCCTTTTTACATAACCAAGTGAGGATCATTGTGGGTACTTTAGTTGAATTTGGAAAAAATAGAACTAATCCACAAGAAATGCTAAATATATTAAACCAATGCAAAAGAAATGCAGCTGGAGTTACTGCACCACCTTTTGGCTTATATTTGGTAAAGATAGATTACTAATTTAATAAAAAGTAACGTTCTTAGTGAAATAAGTGTCATACCGCCACGGTATCTCCAGATCCTGCTAACAAGAAGCGGGATGACAAGTTTAAGTTCTCATTGGCATCACTACATATAATACACTTGAATCGTCTTCATCAGTGATAATTGTAGCACTATTACCATCGGCTAAGCTAAACTTACATTTATTTTTTATGCAGGATAGAACATCAAGTAAATAACGCGAGTTAAACCCTATTTCTATAGGGGCTTCATTGTAGTCCACTTCTATGGATTCAGTTGCATCATTGCACTCTTGAGAGTTTGAATGCAGAGTCAGCAGCTTTTCTTGTAGTGAGAATTTAATGGATTTTACTTTATCAGATACAACAACGGAAACTCGATCTATAACATCTGAAAGTTTTTTACTTTCAATAATCATATGCTTATCTTGAGATGCTGGAATAACTGCTTTATAATTTGGAAAAGTCCCATCTATTAATTTTGATATTAGAATATATTCACCGCATGTAAACTTGATTTTTCTGTCTGAGAGTTTTACATTAATTTCATTACAGTCGTCCAATATTTTTAACAGCTCCATAACAGTTTTACGTGGAATGATCACACTAAATTCGCCATTGATGTTCCCAGGCTTTGGTCTCTTTATACATGATAAACGGTGACCATCAGTTGCAACGCAGTACAGAAACTGCTCGTCTGTATGTAGATATATTCCATTTAAATTATACCTTGTATCATCTAGTGATACAGCAAATTTTGTTTTAGTTAATAAGTCTATCAGGTCCGTATTTAGTAGGATAAAATCATGTTTATAATTGTCTTCTTCAAGAGCAGGAAAGCTGCTTGAAACTACATTCGGTAAAGAAAAGTTTGCATTTCCGCAAGACATCAATAATTTTCTTTGGTTGTTTACTTCAAAATTGACATCCAAATCAGCGGGTAACTTCTTCACTATGTCATGTAAAGTATGCGCTGAAATTTTTACTTCTCCTTCTGTTAATACGGTTGCAGCAAGTGAGGCAAACATTGAAATGTCAAGATCAGTTGCCATTAATTTTATGCTGCCGTGTTGTGCTTTGATATTTATACATGCCAAAACATCTATTGCATTGCGCCTTTCAACCACTCCACTTACTCTGGATAATGTATTTAAAAGACTTGTACGGCTCACGCTAAAACGCATCTGCTCGCACACAGAATTTTGCTTTTTGATTTCTGTATCTACACCTGCAACCTCTGACATTGCTAACTCTCAAAAATATATTTTAAATGATATCCACATCCTATATAAAGTAAAGTGCTATTTATATTTCCATTGAAAGAGTAGTCCAGTTTATACTATAGCTGGGTATTTTGTTACAATGATTTACTTTGTATGACATAAATCATGCATTTTTTGATACGCTTTTTGAAAACCAAGTAGGGAATAAGTATCATCAATGGTCACTGTTTTTGTTTTTCCATTAACTACCATTGATAATCCCTGCTTCATTTTTAGAATGAGATCTTGATCTATTTTTGTATGCTCTGCCCACGCAAAACTTCCCTGTATTATAGGCAGTGTATATTTAATTTTTTTGTCGATATTGAGAGCTACAGGCTCCTTATCATACTGAAAACCAGAGGTAACGCTTACCTCATCTGCTTTTTTATCAACATAACTGACCATTACATACGGCTTGCGATTGGTTGTATAATGCTCGCTTTTTGTCTTAGGGTAAGATACAATGTAACACACTTTCTCTCCATCTTCTGATGCAGTATATACAAGCCAGTCTTTGTATTTTTCCTTCAATTGCACATCACTAACCGATGCAAAAGCGCCTATTGAAAAAAATATTAGAAATATAAAAAAACTACGCATGCAAACCAAATTTCAAACTTTCTGATTGTATATATTGTTTTACCTTAGCCATCGCCTGCTCAGCCAACTGTCTTATTCTTTCTCTTGAAACACAATATTTTTTACTAAGTTCATCTAGAGTTTGAGTGTTTTCAGACAAATATCTACTGATAAAAATGTCTCTTGCCCTTTCGTTAAGGCTTGCTAGTGCATTGTTTAAAATTGTTTCTTTTAATTCTTTTTCTTCATGATTCTGATAGGTTACTTCTTGACTGACCAAGTTACATGGGATCATATCTTGCAACTCCCTTTTAGAGTCATCACCTATTTTTATGCAATCGTTTAGCGACTGATCCTTACAAGCCAAACGGTAATTCATCTGCAGAACATCTCCTTCGGATACAGAAAGCTCATTAGATATTGCTTTTATTTCTTCATTGCTTAAAGTCTCTCTGTTTGTATACTGTAAAATTCTTTTTTTTATTTTACGTAAACTAAAAAATAATCTTCTTTGTGCTTGCGTTGTGCCTATTTTCACGAACGACCAAGATTTCAATATAAAGTCTTTTATTGAAGCTTCAATCCACCACACTGCATAAGTTGAAAAACGAAACCCTAAATCAGGATTAAACTTTTTTACTGCATGCATTAAACCCATATTCCCTTCCATGACCAGGTCCATCAACAATAGTCCATAATTTTTGAATTTCATTGCAATTTTCACTACCAAATTCAAATGGCTGGTAATCAATTTATGAGCAGAAGAAATATCCTTATATTGGTTCCAATTTTTTGCTAATCGTACCTCTTCCTCTTGAGACAGCATAGGAAATTTTTGCACTCTAGCAATATATTGCATGAGATTGGTTCTGCTATCAACACATAAGCTTGCCATTGGGGTCAACATAACAACTTAAATTAAAACTTCATATATATAATATATTGATTTTCAAGCAAAAATTCAAGCTTTGATTTGAAAAAAGTATAAACCTTCTATCTAATTGGGATCTTAAAGACGATAAGCCCCAGCACAGCTACCTGGGTAACACTATATATGACATCCTGCCAGCGTGTAATGATGAACATTATAGTTTAAATACTTAGTAAGTGGTGTTATTCCAGTGCCTTGACACTGGAATCCACATTTCTTTTTTCTAGATCCCAGTGGGCTTTGTTGCATAGCAACGTAAGTTTTTTCCAGAGTAAATAATTTTATGCGACTATTTCAAATTTAGGCATACCAATTGCAGTAAATTTGTTCATTAAGTAGCATTTAATAAGCAGTTTCTTCTCTCTATTTGTCTCAGATTTATTCTTAAAACTAAACCCAAATATTCGCTTCAACCTTGAGAAAAATCCTTCAATATACGATCTTTTTCCGTAATTTACTTCTTCTTTCCATCTTTTTATACCATTCTCACCATGTAATTTCATTAACTGAATAGCGGCATTTCTATCAAGCATATAATCCAATTTTGGATGCTCTGCTGCGTTGTTTTTCGGAGGAATTTTCGTTTTTATGCCATATTGATTACACAGCTTATAGAGCTTTTATAGCATATTTAACATCAAATTTCCCCAATGCTCCATAGTGATCAGAGTAAACGCCATTACTGTATTTTGTAGCTATGACTTGTTTGCTCAACATTATGTGCAATTTTCTTACTTGTTTATAGCCGCGGTACTCTCTATCTTTGCTATTCTCTTTGCTGTGTGTTGTTGTATATACTAATTCCTGTACTGTCTATAGCAATTTCGATATCTTCCATGTTATTTTTATCAACTCTGCAATCATTGATCTTAATATCAAGTTTCTTTTGATGCTTGTGAATAGCTGCAAATTTTTTCCTATTTGTTCAATGTATCCCTCTAAAAATCCCACTCAAACCTATTCTGAATAGATGGGTTATTATATGTATCAAAATTACCACTTTGTTGCTGTAAATATTGTTGCCACCCTACATTTTTGGCCCAATTTCATACCAATTTTCTATGGCTTCGTTGATATAATGAAAAATATTTCCTCTTCTTTCTAGAAATTTGTTATATTCTCTATGGTTACTGACTCTCATTTTTTGTGGCATATTTATCCTTAAATCGTCATTTTATAATGAATTTAGTCAGTAATCACTAGCTTTTCTGCTGCTATGCAACAAAGCCCACTGGGATCCAGATTGGATACTGAGTTGGTGAGTATAAAAGTATAGCTAACGTGAGCTCTGCGTCATGCCGCCACGGTATCTCAGCAGATCCCGCTAACAAGCAGCGGGATGACGATTGTCAGGGTGTCATCCCAGTGCCTCTTTTTTGTCATCCAAGTAGCCCCTTTTTTTGTCATCCCAGTGCCCAGAAACTGGTTCACTCTATAATGGCAGTGCCTCTATGATGTAAGGAATCCAGTTTTTATGCAATCTCATCAAGAACGTTGTGTTTTAACGTAAGGTTGGCTACTGTTTACACTCACTAACTTAGCTGGATCCCAGTGTCTGGGCACTGGGATGACAGCAGTCCTACGTCATACCGCGATTCATTCCTACGTCATACCGCGATTCATTCCTACGTCATACCGCGATTCATTCGCGGTATCTCTTAACATAGATCCCGCTAACAAGCAGCGGGATGACACCTCTCTTGGGCTCTTTTAGCTACAAACGTTAAGAAATTTACCAAACGAAAAAAAAGGCAAAAGAAGCCCTGGTCATTGTCTATTTTCTGTATTGGCGTTTTTTTAAGTCTTAAACACTGCAATTTAGCTGCTTTTAAGTGCAGCTCACCTTAGTTCAAATGTTTAAGAAATTTACTAAGCAGAAAAAAAGGCAAAAGAAATCCCGTGTTAGCTAGTTGTCACTCTCTAATCCTGCAAATTGGCGTACTATACTGTCTTAAACGACTTATAAGCGCGTTTCAGCTTATATAGGTAAAAACCCAGAAATGTTGTGAAGACATAAGGTGCACATAGTGCAAAAAATTAAAAATAAGACGCCAACTACGTTGTTTTCTTGCTGTTTAATCTGCACAGATGAAGATAACTGAATACCTTCACTATCATAATAAGGGGGCTGGCGGAGTTTATCAAGTAGTTTTGCATTGTGAAAACAACGATCACAAAAATCCTATATCACCGGTCATGAATACGTTATTTGCCCATTCGATTAATAACTTACCTCCTGGTAAATCTACTGAAGTCTGTTGGGCAGTCAGATATCCACGTAGTGTGGATGCAACAAGTGCTGCACAGGCTGCACTACCGCATGATGCAGTAATGCCTGTACCTCTTTCCCAAACTCTTAAAGCTATTTCTCCAGACTTTTCAACTTGTGCAATACTAATATTAATTTTCTGAGGAAATAGTACGTGATTTTCTAGCTTTGGTCCTAAATTTCGCAATGGTATTTCACTTATGTTATCAACAAAAAAAACTATATGAGGGTTACCAATATTTACTGCAACAGGATCTTTTAGCATTTCAAGCTCTATAGGTAAGTGAAGAGTGTCACACTCAGTAGACAAGGGAATTTCATGCCATTTTAGCAAAGGTTTACCCATGTTAACCTTTATGGATTTATCACCAACTTTAAAACACTCTAAAATGCGTTTGTTTACCAGCTCAATAGTGATATACTCAGTACCTTTTTCTGACATTATCAAATATCCAACACAGCGTGCTGCGTTTCCGCACATTTCAGCTCGACTACCATCAGCATTATAGATATGTATAAAGCAGTCTGCAGCATTAGACATTGTTATAATTATCACTTGATCACAACTGCTTTGATCAGCAATTTGTCTATAGTTCCAGTCTAAATTGTTTGTTGAACGTGAGTCTATGATAACAAAATTATTGCCAGTACCGTGCATCTTGATAAAATTTTTAGGACCTTGGCCACTCATCATAAAAAAATATTTCTTCTATTGGTCTTCTTTTTTTCTTACTTGTTTCAGCACCCTCTTCTTCGTAACCAACCGCTATCACTGACATTACATTAAAATCATCGGATATGTTGAATCTTTCTACTATTTTATCTCTATCAAATCCACCCATTTGATGAGCCATTAAGTTCACAGATGCAGCCTGTAGCATAAGTGCATAATTTGCTGCACCAGTATCATGACTAGCCCAAAGATTTTCTCCTTTACCTCGTTTACGGAAGTTTTTAGCACTGAAAGATATGATTAACACTTGTGCATCTTTTGCCCATTTTTGATTAGATTCATCAAGACAATTTAGCAGCTTTTCCCATGCGCTTTGATTGTTCTGTTTGTTGCATATCACATATCTCCAAGGTTCATCACCAAAACATGAGGGAGTCAGCCTTACAGCTTCCATTAAAATATCCATGTCTTCCTGAGATATTGCTCTTGTAGTATCGTATGAACGTCCGCTGTGTCTTGCTTTCATCAACGATAATAGATCTTGTTTACTTATCATTTTTAATTTAATAGTGCATAAATAATTCATTGTAGCACAATATAAGCAAAATTTAAATTGCAAAACCTCTTATATATATTATATTTTATAAGTTATTTTTATTGGGAAGGTATGTTTATAACACAATCTAGCAGTAGATCAACACTGGCTGAAATATTGTCTTGCGTTTTACTTTTATTCTTGATGGCTCAAATAAGCGTACCATTGCAGCCTGTGCCTATCACATTGCAAACTTTAGGAGTAATGCTTATTGGGCTTAAATTTAACCGCAGAACAGCATTCTATTCTGTGCTTACATATCTATCACTTGGTGCAGCAGGATTTCCTGTTTTTGCGAATTTTTCTGGTGGTTATCACATTTTTCTCGGACCAACAGGTGGATATTTAATTGGCTTTTTAGCTGCTGTCATAGTGATGGGTGAAGTAAATGAACTCTTAAGCCTTAAATGTGAATTACTCGCGCGCAATTCTTTAAGTTGTCTGGCTGGTACAGTTGTAATCTTTATTTGTGGTGTTAGTTGGCTTGCTGTTTACTTGGGTCTGGGACAAGCAATAATGGTGGGTGTTTTACCATTTATCCTTCCTGGTTTGGTAAAAATTTTTCTACTCGTAGCGGTTTTGCAGTATTTGAAAAAGTGATAAGGTTTCGTCCTCATCATTTCATGTGCACCCTCGCGTTTCGGGGATATGGGTATTCTCAGGGTTTTGTAGAAAATTATAAAAAGATAGCAAGCAAAGTAATGAGTGATCCTAACACTCAAATCAAAGTAGTTGGCAATCTTGATAGTATTTGTAGTGCTTGCCCAAACCAGACTAAACAAGGTAAATGCACCGAACAAGCTAAAGTTTTAGAGCTAGATAGAGGGCATATGGGAATTTTAGGAATAAAAATTGGCGAGACTTTAACTTGGAATGAGGCGGTAAAAAAGATTAGAGAGAAAATGTCTTTAAAGAAATTTGATTACGCATGTGAGGGGTGCAACTGGCAGCCATATGGAATATGTAAAAATGCCCTTTTAAATTGTCGTTCCTATAAAGGTAGTTGACAAAATGTTAAGATAAATTGAAGCATTTTTGTGGAAATAGACTTCTTGCACTACCTCCCAAGCCACAACTGTCATTCAGTAGAAAAAAAACTTGCTTGACAAACTCCGCCAGCCCCCTTATTATAATAATAAGGGTATTCATGACTCAAAACTTGTTTTTGACCTGCAGGCTCAATGACAAAATTCAGTAAAAACTCAGGGTATTTATTGGCGGATTACATAAAATTATAGCGGCTGCATGTCTTTTTTATTTTTTCTACATTCAGCCAAATCGCGCTTATTTTAAGCGTTAGCACATTATTACAGCGCCACTTACAGTAATATAGAGTCAAAACTCGCACCACGGGGCTTCTTTTGCCTTTTTTTCCGCTTGGTAAATTTCTTAAATATCTTCTTAAATTTTATAGCTAATCAGTACTGGGATGACAAGAAAGGAGCACTGCTATTATAGAGTGAAATGAGATCCCAGTGTCACGCACTGGGATGACATTATAGGAGCACTGGGATGACATTATAGGAGTACTGGGATGACATTATAGGGGCGCTGGAATGACACCCTGACAATCGTCATCCCGCTACTTGTTAGAGGGATCTAGAGATACCGCGGCGGTATGATGCAGGAAAACCTAGCCAGCGTTAGCCATAACACAACACTTTTATACTCACCAAACCCAATGCATTACTTGCAATTAAGTTTCCTGGATTCCAGACTAGAATGACACCGTCATAAAAGAACCAGTGTCAGCTACTTGCATGACACCTTCCTGATAGACAATGTTCGTACAGTGTCAGCTACTCAGATAACAGGAAGAAGGTGCTGGAATGACAGGAGATACCGTCTTGTTAGTCAACAAAAAAATTATAAAATTTCCCAAGTTGCATCATAAAATCAAAAAATACTTCCAATTGTGTAACAGTACACAGATTATAGTTAGTGGATATGTTGATAAGTAAATTAGTTTTATACGCACAAAACAGATGAAGTTTACTTATCAACATATCCACTAACCAACAACATTCAATAAATTTGTGTAAGATACCACTTTACATAAGATAGATAGGAAGCATTTTTGATTTTAAAGTACTAAACCTTCAGTCAACCTCCTAGCCCTGTAGTTTTTGATATGGTTAGGATCAAAAGCACTTTTGGATGTCAGAATACCGAAAATGATATGGAGTAGCTTACGCATTGCAGCACCAACGATGGCCATATTATGCTTACCCTTTTCCTTTAATCTTTGGCAAAAGCTCATAATGATAGGATTGTGATTCTTAGCTACTATGGCAGGAAAGAAAAGTGCCTTACGTAATGTTTGTGAACCGGATTTACTTAATCTGGGTTTGGCATATACAGAGGAACCTGACGTCATATTTCGTGGTATAACTCCTGTATATGCTGCCAATTGCCTGGCATCTCTAAAAACCTCTATATCAGAAACTTCAGCTAAAATAGCTATTGCTGATTCTTCTCCTATGCCTGGAATAGTCAATAGAAGTTGAAAATTTTCCAACAATTCTTTGTGTTGATTTAATAGTTCACGTACGGAGTTTTTTATTGTTTCTATTTTTTGAGCTATATTCATTGCAAGGTCTTCCCAAGCATTTGCAACTTCTTTAGGCAGTCTCTCTTTTTTTTCTAAGTGGTTATTTACTAATGTTAACTCATCTTTTAACGCAACTGAGCAACGATAAAGATGTTTTAATTTTTTCATTTCAGGAGAAGGTGGTGTCCAACTAGAAGGTTCCTGTCTTTGGCAATAATCAGCAATAACTTCTGCATCGGTCTGATCATTCTTTTGTCGTATCAGCTTACTCCTTGCATAAGATTTTATGCAATAAGGATTTACAACACTTACAAAATGTCCAGCATTGTGTAGAAATTCAGCCAGTGCTTCGCTATAACAACCATTAGATTCCATGCAGGTTTTTACTTTTTCTACATTATGTTTGTGTAGAAAATTCAGTAGACTTTGAAACCATCGTTCTTAAAGCTTCTTTTTCTAGTTTCACGCTTTCCTTTTTTGCTTATAAATGAGAGAAAAACATCAAAGCGATCTTTTGATATATCTATGCCCAAAAAGTTGTTGATCATATATAACCCCATACGTTACCATTAAAAATGAAAAGTAAGGCTAGTCTTGTGAATACAGAATTAGAACCATTCAGGTCTTTCTACGATACCGTCCAGCCTATACTTTTGAGAAGGGAATTCTTATCTCCTCTACAGATTTTATATCTAAGAAGAAGCACAGAGTTCCTCCCTTCTCCACCTAATGCTTAAGCTTAAAACATTAGATGCTTTTGACAAGATACAAGTAGAAGGCTACTTAGATGGCAGGGAGGAGCTACTTGAATGACGGTTCTTATCGTCGGTAAACTTAGAGCCATAATAACTATTTGCCTTTTTTCTACTTAAGTTTGGGTTATGCAAGAAGTCTAATAGAGCGAAATATGGAAGACAAAAGATAAGTGCATTCTACGCAGCATCGCTAATTAATAATATCTTTATTATTGTATGAGATAGGTAATTTAGCATTTATGAATTTGTAATGTGTTACGCATAGCTCAAAGAAATAAGGTTTACTGGTTACACGCTGCAGCCAATGCCACAACACTAGGATCTATGTTTGTCTGCATGTTAATTTGCGTTGTGATTTTATGGAGGTCTTCTGTTACCTATGCTAGTGAAAATTTGGAGATACAGAAGGCCTTTGATAGTGTTGTCAAGCATATAAAAGCTGATAAAAAGTATAAAGATCTTGATATTATTGAGAGAAAAAGTGACAAATTTAATATCAAAATTGCGCAGAATTCTGGCAAGAGTTTTGACATATACTCTACTTTAAAAAAAGCAAAAGATTCCTTTGAGTCAGGAGATAATGAAACAGCTATTTCTCTCCTTAATCAGATCATCACAAAGTTTCCTTATCATAAAAATGCTTTAATTGGATTGGGAAATATTTATTACGCTAATAAAGAATACAAAAAAGCTGTAGAGATTTACACAAGACTGTTAAAAGAATACCCTAGTAACCCTTACATATTAAAAAATTTTCTGACGATAATCTCACAATATGATCCTGATCTGGCGTTGAGTGAAATGTTGAAATTGTATGATATACATAAAAATTATGCTCCTTTATTAGCAAATTTAGGTCTGATTTATATGAAAAAGGAGGATTATGTAAAAGGTAAAGAGTATATGACAACTGCTATTTCCCTTGATGAAAACAATATTTTTTATACCTATAATTTAGCTGTTATTCTAGATAAACTTTCAGATTTTAAAAATGCTACAATATTCTACTTAAAGTTGTTGAACATGGCTACAACTTCGAAAGATGTGAGTGAAAAAATATCTTTATACAAAGTGACAGCAAGACTAAAATTTATAAAACTCCACAGCACGCACCCAAAGATTTCATAAAAGCTTATAGCTTACCTAAATCTAATTTATCGCTATTTTTGTTTACAATAATAATATTGAGCTATAGAATTACATCTAAAGGGGCAATTAGCTCAGCTGGTAGAGCATCTCGTTTACACCGAGGAGGTCGGCAGTTCAAGTCTGTCATTGCCCATTTGCTTAACTGAATGTTAATATTATTAATTACTTCAATCAAAATATAGAAAATGCAGGATAATATAGTACCAATCTCAATAGTAAAAGAGCTGGAAGATTCTTATCTCTCCTACGCAATGAGCGTTATCATAAGCCGGGCTATACCTGACGTGCGAGATGGATTTAAACCTGTTCATAGGCGCATATTATATGCAATGTCAAGGGCTGGATACGATGCTGGTAAGCCATATAAAAAGGCGGCTCGTATAGTAGGGGATGTAATGGGGAAATATCACCCACATGGTGATGCAGCTATTTACGATTCCTTGGTTAGAATGGCCCAAGATTTCTCTCTTCTTTTACCACTTGTTGATGGACAAGGTAACTTTGGTTCGATAGACGGAGATCCACCCGCTTCGATGCGATATACAGAAGCAAGGCTTCACAAAGTGTCGCACTTCTTACTAAATGATATTGACGAAGATACAGTTGATTTTAGGCCAAACTATGATGGAAATGAAACAGAGCCTGTTGTACTGCCTGCAGAATTTCCGAATCTATTGGTAAATGGTGCAAGCGGTGTTGCAGTTGGTATGGCAACCAATATTCCTTCTCATAACCTTGGAGAAATAATAGATGCTTGTATGTTATATATAGATAATCCTGAAGTTACTTTGGATGAGTTACTTGAAGTGATGCCAGGGCCGGATTTCCCAACTGGGGGAACGATTCTTGGAAGGTCTGGAATAAGATCAGCATTTGCAACGGGTCGTGGATCAATTGTTGTGCAAGGCAAGACTCACATGGAAGACCTGCCACAAGATAGGCAAGCAATAGTGATTGATGAAATACCTTACCAGGTAAATAAAGTAAAATTAATTGAGAAGATAGGTGAGCTTGTAAAAGAAAAAAGAATTGATGGCATAACAGAAATTAGGGATGAGTCTGATAAGTCTGGTATTAGAGTAGTAATTGACCTCAGAAGAAATGCTGAAGCAAGTTTTATACTTAATCAAATATTGGGACTAACTCCACTAAGAAGTAGTTTTAGTGTTAACACTTTAGTCCTCAACAACAGGCCTGCTTTGATGTCATTAAAAGAAATCATAGCTGCTTTTGTTGATTTTAGAAAAGAAGTATTAATCAGGAGAACAGAATTTCGTCTAAGAAAAACGAGGGAAAAAGCTCATATATATATAGGGCTCTACATTGCGGTCTTGAGCATAGATGAAGTGATAAAAATCATCCGTGGTGCAAAAGATCCTGCGGAAGCAAGTAGAGAACTTTTAAATAAAGAATGGAAAACTTCAGCTGAGATAAACACAATTATTGGATTAATCTCAGACAGCACAAGCTTTTTGAAAGACGGAGTGTATAGATTAACTGAGCTGCAAACGAAAGCTATTCTTGACATGAAATTGCAACGTTTAACAGGCCTTGAAAAAGACAAATTAGAAGCTGAGCTAAGTTCAATGATCAACCTGATAAAAGAATATATCGCTTTTCTTGGCTCAGGAGAGAAGTTGATGAAAGAAATAAAAAACAATCTACAAGAAATAAAGAACAGATTTGCTGTGCCGCGAAAAACTTCAATAGAGGAATCAGATACGGACATTGAAGCTGAAGATCTAATTCCACAAGAGGATATGGTGATAACCGTAACTATGAATGGTTATATCAAGCGTGTGAAGCTTTCTCATTATAGAACTCAGCGTCGTGGTGGAAAAGGAAAGCTAGGACAAGGATTAAAAGAAGAGGATGTAACCACAAAATTATTTGTTGGGAATACCCACACTAGCCTTTTATTCTTTTCTAATATTGGCCGAGTTTATAGATTAAAAGTTTATAAGTTACCTCTTGCAGAGCCAACTGCACGTGGAAGAGCACTTGTTAATATATTCCCGCTTAGCGATGGTGAAACTATAACTAATATAATGCCATTACCAAGTGAAAATGACGAAAATCAAAACATAGTTTTTGCTACTGCTCATGGGAACATAAGGCGCAACTCTTTAGCGGATTTTCACTATATTCCAAGCAATGGAAAAATAGCAATCAAGCTCGATGAAGGAGATAAGTTAATATCAGTTAAAGTATGCAATGAAATTGATCATGTTTTTCTTTCAACAAGATTCGGCAAAAGTATCAGATTTGTTGTAAGTGATGTGCGTCAATTTAAAAGTCGCAATTCAGATGGCGTAAGAGGTATCAAACTTGCAAAGAATGACAGCGTGATATCCATGACCATATTAAATGGGATAGGTGTAGCAACAGAAACAAAAGAACTTTACTTAAAAGTTCCACTTGCAAAAAGACTGGGGACTGCAATTAATAACTCCATTGATTCTAAATTGGAAAAGACTTTGAATGATTTAGGAATAGATAACGAATTGTTCTTAAAACTTGCAGTGAATGAGGAGTTTATATTAACTATTACCGAAAATGGCTTTGGTAAAAGAACTTCTGCGTATGAGTATAGAATAACTAACAGGGGTGGTGTTGGTATCACCAATATTCTTACTACCAACAGAAACGGTAATGTTGTTGCTAGTTTTCCAGTTGAGCAGGGTGATAATATCATGCTTATTACAGATAAAGGAAAGTTAATTCGTATTTCAGTAAATGATATCAGAATTGCAGGACGTAGCACTCAAGGAGTCACTCTGTTTAAAACAGAGAGTAGAGAAAAGGTGGTGTCAGTAGCGAAAATTGAAGATCCTGATTCCACTGAAGATAGTATTTCTGAAGTTGAAAACTCTATCTCTTCTCAACTGTAGTACAGGTTAAACAAAAAGCGCAAGTTTTTGTTGATTAATACGCAGTATTTAATTTAAAATATATACTTATGGCTAAGTAGAGATCAATGGACAAAAATTTAACTAAAAATAAAAAACCACTGGCAAATAAAGAGGATAAAAAAACACCTCCTGTTAAAGATCTTACTAAAAATAAGAGTAGGAGAGATTTTATAACATTAACTACATGCGCTATGGCAGGTATAGGAGCTGCAAGTGGACTTTGGCCACTGGTTAAGTCTATGAATCCTTCTGCTGAAGTTTTAGCAACTTCCACAGTGGAGGTGAATTTGTCTGGAATTCAGGAAGGACACGGAGTAAAAGTAAAGTGGCAAGGTAAACCAGTATTCATTCGTAGACGCACAAAGCAAGAAATTGAGGCTGCAAGAGCTGTGAATGTGAAGAGCTTGAGGGATCCTCAATTAGATGAGCAGAGAGTATACGAAGAAAAAGATGAATGGTTAATCATGATCGGAATATGTACACATCTTGGGTGTGTGCCGATTGATCACGCTACAAAAGATGGTAACGGTTGGTTCTGCCCTTGCCACGGTTCATATTATGACACATCAGGCCGAGTAATTGGGGGACCTGCACCAAAAAATATGGTTGTACCTGATTATTTTTTTCCCAGTGAGAATGTTGTGGTAATTGGCAAGAAGGCTTAACGGAACTCGTTAAAAAAAACTCACAGGATCAACATCTATTATCACTGCAATACTCGAATTCAAGTTACAATTTTTAATCCAACATTTCAGCTTCTTTTGTATAGATAGACTGTGCTTATTGTGTATTTTTAGCAACACCCTATACCGATACTTATTATTTAAGAAATTTATTGCTGCTGGTGATGTACCAAGAATTTCAAATTCCTTTTTGTCTGCACTTACATTTTTTTCCTGAATACAAGTAGTTGAGCTACTTGTATGACAGAGAAGAGATTTTACTATTTCATTCGCTGCTTTTTGTGTCGCAATCTGATTCTTACCACAAATTATAAGCGCTATTAATCTGCTAAATGGTGGCATTTTGGCTTCGCGTCTTGACTTAAGTTCAATTTCATAAAATGAGTCCCTTTTTTGATGTAGCAATGCTTTTATTATTGAACTTTCAGGATTATTGGTTTGCACTATTACCATTCCTTTTTCATTGAACCTTCCTGACCTGCCTGCAACTTGGTGCAACAATTGATACGTCTTTTCTGCTGCTCTTAAATCAGAATTTTCGAGACTCAAATCTGCATTCATTACTCCAACCAAAGTTAATTTAGGAAAATTGTGCCCCTTAGCAATTATTTGTGTGCCGATTATAATGTTCACCTCTTCTTTCAGTACCAAGTCAATTACGTTACTAACCGACTTCTGATCGCTGCTTATCATCGCAGTTTTTGCGTTTGGTATTAATTTCACCATTTCTTCAAGTAACCTTTCAATTCCTACGCCATAAAGGGAAAATGACTGTTCACTCTGGCAATCAGAGCATTTTTCTGGGAGTTTTAATTGATAAGAGCAATGATGGCACAAAAGAGCATTTTTTTTCTTGTGATATGTAAGCCAAACAGCACAATTTAAGCAGGAAATTTTATATCCACACTTTTTACAAACTGCCAGTTGTGCATACCCTCGGCGGTTTAAAAAGAGCATAACCTGCTGTTTTTTCTCTATGGTTTGTTTGATGCTTTCAAAAAGCTCAGAGGAGATCCATTGCTTGTTGTTCCTCATATCTACTACTTTAATGAGTGGCAATTCTGCACCACCGAATCGCTTGGTTAGCTTTACATGATTATAATTCCCGCTTTTAACATGATGAATCGTTTCAAGCAGTGGAGTTGCTGATGATAAAATAATCGGAATATTTTCAAATTTGGCTAAGATTATCGCCATATCTCGAGCATTATATATAATTCCCTGTTCTTGTTTAAAAGATGAGTCGTGCTCTTCATCAATGATAATCAATTTTAGGTTTTTATAAGGCAAAAAAAGCGCTGACCGTGCACCAATAATTATCTGCGCATTTCCACTTGCTATATTGAGCCAATTATTCCGGCGAGTTTTTGGAGTGAGACCTGAGTGCCATTCAGCTAAGTTTTTTGATATCTGACCGCGAACACGATTTACCAATTGTGAAGTTAAAACAATTTCAGGCAAGAGGATTAAAATTTGTGCACTGTTTACAGTTTCTACCAATTTTGCAATTGCGGATAAGTAAACTTCCGTTTTTCCAGATCCTGTCTCACCGTCAAGCAAAGTCACTGAATACTCATTCAAACTGCTTATTATTTTATCGCTAGCTATCTGCTGTTCAGGGTTTAATTGGCAACTTATTTCACTTATTTCCTGCTTCTGCTTAGCACAAACCAATTTATCTATTTGGTTTACTTTTAACACTCCTCCCATTATCACTTTGGCAAGCATACCAATAGGTATTAAGTTGTATTGCGCAACCCACTCTGCAAATGTAATCAATTTTGGTCTAATATTTGGTAAATCGATTTTTTGCTCAATAAATTTTAATGCTCGACCACTCTTGTCACTATATTTCCAAACTATTCCGATCAAGCGTTTTTTGCCAAATGGCACCACTACGTAATCTCCAAGTAAAATCTCAGTATTTTCCTCAATTGCATACGAAAATAACTGATCAATTGGAAGTGGTAGTAATACATCAACTGTTCTTGTCATAGCAGCCTAAGTTTAGCACTGTTTTGAAAATATTCGTTTGATTTTTGTGGATTAAACTGGTATAGTATTATACTAAATTAATTTGATTGGGGGAGTGAGTATGATTCCAAAAATACGTAAAGAGGCATTCAAAGTATTAGGATTGTCAGAGAGTGCAAGCACAAAAGAGATTAGGAAGGCATATTGCAAGCTTGCATTGAAATGGCATCCCGACAAATGGTCAGATAAAAGCCAAGAAGAGCAAAAGACAGCAACAGAAAAGTTTAAAGAAATATCAGTAGCATATAAAATATCAATAGGCGAGATGACTGAAGAATTCATTAGCAAACAGCCTAATGATGATTGGATTGACAACTTGGCTGAATATTTTGAAAACTGGGCAAAAGAATTTCTTAGAGAGCGCTACGGCTCACATCTAAGTGAAGAAGAGGTTGATTTATTTAAGGCTCTTGATGATAAAGATCTAGCCAAGACAAAAATTTTGTTAGAAAAAGTCAAAAATATCAATTCACAAACCAGACCTTTTGATTCATGGACTGGGGAGTCAATATTGCACTACATTGTAAAAAATTCCTGCAGCAATTTTGAATCAGGTTGGATAGAGCTACTTGAAGAAGTTTTATCAAAGTATAGCGCTAACAATTCAATATCAGCTCATAATAGCAGTGTCGAGCTATGCTCACAACTTAACGCAATAGATGTTAATATTTTGATGGAAGGTATTGGCACCCCTTTATATATTGCATGTGATCTAGGTAATCTTGATGTCATAAGTATGCTTCTAAAGCATGGAGCAGATCCTAATACATGTAGTGTATCTGAATTTACACCGCTGTATTATGCTCTAGAAAAAAGCAAAAATGATGTTGTTAAGGTACTGTTTGAACACGGTGCTGAAATTGGTGTAGGTTCTGTAGAAGAAAAGTTAATTATCGGCAATATTACAAAATATAGTCAGAGTACAGTAGAAATGCTTTTACCGTATGCATCTAATAGGCAAAAAAGTAAGATGTTACAATGTATTGCTTACAGTGATAGTGTGGAAACTGATCATGATATTGAAATTGCAAAATTACTATTGAAGGCAGACGCTGACCCTAAATTTTGTGGTCAAAAAGAAAAGGGGGAGTCAAACGCCAGTGCATCATGTTGGGCCGACTTTAAAAAGAAAAGTAAGCTTGTAAAATTATTTAATGAACACAAAGAAAAAGCAACTAACAATAACTTACATACAGTGGAAAAGCAAAGTGCTCAGCCACCTATAACAGATAATAAGAATCATCATTCTCCACAAAAACAAGCTTCAGGAATTTCCCCAAGAGTTATAGGCTTAGCATTATTATTTGGTGCTGTAGGAGCCACACTAGCTGCAATAGGAATTATACCTGAGATTGTTGCTATTGGAGTAGTTGCAACTGCTGTATTATTAGGAATTGCAGGTGCAGCATTAGGTGGTATAGTAGGGTATCTTACAGACATAACAGTAAACAAATGTTGTAATAGTGAAGCTGTTAGCTGCATAACTAACAACTAATGTCATTCAAATAGCTCGTCTAGGCATGTTTTTTTTCTGGATTCTATAGTATTTTCTAAAACGAATGATAAACGTCTAAAATGGTATTACCAACTAAAAGGTGTAAGTCTGTACATTGATGCATTAGAGGTCTGAGGCGACTTTTGATGGTGTGCCAACAATGCTCTATCGGATTTAGATCTTACTATTACCCACAAATATAAATGTTTGTTGCATAGCTCTTAATGGCATAACTTTTGCTTGAAATAACTGTTTATATGGTGCAATTTACAGCTTTTAGTTGCTAAAATTATAACTCTTAGTTTAATAATTTTAATCCAATAAGCTTTCAGGTTAATAAAATTAAATTATTTGAGTAAATACAATACTATGTTTTTATTTGTGGGTAATAGTAAGTCTTTTACCCCATCGTTTTTTGCGATGAATTCAGCATATTTTTCCAACAGTTTTGCATCTAATTTATCGGTTTTTGCAAAGTGATTGCAGGCTTTTGCAAATGCATATGCCCGATTTGGGTGAGCTCTATGAACAGCTATGTTATACAACTTTATTACAAGTTTCTCATAACCTCCTGTTTACACATAACTTAACAAATACGTTAGCTTGTCTACCTATTTTGCCATTCTGCTGAACGGATACATCCGAGTAGCACATCCTTTACTTTGTAGGTATACTTTTTTTGACATGCGGTTATATCTTTTTTAATATAAAGGATATATACTTATGCATTATATATTTTTTTGTATGAGGAGTTATATGAAAATGAAGAGATTATGCGTTTTGGCTGTGTTGCTTACTTCATCTCTAGCAGGTGCAGCTAATAATAGTGCAAGTAAGTCAGAAGATCAGTACTATGCAGGTTTAAACTTTGGTGCTGGATGGGGTGGTGGCTTTGTAATGAAACCTAGCGTTGTTTTTGGTTATCATCATGACAAAAACTCTAAGTTTGAACTTGAGGTTCTTGCTAACATGAGTGATATTGCTAATAAGGATACAAGGAAAATAGGGGCTAGCTTATTGGCAAATTATCGTTATTACCCTGACCTTGATATTGATCCCGTTAAACTATATGTCAGTGGAGGTTTAGGAGGATACTTACAAGTAATACCTTTTGGCTTTGGTGAAGGTGGTAAAAGCAAAGATTCAAAACCTCAAGATCCAGGAGCTACCACTACTTCGAGTGCAGGTGAGGTTACTGGAGCTGCTGCAGAGGAGGCATCTGTAGTAGATAAAATACTGGGTTCTATTTCCTATAAACTGAAGGTCGGTGTTGATTATGAAATTGCTCCACAGATAGTTGGTGCAGTTGGTATTGCTGCAGGCGGGCAACTAAGTGGTATAAAAGCATTACAAATACCAGATGCAACTCTGGAGGTAGGAATACGTTATAATTTTTAATGCTGCTAAATTGTAACTTAGTTCATAAAGGTAGAGACAATGTTGAGGATGAAATAAACAGCATTGAAAAAATCTGGAAATATATGAGATACTTTTCGAATATGGTTTTGAATGCTAACTATAGATTAAAAAAATAACAAGAAAAAGGGTAAACTCCAGTATTTGTAACCGTTCACGGATTGTGAGAATGAATAAGGAACTAGGTCCAAAGTGTGATGGTATGGATTTAGTATAAATAATTCAGGATGCTTGTGTCCACTGGTTACATATAAATTCATAAGGTTTTGAGAGTTTTGAGTCTTTTTGCGTAATATAACAAAGTTGTAAAGGTGTAACCATAATTCCTCCTTCGATGGCAATTTCTTATGTATCATACCATCACACTTTGGACCTAAGCACTCTGTTCAACAAGCTAGAACTGCTATATTTGAATACATAGAAATTTTTACAAAAAACAGCGTAGGCATTCTGCTATTAATTATTGCATTCCTGAACATTGTGATTCATTATTCTTTTTGTAAAAAATTTTCTTAACTTTCTCTCCACTTTTTCTGGGTAAGGTCACAGAATTTTTTACTGGAAATCTTAATTTTGTCTTAGCAATAAATCAACTTAAGGTCATAATATCTTGACATTTATTTAATGTTGCTATATAATAGCTATGTACATTTTGTGTACTATAGCAATAAAATCACCCTGTAATAGGTGTATTGGACCCGAGGGCAGTACTCGGCGCCTCCACCATATTTTTAATTTATATGGGGGCGAATAAGGATCGACATGCATAGTAAAGATGGTAGTTTTGCTCGGTTAGACACCACCGCTAAGAGTTCATAATTTAAATGCAAACGATAATTTTGCTGCTGAAGACAATGTTGCAATAGCTGCTTAATTTAAGCACTATAACTTCATTGCTATAAGCACGGTTCAGGGAACGCCGGGTAACAGAAGTTCCCCAAAAATTTATGTATGTGAAAGTTATATGGAGCAAACAGATTACAAAAAATTGCTTAATTCTGCTAAGTTTCAAGTTATCAAAAAGACTTTAGATGTTATATCAGGTAATGGTTTTATCCCTCATTTAGAAATATTATTTTTCACATATTTTAATGGTGTAACCATGCCAGATCATTTGAAAAAGTCATACCCCACTCAAATGCTTATTATATTACAGCATCAATTCTATGATTTAAAAGTTTCTGAGGATAAATTTAGCGTCAGTTTGAGTTTTCAAGGAAAACAAGAGCGAATTACTATACCGTTTTTTGCTATTAGTGAGTTTCGTGATAAAATTTCAGGAGATGTTTTAATATTTGACAAAATCAGTATCGATTCTGATAAAGAATACAAAAGTGAAAAATGTACTGAAAAATTATCAAACGGTAGTATTATATCCATAGATCAACTGCGTGGTGAGTAATTGCTCATCTTTGTAAACAAAAAATATTAATAGAAAAAAGTGGTCTAACTTAAGTAATAGAATAGAGGAATACTATCGTAGACAAATATGCTAAATCTTTAATTGTTTATTAACGCAGGTGGCAAAATTTTTCTTACATATCATCAACTTTCTTTATTGAAAAATTCAGAAAAATGTTGTAAAATAGTTGTGGTAGTAGGCTTCGGTAAAACTTATGGCAGATTCAGGAATTAGTATAACTTTTGACCCAAAAACTTCGCAGCATCTTGTTGAACTAGCTAGAGCCACTAAGCAGTCTGTTCAAAAATTAACAGAAAAGCTAGTCAAGGAAGCAATCGAACTTGAAGCGGAAGATATTGCATTTTCCAAAATTATTAGGGAGTTAAATGTTGATGATGCAGAAGAAGTAGAGGATAGTGAAGACATCTGGAAATAAGCGATACACCATTAAATATCTAAAGCATGTTCTTAAAAGAAATTTGCCTTTCTTGCCGAAAGATGTAAAGCCAAGTATTAAAGACGCAATAAAAAAGTATCTTGAGATTGATCCTATTGGTAACGGTGTGTTGCTACGCAAGAGATTAAAGGGACATAGAAGAATAAAAGTTGCTGATGATTACCGTATTGTCTATCGTGTAAATACTGCAAAACGTATAGTAATTATTGTTTCAATAGGACACAGGGACAATATTTACAAGCAGGCAATATTGGACCTACTGAAACATTAAATATATTTTATACAGCCCTCCTTCCTCCTACCTTAGGTGCAGCTCAAAAAATGAAGTTTTTTTTGGTTCAGCAAAAACAACATTTTGAGTTTGAAAAGGCTAAATACTTGTCTTTATTATAACTTTCGTGTAATAGATATGCATGCATCCAATTATATATCTACTCAACACGTTACTTGATCTTTATAGCTTCATTCTAATATGTTGGGTTGTCTTAAACTGGCTGGTTAAACTTAATATGGTGAACATATATAATGAAACTGTCAGTAGCATAATGCACATCTTGAACCAATTGACATATCCACCACTAAAGATTATTAGAAGATATATACCACCGTTCAATGGATTAGATTTATCTATAATGATATTGCTAATAACAATTCACTTTGTAAAATATACAGTAGCTTACTACTTTAGGTAGATGTTAAAAAAATATCTAAAATCAGCAATATATCTATCACTTTTAATATATGTATATATATCAGTTTTTAGCTACAACTATAAAGATCCTTCCTTAAACACGGCTACAAATAAGGAAGTGACAAATTTAGGTGGAATAGTAGGTTCATATTTAGCTGATATATTGGTTCAATTTCTTGGATTAACTAGTGTTACAATAGCTACAACCATAGTTTACTTGTTGATCTTCAGGCCAGCAAAAATACTGCTGAAAATTCTCTATTTAATATTAATCAATTTAGGGGTATGTGCTATATTACCACAACTTTCGCTAGGCATCACTGCAAGGTACAGACACAGTGGAATAATAGGGAATGCACTCGTTAATAACTGCCCATTTTATGTATTTGTGATAGTAACATCAATAGGTCTTGTAGGATCGGTTGGTTGGAAGAGAGCAATTTACTCTCTATTCTTCTTATGTAAAAAAATAGCTTGCTTATTTGTAAATGTTCCATTCTTCAGATCACATAAAACTGCTGAATATTCAGTTGCACCATTAGTAGTAGAAGAAAAACATAGAACTAAAATCACTACTAAACAACAACCAAAAGAAAGACAGAAAAAAGCTACCGAAGAAATTTTTAAACCTTCCAGTGAGTTCGAGTTTCCAAGCATTCATTTACTTTCTAAAGCAGAGGAGTCTTTGCAGAGAAAGCAGCTGAATGAAATGGAGAGCAATAAAAATTTATCTCTGCTGGAACAAGTCCTGAGTGATTTTGGCGTGCAAGGAAAAATTATCAGTGTATGCTATGGGCCGGTTGTGACTTTATACAAACTTGAACCACAAGCTGGTACGAAATCTGCAAGAGTAATTGGCCTTGCAGATGACATTGCACGTTCGATGAGTGCACTCTCTGCACGTATTTCAATAATTCGTGGGCAAAATGCTATGGGAATAGAGTTGCCGAACAAGGAACGAGAAATTGTAATGCTGCGTGATTTGCTTGAATCACAAGAATACCAGAATGCAAACTTAAATCTCCCAATTGCCCTTGGCAAAGAAATAAGTGGAAAACCAGTTATTGCAGATCTGACTAAAATGCCCCACTTGCTCGTTGCTGGAACCACAGGGTCGGGTAAATCAGTTGCGATTAACACTATGATTCTTTCGCTCGTTTATCGATTAAGTCCTGATGAATGTAAGATGATAATGATCGACCCAAAAATGCTTGAGCTTTCAATATATGATGCAATACCGCACCTAATGGCGCCAGTAGTAACAGAGCCAAAAAAGGCTGTTATCGCTCTTAAGTGGATAGTGAAAGAAATGGAAAATCGCTATCGCATGATGTCGTATTTAAATGTACGCAATGTAATAAACTATAACCAAAAAATCACAGAAGCGATGAATAGTGGAATAGAATTGGAGCGCGTTGTGCAGATTGGCTTTAACTCAACAACAGGCAAACCTTTGTTTGAAAAAATACCAATCAAGATGGAGACATTTCCGTATATTGTAGTGATCGTGGATGAAATGGCAGATTTGATGCTTGTTGCTGGCAAAGAGATAGAGTGCTCTATTCAACGTTTAGCTCAGATGGCTCGTGCTGCAGGAATACACATCATAATGGCAACACAACGCCCATCTGTGGATGTGATCACAGGTGTGATAAAGGCGAACTTTCCAACGAGAATCAGTTTTGCTGTTACTTCTAAGATAGATAGCCGTACAATACTTGGCGAACAAGGAGCTGAACAATTGCTCGGTATGGGTGATATGCTCTATATGGCCTCTGGTGGTAAGATCATTCGAGTTCACGGCCCATTTGTAAGTGATAATGAGGTGCAAGATATAGTTGATCATCTAAAAATGCAAGGTGAGCCAAATTATATGGAGGAAATCACCAAAGAAGATGAAAATTCTTCTGTGGAATCAGAAGGTGAAACAGAGGATGAAGAAAACGACCTCTACAATCAAGCAGTGGCCATCATTCAAAGAGATCAAAAAGTTTCAACCAGTTACATTCAGCGACAACTTAGAATAGGCTATAACAGAGCTGCAAATATTGTTGAAAGAATGGAAAAAGAAGGAATTGTCAGCTCTCCAAATTACTCAGGAAAGAGAGAGATATTGGTTGAATAGCAACCTTGTAATACATTAACTTAAGTTTTTGCACTTTCAAAAAGCAAGTAAAACAAAATTATTAAAAGATCAATACATAATGACAATTGATTTAATACTAATTTAAGTACTGAGAACGTACAATAGTAATATATTAATTAATTAGGGGGTAAAAATGTCAAATATTTTGAGTAATGCTTGGTATAGTTTGTCTGGCAATGACATAACAGACATAACAAAATTGCAGGAACAAGTAGAAGAACTAGAGAAGCTATTAGGAAACTTCAAAGGTTTGCCAGAACAAGTAACAGAACTGTCAGATAAATTCGGTGGTTTATCAGAAAGATTTACAGAGTTGTCAGGTAAATTTGACGGTTTGTCAACAGATCTATCAGATAAATTCAATGGTTTGCAAGAAAAGTTTACAGGCTTGCAAGAAAACTTCACAGGTTTAGAAGAAAAAGTGGAAACACTCACAGAAGCAGTAGCAGATCAAGAAAAAACACTACTAATTTGTGCCATAGTCAGTGCTGTTGCCGCAATAGCGATAACTTCTTTTGTTGCATTCTGTATCTATCAGGGAGTTAAGTGTGAAAGGGAGAAAGAAAAGAACTTGTCTAAAGATACACCAGACGCAAAACTTAATAATGTAGATGCTATCGATGGCAATGAAAAGAAGCATATGCAAATGCCAGACTAAGTTGCATAACACTCTTCTTGAGAAGGTGTTACGCAACTTGTAGCACCTTACTCTTCTCTTAGCATATGTAGGTTTTTGATAGTAAGTATATCACTTTTTAGAAAAATATTTGTATTGTAAAGTTAGTAAAGATTCTGGTTTACTTAAAGTTTGTTAATTGCTATCTTTTAAAACACGATATTTACTATAGCACCATATGCTTAGGGTTTTTTCTAAAGTTTTGTTTATATTAATGTTTTTGGTTTCTAGCTTTTTTACTGTGCATAGTGCTGAAGCTAAATCTAAGCTCAGTAAGAGATACATACCTCCTGGTAACCCTGGTGGTGCAAACTTTCATACAGATGAGGATTTTGCTGAGTCATATAAACTGTATGAGAAGCGTAGGGAATTGCTCAAGAAAAAAAAGTCACAAGATCGAGCTATAAATAAAGAAGATCTAATCAAAAAATTAAAAGAGAAAAAAATTGCTAGTCTTGATAATGAGCCAAATGACATGGAAGCGTGCATAGTCGACGATGAAGAGAGCGCTATGATAAATCAGCATGGTATTAATATCGCACGTTTAAAGGGTGCTGTATTTATAGATCAAGAGCCAGTTTCCCAGTATGAAAGCGAGCAGCATGAAAGTGAACAACAAGAAGGGAAGAAAGTTACTTCAACACGAGAAAAAAAAGTTTCTCCTATAAATGTCACTATAAAAGAAAATCCATCAAGAAAAACGTGCTCACATGATTCTATTGCTAATTTGGATAACGTAGATGCTTATAGTTTGAATGGTTCGAGTTCATTTGGCAGCGTAGCTGACACAGTAAAATAGTATCACAATATTGGCCATTAATAATATGCTAGATAAAGACCTGATATTGAATGATGATGCATATGAATTATTGCCGATTTCCAGGCACAAAACTCATGTTGTGGAAGTTGGAAAAGTAAAGATAGGTGGAAATAATCCTATAGTTGTACAATCTATGGCGCTTGGCGTGCATATAGATTCTGATAATATAAAAAGTAGCGCAAAACATTATGCAAAAGAGATAACAGAACTAGCGCGTACAGGTTCAGAATTGGTGCGAATTGCCTTGAATTCAGAGGAAGTAGCAAGGGCAATACCTTATATAGTAGAAGAGATAAATAAAGAAGGTTTTGACGGTAAAATATTGGTAGGCTGTGGTCAGTATGAGCTAGATAAATTAGTTCAAGATTATCCAGACAACATCAAAATGCTGGGTAAAATTAGGATAAACCCAGGCAATATAGGCTTTGGCGACAAACGTGATGAGAAGTTTGAAAGGGTTATAGAGTATGCAATAATGCACAATCTTCCGGTTAGAATTGGAGTAAATTGGGGTAGTCTTGATAAATACCTTTTGCAAAAATTGATGGATGAAAACTCTTCGCTTAGTAATTCAAGGCCTTCTGACGTTATACTGCGCAAAGCACTTGTAATGTCTGCTCTTGATAGTGCAAAAAAAGCTGAAGAAATTGGTCTAAATTCAAACAAAATAATCATTTCATGTAAAGTTAGCAAAGTACAAGATTTAATTTTAGTTTATATGGCACTTGCAAAATCTTCCAATTATGCACTACATTTGGGTTTAACTGAGGCTGGTATGGGCAATAAAGGTGTGGTAAATACCGCAGCAGGGCTTACTTATTTATTGCAAAATGGCATTGGAGATACAATACGGGCTTCTTTGACTCAACGTCCTGGTGAATCGCGTACTAATGAAGTGGTGGTGTGTCAGGAAATATTGCAGTCTATAGGCTTGCGACACTTTAACCCTCAGGTTAATTCATGTCCTGGTTGTGGGCGCACGAGTAGCGATCGTTTTCGTATATTAACTGAAGAGGTGAATGGCTATATAAAAACTCATATGCCGATGTGGAAGAAAAAAAATCCAGGTGTAGAGCATATGAGCATTGCTGTTATGGGATGCATAGTAAATGGTCCTGGAGAAAGCAAACACGCAAATTTGGGAATCAGCTTGCCTGGATATGGAGAAAAACCTGTTTCAGCAGTCTACAAAGACGGCAAATATTTCAAAACTTTACAAGGTGATAATGTCTCTGAAGAATTTAAGGTAATTATTGATAATTATGTGAAGGAGCATTACACGTAACCTTTCACGTTTAATTAATAGATAAATCGCAAATAAAAAAGAAAATTAAACCTTGTTTTTCTTTTTTCGCTATTAATATATTTATAACACAATTGAGTTTAAATAGTTGGTATGAAAAGCTTTTTACGAAATTTCTTGCACTATCTTCTGTCATCCCAGTGCCCTGACTACTTGGATCCATATCTTTTTTTCTCTGGTCACGCGCTACCCAGGACGTGGTGTACAAGAATCCTACTAACTTTACTATTAATTCTATTTCCACTTTTAGCATCATCTATAAGCATTGAGGACATCGAAGAAAATTGCGATTACGAATATTACCCTAAATTAGATTCTTCTTCTGCTGATGAGTTACACGTTATAAAGCGAAATTATTATAGATACGGTGAGGAATTAAAAATACTAGCAGATGAGAGGATAAAGGAGATCACTTTAGGCACTAGTGATAAATAATTGTAACCAGACTGCATTCTGTGATTTTTAGCAAAACACGATCTTTCATTTGAGCTTTCTTCAATTTAAAGTAAATACAGAAAACTGCTGCCTATAGCTGAACTGACCTTACCCAGAAAAAGTGGAGAGAAAGTTTGGAATGTTTTTTACAAAGAGAATAAACTATTTGCCATATTTTGAAAAAACGTTTTATTTTACTCCAAAAACGTCTTAACTTTCTCTCTACTTTTTCTGGGTAAGGTCACACTTGACTACTTGGATCTAGTATGATTTAATTAACCAAGAAGTAGACATGAAAAAATTATGTAGTGAACCAGTTTGCATGACGCTAAGAAGGAAAATATGGATAGAAAAACGAGAATAGAATCAGACAGCTTAGGGGAAGTAAAAGTACCAAGTGAACATTACTGGGGAGCGCAGACTCAACGTTCTTTAGAAAATTTTAAGATTGGCACAGAAAAAATGCCAGAGCCTCTGATTAAAGCATTAGCAATAGTAAAACTTGCAGCAGCACGTGTTAACATGAAGCAGGGTAGCATAGATAATAAGGTAGGGGACGCAATCTGCGCAGCCGCAAGGGAAGTAATAGATGGCAAATTTAATAATGAATTTCCGCTTGTTGTTTGGCAAACCGGATCCGGAACGCAGACTAATATGAATATGAATGAAGTGATCAGCAATCGCGCAATAGAGATTTTAGGTGGTAATTTGGGTAGTAAATCTCCGATACATCCAAACGACCATGTGAATTATGGTCAGTCATCAAATGACACCTTTCCAACAGCAATGCATATAGCAGCAGCAGAGCAAATAAACTGCTTGCTTATTCCAAATCTTGAAAAATTGCATAAAGTGCTGGATAATAAGGTTCAGGAATTTAAAAATATAATAAAAGTAGGACGTACTCACTTACAAGATGCAACGCCCCTAACACTGGGACAGGAGTTTTCTGGCTATGCAGCCCAGATTAAAAAGGGGATAGAGAGAGTAAAATTAACTTTAAGTGGTATATACGAGCTTGCACAAGGTGGCACTGCGGTTGGCACAGGACTCAATACTAAAAAGGGTTTTGCTGAAGGTTTTTCAAGCAAAGTTGCAGAAATTACTAATCTTCCATTTACTTCAGCAGGCAATAAATTTGAAGCGCTAGCAGCAAACGATGCTTTAGTTGAGCTCAGTGGAACACTCAATACAGTAGCAGTCAGTTTAATGAAAATTGCAAATGATATAAGGTTGCTTGGTTCTGGTCCAAGATGTGGAATTGGGGAAATAATGTTACCGGAAAATGAGCCTGGTTCTTCAATTATGCCAGGTAAAGTGAATCCAACTCAGTGTGAAGCAGTAACTATGGTGTGCACTCAAGTTATGGGAAATCATGTTGCTGTGACCATTAGTGGTTCAAACGGTCATTTTGAATTGAATGTGTTTAAGCCAGTGATAATTTACAATGTTTTGCAGTCTATAAGACTTTTAGCTGATGCAAGTTTAAATTTTACAGAAAAATGTGTAGTTGGTATTAAGGCAAATGAAGAGAGGATAAAAGATTTACTGAATCAGTCGTTAATGTTGGTCACTATATTAAATACGCATATAGGGTATGACAATGCAGCAAAAATAGCGAAGCTTGCTTATAAAGAAAATATCACTCTAAAAGAAGCAGCAGCAAAACTTCAACTGCTCACTGAGGAGGAGTTTGAAAGGATAGTGAAACCAGAAGAAATGGTGAATTATTTGTAACCGTTGGGAGTGTTAAATAAACCATACGCGTCAAGTTAAGAGGTATCCGTTCAGCCAATGGCGTCAACTTAAGAGCCTCCATTAGCAAACTCTCCTAAAAACATGATGGCGTTTGGGCTTATCTACCTTATTGTGGCTGCCCTGGTCGAATTTTAACTTTAGCACGCATGCTTAAAAAGGGCTTGAAAGTTTTTTGGTGCAATAAGTACTTGATAGAGTTTCTGCTCATTACACCAAACAAAACTGAAAAATTTAAACGATACTCAGTAATTTGATCTGGGTTCCAAGGCCCTTGTGCATCACACATATGAAGCGATAATATATTACACATAACTAAGTTCGCCCAAAATTCTTGTAATACAGCCTCTAGGTGTATGGTCCCATAATTCCTCCTTTGATGGTATTGTTTTCTCATATTTTATCATACCATCACACTCTGGGACTGTACACCAGGAATTATCCTATTGAATTCTATGATATTATTTTTGTAACATTGTCTAAAGTGCCCAGTGTCAAGCACTGGAATGACACCATTTCCGTGAATATTGCTCTTAATTTGTAACTAACCTAAGCCATAAATATTAAGAAATTTACCAAACGAAAAAAAAGGCAAAAGAAGCCCCATTGGTGACTAGTTATTTATATGTACTTCAAAATATTGGCGTTTTTTATTCTAAACGCTACGATTCAGCCGCTTTTAAATGCGATTAACCTAAATTATAAACGTTAAGAAATTTACTGAGCGGAAAAAAAGGCAAAAAAACCCCAGGGTAGCTAGTATTCAAATTCTCCCTTGTCTATTTGACGTCTTTTACTGTCTTAAACGCTTTATAAGCGCGTTTCAGCTTATATAGGTAGAAACCTAGAAGTTTTATAAAGACATGAGGTGCACATAGTGCAAAAATTAAGCATGATTTACGCCAAATACATTAAGTTTTTTGTCATTAATCCACTGCAGAGATTGCGAAGATAAATAAATAGCTTCACTGTTATGATAAGGGGGCTGGCGAAGGGTGTCAAGTAAGTTTTTACATCTAATTTATAGCTCCCTGCATGATACCACGTATTATCTATACCAAGGTGTTCTTCTTGTAGATATTATACCAACAATCCACTATTTTTTTTATGTCTTGTGGTTTAGTTTCTGGACCTATACTGATTCTAATTGAACACTCTGCTTGCTCTTTTGTTGCCCCCATTGCAAGCAAAACATGGGAAGGCTCAACTTTTCCAGAAGAACATGCAGAACCATTACTAACTGCAATATGATTCAAGTCAAAATGCATGAGCTGCACATCACTCTTTACTCCTGGCATATAAATAAAACTTGTGTTTGGCAGCCTCTTAGAGTTTTTACCGAAGATTCTTATATCACTGGCAAGATTTAATAATTCACACTCTAATTGATCACGTAGCTCCTTTACTTCATCCATTTTTAATAGAAGGTCTGGAATATTTTGCAGTGCAGCAGAAAGGCCTGCAATCGCAACAATATTTTCCGTACCACCACGAAATCCCTTCTCTTGTCCACCACCTATTATAATAGGTTCTATCGCAAGTTCTTTATTGAATATTAAAACTCCACTGCCTGCTACACCGCCAAATTTATGGGCGGATAAAGTGAGTAAATCCACTCCTAAATCTTCCATATTAACTTTAATTTTTCCAACACTTTGAGCAGTGTCAGTGTGGCAAATTGCTCCAAATTTGTGTGCTATTTCAGCTATTTCCTTAACAGGCTGAATAACTCCGGTTTCGTTATTTGCCATCATAACTGAAACTATTGCTTTGTTTCCTTTAAGTTCGCTTAGAATTTTTTCTAGCTCTAAAAAGTCAACAATGCCCTCCTGATTAACGGGTATTATATATGGATTACATGCAGAATTAAGAATTGAAGGATGCTCTATAGCTGAAATTACATGCAGATAGCCTGCTATTCCTCTCATAACAAGGTTATTCGCTTCAGTCGCACCAGACGTAAAAACTATTTCTTTATCACTTGGAACACCAAGAGCATCACGTATGTTATCTCTTGCATCCTGAAGAATCTTCCTCGCTTCTTGTCCTCTTTTATGTAGTGATGATGGATTGAGCGTTTGTTTTAACAAGACCTCAAATATACTTTTTTTTACATTCTCACTAATTGGAGCAGTTGCATTGTAATCAGCATATACGTAACCACTATTTTCTAAAGAGAATGGACTCATCTGTCACTTAAATAAGTTTACCATCAACTATAGCCATAACTATGTACGTTAGCTTTAACACGATAAAAAATTTATTGCAAAAACAGCGAAATTAATACATAATTAATAATTCATGTCATCAATACCTGTCAAGCAGGTTTTTATTAGGAGTTACCGTGGTAGAAGTTTTTTTGAATAATGCAACAAGAAAGATAGAAGGTGAATACCACCAAAGCAAAGATGCCAACGCGCCGGTTGTGCTGGTTTTACATCATCACCCTCAATATGGTGGTAATATGGGTAGTAAAATTGTACATGGTATATATACGTCTTTTATCGATAACAATTTTTCTGCATTGAAAATTAACTTTCGTGGTGTGGGAAAATCTACCGGAACTTTTGATAAGGGTATAGGAGAATTAACTGACGCTGCGGTAGCTATTGATTGGCTTCAGGAACATAATCCTAGCAACGTTCCAATTTGGATCGCTGGTTTTTCTTTTGGAGCATGGGTGGCTATGCAGCTAACAATGCGTCGCCCTGAGATAGTGGGTTTTATTGCTCTTTCTCTTCCGGTAACTAAGTACGATTTTTCTTTTCTTTCTCCCTGTCCAGTTTCTGGGCTTATAATACAAAGCAGTAACGATACAATCTCAGAAGAAAGCGATGTAACAGAATTAGCAAAAAGGTTAATAAATTCAGTAAAAAGTGATCACATGAAATACCATATAATAGACGATACTAATCACTTTCTAAGGGATAAAGAAGAGGAAGTGACTCAAATCGTAGATGGTTATATAAAACTGCGCTTAAACAGTGCAGCTATTTCTTCTCAAAAGGTCAAAAAAGAGGTAAGGGTAAAAGAATATGCCTAACCTTTACAAACAAGAGAAATGAGTGTAGTAATATAAATGAAAAGGTTTTGTTATGTTTAAAAAGCTATTATTTTTTGTTTTAGCTGTGTTTATGTTATCGGGGTGTTCCCTAAGTAAACAGCGTAAGTTAAAAAGTCCGTGTATAAAAAGCAATGAAAGCGTTTTATGCGAGTTGTACTCTGTTAATGATCATTGGTTAGATAAGTATAAGGCATAGGTAGTTTTAAATTGTGCTATTTTTCCTATTCACAACTTCACTAATGATCGATCTCTCAATTGGAAAATGCAGTCTGCCTTTTCTGCAAGGAGATGATTGTGCGTTACTATAAGCATAGAGCTGTTATTTTCCTTTACGTATGAATGTAGCAGTAAAAACACGTTAAAAGAATTTGTTGGATCTAAATTTCCTGTTGGCTCATCTGCAAGTAAAAGCTTTGGAGAATTTACAATGCTTCTTGCAATTGCAACTCTCTGCCTTTCCCCACCCGAAACTTCAGATACCATGCTACTTGCTTTGTTTTCCAGACCAAATTTTTCCAACATTGCTTGCGAATTTTTTTTTGCTTCAGCTTTGCTTTTTCCTGCAATAAGTTGAGGAAGCATAATATTTTCCAACACCGATAACTCTTGTAACAAATAGTGAAATTGATAAACAAAACTAAGAAAATTTCTTCTTACATGGGTTTTATGCTTATTATTGGCTTGTGTGCAATTTATTCCATCTATCGTAACTATACCTGAAGTTGGCTTGTCCAACAAGCCTGCGATTTGCAATATAGTTGTTTTTCCTGCACCTGAATTGCCAATCAGCGCTACTACTTGCCCTCTTGTGACACTTAGGTTGATGTCTTTTACAACAGCAGAATTGTCCTTGAAGCTTTTATCTACAGAAGTTAGTTCTAGAGCTACATTATCACCCATGTTTAAAAGACCCAGAAGGCATCTAAATTTTGGTAATAATTAAACCGAAAAACTGTTACCACAACCACATTGAGACTTAGCAAGGGTATTCTTTATTTGAAAACCAGAACCACTGAGATCCTCAGTATAATCTATAACTGAGTTATTTAAAAATTTTGCTGAACAATTATCAACCATTAATACAGGGTTTCCATTTTCATCATTAATTACTATATCTTTACCTTTTTCGCTAAAATTGGAGTGGCTTCTATAGTCCTCGCTTTCTTCATAGTCATCATCTTCGTCTTCGTCATCAAACTCATCATCGTAATCATCATCTTCATCATCCAAAGATAGATTTTTATTCATTTGATCCATAAGAAAATTGTATTTGAAGCCAGAACATCCACCGCCTGAAACTGCAACCCGCAAAACGGAACTCTTATCCCCTTCCTGCTCTGCAAGAAAGTGGATTTTTTTTAGTGCATTATCAGTTAAGTTGATGTTGTAATTTGTTGACATAGTAACCACCGTTTATTATTGATAATTTATTATAGTAGAAATTTTACATGTCAAACAATAATTTTCTATTAAGTTATGCATGCTTTCCAAGCAAAACAAAAGGGAGATACTTCAAAGAGCCAGAAGATGAGAATCGCAGCTGCTTTCAGCGTGATAGGGATCGCATTGTTCACTCTAATGCGTTTAGGAAATTGGGGTACAAAACACAAGTTTTTATCAATTACGAGCACGATTACTATCGCACTCGGCTGACTCATAGCCTTGAAGTTGCACAAATTGCAAGATCCATCGCACGCAGGCTCAGCTTAGATGAGGACATCACTGAATGCATAGCGCTTGCACATGACCTTGGTCATCCCCCATTTGGTCACACAGGTGAGGATGCTCTAGTTCAAGTTGATAGTGAGAAGTATGAGTTTGATCATAATGTTCAAGCTATAAGGATTTTAACTTATCTTGAACAAAAACATGCTGATTTTGATGGTATGAATCTAAGTTGGGAGGTGATTGAAGGGGTTGCAAAACATAATGGTCCCTTGCTTGGTCAAAACGCGGAGTCTTCTACAAATAATCAGCTGTTATTAGAATATAATGAAAAATATGATCTAAAACTTGAGGAATTTTCAAGCATTGAAGCGCAAGTTGCTTCAATTGCCGATGATATTGCTTACAGTGTTCACGATCTTGATGATGCACTCAGAGCAAATTTAGTAACCATCGAAGATTTGCTGAATGTTCCTTTAATTGAAAAAATGTTTAAAGACATAAGGAGCAGATATTCAGAATTACCTCAGAGCAAACTCATACATGAATCACTGAGTGGAACTATAGGAACTATGATAAGTGATGTTGTTTCTCAGACTGAAAGAAATATTGAAGATCATAAAATAAAAAGTGTAGAAGACGTAAGAAGTCTAAATAAAATGCTAGTCACATTTTCACCAGAAGTTGCGAATGCTACAAAAGAAATGAAAAGATTCAACATGGAGAAAATATACAGAAGCTATAAACTGAGTAGAACGATGAACAAAGCGAAACGCATAATACAGGAACTTTTTCAATGTTTTTATGAAAATCCAAGATTACTTCCCACAGAGTGGAGCAAACTTGCTTGTGAATCCCAGCGTTCAATAGTAATATGCGACTATATCTCGGGAATGACAGATAGATTTGCTATACATGAGCACAGGAGAATATTCGACACTTCATATGAAATGACTTCTTTCTAATGACTGATGATCATTTCATGTCAATTGCATTAAGGCTTGCAGAAAAAAATCTTGGGAATGTTGCGTCAAATCCTACTGTCGGGTGTGTTATTGTAAAAGATGGTATAATCATTGGTGAGGGATATACAGGAGTAGGTGGGCGCCCACATGCAGAAGTGGTTGCTTTGCAAAGTGCAGAAGGTTTAACCCATGGTGCAACTATGTATATCACGCTCGAGCCATGTTGCCACTTTGGAGTTACAGGACCATGTACTGCGGAAATCATAAGAGCTGGAATAAAAAGGGTAGTAATTGCAACTATTGACCCAGATAGCAGAGTTTCAGGTGGAGGCATTAAAGCTCTGAAAGAAGCAGGAATTGAAGTTGAGCAAGGTATTATGCAAAAAGAGGCAGAAGAACTGAATGTCGGTTTTTTCACCACTAAAGAATTTCATAGACCATTTATAGCTTGCAAAATTGCAACAACTCTTGACGGAAAAATCGCAACATTTACAGGCGATAGCAAATGGATAACAAGTGAAGATACGAGAAATTGGGTGCATGAGCTCAGAGCAAAATATGATGCAATTATGATTGGCAGCAATACTCTTATTAACGATAATCCACTCTTAACTTGCAGATTACCAGAACTCGGAAGTAGATCGCCAATAAGGCTAATTATTGATAGCCAGGAAAAATTGCAGGAAGAGCATAATATTGCAAAGACTGCAGATAAAGTAATAACTTGGGTGATTACAAACAGAGAAATAGAGAGAAAAATAAAAAACATTAATTATTTGATAGTCAATTCAAATCACAAACCTCCTGTTATTCCAGATGTCACCCCAACACACTCTCCTGTCATTCTAACGCCTTCTCCTGTCATCCCAGTGCCCAGACACTGGGATCCAGAAAACTTCAAGCAATTGCATAATGAAAACTGGATTCCAGCGTCACGCGCTGGAATGACATCGGAGCCTGACATTATCGATAAAGTCTGCCTAAAAGACATGGCATCAAAACTTGTTTCAGAAATTGGTATAACAAGGCTATTAGTTGAAGGTGGAGGAGTGTTAATCACAGAGCTACTGAAGCATAGTTTAATCGACAGGCTGATAATCTGCCGCAGTGGTAAAATTTTAGGTAATGATGCCATCCCCTTTATAGGGAATTTAGGAATTCAATCCATCAACAACTGTTACCAATTTAAAAAAGTAGAGATAATAGAGTTTAGTAAGGATGTAGTTGAGATGTGGGATAGATTACCGTAACTCTTCTCAAATGAAAAAAAAGAGGCAGAACCACCTCTACCTCTTCTTTCATTAACTTTAAACTTTTTTAGCGTTTGATATAGCATTTTCTAATGCAACATCTGCTAAGTTAGTTGCTACTTTAACTTTTAAAGCTTCCAAAGCTTCATTACTCACCGCAACTTTTGATGGCTTAGAATCAGTAGTCATACCTAACTCTGCTTTCATGTCAGCAACAGTTGTTTTTTCAGCAACTTTAGTTATTTGCACCTTATATTCAGTAGCATTATTTTCAGGAGCTACGTGTGCAAGCTTAACAACTTTCCCATCTGCTAATAATATGTGAACTGGTTCATTATTTTTTGCTAGTTCTTTGTAATCAGCAATTGGAAGTGTCAGGAATAATTGCTGAACATCGTTATCGCCGTCTTTTTTAACTGTTTCTTCAACAATCGTACCACTCTTTACCACATCTTTGACAAGAGTAGCAAAGTTTGCATCTTTACCATCCTTACCATTTGTACCGTTCACTCCTATTTCTTCATTCTTCTGCATTTGCTGATATGAAGCATAAGCTGCTGCGGCAAAATATACAGCGGCAATAAATAGAACTGCAATTCCAGCAGGGCTAGCAACAAGTGCTAAAGATGCAGGTCCAGCAATTACTTTAGTAGCAATTAATATTGCCGTTATTGCTCCCGCTAAAGATGCAAGTGCAACTAAACCTTCAATACTCATTTTTGTTATATGTGCAGTGTTTTCCCACTTCAATATGCTTTTATTTGTATTTATAGTCATAATAGTCCCCTTAAAAGGATTAAGTATGTGTTAATAGATGCATGTTAGTCAAGCTATTTTTTACATTATTATTTAAAGTATATATTTCAAGCTGCTTCCTAAACTGTCATCAGCTGTATATAATTCACATATGATACACGGCTGGCTGAATCTCGATAAACCAATAGGAATTAGTTCTGCACAAGCTGTAACCCAAGTTAAAAAGATCTTTGGAATTAAGAAAGCTGGTCATCTGGGAACACTTGATCCTTTAGCTTCAGGTGTGTTGCCAATTGCTCTTGGCGAGGCAACAAAAACTGTACCGTATTTATCTTGTGACTTAAAGGCATACGATTTTACAATAAAATGGGGCGAACAAAGAACAACGGATGATTTGGGTGGTGATATCATTAGAACTAGCGATATAAAACCCGAATATAATCAAATAAATTGTGCAATTAAAAATTTTATTGGTGAGATCAAGCAGACTCCTCCTCAATTTTCAGCAATAAAAATTAAAGGAGCAAGGGCGTATAAATTGGCAAGAAGTGGGCAAAAGGTAAATATAAAACCCCGACAAGTCAAAATACATGAGCTGAAATTGATATCTGTGGACACCATAAATAATAGTGCAAATTTTTCTATGATGTGCGGTAGTGGTGTATATGTGAGATCAATTGCTCGGGATCTTGGCATTGCATTAAATTGTTTTGGACACATTACGAAATTAAGAAGAACTATGGTAGGTGACTTTAGAGAAAACGAATCAGTGACAATTGAACAGCTCGCTGAAAGAAACACAATAACTTACTCTCCGATAACAAAAGGTGATACTGGAGTAATAGAAGGTACAGGGAGTAATGCAAAAAGTTTCATCATTCCCATTGAATCGGCTTTAAAATCGATGTTCAAAATTGAAATTTCCCCAGAAGATGCGGGGAAAATCAGAAAAGGTCAGGAAGTTGTATTAAATAACTTGCGTAATTTAAAGAATTATGATATTTGTTGTACGATAGTGGGTAGTGTACCTATTGCAATCTGCAGTTTTATTTATGGTTGTGTGAAACCTATTCGTGTTTTTAATATTTAAAATGAGGTTTAGATGTCGATAACATCCGAAAAGAAAAAGAGTTTGATAAATATATATGCGATTAAAGAGGATGATACAGGTTCATCTTTTGTACAATGTGCAATTTTGACCGAGAGGATCAGTAACTTAACTGAGCATTTTAAAGTGCACAAGCATGACCATCACTCTAAGCGTGGTTTACTTATATTGATAGGTAGAAGACGCAAGCACTTAAATTATATAAAGCGTAAATTTGGTAATGAAGCCTACCAGGAATTAATAGAGAAGTTAGGCATTAGAAAATAATCGAGGAATTTAGTATGTTTAAAATTATAAAAAAATCTATAGAGTGGGGTGGTCGTACCTTATCTTTAGAAACAGGAAAAATAGCACGCCAAGCTCATGGTTCAGTAGTTGTAAATTACGGTGATACTTCTGTTTTAGTAACTGTTGTACGTAAAAAGAAGGAAGAAAGCGTTGATTTCCTACCTTTAAATGTGCAGTTTATCGCAAAAAGCTATGCCATGGGTAAGATCCCTGGTGGTTTTTTTAAAAGGGAAGGCAAGCCATCTGATAGAGAAACTTTAATCTCAAGAGTAATAGATAGGAGTGTAAGGCCACTCTTTCCAGAAGGATTTCATGATGAAATTAGTGTGATGTGTAATCTATTAACTTATGATACAGTCAATCCTCCTGAAGTGCCAGCATTGATTGGTGCTGTTGCAGCTCTTGCGATTTCTGGTGTTCCTTTTCACTTTACTATAGCTGGAGTGATAGTTGGTTGTGATGAAAATAATAACTATATACTCAACCCTTCTGTTCAAGAGATGAAAGCAAGCAGCTTGGATCTGTTTTTGTCTGGTGATGAAAATTCGATTTTAATGGTTGAGTCAGAAGTGAAAGAGCTCTCTGAAGAAAATGTTTTTAATGCAATAAAATTTGGCCATGAACACCTTAAACCTGTCATTAAGCTCATAAAAGAGTTTGCTGATACAGTTGGCAATAAGCCTGAAAGATTTGCTCCTGTTGATACATCAGATATAACACAAGAGCTCGAAAAATACGGTAAAGATTTTGAAAAAGCATATTCGCAAACAGTAAAACAAGAGCGAGTTCAAGCTCTAGAAGCGGTCAGAGAGAATATATTGAATACTCTTAAAGAGACTGGAAAAGATGAAAAGTTAATTACGTATGCAGTAAAAAACTTTGAAAGATCTTTAGTACGTGAAATAATTAGGAAGAAAGGTGTAAGGATAGACGGTCGTAAGCATGATGAGATACGTCAGATAGAAGTTGAAGTTGATATTCTGTCCAGAACTCACGGTTCTGCGCTGTTTACAAGAGGCAAAACTCAGGCATTGGTTGTTACTGCTCTTGGTACTACTCAAGATGAGCAAATTGTGGATGATATTGAAGGGGATAGACGTGAGCATTTCATGTTGCATTATAACTTTCCCTCATTTGCTGTTGGAGAAACTTCTGCTGCACGTGCACCAGGAAGAAGAGAAATCGGTCATGGCAAACTTGCTTGGAAAGCAATTCATCCTGTTTTACCCGATAAATCTGAATTTCCTTATACAATAAGAGTAGTGTCCGAAATTTTGGAGTCTGATGGTTCTTCTTCTATGGCAACAGTTTGTGGGACTTCTCTTGCTTTAATGGATACGGGTGTGCCAATAAAGGCCCCTGTTGCTGGAGTTGCTATGGGCCTTATTAAAGATAAAGACGAGTATGTGATACTTTCCGATATATTGGGTGATGAAGATTATCTTGGTGATATGGACTTTAAAGTAGCAGGAACTAGTGAAGGGGTTACGGCACTACAAATGGATATGAAAATTTCTGGTATAAGCTTTGAAATTGTTGAAAAATCTTTAGAACAGGCAAAAGCTGGAAGATTACATATTTTAGAAAAAATGAATGCAGTGATTTCAGAACACAGTGATGACGTCAAAGACCATGCACCAAGGATGTTATCATTTTACATAGATAAAGACAAAATTTCTGCAGCTATTGGTGCTAAAGGAAAAAATATACGCAGTGTGTGTGAAAGAAGTAATGCAAAAATTGAAATAGGAGATGATGGTAAAGTTTCTGTTTTTGCCACGAGTGGCACTGAAGCTGAAATTGCAAAGAGTATGATGATTGATTCAATAACAGAACTAGAACAAGGTTCTATAGTTGATGTCAAAGTTGTAAAAATAGAGAAGTCTATTGTAGAGCTTGAATTTCTTAATGGCAGAAAAGGAAAAATGCACATAAGTGAAGTAGCTAATGAACACATAGATTCTATAGAGAGCATACTTAAACAAGATGATACTTTCAAAGCACTAGTAATTGACTTCGAAAAAGGTGGGTGTCCAAAGTTGTCAAGACGTCGAGTTGATCAAGAGACGGGAGAGTTTTTTGAAGGTGAGCTTTACAACGAGGAAAGGAAAGATGGTCCAAATGACAGGGATAATTATTACAATAATTCATTTAATAGAAAACCTGGAGGAAGTTACCATAAGAAGCCTTCTCGTCCTCGTTCTGGTTTCAGCAACAGAAATAAGCCGAAATTTGGTAATAATGATTCATCATCAGGCTTTTATTAAAAGTAAACTTCTTGCGTTACCTCTTGTCATCCAAGTAGCTTGACTACTTGGACCAGAGACTTTTTCAAATTGGTAGATAATAGAAATAATTTGTGTTAACTAGCTAAAGATCTTAGGTTTGCCAACATTCCGCTACGTGTTAGCGGCTGAGATACCGCGAATGAATCGCGGTATGACGTAGGGCTGCACTAGCTATATAGGATTACCACGATGGATTTTTAAGATCATTTACGGCCTTCTTAGTATCTTCAGCCTTGAATATCGCCGATCCCGCAACTAAAATATCAGCACCTGCTTTTATTATATCAGTTGCGTTAGAAAAGTTAATTCCACCATCTACTGAAATTTGTGTTTTAAGATTACGCTCCTGTATCATTTTTTTTATAGTAGATATCTTGTTCAACTGTGAATGAATAAATTCCTGCCCTCCAAAGCCAGGGTTGACTGTCATAATCAGCACAATATCTAGCTCATGTATTATGTATTCAAGCACACTTGGGGAAGTTGAAGGAACAATTGAGACTCCAGCTTGAATCGTTTTTTTTGCGTCGTTTACATTTTTGTATGACTTTATCTTTCTTATCAACCTCTCAAGGTGTATCTCTGCTTCTGCATGTACAGTGATAATATCAGCACCAGCATTTATAAAGCTTTCAATGTGGTTACCAGGAGATTTGACCATTAAATGCACATCAAAAGGAAGATTGCTATATTTACGTATTGCAGAGACAACTCTAGGACCAATTGTAATATTTGGAACGAAATTCCCATCCATAACGTCTATGTGTATGTAATCTACACCTAAATCGCTAATTTTTCTTACTTCTTCTCCTAATTTTGCAAAGTCTGCTGAAAGTATAGAAGGTGCAATTTTAATACTCATGAGCTGTTTTTTACTAAAAAATAACTTATTTTTAAGACTCTGTCACCCTAATACTATTTGCATCATCTGAGTAGCTATAGGAACTGGATACCGATATCGGCGATGATTTATGCCTATTTAACTAGATCTTAAATTAGATAAAAAAAGGTAGTCTTGATAAAACTTATTTACAACAAGTTTTTTTACATTTGGATTTTCTGTTTGTTCTTTTTTGTACCCTAATTTATAGCTTATTGAATCCTTATATGAACTGATCGTTTTGTATGCTTTGTTCATCTCTCTAGGAAAGATGCCATTAGCAATTACGACGCATAACCCTGTAGCTGTTGCAAAAGCTAGAGTGGTAAATGCTAGATTTTGTAAAAAATTCCTTCCACTAATTTTTTTTTCCTGTATATTAGCAGAGTGCGATTTGTTTGACGCTTCTTCTAGATGTTCATGCCATATATGATTGCAGTTCGTACACTTTACCTTTCTTCCAAATGCACCAATTTGCTCAGAAGATACTAAGTAAGTTTTAGTACAACTACTACATTGTATTTTCATAGCACTTACATATAAAGTGGTAACAAGCTCAAATGATACAGAGCTATAAATTTAATACTAACATATATAACAAATGGAAGGTTTGCAACTAAAAAAAACACAAAGTGAGATAGAAAATATTTGGAAAAATAGAGAAAAATTTAATGACTGTAACCTAAAGGAAACAGCAAGAATAGCAATTAAAGAGGTAATTGAGCTCCTTGATAGTGGCAAAATTAGAGTAGCAGAAAAGCTATCAAGTGGAGAATGGGTAGTACATAAGTGGATAAAGCAGGCAATATTATTACATTTTCTCACTGAAGAAAACAAAATAATAGACAATACCAATTGCTGGTTTGACAAGATCGGTAACAAATTTAGTGAATGGAATGAGGAGAAATTTCGCCAGTTAAAAATTAGAGCAGTTCCTGGGTGTTTTGTCCGCCGATCTGCTTATATAGGTACAAATGTTGTTCTAATGCCAAGTTTTATCAACGTTGGTGCATATGTTGATTCAGGAACAATGATAGATACCTGGTCAACGATTGGTAGCTGTGCGCAAATAGGAAAAAACTGCCATATTTCCGGTGGAGTGGGAATAGGTGGAGTCCTTGAGCCTATTCAAGCTTCACCTGTCATTATAGAAGATAATTGCTTTATTGGAGCACGTAGCGAGGTAGCCGAGGGTGTGGTAGTGAGAGAAGGATCAGTCCTTGGCATGGGTGTGTTTATTGGAGCATCAACAAAGATTATTGATAGAGAAACTAGCGAGGTATTTTATGGCGAAGTGCCACCTTATTCTGTAGTGGTACCAGGGTCTATTCCATCTAAAAATAACATTTCAACCTATTGTGCAGTTATAGTAAAAAAAGTGGATGAAAAGACGAGATCGAAAACCTCTATAAATGAAATATTGAGGGATTAAACTATCTCACTGCTTGTCGTCACTTTTTTTATAATTATTACTAACCACAGTAATGGCATACGCACATAACTCTGAGAAAGAGACTCCATTTTCTTGAGATAGTTTATATAATTTTTGTAGACTTTCTTTTACTTTATTAGGGATATTCCCTCCACGTTCTTTTACAAGCCAGGAATCTTGATGATGAATTGGATGAGCATCACTTTTTGGATTTCCTATATATATTGCAAAAGGTGAACTTTGTCCTTTGAAGTCACATTGTACAGTAAATTTTTTTATAGATTCAGCCATCTAAAGACCTCTACTTTTCTTTTTGGTCGATTTATAGCAGGTGGAAGAGGTGGTTTCTTTATAAAATCTTGTCTATTGACAACACTTTCTTTACCTTCCAAAGCTCGGCGAACATCAGCTCTGCTTAATTGCGACTCTTTTGCTACCTTCATTCCATGCTTTGCCATAATATTAGCATATGCTAGTACTTTTTTTACCAATTCTAGATCACCATCTAGCATTTGAACTAGCACTTGAAACACTTCCGCTAAAGTTAGTCCATCAGCATTTATAACCTTGTTTTCTATAAAATTGACAGCTTCTTCAAATTTGTATTCAATACTATCATCTTGAGGTATAAGGGCAACATAATCGGTGTTTTTGTCGTCCATAACTGAAGCACTATTACTCACAAACTTAAGTTTATACTATATATAAATACTCTACTATTTTATATTATGGCACGCTATAGTTAAACATTTATTAATAACATGCTCACTTATATACACGAATTAATTGACAAAAGTCAAGGATCAATATCCATCAGTGATTTCATGAATGCCGTTTTGTACCATGAAAAATACGGCTATTATACGAGTAGATTACCACTTGGTAAGGATGGTGATTTTACTACTGCACCTGAGATCAGCCAATTATTTGGTGAAGTAATTGCAGTTTGGATAATGCATACATGGGAAAAATTAGGAAAGCCATCAAAATTTTCTCTAGTTGAACTTGGGCCAGGCAAAGGAACACTCATTCACGATATAATAAGAGTCACTAAAAAATACAGCAGCTTTTTTAATTCAATGTTGATCCGCTTAGTTGAAATAAGCCCTACTTTACGGAAGATACAAAAGGAAAAATTAAAAGGCTTAGGTGTTAATTGGCACAAAGATATTGACAACCTACCAGAACAACCAACCATTTTTTTAGCAAATGAGTTCTTTGACGCTCTTCCGATAGATCAGTTTGTATATCGTGATGAGGGGTGGTATGAAAATAGGGTGACAAAACAAGATGATGGCAGTCTCTTGGTGTCATGCCAGTGCGTGACACTGGAATCCAGAAAAAAAGAATCATGGATTCCAGTGTCAGCTACTTGCATGACAGGGAGTTTCGATGGTGCAGTGGTGGAAATATGTTCAACTGGGGTTGAAATATTAAAAAAACTTGAGAAGAAGATACATAATAATAAAGGAGCTGCTTTGATTATAGATTACGGTTATGTATACCCCTCGTATAAGAGCACTTTGCAATCGATAAAACAACATAAGTATGCTAATTTTCTTGAGAATGTTGGTAATAGTGATATTACTGCACTTGTGAACTTTCAAGCATTAAAAGATTCATTAAAACACGTAGATTGCGAGATTTTAACTCAAAGAGAATTTTTATATCTTTTTGGCATAAAAGAAAGAACCCAGGCTTTAATGAAAAGCGCAAGTGATGAACAAAGGAATAGGATCTTTAGTGAATTCTTAAGGTTGACTGAAAATATGGGCACTCTTTTTAAAGCAATGCTATTGATATAGCTAGCCCAAGAAAGGTTTCCCTACGTCATACCGCGATTCATTCGCGGTATCTCAGCCGCTAACTAGTAGCGGAATGACGAATTTGTTGTTTTTCAAATTGTAGGTAAACCTAAGTCACTTTAGCTATAGCATAGCTAAAGTAATTTATGTTATTGGGTAAGTTAAAAATATGATATAAATGAGATAAGAGGGAGCTACTCACTATAGGAATAGAGTTGCGCGCGCGACCGAGGGTTTTATACCATTCTAGAAGTAATATGCGGAAAAGGGGGGATTCGAACCCCCGACATATTTTCATATGTGCACGCTTTCCAAGCGTGTGCTTTAGACCACTCAGCCACCTTTCCATGCATATTCATAATATTGAAAATTGTGCTGCTAAACAATATAAAAACCTGGTATATAGGGTTCACCACGAAAATTTACAGTATTGTTAAACTTGCTTCTGCAAGTTGGAAATGTTTTATCGCAACCTGCGAGTATTGAATATTTATCCCCAGCAGAAATTTGGTATGGAGGCGAAGTAAACAACGTAACTACTTTATTTTTATATTCTTTTACTACACCTTCAAATGCTGTTGAGCCAAAGAATTTTACTACTCCGTGCTTATAATATTCATCACTCTCAGCTAAATTCGTGTCTTCAAATCTTCTTTCGTCTATTACTTTAGTGATTGTACTTATTTTACTAAATTTTTTAGTATCGGCTTTGCATTTATCATCGCAAAATTGTGCTCTGCATGCAGGAGAGTATAATTCTGCTATGCTTCTCTCAAGCTTTGCTGAGAGCCCTCTAATTTCAACAATAAATCTTCCACTACTTAATGTCACTTTACCAAAAGTTCCTGAATGTAGATTCATTGTTCCCTGGGTCAAGTCTTTATAATTCACAAGAAATATTTCAATATTTGCAAAGTCGTACTTTCCTGATAAAACATCTTCTTCTTTAATATCACCACTATTTAATATCCCTTCAATTTCTAGATTATCAGTTTTTAAATCGCTGTTTAATATTATACTACTGGCTGTAAATCCACTTGAAGATTTATAGAGTATATTATTAATATTTAAATCTTCATCATAGTCAGTGAATCCCATTACTTCTCCACCTGCAAGCGTTAATTTCCAGCACGTAGCAGTGGTAAGTAATTCTCCAGCTAAATGATTTTTTAGTGTGGTTTGCATAGGGGCCTCCTGTTTAATTGATTGAATTTGAAAGTAGCTATACGGCTAGTAGATAAGCCAGTGTGTTCTTTTCCCGTCATCTGAGTAGCTATAGAGTGTCATCCCAGTAACCATAGGGTGTCATTCCAGTAACCATAGGGTGTCATCCCAGTGCGTGACACTGGGATCTAATTTTACCTGACTATGTTATCATATAAATCTACCCAATTTGGATTTTCTTTTTCGATCAAATCAGTCTTCCATTTTCTTTTCCAACTTTTTAACAGTCTTTCTCTATTAAGAGCTGAATTTATATCTTGAAATTCTTCAAAATGAACTAATTTATGTACATTGTATTTTGATGTAAAGCCAGAAATAACTTTACTCTTATGTTCCCAGATTCGTTTAATCAGATTTGATGTTATACCTGTATATAAAGTTCGATTATTCTTGCTTGCAAGTATGTAAACGTAATAATTTTGCATATAACTTAGATCCCAGTGTCACGCACTGGGATGACAGGAGAGAGGACACTATATGTTTATTTGATTGACAAATAAACACTAACAAATAAGATACACACCACATTAAATTGTGGTGTGTACTAGCTGGTTAGAAAGAAAACTTCACACCAGTAAGAAGGAGAATTCCTTGGTTAGAAGGTGCCTCTTCTGTGGTACTACCTGCTTTTGTAATCTTATGATTTGCGTTTTGTTTCTCGTTAGTCATAAAATAATGGAGAGCTGCGTAAGGAACAAATTTGCTCTTACTGCATGCAGGAGATAGATCATATTGAACGCCAAGTGCGCCATCGTGAAGCATATCTCCATCATTCATTCTGCTACCAAAGTACGTCAAACTTGTGTAGATATTCTCATATTGATAGCCAGCTCCTACAGTCCAATACATGGTGTCCATACTATCTTCACCAAATTGAGCTTTCAGCCCTTCCATTCTTTTGTTAGCATCAGGAAGCAGTTCATATTTTTCAATTTTATTATTAGCATCTTTTGTCAGTATTTCAATACCTTTTGGTTGACCAGATTTGCCCAGATATGCAAAAGAGGCAGCAAATTTTATGCCTTGATCCTCATTAATCTTATAATCAGCGCTTACACCCAAATTAACACCCATAAGGTCATTGTACTCTACAAATTCCTTATAAAGATGCTTATCTTTACTTGGTTTTTTCGCTTGACCATACTCACCAACTGCAGAAGTTTTAACTTTCACCTTATATTTATCAAAGTCATATTCATATGATGCACCAGCACTTATTATGTGCTCATAGTCTGGACCGACATGTTTTATCTCTTCCTTATGTTTTATTTTATCATTATCTGTACTATCCTTGAAAGGAACTGTTTCTTTTACAGTAAACAAGCTACTATCATAACGAGGTGAGTAGCTGATACCAAATCTTGCGCCCATATAATTTGGTGAGTAGTAAGCAACTCTAAATGGCAGTGTAGTCATAACATCTTTGTTGTATTTCCCTGCCATGCGGAAAGAGAATTTTTCACTTTCACTCGAAAAACTTTCAGTGTAAAGACGTGGTGTTACATAAAATGGAAAGCTCGCAGCGCTTCCTTCTAAGTTCACTTTTCTGAACCAGTCACTATCTGCAGCTCCGTCAACAGTTGCAATTCTTGTTGCATCAAGTCTCATCAGAGCCTCAGGACCAAATTGATAACCAAGCTTTAGATCACCATGTTTTGAATTTAAAAATACATGTGCACTCCTTCTCCTTGCAGCGTAAACACCCTGTGAAGCCCCTTTGCCTTCTGTAACTGGGACGTGAAATTGCACGTCAGCACCATAAAGAAGACCTAAATCTTCATTTTTATTTTCTGCTCTGAGGTGTAATATCGCATCAGCAGTCATACCCATATCGTTGCTGTAATCACCAATATTTCCTATTCCACTAGGGAATACGGGATTTGCTCCTTGTATCTTATCCTGAGGGGCAGTATAATACTCTATAGATCTGTTTGGCATAACGTTGTAACGTTTATACTCTTCACCACTTGGCCCTGCTTTGCCATAGCTTTGAGCATCAACAACACCACCAAAAGTTATTCTTAAGCCATCTTTTCCTTGGTTGGTGTCGATAATATCAACTCCACCAACTGAAACAACAGGACTTGCCTTACCTTTTTCCTCTGTATTTTTGTTAACAACTTTTACATCCTTCTTTACATCTTTAGCTTTAATTTTAGCATTCTTAGTTTTAGAAGCCTTAGTTTTTGAAACTTTACCTTTTTCTATATTAGAATTCTTAGCATTTAGAGCTTTCGCTTTTGAATCCTCTATAAGCTTTGCTTTTTTCTCATTTGCTAGCCTGATCTCCTCTTTTTTCTTCTGCTCGGCTGCTAATCTTAGCTCCTCTTTTTTCTTAAGCTCTTCAGCTTTTTTTCTTGGATCAGCATTACATATTCTGTCCATCTTTTCTTTCAGTTTTTTATTTGATGTTTTCATAACTTCTGTTTTTCCAGAAGTTTTTGTGCTCTCTTGCTTTTTTATTTCCTTCATACTCTCATCAGGAAAGTCAGCTGCAAAACTGCTGAAAGAACATAAAGTTAATAAAGAAACTAGAGCAGTTCTAGTATAAATAGATTTTTTCATGAAGTGCCCCCAAAAAATTTCGAAATCATTGTCTTAAGTGTAAATATATAAAAATGTTGAAAATTCAACTTAAAGCAATCTTATAGCGAAAACAAAAGTAAAGTGCAACACCTTAAAAACAACTTTTTTAATATGCCTAACGTTTATATTAACCAAAATTTAGCACAAAGGTTAATATTTTTTGCTTGCTAGTGCATTATAACTCTACTATTTATTCTATGGAAGTAAAATTTTTTTATTCTAGCAATAGAAAGATTATAGAAAATACTATTGACAATAATATCAATCTACATTATAGTTAAATAAATTGTTTAGCTGATAGTAGATTGAGGTAGTTATGGATTTTAGTTTTTTACGCAATTGGTTTAGCACCACAGGTACTAGTGCAAGTAGTATAGATTCACAATTAGGTGATGTTGAACAATCAAGCTCCATCTTAGCAGATAACGGCAAATATAAGGTGGATGATGAGTTTGAGATCATTGAAGATTATGAATTTATAAATCCTGCTGACCCAAATGAACCACATTCTTTACCTTCTGCTTACCAGATAGATGAAAGTATCGCAGAAATTGCAGGGTTTGATAAAGAGAAATTATTGGAAATGAGTAATTTCTGTAAAATAAGCTATGGTGATAGTGACGATAAGTTAGATGAAAAAAAACATCATATATTAACTTGTAAAAATGTAAGTGAGGAAGATTTTATAGCTATTGAAGCAGATGGGAGAATGCACAAAGAAACTAATCCTTCTGAGGATATTATTTTTGAATTTAAAAAAATGTATAAAACTAGAGCTGAACTTTTTAGCGAAGGTTATAAAATCATTCCATTTGGTAATAGTTTCGAAGAAGATGCTGGGTATGTTTTCATAAAAGGTGAAGAAATAACAATAGCTTACCACGGTACTCGTGGCTTAAATGATGCAATCACTGATCTAAATGCATCTTTTACTACTTCAGAACTTTTACCTGACGGTGGAAGAATTCATCGTGGTTTTTATAATTCATTTACAGATTCATGGCCTAATCTTTATGGCATTTTGAAATCTCATGCTGAAAAACAAGGATCAGAAATCAAAGATTGTAAAATCAATCTCACAGGTCACAGTATGGGAGGAGCTATTGCTAAGATAGCTGCTTTATGCCTCAACAAAACAGAAGGCGCTGAAGATGTTCATGTTGCAACTTTTGCTGATCCAAGGGTTTTTGACCTGACTGCCAGTGAAATTTATAATGACGCTCTTCAGGAAAAAACCATAAGGGTCACTCACCATCAGCGAGATCAAGTGCCAGCATTGTCCCCTGGTTCGTTTGGTTATGCTCACGTAGGTGCACAATTAAGAGTATCGACACCAGAAAGATATTCTAGTCTAGTAAGTTATTTGCATGGAATAGATGGTTATCATGAGGCCGTTTATAGGATGGATGAAAGTGATTTTCGATCAAATAATAACGTATCTCTCTTTTACTATCCTGTTAGGATATTAAATCGAATTAACTCTGCAGTTTTAGGTAATGCTCAATATTACGCTGCCAATGCAGTAAATTATATTTTTGGTGGGTCAAATTTTTTCGAAGAAGTAAAAAATAAAAATTCTTCTCAGATTGAACAAGCAGAAGTTGTGCAAAGCAAGATAGCATATGAGAATTACTTGTCTACTGCAAGGAGTTTATAACTATTACTATGGAGCAATTATTAGATTGCTCCATAACATCTATTCATTTAAATTCAATATAAAAATTTCCACCACAACCATTCCTCTTTAAATTTTTTTAGATGTTCTTTTTTTTCGCACTCTAAAAGCAGCTCTTCCACGCTTTTGTTGTAGCTTTCAGTAGTAATCCTTCCCTGATGATGCATGAACCTCAAGTAAATCAAATAAGTGTTAATCACATCTGTTTCACAATAATCTCGAATCTCTTGTATCTTGCCGCTATCATATAAGCCTATAACTTGTGACCCATCAACTCCAATCTTGCCAGGAAGGTTAAATGCTGCACAAACTTCGTTCATTTTTACTCTTGCAGAGGCTCCAAAATCAGAGAGGGTTTCAAGTAAGTCACAATGCCAATCACTACTATATCTCTGATTGTAACTATTCCACTTATCACCAGCTTTATGAAAGTATTCTGCTTGAATGCCATGGACCATAGCACGATACTTCAGTACTGGTATATCAAAAGTGCGTCCGTTGAACGAAACTAATCTTGGCTTTTTCTCTGATATGTAGTTAAAAAATCCTTTCACTAGCTCCTTTTCACTGGAATTTAGTGTGCCTCCAGATCTTATTTCTTGCAGTGTGAACACCTCATAACCGCTCTGGTGGCTTATATTGCAAAGTAAAAAACTGATAACTACAATTTGGTGGAAGGGCTGACGCAGAAAAGAGTTTTGCCCGTTTGTTATTTCCAGGTGGTATTTTGTTAATGCATCCCTTTTCTCTTCTACACTACTATCATCACTAATATTGAGTAAATTTTTGCAGGAATTTACATCTGGTATAGTTTCAATATCAAATACTAACAAAGAATTAAGCATTGCCTATATACTCCTCAGGACGGTCGATCCAAGGTCGCACTTTTACGAACAAAAAGAGGTGAACCTTGCACTCAAATAATTTTTCTAGTTCAGCACGTGCTTCGATATTAATTTTTTTAATATTACTGCCATCTTTCCCTAGCACTATTTTTTTATGACTATCTTTCAACACGAATATGATCTGTTTGATGACTAAACTCTTATCTTTTTTTTCCTCAAATTGTTCAGTTATAACAGCTGTAGAGTATGGCAATTCTTCACGCAAGTTCAAGAATAATTTTTCTCTCGTAATTTCTGCTGATAAAAAATTTGTCGAGGAATCGGTTATTTGATCTTCTTCATAAAACCAAGGGCTCACCGGTGCAACTTCAGACAAGTAATTCATCAAATCAGAAAGTCCATCATTCTTTAATGCTGATATCGTAAAAACTTTTTCAAATTTATAAAGCAAATTCAGATGCTCATGCGCCATCTTGAGTTCTGGCCTTTTTACCAAATCAGTTTTATTGATAACCAAAATGCATCTGCCTTTTGTGCGCTGCAGCCGCGTAAATATAGTCTTAATTCTTTCTATATTTTTCAAATAATTGCTTACATCAACAAGTAACAAAGTGATGTCATCACCCTTGATTGCTGACCATGCAGATTTGACTAAAGCTTTTTCAAGTTTTGTTTCTGCTGAGAAAATTCCTGGGGAGTCAGTAAAGACAATTTGTGTGTTGTTGCATGTTGCAATACCCCTTATTTGCGTCCTTGTTGTTTGCACTTTGGGTGTAACAATTGCAATTTTCTTGCCTATGATGCTGTTAATTAATGTAGACTTCCCAGCATTTGGTAAGCCAGCTATGGTTACAAATAAGCACTTTTGTTCTTTCACAAAGGAAATTATAAAGAAAACTGGATGCCAGTGTCAAGCACTGGAATGACAAGTTCTCGGCAACCCCTACGTCATACCGTCACGGTATCTCTAGATCCCGCTAACACGTAGCGGAATGACAGCAATCCTACGTCATACCGCCGCGAACCGTCATACTGTCACGGTATCTCATCCGCTAACAAGCAGCGGGATGACAGCAATTCTACGTCATACCGCCGTGGTATCTCTTAGCCGCTAACACGTAGCGGGATGACGAATTACTTAACCGTCATACCGCGATTCATTCGCGGTATCCCAGCATAGATTCCGCTAACAAGTAGCGGAATGACGGTAAACCTAGATTACTTTAGCTATAATTATTAAGCTGCACCTGCTGGATTTGGTGATTGACTATTAAGAAACTCTGCCCTAGCTTCAGTAAACTCAGTTGAGGGTCTTGAAAAGAACATAATTTTTATTGCACAGCACGCACTACATAATGCAACAGCAGCCATACCTACTGCAAGAGTAGACACCAAACTTTACCTATGTACGCGTCTGCAACCCCAGAAATCAAGGCAATACTACCTGCTGTAGTTAATAGCGTAGCACACCCAATCCAGAATGCTTTCTCATAATTAATAGCACCAAACATTTCTCCAGCATCACTGCTAGCACCAGCAACACAGTCCACTGGTTTTTTGCCATCTTTATCCTTCAAACCTGGATCAGCCCCTTTTTTTAGAAGTAATTTCGCAATTTCAACGCTACCGCCGAAAAAATGTCCACTGCACAAATAGTGCAGTGGTGCCTTACCTTGATTATCTTGCATATTAAGATGAGCGCCTTTACCCAAAAGTAATTCCACAGCTTTATGACGAGCAATGCCACAACAACTATAAATAGCATAATGAAGTGGTGATTTACCTTCTTGATCTCTTTTATTAGGGTCAGCACCACGCTCCAGGAGTAATTCTATGATTTCATTATAACATTTATTACAGGCCTTGTGTAACGCAGTACAACCTTGTTTGTCCTGCGTGTCACAATTAGCACCATTTTCCAAGAATAGCTTTATAATTTCAATGTTCCCTCCTTCTTTTATAGCAAGTATCAGTGCTGGATAGGCATATATATTATCATTAATATAATCACCAAATTTTCCATCTTTACTGCTCTTGAACTTGGAAAAAAGTTTTTTCAGAAATGCTGTATTTCCCTCTGAGATAGCCTCATATAGATAAAACTTTAAATCTTCAGGAGAATTAATTTCATCTAAATTTTCATCAGTCAGTTTTGTAACTTCTTCCGTATCTTTTCCAGTGAGAAGGTCATATGCAGCACCTAATTCTTTAAATTTCTCCTCGTTGTATTTTTGCACATCCTCACTTGCACTTGAATGTTTATCAGGATGATATTCAAGAGCTAATTTTCTATATGCTTTTCTAATTTCGTATTCACTTGGATTATCACTTGGACTAAAGCCTAATATTTTTAAAGCTTCCTTTCTATTCACAATAAACCTCCTACTGGAATATCTTAAGCTAAGTATAACCCAAAATTTCAAAAAGCAAAGCTTTTTATGTTAAACTGCATCCACTGCGCAATCCCATAACTGTACAAACATTGTAATTTATCTCCATCTAGGAAAGGGTGTCATCCCAGCGGCCCCTATGATGTCATTCCAGTTCTCCTTTCTCGTCATCCCAGTGCCCAGACACTGGGATCTAGTTTTCCATAAATGGTGCATTTTAACATAACTTTTATACTTGATAAAATTCCTGGATTCCAGCATCAAGTGCTGGAATGACACCTCTCTTTGAGCTATAAACATTAAGAAATTTACCAAATGAAAAAAAAGGCAAAAGAAGCCCCGAGTAGCGAGTTTTGACTCTATATTACTGTAAGTGGCGCTGTAATAATGTGCTAACGCTTAAAATAAGCGCGATTTGGCTGAATGTAGAAAAAATAAAAAAGACATGCAGCCGCTATAATTTTATGTAATCCGCCAATAAATACCCTAAGTTTTTTACTGAATTTTGTCATTGAGCCTGCAGGTCAAAAACAAGTTTTAAGTCATAAATACCCTTATTGTCATAATAAGGGCGCTGGCGAAATATGTCAAGGGATTTTTGACGAAATGATTTTGAAAGTAAAGAGCGGGAGAAGGGGTTCGAACCCTCGACCTCAACCTTGGCAAGGTTGCGCTCTACCAACTGAGCTACTCCCGCAATTAAATTAACCTAAATTTACTTAATTATAGGCATATACAGCGATTTGTAAACCCCGTGTACACGAAAAATGTGAGAGCCCATAAATTTGCGTGGTTCCTTCTATGATCTTTTCGTATACTTAAGGCTCATTTTTGATTATCATAGGTTTTCAATTGTGCCAAAAAATGTATTAATTTTATGGGAATATTTTTATATAAAGACGACTTGCCAGCTAGTTCAATACCAGATGATATAAGTTCTATAGCTGTTGATACCGAGGCAATGGGGCTACTTCATAGCAGAGATAGATTATGCCTTGTGCAGCTCTCTTTTAATGATGGCAACGTTCACTTAGTTCAACTCAAGAACGATTACACAGCGCCAAATTTGAGAAAAATATTAGAGGATAAAAATATAACTAAAATATTTCACTTCGCGCGATTTGATGTAAGCATAATACGTTATTACCTGGAAATTTGGGCACTTCCGTGCTATTGCACAAAAATAGCTTCACGTTTAGTTCGCACTTACACAGATAATCATAGCTTAAAAGAATTGTGCTTAGAACTACTTGATACCAAATTAAATAAGCAGCAGCAATCTTCTGATTGGGGAAATGAAAATTTGACAGACAAACAAAAAAATTATGCTGCATCTGATGTTTTGTATCTCCATAAGATAAAGGAAAAGCTAGATTTAATGTTGGAACGTGAAAATAGAAAAGAATTGGCCCAAAAGTGCTTTGAATTTCTTCCTACTCGCATTGAGTTAGACTTAATGGGTTGGGAAAACGTGGATATCTTTAATCATCAGATATAACCATTTGTGAGAAGTTTTTTGTTTGTGCAAGACACTTTAGGGCAATTTTTCAGAAGAATTTAGTTGATTAACTGTTGATTGATGCGCTATATTTTACAAGCAATCGTTCTAAGTTTAGGTATTTTATGAGTGATGACATTATATCAGTAAATGATCAAAATTTCAAATCTGAAGTCACTGACTATAAAGGGTTTGTTCTGATAGACTTTTGGGCAGAATGGTGTGGGCCATGTAAAAGTCTAATGCCGCGTATTGAACAGTTGGCTAAAGACAGAAAAGGCAAGATTAAGATCTGCAAGTTCGACATAGATGAAGGGACTGAAGTGCCAAGTAAGTATGGAGTGCAATCTATACCCACTTTAATCATATTTCAAGATGGTAAGGAAATTGCACGCAAAATTGGTGCAACAAATGATTTGCTAAGTTGGGTTGATAGTGAAATAAGCTAATAGACAAATTTGCTTTTGTGTGTATTATAAATATTGATAAAAGGGATTGTAGCTCAGTCGGTTAGAGCAGTTCGCTCATAACGAATTGGTCGTAGGTTCGAGTCCTACCAATCCCACCATTGTGTTGATCTTAGCATGATCGTAACAATGAGAAAACTATAGTATATGAATTATATGTTGATATAATAGAGGAAATAATGGAATTTACTAAATCTTTGAATAATAAGTTAGATGAGTTGCACTTACTAAATCATCCATTCTACCAATCATGGAATACAGGAAGCTTAAGCTTGCAAGCTTTACAAACCTATGCTAAAGAATATTATCACCACGTTGCTGCGTTTCCTCGTTATATCAGTGGTATACATTTTTTGTGCCCAGATCTAAAAATGCGACAGGTTTTGCTTGGTAATTTGATAGAAGAAGAACAAGGTGATGAAAATCACCCAGAGTTATGGAAACGTTTTGCTGAAGGGCTTGGTGTAACACGGTCTGATCTCCATAAGGATGCACAGATTAAAGAGACACAGGAGTTAGTTGATGGTTACTTTGATATTGTACGATCAGACTTTGCTTCCGGTTTGGGTGCACTTTATGCTTATGAACGTCAAACTCCAGAGGTTTCTAAGTCTAAAATTGAAGGTTTAAAAAAACACTATTCAATAAGTGATGAGCGTTCTCTTCAATTTTTTACGGTTCATATGCATGCTGATGAATGGCATTCTGAGGAATGTGCAAATCTTATTGCAGACTTAAGCGAAGAAGAGCAAGAGAAAGCCATGCAAGGCGCTAAAAAAGGAGCAAAACTCTTGTGGGGTTTTCTTGACGGGATGATGAACGCTAGTGTGTGTCATTAATTGTAAGTAGATTAAACTCAGTGATATTAAAATGCAATGTAATCTTCTTATATCTGACCTGCGGCTTTGGGTTCATTTAGGATGTAGTGCAGAAGAGAAGTTTCATTCTCAATTAGTTAGTGTTAATATTGATTTTACCTTTAAATCCCCCCCTTTAGGACTTACAACTGACCGGCTTGAGGATACTATATGCTACTTGGAGGTAGTTCAGAGTATTCAATCTCTCGTTCAAAGCAAGCAATTCAATTTAATCGAGCACTTAACCCATGATATATACAGAGCCATTAATAATCTTTTGGTGCAAAAAAAACATATTATTTCTTCCATAAGAGTGACTACTCACAAAGTTGCACCACCCGTTCCCGGTGTGCATGGAGGTGTTCTCTTTACTTATTGTAATACATTACAAGAACAGGAAGATAACTAATGATCTATATTTCTATTGGCTCAAATATAGGAAATCGCTTTTCCCATTTACAAAGGGCTGCTCAGTTACTAAAGGAACGCTATTTTAAAGATTTAAAGTCTTTGATCATTCTAGAAACTAAGGCCATTTTACCAAACGGTGCTCCACCTGAGTGGGATAAGCCATTTCTCAACATGATTGTCTATGGAAGTTGTTCTTCTTCTCCCGAAGAGCTATTAAAAGGTCTAAAACAAATTGAGTGTGATATTGGCCGTTCGCAGGTCTATGAAAAGTGGGCACCTCGCGTTATTGATTTGGATATTTTGTTATGGGATGATCTAACGCTCGATACACCCTACCTTAGAATTCCTCACCCAGAATTGATAAACAGACCATTTTTGCTTTACTTGATGGCAATGCTGAGCCCCATGGCAGTAGTTAACAAAACGTTTGGTACCTGTTAACCCTAACATTAAGGATTTCTTTTTAAGGAGTTTTACGCTTTCACCAGAGCTTGTAGGTATTGTCAATATTACTCCTGATTCATTTTCAGATGGTGGTCTTTATTATGATTCAGATCAAGCAACCAAGCAGGCACTGCGGCTGTTATCAGATGGTGCAAGCATAGTTGAACTTGGTGCTCAATCAACAAGACCTGGATCTTTAATGCAGATCCCAGAGGAAGAGTATGCACGTCTAAAGCCAGTACTTGATAATCTTAGCGATTATATGAAAGCTGGCGATATTAAAGTCAGCATTGATAGTTTCTGGCCAGATGTTATTTTGAACGTTTTGGAGCACTACAACATTGCCTGGGTAAACGATCAGAAGGGAGATCTAGATGATAATACCTTAAAAGCAATTGCTAGCAGTGGATGTGGCATCGTTATTATGCACTCACTTTCCATACCACCACATAGAGACAACATTATCCCAAGTGACATTGATCCAATTGATAACATAAATAATTGGGCAGAAAGGAACATTAATAGATTACTAGCTCTAGGTTTTGATCAAAGCTCGATCATTATTGATCCTGGTATTGGTTTTGGCAAATCTATGTACCAGAATATCCAGATTTTACGCAGTATAGAAACGTTACAAAATTTTGGCTGCAAAGTTCTGGTTGGCCATTCTAGAAAGTCATTTATTTCTTCTTTTTCTACAGAACCTGTCTTTAACCGAGATTTAGAAACAATTGCTTTATCATCTGCATTGCACAACAAGGTTGATTTCCTTCGAGTGCATAATGTGCGTGATCACATGCGATTTTTTGCAGCTCAAGCTGCTTTACAGGGATGATAGTTATCGGAATTATGGCTGTTGATCCCAAGGGGGTAATTGGAATAAATAATGGATTGCCCTGGCATTATCCAAGTGAGTTAGATCATTTTCGTCAGGTGACTGACAAACAAGTTATTGTTATGGGAAGAAAAACATTTGAAATAGTACCCCAAAACATATTGAAGGATCGTATCCCTGTTGTTTTTTCTCGTAACAAGTTAAGTTCTTGTTTTAATAGAGGTATAAAGTGCACTATTATTTCTTCTATGCAAGAGTTTTTGTCAATCCAAAGTAGTTCTAAAGTCTTTATGATTGGTGGAGCACAAATAGCGCACCTTTTTTTGGAGTATGATCTAATCTCAGAGTTTATCATAACAGAAATTCACAGACTTTATAAAGGTGATGTATATTTCAACTTAACACTTCTTGATGGATGGTATAAAACCGCTCTTGCTCAAACAAAAGATTATACTATATGCAGGCTAACACGTTAATATGCATGTTGAAGCAATTTACACCCATCGTATTGAATGCGGCGAGTTATTAGAAGCAGTTCTTGATCGCTATGTTTCAAATTTGTTAAAAGAGGAAGTTGTTCTTGCTATCACATCAAAAATCATTTCCATTTGTCAAAAACAAGTGGTTTGCAAAACTGCTTGTTCTAAAGAAGAGCTAATCAAAAGGGAAGCTGATGCAGTTGTTGATGTGGCTCACAGTATCTGTTTAACGATTAAAGATAATATCTTAATTCCATCTGCTGGTATTGATGAATCAAATGGTAATGAGGTATATATTCTATATCCAAAAGATGTTCAGAAAACAGCTCTGTCAATATGGAATTATCTCAAGACAAAACACTGCATAAAACATCTTGGTATTTTGATTACAGATAGTAATGTAACACCTATGCGTCGTGGGATTACGGGCGTTGCTCTTGGTTGGTGTGGATTTGAACCACTTTATTCCTATATAGGCAAGCCAGATCTTTATAATCAATCACTGCAAGTAACACAAGTCAATCTTCTTGATGCACTGGCAACATCTGCTGTTTTAGTTATGGGAGAAGGGGCAGAGCAAACACCAATGGCAATAATTAGTGGTGCACCAAAGGTTCACTTTCTTACTCGTCCGCCAACTACAAAAGAAGAAAAAAGTGTTAAGATATCTATGAAAAAAGATCTTTACTCTCCTCTCCTCATGGGAGCCCGCTGGTTAAAGAGTTAAAGAGAAACTTAAAAATCTGCTATTAGACTTCTTGCATAACCATATAACGAACTTTTATTGGGAATAGAAACGAAAAAACTTACTTGACACCCTTCGCCAGCCCCCTTATTATGATAGTGAAGGTATTCAGTTATCTTCATCTGTGCAGATTAAACAGCAAGAAAACAACGTAGTTGGCGTCTTATTTTTAATTTTTTGCACTATGTGCACCTTATGTCTTCACAACATTTCTGGGTTTTTACCTATATAAGCTGAAACGCGCTTATAAGTCGTTTAAGACAGTATAGTACGCCAATTTGCAGGATTAGAGAGTGACAACTAGCTAACACGGGGTTTCTTTTGCCTTTTTTTCTGCTTAGTAAATTTCTTAAACATTTAAACAAAGGTGAGTTGCATTTAAAAGCAGCTAAATTGCAGTGTTTAAGACTTAAAAAACGCCAATACTGAAAGTAGACAATGACTAGGGCTTCTTTTGCCTTTTTTTTGTTTGGTAAATTTCTTAATATTTATAGTTAAACGACAACCGTCATACCGCTACGTGTTAGCGGGATCTATGCTAAGAGATACCGTGACGGTATGACGGTTCGCGGCGGCATAACGATAAGCTCGTCATCCCGCTGCTTATTAGCGGCTAAGAGATACCACGGCGGTATAGTAACTCGTCATCCCGCTGCTTGTTAGCGGCTAAGAGATACCGTGACGGTATGACGGTTCGCGGCGGCATGACGAGAAAGGGGCTACTCGGATGACAACAAAGGGCTACTTGGATGACACCCTCTTGGATGGAAGCCAGTGTCAGCTACTTTCATGACACCATTCTTTTTTCTGGATTCAAGTAGTCAGGGCACTGCCGTCTTGGATGGAAAGGCTGGATCCAAGTAGTCATACCAATGTCTCCTATTTGACTGGTCAACAATGAGAATTGGTATTAGTTTGGGTTATGCAAGAAGTCTATTCCTTCATAAGGAGAAGTAGTTAAAGGAATTTACTCTATTTCTCCCTCTTTTTTTATTATTTTTAATCTATAGTTAACGTAAAAGAGATATGCAAAAACTCTATTGATCCATAGTCTGCAAATTATTAATAACACTTACTTTAAAGAACCTTACTTTAAGCTGATCTTTGAGCGCTCTTTTGTGGTATTTTGTAAGAGTATAACTTGTGAAATCGTCTTCCCTATAGATTAAAGAGTTACACTGCTTTATATGTGATGCTATCCACTCTGTATAGTCCTGATGATCGGTTGCAATGAATATTTCCCCTGTTATAAGTATTTTTTTTGCTAATAAATTTAAAAATTCCGTATTAATTAATCGTCTTTTATTGTGACTTCTTTTTGGCCATGGATCTGGAAAGAGAATAAAGAATCTTTCAACACTGTTGTCAGGAAAATTTGCAATCAATTCTCTTGCATCTTCTGTCCATATTAAAATGTTTTTTATGTTTTGTATTTCTATGTTTGTTAGCAAGCGAGAAACCCCCTTTAAGTAGGGCTCACATCCTATAAATAATAGATCAGGTTCATTGAGCACCTGGTAAAGCATATTTTCACCGTTGCCAAAGCCTATTTCTACCCATATTCTTTTTCGTGAATTTACAATCTTCTCTATAGATTCCTTGCTGTTTTGAATAGAATATTTTTCCAATATTTCATCAACATCCGGTTTTAACCTGGACCTTCTGGAGAACGATCTAATCCACTTGCTATTCTTAAATAGCATATTCTTGATACATATATAATTTTCTCACTATATTTTATATAGCTTAAACAATTCTCGAAATGAATTAACGAAAAATTACTTGTCAATAATTATTAATATTATATAATATATGAGTTCTAATAAAGTTTAAATTAAAGGTCACATTGCATGAATAATAATGATCCAGTTGTAAATCTACCGGTTACTATCAGAAAGCTATCATCAAACAAGTTTATAGAAGAGATATGTCAAGGCCAATTTGAGGATCAAGATAATGCCTTGTTTGAAGATTCTTTTGTTAACAAAATTAAAGAAGGAGATGTGGTAGAAGGTGTAATTACAAGAATAAACCCTAATGACGTTGTGGTTGATATTGGTTTAAAGTCTGACGGGAGAATTCTGATCAAGGAACTCGGTTGTAATGATGAGATCATTATTGGCTCGAAAATTAGAGTTTATGTGGAAAGAATTGAAGATTATCATGGTAATGTTGTTCTTAGCCGTGAAAAAGCAATTAGAGACGAGAAATGGAATAAGTTGGAAGAAGATACAGTTACAAGAGCTGAAGTAAGCGGAGTTATTAAACGCTCAATTAAATGTGGTTTTATTGTTGATCTTGGTGACGGAATAAGCGCTTTTTTACCGCTGAGTCATGTGGATTTGAAGCAAGTAAAAGACGCGAAGCACCTTATTGAAACTGAACAAAAGTTCATCGTGCTTAAAATGGATAAGAAGCAAGGTAATATTGTAGTATCAAGAAAGCTGGTGTTAGAAAAATTGCACGCTGGTGAAAAAATTAAATTTTTAGAATCTTTAAATGAAGGCGATATAATAGAAGGAAAAATAAAAAGCATCACTCATTACGGTGTATTTGTCGGTATTCATGAATCAGATGTAGTGGGAGTTATAGATGGATTGCTACATATTACAGATATCTCTTGGAGTAGAGTGAGTCATCCATCTGCAGTTTTTGCTTGTGGCCAGACTATAAAAGTTAAAATTATAAAAATAGATAAGGAAAATGCTAAAATTTCCTTGGGTGTGAAGCAGCTAGAAGATAGCCCTTGGCAAGATGCAGAGTCAAAATATCCAGTTGATAGTGTGCATAAGGGTTATGTAACAAGCATAGAAGATTATGGATTGTTTGTTGAGCTTAGACCTGGAATTGAAGGTTTAGTGCACTCGTCAGAAATAACTTGGGTTAAGAGTAATTTACCAGTTAGTAGTCTTGTAACAAGGGGACAAGAAGTATATGTAAAAATTCTCAGTATTGACATTGCTAAGAGTAGGATGAGTTTAAGCATGAAAAGGTGTGTAGACAACCCTTGGCAAGTATTTATCAAGAAATATCCTCCTGGTTCTATTGTTTCTGGTGAAGTGAAGAATAATACCGGCTCATATGTATCTGTTGCTTTCAATGATTCTGAAATAGATGAGAACGTAGAAGGGACAATATATGTGAAAGATTTAAGTTGGTCTAAAAATAGCTCAGATGAGATAAAGAAGTATAATGTAGGTGATAAAATAGAAGCAAAAGTAATAAGGGCTAACGTGAATCGGGCAAGAATTTATCTTGGAATAAAACAAATAGAGTATGATCCTCTTGAAGAACTGATAAAGAAAGTTAAGGTAGGCGATAAAATACAGGTTATTGTAGGTAAGAGAGAAGATAATGGACTGGTCGTTGAAGTTGAGAACGATGTAACCCTTCTAATAGATCAAGAGCATTTACCGGAAAATAAAAAGTTCTCTATATCAGAAAAAATAGAAGTTGAAGTATTGGGTGTTGAAGAATATAACATAGTATTATCTGCTAAGTGATAAGGTTTACTTATTTTGGCTTCATATAAATGGCAACAAAGTCTGATATAATAGCGAGGGTAGCAAAAAGACATCCTTTTTTAGATAAGATTGTTATAGCAGCTATAGTTGATAGATTTTTTGGGATACTTTCAAGCACATTGAAGCATCATAATAGAGTTGAAATTAGGGGGTTTGGTTCTTTTTCAGTTAGAAGTTATAACTTGAAAGAAACAAGCCATTTAATGTTACAGAAGTTTACAAAGAATCAATACTTTAAAACATATTTTCGTAGCAGTAAAAAATTATCTGATTTGATAAATGAATAAAAATTTATACCATAAATAAGATGAAAGTAGGGGTTTGAGTTTATACTGTACGATAGAAATTTTTAGCACCATATGCAAGTAGTAGAAATAGTTATACGTAATAACACATACAAAATATCTTGCGAAAGTGGGAAAAAGAGCCATTTATTACGTCTTGCTAATAGTTTTGACAAGCTAGTTGGTTCTGTATCTCAAAAAACTGGAGGTAAGGGTTCGGATGCATTAAATTTCTTACTTGCAGCGCTAATTCTTGAGGATAAAATTTTAGAATTAACAAAGCGGTTGGATGAAGCAAATCAAGAGCGCGAAAATTATAGAAACGAGAAAAGAATAGAATATATTGAGGTACTAGATAAGGTAAATAAGATTATCACTAATCTTGAGTGCATAAAGGATTAGCTTCAATAAAGCAAGCAATTAAATTGACTATCTGACTATTTAAGCCAGGAGGGAGGTTTGTCTTACGAGTTATGTAACAATATAATTCGTAATCATCAAGATCAACTATTTTTTCGTATTCGATTAGTTCGCTCAAGGAAAATTTATCAAGATATTTCAATGCGAAATGCCCTAAAAGTATATCGGTTTCTTTGCAACCCCTATGCCAGCTTCTATACATCAATTTTCTTCTGAGTAGTGAGGTATCTGTCATTACAATTAAACTTTTTTTTAATTTAAAAGTTAAACTAAATACTTGTCAAGCGAGGCGCGTTTTAATATACTTAACATTTGTTTAAGATCTAAATATACAGGTGGAATTAATTTCTAATCTTATTCATCAATTTAGCGATGGAATATATTGTTTTTTGTCATTTGCCTTAATCATTTCTGTTATAGTGTTTGTGCATGAATATGGGCATTATGTTGTTGCCAAAGCATGCAAAGTTAAAGTTGAATCTTTTTCTATAGGTTTTGGTCCTGAAATTTTTGGTTTTAACGATAAGTCTGGAACTAGATGGAAACTAAGCGCTGTTCCATTGGGTGGTTATGTTAAAATGTTAGGGGATACTAATGCAGCGAGTGTCCCAGCTGATCAAAAAGAATTAACTGAAGAAGAAAAGTTGTATTCATTTCATACAAAACCGCGGTATAAAAAAGCAGCAGTGGTTTTTGCAGGACCTTTTGCAAATATGATACTTGCTGTTATAGCTTTTACAATATTTTTTAGCACGGCAGGTTATTACCGCACTCCACCGGTGATTAGGGATGTAATTGAAGGAAGTGCAGCCAAACAAGCTGGCCTATTACCAGGTGACACTATTACACAAATCAATGAACATAAAATAAAATACTTTGAAGATATTTCACGTGTGATAATGTCGCACCCCAAGACGAGAATGGAAATTAAATATAGCAGAAATAATGAGGAGCGTAGAACTAGCCTGACTCCATTGACAATTGAGAGTAGAGATGTTTTTGGCAACATAATAGAAAGAGAAACTATAGGGATTATTTCAGTCAATACATTAAAGCAGTCATCTTTTCTTGGGGCTGTGAGCTTATCAGTAAGTGAAACTTACCACACTATGTGCTTAACGATCAAAGCTATCTTTCAAATTATCGTTGGTAAGAGAAGTGCAAGTGAAATAGGTGGGCCAATAAAAATTGCAAAATATTCAGGGCAATCAGCCAAAAAAGGATTTATTATGGTTGTGTATCTCATGGCAATTATTTCAGCTAATTTAGCTGCGATTAACTTGCTACCAATTCCGCTACTGGATGGTGGGCATTTATTTCGTTATATTATAGAAGCAGTTATACGTAGAGATTTAAGTTTGAAATATCAAAAATATGAGGCTACCTTTGGTGCTTTCATTTTGTTCTTGCTGATGGCAATTGCAATTTCGAATGATATTAGGAGTCTTTTTTAAAATAAATATGAAAAAGCTATTTTACATACTAATAGTAATTTTTATCTCCTTTCCCGCTCTACTTGTTGCTTTAGAAAATAAGGAAAAAGTACAGATAAAAGATATCAAATGCATTGGCAATGAGCGAGTAAGCAATCAAACAATAGGGTTTTATATAAAGTTAGAACCTGGTAGCTATGTAGACGACGATGATATAGATTCGATTATAAAAGGTTTATATAAAACAAAGTTGTTTGCTAGTGTTAACGCTTACATCGATGATAAAAAAAATTTAGTAGTAAAAATTCAAGAAAATCCACTAATTAACAAGATAGTATTAAAGGGTAATAAATTATTTAACAGCAAAGAGCTGCTAAATAATGTAATTCAATCAAAATCGCTAACTATTTTCACTGAAACAAAATTGCAAAACGATTTAATGAATTTAATCACTACTTATAGAAATAACGGTAAGGTTGGTGTTAACGTTGCATATGAGCTGAATAAGCTTGATAGTAATAGGGTCAATCTAATTTTTAAAATAAAAGAAGGTAAAACCTCTAAAATTAAGGATATAAGATTTATAGGTAACAAAAACTTTTCTGAAAACGAGCTAGAGCAAGCTATTAAAGTGCATAGTAATGACATATTTAGTAAGTTATTTAGAGCCATGTTTAAGGGCGGAACTCGTTATTCACCACAATATTTATTGATTAACACAGAATTGCTCGATCGTTTTTATTCGTCTAAGGGATATATTCAAAATAATATTCAACCGATTGTTGAGATTGATAATAACAATCAGATAGAATTGACTTTTTTGATTGACGAAGGACAGCAATATTTGTTTGGAAATAATGAGGTTAATATTGAAACTGAAATTCAGGATTTAAGCCTAAAAGAAGAAATATTGGACTTTATAACAGAGGAAAACGATAAGATATTTAATAGAGTTAAAATTAATAATACAGTAGAAAAAATAAACAAGTATTTAAATGAGAAAGGATATATATTTGCAAAAGTTAATCCAGAGTATGCACAACGTGACAATGTTGTAGATGTGACCTACAGAGTGCTGCCGGGTAAAAAGATTTATATAAATCAAATTACAATTGATGGTAACGATCGCACTTTAGATAAAGTGATCAGAAGTAAGCTAAGTGTAGCAGAAGGTGATGCATACAATATATCTGAGATTCAAAAATCACGTAAAAAACTAATTAGTAGTGATTTTTTTGAAACAGTGAAAGTAAATAGTTACGCAGTTAATGACAATGCAGTAAATCTTGACTTAAATGTTAAAGAAAAAAGAACTGCTTCATTATCTTTAGCAGGAGGTATGTCCTTTACTGGTGGAGCATTTGTAAAAACTGATTTCACAGATCGTAATTTATTTGGTAGTGGTAAAGAGCTCTCTTTTGCTCTTGAGAAAAATCAATATTCACTTTCTACTAATGTAGAGGTTGTTGAAAATAATTTTAACGATTCTGATACATCACTAGGTGTGGGCGTATTTTATGAAAAACAAGATAAACCACACACTAGCTTCGACAGTTGTGACATGGGATTTTCAACAAAATTATCATACAAAGTTATAGAAAACTTAACTAATTCCATTCGCTACTCTTACAAGTATAACCGTATACATATGGATAATAAGGATGGAAAAGACAATGACATCTCTGATATAATAAAGGGGCAAGAAGGTGAACATCAGATTTCATCAGTAGGATACACATTAGCGTATAATAAACTGGATAACCTCTATACTCCAAAAGAAGGGTATTTACTGCGCTTAAGTCAGGATATTTCAGGATTGGGAGGGAATGTAAACTTCCTAAAATCTGAGTTCTTGTCTTTTTACACGCATCCTATATTAAGTAAAATTGACGATAGCATAATACTACGCTTTAAGATGGCAGCAGGTCATATTTTTTCTTATACCGATGAAGATCTAAACATTGGCCAGCACTTTTTTAAAGGGGGTAATGAGATTAGAGGGTTTGACCTTTCCGGCATTGGACCAAGAGCAGAAGACAAAAATAAAAGCTCATTGGGAGGCAAAACTTATTTTAATTTAACACAGCAAGTAGATTTTCCACTACCAAAACTATATGACTATGCTGGTATCAAAGGCTCATTATTTGTTGACTATGCAACACTTTTTGGCTTAGATGATAAAAATGAGAAATATAAAGATCCATATAATGATAGTAAGCTTATAAGAGTGTCACCAGGTTTTGGCTTTTCAATGCCTTCTCCTTTTGGTAGACTTAGATTAGATTTTGGGTTTCCTTTAGTAAAGGAATCTTATGATATAATACCATCACCAAATGTTAAATTTTCTATTGAAGCGGGGATTTGAATGAAATATATACAGTTATTTATATCAGTTATTGCCTTAATTATTTCCTTATTTGTGGGGTATAAGTTTGCAGGATATCAACCTCAGAACACAAAGGCTGCCATTATTGATAGTGATAAAGTTATCAATGAATCTCTTGCTCTGCGAAACATACAACAACAAATAAAGGAGCAGAATTCTAGATTACAACAAGAATTTGAAAGTGAGTTAGAAAAACTTAAGCCATCAAAAGAAGAATTTGAACTTTTGTCAGAAGAAGCAAAAAAGGAAAAGACAGAACAGTTTAATAAGCATACTGTAAATGCTAGAGATGCTTACGCTGAAAAAATGTTGTATTTAGAAGAAAGTTATAGAGATGCAGTAGAGAGTGTTTTTAACAAGATAAAAGAAGTTGCTAAAAAAACGGCAGAAAAAAACAACATAGATTTAGTACTATTTATTTCAAAAAAGAAACAAGTTTTATACTCTATGGATGAAGTTGATTTATCGGATATGGTATTAAACAATATAAACAAGGAAATACCTGAATTTGCTTTAAAAGGCATTGAGTAGGCTTATGCAATTTAATATCAGTGATATTATAAAAATACTACCACATTCTTATCCGTTTCTCTTAGTAGATAGGGTTATAGAGTGTGATCCTGGTAAAAGTATAAAAGCAATCAAAAATGTGACTTTTAATGAGCCATTTTTTATTGGTCATTTCCCTGGTCATCCAATAATGCCAGGAGTCTTGATAATTGAATCGCTAGCTCAAGCATCTGCTATATGTGTTCTTGGTAAAGAAAGTCAAGGTACAATAGAAAACAAAGCTATTTACTTTATGTCTATTGAAAATGCAAAATTCAGAAAGCCAGTCACTCCAGGGGACACACTGATTCTGCAAGCTAATGTTAAAAACGCACGTTTAAGTGCATGTAAATTTGAGTGTATTGCGTGTGTTGGTGAAGAAAAGGTTGCAGAAGCAACGATTTTAGCTATGCTACAAAATACGTAATATACAAAAGACAGTGTGCATACTGTATAATGCAGCTTAATATCTCATTTTCAAATTTATATACTCGCAGTGGATTAATAAAATTGGATGAGACATTTTTGAATTATATTAAATCATGTGATGAAAGCTTGTTTTGTTCATTAATTGAAGCAAGGAAAAATCAGATTGGTGGTAGCCAGTTAATAATAGACCTCTCATATTTATTTGACGAGTTTATTGCAAAACTTTTCAACATTGAAAAAGAAATAGAAGAGCTAAAGAAAAAACACAATGACTTTGCTGTGATATATAAATGCAAAAGGTTATTTGTCCAACGCTACGCATTGAAGAAATACATTAATGTGGCGAATATAGATATTACTAACAAACTAAGTCATTTTCTCACTTTGCCAACAACAGAAAAAAATTTTGCCGAGCAGGTGATGCATTGGTTTGAAGATAAAGAAAATCACAAAGAAGAAATAGAACTTGCGGCACAATATGCAGTGTGGAGAGTAAAAAATAAACGGAGTATACTCTTTAGTATCCATAGGAAAATTGACCATGAAAATCTCATACCATTTTCTAAAAAAGAAGTAGACAAAGTTGAAGTGCTGTATTCAAATGAAGTAAAAAGACGATATGGTTTTGATCTAACAAGCAAAAAGGTGAGTTTGAACAAAGCATTAGATAACGCTCACTACTGCATATTCTGTCATAAGCAAAATAAGGACAGCTGCTCAAAGGGGCTAATTAATAACGACAATACTTTTAAACAGTCCCCACTAAAAGTTGAGCTGCATGGCTGTCCACTAGAACAGAAAATATCAGAAATGAATCTGGTGAAAAGCGAAGGTTACAGCATAGCAAGCCTTGCAATTGTGATGATAGATAACCCATTATGTGCGGCTACTGGGCACAGAATATGCAATGACTGCATGAACTCGTGCATATATCAGAAACAAGAACCCGTGAATGTGCCAATGATTGAAACAAGGATTTTGGATGATGTGCTTAGTTTACCGTACGGATTTGAAATATATTCTCTGCTCAGCCGTTGGAATCCTTTAAATTTTCAGCGTTCATTGCCAAGAGAAAACACCGGAAAAAACGTTCTAGTTGTAGGCCTTGGTCCTGCTGGTTTTAATTTAGCTCATCATTTGTTGAATGATGGGCATAACGTTATCGCCATTGATGGACTAAAGATTGAACCTTTAATCGATAATTTCCAGCTAATTAAAGATTTTGAACACGAAAAATTGAGTGAACGCACGGCAGGTGGGTTTGGTGGAGTGGCAGAATATGGCATTACTTCTAGGTGGGATAAAAATTACTTAAAAATTATCAGGTTATTACTAGAAAGACGTGAAAATTTTGCAATTTATGGCGGCATTCGTTTTGGTGGCACAATTACCGTGAAAGATAGCTTCAATCTAGGTTTTGATCACATCGCCTTGGCGCTTGGCTCAGGTAAGCCTCGAATGATAAAAATAAAGAATATGCTAGCTCGTGGAGTGCGTATGGCATCTGACTTTCTTATGTCGTTACAACTGACTGGCGCTCTTAAATTTGATTCTATAGCAAATCTGCAAGTTCGTATGCCGATAGTTGTAATAGGGGCTGGGCTTACTGCAATTGACACTGCTACTGAAGCTTTAGCGTATTATCCAATTCAAGTAGAAAAATTTCTTCTTCGTTACGAGGTATTGGTTGGTAAATATGGAAAAGACTATGTTGAAAAAGATTGGACAGAGGAAGAGCGCGAAATTGCGAATGAGTTTATATCGCACGCACAATTGATCCGAGAAAAGCAAAAGTTAGCAAAAAAAGAGAGTAGAGAAATAAAAATATTAGAGTTAATGCAGAGTTTGGGGGGAGTGAAAGTTGTATATAGAAAAGAGCTAAAAGATTCGCCAAGTTATCGATTAAATAGCGAAGAGGTGCAAAATGCACTGTCAGAAGGGATTTACTTTATTGAAAACTTAGAGCCAGTTGAAGTTGTGACAGATAAATATAATCATGCTGAATCAATAAAACTAATAGACACAAAATCCGGCGAAATCAAATGCATGAAAGCACGTTCTATTTTTATAGCAGCAGGTACTGAGCCAAATACAGTTATTGCAACAGAAGATAAAAAGCATTTTAAATTAAGCAATGGGTATTTTACTCATTTGAATTCATCAGGAAAAGAAATAGATCCAATATTTTCTCCTAAGATGCAGAATAAAGACAGAATATTAGTATATAAGCAAGGCAATAAAACAATTAGCTTTTTTGGTGATCTTCATCCTTCGTATAGCGGCAGCGTCGTGAAAGCTATGGCAAGTGCTAAGAACGGCTACCCTATTATTTCCCAGCTTTTGAATAGAGTTAATAGCTTCGTTTCTGTCACTCCAGCTAGAATCTCGGAGTCATATGCACAATTGTATGAATGTTGTAATGTAAGAGTAACTTTCACCAAAAAAGATGTCATCCAAGTAGCTGACACTGAGATCCAGAAAAAAAATGCGTGGTCAAGCGTTGAAGATCTGGCTAGCAAAGAATTTTTCAATAAAATCAAAGAGCAATTCACTGCAAAGGTTATAAAAGTTCAATATTTAACAGACAAAGTTGTGGAAATAGTGATCAAAGCACCACTTGCGGCAAAGAATTTTAAACCTGGACAATTCTTTAGGTTGCAAAATTTTGAAACCAATAGCAGAAAAGCCAATAATACAAACCTTGCTATGGAAGGTATAGCCGTAACCGGCACTGAAGTAGACAAAAAAAAAGGAATTATTTCCACTATTGTGCTTGAAACTGGCGGTTCCACTAATTTATGTAAATGTTTTAAAGAAGGTGAACAAGTAATTCTTATGGGTCCAACTGGAAGCCCAACTGAGGTTTACTAAGTCTGGATATTAAAGTGATGCCAAATTTTATTTCAAAAAGTAAATAATTTACTAACGCTCGTGCACAAATTAAAAATAAATTATGCACGAGTGTAGCATTGTGAATTAAGAATGCTATATTAAAGCTTACCTCACTATTAAAGCTATCGGTCAGATTAGATTAAAAACCTAATCTGACCGGTTTCTCTATAACCCTCTAAACTCTGATATAATTATATGATAATTAGTTTAATTAGTGGTTAATATGCAAATTGATTTTATTCATATATTGAGATAGCATAAACCATATTGGTTTAAATTATTGTGCAACTTTGTAAATCGTCACTGTTACTCCTACTGACTATATTAATAGTTATAGTCCTAAAATTACCTGAAAATTTGAGCATTGCAGTAAATTGGTCTCTCCCAATTCTAGATTTTGATTTATCTTTTCGTATCATACTAATATCTTTTTTATCAGTTGCATTTTTAGCTGTTCTACCAGCACAAAATTTGACTTTTTCAGAGATGCTATCTTTTGCTGCTTACACTATTAGTTCACTTTATGCAGTTTTATCTGAACATATGATATTGTTTATAATATTCTGTGAATTAATGACCGTCAGTGCATTTTTTACTATCGCAGCTGGCTGTAGAGATAGTGGACCTGCAATAAGGTACGCTTGTGTACACTTTTTCGTTGGAGTTATATTAACAGCAGGATTGGCACTGCAAAGTACTAACCTGATAATTTTAGGTTTATTGATAAACTGCGCTTGTTTCCCTTTTTCGTTTTGGGTTGTTGATGCATATCCTGCTGCATCGCTACATGGCACTACATATCTCTCTTTATTTACCACTAAAGTCTCTTTTTTAGTGATGCTTTTACACACTTATAACCTATGGCAAGATTGTACTGAAATATTAGCGCTTGTAGGCGCCATCACTGCAATTTACAGCATTATATTTGCTTCTCTTGAGCAAAATATTCGTAGATTTTTATGCTATAATATTGTAGGACAAATGGGCTTGCTGATTATTGCAGGAGGTTTACTCAGCCCTTCGGAAAAGGCAATACCAATTTTGATACTGCATATAATCTTCTCTCTTGTTTATCAATCATTATTGTTTGTGGTCAGCAATTCGATTATTTCACGAACAAAAACAATTAGTTTTAATGGAGTAGGTAAACTGATGTCAGTGGAAGGCATGTGTGCTATAATCGCAATACTTACAATGGCTGCATTTCCTGGAACCGCTGGATTTATCAGTAAATCATATATCACAGCTGAAATTGAAATGAACACTGTTGCCTTAAAAGGGTATAAAAATTTATATAAGGTTCTAAATTTGCTGCTTCATTTAAGCGTGGGGCTAAAGTTTCTTTATTACTTATTTATTGCAAAAAGTAAGTCAAAACCTTTAGCAGAGAGGGGGAGCAAAATGACTATGATCATTTTAGCATTTATATGCGTAATCACTGGCAATCCTTACTTACCTATTTACAATAAATCTTCGATTTTCGATTTTGTGTACAACACAAAAAATATTTTGTCGCAATTTAATTTGTTATTATGTACCACTTTATTGTTTATTCCTTTACGCAAGTTATTTTACCCGAGAATAAATTTTAAAATGGATGTTGATTGGACTTTTAGAGCTTTCATACCCTATATTGTCTTGCTGTTCAATCAGTTAGTCTCTAAAACTAGAGAAATATTTGCCAGCGTAGTGCAAAACTTGACTAATTCACTTACTAGTTTATACTTTAATAATATTACTAAACTTAAAGAAGTGCTGGGTTATAACTCAGTGAGTTTTGTTTCAGCTTCTTCTCTCTTTTTAATGAGTATTCTACTAACGCTATTATGTTTAAATCGTTAACTGAAAGTTTAAATTCTGTATTTAGTAAACTAAGAGGAAAGTCGATCATTTCTGAAGATGATTTTAATCTTGCCATGCGTGAAATACGCATAGCCTTAATTGAAGCTGACGTTTCACTTGAAGTTGCAAAAAAATTCATCAACGACATTAAAGATAAAGTGATTGGGGAAAAAGTCATAAAAAGTGTTTCTCCAGCACAAATGATAATTAAAATTGTGCAGGATAATTTAGTTGCAGTTCTCGGATCAGAGAAAAGTGACTTAAATCTAGCAGTTAAACCCCCTGCTGTGATTATGATGGTGGGCTTACAAGGTGCAGGTAAAACAACTACCTCAGGAAAGCTTGCTTTAAAGCTAAAAAAGCAAAAGAAAAAAGTGATGCTTGCCTCTTTAGACATTTATAGGCCGGCTGCCCAAAAACAACTTGAGGTGCTGGGTAAACAGATAGACGTACAAACTTTACCTACAGTAATAAATGAGGGGCCTATTGCAATTACAAAAAGGGCACTGGCAGCAGCAAAGAACGATAATTATGATGTATTAATACTAGACACCGCAGGCAGGCTTCATATTGACAATAATATGATGAATGAGTTGAAAGCCGTAAAGGAAATAGCTTCACCTGCAGAAGTTATTTTAGTAGCCGACGCAATGATAGGCCAGGATGCGGTCAACATTGCCAAATCATTCAATGAGGTAATAGGTGTAACCGGCATTATTCTCACCCGCGTTGATGGTGATGCACGTGGTGGTGCTGCTCTTTCTATGAAAATGATCACCGATTGTCCAATTAAATTTATTGCTTGTGGTGAAAAATTAAGTGACCTCGATGATTTTTATCCCGATAGAATTGCAAAAAGGATACTTAGCATGGGTGATGTTGTCTCATTGGTTGAAAAAGCTGCTGAGATTGTTGGTCAGGAAGAAATTGATAAGTTACAAAAGAAAGTAAAAAAGGGTAAATTCGACCTAAACGACCTAGTGGGAATGTTAAAAACTCTGAGTAAAATGGATGGCATTAGCAACATAATGAAATTCATCCCTAGTTCATTCACAAAAAAGCTAAGTAGCAGTGTGCCAGATGACAATAAAGTGAAAAAATATATAGCCATCATAAACTCAATGACCGAAAAAGAAAGGCAAAATCCAGATATTTTAAATGGCAAAAGAAGACTTAGAATTTCTAAGGGGTCCGGAACAAGTGTAACTGAAGTTAATCTTCTGATTAAGCAGTATAATCAAATGAGCTCTGTGGTAAATAAGTTCAGTAAAGTTGACCATAGTAAACTCAAAGAATCTGATTTGATGGATATGCTAAGCAGAAAGTAAGTCAGCAGGTAGTGGAATGAGACGATTGTCAGTAAACCTTTAGCTATATCAAAAGCGGCTTAGGTCTCGCAAAAAAATTTACAGCTTCTTGCTAGCCAAGAAATTTATTATTAATTTTAAGAAATACTATAGCTGATCCAAGCAACATGTCATACCGCGATTCATTCGCGGTATCTCAGCCGCTAACAAGAGATCCCGCTAACAAGCAGCGGGATGACGAATTACTATCTACACCGTCATACCGCCGCGGTATCTCTAGATCCCGCTAACACGTGGCGGGATGACGAAGTTATCGTCATGCCACCGCGAACCGTCATATCGCCGCAGACCGTCATACCGCGATTCATTCGCGGTATCTCTTAGCATAGATCCCGCTAACACGTGGCGGGATGACGAAGTTATCGTCATGCCACCGCGAACCGTCATATCGCCGCAGACCGTCATACTGCGATTCATTCGCGGTATCTCTTAACATAGATCCCGCTAACACGTGGCGGGATGACGAAGTTATCGTCATGCCACCGCGAACCGTCATATCGCCGCAGACCGTCATACTGCGATTCATTCGCGGTATCTCTTAGCATAGATCCCGCTAACACGTAGCGGGATGACGGTTGTCGTTTAGCCATAAATATTTAAGAAATTTACCAAACAAAAAAAAAGGCAAAAGAAGCCCTAGTCATTGTCTATTTTCAGTATTGGCGTTTTTTTATGTTTTAAACGTTTAATAACCGCGACTCAGCTGCTTTTTAATGCAACTAACCTTTAGTCATAAATGTTTAAGAAATTTACTAAGCAGAAAAAAAGGCAAAAGAAACCCCGTGGTAATTAGTGTTCACTCTCTAATCCTGCAAATTGGCGTACTATACTGTCTTAAACGACTTATAAGCGCGTTTCAGCTTATATAGGTAAAAACCTAGAAATATTGTGAAGACATAAGGTGCACATAGTGCAAAAAATTAAAAATAAGACGCCAACTACGTTGTTTTCTTGCTGTTTAATCTGCACAGATGAAGATAACTGAATACCTTCAGTACCATGATAAGGGGGCTGGCGGAGTTTGTCAAGTAGGTTTTTTCGTTTCTATTGTAATGACAGTTATAGCCTGTGCAAGAAATCTATTGATTTACAGCAGGTTCTTTGTTACAGTTCATAGTTATGCAAAGAAACTTAAAGCCTCATGAGTTTATTTACAGCCAGTGATTTACATAATTTGGAACTGTATAGCTGAGTATTGTATATGATAATATTGATAACAAACGATGATGGCTTTGGAAGTGAAGGAATAAAATTACTCAAAGAGATTGCACGGAATTTTGCGTCAGAAATATGGATAGTGGCACCAGATACTGATAGAAGCGGGGCTGCAAGATCTCTTGATTATCCAGTGAAACAATCTATTGGAATAAACCAACATAGTGAAAGGGAATTTAGTGTGTCTGGTACTCCTGCAGATTGTGTCATTATTGCGCTAAATAAAGTTATGAATAAAAAACCAGACTTAATATTGTCCGGAGTAAATATTGGATCAAATGTCGGGGACGATATTTGTTATTCAGGAACAATTGGTGCTGTAATGGAAGGTGCTGCAAGGTCTATACCTTCTATTGCGCTGAGCCAAGTTTATCATGATAAAATAGACTGGCACAATACAAAGGTTTTTGCACCAAAGGTTATTGCCAAGCTAGTTAAGGTTGGTTGGCCTAAAAACATAGTGATGAGTGTAAATTTTCCTGCTACGGAAAAAGTAAAAGGAGTAGAATTTGCTGAACAAGGTGAATATAACATTGATGGGGATTTAACTTTTACTGAAAATTCGAATGGCTTTTTTAGCTTAAATTGGTCTCGAGAGCACTCAGGCAGTGGTAGTGTAAATAAAATAAAAGAAGGATTTATTACTATCACACCAGTAAAATTAGATTTTACAGATTATGATACATTGAATGCTATGAAAAATTCTTGTACAGACGAATTTTCTTCTATAGCTGACTAAGAAAAACATTTGCATTGCTCTTAATTGATGTTTTCTATTGTGTTATCGCGAGCAATTATTTTTTCTTCACCTGTATCCATGTTTTTGATCTTTAAAGTTTTACTACTCAATTCTTCATCGCCAAAGATTAAAGCAGCTTTAGCATTTGCTTGATTTGCTTTTTTCATTCGGTTTTTAAGTGCTCCGCTATATTCGTAGACTACATATAAACCATTTCTGCGCAATTCATTCGCAAGTGTTAGAGCATGTTCATCAGCCTCTCTGCCGATCGGAATTAGGTAAATAGTTCGCTCTTCTTTCGGAGAATAATTGATTAACTCCATTATGCGTTCAATACCTCCTGCAAATCCTATCGCTGGAGTGTGTTTTCCACCTACTGAAGATACTAAATTATCGTATCTTCCACCGGCAAAAACTGCCCCTTGTGCACCTAAATCTTCTGTGACAAATTCAAATACTGTGTGACAATAATAGTCTAGACCTCGAACTAATTTGCTATTTACAGTGTAAGGTATGCCAAGAGCTTGCAGTCCATTTAACACCTGGTCAAAGAAATATGAAGATTCTTTTGTATAGTGATCACTGATTTTAGGCGCATCAGAAATTATTAATCTATCTTTCTCATCCTTAGAATCCAGTATTCTGAGTGGATTTTTGATCAACCTATTTTTGCTATCTTCTGATAGATCGTTTTGATACTTTGTAAAGTATAAGATCAAAGCTTCTCTATACTTAGTTATTGTTTCACTATCACCTAAAGAGTTGATTTCCAGCTTTACATTTTTATTGATGCTAAATTCAGTTAGTAAGTGCTGAGCGAGTGATATCAATTCAACATCGGCTTTTGAATCTTCTACACCAAAAACCTCAAAATTTATCTGATGAAATTGCCTCTGTCTTCCCTTTTGCGGTCTTTCGTAACGAAATGCAGGCCCTGTTGAAAATAATTTTATCGGCGTTTGCAGTTTTTTTTCAATTAATAGCCTAACAACCGCTGCAGTGAACTCAGGACGTAAAGTTATGCTCTTTCCCCCTTTATCATTAAAGGTGTACATCTCTTTAGTGATGATGTCTGAGCTATCACCTAAAGTCTTTGTGAAAACTTCCGTATATTCAAATATCGGAGTTTGAGCAGGCAAAAAGCCATATAGACTTGAGATTCTGCTTGTTGTTTGCTCTATGTGTTTAAACTTGTACCATTCATCAAACAGGAGATCTTTTGTTCCTCTAACCGTTTGATTAGTCATAGTGTGGTCTCTATACCTGCAACCTCTTGTATGTGGTAGCTCAGCATATTCTGCACTCCTTGCTTTAAAGTAATTGCAGCACTTGGGCATCCAGAGCAAGCTCCTTGTAACTCAACATAGACTATCCCGTCTTTATAGCCACGAAATTTGATATCGCCACCATCTTGAGCAACTGCAGGTTTGATATAACTTTCCATCAATTCTTTTATTCTATTTACAATTTCTATATCATTTTTATCAAAAAATTCTTCATCCGGTATATTATTATCATTTACTCCTTCTTTATCTAGTGCTCTTCCACCTGAAGTAAAGTGATCCATGATTGTAGTTAAAATTTCTACTTTTAATGTATCCCAATTAATTCCACCCAATTTTGTTACTGAAATAAAATCATGACCAAAAAACACTCTTACCACATGTTCTATTTGAAAAAGATTTGCTGCTAGCTTGGAGTTTTTTATTTCATCTGCATTTGAAAAATCAGCCGTTTCTCCTTCGTTTAGAATTGCAAATCCAGGGAGAAATTTCAGTGTGTTTGGATTTGGTGTTTCTTCAATCTGGATGAACATGTTATTTACCATGACAATTATAATTGTTACTATTTAATCATAAAATGATAAAAAAATATACATGTCATTCATCTTTTTTCTTTTTTTAGTATTCATAGTAGTTACATTTGTTTTGCCTAGCGTTGTTGTATTTTTTCTTTTCCTGACAAAAAAAAATAACATAAGTTTCATGATGAACTCTATATTGAGTAAGTTTTTGAACGAATTTAATAGCAGTAGAAGTTATACTGAAAATTACACTGGTGATAACATGTCCAAAGATGAGGCATTAAAGATACTGGGGCTGAATCCTGAGGCAAGTCAAAATGAAATTAATAAAGCATATCAAAATTTAATGAAATTAGTTCATCCAGATAAAGGAGGCTCAGAGTATTTTGCACAGAAATTAAATGCGGCACGTGATAGGTTGCTGAAGAGGTAGTAATTAATATCGCTTTAAACTTTTTATTTGTGTGTAAAGGATAAGTTGCTACAATAAAACGAGTTAAAGGTAGAGAAAGCTTTAAGTTATGCAGAAAAAAAAAACAACGATAGAAGAAGAAAAAGGCATATTAGGGTGGATAGAATATAGATTGCCTATATTTTCTTTTTTTAAACACACTGCTTCTTACCAAGTGCCAAAAAACTTAAATTATGCTTGGAACTTTGGCTCTTTGGCTGGTATAGCGCTAATTTTACAAATAATAACAGGTATATTTCTTGCTATGCACTACACTCCGCATGTTGATTATGCGTTTAATAGTGTAGAGCGCATAATGCGAGATGTGAATTACGGGTGGTTAATACGCTACACTCACGCTGTTGGAGCATCGCTCTTCTTTATGGTAGTCTATGTTCATATAATGCGTGGATTATATTACGGATCTTACAAGAGGCCACGAGAGATGGTGTGGTTTGTTGGTATATTTATATTTTTTGCAATGATGGCAACTGCCTTTATGGGATATGTATTGCCTTGGGGACAAATGAGTTTCTGGGGTGCAACAGTCATAACCAACTTATTTTCAGCTATACCTTTAATTGGCAATAAAATAGTTATATGGTTATGGGGTGGTTTTTCCGTTGATAATCCAACACTTAACCGTTTTTTTGCTCTGCATTATCTTCTGCCTTTCATTATTATTGCTTTAGCTATGCTTCATGTGATAGCTCTGCATAGGTTTGGCTCTGGTAACCCAAGTGGAGTGGAGGTAAAATCAGATAAGGATACCATTCCTCTCTATCCTTATTATATAGTCAAGGATTGCATAACTTTTGGTCTGTTTTTTGTAGTTTTGTTTGCATTTGTTTTCTATGCTCCTAATTATCTTGGACATCCAGACAATTATATAGAAGCTGATTCTATGGTCACTCCGGTACATATAGTGCCAGAGTGGTACTTTTTACCTTTTTATGCAATGCTACGTTCAATTCCAGATAAACTTACTGGTGTGCTTACCATGTTTGCGTCTATTTTAGTTTGGTTTTTGTTACCTTGGCTTGATAAATCAAAAGTTAAAAGTGGTGCTTATCGCCCAGTGTTCAAAAAATTTTTTTGGGTTTTCGCAATAAATTTTGCACTTCTTGCCTGGCTTGGAGGACAAGAGGTGAAAGAGCCTTACATCACTATGAGTAGGCTATCCACTCTTTATTATTTTGCATATTTTGTAATAATTTTACCACTGCTTAGTAAATATGAAAAGCCAAAAGAACCACCAAAAACCTTAAGTGATTCTGTGCCGGAGATGAAGTAATGCTGATGAGAAGTATGTTAGCTATACTTTGCATATTGTTTTTTGCTAATTTTGTGTATGCAGAAGAATTCAAGCCATCACCAAATAAAAAAATGGACTGGAAATTTGATGGAATTACCGGATCTTTCGATAGAGAGTCAATTCAACGAGGCTATAAAGTGTATAAAGAAGTCTGTGCTGCTTGTCATTCAATGAATAGGATAGCATTTCGTAATTTGCAAGATGTTGGTTTTTCTGAAGAAGATATAAAACAGATTGCAGCTTCTTATCAAGTTAAAGATGGTCCGAACGATTTGGGTGAAATGTTCGATAGACCTGGAGTACCTTCGGATTATTTTATTGCACCTTTTGATACAAAAGAAGCAGCTGCAGCAAGCAATAATGGTGCAGTTCCACCAGACTTATCGTTAATTATTAAAGCAAGGCATGATGGTGCAAATTATGTCTATTCACTGTTAACAGGCTATCAAAACGGCGAGCACGATGAAAATGATTTATACTTCAACCCTTACTTTTCAACAGGCAGGTTAGCTATGGCGCCACCACTTTCTGAAGGAATGGTGGAATATGATGGTGCAAGACAAGCCACAGTTGAAAATATGGCGTATGATGTGATAAATTTTTTACAATGGGCAGCAGAGCCAGAATTAGAGCGCCGGCATAAACTTGGATTAAAAGTAGTGGCGTATTTTATAATTTTAACAGTGTTTTTTGTATTAACTAACAATAGAATTTGGAGCAAGCTCTATAAAAAGAAGTGATAGTCAATTTTGCCTCAAATACAATGGTTGTCATCCAAGTAGCTAACACTGGTTCCTTTATGACGGCAGTGCCCAGAGGTGTCATGCAAGTAGCTGACAACATAGAAACGAAAAACTTACTTGACAAACTCCGCCAGCCCCCTTATCATAACACTGAAGCTATTTATTTATCTTCGCAATCTCTACAGTGGATTAATGACAAAAAAACTTAATGTATTTGGCGTAAATCATGCTTAATTTTTTGCACTATGTGCACCTCATGTCTTTATAAAACTTTAGGTTTCTACCTATACAAGCCGAAACGCGCTTATAAAGCGTTTAAGACAGCAAAAAACGTCAAATAGACAAGGGAGAATTTGAATACTAGCTACCCTGGGGTTTCTTTGCCTTTTTTCCTGCTTGGTAAATTTCTTAAACACTTGCGGTGTAGGTTAGTTGCAAGTTAAAAGCAGCTAAATCGCTCTTAATCAAGCGTTTTAGAATAAAAAAAACGCCGATATTTTAGTACATAGTGAATAGCCAACCACCATGGGGCTTCTTTTGCCTTTTTTTTCGTTTGGTAAATTTCTTAAATATTTATAGCTAAAGATTGCACGAATGTTGCAATTACAAAAGCGATCTCTACTAGGAGGATGTCATCCCAGTGCCCAGACACTGGGATCCAGTTTTCTTTACAAATTCACCAAAAGTGCTTCATTTTATAACGCAAAACCCATACTCACCAAACCCAATGCATTACTTACAATTAAAATTCCTGGATCCCAGTGTCAAGCACTGGGATGACAGGAGATACCGTCTTGTTAGTCAACAAAAAAATTATAAAATTTCCCAAGTTGCATCATAAAATCAAAAAATACTTCCAATTGTGTAACAGTACACAGATTATAGTTAGTGGATATGTTGATAAGTAAATTAGTTTTATACGCACAAAACAGATGAAGTTTACTTATCAACATATCCACTAACCAACAACATTCAATAAATTTGTGTAAGATACCACTTTACATAAGATAGATAGGAAGCATTTTTGATTTTAAAGTACTAAACCTTCAGTCAACCTCCTAGCCCTGTAGTTTTTGATATGGTTAGGATCAAAAGCACTTTTGGATGTCAGAATACCGAAAATGATATGGAGTAGCTTACGCATTGCAGCACCAACGATGGCCATATTATGCTTACCCTTTTCCTTTAATCTTTGGCAAAAGCTCATAATGATAGGATTGTGATTCTTAGCTACTATGGCAGGAAAGAAAAGTGCCTTACGTAATGTTTGTGAACCGGATTTACTTAATCTGGGTTTGGCATATACAGAGGAACCTGACGTCATATTTCGTGGTATAACTCCTGTATATGCTGCCAATTGCCTGGCATCTCTAAAAACCTCTATATCAGAAACTTCAGCTAAAATAGCTATTGCTGATTCTTCTCCTATGCCTGGAATAGTCAATAGAAGTTGAAAATTTTCCAACAATTCTTTGTGTTGATTTAATAGTTCACGTACGGAGTTTTTTATTGTTTCTATTTTTTGAGCTATATTCATTGCAAGGTCTTCCCAAGCATTTGCAACTTCTTTAGGCAGTCTCTCTTTTTTTTCTAAGTGGTTATTTACTAATGTTAACTCATCTTTTAACGCAACTGAGCAACGATAAAGATGTTTTAATTTTTTCATTTCAGGAGAAGGTGGTGTCCAACTAGAAGGTTCCTGTCTTTGGCAATAATCAGCAATAACTTCTGCATCGGTCTGATCATTCTTTTGTCGTATCAGCTTACTCCTTGCATAAGATTTTATGCAATAAGGATTTACAACACTTACAAAATGTCCAGCATTGTGTAGAAATTCAGCCAGTGCTTCGCTATAACAACCATTAGATTCCATGCAGGTTTTTACTTTTTCTACATTATGTTTGTGTAGAAAATTCAGTAGACTTTGAAACCATCGTTCTTAAAGCTTCTTTTTCTAGTTTCACGCTTTCCTTTTTTGCTTATAAATGAGAGAAAAACATCAAAGCGATCTTTTGATATATCTATGCCCAAAAAGTTGTTGATCATATATAACCCCATACGTTACCATTAAAAATGAAAAGTAAGGCTAGTCTTGTGAATACAGAATTAGAACCATTCAGGTCTTTCTACGATACCGTCCAGCCTATACTTTTGAGAAGGGAATTCTTATCTCCTCTACAGATTTTATATCTAAGAAGAAGCACAGAGTTCCTCCCTTCTCCACCTAATGCTTAAGCTTAAAACATTAGATGCTTTTGACAAGATACAAGTAGAAGATATCCTTATTGCCTGCGTTGATGGGCTGAAAAGCTTTCCTGCAGCTATAAACAGTGTCTTTCCTAATGCGGAAGTGCAGATGTGTATAGTGCATCAGATACGCAACTCACTGAAGTATGTGGCCAGTAAAGATGCGAAGAGTTTTTTGAGCGATTTAAAGAAGGTATATCAAGCTTCAAGCAAGGAAATTGCCGAGAATTATCTGTTGGAATTGGATGAAAAATGGGGCACAAAGTACCCTATGGTTATAAAATCTTGGCAGAATAATTGGGAAAACTTGTCTGGTTATTTTAAGTATTCTGGTCCAGTTAGGAGGATAATCTACACCACCAATCCCATAGAGGTGCTACATAGGCAAATTAGGAAATTCACTAAGACCAAAGGCTCATTTACCAGCATAAATGCCTTGTATAAGCAGGTATATTGTGCTATAAAGAAGGCAGAGGAAAAGTGGACGATGCCTGTACATGATTGGGCATTAACTATCTCTCAACTTGATGTTTTCTTTCCTGGCAGATTGAAAATTGAGTTGAACTAAAAATGCGGTTTGACACAGTTTATTTAACACTCCCTTTAAGCATAGAAACCACTTTATCGTAACTTGGCAATGATTTAATTTCTCCAATTGCAGCTAGAGTGGTTTTTTCATGCTGAGATAACAATTCTTTTGCTGCTTTTTTTACGTTAGCAGTGGTAACTGCACTAATTTTTTCTATTAATTCATTTTTACTGATGTACCTATTATAGTTACCATAGTAGTGCCCCAATGTTTCAGCGCGTGAGCTAACACTTTCGCGTGACATTAAAATTTGGGATTTTATTCGCTCTTTCACTCTATTTACTTCTTCTTCCCTCAGATTATCTGTAGACAGCTTCTTCAACTCTGTCGTCATAGATTTTAAAAGCTTATCTAAGTTACTACTATCTGTGCCAGCAAAAATGGAAAACATCCCTGTATCAGTGTAGCTGGAATTAAATGAATAAACAGAGTAAGCTAATCCCTGCTTTTCCCTTACTTCCTGGAACAGACGTGATGACATTCCGCTCCCTAATATAGAATCAAGCACTTGAAACGTGTGATATTTATCGTCATAACGAGAAACGCTAGGTAGACCAATTAGCAAGTGCACCTGATCTAATTTACGATGTTCTAAATACTCACCACCAGTGTAGCTCGTCGCATTTTGGCTTTTTTTCAGCTTTTTAGAATGAATCTTTGAGAGAAAATCTTTGGTTAATGCAACAACTTCTTCATGTTCAACATTTCCTGCAACGGCAAATAGCATATTCTCGCCAAAGTAATGCTCATTTATGTAGTTATTTAGATCTTCTCGAGTAAAAGATTTTACAGTATCTTGCGTGCCTAAGATTGACCTGCCGAAAGGTTGATCTTCATAAGCTGCCTCAAAATATTTATCGAAAACAATGTCACTTGGTGAATCATTAGTTTGAAAAATCTCTTGTATTACAACGCCCTTCTCACGTTCCAATTCATCTTCTGGAAATGTTGAATTCATCAATATATCTATTAATATATCAATACCAGTTTTTATGTCTTTCTTGAGGACTTTTGCATAATAGGTGGTGCTTTCCCTACCGGTGCTGGCGTTGAAAACCCCACCTATGTTGTCAAAAGCTTTTGCAATTTCAAACGCAGTTCTTGTCTTCGTTCCTTTGAAAGCCATGTGTTCTAGAAAATGGGATATTCCATTTTGATTTGCACTTTCCGCTCTACTGCCAACACCAACTCGTATGCTTAAAGCTACGGAATCAACATCACGCACCTGCTCAGTTATTATGCGCAGACCATTATCTAATTTTGTTACCTGAGGTGTATTCATCTTATGTATTCTTTTTTAAATTTTCTTCTGCAAAATCCCAATTAATCAAATGGTCAAGGAAAACTTTTATGTAGTCAATTCTACGGTTTTGACAATCTAAATAATAGGCGTGCTCCCAGACATCCATAGTGAGTAATGGAACTTGGCCATAAATTAATGGCAAATCTGCATTTGGAGTTTTGGTGATTTTGAGCTTTCCTTTTTCGAGCACTAACCATACCCATCCACTACCAAATTGGCTTACTCCATGATTGGCAAATTCCCCACAAAACTTATCAAAACCACCGATATCATCTTGAATTTTTTTTGCCAGAAAACCATCATCTTTAGGTTTACCACCACCATTCTTCTTCATTGAATTCCAATAAAAAGTGTGGTTCCAAACTTGCGCTGCGTTATTAAATATGGGAACTTTATCGCTATTACCATGCACTTTTGTTATTAATTCCTCAATTTTCACATGTTGATAATCTGTATTTTCAACTAGCTCGTTGAGTTTATTTAAATATCCTTTATGGTGCTTATCATAATGAAAATCTAAGGTTTTTGCAGATATGTAAGGCTCCAAAGCTGTTTTATCATATGGTAATTCAGGTAAAGTAAAACTCATGACAATCTCCTTATTTTTGACCTACTTGGATGGTATTGTAATATGTGCTCTTGTGCAACATATAATTAATAGCTAAAACATTAGGTATCTATTGCATTATTCTAAGTTTTATATCACAATAATGATTATTATATAAGCCATAGAAACGGATTAAATACAAAAACTTCCTTGACAAACTCCGCCAGCCCCCTTATCATGGTATTGAAGGTATTCAGTTATCTTCATCTGTGCAGATTAAACAGCAAAAAAACAACGTACTTGGCGTCTTATTTTTAATTTTTCGCACTATGTGCACCTTATGTCTTCACAATATTTCTAGGTTTTTACCTACACAAGCTGAAACGCGCTTATAAGTCGTTTAAGACAGTATAGTACGCCAATTTGCAGGATTAGAGAGTGACAACTAGCTAACGCGGGGTTTCTTTTGCCTTTTTTTCTGCTTAGTAAATTTCTTAAACATTTAAACTAAGGTGAGTTGCATTTAAAAGCAGCTAAATTGCAGTGTTTAAGACTTAAAAAACGCCAAATACTGAAAATAGATAATGACCAGGGCTTCTTTTGCCTTTTTTCTTCGTTTAGTAAATTTCTTAATGTTTATAGCTAAAGTAACTTAGGTTCATCGACAATCGTCATCCCGCTACTTGTTAGCGGGATCTATGCTAAGAGATACCGCGAATGAATCGCGGTATGACGGTTCGTGACGGTTTGCGGTGGCATCTCGTCATCCCGCTACGTGTTAGCGGTATGACGGTTGTCAGTAAACCTGAATTACTTTAGCTATGCAATGAGATTTCCTAAAAAACACTTTATAGCTCTTGAGTATAAAAAAAAATTCCTTTAATAATAAGGCATGCTAATCAGGAATTTAATCAAACAAGCGACTAAAGTAGGAAGCAGTGAAAATGCAATACGATATATTGAGTATCTCTATCAATTTGAGAAGTTTAGAAACACATTAAACCTCACTTTATCACTAATAAAGCAAAATAAGCTTTCGTTTAAAATATACCAAGAGGGATTAGTGGATATGGAAGAAGGGGTGTGTAAGACAATCAGGTCTTCCGGTGTAAATAGGTATGTTATTGTGCTGAGAAGGTCAAATCCATACATTATAGTGCATGAACTTTCACATATGGTTGAAAATGAGCTTAACTTGAGCCTAGAGCAGGAATTTCTCCATAAGGTTTACCAGGATATTGAGCAGAATTTAAGGCAAGCAAATGTTCTTGTGCAGAAAATTATTAGCCAAGTTATATTTAAGGAGATACAAGCTTATCAAACTGCAAAGTCACGCGCATCTGAATTGTTTGCACGCTATTTTGAGCTATTTGCTTGGGCACAAGAGGTTTATCCTAAGGATAAAGAATACTTAATTCGCACTCAAGATTTAAACAAAGTGTTCCTTGCTACTGATCAATGGAAAAAGAGCTGCCTGGATCCACAAATGATGGATAGAATAGATAAGGAAATCAAGGAATACAGCAATAAAACCGCCACTAAAGACGTAACCAAAGTGCAAAGCAGTTGGATTAATAAATTTTCTCCTGGGGGCAAAAAAATTAGCTCCATATTTGGAGATGATGATTAGCTTATAGTGCAGGTTTTACTACGTCATACCGCAATTCATTCCACGACTGTACGAACGTCTAGTTTAGTGATAAAATGTATATAATTATTGATGTCATTCAAGCATTTACATTTGTTACATCAGCACTCACATTTGTCATCTCAGTCTCCTCTTCCTGTCATCCCAGTGCGTGACACTGGGATCTAAATTTTATGAAAAACTATTATATTTATATACTTGCAAGTAGACACAATAAGGCTCTATGTATAGGTGTTACGTCGAATTTAATTAAACGAATTTGGGAGCATAAGAACAAGGTTATTCCCGGTTTTACGTCGAAATATAATGTACAAAAATTAGTTTATTTTGAAGAATTTCAAGACGTAGATTCGGCTCTTGATAGAGAAAAACTTCTAAAAAGTTGGAGAAGGGAATGGAAAATCAATTTAGTTGCAAGAAAAAACCCAAATTGGTATGATTTATATTACGAAATTACTAAGTGAGATCCCAGTGTCACGCACTGGGATGACGAGAGAGGAGACCTGGAATAACAAGAAAGTGCTCCATCTCAATAGCGCAATGTTCATACGATTGTAGATTCATTCGCGGTATCTCATCAGCTAACAAGCAGCGGAATGACGGTTGTCGGTAAATCTTTTAGCTATAGAAGTTAACTTTGCAGTTAACTTCTACAGCGTTTCAAGGTATAGTTTTTATAATAAAGTGCTCGAATATACATGAAAACCATTTTAGCTGTTGAAACAAGCTGCGATGAAACTGCAGTAGCGATTGTAAATAGTGACAAGCAAGTCCTTGCTCACGAAATTCTCTCCCAAGCAGAACACAAAAAACGCGGTGGGGTGATCCCTGAAATAGCCTCACGTGCTCATATGGAGCATTTAAGTGGTCTAATAAAAAGCGCCGTGGAAAAATCTAACCTTAACTTTTGTGATCTCAATGCAATTGCAGCAACATCAGGACCAGGACTCATAGGTGGATTAATAGTTGGTACAATGATGGCTAAAGCAATTGCGCATGTAGCACAAAAACCGTTCATTGCAGTGAATCACTTAGAAGCGCATGCATTAGTTATTAGGTTACTGTATGAGGTGAAATTTCCGTTTTTAGTTCTATTAATATCAGGTGGTCACTGTCAATTTTTAATTGCACAGGATGTAGGTAAATATATTAAACTCGGGGAGACACTTGATGACTCGTTAGGAGAAGCATTTGATAAAGTTGCTAAGATGCTGGGTTTAAGCTATCCCGGAGGGCCATTAATTGAAAAGTTAGCTAAAAAAGGCAATGGTGCAAGATTTAAACTGCCAAGGGCGATGATAAAACGTTCTGGATGTAACTTTTCGTTTTCTGGAATCAAGACAGCAGTAAAAAACTTAGTGCAGAAACTCGAAATGAGCGAGCAAGATGTGTGTGATGTGTGTGCTTCGTTTCAAGAGTGTATTAGTGACATACTGCTGGACAGGGTTAGTAATGCGATTATTATGGCCGAATCTTTAAATATCAAAATCAATGACTTTGTGATTACCGGCGGAGTTGCAGCAAATAATTTTTTGAGAGAAAAACTGAAAGAACACATAAACTTAAACATATTTTTCCCCCCTAATAATCTATGTACAGACAATGCAGTAATGGTTGGATGGGCAGGAATTGAAAGGTTACAGAAGAATTATATAGATCCACTTAATTTTGCACCAAGACCTAAGTGGGAGTTAGAAAGTTATTAAAAACTCTCAATTCTGAATTATAGCTAAAGTGACTTAGGTTTACCGACGATTTGAAAAACGACAAATTCGTCATTCCGCTACGTGTTAGCGGAATCTACGCCGAGAATGAATCTATAGCTGTACGAACATTGTGATTTGAGAACAATTTCCACAAGGGATGACAGCTACCCTGACAACCGTCATCCCGCTACGTGTTAGCGGGATCTCTTGTTAGCGCCGTGGCGGTATGACGTAGGATTGCTGTCATTCCGCTGCTTGTTAGCGGATGAGATACCGCGAATAAATCGCGGTATGACGGTTTGCGGCTGCATGAAGATGGTTTATACCTCGTCATCCCGCTGCTTGTTAGCGGGATCTCTTGTTAGCGCCGCGGCGGTATGACGTAGCTCAGCTATAGGCAATGAAGGAAATATTAACTATACTTCTTTTTACCATTGTTTATATTTCCTATTCACATATATTAATATTTTACTCACTTAAAGCAGGCTAACTGCCGTTATTAATATTTTTGTAATAAAAATTGTATATGGTGCATGTAATTAAATTAAGAGGAAGATTGTGGAAATTACGCCATCAATAAAAAAAGAATTGAAGCAAAGTACTCTATATATTTGCATAGAAAAATGCAAAAGTGCATTTTGGTTTATCTTTTGGTTTAGTGCGGGAATCAATTTATTAATGTTATTTCTACCACTTTATACCTCTCAAGTGCTTGATCGGGTGATATCAAGCGAAAGTGTATCAACACTAACTATGCTGACAATTATCACTTTATCTGCATTTGCATGTTCTGCAATGCTTGAAACTTGTCGATATTTAGCCATGGCAAAAATAGGTGATTGGATCGATAAAACTGCAACACCAGATCTGATAGTAAGGTCAATCAGGCTAACGTCAGTGCAGAGCTCAACTTCAAGTGGTGAAGCAATACGAGATCTCGGGGTAATAAAAAATTTCATTACAGGAAATGGTATATTCTCACTGTTTGATACTCCATGGTCGTTAATTTACCTTGTTGTGATTTTCATGATACACACCTCCACGGGGTTTATAGCTATTGCTGGAATCATTATATTAGTCTCTATGGCAATATGGAATGAACTTGCCACTAAACGAATATTACAAGAAACCAACGAAGAAACTATACGGAATATCAATGCTATAGATGTTGCAACAAGAAATGCAGAAGTAGTTGAAGCTATGGGCATGTCAGAATTCATAGTCTCTGATTGGTGTAAACGAAATGATCAGAATCGAGCAATGCAAATTAAAGCACAAAATCGCTCTAATGTAATTACTGGAATCACTAAGTTTTTGCGCTCAACTCTGCAAATATCAGTAATTGGAACAGGTGCATTACTTGCAATTACAGCTCATAAAACTGCTGGTAGCATCATCGCTGCTTCAATTTTAATGGGTAGAGTATTAGCACCATTTGACGCTGCGGTTCATACTTGGAAGTTTTTAAATCAGGCTAGAATGTCATATGGAAGGCTACAAAGACTTATATTAACATCACCAAAAAGAGAGCAAACGATGGCTCTACCAGAACCTGAAGGAAAATTGGAATTTGATAGAGTATTTTTTACTCCTTATGGAAGCAATAAGCCAACAGTAAAAGGAATATCATTTATTATAGAACCAGGGGACGTAGTAGGTGTGATTGGTGCAAGTGCTTCTGGTAAATCCACTATCGCAAAATTAACTGTTGGTGTATGGAAGCCAATATCTGGTGTAGTCAGACTAGATGGCGCTGATGTATATACTTGGAATCGAGAAAATTTTGGTAATTATGTTGGCTACTTACCTCAAGATATTGAGTTATTTAACACTAGTGTCAAAGCTAATATTGCTCGCATGAGACCAGATCCAAATCCTGAAGAAATAATCAAAGCAGCAAAAATTGCAGGAATACATGAACTAATACTAAGCTTACCAAATGGATATGATACAACAATAGGAGGTCCTGGAGGAGTAACGCTCTCTGGCGGCCAAAAACAGCTTCTTGGACTTGCCAGAGCTTTTTATGGTCACACAAAACTTTTAGTACTTGATGAACCAAACGCTAACTTAGATAGCAATGGAGAGGCATGCTTAATTAATGCAATTGGCATTGCAAGAAAGCAAAATACTACTACTGTTATCATCACTCACAAGCTACCGTTATTGTCCGTAGTTGATAAGGTGATCCTCATGTCAGATGGTGTCATTTACGCTATGGGACCAAAAGATGAGATTTTGAGCAAATTAGTTGCTCCATCATCAAATACCAAAGAAGATGAGCGCTCTTCAGCAAATGGTTAGTTTACTTACACTAAATTCTGTATCTGAAATAACAACTGTTCCAGTATTACTAGAAATGTTTACCATTAGAAATAATATTACAAGAATAGTAAATAGATTAATAACTCCTATTAATTAAAGTTAATCGGCAGATAGTGTATATTTCTAATTAATGAGTTTTCTTAATTTATTAATTAATAGCTTAATATTAGTAGTGATTTTATAAAAAAATTATAATATAAATAATGTTGCTGCGAAAATTTATAACAATATTTCCCTCTAACGTTTAATGAATTTCAATAAATTGCCTTTTTAATTCTAGATAAGTATATGCTTTGTTAATATGTTTAGTTCAAAATCCAAAAGTAAGTTTATGCTTTCTATTGGAGAAGAAGGCATAATGTTACTATATTTTAAAAATAATACTTTAAATAAAAGGTATTTTGTTAAGGGCAAAAACGATAAAGCAGTTTCCGATTTAATTTCATGTCTTTCATCAGACAAAAAAGCACCTTTATACCTGGTGCTTAATCATGCAGATCAAAATTACTCGCTACAGTTTATTACAAGGGCAAACAAGATTAGTGCCTATCTATCAGCAAAAACAAAGATGGAGCATTTTTCTCGTAATAATGACATAAGTTCAGTTTTTTTGGTTGAGAAGCCAAACAAATTCAATCAAAACTGGTGCTATCTTCTTGTTTCATCAAAAGCAAAGCATTTAGTAGAATATTGGTTGAATGTGTTTATTGAGATAGGCTCCAACTTTAAGGGAATATTAATGTTTCCTATAGAAATAAGTAATATAACAAAAAAGATTCTACATAAAGATCCTAATAATTGGAAAATTATAGTTGCTGCAACTAAAACGGGAGGCTATAGACAAGTGGTTCTTAAAGAGAATAAAATGATATTTACGCGTTTAGTACCATTTACTAATGATAATTTACCAGGAATTATTGCTGGTGGAATATATCAGGAAGTGCAAGATACTATTCGATCCTTAACTAAGTTTGGGTTTGAAAAAAATAACCCTATCGACCTTTGCATCATAGTGTCAGAAGATATTAAAGCTAGTTTATCAGTCATAAATTTTTCAGAGAACAGTGTGAACATATTAACTCCATATGAGTTAGGCAAACTATTAGGAGCAGAACTAGCTATAAGTGAAAAAGATAACTTTTGCGATACCATAATTTTGTTTCACAGCTTTAAGAATAAATTAGCAGCTATTTTTAATACAAAGGAAACTAAAGAATTTTATCTATTCAATTATCTTTATTTAAACTCTCCTCAAATTTTTCTATACTTCGCTTTGGTTTTAGTCGTAATTAACGCCCTTTGTTTGCTAAATTTGTATTCAAACTTCAGTGTCGCTGATAATTTATCCGCAAAGCAGAGCACCTTAAATAACCAATTAACAAAACTTAGCCAAAGCTATAATGTAAAAAAAATAGATGAAATTTATGATTTTATTAATATCAATAATATTTTATCAAAAATAGAATACTCTCCTCTTACACAAGTTAAGTATGTAGAAAAGTTAAAAGTACCAGGTATAGAGCTTCGATCATTTGAATGGAATTATAATGAGGCAAAAAGTTATATTACCACAACTTTAAGGTTTAATTTTCGATCCGGTAAAAATATTTCCTATCAATACGAGAAACTACGAAAAAATTTAAACGATAATTTTCGTACCTATGACATTAATATTTCTAACTTACCTGCTGCTAAAGGGCAAAATCTATCTATTGATGTTGAAATAGGAGAGGCAATGTAGATTAATGACTATCTCTCAATTAAAAAGAAAAGCTACAATTCAGTTTATATCGTGTTTGTTATTATCTGTTGGATTAATAGGGTTATTAACATATGTTGTTATCTATAACGAAAAGGTTTATAATAAAAACCAAATTGCGATTGATAAAATACGTTCTATTAATTTACAGATTACTGGAATTCAAAAAAAGGAAGTTGTTCTAAATAAAAACCTAGATTTATGGAAAAAAATTTCTTCTTCAAATTTACACAGTAGCAGATACATTGCAAATTTAAATTTCGAGCTTAGCAGGTTATATAAAAAGTACTATATATTAGAACCTGAAATATCAATTTCTATACCCGAAGAAGTTGAGCTCCACAACAAAAGTGAACGCACAAAAGTAATAAAAAGTGAAGTGGTCCTAAATTTAAGTTCAATCAGCGATAAGCATATTTTTTTATTTCTACAGTCTATTCCAAATCTGCCCGGTTATGTTATGATCAAATCTCTTATTTTAAACAAGCAGAGAAATATTGATGCTGCAACTATGAATCAAATTTTGAATGGTAATATGATAGAGATAGTGAGAGTTAATATAGTCTTTGATTGGTATACTATATTAAGTAGATAAGGTGATGAACATAAAGCTGTTTTTTATTTTTACGCTACTCATTTCCAATGTTAATGCATATTGCAGTTGTGAAGATATCATAGAAAGCATAGAAATTTGTAAGGAGTATTCTTGCCGACAATATATTGGCAATGAAGATTTTATTGAGCATAAAATATTAGGATTAAATAGTGGAAATTTATGCGTATATATAGAAAAACAAGGTGATGATGAAATGGTTTGTCATCATTCTCAGTATGGAATGATGATAGAAAAAAGATATTTTGAAAGTATTCTTAAAGTTGGCAATCAAGAAATCGATGATTTTATTGATATAGCAAATTTACGTGCAAAAGAGTGTTTCTTTATTAACAATCAAAAACTAAGCTATACAGATCGGGACGATATAATAAGAGAAGCAGTGGAAAGTGACTTTGACGTTTTGTCACAATATAGTAACGTAAAAAGCATTTTTTTTGATGAAGAGCCAGTTAATAGAATGGTCAATGAAATGGAAAAGTTCAATTTACGGTCTTCAAGAGCTGCAAAAGAGGAGGTATCAGATAATTTCAACTGTAAGGTAGTGAGTTTAGACTCAATTTTATATCTTTCTTCCGATACATGGAAAATATGGGTAAATGGAAAGCTGTTTATAAATACTAAGGACTTAAAGGTGCACTCAGTCACTGAAAATTGTGTGACTTTTGTATGGGCCGTAGATCAAAAAGCAATAAAAAAGCATGCGAATGATTCTCAAAATGTATATCTTGGACATGGGAGTGTTATGTTTACGCTTTATCCAAAACAAAAATTTGACTTGGATAGCTTATCTATTAAATAATTTAGTATATAGCCAAAGTGACTTAGGTTTACCGACAATTTGAAAAACCGTCATCCCGCTGCTCGTTAGCGGGATCTCAACATAGATACCGCGGGTGGGTAGCTATATATGCGCTTGTAGCTCAGTTGGATAGAGCGTTGCCCTCCGGAGGCAAAGGCCGTGGGTTCGAATCCCTCCAAGCGCACTTTTAATTAAATTTGACAATAGTACTTTCACATAAGATAATAAAGGGATTTATTTAGAGCATAATTATGTCTGGTGGTACCATAAACAAAGTCATATTAGTTGGTAATTTAGGAAAAGATCCTGAAATTAGGACTACACAAAATGGAAAAGAGATGGCAAGTTTTTCAATAGCCACGTCTGAAAGTTGGACTGACAAACTTTCCGGTATGCGCTCTGAAAAGACAGAATGGCATAATATTGTAATTTTTAGTGAAGGATTAGTAAAAATCGTCAAAGATTTTGCACGCAAAGGCAGTAAAGTTTATGTTGAAGGTTCTTTGAGAACTAGAAAATGGACTGACCAAAACGGTAGTGAAAGATACACAACAGAGGTGGTTCTATATAATTTTAATAGCGCTCTTACTCTCTTGGATTCGCGACCAAATTCCGATTACAAGCCAAGTGAATACAAGCAAAATGAAACAGAACAAAAAAATAAGCACGAAAGTTTTGACAACGATATAAAAGATGAACTAATCGACGATGAAATACCATTTTAACAATTTAAATTGAAATTTATATTTTTATGGACTGCTTGTGTTACTCCTTTTAATTGCAATGGGGATGACATAGATTACCGCAGTTTGCAGCGTTTACTTACAATACAAGCTGAAGCTGAAAATGGCGTAGTGTTACTGGGTAGCACAGGTGAAGGCCTATCGCTTACTGATTCTGAAAAGCGTACATTAGTTGAATTTGTATGTAAGCTAAAATTAAATACGAAAATTATAATTGGTGTACCAGGAGTGAATCTATATCAAACTCTTGAATGGCTTGATTTTTGCAAGGGTATGCCTATTCATGGCTATCTAATGACAACTCCCATTTATGCAAAGCCCGGAATTATGGGGCAGACTTTATGGTTTGAAAAGCTGCTTGAGAAAGCACATGTGCCGGCTATGTTTTACAATATTCCATCGAGAGCAGGAGTGAGTCTTCACGCTGAAACTGTACGCAACTTATCCAGCCACGAAAAATTTTGGGCTATCAAAGATTCAAGTGGCACCGTTGATACTTTAGCTCGGTATAAGAAAGTTGCTCCAAATATTGAGGTCTTTTACGGAGATGATAATATGATATCCGATATGGCCGCTTATGGTGCAGCTGGTCTGGTTTCCGTTGCTTCCAATGTTTGGCCACATGTAGCACATGAATATGTTAAGCAATGCCTACTGTCATTCCAGCACGTAACTAGAAAAAAAACAACTCCTCAAATGACAGGAAATGACATGAAAAGTTCAACAGATATCTGGCAACAAGCTTGCAAAGCTCTATTTATTGCCAGCAACCCAATACCCACTAAAGCACTTTTGCATGATATTGGTCTTATAGAACATCAAACTGTCCGCCTACCACTCAGCACAGAAGACTTGCCTTCTGTTGAAAAATTGAGGCAAGCCAATAAAATGATTCTTGGATGGAAAGAACTGACTAATGACTAGGGCTAGGAACACAACCTGCACTAGCACCATTAACTTTCACACCGCTGTCAACCGAGCTACCTGGTGGTGTTGGTGGAGAAGAAGAGCGTTCAGTTATTGCACTAAAAAGTGACATAATAACTTTGCATGCTACTGCAGCTAAGACGGCTATAGCTAGGGGCGATTCAAGGCCAAGGGCAGCTAAACCTGCTCCAACTCCAAAAGAAACAACAGCCCCTGCTATAAGAGGTAAAACACACTTACTCAATTTATCAAACAATTCAGCTTTTTCATTTATCTTTTTTTGGTCATATATATTACCGTATATTTTATCGAGAGAGCTTCTATCTATAAGCAATAAAATGCCAACAAGCGTACACGCAACTAGCGGGAGCATAGAGCCAATCATCCCCCCTGCGATCAAAGGCGGTAAACTAGGACAATATTTAAGAGCTGTGATACTAGCTATAAGCCCTACAGACCCTATGGCTATTGCTGCATATGATGCAAACTTTTTTAGGTTTACCGACGATTTGAAAAACGACAAATTCGTCATTCCGCTACTAGTTAGTGGAATCTATGCCGAGATACCGCGAATGAATCGCGGTATGACGTGTTGCTTGGGTCAGCTATAGGACCTGTACCAGCACCATGACCTTACCCAGAAAAAATGGAGAGAAAGAAAGGAGTTTTTTTGTGGTAATCCAATCAATCCGTAACCGTTCACAGATTTCCACTTAATTCTTCAATCTCACTAATAGAAAGGCCTGTAAACTTGACAATAGTGTTGACATCAACATTATTAGCCAGCATTGCTTTTGCGACTTCAATTTTCCCTTCAATTTTCCCTTCAATTTTCCCTTCAATTTTTCCTTTCTCTATACCTTTCTCTTCAGCAAGATCAAGTCTGTATTCAAGAATGGCTTCTTCTTTCCGTAGATCCATTATTCTTTCTTCGTAAGCTACTAAATCTTTTTCGTTCCAACGAAACTTGTCTAATTCATCATATGCTAGCTTTATTATTGGCGCTTTTTCTGCAATTTTCTTTAGATCTTCATCTGTCGTTTCTTCAGCATATTTAAAGAAAAATAGCCAACGATCTACTATGCTTTCTAGCTGTTCTACTTTGCTTTTTGTAAATTTAGGTAACTCAATAAAGACAAATTGAAAATCTTTTAAGTAATGGCCGTTGGTTTTTATATCACGTATATTATGAGTAGAGATATAACCAACTTCTTCAGGAAGTAAGTTACAATTTGATATAGCAATAAAGAAGACTTTCTTTAAATCAATGTAGTTGCCAGATTTATCTAATTGTCTTGAGTAGGCTTTAGCGGCATATAATTGAGCGCGTTTTTCGAAGCCCTTGTCTCTAGCGAGCTGCATTTCTGCTATATATCTATTTCCGTGAGAATCCTTGCAGAGAACATCAACAATACTTTGTTTATCAGAGGCAACTTCGGGATCCATAATAGTACTTAAGAATTCTACTTCTTGTATTGCACTTGCCTCAGCAAATCCTAAAATATCGTTCAAAAAGTGAATAAGGATATTCTTATTTTTTTCCGTTCCAAAGATTTTTTTGAAACACAAATCATTGCGAGGATCGAGAAATTTTGAAAGAGCCATGGCAAAAATGCTTGAAAATATTAATAATTATACACTATTATTAACAATTATTCAACCATATTTTTGAAGATAGCTATAGCTAAAGTGACTTAGGTTTACCGATAATTTGAAAAACAAAAATTCGTCATTCCGCTACTTGTTAGCGGAATCTATGCTGAGATACTGCGAATAAATCGCGGTATGACGTGTTGCTTGGGTCAGCTATAGGACCTGTACCAGCACCATGACCTTACCCAGAAAAAATGGAGAGAAAGAAAGGAGTTTTTTTGTGGTAATCCAATCAATCCAATTAACAGCTTGCTCATTATAGTCTTGCAACTTTGATTTAATATACAATCCAAATGTTATTTGAACACTCCCAAACTTATCACTTTATGCCACTGGTCTTCATCTAAAATTTCTACACCTAATTCCACTGCCTTTTTATATTTGGATCCTGGTTTTTCTCCTGCAATTAGGTAGTCAGTTTTAGCAGAAAGATGTGAGCTGACCTTTGCTCCTAGAGTTTTGGCTCTTACTTTTGCCTCTCCTCTACTCATAGCAAGTAGCTTACCAGTAAACACTATAATTTTATTATTTAAAACAGAGTCACTAGAGTTGGAGTTCACAGGAAGAATTTGAAGACAAGCAGTAAGATCATTTAACATTTTGATGTTATGTTCCTTAGAAAAAAATGATTCCAAAGATTCAGCCCCTTTTTTTCCTATGCCGTCTATACCGACTAGCTCAGTATTATCTGATGACAGTTCAATCATCGAATTATACCAATTATCATAAGAAACATAATAATCTGCAAGCAATTCTGCTGCAACTTGGCCAATAAATCTAATACCTAAAGAAAATATAAACCTATCTAGAGTTATTACCCTTCTGCTTTGTATAGAATTTAACAAATTAGCTATAGATTTCTCGCCCCAGCCAGAATGTCCTTCCAGATTAAATTCATCCAATTTTTCTTCTAAAGTAAAAATATCATGGATTTGTTTTATCAGATCAAGGTCGTAAAAAAACTCTATCTGCTTATCACCAAGGCCAACAATGTCAAATGCATCTTTCGATACAAAATGCTTTAGTTTTTCTATTATTTGAGCTTTACAGGCAAATTCCTCAGGACATCTTACTGCCGCCTCTCCCTCAACCTGACGTACTTTACTACCACATTCAGGGCATACTCCAGGAAACACAAATTCAGGTGTATTTGGAAGACGAGAATCTCTGCTTACTTCAACTATCTGGGGAATTACATCTCCTGCCCTTTTGATTGTTACAATATCTCCCTCTCTTATGTCTTTACGTTTTATCTCATCTTGGTTATGCAGACTTGCTCTACTAACTAGCACCCCACCAATATTGACTGGCACTAAATCTGCAACTGGAGTTAAAACCCCTGTTCTGCCCACCTGTATAAATATCTTATTTAACTTTGTTTTTGCATAAACCGCAGAAAACTTGTATGCAAGTGCTGAGCGCGGTGCTTTTTGAGTATTCCCTAGACGATTTTGTAGTACCAAATCATTTACTTTATAGACTATTCCATCAATATCATAATCCAAGTTATAGCGACAATTATAGACCTCGTTATAGAACTTCAGCATTCCATCCAAACTACTCGTTAAGGACTGATGCTCATTTACGCAAAAACCAAGTGCCTCAAGCTTATTTAGTATTTCACTTTGACTTTTCTCTGCTCCACCAATCAAAGAATAAGCAAAATATCTAAGTGGTCTACTTGCTGTAATGTTTGCATCCAATTGCTTTAGAGAACCAGCAGCTGCATTTCGAGGATTGGCAAATTCATCGTTTTCATTTAACTTTAAAAAGTCGCTGTTACTGATGTATATTTCACCTCTTACTTCTAGTCTTCCTTGCACGCCTTGCAAAAACTTAGGAAAGCCTTTTATTGTTGCAACATTGTGAGTGACATCCTCCCCTAAAAAACCGTCACCTCGAGTTGCAGCTTTAACAAATCTCCCATCCTCATAAATTGCAGAAAACGACAACCCATCAATTTTTGGCTCACATAATATCTCTATTTTGTCCTCAATTAAAAACCTCTTTATTTTAGACAAAAATTTCTCTACATCTTGTTCATCATAAGCATTCTCAAGAGAAAGCATAGGTTCTTGATGTTCCACCTTAGAAAACCTCTCATCAGGTGGAGCACCAACACTATCTTGTGTTGCATAAATTTCTGGAAATTGTGCCTCTATTTCAGCTAACTTTTTCTTCAGTTCATCATATTCAGCATCACTTATTTCTGGCTTATTTTTTTGGTGATACAAAACATTATGATAATTTATTTGATCTTGCAGTTTTTCTCTCATCTTTTCTAAGTTAGTCATGATATCAATATGATGCTACATTAGCCTTTGTCGTCAAGTTGTGAATTTTCTTGAATTTATCATATGGTCTTAATCCATCAAATATCAAAGGTGCCACAATGCTATAGCCATACTTATTCTTCTCTTGCTCAATTGTATTAGCAGATCTCACTTGCTTTAGCCGTATATTTATATAAAATTAAAATAAATTAGAGTAAATAAGTTATTATTTTACAATATTGCTATTTAAATGCTAACAAGATTCGCTCCAAGCCCAACTGGCTATCTCCACGTAGGAAACGTACGGACTGCTTTGGTTTGTTGGATGTACACACGTAATCAAAATGGAAAATTTCTACTCCGTTTTGATGATACTGACCTTCAGCGTTCAGATGTCAAATATATAAATAATATCATAGAAGACCTAAAATGGATTGGCATAGATTGGGATGCAAGTTTTAAGCAATCAGAGCGCTTTGAGCGTTACAATGAGGTGTTTTTGCAGTTAATAAAAGAAGGGCATGTTTATGCATGCTATGAAACAAGAGAAGAGTTAGACATTAAACGAAAATTGCAGTTAAAACAAGGACTTCCCCCGGTATATGACAGAAGCGCGTTACTTCTAACTGAGCAAGAGAAAATTCATTATGAGCAAGAAGGAAGAAGACCACATTTCAGGTTTAAATTGGATAGAAATGAAGTTGTTAAATGGAATGATGAAGTTAAAGGTGAAATAAATATTGCAACAAGTCACATCAGCGATCCTGTGGTAAAAAGAGAAGATGGAATTTATACATACATGCTACCTTCTGTTATTGATGACGTTGACTTTAATGTAACCCATGTTGTACGTGGGGAAGATCATGTAACTAATACCGCAGTTCAGATCCAAATGATTAAAGCATTAAAAGCGAAAATTCCTATATTTGCTCACCTTTCTCTACTACATTTTGATGATAGCAAGATATCGAAACGGAAAGGCGGGCTGGATATCAAGTCCATAAGAGAAGATGAGACTGAACCAATGGCGCTAGTTAGTTATTTAGTGAAGCTCGGAACATCCAATCCAATTGAAGCTTGCGCCTGTATGCAATCTTTGATTGACTCATTTGACATTAAAAAATTTAGCTCAGCATCTGTACAATTCAGCTTGAGTGAAGTATACAAGCTAAATAGCAAAGTGCTGCAACAAATGTCATTTGAAATTGTACAAGAACGTTTAAATCAAATTGGAGTGGGCTCCTCAGAGTTTTGGTATTTTATAAGGAACAATATAGAAAGGTTTTCTGAGGTGGCCAAGTGGTGGAAAATATGCAAATCTGATATAGAGCCTGTGATTCTTGATAAGGAGCTTATAAAAATTGCGTTCAATGCATTGCCTCAAGGCGATTGTAACGAAAACACATTATCAGAGTGGGTAAAAGCTATTCGACAGACAGTGGATATAAAGGCAAAAGACTTATTTATGCAGTTGCGTTCAGCTTTAACAGGAACAGAAACAGGACCAGAGCTCGCTAAATTATTAATTTTTATCGGCAAAGAAAATATCATTGCAAGGTTAAAAAAAAAGTGAAAATCAAAAAATTATATAGTAACCAGACTGCATTCTGTGAAAAACACGATCTTTCATTTGAGCTTTCTTCAATTTAAAGTAAATACAGAAACTAGCTATCTTCAAAAATATAGTTGAATAATTGTTAATAATAGTGTATAATTATTAATATTTTCCAAGCATTATGGCTCTTTCAAAATTTCTCGATCCTCGCAATGATTTGTGTTTCAAAAAAATCTTTGGAACGGAAAAAAATAAGAATATCCTTATTCACTTTTTGAACGATATTTTAGGATTTGCTGAGGCAAGTGCAATACAAGAAGTAGAATTCTTAAGTACTATCATGGATCCCAAAATTGCCTCTGATAAACAAAGTATTGTTGATGTTCTCTGCAAGGATTCTATTGGTAATAGGTTTGTGATTGAGATGCAACTGGCTCGTGATAAAGGTTTTGAGAAACGCGCTCAACTATATGCTGCTAAGGCTTACTCAAGACAATTAGATAAATCTGGCAACTACATTGATTTAAAGAAAGTCTTCTTTATTGCTATTTCCAATTGTAACTTACTTCCTGAAGAAGTTGGTTATATCTCTACTCATAATATACGTGATATAAAAACCAACGGCCATTACTTAAAAGATTTTCAATTTGTCTTTATTGAGTTACCTAAATTTACAAAAAGCAAAGTAGAACAGCTAGAAAGCATAGTAGATCGTTGGCTATTTTTCTTTAAATATGCTGAAGAAACGACAGATGAAGATCTAAAGAAAATTGCAGAAAAGGCACCAATAATAAAGCTAGCATATGATGAGTTAGATAAGTTTCGTTGGAACGAAAAAGATTTAGTAGCTTACGAAGAAAGAATAATGGATCTACGGAAAGAAGAAGCCATTCTTGAATACAGACTTGATCTTGCTGAAGAGAAAGGTATAGAAAAAGGTATAGAGAAAGGAAAAATTGAAGTCGCAAAAGCAATGCTGGCTAATAATGTTGATGTCAACACTATTGTCAAGTTTACAGGCCTTTCTATTAGTGAGATTGAAGAATTAAGTGGAAATCTGTGAACGGTTACATTACATAAAAGGTTTAAATATACTGGACATACTGATATACTTTCGTATTAAAAAACACCCAATAAGCAGAGTTGTGAGTGGAATAAACCACAAAATGTAAGTGCTAGGTGGGGTAGTTATAATTGAATTGCCGTAAGAATTTTTTAACTCTGAGATTATCTCTTCATCTGTGTATCCATCATTGATTTTTTTACGAATTGCTTTTCGCATATCATACGCAATCTGAGATCCAGATTCAGACAATGATTCGCCAGAACATATTGGACACCTTATTATTTCAAATAAACTGGTTGCTCGTTTTTCCATGCTTTTATCTCTGAGTTTATTATCCAGAGTAAAAGCGTTTACGCCTGAGTGAAATATCAATATGAAAAGTAAACTAACTACTGCTCTCATCCTTGGTTAATTGGGTTATTTTACTGAGTTGGTTCATAAAATCAGTGGTGGATAACTTTCCAATAAAGCTTGACCCTACATCATCATCGTACTTTATTGAAAATTGAACGCTGTCATCAGTTGTTTTTTCTGATAAGGAAGACATTAATTTTTCAAACGCATCTGAAGTTTTTGAGTCACCAATCATAAACGAGATTAATTCTTTATAATTTGATATAGCCACGTTGATTTTGTCTTTAAATGAAGACGTAACCAAATTATAATTTTGCATTCCACCATCTGCAGCAAGAGAAAAATTATTACTTTGAATTAAAAATTTCTCTATGTTGAAATTAACTCTGGAAGCTGAGATGTGGTTTACAAATTCGTAATCAAATTTAGTGTCGATACTAAGGTAACTTTCAGGACTTGCAGTATTTTTATACCGATAAGTATAAAAATCAAATCCTAGTTTAGTATTTCCACTTGGTTCTTTATCGAGGTGAAATTGAATGTAATTGCTTTTATCATTCACTTCAGTTATAACACTTTGCTGATTTTCTGAAACATCACATTTTAATCCATAATCTGCGTAACGAAGTGTATCTATATAGTCTATCACGGTACTATTTCTGTTGAATCGCAATGAAGATGGTAAATCATTTAGTCTAACAACAAAGTGGCTGCTATCGTTTGTGTGGCATTTTATATTCTTTTTCTCATCACCATGAACAACAATGTTGACTTCATTGCTTGGTATGTAGATATATACTGATTTATCAAACAATCTATTTTTTATCAATAAAGCATCAGATGAGATGGTTAATTGCTTATTGGAAAATTTTGGGTTTGTCACACGGAAAATTAGGTTAGAAGGAAGTCCACTGAAATCATGTGAAATATCAAACTTTTCGTCGTTAATGTATAGTATTGCTTCAGCTAAAAGATTTTTTACCTTACATGCAGAAAAATACCAAAAACCACCATACGCTACAGGAATAAACAAAAGTAAAGAGATGATAATATAGATAAAAATCTTACGCATAGCTAATTATTCCCCTGTTTATCCAATGATATATTTCTTGTACCCCTTGGTATGGTTACACACAAACCGTCGATATCTTTTGTGATTTTTATTTGGCACCCAAGTCTTGATGTCTCTGTTAAGCCGAAGGCTAGATCTAACATATCGTTTTCCTCATCAGATATGGGATTATGCGTTTCTACAGCATCATAAAATTCTGGATCAACAATCACGTGGCATGTAGAACAAGCAAGAGAGCCTTCACATGCACCTTCAAGCAGATCTGGATCACTTCTGTGGGCTAAATTAAGCAGAGTTTCTCCCTCTGCAGCTTCATAGCTTTTCTTACTCCCATCAGGTAAAACAAAAGTAACAGATGGCATATTATTCCTATTAAAATCCTTACTAATTTCTCTGTATTCTACAGGTAATAACTAATATTTGCAAACTCTTTGCAATTCCAGTGCCTATTTTTTGTCATCCAAGTACCCCTTTCTTGTCATTCAAGTAGCTGACTACTTGGATCCAGATTGGATACTGAAGTTGGTGAGTATAAAAGTATAGCTTCTACGTCATACCGCCACGAACCGTCATACCGTGATTTATTCACGGTATCTCATCCGCTAACACGCAGCAGGATGACGAGGTTATCGTCATGCCGCCGCGAACCGTCATACCGCCGCGGTATCTCTAGATCCCGCTAACAAGTAGCGGGATGACGAATTACTTAACCGTCATACCGTGATTTATTCACGGTATCTCACATAGATCCCGCTAACAAGCAGCGGGATGACGAGGTTATCGTCATGTCACCACGAACCGTCATACCGCCGCAGACCGTCATACCGCCGCGGTATCTTCAGATCCCGCTAACACGTAGCGGGATGACGGTTGTCGTTTAGCTATAAATATTTAAGAAATTTACCAAACGAAAAAAAGGCAAAAGAAGCCCCGAGTAGCGAGCTTTGACTCTATATTACTGTAAGTGGCGCTGTAATAATGTGCTGACGCTTAGTTTAAGCGCGATTTGGCTGAATGTAGAAAAAATTTAAAAGACATGCAGCCGCTATAATTTTATGTAATCCGCCAATAAATACCTGAGTTTTTTTACTGAATTTTGTTGTTGAGCCCGCGCGGATCAAAAACAAGTTTTGAGTCATAAATACCCTGAATACTACAATAAGGGGGCTGGCGGAGTTTGTCAAGGAAGTTTTTTCGTTTCTACTGAATGACAGTTGTGACCTATGCAAGAAGTCTGTTGTAGTTTGTACGATATCTTTATAAAATGGTTCGCATAAGTTATCTAGCAGTGCAACTAAACAAATACAAAAATCAAAACGTCGCGGTTTTTGGTCTTGGTAAAACTGGTTTATCCGCCATTAACGCTCTAATAAAGAGTGGTGCAAGAATATATGCATGGGATGATCATGAAGAGCAAATAGCAAATGCAAAAATGATGTATAAAAAATGTAATTTTATTCATCCCAAGGAATACAATTGGCATGAGATCAGTGCATTGGTTTTAAGCCCTGGAGTGCCAACAGAGACACATTGGATAGTAAAACTTGCAAGGAGATTTGATTGCAAAATAAAATCAGACATTGAGCTATTTCTTGAAGCTAAAACTACGAACCAGAAGGTAATAGGCATCACAGGAACAAATGGTAAATCAACCACTACATCACTAATAGGGCACATATTAAAATCTGCAGGGAAAAAAGTAGCTATTGGTGGAAATTTAGGCGTTCCTGTTTTGGATCTAGAAAGAGATGCAGAAATTTATGTAATTGAATTTTCCTCTTTTCAATTGGAGTTGATGAATGAAATTAACGTGGACATTTCAGCACTGCTCAATATTACACCAGATCACATAGATAGGCATGGAAGTATGGAGAACTACATAGCAACTAAATTAAAACTGATAAACGGTAGTGAGGTTGCCGTAATAGGATGTGACAATGAGATTACTGCTGACATATTCAACAAATTCACTGGAAACAAAATTCCAATCTCAGCTTCGATGTCATCCTCTTTGTCATTCCAGCCACTTCTTTTGTCATCCCAGTGCTTGACTACTCGGATCCAGAAGATCTCGTTAAAACTAGAGAGTCATAGCTTATCAGTAAGCGACGTGAAAATAAACCTAATATCCAACGCAGAAAACATAGCAGCCGCATATGCCGTATGTAAGCTACTTGGAGTAGATAGCAACACTATTATCAATGGAATCAAGTCCTTTTCAGGACTGAGGCATAGGAATGAACTGCTTGGCAAAATAAGAAATGTGTTTTTCGTGAACGATAGCAAAGCAACTAATGCAAAGTCGAGCGAAAAGGCGATCTTATCTTATGAAAACATAAATTGGATCGTTGGTGGAAGAAGCAAAAAAGGTGGAATAGAATCATTAAGCAAGCATTTCACGAGGATTAGAAAAGCTTTTCTTATTGGAGAATCAACCGAAGCCTTTGCAAACACTATGGAGAATAAAGTAGATTATGTTAGATGTTGCAATCTAGAAGATGCATTCAGATTGGCTTTTGAAGAGGCCTTAAATAGCGCAGAAGAAGTAACTATATTACTTTCTCCCGCGTGTGCTTCTTTTGATCAATGGAAAAATTTCGAGGAACGTGGTGAAGCATTTTGTAGAATGTTTGAAAATCTCAGGTACAATCACACATGCTGTTTAGTATAATGTTGCGTGGAACAAGATGAAATAAAGTTAATAATAGATAAGCTAATTAGGGTTATTCCATTTGAAGGGATAAGCGATGAAACCCTATTAAAAATTTGCACAGACCTTAATCTAGCTAATAGCTTTTGCAAATTTCAGAATGGAATATATAGCGCTTTGGAGCACATAGCAGAGGACTTAAATAGCTCAATGGAAGCTGAACTAAGAAATTCCAATTTAGAAGATATGAAAGTGCGAGAGCGGGTAAAATTAGCTATTCAAATACGCCTTTCAAACTACGCTAAGCTACCGAATTATAGAGAACTTTTAAAAAATGTTTTATCATTCTCCGTATCACCAAAAAATACATATTTTTCTAGTAAACTTTTATACAGAACTATTAGCGCGATTTGGTATGGCATTCATGACCAATCAACAGATTTTAACTACTATACAAAAAGAGCAATATTAGCTGGAGTGTACTTAAGTACGATACTTTTTTTTATCAATGATTATTCAGAAGATTTTGCGGATACTTTATCGTTTCTTGATAACCGTATCAACAATGTCATGACATTTCAAAAATTCAAAACTCGCTTAAAAGGAATCATAGGAAATTTCTTATAAGCTTTTCATCATACTGGTTATTCATATTTATATTCTCTTGTTTTTTTTGATCTTTATGTTAAAATAACTAAATATTCATTAACGATAAAATGAAAGTTATTTATCATACCAATAGTGATATCAAGCCAGAAAAAAATACAAAACACGTGATAAACTTTTTTGGAGTACTTGGGTGTATTAAGGTTAATGCTCGTGGTAAAAATCCACTTAAGGGACAAGAAAGTAAGTTAGTTAAGCATTATTTTGACTATCCCTATTTCTCTAGAATTGTTAATCCAAGATTCTTTCAAGAAGAATTAAATGCTGAAGAAAAAAAATTCAATAGGAGAATAATCTCACTATGGTTATGTTCTGCTATATTGTCCACTGCTTCTATTGTGTCGTTATACTTGGCATACCAGAATCAAAAATCAAAAAAGGTACTTACAGGGTTAGCTTTTGCATCAGTAGTGCTATCAATTTTGGCTACCATATGTTTTATCGTACTTTGCCTATGGATGCTTTTTGACTTTATTAAGAAGAGATTTGTAGTACACAGAATTAAAAGCTTTTTAGAAAATGAAGTCAGCCCTGAGTGGATAAAGCGTTATAAAAAAGAACTTATAGATAAAGATTCGAAAAGAGATGCAGAAGCTTGTGATCAAGAGTTGGAAAAAGATATAGAGGATATTATAGAGTTCCTCTTGGAAAGAAAGAAAATTGTAGCGCTATATGAATTTCTAACAAACGGTGAAAAGTTAGTTCAAGCTGGAATGGCAATGGTAAACATGTTACTTGTAAAAGGTGTGCATCCAAACAATATAATTTTGGATACTAACTCTCTTGGAGGAATTGCAGCAGAAGTTTTAAAAAGATTTGAAAAACAAGGTATCTATTTAACATTAATTCATAGTAATTCTTATAGCTCACTTAAGGATGCAACTAATAACTTTCCTCATGGGATAGGGAATTTTTTCATGAGACGGCTTCCTGCAAAATTCTTGAATTTTTGGTTTAATCGTTGCGGATTGGAATTTAATTCACGAGAGATTATAGAGAATACAAAATGCCCTGTATTAATTGCTGGCAGGAAAGGCGATACTGTAATTCCACAGGAAGCACAACTCGTTGGTAAACTTCCAGATTCATCCACATCTGACACATCTGAATGGTTTAGATGGAATATAGTACTTGAACACGATCCTCAAAACACGGAGTGTAAGAGCAAAAATATTCATGCTGATCATAAAGAACATTTAGTTTATCGTGAGGATAATGATGATATAACAAAATACACCAGTTACGAAGAAAAAGAAAATAAATTTATTGAAAAAGCACATAAGTATTTGTTGAAAGGTAAATTTAATAGAAATTTTAAGCTAAAAGACTACTGTAAAAGTAGTATCTTTGGAAGCTTGACGGAAATAGAACTGAAACCCATCAATGAAAAGCATATACAAGTTTAAGTTAATAGAGAAAGAAAAATTATTCTTGCTATACCGTAGGTACGTTCCAAGATTATACTGAAGTTTTTATTGCACTCAAAACCTTCGTTTTTCCTAATCTCTAGAATTATCAATGCATCATCACTTAACCAGCCTGAGTGAGCTAGTCCATTCAACGTTGATTCAACTAGATTGCTATTGTAAGGTGGGTCTATAAAAACTACATCGCACTTTGAAATAGGTTGTGGCAATTTGTTAGCACTGCAACAAATTAGCGTGACATTGTTCGTAATTCCAAAATCTTCTGCTGTTTTTTTAGGCAGTTGCAAATTGTAATAATCTGAATCCACCATGAATGCATGTTTAGCGCCGCGAGAAAGTGCTTCAAATGAAAAAGAGCCACTTCCGCAGAATAAATCAAGTACATTCAAGTTATAAATAGGTTTTCTTGAGGAAAGTATACTAAATATTGCTTCTCGGACAACACTCATAGTTGGTCGTGCAGCTAAATGCTTACCTGTAGTTATTTTTCTTCCGCGATATTTGCCTGCAATGATGCGTAGCATACTAAATAAGCTCCAAAATAACTAATTATTTAATACTATATGATTAATGTCAATATGGCTTTAGCAGTTTAATAGAGAGAAGCTATCGAGTCGCTTGTAAGAAAAACACAAACACAAAACTCATCCGTTATTTTTTTCTGATTTGCCTACTGCATTAATTGCTTGACCAATCTCATCTTGTAAACCACCATAATCATTTCTTTCATCATGATTTATCCCTTCAATTCTGCTTTCTAACTCCAGCTTAATTATAGTATTAATTTTATCTATGTTATCGAGAAAGCTTTTACATTCTTCATCACTATACTCTTCGCCAGATGCTTTTTTTTCAACAAATAGGTTTTTAAATCCTACTAAATTGGAATTCTGATCGGTATTCAGTACAACATTTCTCTCTACGAAGCTAAGATCTGATAGTAATAAACTAACCTCTAATAGATCTTCACTTTTAATGTTTGCAAGATTATCAAGATTGTCTAAAATATTAAACACCTTAAGCCTTTCTTGTGCAATCTCTTTGTCTTCCTTATCAAATTCAGACAATAAACTATGATTATCTACAAATTTCTCACTCAAAGCTTTATTTAATTTAGTGAGTTCGATATTGTTGTCTAGTGTGTTGTCTAATAGTAGATCTACTCTTGCCCTACGCGCATTTAAAATGTCATCGTAGTCATTTAACTTTATATTACCATCACCGTCTTGCTGCAGACCATAATAATTTAATCCTTTAAAGTTATGATTCTTCGTCATTATCACCCCTGTTATCAGCCCTTTCATTATTCTCACGTTCTGTATCTTCTCCAAAAAGTAATGAGGTGTCGTAATTTTCGCCTTCTTGATCTCTTTCTTTTTTTCTTCTAGCTCTTTCAGCACGTTTTTCTATATCTTCCGGAGTATTAGTGTATTTTTCTGTGCCTAACTCTCGTGCTAATTCATTTGATTGATCAGACTTATTTTCCTTTAGTGGTTGATCAAGCTTGTCTTTTTCTGGTTCTCTCTTACGTCCGATAGTGTAATCATGAAGTTTTTCTAAGAAATCTCGCCTATGCGATTTTGCTCTACAGAGCAGATTACCTTGGTAACCATCTTTTTCTCCTGTACGGTGGCTAACTCCTATAGAATCAAGGCCATGCTCCCAAGTAAACTTCATAGCATCTTCTATTGTATAGCCCAAATGTGACCCTACATATCCTTTATAATAATCTAAATATTTACCAATCCTTCTATGTGTAATATCTTCTTTATCAACTCCAAATGCCCTGTAAATTTTTTCCTCAAGCTTATCAATGTCATTTTCAGGCGATGTCACAAATTTTGTTGCTTCAATAGTAGCATTTACAAGTTTACGTGGCGCATCAATAGCATGTTTCAGTACACCTCCAACTCTTGGTATCCTACCCAGTAGATTAGCTGTACCTCCGGCTAATCTGTCTGGTAAATGAGTAGCCCAACTGCCTAAAGACTCTAGTTTTCCACCAGCAAAATCTTGCCACTTCTGCTTTAATCCTTCTGCTACACCAGCTAAAGGTGACGCATGATACATGCTAGATATGCTGTAAACGCTGTATCCACCACCGGCAATACTTGAGCCCATTTGTTGCACAAACTCACGTAAGGAGAACATTAAGAATGAGAGCAAGAATAATACAAAGATTTCCCCCGCATTGATTAAATAGCCCCTCTGTATGTCTTGCACCCTTTGGTAATCGCTATTTTCTTGATAATTTTTGCAATCCTCACAATCTTTACATTTCTGACAGTATTCACTGTTGGGATCCCTATATAATTTGTGCAAATCCTGTAATTGGCAATGTGGCTCTCGTCTAATAACATCCTGCACCAAAGACTTTATCTCTCTTTTAAGATCTGGTCTTATGGTACCTTTTCTGTAGTCATCCACTATTTTCCTATAATTTTTACATTTTTCTTCATCTTGCTGAGGTTGACAGTAAAGCTCTGTTATTTTACTATTCATACCACCTATCTTTTTGTCTATATTGTTGATCAGTAATATAATGTTAGCCCTCTCTGATGCATGAGATAAACTATTTGTTAAGCGTACTAGATCCTTTGCACTACAGTTATTATCCACTACTATATCACTTTCCGCAATATAGTGGTCTGCTGGATTCCTTTTAGTACCAGGAATTGGATTAAAGAAAGGATAATCTATATAACGAAAACCTTTTTCAATGTAATCCGGTGGAAGCAGGATATATCCAGCGCCTCCAGTAAATTTTATTGTACCACCTTCTCTGCTTATCTTTTCTATACCTTCTATGTTCTTATCTACGTTCAGCGGAGAAGCTTCTCCAAGAGTGTAAGGTACGAAAATTTGCCCTGGGGTCCAACCAAAGTACTGCTTATCAACGATACAAAAACCGCCAAACAACCATTTTGGAGCACATAACCTTACCTCAAACCATTTATTGTAGCATACAGTAAAACCTAACTGCCTATAAAAGGTATTCATTATAATGGAAGCCAGTAATGACAAGAGAGCAAATATCATAATCGACTGTAAACAAAAGCTGATGCAGAATTTTATCCAACCTTCAAACAGACTTTTCAGCGGTGAAAATAAAATAGAGATCAGGAACAATGGCATGATAGCTATAAGAAAAGCTATACCCATAAAACCAGAGAGAAATATTATGTAAGCATATAAGAACAGCAAGAAATATAAAACTATCCCTATGAAAATTGCTGGTATCATAAGTAAGCTTGCCCACATTTGGTAATGTAAAAACGCTGCAAACTTTTTCCAAACAGAATAAGCAAAAAACTTATTGAACATGTCCTCCATGAACTTAAACAACTTAGCTTCATCTCCTTGAGCAATACTTCCGGTGTTCATGTTGGGAGCAAAATTAGTAATTATACTTATCAGTTGTTCAAGACCTTTAACGAATAGAACGAGAAAATGATCATAGAAAAATCTAAAACTTCCAGGAGATATAAGCACTATTACTAGAGTAATTTTTATCATTCTGATGAGCATATCATGCTTAGTTTCTCGTATCATGCCAAAAAGATAAAGAAGCGATGAAATCATTACAAATAGAACAAGCAAGGAAAGAACAAAATTGTGAAAACTTGAACCTTTTTTAACTATATTCTCAAACATAGTTTGCGCAGCCGCACACTCACTACCTTTACAATCTTTATTAGGTGAGATCAATAAAGTGTCTTTTAGATAATGATAAACTTCATTGAAAAATCCAAAGGTACCTGGTTTTTGTACTCCATACAAAAACTCAAAAGAGTAGCCACCTACATTATCTAAGTAATATCTATCTAATATTTTTACATATATTTTCCATCCCTTTTCTAACTTCAACTCATTACAATTTCTGTCCTTTAATTCAGTGCTATCTCTGTCTAAAGTAAAAAGTCCATTGGCGCCCTCTGCTGTGGAGTTATAACCTAGATGTACAGTAGGATATTGAGGATCGCGCATTAACTTTAGATTTTCGTTAGGATCATCTTTCCCCGTTTGAAACAAAAGATAAGCACCATGACCATTGGTAAACCAGCATGGAGCACCACGTGATACTGTATTTGCGCTATCATCTTCATTAATGCACTTGCAATTTACAGTGCAACTTGCATTAGGCTTACTTGAAAATTTTTGTATGCTAGGTTTATAATCATTACAAACTAAGTGAAAGTCAGGTAGACTATTATCACCTGACTTGCCTTCAAATTTAGTTGCATATTTTAACTGCTCCAAGCTTTGTAAGGTATAACTGCCTTTTTTAGATTCCTTCTTGTTATTATTGCTCCAAGATGTCCATGCACCATTAACTCGCACTCTTAAACTATCTCCATTGGTTTCGAGTCCGGTATCCTCCCACTTCACCACTTGGTTATGGTGAAAACCATAATTAATTTCGCCAGTTTCAGGATCAATAACTTCTCCATCTTCTGGAATAAACGCATCGTGATCGTTTGTAAAATGAGCGCTTACTGCAATAGGTTCAGGACCAAAATAATCGGCAGATATGCACCTTGGGAAAGGCATATCGTTCTTACTACAACCTGTGATCAGCACATAAGCTGCAAGAAGTAATACCCTAAACCAACATTTGCCTAAGCGTGATTGCATATCTAAACTTTTTCCAAATATAGAAATAAATTTCTAAAACTTTACTTAAAATATCTTTTTAATTAGTTACTCCATAACATCATTCATATCTTACTTCTCTCCATTTCCTTCCTTGTTTTTAGCTTTATCACTAGGATCACTTCTTATTGTTTCATCAGGATTTTTTTGCTGACCTGATTGTTTTGGTGCTTCAGGTTTATAGCTCCCCCTCTCCTTTTTATCAGGACCTTCTTGCTTACCTGATTGTTCTGGTATTTCAGATTTAGGGCTCATGGAATTATCCTTCACGTCAACTTCCGTCCGATCTTTACCCACTTGTTGCCTAATGTTCTGTATCATACCTTGGGTGTTATTATCAAGGCCAACAGTTGACAGTATAGCTTGTGATGCGCTTGTGGCAACTTGACGAACACTGCCAGCAACTCCCCAACCAGAGCTGAATAGTGCTTGTACCATAGTTTCTGATATAGTAACAAAAGCTTCCATTGCATTAGCAATAATTAAGTACATAAATGCTTGGATCAGATCTATGGGCAATGCTGCAAAGTGCCCACCAGCCCTTTCTCCGGTACTGAGTGCAACATCAACATTAGTGCCAGGACTGTATCCAAGAGGCAGTATTGATTTCATCAAGCACAGATCATACGATAAGAAATTTACGCTAATTAAACATTGATAGCATGCAGAAAAATTTGTGAGATTGTATAGAACTGAATACATCAACTGATTTAAAAGAGATAAAGATGAAAATAAAATAACTGGTTGTACTGCAACGTGAGCCAGCGTTTTTATCCAGTTATCAAACAAGGGTTTAGTCTGTTGAAATAAAATAAACACGATAAACAAAGGTGTTAATGACAGTAAAAACGCTACTAGAACAGTAGATATTACATATTTAAACGTAGCGCTAATAATGCATTTTAAAAACGCAAAAGTAGCGTAGAGTATTGCCAAAAATGCAATAAAGCCAAAAGGACCAGAGAGCATCAACGATAAAAACTTTAACCAAGTTTCTGCTGTGAATAATATTCCTGCTGTCAAGTCTAAGAATGCAAATTTTCTCCCCCCTTCCCCTATATAGCCAGAAAAGCTATCAACTAAATAAGTGCTACCATCTATAAAAAGTCTGGATAAAGTTGTACCAAAAAGTTCCCAGCTTCTATCGCTAAAGGCAAAAGCTATAAATGCTATCTTGAACATTCTTACAATGAAATCAAATTTACTTAGCTGTATTGTTCCAAGCATATAGCCAACGACAGTAAATATAACGTATAGAGTAAGCAAAGCTCTTACTCCTTGAAGAAGACCTCTTGCATATCCTTTGTATGAATCTTTAACGCTGTCACCAATTACTTCTTTTTTCATAAAACCAAATATCTTGTTTATATTTGATGAAATAAAATCATTAATTTTTCTTTTGACAAATAAAGTTACACTATACTTATTGTTTTCGTAATATTTGCCATTTTTGTCCGTAATGTCATCTCTCTCTACGTTGCTTATATCAATACCAAAATATATCTTCTTAGATTCTTCGTTCTGAAAGTGTTTTCCGCTTATTACATCTAATATAGTGTACTCATCTTTTCCGTCTACTCTTTCTCTCACTCCTACCACTTTGAAATCATTAGTTCCCACACCATGCAAATCTTTAGGTGGCTCATCACCCAAATACACATACAGTTTTTCGCCATTAATATATTCACATGATCTAGTCACTTTAACATGGTACCCACCCCTATTAGCTCCATAATGATCATAATCTGCAATGGCAAGCATCACACTGCTACCAGGTGTTACACTTCCTATTGGATAGTCATGATTTAATTTCAGAGAAAAATCTCCAAATTCATCTTTAATTTGTGAACACACATTATCCCCTTTTGCACCCCTTTCCTTTGGAAGACATTGAATACCTTTAGCAGTATCTTGATCACCAAGATCACCAATTTTTGCAACAAGAGCCTCAGCCCATGAGATATCTTCTTCAGTGTTTGATGTAAAATCAACGTTAATCTGCATGGGACCCCCTTTATTTTCTTCTATCCTCTTAAGCTTATCTTCAACTCCTTTAAGGTGAGAATACATGTCACATTTATTTCCTTTATCATATTTGCTATACCTTATAGAAGAGACACAGTTCCGTTCTTTGTCTTTATATGTATAATTCCATATACCCTTCTCGGTATAGCACACGTTCTGATAGTAACAATTAAGCTCATAAGAGCTGTACTTTTTCACCTCGTTAGAATCGCAGTTTTTTCCATCACATAATTCGTTCAATCCTATTTTAGCGCGGCGTAAATCGAGTAGCGAGCCATATATCCATGGTTCGTTGTCTTGAATATAACCTTTATTAAAATGTACCTTATTATCATATGGGGTGTAACCATTGCCAACTAGCACTTTGCTTTCCTTTGCTTTTGTTTTATCAAGAGGTAAAAATTGTATTTCATTTTTTGTACCATCTTTACCATCACAAAAAAACTCTCCCCCCTGATGTACTTCACTCACTGTAGCTTTCTTATATACAGTTTCCTTACGGTCATTTTCTACAGCTTTATAACAATTATCATCAAAATTGATGCCTTTCCCTTCTGGATTGTCATAATCAATTGTTATTTTTCTGGGAACTAAGCTAAAGCTTAACCTGTCACCAGGACTTACTTTTATTCCAGTGTCTACATAACGTCTATTGCTGCCAAATTCTTTACCGCCGCACAATTCGTTTTCATTTACGCCATAATTATTAGGCACATCGTTAATATTTGCAGCTTTACTATAATTTGGTTCTGAGCCATCAGCACAAAAGCTAGCTGGCACAAGTACTTTCCTTGGATTTTTGTCTTCTTTAAAAGGGCAAAAATTTACTGATCCATCGAGGGTGAATTTGATTTTCTCACCCTTGCTAATTATCTGACCAGAATCAACCCAATGAATTTTAACTCCTTCATCTGCTTTATGAACTGGAACATCCACATTAACGCTGGTGTTTCTGCTCTGCAACCCAGGCTCAACACACTCCATAGTACAACCAGTGATTGCAAGACACAGTATCAATAATAGTGATCTTTTACTTATCATTGCTGTCTTCCTGGTTGTGGTATCTGAGGCGTTGACCTTTGAGTCCCTTGTGGTATTTGAGGTCTTGACGCACCTGACTGTTGAAAAGTACCTCCTCCTCTTCTTTGAACGCTTTGTTCATCTAACCCTACTGTTCCCATTAAGCTTTGTTGATATTCTTTTCCAGGTTCGTTTTGCACATAAGCACCAAACAACGAGTCAGATATTGCCGAAGAAGCTTTAACTAAAGCTTTCATAGCGTGTCCCAAAATAACAAAAGCCATCATAGCGGTAATATTAGGTGTATATTTGGAAGCATAACCATAGAAGATACAAGGGTTAAAAATCTTTAGGTTAATACTAAGTATACACGTAGAGCAGACTTCAAAATCAAATACTGAATATATGATATAATCCATAACCTGACTTATCAGTGATATAAAAATTAAAAGCACTACTGGATGAATCGCAAATCTTGCTAAATTTTTAACCCAGTTGTGAAACATCTGCCTAGTATACGCAAATAAAAGACAAATAATAAAAATAGGTGCTAAAGAAAGCAATAACGCAACTATTGCTATAGATGTAATAAAAGAAAATAAGGCATTAAAAATAGATAAGCTCACTGTGATTAAACCCCAAATCACCAAGCAAAAAGATACAATGCCCAAAGGGCCAGAAAATATAAGAGATACTATTAACAATACTGAATGCGATGACAGAAATCTATTTAACGGCAAATCAAGAAACTCAAAAACATTTGAAGTAGTGCCTCTGAAATTTGCTATTTCTATTAACTGTTTTGGGGTGTTAATAAAAATAGAAAATGCATTGTTATAAAAAAAATTCCAACTGTTGTCCTGCAGCAGCTGGGTAATAACTCCTATCTTTACGCATATAATTAGAAACTCATATATAGAAATATGAGTTAATCCAAAAAAGTAGTAAAGGGTATATAAGATTATGTATAATACTAACAGCGATATTATCGTAGATCTAATGATATTTGTTTTGCTTGATTTTAGAAAACTTTCGTAAAGATGCTTTACAGGACTAGTATCAGAGTGAATCGCGTTGGAGTCTTTATAGCTGGAACCAAAAAATGCAGTTTTTACTTTTTCGTCAAAAAAATTATAGATTGCACTAAAAGTTCTTGTAGGTGGCTCTTTAGTTGTTAGGTTAATGCTAAACTGACCTTCATTTTTGTAATCGCAGCCATGGTCTCTTATTCCGTAATATATGGTGCCTGTTTTGTCTTTTAACTTTTCTTTTAAGCTTTCCATGTATTGAACGTCATGAACTTGGCTAATATCCACAGATATATCCGCTTGGTCTTCACCAGGCTTATGGTCAGGGAATTTATCAGAAACACGTATATATAAGTTATTTTTTAGGCTATGGTTCTTTGTTACTCTTATGTTGAAACCACCTTTGTCATTTCTATCGTAGCAGTGCTCGTCATTTCTACTACATAAACTAAAAGTTAAACTTGGTGTTCGATGGTATTTTTCTATCTTATAATCACAGTTAGTACATATGCCACCTGTTGGAATGTATTCAAAATCTTCACCATCCATGTGAATTTTCAAAAGTGTAATGCCAGTTTTTATCTGTTTTTCTTTTAGTATTTTACTAATAGCTTCAACATCAGACCGGGATATCTCACCTTCTACACTATTGTATTCAATATATGCGCAACCTTTGTTTCCGCTGCCGGAAGGAAATTTACATATACGTCCGCAGAGTAAATTCAAAATGCGCGTATCTATTTCGCTTGCGCTGCTATCTGAAAGGCTCCTACAGTCTATATTTTCTCCTTGTTTTATAGAATTGATGATATTTTTAATCTTTTTTTCATCTTGATCTAACTTCGAAAACCAGTACTCTTTTCCATTCAACCATTGCGCATCGCCTATTATATATTTATTAGGACATATTCCATCTTGAATACTACCTTGACATTCTTCTTGATTTAAAACATGTGCAAAATGTTCCGTTTCTTGCTCGCTACACTTTTCATCGATTTTCACATACCTGATTTTTGTCTCACTCTCTTTATCTTTACACACTTTACTTCCAATAACACTAAAGCTTATCGTATCGTCTTTTTTAAGTGCAAATGGTAATGTAACGTCATTTCTCCCAGGCCTAATTGCAAAATCTGCATACTGCTTAGGACAAAAATTAACCTTACTAGGCACTATATTAATCTCTGTTACGCTTCTTATCCCATCTGAGATGTAAACACCAGAATCAACCCACTTCTGCTCTGTTGACACTATATCTAGTTTTTCACGCAAACCTGATAAATTTTCTGGCTTAATACAGTGATCCTCCCCGCATCCAGACAATAAAAAAAGTACCACAAAACTTATGCATAGCTTACCCAAGTTTTGGTTACTTAAACGTTTAAGCATCTGTTACTTACCTTAACTAGCATTACCGCCACCTTAGTTAATCTTTTCGCTGGAACCTTTACCACTATCTCCACCTCCTCCACCAGCACCACCTCTTGCCTTCTTGACAGCCGCAGCAGCAGCTTGACCAACACCTCCAGCAGCGGCTTTGGCAGCAGATAAAGCTTTGCCCACCATTTGTCCAGGTGTACTACCAGAACCGAGTAATGCTCTATGGTTACCAGCAAGTTCAGCAGCCATGTTAGGAAGAATGTTTAAAAAGTGGTAAAAGAGGAATAACACTAGACACAACTTTAATAACTCTCCGATGAGAGAGCTGCCAAACTCCATGTATTTAAAGTAGAATAGACCAAGTATGTTGCTCTTTTTAAAGCTATAATTTTGCATCATACATGCAAGAGTAGTTTCATTTTTATCACATTCACCATCCTTCAATTTGAACCACTGTTTTTTCTTACTATCTGAGGTTTCTGCTTGTTTCTTTTCATATAGTTTATCCGATTCAAATTTCAAATTTTTAAAATATATTTTATCACATGCTATGAACATAAAGGACAAAAACGCAAAAAGGATAACCGGGTATAAGCTATAGGTAATCAACTCTTTCACCCAGCCGTCAAAATATCCTTTGGTGTGTTGGAATAAAACCATAGGAATAAACAAAGGTGATAGAATAACAATTACACTTAAAGCAACTAGAGATAAAATAAATACATAGCACAGCCACAAAATAACCATCATCATCAGAACGGCCATAAATATACAGACAAGAGCTACTAAAATTTGTCCACCAGCGAAAATAATACCAATCACCGAACCTGCAACTAACAAGACAGGAGCAGCACCAAGCAAGACTGCTAACGTTGCAACACCTCCAGTACCAATTTTGCCACCAATTCCATCTAAAGGGGCACCTAAATAAAATAAAATTCTACAATCAAGCCTATCCCAAGGTGCAAGATAACTGTAAGATACCTTCTTTCCTTCACGAGTATATTCATAATCTGTACCTGCTTTATAATTACATATGCCTTTACTTTCAGATGACGCTTTTAGCACTATCTCTGACAAACCATTTGAGAGACGAGTTAATTCTCCATAATAATGAGACATGGTACTGCCTGTTGTGAAGTAAATCACTAAAGCGAATTTAATAATCAACATGTACATTTCTTGTGGGCTGCGAACTCCACCAGACATAGCTTTTATAGAGAACAGTATTAAAGCTAAAACTAAAACAGCAGTTACAGTGTTTTTCAACCTCTTTTGTGCTACAGATAAGAAACTGCCCTTGTTATGTCCATCTTTATCTTTAAGTGGGCTGCCACTTGAATCAATACCTGCAACTAAATTATCTAACGATTCCTTAATGCATTGCACTATCATAGAAGTGATGGGAATAGGAGCTAATGATTTACTTCCTGCCTGATTATAGCAAGCTTTAGAGACATACGAGCTAAAACAGCCAGCATTATCATAACCTACAAAAATTTTCCCCCCTTGTCCGTTGAGTCCTTTTTCTTTAGATCTGATAATAGTTTTATAGTCATCATTATTACCAATAGAAACTTTTTCCTCTCCTGTACCATCTTTATTTTTGAATGTCATCATAGATTTTTCACACATAGGAGCAAGTGGGTCAGGTGGCAATTCCGTGCACCCCATATCAACCCCTTGCGGCCAAGGAGTCATTTCGATACCAAGCATGCTCACACTTCCCAGCTCCACACACAACCTGCCCATTTTTCTTACTGCTTTAAATGTTGACCCATGTATGGTTTCGCTTTGCCCAGCTTTAAGAACTTTACATTTCAGCTCACCATCGACCGTCGGGGACCATGACCCATCTACATATCCAGTATCTTTTTCCCTTACATCAAAGTCTATGTATCCAGGTTTTTCTCTGGAATCAAAGTCTTTCTTGTTAAAAAGATTACCAAAAGTTAAAGGATTTCGATGACATATTTCTATATATTCACTGTATTGCACACCGTTTTTTGGCCAGTAATAACTTTCTGTACTCTCCTGAACGTTAGAATTTAAGGCTTCTTTTTCTGCTCTTTTCCCGTCATAGTCTTTTTTGTTCACGTCTTCCCGAGCTTTATCTTGCAAACAAGAAAAATATTCATCTTCTGTTTGGTAATTTTTATTGGTGCAGCCACTATAACCTGTGTCTTCTTTAAAATTTTTGTATTTTCCATCATGACCACGTGCAACTGGGTGTTTAACAAAACTATGTTCACAAACAACAAGCCCCCCTATTGCTTTCCAGACTCCAACAATTGCAGCTATCATTCCAACAATAACAAGAGCGGTAAACAAACCAGCAGAAGAGACGATTAAGACAATGCCAGTAAATATTGCGCCAACAGCAATCGCTATTCCAGCAAGTGCTGCAGCTGTTTTAAACGCCCCACAATCAGGATTAGAGGCACGACTGAAGCTGCCAGTGGAATTAAATCTGCTAACAAATTCTGTCTTGTCAGTACCACTTACTCCATCTGCAAGCACTGGATATGAGAGTAAAAAGTCTATATTTAGTAAAAATATCGCAATTAATAGCAATGACAGCTTAGTCTTAAACATTTTTTACCTTCTGATAAAATATAGGCAACCATACTTTTGGGTTGTCCCCAACTTCATTTAATATATCGTGTAACAATAGAACACTTTCTGCACGTCCGGATAATACGTTGATTATATCATCTAAGTCTTTTAAGTCTATTCTAGCTACCACAGCATTAACTCCTTGTTTCACCAAAAAGAATCTAGTACTCGGATCTGTGTGCTTAATTAATATATATTCACGTTCAGTTAACATAAAAACATCCCGATAGACACTAGTAGCTTTCAGATTTGGTAAAAAAATCTGTGTCGCTGTTTGTTGTACAAGCGTATCGCTAATAGCACTTTTACTTGCATCCTCAACACTCTGAGTAGCAAAAATCACAAAAGCATTTAGTTTTCTCAGTACCTTCAACCAGTCTTTTATCTTGGGTGCAAAAACTGGATTATCTATTAATGCCCATGCCTCATCAAGAACGATAATAGATGGAGTGCCATCAAGAGATATACTAATCCTATGAAATAAATAAATCAATACTGGTCCAAGGGCAACAGGATCTTTGAGCAAGCTAGCCATCTCAAAACCAAATACTCTTGCTCGTGAAAAATCTAGCAAATCTTCTTTATTGTCAAATATTGCAGCATGAGAACCATTATCATGCCACATAGATATTGCCCCAGCTAGAGTATCAGGACCTGCAAGTCCTAAAAACGGTACAAGGTTTCTCAAGAACCTGTCTTCTTTTCTTAATTTAAAATTTCCTTCAATTGCATCATTAATTCGTGCAATATCTTCTGAAGTAAATTTATCATTATATACCGAAATTAAAGACTTTATCCACTCCATTAAAAATGTTCTATTATCAGAGGTGTCATCAAGTTGCAAAGGATTAAAATTTGTTTTAGTTCTTGGTTCTATTACAGTATAGATACCACCAAGTGCTCTTAAGAAAATCTCTGCACCGCGATCTTTGTCAAAAAAGAATATCCTTGGAGAAAATTTTATCGCTTGAGCACATAAGAAATTCATTAAAACAGTTTTACCAGCACCAGTTGGGCCAATTATCATAGTGTGTCCAACATCCCTTATATGAAAGTTGAAAAAAAATGGAGTACCAGATGTCGTGTCGAAAACTGTAACGGCATCTCCCCAGTGGTTATTGAATTTATTACCAGTAGGATAATTATGTTGAGATGCAAATCCAGCCAAATTAAGACTACTTATTGTAGCTTTTCTCACTATATAATCGAAATTACCAGGAATTTGCGCCCAAAATGCTGGTTCAAGGTTAACTCTCTCACGGACAGGGTAAACACCGCAATTAGAAAGCTCTGATTCTACCAACGACAGAGCGTTATCCAATGATTTAGGACTTTTTTCTATACATAAAATAGTCAGGTGATGTTGACCAAATGCAATCTTACCACTCATTGCGTCATCAAGCGCTTGAGAAATTTCTGCTATTTGAGAAATAGCTTTATCTGCAGACTGTATCATTCGATTTTGCTGTATCTGCATTTTTCCAATCGCCATTTGCCTGTTTATAAATTGAAAAGATTGCGTAATTATAAACTCGTAAGGAAGTTGTAAAAACGAATCAAGCATTCCTGCAGAAGTATGATTTCCATATTCTTTGATACTAACTACTCCAGCATATTTACTCTCATTATGAGTCACAACCTGTATCATCTTACGGCCAAAGAATAACCTATGTACTGGTAAGTATCTTGATATTTCAGTTCTTAGCGGAAAAAGCGTATTTGTAACGAAGCCACAATTTACGATTCTAGATAGAAACTCCATTATTTCGCAGAACAAACCATCTGGAGTTTCTTTTACTCCAAGAATTTTAGGCGAATAATTTCTAAGGCTTGTCACTACACGATTTGTCGTTTCCTCTAAATCTTCATACGTGGCACGCATATCACTTTCCCAAGCATGTTTTGAAGTTACATGTCCGAATTTTTTTAGTAGATATGACAAAAATTCTACTCCTTTTGTGTCTGCTCTACGGATAATCGTAATGTATAGGTCATTAATAAATGATTGCCTTGTTGCGTGTTTTTCTCTCCATTTTAGATTTACGTGATTAGCGAAAAAATTCGGCAAACCTTGACTTGCAAATTCATCAGAAAAAATATTTTTTTTACGTCTGATAGTATGAAAATACAAACTAAATGCCGGAGATGAAATGCTTCTGAGCATCTGATTCCTGATATTATTTTGTATTACTAAATCCTCGTCATCGGCGGTTTCAAATGCAAAGCCACTTAGTTTTATAACCTTAACCAACCAATTTTCTTTTGTCATCAAGGTTGTGCTATTCCAATAGCAAGAATAAGGAATAAATTCAGCAGCGTGAACTTCCCTGCTCAGAGTAGATTTACTCTTTGATTGAATAGCCCTAAACCTCAGCATCACACAACATTAAGCAATATCATAAGAATTGGCTCCATGATAAAAACGATTTAAACATTTCGAGCACTTTCCTAATTTTACCATAAATAATTCAATAAACAAAGGTTCTTTTGCAGAAGCTATATAGCCAAGTCCATGTATACCTGGTAACATTAAAAGAATCACTCTCAAATCATTTGAATTAATGAAAATTAGCAGGCAAATCAGGACGTTTAATATTGCAAACATATAACTCACACCAAAGAGCATTGCAGGTCTTGTAAGACCTTTAAATAATTGATCTGTTTGTATACTACCTGTGGACATATCTTTAACCTTCTAATAATAGCTCTAACACTAATACTATATCATTATATTAAAAATCCATTGAAACTAGTAGCACTTTAAGTTAAGATACATTGATTAATAATTTAACCCAGATAATGACAAGTTGGCCATTTCAAGAAGCAGAAAAAATATTGCAGGAGTTTCCTAATAAAAAAGAAATAATATTTGAAACTGGTTATGGACCCTCTGGTTTACCCCACATAGGAACCTTTGGAGAGGTTTTCCGCACTACAGTTGTTGTAAATGCATTAAAAAAAATAGCTCCTGGTATAAAAACCAAAATCATTGCAGTTTCAGATGATATGGATGGTTTGCGAAAAATACCAGATAATGTGCCAAATCAAGAGATGCTAAGGGAGCACTTAAATAAACCATTGACTATGATACCCGATCCATTTGGCACTCATGAGAGTTATGGTCATCACATGAATTCGTTGTTGTGTAAATTTCTTGATTTGTTTGAATTTGAATACGAATTTAGGAGTGCAACAGAGTGTTATAAATCTGGCGTTTACGATGAAAAACTTTTACTCCTGCTGAAAAATTATGATAAAGTGATGGACGTAATGCTTCCATCATTTCGGGAAGAAAGGCAGCAGACTTACAGTCCATTCTTGCCGATATGCCCAAAAACTTCCCAAGTTTTACAAGTTCCAGTAATTGAAACAAATACAGATAAAGGAACAATCACGTATGAAGACCCAAACGGGGAAAAAATAGAAGTTCCAGTGACAAAAGGAAAATGTAAACTGCAATGGAAACCTGATTGGGGAATGAGGTGGGCCGCATTTGGAGTAAATTATGAAGCTCACGGAAAAGATTTAACTCCATCTGCTGTGCTTTCAAGTCAAATATGTGAAATACTTGGAGAAAAGCCACCACTTCTGTTTTGCTACGAGCTTTTCCTTGATAAAGAAGGAAAGAAAATATCAAAATCAAGAGGAAATGGCATTTCGATTGAAGAGTGGCTAACTTACGCACCAACGGAGAGTTTATCACTGTATATTTTTCAGAGTCCTAAAAAAGCTAAACGTTTATATTTTGATGTGATACCAAAATCAACCGATGAGTATATAGAGTTTGTAAGGTGCTATAATGAGAGTAAAGAAAAAGATATAAATAATCCTGCATGGCATATTCATCAAGGTGAAGTTCCCAGTATAGAAACTTCAGGTATAAATTTTACGCTACTTTTAAACCTAGCGGCGGCTTGTAACGCTGAAAACAAAGAGATTCTCTGGGGTTTTATATCCACTTATGCACCAAGCGTCACACCAGAAAATAATAAAATGCTTGATAGACTTTCAGACTTTGCAGTAAAGTATTACCACGATTTTATCAAACCAACAAAATCATATAAAACTCCAAATGCAAAAGAGAAAGAAGCGTTACTAGATTTGAAGGACACTTTACATTCTCTATCTACAACTGTTACTGCTGAAGAAATTCAATCTCAGGTATTTTCTATTGGAAAAAAATATGATTATACCAACTTACGTGACTGGTTTCAGCTATTATATGAAACGTTACTTGGCCAAAAAACCGGTCCAAGAATGGGATCTTTCATAAAGCTTTATGGAATAGATAATACGATTTCTCTCATAGAAAGCGCTACTAAATGTATACTGTAGAGTTTACCTTCTTTCATTTGAGCTCTTTAGTTTTTAGTTCTGCCTTCTAAGGCTTTTACTCGTGACAACCACTGTGCCTGCGATCTTGTCGTGCCAAGTTTGACAGCGTTTGTTGAAATTTGACCATAAAAAGCCCAAGAATAATGGTGCAGCTGACAATATAAAGGAAAAAAATCTCTTTGTTGCTTGTCTTAGGGTCATCTTTTCGAAAGTTTGTGCATCCACAACTCTAAGCCCAAGTAATAGTTTTCCAGGTGTAGCAGCAAACCTTACCCACATATATGTTACATAGCAAAAGAGCATAATGCATTGGACTATTTGATTTAGGATTTGTAATTTTATAAGTCTACTCTGCATTGTCTTTTCTTCTGCAGACAGTGGCGCTTGCATTTGGTATTTTGCAGCAATTTGACTTAATATTTTGCTATCCTCTGAGTTCATAAAGAGCTTATTTAAGGCTTGGCTGCAAAACTGCAAGAACAAAACGATAATAATCAAATCAAGCAATACTGATATATAGCGCCTAAGTCCTGTTACATAACATATCCCATTTTCATCTTTCTTTACCTTTTGAATAACATTTATAGAAGAAAAAATAGAAAATAAACGATTAAAAAATTTATGTAACATATATATACTTTCCAATATTTAACGTGCCCCTGGCCGGACTTGAACCAGCATGCTTTTGCAAGCAACAGATTTTGAGTCTGCCGTGTCTACCATTCCACCACAGGGGCATTAAGTTTTAATGCTATAGGCAACACGGAATTAGTCAAATTTTATATGTCTTTCAAATGAGGACTAAATATTCTACAATAATCAACAGTTACTCTCAAAACTTAAAATGAATGAATTAGCTAGTCTCCTCAGTTCAAGAAGTGTAGATAAGGAAATATGTAAATTACCGCATAATTTAGAAGCTGAACAGATGCTTATTGGTGCAATGATTCGTGATAATAGAATCTGTGATGCAGTTGAAGACACAATCACAGCAGAAAATTTCTATGATCCATTACATCAAAGTATTTTTACGCAGATATCCAAAACCAGGAAACACGGTATAGTTGCCAATGAACTAAGCCTCAAAATGTTTTTTGAGAACGACCAAGCGTTTACCGAGTGTGGTGGGGTAGAGTACTTAGCAAAGCTTGCAGCAAAGGCAAGTATTGCACTTGATATCTATAGTTTGACTAGAATAATCCGTGATACTTACTTAAGGAGATGTTTAATTAAGCTCGGGCAAGAAATAGTTGGTGATAGCTACAACTACGATATTGAAAATCCTGCACAGGCGCAAATTGAACAAGCAATGACAAAATTGTTCAACTTAGCAGTAAAAAAACAAGGTGAGAAAACATATATAAAACTTGCAAGTTCAATTAAAGACGTAGTTGAGAAGATCAGCACACTGAAAAATAATCCAGAAGCGCTGGGCGTTACAACCGGACTTCAAGATCTAAATCAGCTTCTTGGTGGCCTACAAAAATCTGATTTATTAATTTTAGCTGCAAGGCCTTCTATGGGTAAAACAGCACTGGCGCTAAACATCGCACTTAATGCTTGTAAGATGTTGCAAAAAAGAGCAGATAAACAACATTATGTAGCGTTTTTCTCACTTGAAATGTCAGCAGAACAATTAACCGCAAGGCTGATCACTATAGATTCAGGGATTAGTTATTATAAGGCATTAACCGGGAGAATTAGTGATTTTGAATTGCATGAATTTATCAATGCTAGTACAGAATTATCTGAACTGCCTTTCATCATAGATGACACCCCTGCGCTATCAATTAGTGCCCTTCGCACCAGAATACGCTTGCTGTATCAATTATATAATGTAGAAGTGGTATTCATTGATTATTTGCAGCTAATCAGAGGAACAACAAAAAGAAGTAATGAAAATAGAGTACAAGAAATCTCGGAAGTGACGCAGGGTTTGAAAGCAATTGCAAAAGAGCTGAATATTCCCGTTGTTGCACTATCTCAGCTCTCTCGTTCTGTTGAGCAGAGAGACGACAAAAAACCACAACTTTCTGATTTGCGTGATTCAGGAAGCATAGAGCAGGATGCAGATATAGTGATGTTCCTCTATAGAGAGGAATATTATGAATTGAGAAAGCAACCAAGTGAAGGAAGCAATAAACATCGAGAGTGGCAAGAAAAAATGGAAAAAATTAGAAATATTGCAGAGCTTGTTATTGCAAAGCAGAGAAATGGGCCAATTGGCAGTGTGAAGCTATATTTTGACTCTAACAGAGGTTCGTTTAAAGATTACACGGAGAGGCATAGTGTGTAGCTTGGCAGCAATCTTCTTGTTCCCAAGTTCATCAATTGTTTTTTTATGTAAAAAGTTAGCTTGACAACTTCCTTTAAATCCTTTTATATGGTATTATATTTTACAATACGTGAGGAATAATCATATGAGTAAAAACAATTTACCCTATTATATAGCTGGAACTCTGGCTGCTTTAACTTTATTAGCATCTGGAGTGTTTGCTGCAGCTCCTTATATTGGTTTCTTAGCTCCTGTTGCAGCATTAAGTGTTGGCCTGCCATTTATTATTGGTGGTGCTGTATTTTCTGCTGTAGCTATGGCACTTTCGTATAAAGCAATTAGTAAGAATAAAACTATTTCTGAGAAAGATGTTCAACTGACTGAGAAAGTAGAAGAAATATCTAAAAAAGATGCTCAACTAGCTAAAGAAGAAGATAAAGTACAGGCTCAAAAGCAAACAATTTCTGGGCAAAATGACCAACTGACTAAAAAAGAAGCGGAAGTAAAAGCTAAAGAGGAGGAAAATTCTAAGCAAAAAATTGAAATTAATAAAAAAAATGAGGAGATTGATAATCAAAAAAAAGAAATAGAAGAACTTAAACACAAGAAAACTTTTGTTCCGCAAGCAATGAAGAATATCAAAGAAGCATCTCAAGAAGTATTTGCATATGTAGCAGAAGCCTACAGTAGTGGGCGCGTTCATAGTACTATTAAGCAGCGCCGTAGTGATGTTGCGAATGACTTAAAAAATGTCGTAGGTAGTGCGAAAAATGCTTATGGCACATCAGTTGAGTATGTAAAAGGGAAATTTAATAGTGCTGGAAATAAATTAAAAAATGTTTATGGTACATCAGTTGAGTATACAAAAGGAGCACTTAACAGCGTTGGAAGCAGCTTGTACAGTAGATTTCATGGTACTAAGGTTTCTAGTTCGGAAGAGCAGTTTAAGCGTGAAGATGGATCTAAACCTAGTATGCAAGAACTAACTAGTTTGGATTACTTAGATCTTGCAGTTTCTTCCAGTGAGCAAAAGCAACGAGCTAATAGTTTGGATTATTTAAATATTGATAACGACGTTCCTAAGCAACCTGATCATTTAAGTATTGATGCTGCTAAAAGGTATTTAATGAGTCTTTCTGAGGATCAGGAGATATTTTATGATGCAGAATCTGGTGGTGAAAAAGATACTGAGACTTCTAGCCTGAAAGAGCAGTTAGATGAAAACAGTAAAGCAAAAGTTCCGTCAAGAATTTCTGATTTATGTGAGTCAGTAAAAGGAAAGTTTACCAGCTTTTGGAGTGTGGTACAAAGTATTTATAGTAAGAATGTTTATAATAGTTGTGCACTAGGTACTGATCTGTTGCATGCTCAACATAAAAACACCTTGGCTAATGTACCACAAGAAGAGGTTGTAAATAAAGAAGCTCAAAAGCCAGAAGAGCAAGCAGACCAAAAGCCAAATCTTCAAAGGGACAACAGCATAAACAATACGGAAGAAGGCGGTAAAAATAAAAGGAGTGGAGCCGCAAGAAGAAAAAGAAAACAAACACGAGTAGAACAACCTATAGTGTATACAGTTACAACAAGTAATAAATATGATGTGTTGCTACCTGAATGCTTCCTTAGTTAAACATCAACCCTCAAAAAAACCGGCGTAGGTTTAGGCAGCGTAATGCCTGAACTTACGCACGTATCGCACAAAGATTTTAAACCTCGTTGCTCTTTCGGAATTTGCAATTGATCGAGTATCATTTCCGCTGACCTCGGGACAATTGGCTGCAATAAAGTGCCAATTATCCTGATGTATTCCAGTAGCTTATAAATTACTAAGTTCATGCGCTCTCTGTCAGTTTTGCTTAGTGTCCAGGGTGCACTTTTATCTATATAAGCATTGGCTTCAGAAGAGATGTTGATGATTAGAAGTATGATATGGTTAAACTCATACTTTGATAGGTGATTCATCACCTGATCGAGTATAGCTTTGCAACCTGGAAGACTTTCTTCACCTTTAAGTAGGCTTTGATCGATTGTTGGTACAATTCCAGAACATTGCTTGTGTAAAAATGAAATTGTTCTTTGTACTAAATTGCCTATATTGTTTGCAAGTTCTGAGTTTATGCGGCTGATCATGTTTTTCTTACTAAAGTTGCCATCCTGGCCAAAACTTGCTTCTCGAAGGAGAAAATAGCGTAGTTGATCAACACCAAACTCTTGAGCGAGGCCAATTGGATCTATGACATTACCAAGAGACTTGGATATTTTTTCTCCTTCGTTTAGCCACCAACCATGAACTGCAATTTGTTTTGGCAGTGGCAAATCTGCTGCAAGGAGAATCGCTGGCCAATACACAGCATGAAAGCGCAATATGTCTTTGCCGATTACATGAACGTTGAAAGAGTTGTCAGCTAGGTTTGCAGTGCTTGACACTGGAATCTGTATTTCTGGTTCTGCCCAAAACTTCTTATATTCTTCACCTTCAGTACTAGGGAAACCTATTGATGTAAGATAATTGGTTAATGCATCTATCCAGACATAGATTACGTGTTTGTCATTACCTGGTACTTTTATTCCCCAGTTAAAACTAGTGCGAGAGATTGAGAGGTCAATGAGCCCTGATCTTACAAACGATACCACTTCATTTTTTCTGCTCTCAGGAAAGATAAAATTTGGCTGATTTTCATATAGTTCTAGTAATTTATCCTGCCAATTCGACAAACGAAAAAAGTAGCTCTCTTCTTTTACCCATTCAACCTCAGCACCTGTTGGTGCTTTACCATCTATCAGCTCTGATTCCTGATAAAATGCTTCATCACGAACTGAATACCAACCCGAATAGGAATCCAAATATATTTGTCCTCTCTCTTCAAGCCTATTCCATAAAGCTACCACTGCTTTTTCATGACGTTCCTCCGTAGTGCGAATAAAATCGTCATACTCAAAATTCATGAACTTAGCTAATTCTTTAAATGAAACACTCACTTCATCTGTAAATTCTTTTGGCTGCATTTCCTTTGCTTTAGCTGCTTTTTCTATTTTTTGTCCATGTTCATCTGTACCGGTGGTAAATTTGACATTTTTCCCAGCTAGTTTCATGAACCTTGCCACCACGTCACACAAGAGAGAAGTGTATGCATGACCGATATGCGGCTTATCATTTACGTAATATATTGGCGTGGTGATGTAAAAACTCTCAAATCGATCCATGGTTTAGCATTTTGATAAAAATCAACTGAGTTAATTATAGTATTAAAAAGGCAGTAATAAATAAATATTGATTGGGTTAAGCATAATTTTTGAAAAAAGCTATTTACTGAAATTTTATTAAAATAAGAAACAATCAGGTATGATTATTGAAAGAACAATGGGAAATTTTCTTGTAATTCTATTTATAGTTTTCTATGCATTTGATGCACACGCTGATGGAGCAACAGATGTAATGTGTAATGTAATAGGTTACGTTCATGGAATAGGTGGACCAATGATTACAGTAGTAGTAATTGGTACAAGCTTGCTTGCAATATTTGGAAGAATGCCTTGGCCTTCACTTTTCTCACTTGGTATGTTTGTTGCTGTGTTTTTTGGTGCACCTAAAATTGCAACAGCGATAACAGAAAAAAACGTTTGTAATTTTCTTGAAGATCAAATGCCGGTTCGTTGTCCTTATAAAGGTCAAACGTTGGTTCAAGGAAAGTGTGTTGCTGCTCCTGGATATGAACGTGTAGGTACAAGTTATTCTTGTCGTCGCGGTTGGGCGCTAACTAATAAAGGCTACTGTATAAAAGCTGGCCAAGATCCTTCAAAGTATTGGAAGTGAAAATGGTGCTTTTATAGAGTTAAATCTAACTACTCATCAAACCACAAAGTATATAATTAATATCCACACCTTTAGTTAAATTCCACTCACGCTTTATTACGTTGTACTCCATGCCAGCCATGTTTTGCAGCGTTACATTATTTTCTCTTAAGTGATTTGCAATTTCTGACGGCTTGAGAAATTTATTCCAATTATGCGTACCCTTAGGCAGCCAATTTAATATGTACTCTGCGCCGACTATTGCAAGACAGAAGGATTTGATAGTTCTATTTATTGTGGATATAAAGATTAGCCCTTCTGGTTTCAGCAATTCTATTGCTCTTCTCATAAAGAATTCTAAATTATCTACATGCTCGACTACTTCCATCAGCAGAACCACGTCGTACTTCTTGTCATTGCTTAGCTCTTCAATGCTGGTGTGCATATATTCTACATTAAGCCCTACTTTTTTCGCATGTGACTGTGCCACTTTGATGTTTTCTTCACATACATCTATTCCCACAACGTTAATGCCAACGCGTGCCATTGACTCTGACAAAATGCCACCACCGCATCCAACATCAAGCAATGATAATTCTTTCAAATTGCATTTTTTTAACTCTTTTATTTTCTCAATAATGTAAGATACTCTAACAGGATTCATCATGTGCAATGGTTTGAATTTGCCGTTCTCATCCCACCACTGGCCTGCCATTTTAGCGAATTTTGATATTTCATCTTCGTTATAAGTTTTTGTTTTTTTTTTCTTAGAGGTTATATTACTGAGTTTATCAAGGCGTTTTTTATGTCTGCTTTCTTTTGAAAATTCTGTTTCGAGGAATTGTTTGACTATGTCTTTTGCTAATCCACTCGCAGTAAACCCTGCACCAAGACACAGTACATTTGCGTTGCCATGCTCGCGAGCTAATTTTGCGATCTCAACACTGTTACATAAAGCAGCGTAGATTCCTTCAAAACGATTTGCCACAGTACTCATGCCCAAACCTGTACCACAAATTAATATCCCATAATTTGCTTTTTTGCTTGTTATATCTTCTACAACTTTAACAGCATAGTCTGGGTAATCTACACACTTTTGCTTAGCAGTGCAGCCTTGATCTACCGCTGTGTAACCCAGGGTTTCCAGGTAGGATTTTATTTCTGATTTTAATTCATAACCAGCATGATCTGAGGCAATTGATATTATATCTGACATATAAAAAGTTGATCTTGCATAACTTAAGGATATTTATATGGGTAATTTATTTTGATCTTTCTGTCAAGCCGTTTTAATACTCCTGATCTTTCGGGAGTCCTAAAGCTTGAAATAAATTTCGAGTCAGATGTGTATAAATTCTATATAATTTTTATCCTACTACTAATTCAATAAGATGGATCACATAGATATTATAAAATCAAAATTATTATTATCTGACATAGTAGGTAAAAAAGTCAGGCTAATAAAAAGAGGAGATAGTTTTGTTGGGCTCTGTCCATTTCATAACGAAAAAACCCCATCTTTTTCGGTGAGCAATACTAAGGGGTTATATTACTGTTTTGGTTGTTCAGCTAGTGGTGATGCATTTGAATTTATTTCACAAACTGAAGGATTAAGCTTTAAAGAAGCATTGGAAAGATTAGCATCGGTTACAGGTGTTGAACTGCCCAAAAGTCTTAGTATTACAAAAGGGGACAATAAACTATTTTTAGCGCTTGATTTAGCTGCAAATTGGTTTGCACAAAAAAATCAGGGCATTGTAGATTATTTAAAGCAGCGCAAGATTTTACCTGAAATCATAGATAAATTTAAGATAGGTTATGCACCAAGCTCTGGTTTGAAAGAGTATTTAAACTCTTCAGGTATTGAAGACAAAATTTTAATTGATATTGGATTAGTAAACAAAAATTTTCATGATTATTTTTATGACCGGCTGATATTTCCTATATACAACATTGCAGGAAGAGTTATTGGTTTTGGCGGACGTGCGCTGAGTTCTGAGCAACAGCCAAAATATTTAAATAGCCCAGAGAGTCAGCTCTTCAAGAAGAGGGAGAATTTATACGGATTAAACTTTGCTTTAAGCGAAATACGTAAAAAACAGCACATATTTGTTGTTGAAGGATATATGGACACTATAGCGCTACATCAAGCGGGAATTAGTAATACAGTTGCTCCACTTGGTACCGCAATTTCTGCAGAACAGATAAAAAACCTGTGGAGATTTGCTAAAGAAATCTCCATCTGTATGGATGGCGATAATGCCGGATATCGTGCTGCTACACGAGTTGCGGAACTTGCTCTGCCAATATTAGAGCCTGGATACACGTTAAAGTTTGTGACTTTGCCGAGTAATAAAGATCCATACGATATATGTAACGAACTGGCATACAAGAAAGAAGACGTGTTGACTGCTCTTGACCATTCAACAAAACTGCATTCTGAATATTTATGGCGTCACATAATCGATAGCAACTTTCAAAATTATGAAAAACTTGCTCCGGAAAAATATTCAATTCTTGAGCACAACTTCATGGAATATGTAAATACTATTAGCAACAGCAGTATTAGAAGGTATTATAGAGATTATTTTTACAATAAGGCTAGTGAACTAAGAAGTAGCTTCAAAAAACAGATTTTTAATAGTAAAACTAGAGCAACAAAAGGTGAGTATCTTCATAACAAATCTCCAGAGCTAATTGAGGCAGAGCAAAATCAGGCCATAATTTTGCGTATAGCCGTAGAATTTCCTGAAATCTTGAACCGTCCTATATTTTTTGAGCAATTTTCTCATTTTGAATTTACTAATGAGATGAAAAGATTACAACAGCGTGTAATTGATGTAATAAGTAACAAAAGCAAACTTGGTAAAGAGGCTTTGTTACAAGAATTGAAACAGTTTGACGTTATAAAGTATGTATTTGAAAAAACTAGTGTACTAAATAGCCAACTGAACGAGAGAAAATCTGCAGAAATTGTGTGGAATAATATAGTGTTACTAAAAGAATTAAATGCGTTACGAAAAGAAAGAACCGAAGCGAGGCTGAGCGGTAATCTTGACTTAGAGGAAAGGTTGATAGAACAAATAGAGCAAATAGAAAGTAATATACAAGAAATGCAAATGGAGTTTATTGAAAAGTAGGCTGCTACAGTTAATTATTTTTAGGTTGTTTGTCATTCTGCTGCTTTTTAACGGAATTTATACTGCCTCTTAGCAATAAAAAACTTACTTATTGTAGGAAAATCTTGTGTTTGTTCTCATATAAAACTATTTATGGAGTGACAATGGTGCATGTATTATACTTACATTTTTGATTCGAAAATTTATGCAGTTGTTTCTAACAAAATTAGTCAACAAATTCTATTGTTTAAAGATGAGAAATAAAGTAATCATCATTTCTAGTATTGCTTTTATTCTACTGTTTTTTATCAGCAGTGCATTTTTAAAAAAAGATCAGGCGGTTCATAGTGATAATGCAACTAGTAGCTTTTCAGTAAAAACTCAAGAATGTGCGCCGCAAAACCGCACTATATATTTAAATTTTTCTGGTACAGTAAATCCCTTACATAGAGCTAGCCTTGTCTCAAAAATAAGTGGTAAGATTATTGCTATTTATTTACCTGATGGTGAAAAGGTAAAAAGAGATGATGTAGTGTTAAAGATAGAAGATTATGACAGGATTGAGCAATCTCAGAAAGCCAAAGCTTTATTAAAGCAGCGTGAAATTGAGTATGATTCCTCTCACAAACTGAATAAAACAGGCTATGGAGCACAAATACAAGTAGAAGCAGCTTTTACTGCGTTACAAAGTGCAAAAGCTGACCTAAAAAGGCTAGAATTGGATTTAGAAAATACTGCAGTCAAATCTCCTATAGATGGTTATATTGATAAAATCAATGCAAACGAAGGGGATTTTGTTAATGCTGGGCAAAAAATAGCTGACGTGGTTGATTTCGATCAAATTCTTGTGGTGTTATACGTTTCGGAAAATGAAGTAAATAAAATAGAGCTAGGCAGCACAGCTCAAATTAGTTTACTGGACGGAAAAGAATTGGCAGGTGAAGTAAGTTTTATTAGTAAAATTGCTGAGCCTAAAACTGGGTCTTATAGGGTAGAGGTAAAGGTAATTAATAATAAAATGATATCCTTGCAGGGACTAACTGCCAACGTAAGACTACCTTCAGGCGAAAGATTTGCATATAAAGTTCCTTCTTCAGCCCTGAGCTTAAGTGACGAGGGTGCTCTTGGAATAAAGATTGTTGATGACAATAATTATGTAATATTTGTACCAATAGAAATTGTTGATCATGAGAGCGATGGGGTTTGGATAGTAGCAAATAACGAAGGTAAACCCATAAAGTTAATAGTATTGGGCCACCTATTTGTTAAGCCTGGTGATAAGGTTTAAGACATAAGATCCTTTTTCATAGCTTATACTACGTTATACCAATCCCAGCGTCTGGGCACTGGTTTCTTGGTACTTATTCCGCAATAATTTTTTTTTCCTTCAATAAATTTTGCAGTTCGCCTTTTTCGTACATCTCGCGAGTGATGTCGCAACCACCGATAAACTCTTCCTTTATATATAATTGTGGAATTGTTGGCCAATCAGAAAACTTTTTTATAGATTCACGTATTTCATCATTCTCCAACACGTTAATATACTTAAACTTCACGTTCAATTTTTTTAGGATTGACACGACGAGTCCAGAGAATCCGCATTGAGGAAAATCAGAAGTGCCTTTCATGTACAACACCACATCATTTTCCGCTATATCTTTTTTTATTTGTTCAAAACTGCTCATAAATTCACCTTATTTTTAAGTATTAGTTTCCAGTTGCAAGGCGTGTATAGACTGACCTTCCAGAGCTTTATATACCATTTTATGCTGTTCTATTTTTGTCTTTCCAAGAAAGCGCTTGGAGGTTATTTTTAAATGATAATGATCATCATCTCCAGCAAGGTCCTGAACCTTTATATCAGCGTCGGGGAACGATTGTTTGATGATCCTTTCTAATTCGTGAATTGCAATAGTCATTGATTTGCTTTAAATTACAATACTTTCATTATAAATCTAAAACGACTGGGTGCAATTGAATTATTGATTATATGGTTACTAATATTGTGAAGACAGTAGATTCAGCGTGTTAAGTGTACTAGCAAGGCGAGATTTCAATTGATTTTCATATTTACTCCAATCTTGTATTGCCTTTCTTGCAATACCTGAATCAACTGCGGCTTTTGCAACAGCAGGAGATACTATAGAAATGAATCTTGGGTCAAATGGAGTAGGTATTATATATTCACGTCCATAGCTCATTTTACGACCGCCATAGGCTGCAGATATCTCGTCAGACACTGGCTCACGGGCAAGCTTTGCTATTGCATCTGCAGCTGCAATTTTCATCTCATCATTTATTGTTGTTGCATGTACATCAAGCGCTCCTCTGAATATATAAGGAAATCCCATTACGTTGTTGACTTGATTGTTGTAATCTGACCTGCCAGTTGCGATTATTGCATCTGGCCTCACAGATTTTGCAAACTCAGGCCTTACTTCTGGATCGGGGTTGGCGAGAGCGAAAATAATCGGGTCTTTGCCCATACTCTTTAACATCTCTTCATTTAACACATCTTTTGCAGATAATCCGATGAATACATCAGCGCCTTTTATTGTATCAAGTAGAGAACGTTCGGAAGTATCAATTGCATATTTTTCCTTCCACTCATTCATGTCCTCGTTTCTACCTTTGTATATTACTCCTTGCTTATCACACAGCACTATATTTTTAGCGCCCATGGACTTTAGTATTTCTAAACATGCAATACCGGCTGCTCCAGCACCATTCATAATGATCTTAACGTCCTCTAATTTCTTTCCGACAATATCAAGAGCATTTTCTATACCAGCTGCAACAACCACTGCAGTTCCATGCTGGTCATCATGGAACACTGGAATATCCATCAGTTCATTCAGACGTTTCTCTATTATAAAACAATCGGGAGATCTTATATCCTCTAAATTTATCCCCCCCCAACTTGGCCCAAGGTACCTTACTGCATTGATGAAATCTTCTATATTTTCTGTACCAACTTCTATATCAACTGCATCAATATCAGCAAAACGCTTAAATAAAACAGCTTTGCCTTCCATGACAGGTTTTGCAGCAAGAGGACCGATATTACCAAGCCCAAGCACTGCAGTGCCATTTGAAATGACAGCTACAAAATTGCTTTTTGCCGTATAATCATAAACAACCTCAGGATTTTTAGCTATTTCAAGGCACGGAGCTGCAACGCCAGGAGAATAAGCAAGTGACAAATCATACTGGGTAGATAAAGGTTTTGTTGGCATGATTGAAATTTTACCAGGGTTACCACCTCTACTGTGATACTTAAGTGCCTCTTGTTTTGTGGTATTATCTAAATCATCGTTCATTCTTATATTTTAAGCTTGTAATTTTTAAGTATATGGAGTTTTTATAAATGTTCAATTGTAAACTATTAGCTTGTGAACTCTGTTGTACTTCTGTATAAGTTTACCTATTACGTAAGATGATATTACATGCTTAAGAAAAACGTGCCTAATTTGCTTACAATTTCTCGTGCACTTGCAATACCAGCAATAATATTAAGTTTTTATATAGAAAATAAATATGCAGGCCTGATAACAATATCAATCTTTGTGTTTGCGTGCATTACGGATTTTTTTGATGGTTACTTGGCGCGTGCGTGGAAAGTCCAATCAAAGTTTGGCAAGCTATTTGATCCAATTGCTGATAAATTAATAGTGGTTTCAACGATAATTATGCTAGTTTATAAGCAGAAGATAAATGATTTTACAATAGTACCATCGATTATCATCATCTGTAGGGAAATATTAGTTTCGGGTTTACGGGAGTTCCTTATAGCTATAAATGTTAGTCTACCTGTAAGCAAAGCTGGCAAAATTAAAACATTTTTGCAGATGGTTGCTGTAGTAGCGCTAATAATGAACGATTACGACACAACTCAATATATAGGTGCAATTTGTTTATGGGTTGCAGCTATTATAACTATGTGGTCAGGCTATAATTATATCCTAGCCGGCATCAAACAGGTTGACTGAATTTCTTGAGAAACAGTTAATATACAAAAGTAGTTAATACTTTCATAATATTGACTGAATAGTTAAAATCCTGTATAATATATTAGTTAATAGGGTTTATATGACTGATAACTTTAAGACTACGTTTTCTCCTGAAGATTTTTTTGGGGATTTTTGGCTGACAGTTGATAAGGAAGTCAAAAAAGAAAGGTCAGAACAAGAGTCATTAACACTAAAAGAAGAAGCAGAAAAAAAGAAGAAGCTTGAACAGGAGTTATTAATGCTAAAAGTAGGAGAAGCAGAAAAAAAGAAGAAGCTAGAACAAGAGCTATTAACACTAAAAAAAAGAGAGCTATATAGACAATGTGTATCATTGGTAACAATGGTTCCATTTGCATTATTTATGGCTATTGAACTGGAAAAAATATGTAGCGATCAGGTATTACTTGGCGTGATAAGTGGCGCGCTAAGCCACACTATATTACCTTCTATGGTCCTATCTCTTATTTGTACGCTATATTTAATTTACAATAATAGGAAAATAGCACAAAAAGAACGAGAGTTGGAGAATATTGAAAATGGAGAGGAAGTAAAGGAAAAAGAGCACAATATTTCTGATATAGGTCAGTGTTTGATCTATATTGAGGCTATAACAACTGCACTGATTATTGTAGGTATGATAATGGGTGAAACATCTTCACTTGAAGCAGCAGAGGATGCAATTTTATTTCTTGCCAATGCAATTGCTTTTCTTGTAACTCTTGTTTCTTATATTGATGAGCATGAAAAAAATAAGAAAAAGGAAACAGAAAAATCTAATCTTGATGAAAAATCTAGCAAGAAAACTAGCAATATGTCTGTAGCCGGATTGGCGCTTGCTGGTTCTTCTATATTTTTAATAAGAAGGATAATGTTAATGGCATTAGCATCGTCCTTAAATCCTGCTGTTGGGCCTACTTTAGGCTTGATAGGTATTGCACTTTTTATGGTTGTACAGATATTAACTACACATTCCTACAGCAAAACGCTGAAAGATCCAAAAGTGGAAGGACAAGGTAAATCGAGGAATGCAGGTAGTTCTGACCGTAGTTATAAAGAGGAAGGGCCGGCTATTGCCTAAGAAATTTATTTATTTAAGTAATATTTAGGTCTATACTTTATTTTGATCGAAAAAAATCTTATGTATAAGACTTTAATCACGTGCTTTATTTTCCTAATTTGCTCCTTTACACAATCGTATGCGGATGATCTTGAAAAAACTGAAGCTGAACTATATGAGGAAGCAGTTGAACTTTTTGACCAGAAAAAATATAAACAAGCTATTAGGGCATTTCAAAAGATAGAAGATTTGTACCCTTTCTCTTATTGGGCAAGGAAAGCAAAATTATTATCTGGGGTTTCTCACTATAATATGGGTAACTACAGTAGTGCTGCAAGTGATATGGATGATTATATATACGTTTATTCAAATGGTGAAGATTTGCCATATGTGTATTACTTAAGAGTACTATCTTATTACATGCAAATTAACAAAGTGCAGCTCGGGCAACAAGTTGCATATAAAACTTTAGAGCTAGCTACAGAGTACATTAATCTCTTTCCAGGCAGCGAATATATAGACGAGATGAAGGAAAAAGCAAAGCTGATCACAGAGCATATATCAACAAAAGAGTACTCTATCGGTAAGTTTTACCTGAGGCGTGGTGAATATTTAGCAGCAATTAAGCGTTTCCAGAATATAGCAAGCTATAAGGATTCTAAATATTTTTCTAAGTCTATTAACTATTTAATAGCAGCCCATTCAGCTCTTGGCCTTGACTTAGAAGCTGAGCAGTATGAAAGTATGTTATTAGCAGAAAACCTGCAAGATGCCAAGCCAGAGGCTTGAAAATTTGCTTTAGCTTTTTCTATGCTTTGATATATAATTAGGTTTTTAACTATTTGAATATGGCTGGTCATTCACAATTTTCAAATATAAAACATCGGAAAGGCACTCAGGATGCAAAGCGCTCTCAAAAATTTACGAAGCTGATTAGAGAAATAACAGTTGCTGCAAAGCAAGGGCTACCCGATCCCGAACTCAACCCGCGCCTTCGCTCTGCTATATTTGCTGCACGCAAGGAAAATCTACCAAAAGATAAAATAGAAACAGCAATAAAAAATGCAACTGGTAACGTTGCTGGAGAAAATTATGAGGAAATCCAATATGAAGGTCATGGGCCTTCTGGCACTGCACTTATTGTCCATGCCTTGACTAATAACCGCAACCGTACTGCTTCTGAGGTACGTTATATATTTTCTCGCAAGGGTGGAAACTTGGGAGAAACAGGAAGTGTTAGTTACCTTTTCGATCATGTAGGCTTAATCGTCTATAAAGCAGAGGGTGTGAATTTTGATGATTTATTTAATTATGGGATCGAGTTAGAAGTATTGAATGTTGAGGAAAATGACAAAGAAGGATTACACGTTATAACTTGTGAAATAAAAGATTTTGGTAAAGTACGCGATGCCTTTTATGCAAAATTCGGAGAACCAGAACTTGCTCGTCTTTCGTGGCAACCAAAGGATCTAGTTGAAATTAGCGATAAAGAGTTGATCGATAAATTATCCACATTGGTTGAAGAATTAGAAGATAATGATGATGTACAGTATGTTGAAGGTAATTTTACTTTTGTTGATAAGCTATGAGGCTGGTAATATTTGTATTGCTTTGTATTTTACCAGCATATGCTACTGAAACATCAACAGATCTTGCACAGCCATTCCAGCATGGAATCAGAAAAAAAAAAGCTACTTTGACGACAGAAAGTGATGGAAAGTTGTTATTCATATCTAGTGACATAAAATCCTCTTTTTTTGACACGGAAGGGTTGGCGCCAAATACAGTGGTAAAATTGATCAACATATATAAAGATTTTGGTGTTGATTTTAAAAAAGACATTGTGCCGAAGAGTAAATTGGAGGTTCTTTTTGAGAGATCGCTCAGTAATCAGAAGACTGAAGAAAAGATTTTATATGCTTCACTGACAATAAACAAGAAAGCTATTAGTTTATATCATTATAAATCGCAAGACGGCAAAGAAAGGTATTTTAATAAAGAAGGAATAAGCTTAAAAAATGGCGAAATTTTTGCAAATCCTTTAAATGGAGATTATCGCATATCCTCAAAATTTGGCAATAGAAAGCATCCTGTTCGCGGTAAAATTGCTTTTCACAAAGGAGTGGATTATGCAGCTAAGCTTGGCACTCCCATATACGCTGCTGCAGAGGGTGTGGTAGAATATATAGGAAAGAATGGTGGCTATGGAAATTACATCAAAATAAAACACAAAAATGAATATTCAACCTGTTATGCGCATATAAGTAGATTTAGTGGCGATATAAAGTTAGGCTCTAAAGTAAAACAGGGGCAGGTCATTGCCTATGTTGGTAGCACTGGTGTTGCAACAGGACCCCATTTACATTACGAAGTTATATATAACGGCAAACACATCGATCCGCTTACGATAGCGCATGAAACTGAAGTAAAATTGCCTGATCATGAATTAAGAGAGTTTAAACTATTTGTAAATAAGATAAATAAAACGATCAACAGAGAGGGTTCAAGTGAAAAAGAAGTTTAAAGACAATATGGATAAGAATACGATAAACGATAGAAATTTAAGTCAACTCCGGTTTTTTCCTGTACTAATAGCGCTAGGATTAATTTTATCGCTGCTTTTTTTTGCATATGACAGCACAATTGCGCTTGGAGTTGCTGCTGTTTCAATTTTGACTTTTCTTCAAGGATTTTTTATTAATGACCCTAATGAAGCAAGAGTGATAGAGTTTTTTGGTCATTATATTGGAACTTATTTTAAGTCTGGAATATGTGTAACGCTTCCCTTTTCAAGCAAATATATAGTTTCCCTAAAATTTCAAAATATCAACACAGAAAAAATAAAAGTGAATGATGCAAATGGAAGTCCAATAGAGATTTCTGCAGTAATTGTTTGGAGAGTAAACAGCCCTGCAAAGGCGTATTATAATGTTAACAACTATCACGAATTTGTTTTTGTACAAAGTGACTCAGTAATAAGAGAATTAGCAAGCAATTATCCGTATGATAGCGAAAGCGATGAGGAATCTTTACGTAAAAATTCTGATAAAATTTCAGATGAATTGCGGTCAATGTTACAACAAAGATTAGATATTGCAGGAATTGAGATTACAGAAGCAAGAATATCGCATTTGGCGTATTCGTCCGAGATTGCACAAGCAATGTTAAGGCGTCAACAAGCACATGCTATCACTTCGGCAAGAAGGCATATAGTGCAAAATGCAATAGGAATTGTCGAGGAAGTAATAGCTCATTTTGAAAAAAACAAAAGCTTACAATTAGATGGCAAGCAAAAGGTTCAATTGATAAATAATTTGTTGGTTGCCCTAATCTCTGAGCAAGATGCACAACCGACGATTAGTTTGGATAATAATTAGCATAGAAGCCGATTGGGTTTCATGAATGCAAGTCACTATTAATTTCTTGATTAATAGACTAAATGATGTTATAAATTACACGCATTAGGGGTGCTCTAGAAAAGCTGAGAGTACATAAAGTACAACCCTTTGAACCTGATATTGTTAAAGCAAGCGTAGGAAAATGTATGTATATAAATATTGAAGAATGCTTCGGCTTCATTGCGTTAATTGCATCTCTAATTGGATTATCACCTCAAGTATATAAAGCATATATCACTAAAGTTACTCGTGATGTATCGATGCTAATGTTAGTAAACTATCTTATTTGTTCATTGTCTTGGATTGGCTATGGTCTTTACCAGAGCTCAATTTTTGTGGTGCTTAGCAATATTGCTGGATTAGTGATTAGCATAATATCAATTATTTAAAAATGTTACTACGATGCAAAACCTGCACCATGATCATGTGCTGCACTGCAGTACACAACAACAATATCGTTCTATTGTAGTGCTAAATGGAGAAATACCGAGCTCATCGTTTTTTAAACGAGATATACCTATTATTGCTGTAGATGGAGGAGCAAACAAGCTTCTATCAATTGGTGTAAAACCTGATCTTGTAGTAGGAGATTTGGATAGCGTAAATCTGGATTTACGTGCTAATTTGAATACGATATATCTACCTGATCAAGATTATTGCGACTTTTCTAAAGCAATCGCTCACTTAAAAACAGTAAAGTTATTGCCATCAATAGTAACGGGTATTACTGGAGGAGCAATTGATCACATACTACAGAATATTAACATTTTTCTAAGTACGGGCAGTATCTTTTACACACCTTCACCTCCCATGGTAGGTTACATCCTACAAAAAAGTATTACCCATTTTTCTTTGCCGAAAGATACTAAAATATCTTTACTTGGTATACCGAGAGCTCAAATATCAACCAAAGGATTAAAATGGGAACTGCATCTTAGCAACCTTGCTTTTCCAGGAAAGAATTCTTGCTTTAATCGAAGTTTAGGCAGTAAGTTATCTATAGAAGTACACAGTGGTATATGTTTGGCGATGGTTTATTTAGAAGCAGTAGATGATGCTGCAAGACATCATGTGCGTCAAGTTAAGAAGTAAATAGACTTCTTGCATAACCCAAACTAAGTAGAAAAAAGGTATCATCCAAGTAGCTAACACTGGTTCCTTTATGACGTGTCATTCCAGTGTCAGCTACTTGAATGACAGCAGTCCTACGTCATACCGCCGCGGTATCTCTAGATCCCGCTAACAAGCAGCGGGATGACGAATTGCTTAACCGTCATACCGCCACGAACCGTCATACCGCGATTCATTCGCGGTATCTCATCCGCTAACACGTAGCGGGATACTTGACCTTTACAGGGATGACGGTTGTCGTTCAGCTACAAATATTAAGAAATTTACCAAGCGGAAAAAAAGGCAAAAGAAGCCCCGTGGTGCGAGTTTTGACTCTATATTACTGTAAGTGGCGCTGTAATAATGTGCTAACGCTTAAAATAAGCGCGATTTGGCTGAATGTAGAAAAAATAAAAAAGACATGCAGCCGCTATAATTTTATGTAATCCGCCAAAAAATACCCTAAGTTTTTTACTGAATTTTGTCATTGAGCCTGCAGGTCAAAAACAAGTTTTGAGTCATAAATACCCTTATTATCATAATAAGGGGGCTGGCAGAGTTTGTCAAGGAAGTTTTTTGTTTCTACTGAATGACAGTTGTGGCTTGGGAGGTAGTGCAAGAAGTCTATTGTATTACTGAATTATTAATAATTCAGTAATAGTGCCTGCTATGTAGCTAAAATTTTCCTTTAACTTAATCTATATGTAGCTAAAATAACTTGGGTTTACCGACGATTTGACAAACGACAAATTCGTCATCACGCTGCTTGTTAGCGGGATCTAGAGATACCGCGGCGGTATGACGTAGGGAAACCTGACTTGCATTAGCCATGTATAATAAAGGGAATCTATGACAAAAGAATCATTGGTAAAAACTGATATAGTGAAAGTTGAAGACAAAAAAGCGGTAAGAAGCTTTTTTAAAATACTAGGTGGAGTGGCAGATGCTGTAAGATCGTGGATTGGTAACATCGGTCCTGATTTAAGCAACAGTCGCGATATCGATAGTTTAGTCTTGAAGATGAACGAGTGCTTAAACCCAAAGGGAGGAGAGGTTTCAGCACGTAAGAACGCTGTATCTCTTGGTAACCTGTACTTGAGCTTATCAGAGAAAGGTAAAATAAAATTTCTACAAACCCTGGCAGAAAAATTTAATCCGAATAAAGCGGAAATAGATGAGAAAATTAAAGAGTATAAGAAAAACCAAGATCCCGAGTTAAACTATAAATTTGAACAGGATTTAATAAAAATTCTTGAATCACCGCGTTCTAAAATATTGAAGCAATTTATTTCTCTACCAGAAGGCCTCAAGTTTATTGTTGATATGCGTTCTGATGTGCTTAAGCTAAAGAACCAATATAGAAGCTTGAATCCACTAGAGAATGAATTAAAAAATATACTCTATACTTGGGTTGATGTTGATCTACTCGATCTTCGTCAAATCACCTGGGATTCACCTGCATCATTGCTAGAAAAACTTATAAAATATGAAGCTGTGCATAAAATTTCCTCTTGGGATGACTTAAAAAACAGACTAGATTCTGATCGTCTCTGTTTTGCTTTCTTTCATTACAAAATACCAAACGAACCTCTAATTTTTGTAGAGGTTGCATTGGTGAATAAGATTGCAGATAGCATTCAACACCTTTTAGATGAATCAGTACCTTCAAGTGATCCAAGTAGTGCAAGCACTGCTATATTCTACTCAATATCAAATACTCAAGCAGGGTTATCTGGAATCAGCCTTGGTAATTTTTTGATCAAAAGGGTTGTAGAAAAGCTATCGCAAGAGTTTAAAAGTATAAAAACATACGCAACTCTTTCTCCAATACCTGGCTTTACGAAATGGCTAAAAAACAATCTAAACCAAGATGTCACTTTATTGGGCAAACTAAATATAAAACAATCTAGTGCAGAAATTTTAGAAAGTGCAGAGCAATTAAAAACTAACGTTGAATGTACAAATGAAACTAAACAATGCATGCTTAAACTGTGTACATATTATTTACTAAAAGTGAATAATAGTAATGGAAATGCTTATGATCCGGTGGCACATTTTCATTTAAGCAATGGCGCATCAATAAAACAATTAAACTGGATGGCGGATACTTCTGAAAAGGGTATTAGTCAGTCGGCTGGAATGATGGTGAATTATCTGTATGAGTTGCCTAAAATAGATAACAATCATGAAAACTATATGGTTAATAAAGTGATTTCCTGCTCGAAAAAAGTGTCGTCTATGTTGAAGGAGTAAATAGTCTCTTAATAAATAATTGCCCTCACAACACTTAAAATGTAAAATAGTTTTACTAATTAAGTATAGTAGGCCATAAATGAACAACATAAGAAATTTTGCAATAATAGCGCATATAGACCACGGTAAGTCAACGCTTGCTGACCGTTTAATAGAGAAATGTAACGGCCTTGAAGCAAGAGAAATGATCAATCAAATACTCGATTCAATGGATATAGAGCGTGAACGTGGCATTACAATTAAAGCACAGACGGTAAAACTCAATTATACGGCAAACGACGGTAATCAATATTGCCTAAATCTCATGGACACCCCAGGTCACGTTGATTTTTCTTATGAGGTAAGTCGAAGCTTAGCTGCATGTGAAGGTTCACTTTTAGTGGTAGATAGTAGCCAGGGTGTTGAAGCTCAGACTCTTGCAAATGTATATAAAGCTATTGACAACAATCATGAAATAATAGTTGTACTCAATAAAGTTGATCTCCCTGCTGCAGATCCAGAAAAGGTAAAACTCCAGGTTGAGGAAGTAATTGGCATTGACGCAAGTGAGTCAGTTTTAATATCAGCCAAGACTGGTCTTGGAATAAGGGATGTATTAGAAGCTATAGTGACAAAACTTCCAGCTCCTCAAGGTGATGTGAATGCTCCACTACAGGCAATTTTAGTTGATAGTTATTATGACACTTATTTGGGAGTAGTAATTTTAGTACGAATTAAAAATGGAGTGCTAAAAAAGGGCATGAAGATTGTTATGATGTCTAATAACTCTACATACCAAGTGGACAATATCGGTATTTTTACTCCTAAAAAAGTAATGACAGGTGAACTCTCAGCAGGTGAAGTTGGTTTTATCACTGCTTCAATGAAGGAAGTTGCAGACTGTAGAGTGGGAGACACTATTACTGAAGAGAAAAGACCGTGCAGCAAGGCATTGCCTGGTTTTAAAGAAGTGCACCCTGTGGTATTTTGTAGTATTTTTCCTAATAAAACGGACGACTTTAAATATTTAAGAGAAGCACTGGAAAAATTACATTTGAATGATGCAAGTTTTACTTTTGAAGCAGAAACTTCAAATGCGCTAGGCTATGGATTTCGTTGTGGTTTTTTGGGAATGTTGCATCTTGAAGTTATTCAAGAAAGGCTCGAGAGAGAATTTGATTTAGATCTAACAGCAACTGCACCGAGTGTTATATATAAGGTTACAACGCAAGGTGGTGAAGTTCTGAGCATTCATAATCCTAGTGACATGCCAGATCCAACAAAGATTGAAATGGTAGAAGAGCCGTGGATTACTGCAACTATAATGGTCCCTGACCAATATTTAGGTGAGATTCTATCATTATGTGAAGAGAGGAGGGGAGAACAGGAAGATTTATCTTACATTGGTAACACAACAACAGCATTGTTAAGATATAAGTTACCACTGTCTGAAGTTGTTTTTGACTTTTATGATCGATTAAAATCAATTTCCAAGGGGTATGCAAGTTTGGATTGGGAAATTTCCAGCTATCTGGTAAGCCAAATAGATAAATTAAGCTTTTTAATTAATGGAGAGCCCGTAGATGCACTGGCTTGTATCGCTCACAAAAGCAGAGCAGAAAAAAGGGGGCGTGAAATATGCGCACGCTTGAAGGATCTAATACCACGTCAGCAATATAAAATCGCGATTCAAGCGGCAGTGGGCGGGAAAATTATTGCCAGAGAAACGATTAATCCATATAGAAAAGATGTAACAGCTAAACTCTATGGTGGAGATGTAACGCGAAGAATGAAACTACTTGAAAAGCAAAAGAAGGGTAAAAAAAGGTTGCATTCTATAGGGAACGTAAATATTCCACAGAATGCTTTTATTCAAGCTTTGAAGATAAGTGATTGATCTTAAAAGACTTCTTGTATAGTTTTTGGCAACAACCGTTAGAAACGAAAAAACTTACTTGACAAACTCCGCCAGCCCCCTTATCATGGTACTGGAGGTATTCAGTTATCTTCATCTGTGCAGATTAAACAGCAAGAAAACAACGTATTGGCGTCTTATTTTTAATTTTTTGCACTATGTGCACCTTATGTCTTCACAACATTTCTGGGTTTTTACCTATATAAGCTGAAACGCGCTTATAAGTCGTTTAAGACAGTATAGTACGCCAATTTGCAGGATTAGAGAGTGACAACTAGCTAACACGGGGTTTCTTTTGCCTTTTTTCTGCTTAGTAAATTTCTTAACGTTTACAATTTTGTTATAAAAGTAGCTAAATTGGAGCGTTGAGAGTAAAAAACGCCAATTTATAAAGTTAATATAGATAATTAGCCAACCATGGGGTTCCTTTTGCCTTTTTTTTCGTTTGGTAAATTTCTCAAACATTTATGGCTAAAGTAATTTAGGTTCACCGACAACCGTCATCCCGCTACGTGTTAGCGGCTAAGAGATACCGTGAATAAATCACGGTATGACGTAGGATTGCTGTCATCCCGCTGCTTGTTAGCGGTATCTAGAGATACCGCGGCGGTATGACGGTTCGTGGTGGCATCTCGTCATCCCGCTACTTGTAGCGGGATCTATGCTAAGAGATACCGCGAATGAATCGCGGTATGACGAGGGAGAACAGTTGCTACTTGTTAGCGCCGCGGCGGTATGACGGTTCGTGGCGGTATTACGGTTAAGCAATTCGTCATCCCGCTACGTGTTAGCGGGATCTAGAGATACCGCGGCGGTATGACATAGGACTGCTGTCATTCCAGCGCGTGACGCTGGAATCTAGAAAAAAGAAAACGGATCCCAGTGTCTGGGCACTGGGATGACATCGTTTACTATGTGATATCGTGCCATATTACAATGTTCGTGCAGTTGTGTGTCAACTACTTTTGTGGCACCGTTTGTTATTCAATCTTTATGCTAGCTTTACTAAAAATTATAGTATTTTAGGTATAATTGCAATATCTAAATTTAAGGTATAGGGATGAACCCTAGGAAAGTTTTTAATATTCTTTTTATAGTATTATTTATTTCTTTTTCTCATGTTGGGAGTGCTGCCGCTGACACTAATGCTGATACAACTGCTCAAGTAATATGTAATATTATTGGCTACGTTTGGGGAATAGGTGGACCGCTTATGACCGTAGTGATAATAGGTGCAGCTTTGCTTGCGATATTTGGTAGAATGCCATGGCCAGCTCTTTTTGCACTCGGTATATTTTGTGCTGTATTTTTCGGTGCTAAAACTATTGTGACAAAAGTAATGGGTGGTATAGGTGGAAATACTTCTTTGATGGACCAATGTGGAGTGGACAAACAGAAATAAATTCCGATAACATTTTGCCAGTAAATTGCTTTTATATATTGTATTAGAAGTTAAAAATTATTTTTTTTCTAAAACAGACCTGATGCACGGCTTCAACTATATCTTCCACTTGTGGTAATGCTTTTTTTTCTAGATTTGCAGCGTAAGGTAAGGGGATGTCCTTGCCAGTTACGCGCATAACTGGAGCATCAAGGTAGTCAAATCCTTGTTCCATAACAACGGCTGACAGCTCTGCTCCTATTCCTGCAAATGGCCATCCTTCTTCTACACTAACTAACCTATTAGTCTTCTGAATAGAGTTAATAACAGTTTGAGTGTCAAGTGGTCTTAAGGTTCTGAGGTCAATAACTTCAGCTTCTATACCTTCACCTGAAAGTAAATCTGCTGCGTTTAAAGCATCCATTAATTTCAGTGAGAAAGCAGTGATAGTTACATCCTTTCCTTCCCGTATAACAGCAGCCTTGCCTATCTCAAGTAGATAGTCTTTATTTGACAGCTCAGAGTCAGAAACTTCATGTTCATGTCCGTAAGCTATTTCGTTTTCTAGAAATATTACCGGACTCAGGTCACGAATTGCAGCTTTAAGCAGACCTCTGCAATCGGAGGCAAAGTAAGGTGCTATCACTTTTAATCCCGGTATATGCGAATACCAAGATGCAAAGCATTGAGAGTGTTGTGCAGCAACTCTTGCTGCAGCACCATTTGGCCCACGAAATACTATGGGGCATCCAAGTTGTCCACCTGACATATAATTTGTTTTTGCTGCAGAATTCACGATTTGGTCGATAGCCTGCATAGAAAAATTAAAAGTCATAAATTCGACAATTGGCTTTAATCCAGCGAATGCTGCTCCAACAGCAAGGCCAGCAAATCCATGTTCGGTAATAGGCGTATCAACCACTCTATTTTCTCCAAACTCTTTCAGTAATCCTTTTGTTACTTTATAGGCACCATCATACTCTGCAACTTCTTCACCGATGATCAACACGTCAGGGTCGTTTTGCATTTCTTCTCTGATCGCTGTGCATAAAGCTTCTCTTACACTTAAGGTTGCCATTTATAAACTTTTATAGACTTTAACTAAAGTAACTATATCAGAATTACTAGGAAGCGTACAAATTAAGTTTTACAAACTGACCTTACCCAGATGATATGAATAAGTATTACTTGGTTGAAAGCAAGAGAAGATAATAACTTCTCAGAGTGGATAGGTGGCAGTTCTTTTGAGGCACTGTCTGCTCTTACATGGAGTGTAGGAAGAAGACCTCGTGACCCAGATTCTGCCACCGATGAGGCTCAGTCACCTTTTGATAGCCTGAAGATGGCTTTATGTTTCCTGTTTCTTTTTTCCTTTTCCTCTATAAATATATTGTTTTTATATTCAGTTTAAATATTTCACTAATTCTTTTTATCGTCATTGTTTTTTCATCAACTGCTTTGAGAACTCGTTCTCTGAGGTCTTCACTATATGGGCTTGGCATTTTTCATCTCTTTAATATGCCATTATAACCTATTCTATCCTTCAGGTAAACCTTTCTTGGGTTAGCTATAGCAGTGGGAATAGCAGTTGGAGCTTATTGTCTGGTTGCTGCTGCAATCATATACTATTGTAATAGACCTTCAAATTCACTTGAAAATAGCAAGGTCTAAGGGTTTTCTGGAAACCATGAACAACCTACTCTGTAAAATTCACAAGACCTATTAAAATATTTTTTTACTTTTCATCGTATATTTCTCAACATATTATCTTTAAATACTAAAATAATTAACAATATGGCATTATTAATAGTTGAATCACCTGCGAAAGCAAAGACAATAGGCAAATATTTAAGTAAAGAGTTCAAAGTAGCTGCATCCTTTGGACATGTGAGGGATCTTCCAGCAAAAAACGGTTCTGTCGATCCGGATAATGATTTTGCTATAAAGTATGAAACCATTGAAAAAGCAGAAAAGTATATAAAAGAGTTAGTAAAAGCAGCGAGTAAAGCATCAGATATATATCTTGCAACAGACCCAGACAGAGAAGGGGAAGCAATGGCTTGGCATGTGATAGAGACATTAAAAGAAAAGAAAGCAATCAGTAATGAAAACAACATTTATAGAGTAGTCTTTAATGAGATAACAAAGAGAGCAGTTCAAGAAGCAATAAAGAATCCACGTGAAATTAATATGGACTTAGTGCGCGCACAGCAAACACGCAGAGCTTTGGATTATCTAGTTGGATTTAGCTTGTCACCGCTGCTGTGGACAAAATTGTCGGGAAGCAAATCTGCGGGGCGAGTTCAATCTGTTGCATTAAAGCTTATATGCGAACGAGAAGATGAAATCAGTAAGTTTATAACACAGGAGTATTGGAGCATAAAGGCAGAAATGCAAAATAGCAAAGATGAGGCTTTTTTTGCTATGCTGAGTCACTATGACAATAAGAAGCTAGAAAAATTTGATATTAAAAATGAAGAAGAAGCAAAGAACTTAGTCAGGGAGATTGAATCAAGGCAATATGCTGTAAGCACAGTAGAACGCAAGCAAGTTAAGAGAAATCCGCTTCCTACATTTATTACCTCTACTCTACAGCAAGATGCAGTGAATAAGCTGTATTTTAATGTGAAAAATGTTATGCGCATAGCGCAAAATTTATATGAAGGTATCGATATTGGTGGTGAAACTGTAGGGTTGATAACTTACATGCGTACAGATGGGTTTCATATTGCAGATGAGGCTATAAACTCAATTAGAGGGTCAATTAAGTCGTTATATGGTGATAAATATTTACCACAGTCTCCTCGTAAATATGTAAAAAAGGTCAAAAATGCTCAAGAAGCACATGAAGCAATTCGTCCAACTGATATCAATAGAACGCCGGGTAGTATTAAGGATTACTTAACGCCAGAGCAATTTAAATTGTACGATTTAATCTGGAAAAGAACCATTGCAAGTCAAATGGAATCGGCGATTCTTGATCAAGTGGTAGTTGAAATTAGTTCTACTGATCAGAAAGTGATTCTGCGAGCAAGTGGATCAAGTATATTCTTTGATGGTTTTTATAAAGTCTATCAAGATAACATGGAAGCCGAAAATGAAGGCCTGCTACCTGCCATGAAGGAAGGGGAAGCGTGTAAGCTGATTTCAGTTGAGCCAAAACAGCATTTCACTCAACCGCCACCTCGTTATAGTGAAGCAAGTATCGTTAAAAAAATGGAGGAAATCGGTATAGGCCGTCCATCAACTTATGCGACAATTATTTCGGTATTGCAGGATCGTGAGTATGTTACACTGGATAATAAAAGATTTATTCCAAGCAGTCGTGGTAAGATCGTTACCATATTTTTAGAAACTTTTTTTCAGCGTTGTGTAGAGTATGATTTCACAGCACAAATGGAAGAAAAGCTTGATTTAATCTCAAATGGACATGCAGATTGGAAAAAAGAATTGAGCCACTTTTGGGTGCCATTTTTTGGTCATGTAAATTCTGTCAAGCAAATGACACATGATGAAGTTTTCAGCGGCATTCACGATTTGGTAGTTAATTGGTTTTGTTCAGAGGAAGGAAAAGAAGAAATAGGTAAGAAATGCCCTGCTTGCTCTGATGGTATATTAAAATTGAACTTTGGGCGAGCAGGAGTGTTCCTTGGATGCTCTAACTATCCTGAATGCAACCATACAAAAGAAATTACAGGTAGTAATGACAATTTAGAATATCCAAAAAGTTTAGGTGTAGATGATATAACAGGCCAAGAGGTAGTAATTAAAAAAGGTCCTTTTGGGCTTTACCTTGAGTTTAATAGTGAGTCCAAAAAGAAAAAAACAGTTTCCATACCAAAGGATCTAAATGTTAATGATATTGATCTGAATACCGCTACTCAGTTACTTTCCTTGCCAAAAGTAATCGGAGAACACCCTGAGACCGGAAAGGAAATAAAAATAGGCCTTGGACGATTTGGGTACTATATTTTTTATGATGGTAGATATTTTTCTCTTAAAAAAAGCTCTAAAGAGGTGCTGAATACAGAATTGAGCGAAGCTGTACAAATTATTGCAAACAGTCCACGCAAAGAGTTAAAATCTCTCGGGGTTAATGAAAAAGGAAAAGAAGTTTTCATCTGCAACGGTAGGTACGGATTCTATATAAAATGCGATAGAACAAACGTTGCTTTGGGTAAGAATGCAGATATTGAAAGCATAGATTTGAAGAAGGCTTTAGAGTTGATTAAGGGTAAGAAATAGACTTCTTGCATAACCATATGCTCTTTATTGTCATTCCAGCGCGCGACGCTGGAATCTAGAAAAAAAGAACCTGGATGCCAGTGTCTGGGCACTGGCATGACACCCTTTCTGGTAGAGGTTGCTCTCAAATCACAACGTGCATACAACTGCAGCGGCATGATGTTTTATTTATTATAGCTATAACACTGAAGTTTACAATCAGAACAAACCACTTGGCCACGTGGAACTGACTTCAGCTTGTCCGTTGAAACTTGATTTGAGCAGAATATACATTTTATTGTGTTGCTTGGAGTAAGTGAGTTGTCAACAGTAATTCTATCATCAAAAATAAAACACTCACCTTCCCAATTACCATTTTTATTATAAGTTTTTTCAAGGTAAGAAAGAATGCCGCCTTTCAGGTGGTATACATTGTTAAATCCAAGATTTTTCATGTACGCTGTTGATTTTTCGCATCTAATCCCACCAGTGCAGTACATAGCTACTTTCAGGTCTTTACTCTCAGAGAAAGACTTTGCCCACTCAGGAAAATCGCGAAAACGCTGAGTATGTGGATTGATTGCATTTTTAAACTTGCCTAATTTCACTTCATACTCATTTCGTGTATCTATTACTAAAACGTCAGGTTGAGAAGTAAAATCATCCCAATGCTCTGGATCAACATATTTACCCTTAAGGGAAATATCAAGATTGCCTACACCAAGATTCACAATCTCTCTTTTTAATTTTACCTTCATCTTGCTAAATGGTTGATATTCTGCTGCACTCTCTTTCCATGTAAGGTCCCTTAGCCTATAATCAGAACGTAGAAAATCGAATATTTTATCAATCGCGTTTCTTTCACCAGATACGGTTGCATTAATACCCTCTTCTGCAAGGAGTATAGTACCCTTTAATTCAATGTTGTCGCATGCAGTTTTTATTTCGTCTTTCATGTCATAATAATTAGAGAGTTCTACAAAGTGATAGAAAGTTGCAATGACGAAGCTCATGATTATTCACTTATCAACTAAAAACATGATATACAAAATTATAAAGATATTCAATAGTACGGCTGTTAATTACTGGATATCTTCAGTTTTTACATATAACATTTTAATATCAAATATAGATCCAAATTAATGTTTTTGAGAGTATTTAAAAATATATTCTTATTTTTAGTAAGTATATTATTCGTCTGTCCTATACTATCGTTAATATCGATTCTATTTACAGAATCAGCAAATTCTGGATGGGTAATCAGCACACTTTTCCCTGAATATATACTGAGTACGCTAATTTTGATGATAGGAGTGGGGGGGATATCCTTCATATTTGGAGTGATTCCAGCATGGCTCACCACATTTTTTTCATTTCCTGGAAGTAAAATTTTTGAGATTGCTTTGTTCTTTCCGATATCGATTCCTGGATATATAGTAGCGTTCGTCTATGTAAATACACTAGAATTTTCAGGTCCGGTGCAGAGCTCATTAAGAGACATTTTAGAGTGGAGCAAAGGTGACTATTGGTTTCCTGAAATAAAATCCCTAGGTGGTGGAATATTAGTAATGGGATTTAGTTTATATCCATACGTTTATATGCTAGTCCGCTCAAGTCTAAAGAATGTTAGTAACTCAGTCACTATTGCGTCAACACTTGGGTTCTCCTCATTACAGAGCCTGTTTTCTGTCATCATACCTTCCATACGTCCATCAATTATAGCTGGGTTGTCCTTGGTACTAATGGAGGTAATTACGGATTTCGGCACACCACAGTTTCTTGCTATCGATACTTTTACGACAGGAATATATCGCACCTGGTTTTTACTGCATGATAAATATTCAACTACTGTTTTAGCAGTTGCAGAATTGATTTTCGTTGCAACACTAATAGCTATCGAAAAGAAACTACAAAAAAAAGGAATATCTTACTCTTCAATCAACGCTAATGCAGATTATCACAACAAACGGAGTGTAAGTGGCACTATACCATTGATCTTTGCTTATCTTATGTGTGTATTGCCGATATTAATAGGTTTTATTTTGCCAATGATTCCGCTCATATATTGGAGCATAGAGAAGGGGTTTTTCATATACGAAGCAAGGTTCTATAATATAATAGCAAATAGCGTTAGTTTATCATTTATCACCGCATTAATCTCAATTAGCATTGCAATAATGATTGGATATACGGCGCGTAAAAGTAAGGTAATCAATAATGTAGCACGTCTCATTTCTTTAGGCTACGCAATTCCAAATGCAATTATCGCAATTAGCATAATAATATTTTTAAGCAGAATATCTTCTTTCATTACTCAATATATTGTGGAAATTAGCTTGGTAGGAACTATTGGCGCATTAGTTTACTCATATTTATTTCGTTTTTTTGCTATATCTTTCAAGGCGGTAGAATCAGGGCTCAAAAAAACACCAAATGAAATTGAGTGGACTGCATATACCATGGGTCATGGGCCTATTTCCACATGTTTGAATGTTCATATCCCTCTCATCAAGAAGAGTATATTATCGGGATTTTTGCTCGTATTTATGGATACTATCAAGGAGCTCACAGCAACACTCATTATAAGACCATTTAGTTTTGAAACTATATCAACTAGAATATATGAACTTGTAAGCGATGAGCGCTATAGAGAAGCTGCCCCATTTTCGTTGATAATAGTTATAATAGGCTTAATCTCTACAATAACCTTATTTACACTTGATGATAAGGATAAAAAATAAACGTAACCGTTCACAGATTTCCACTTAATTCTTCAATCTCACTAATAGAAAGGCCAGTAAACTTGACAATAGTGTTGACATCAACATTATTAGCCAGCATTGCTTTTGCGACTTCAATTTTCCCTTCAATTTTCCCTTCAATTTTCCCTTCAATTTTCCCTTCAATTTTCCCTTCAATTTTTCCTTTCTCTATACCTTTTTGTATACCTTTCTCTTCAGCAAGATCAAGTCTGTATTCAAGAATGGCTTCTTCTTTCCGTAGATCCATTATTCTTTCTTCGTAAGCTACTAAATCTTTTTCGTTCCAACGAAACTTGTCTAATTCATCATATGCTAGCTTTATTATTGGCGCTTTTTCTGCTATCTCTTTTAAGTCCTCTTCTGTTGTTTCTTCTGCGTATTTAAAAAAGAAACACCACCTTTCTACTATACTTTCTAACTGCTCTACTTTACTTTTTGAAAATTTGGGCAATTCTATAAAGATAAATTGAAAATCTTTTAAGTAATGGCCGTTAGTTTTTATATCACGTATATTGTGAGTAGAAATATAATCAACTTCTTCAGGAAGTAAGTTACAATTTGATATAGCAATAAAGAAGACTTTCTTTAAATCAATGTAGTTGCCAGATTTATCTAATTGTCTTGAGTAGGCTTTAGCGGCATATAATTGAGCGCGTTTTTCGAAGCCCTTGTCTCTAGCGAGCTGCATTTCTGCTATATATCTATTTCCGTGAGAATCCTTGCAGAGAACATCAACAATACTTTGTTTATCAGAGGCAACTTCGGGATCCATAATAGTGCTAAGAAACTCAACTTCTTGTATTGCATTTATCTCAGTAAACCCTAAAATATCGTTCAAAAAGTGGATCAGGATATTCTTATTTTTTTCCGTTCCAAAGATTTTTTTGAAACACAAATCATTGCGAGGATCGAGAAATTTTGAAAGAGCCATGGCAAAAATGCTTGAAAATATTAATAATTATACACTATTATTAACAATTATTCAACCATATTTTTGAAGATAGCTATAGCTATGCTGCCGCGGTATCTCTTAGCATAGATCCCGCTAACAAGTAGCGGGATGACGAGGATGCCGCCGCGAACCGTCATAGCGCCGCGGCGCTAACTAGTAGCGGAATGACGGTTTTTCAAATTGTCGGTAAATCTAAGTCAGTTTAGCTATAGGCAGCAATTTTCTGTATTTATTTTAAATTGAAGAAAGCTCAAATGAAAGATCATGTTTTGCTAAAAATCACAGAATGCAGTCTGGTTACAAATAAACTATTTTGATAGTTAATGGGGTCTAGTTTTGACGTATGGACTATCCAAAGAAAAGGGTGGTATCATAACCTCAAAAATTTTTATGCTTTCTTCATTCAGAAATTCATACTTACCCTGCATTATTCCTGACGGTGCATTTAAGTATGTTCCACTTGTGTATTTAAATACCTCTCCAGATTTTATCACAGGTTGTTCTCCGATAACACCAACTCCGGCAATTTCATTTATTTTTCCCTTATAATCTATTATTTGCCAATGACGACTTAATAATTGAATAGTTGATTGGCTTTTGTTTTTTATCTTAACGTTATACATCCATATATAGCAATTTTCATAAGGAATGGATTGCTCTTCAATATAAATTGGTAAAACTGTAACTTCAACAAAGTTGGTAGTTAGTGTGTACTCTATCATTATAGAATATTCATGATAAAAAGATAGTATTTTAATTATATACTTTTTTCATAGATTTTTCAAGTATACTTTAATTAGGAAATATCAATTTATAGTATGAACGAACCAGATGCGCTTAGCAAAAAAGTAATAGGAATAATAGGTGGTGGACAATTAGGTAAAATGACTGCTATCGCTGCAACAAAACTTGGACAAAAAACACATGTTTTTGCCAGTGCTAAGGACGATCCGGCTTGCTCTGTTGCTGATGATTTCACAATAGCAGATTTCTCTGATAAGAAAGCGCTTGAATCTTTTGCACAGAGTGTGGATTTGGTCACTATTGAGTCTGAAAATATTCCATGTAGTGCAATTGATATCGATGTAAATTTTTATCCGGGTAAAAAAGCGTTACACATTGCACAAAATAGGCTTAGAGAGAAAGATTTCATTAGAAGCTTGAGTATAAAAACTGCTGAATACAAAAGTATACAAAATTATAATGAGCTACTGAAAAGCAGTAGAACTTTTGGCTATCCAACAAGGCTGAAAACAACAGAAATGGGTTACGATGGAAAAGGGCAATATGTGCTTGAGAATGATTCTGAAGTGAAGCAATTTGCTTCCTTTGATTGGAATACAGAGTACATTCTTGAAGCAAGTGTTGATTTACTGAAAGAGGTTTCAATAGTCATTGCAAGAGATAAAAACGGTAAAGTAGCTTTTTTTCCTATAGCAGAAAATTACCACGTTGATGGAATACTTGATACTTCAACAGTGCCAGCTAAAATAGATAGCAAATTAACTCAAGAGGTACAACGAGCTGCAAAGAAAATAGCAAATGCGCTCGATGTAATAGGAATTCTGGCTATTGAATTTTTTGTTACTAAAGATAACGAATTGTTAGTTAATGAACTAGCTCCAAGACCTCACAATTCTTGCCACTGGAGCTTGGATGCATGTAACGTTAGTCAATTTGAACAGCTGGTTAGGATAATATGCGGGCTACCTATGCAGGAAGTAGTATTACGCTTTCCTTGTATGACGAAAAATATAATAGGTAACGATATATATGATTCTCATAAGTATTTGAGCAACGAAAAAGCTAGTTTAACCATATATGGAAAAAAAGAGGTTAGAGATAAGCGTAAAATGGGACATGTCAATATAGATTTAAGTTAATAGTTTTTCTACGTCATTCTGCCACAACTGTACGAACATTGTGATATGATGAGATGTTACATAGTAAACGGTGTCACTCTAGCACGTATTTGTACGAACATTGTTATTTGAGCACACCAGGAAGGATGTCATTCAAGTAGCCCATTTGTTGTCATCTGAGTAGCCCCTTTCTCGTCATCCCGCTACGTGTTAGCGGGATCTCATTTCACTTTATGAGGGTGTCATCCAAGTAGCTGACACTGGTTTCCATCCAAGTAGCCCCTCTTGTCATCCCAGTGTCAAGCACTTGGATCCAAGATTGGATACTGAGTTGGTGAGTATAAAAGTGTTGTGTTATGGCTAACGCTGACTCTACGTCATACCGTCACGGTATCTCTAGATCCCGCTAACACGTAGCGGGATGACGGTTGTCAAGGTTTCATCCCAGTGTCAAGCACTGCCTTTGTGTTTGTACGAACATTGAGATATAAGAGTCAAGAAAAAAGATGTCATCCCAGTGCCCAGACACTGGGATGGATCTGTTGCAAGGTGATGTTTTACTCGCTTGCTTTGCCAGCTCTTTTACATATTTTTCTGCTTTCTCAATAATCTCATACTTTATGGCAAAATCATTATCTGGATCAACAGAGCCGTTTTTTGCTGGAAGATCTCTCACATGTCCAAAGGATGCAGTTACTTTGAACTCTTTACTTAAATATTTGCCTATTGTCTTTGCTTTCGCAGGTGATTCAACTATTAATAACGCCATATTGTTAATTATTTTGGTACTTAAAGATAATATGTTGAGAAATATACGATGAAAAGTAAAAAAATATTTTAATAGGTCTTGTGAATTTTACAGAGTAGGTTGTTCATGGTTTCCAGAAAACCCTTGGACCTTGCTATTTTCAAGTGACTTTGAAGGCTGATTACAACAATATATGATTGCAGCAGCAATAAGACAACAAACTCCAACCGCTACTCCAACCGCCAACATTTCTAAGTAAACTGCAATAGTTATTCCTAAAGCAACTCCAGCTATTGCCAGTACAGAAGCAGCTATAATAGTTCTCTTTTCACTTCGTGGAGCAGCAGCATTTGGTTTACTTGGTTGTTGATTATTGTTTTGAATACCAATTTTTTGATCTGAAACTTCAAGCTGCTCCTGTTCAGGAGTTTTTTCTTCTTCTAGGTTACTTGGCAGTACATCATCGTCTTGATTTACTTGATCCAAAACTTCAGGCTGCTCCTGTTCAGGAGTTTTTTCTTTTTCTGGGTTGCTTAGCTGTACACCATCGCCTTGAGTATTATTTGCTTGATCTGAAACTGGTATTTCAGGTTGGCTTAGCTGCTCCTGCTTATTTCCTGGTGTTTTTTCTTCTTCTAGGTTACTTGGCAGTACATCATCGTCTTGATTTACTTGATCCAAAACTTCAGGCTGCTCCTGTTCAGGAGTTTTTTCTTCTTCTTGTTTTATTCCCAAAACTTCTAATGAATTTTTAAGAGCAGCAGATTTTTCCTCAGCAGAACAATTAATATCTTCCTTCATATTTTTACCTCTTTCTACCAATAGGTCTATTGGGGACTTGTCATTATTGTCCTTAGCATCAATTTTTGCCCCACCTTTTATTAATGCTTCTAATTTGGGATAAAAACGTTTATTTACTTCTTCAAGCTGAAAACTCTGACCTACCTCCTCAACGCTGTTGCAATATTCTGAAACAACGTAATGCAGCAAGGTTTGCCCTAAAGAATCAGGAGTATTTAGATCTACTCCATTTTCAATTAAAGATTCTATAGTAGAAACATCACAACATCCTTTAACTAATGCGTTTTTGCCACTGCTATCCTCTTCCATTAAGTCAATGTTTGCTTTATTTTCGACGTGTGGATAAATATTATGCTCTACAATCTTGTGTGATATAGGAATACCGTTTGCATCCTTTAATCCTATAATTCCTTTCTCAACAAAAACATTCATCATTGAATAGTATGCTTTCTCTGTTTCCACGCGATCATAATAAAAGATGTAATCAGTCCATAAACTCTTTCTATGATTATCTACAAACTGGTCAATACACACATCAAGTGAAGTTACGTGTTCACTATTTGAAATATCGTAACGTACACCTTTATCTATAAGTGAGTGAAAAAAGGAAACAGCATTCTTAAGAGATATAATTACACTCTCTCTTGCACAACCTTCCCTAAATTCCATTGAGTTCATTTTTGACTGGCATTGATCAAAAAGCTTAATTATATTTTTATAGAGAGGACTTGTATTACAACTGATGTTATTATCTTGTGTATCTTTCTGAACATTAGGGTTACTACTATTTTCGGAAGAAGACTTCTTAGAAGAAGGTTGACCAAAATTAAAAGCATCAAAGTTAAATAACGTCTTTTTTAGAACAAAATCATCAGAATTAGGGTTATTAAAATACTTAAAGAAATCATGGAAAATCGTATTCCCGTCACTATCTTGCACATTAATATCGTCCACATCTAACTTCCCTAACAGCAAGCCTGCGGTTTTATAAGAATTTAATTTGATAGCAAGACGTAAAGCGTCAATAAGAGATACTTTTGCTCCTTTGCTAATCAAATAATCAACAATTTGCTCATGATCTTCTTTAATTGCATAATTAATCGGAGTAATACCAATATATATGCAATCATACTTAATATTAATATCGACACTGAACTTTTCTACTACTGTGCGTACAGATTCTAGATCACCTGCAAGAATTGATTGGTACAAAAAGTGGTATGGTTGCTTCCTTATATAATCTGCAAATAAATCATCAGATTTTGCTGTATTTTTCTCTTCACAACCACTTTTATCATATTCTTTTCTTTTTTTCTCGTTGGATAACACTTCATATGCCTTTTGAACATCTAGAAATGGCATTACAAGATCTTGCATTTCTTTCGATTCGGACTCAGATAAAATACCACCACCACGTTGCTTTTCTGACAATTCTCGATATCTTTCTTTTTTTTTAGGTGGGAGTTTATCAGGATGATATTTCAGTGCTAATTTTTTATAAGCTTTGTTTATTTCTTCCGGAGTAGCATCTTTATTTACTTCTAGTATTTCATAGTAGTTCCTAGCCATATATACCCCAACTCACAAATAATATATATTAGCATCATATGACATAAAAATCAAGTGAACTCACCCAGGAAAAGTAGAGATGTAGACAATGCTGGAATTTCTATATACTATAGCTTCCTACTTCATACCGCCACGGCGCTAACAAGCAGCGGGATGAAGGTTGTCAGGCTAGTACCTTCTCCTGTCATCCCAGTGCCTTCTTCTGTCATCCAAGTAGCTAACACTGGGATCTCATTTTACTTTATGACGGTGTCGTCCTAATACCTTCCCCTGTCATCCAAGTAGCTAACACTGGGATCTCATTTTACTTTATGATGATGTTATGAAAGTAGCTGACACTGGGATCCAGAAGACTTAATTTCAACCAAATAATAAAGGCTAGATCCCAGTGTTACGCACTGGGATGACAAAAAAAGGAGCACTGGTTCACCTTATGACGGTGTCATCCAAATACCTTCCCCTGTCATCCAAGTAGCTAACACTGGGATCTCATTTTACTTTATGATGATGTCATGAAAGTAGCTGACACTGGGATCCAGAAGACTTAATTTCAACCAAATAATAAAGGCTAGATCCCAGTGTCTAGGCACTGGGATGACACCTGTAGCCCTACGTCATACCGCGATTCATTCGCGGTATCTCTTAACATAGATCCCGCTAACACGTAGCGGGATGACGGTTGTCGGTGAACCTAAGTTACTTTAGCTATAAACATTAAGAAATTTACCAAACGAAAAAAAGGCAAAAGAAGCCCTAGTCATTGTCTATTTTCAGTATTGGCGTTTTTTAAGTCTTAAACACTGCAATTTAGCTGCTTTTAAATGCAACTCACCTACACCGCAAGTGTTTAAGAAATTTACCAAGCAGGAAAAAAGGCAAAGAAAACCCAGAGTAGCTAGTATTCAAATTCTCCCTTGTCAATTTGACGTTTTTTGCTGTCTTAAACGCTTTGTAAGCGCGTTTCGGCTTATATAGGTAAAAACCTAAAAATTTTTAAAGACATGCGATGCACGTAGTGCGAAAAATTAAACATGAGACGCCAAATACCCTAAGTTTTTTGTCATTAACCTGCACAGATTGCGAAGATAAATAAATAGCTTCACTATCATGATAAGGGGGCTGGCGAAGGGTGTCAAGTAAGTTTTCGTAGCTCTCATGGTTTAAAAAGCTGGATTCCAGCGTCACGCGCTGCCATGTGGTATACAAATTTCCTTCGAATTACAACGTACGTGCACTCTATATGCACTTGATTGACAAATGCTCTCTTATCAAAATCTCAAGAATCTGCACTATATTTAGTGCTGCACCTTTGCGCAGGTTATCAGCCACTATCCACATATTTAATCCGTGCTCAACAGTATTGTCTCGTCTAATACGCGATACATATACAGCATTCTCCTGTACAACATCAATTTGAGTTATGTATTCACTGTCTTCACGCCTGTTGTATACTAAAACTCCACTATCTTCGGCTTCACTTAGCACTTCACGAGCTTGTTCTTCAGTGATATGTTGACCAAATTCCACATTTACTGCCATAGCGTGGCCGATAAAGACGGGTACCCTTACACAAGTTGCAGTAACTTTTATATCTTCCTCTAAAATTTTTTTTGTCTCCTCTTGCATTTTCCATTCCTCTTCTGTAGAACCATTCTCCATGAATTTCCCTACATGGGGAATGCAATTAAACGCTATTTGCTTGGGGAATATCTCGGGCTTTTTAGTCTCATTCATGAAGATTTTTTTTGTCTGGTCATAGAGCTCATCCATTGCTGCTTTGCCTGCGCCAGAAGTTGATTGATAAGTTGAAGCAACGATTCTCTTTATTTTTGCTTTCTGGTGTAATAGATGTAGTACTAGCAGCATCTGTATTGTAGTACAGTTTGGGTTGGATATTATGTTGTGGTTTTTATATTCCATAATTTTTTCTTTATTAATCTCCGGAATAATGAGTGGCACACCCTCTTTCATTCTAAAATGGGAAGTGTTATCTATTACGATGCACCCAGCCTCAATTGCAGTCGGTACGTGTTTCTCAGAAACATGAGATCCGGCACAGAAAATGGCTATATTAACTCCAACGAAGTCATAATTCTCAAGGCACAAGACAGTTAATTCTTCATTACCGAAACTCACCTTCTTCCCTTCTGATTTTTTCGACGCAAGTGCAATAACAGAATCTATTGCCTCATCTTGAAACTCAGCAAGCGTGCTTAATACCTCACGCCCTACTCTTCCGGTTGCTCCAATAACAGCAATTTTGTATCCCATATAGATGAACCTCTAACTTTAAAGTTCTATTATATTTTTACTGACAAAATTTACAATTGTTTTAATATTTTTACCTTGCAATTAATTGTAATTTAGCTATTATTATGCAATATTAGTAATATTACATAATAAAGTGAAAGATGAATAAAGAATACAATGAAACTAAGGTTAAACCTGCAATGTCTACACCTCAAGAGCCTGAAAGAACCAATGGATTAAAGGCTCAAAATGTTCTTTCGAAAAAAAGAAAGCCTGCAATAAATTTTGATGATAAAAAGTATGGTGTAAAAAACCTTAAAATAGACCAACAGTTCCTAAATAAAAGACAAGAATCTTCAAAGCTAAGAGATTTCTTAAGATCAATACCAATAATAGGGAGATTTTTAGCAAGGATTTTCACACCTGAAAAAATAGAAATCATCAGTAACCCTATATATGACAACATGGAAGCATATGAAAAATCGCAAGCAGGTCACTCCAGTAAGATAAAAGATGAGACTAGTGTAGATGATGAACACGCAAAAGAAGTAGATAGTAAACTTGAGAAGGGTAATGTTGAACAAGTGGACAATAAGAAAAGTCGTTAAACTCTATTTTATTGTGCAGGAGCTCTGCAGTACCAAAATAAATAAATGGGTATGCCACTTGCGGTGAATAAGCTTGCGATCAGGAAGGTATTCACAGAAGTTTCAAATATTACCCAGCAGCAAAAGGTTGTTGCTATACTGCCAATTAAAAATTTGTAATAGTTTTTCTCCTTTATAATAACCTTGAGAAAAGCAAGACTGCATGCAAGGTAAACAAATAAAAATGAAACTACAGAAAAGTCGATAATTGATGTGATCTGTTTAGCAAAATTGTTGCTTGAAGTGAGAATTAGTAGAACTGAAGTGCCAACGGAGCTGATTGTTATGCCCCAGAAAGGAGAACCGTGCTTGTTTCTTTTAGCAAAGAACTGTGGCATCAGTTTATCTTCTGCAAGGCCAAGGGCCACTTGTCCACTAGCTAGTACCCAAGCATTTAAACTGCCAACACAAACAATAAAAGCAACAATAGAAATGATCAAATGCCAATTACCAGGAAACATAATTTTTATTGCGTCAACATACGGCGCTTTTGAATTAACTAGATCATTGCCGTTTATCAATCCCATGATTGCAAGGCTATTAATGAAATATATAACTGCAACAGAGATTGTGCCAAGTACTATGGCTCTTGGTATAGTCTTTGCTGGATCATTGACTGATCCTGCAGGTGCTGTTGCTGATTCAAGTCCAATAAAACACCATAGAGTGAGTAGTGTAGAGCGAGCAAGGACTTGAGACATCGTGAGGGTTGATATTTCCTCACTTATGATAAAATTATTCCTATCAAAGAAAAACAACGCTGTTACTGGTATAGCAAGCAGTGCGGTAATTTTGACAGTCATCAATAAAAGCTCAACACATCCAGCAGCAGTGACACCTCTTAAATTTATTAGTGTAATGATCGTAAATAATAGTATTTCTAAAAATAAGCGTATATTTTGAATATCTCCATGAAAAAGCGAAGTAAGATAGCCAATACTTGCAACGATTACTGCTGTCGTGCTAACCCATGAAATTACCCAATATGTCCAACCAACAAAGAAAGCTGCAGCAGGGCCAAAAGCATGCTTTACATAAACGTGAGGACCACCCGTTTCTGGAAATTTTGCACAGAGTAAGGCAAAAACCAAAGCAAGAGATATAGCACCAAGCCCTGATATCACCCAGCTTACAAGGCTGTACATGCCATATGGAGCAAGGCTAATTGGAAGCATAAAAATTCCAGAGCCAATTTGGCTACTAATCACTAAGGCAAAAATAGCCCAAAAACCTATTTTATTTGACACAATAATTTTTATCTAAATAGACTAACGATATAACTGAAGCTCAGAAATTTCAATCGATCTTTATAAAAACTTGCATTTTTTAAATTTATGCATATAATGAAATAGATTATTAGGAGAAGGCTATGAATCCGAGGTTAAAAACATTTTTAGTTGTTTGTGGGTATGTTTTATTAATTGGTGCTGCTATTGGAACATTATTTTATCATGATTCTCTGCTTAAGATCTTTATTAATGCGCTTTATGCATTCCTTCTTGCCAAAACTTCAAGTGAGGTATTAGCTGCTTTTGGAACACTTGCAATTTCTCTTGCTGCCTGTGTTGCATGCTATGGCATACATAAGCTCTGTTCTATCTTTACAGAAAAAATTACAAGCAACTATCAGTCTTTCAAAAATAAAAACAGTGATGATAGTATTTTTTCTGAAGTATATAACGACCCAACAATAGGGTTGAAAGATAAGATTCTATTTTTCTCTATATATTTAATATATTACATTCAATTACCATTTTTGTACTGTGCATCGAAAATATCTGCCCTTAATGGGTGGCTGCTACTGAGTACTAGAAGAGAAATACCAAGTAATCACATATTTCTTGTGCTTATAAATGCTGTATTATTAATTCCAGTAGCACTTCTTGAATTGATAAAGTATCCATTAGTGAGGCTTTTCTCACCTTTGGGTTTGAATGTAAAGCAGCTAAGCTTTTTGTTTAATGTAAGTGATGTGGGCACTGGCAGTCAAAGTGTTCACACGAGTAGTTTTGAACATAGTATTTTCCAATGCGCTCAAGAGTTAAAACAGAAATTTGGAGCTCAACCAAATGTACTCAATAAAGAGTTTGAAGACTACATAAATAATTCAGATGAGCTTACAACTGAGCAAAAAGAGCAATTAAAACTTTATCTTAACTTTAATGGTTCCAATGGAGCAGCTTATAGAGAATCAAAAACTAGCCTTACTCTCACGCAAGCTGCAAATTTAGTTTTGACTGCAGCTAAGGATCAAAAGTCAGATATAGATTTTCTAAAGTGCATGTTACTGATACGTTTCAAAGAGGGAAATGGTAAGTGCAATCTAGGAATGTTCAATCGTATTATTTATTCACTCAGTTGTCTTGAAGATAAAAATAACTTTACAGTTGAGGTAAACGCTCAAGTGTATGAGAGAATGCCAAGCATTACAGAAAAATTCCTGAGAAGCTGTAACAATAAAAAAATTACAGTTTTAAAGGACAATTTTGATAATTTTTATTCTGATGGTGATATGGATCCTCAAATAAAAAGCAACATCAGTAAACTGATAGAAGAAGCAAAACAATCTGTCTTTAATGAATTATATGTGGATTATTACAATAGGTATGGGCAAGATGTTGGAAGAGGCCCTATAAAGCATAAATTAAAAGAGTTAATTACAAGCGATGATGTAAAAGAAGCAATAAGCGCTGTTATAGATGGTATAGAAATTCCTCCAGTACCACCTACTTATCTTGAAAGAGTAAAAGCATTTTTTGGAGGTCATGCAAGGTCTTCTGCTGCTTAGTAGTGCTATAGCAGAAAACTTTTTTATTTTAACTAAAAAAATTACTTCTGCATATTCAAAGCCTTATTATAATGACAATTAGAGATATTTAGAGAGCTCAAAATCTATCTCCGTCTGCAGACTTTTCATCTAAATTTCAGTTAAAAATGTGGCGTATCTTCTTCAGCGTGTATACATATACTTAATCTCTGCCCAATGTACGTTGCATTTTTTCTGAATCTTGTTCATATGGGGGATTCTATGTCTAAAATTCCAGACACTTGACTTTAGCTAAAAACCATCTGGCGCCTATGGTTTTTTATAGTTTTGTCTTCCCTTTTCTGAATGGTTTGCAAGCTGCTGTAGCTAACCAAGAAAGGTTTCCCTACGTCATACCGCCGCGGTATCTCTTAACCGCTAACAAGCAGTGGGATGACGAAGTTATCGTCATGCCACCGCGAACCTTCACATCGCCGCAGACCGTCATACCGCCGCGGTATCTCTAGATCCCGCTAACAAGCAGCGGGATGACGAAGTTATCGTCATGCCACCGCGAACCGTCATATCGCCGCAGACTGTCATACCGCGATTCATTCGCGGTATCTCTTAGCATAGATCCCGCTAACACGTAGCGGGATGACGATTCTTCAAATCGTCAAGGTGTCATCCGAGTAGCTTGACTACTTGGATCCAGAAAACTTAACTTTAAATAAGTGGCTGCATAATAAAGACTAGATTCCAGCGTCACGCGCTGGAATGACACCATTTTCGGTCTCTTAAATTGCTTTAGCTAGAAACATTAAGAAATTTACCAAATAAAAAAAAAGGCAAAAGAAGCCCCGTGGTGCGAGTTTTGACTCTATATTACTGTAAGTGGCGCTGTAATAATGTGCTAACGCTTAAAATAAGCGCGATTTGGCTGAATGTAGAAAAAATTTAAAAGACATGCAGCCGCTATAATTTTATGTAATCCGCCAAAAAATACCCTAAGTTTTTTACTGAATTTTGTTATTGAGCCTGCAGGTCAAAAACAAGTTTTGAGTCATAAATACCCTTGTTATCATAATAAGGGGGCTGGCGGAGTTTGTCAAGGAAGTTTTTTCGTTTCTGCGAGCTACCTGAGTTTATTGACTTCATTAGAGCCAAAACTCTTGAGACCTAGGTGATAATTCTATCTAAAAGGATGCCAAAAAAGAGAAGCAACCCTACGTAGGAATTATTTTTAAATATGGACATGCATTGACTGGGATTGTCAGGATTGAAATTTTTGTATTGGCGGTGAAATATGAACCCTACAGCAAGTAGAGCAATATAAAAGATGTTATTTAATGATGATAAGATACCAGCATATAGCCACGTCATAAGAGATATTAAATAAAATCTTTTCAACCAAGATTTTGTTGTATCACCAAAATATAATGCGGTAGATTTCATTCCGAGTTTTTCATCATCTTTTTTATCTTGATGAGCGTATATGGTGTCATAGCTAAGTGTCCAAAAGACGCATCCTATATAAAACAGCAAGGATTCTATACTGATCTGGTTTATTATTGCTGCTGAGCCCATGAGCGATCCCATATTGAAGGTAAACCCTAAGAACAATTGTGGCCACCAAACATACCGCTTTAATAAAGGGTAAGTAGCTATCATACACATTGAGATTATTCCAAGTATGAGTGTGGTTTTATTAGTTAACAATAAAATTACCAAGGCGATAGATAGTAGCAGTGAGAGTAAAACCAAAGCCTGCTTTATGTTTAATGCACCACTTGCAAGTGGCCTATATTTTGTTCGTTCAACGTGCGCATCTATTTCCCTATCGAAAATGTCATTGATTATGCACCCTGCAGGTCTCATTAAAAATGCACCTATAGTAAATAAAACAAGGAGAAAAAGAGCCTGATACGATAGAGAAGTTGAGGCTAAAAGAATACCGCTCAAACTGGGAAATAGCACAAGCCACAAACCTGTTAAACTGTGCAGTCTCATTAATGAAAAGTAACGGTTGAAATACATTAATTAAGTGTGATTATGTAATATTTTGCTTACATTAACAAAATTATCGAACGCTAAATCAGGCTTGAAAACTAACTCAGGTATAAATCGCAAATCAACATAACACAATATAGATTTACGTATTGACCATGCAGATTGGTTCATTTCATTAACAACAGTGTTAATATCACAATTATCCTCAGAAGGATCTCCAGTGCGTGATGCTGAAATCCATGTACTTTTTTCTGAATCTGAGTAGTCAGCTACTTGGATATTCAATGAAGATAACACAATATATACATCTGCTTTTTTCAAATCTTTACTTAATTTTACGTCAGATACCGCTACATTTTTATTGAACACCTTACCTTCCATTAGGACTCTTGATATTGCTCTATGCAATACCGATGCTATTTTTAGGTTTCTAATTTCCTTTTTCATATCCATCTACTATAACACCCTTTCTTCTTGCACTAATTGATAAGCTTCCAAAATATCTCCAACTTTAATATCGATATTACCCTCTAGTGATACTCCGCATTCAAAGTTTACACCTACTTCTTTAACATCATCTTTAAATCTACGTAGTGCTTTTAACTTTCCTTCATGCACCAATTTGCCACCACGCACTACCTTAATTAAAGAATCTTTTCTTATGACTCCATCACTTACGTAACATCCAATGATATTACCAGCTTTAGATACGTTAAATATTTGCCTCACAGATGCAGAACCAACACGAACCTCTCGTGTAACAGGCTTTAACATTTTAGTTAAATACATTCTCATGTCGTCAATGAGCTCGTATATTATGTTATAAATATGTATTTCTACACCTTTTTGTTTTGCCAAGTCCCTTATTTTTGAGTCCACTTTTACATTAAAAGCTAAAATTACTGCACTTGATGCTTCTGCAAGCAGCACATCTGAATCTGTTATCCCTCCTACTGCTTTGTGTAGGATATTTAATTTCACTTGGTCTTTACCGAGTTTATCAATTGAACTTGATATCGCTTCAATAGAACCAGTTACATCGCACTTTAAAACTACAGATAGTTCTTCTGTTTCACTGTTATTACGACTGAATATATCTAAATTATTGTCGTCTAAATCTTCTTTCTTTTTCTTGATCAACTCTAGCCTGTATTCAACAATTTCACGCGCCTGCTTTTCAGAATTTACAACAACAAATTTATCTCCAGCATTTGGCACACCATTTAGACCAGTAATTTCAATTGGAGCGGAGGGTAGTGCTGCTTTTTCTCTTTGACCAAGGTGATTAACCATACTACGTACTTTGCTGTATGTTGTACCAACTACCAATATATCACCAACCTTTAACGTTCCTTCCTCAACTATCAATGTAGCTGATATTCCTTTCGCTTTATCTATTTTGGATTCTATTACCCATCCAAGTGCTCGACAATCTTCTATTGCTTCTAGCTTCATTAATTCAGCGATTAACAAAATCGCCTCTTCTAGTTTATCTAAATTAGTTTTCTTTTTTGCTGATACTGGCACAATCATAATATCACCACCAAGCTCTTCAGAGATGAGATCATATTGAGGCAAACTATTAATTATTTTTTCTACATCACCAGGTTCAGATTTATCAATTTTATTAATAGCAACTATAATAGAAACATTTGCTGCTTTTGCATGATTTATTGCTTCAACTGTTTGTTTCATGATTCCATCGTCAGCTGCAACTACTATTACAACTATATTAGTAATATTGGCACCACGTGCACGCATTGCAGTGAACGCTTCATGTCCTGGTGTATCAATAAAAGTAATTTTTTGCTTATCTTTTGTCGTTATTTGATAAGCACCTATGTGTTGAGTTATGCCACCTGACTCTCTTTCTGCAACATCAGATTCACGAAATGCATCGAGCAATGAGGTTTTACCATGATCAACGTGTCCCATAAAAGTGACGACTGGTGGTTTAGGTTCTTTAGACAAGCTTTCCCTGTCTTCTATGAAAAATAAATCCTTTTCTCTGTTGGTATCGCTCACTCGTTTAGCCGTATGATTGAATTTTTCCACTATTTCATATGCTATATCTGGATCCACCAGATCATCTACTCTATAACTCTCACCGACTTCTTCTTTGAACATTTTTAGCACACTCTTGCTATCTTCTGCCATACGAACAGATAACTCCCTGATAGTTATTTTGTCTGGTATAATAACTTCTCTTGATATATTTTTACCCTTAGTAAACTTTGACTTTCTACTTCTTATACCAAATCTTTGCTTAAATACAGGGGGTTGTTCAGTTTTTTCATCTATTGCCTGTGCAATTACCAGTTTAGAATGCTTAGAATATATATCTTTGTTGACTTTAGAAGACTTTTTATCGTCGCTCTCATAGTCAATATTATCTTCTCTTAGTTCAACTAAGTGAGTATTACTTAAAACTTTCTTATTTATTTCTTTAGATAAAGTGTCCGCTTCATTTTTCTCGTCAATCTCTTTATTGCTGTCTTCTTTTGCTGTTTTCTCTTTTTCTTCTCTCTGATTTCTTTCTTTCAGCAAAGCAGCATTCTGCACAGCATTAATGCGGAAAATTTGTTCTTTCTCTGTTAAAGAACCTAATTTACTCTCGTCAAATAAATTATGTTCTTCTGCATCATGAGATTTTTTTCTTCTTTTTTTTACTATTGTAGCTCCAGTACTTGGGCTAGCTGAAGAGTTTAAATTGAGGTCTAATTTAAGCTTGCTTAAGCCTTGGAGCGTTAATTTTTTATTACTGATATCTTCATTATTCATATTATTTTATTATATTAACCCAAGCTTTTTACGTGCTTCTATGATTATTGAGTCTACTGTATCTTTTAGATTTTCTTTACTATCAGCTGAGGAAGAGAGTATGCTGCAAAACTCATAACTTGATAAATCTGCTATGTCCTCTAAAGTCTTAATATCATGTTTACTAAGAGCAATTTTATTGTCTATTGATAAAGTTAAATTGATTACATCATCTTCCATACCTAGACTTTTTAGCTCTTCTATTTTTCTATCATTTTCTGCTTTCAGGTGCTTGTTTGCTCTGTTATGAAGTTCGTTTGCAATATCCTCATTAAAGCCCTCTATTGAAGAAAGCTCTTTAATTGAAGCGTTGGATATATCTTCTACGCTTGAAAAACCTTCTGTTACTAATAGCTGACCCATAATCTCTTCTAAGTTTAAAGCTTCAGCAAATAAAGCTGAACATTGACTAAGTTCTTTACTTCGCCTTTCTGATTCTTGCTGAGTGCTTAATATCTCAATTTTCCATCCAACAAGCTCTGAAGCTAATCTTACATTCTGGCCCTTTTTTCCTATAGCTAAACTCAATTGATCTTCAGCAACTATTAACTCTATGCAATTTTCATTTTCATCAATAATAACCTTCGATACTTCTGCAGGAGTAATGGCTTTAATAACAAATTGACCCAAATCTGAGGAGTAATTTATAACGTCAATTTTTTCACCATTTAATTCGTGTATAATAGTTTTTATTCTATCTCCCTTAACTCCAACACAAGCACCTACTGGATCAATGTTCTTGTCAGGAGAGAAAACAGCAACCTTAGACCTTGAGCCGGCGTCTCTAGCTATACCTTTAATTGTTACTAACCCGTCAGCAATTTCTGGTATTTCTTGATTTAATAATGCCTCTAAAAAGCCTTCATGAGTCCTAGAAAGAATAATTTGACGTCCATCATCAGAGCGCTTAACGGTCTGTATGTAAGTTTTAACCTTATCGCCTTCATGAAATGATTCACCACCGGTCAAATTTCGCAATGGAAGATATGCCCTAGTGCCATTTATGTCTATAATAAGATCTGAATATTCTACTTGTTTAACAATACCATACCTTATTTCTCCCACCTTATCTTTAAATTCCTCATATTGCTTTTTTGACTCTTCATCTTTAATTATTTGAGCAATCTTTTGCTGGGCAATCCTTGCTGAAGCAAGATCAGTGTTAAGAGAGAGCAATTCACTAACAGTATCTCCAACTTTTGCATCTCCTTTTATTAATTTAGCTTGTGTCAGCGTAATTGATTCATACTCAGTGTTCTCTTCTTCATTTGATTCGTCATCAATAACTTTTAGTTTTCTGTATGAAGTAACTTTGCCTGTATTTCTATCTATATTAACTACAATTTTACTTTTGCTACCATACTTTTGATAAGCCACTGCTTCTATAGCACTTTCTAGTGCCTTTATTACAACATTAAAATCTAAACCTTTTTGAAGTGAAAGTTCTCCTGCTGTTTTTATTACATCAAGGCTTCCAACTATGTTATTCTTGTTACTTTTCTGCTTAACACTGCTTTTACGATTAGCAATCATAATAAATAAATCCAATGTAATTAGTTATAATTATAGCTTCAACGGGCAAAGAACGCTATCTTAAATGTTAAATGATTGCTAATTTAAGTCAAGTTTTTTCATGTCTTTGTATGACAAGCAACGCCGGAGTAAAGAATAAAGTTAAGACCGTTGCAGCCAATATTCCACTTGCTATGGTTGTTGAAATGTCAACCCACCACTGGCTTGATGGAGCATCATATGTGATTTGTAGCGTAAAAAAATTGATATTTAACCTGGTAATCATCGGTATTAAACCAAGAACTGTGGTTGCAACGGTAAGCAATATTGGCCTAACGCGAGAAATTGCAGCGTTTATTACACATCGCTTGATGTCATTTTTGTGTACCTTAATTTGGTGATGAAAGGCATCAAGCAATAGTATGTTATTATTTACTATAATTCCTGCCAAAGCAATTATCCCCACTCCACACATAACAACTACGAAAACTTGTTGGATAAGAAAGAAAACAAAAAACACACATGTTGTGGATAAAAACACTGCTGTCATTACGATAAATGTATGGTATACATTATTAAACTGTGTCACTAATACCAATATCATTAGTGTAATTGCTAATATAAAAGCCTTTAACAAAAATGTTCCTGATTTTTGTTGATCTTCTTTGTCGCCTTTAAAATCAATTTTTACTCCCTTGTCCCAATCCTGGGCAATAGAATTCTGAATGAACTTTACTCTTTCATTAACAAGATAGCCTGTATCCACATCAGCGGAAATTGTCACTGTACGTAATCCATCAATCCTATTTAGTTTGTTTACCTTTTTTTCGGGAGCATATTTTACTATGTTGCTCATAGGATGCGGGCCATTAACTGTATTGATAAAAAGATTATCTATAGTCTTCATGTTGCGGTCCCTTCTGGGGAAACGGAGTACAATATCGATTTCTTCATCCGTGTTATTTGGTCTATATTTTCCAATCAACACTCCATTTGTAACCATCTTTATAAAATCGCCAATGGTTGCAACACTTACTCCAGAACTTGTAGCCTTACTCTTATTAACACTCATATTCCACTCTATTTCAGGTGCTGATCTGCTATCTTGAATATTTATAAACCCGGATGAAGGTTGGTCCATAATTTTTAGAATTTTCTCTGCTGCTAAATTCAGATTGGATGCACTTCCGCTGAGGTTAATTTGTATTGGCTTGTCAGCCGACGGTCCTGACTTTTCCTCTTGAACATTAATTATTATTCCTTTCATGTCTTGCACACTGCTCCTTATATCGTTTAATATGTGCTTAGCTTTGCGCCTGAAGCGCCAATCCATAAGTTCTAGTTGAATTCTGGCGATAACGTTGTCTGAAAATGCTCCTGATCTAGCATAAGAAACATGAATTTCTTTTTCAACGCTCAAAATGCGTTCTTCCACTTCTTTGAGTATCAGATCTCGTTCTTTGGCTGATAAGCTTTCTTTTGCTTTAACACTGATTAAAATATTATCTGAATCCACTTTCGGAAAAAACTTCACTCCAGGACCAAAGGTAAAGTACAGCACACTAAATGAAAACAGGACGAATACAGTAGCACATATGAATTTTTTAGGATGATCTAAAACCTTCTCTAGCATGCGTATGTAAGCTCTTATTATAGACCCAGCATTTTTTATCTCACCACTTTCTATAGCACTCATTTTTTTTATTTCTTTTTTTGAAGTTATTGAAGGCTTACCAAATATTGCACCAAGTGTTGGTATAAAAACCAAAGCCATAATGAGCGATCCAGTCAAAGTTAGAATTATTGTAATTGGTATGTACTGCATGAATTTACCAACAGTATCAGGCCAGAATAATAGAGGAAAAAACACTGCTAATTTAGTTAACGTCGATGATAGAACCGGATAAAACATATCACGAACTGAAGTGTGAAAGGCTTCTACTTTGTCCATTCCGCAGATCATCTTTCTATCGGCATATTCGCTGATCACAATTGCATCATCAACCAGCATGCCAACAGCCATGATTAAACTGAAGAGCACAACGATATTTAAGGTTATGCCCATAAAGTAAAGAGCTATTATCCCAATGAGAAAGGAACCGGGTATCGAGAGTGCCACAAGAATAGCAATCCTTGTTCCCATAGAAAGCATCATTATGATCAATATTAACAACACAGCGAATATTATGCCGTTTTCCAAGTCATCAAGCACATCGCGGACGTTTTTTGACTGGTCATTTAAGTACACCACTTTTAAATTTTCAGGTAATTGATCTTTTGCCTTATCCATTAAGTATTTTACTTGATTTACTGTGTCTATTATGTTTTTTCCGTTACGTTTTGAAATTTCTAGCACGACACTAGGTAATCCATTAATGCGAGCAAACCCTTGGTGATCCTCAAACCTAGGGTATACTTTTGCTATATCTTTGATTCTCAAAACTGCATCGCCTTGAGATCTAATAGGAATATTCATAATATCTTCTATATCTTTTAATAACCCTGATATTTTAATCGAATATTTACCGGTATCATTTTCCAGTGACCCAGCTCCCACTAGTCTATTATTGCTTGATATAGCTTGGAATATTTCGTTTGATTGAATGTTATATTTTGTTAGAACTGTGGGCTCAATTATAACTTCCACTGTTTCTTTACGCATACCTGCCACTTCAACTTTGAGAACATTTGGCAGAGATTCTATTTCTTTCTTTAGCTTGCGTGCTATTTCAGTTAAGGCTCTTTCTGGCAAATTACCAATTAAGCCGACATTGAGTATCGGAAATAAGCTCAAGTTTATTTCATTGATTATCGGAGATTCCGCTTCAACAGGTAACTTCGATTTTATGTTTGAAAGCTTTGAACGGACATTATCGAGCACTTCTTTATTATCATACTCTGTTCCAAATTCGAGTATCATGTGAGCACCATCATTAGTTGCAAAAGCTCTCAATTCTCTTACACCTTCGATGGATCTTAGTTCATTTTCTATAGGCAGCACTAATAGCTTTTCACTATCTTGAGCAGAAATCCCAGGAAGTCCAACAAACACGCTGATTATAGGAATCTGTATATCAGGGTTACTTTCCCTTGGCATTTTTACATAAACGTATGAACCGAAGATAAAAATTACTATAAGTAATAATACCACCGCCCTGTTTCGCTCTATGAGTAAGCTCTGCATGTTGAATGTTAACTAAATATGTGTGTTTGTACAATATTATAGTCGAGATACGTTGCATATTAATTAATCCTTGTGTAGCTTTAAAACTTTACGCAAATAATTAAAATTTTCGCAAAATTGCAAGTATAAGAAAATTTCTGTATAATAATTCTAGAACAGTATTTGAGAGGTTATTATGGTGGCAATTTTAAATGTAACAAAAGGCAAGAGAAAAGTTATTGTGTCTGGATTAGCTGGAGCTTTATCAGCTTTAATATTTTTAACAGCAATCCACATTGCCGCAAAGATAGCCATTATCGTTTCTGCTGCTGCAGTTACTTACTTATTACTTTTGCTGATTCATAAAATAAGAACTAAAGCTGAAATTACTCGTGTTTCAGAAGATGAAGGTGAAGAAAAAGATACGGAAATATCCGTAAAAGAACCAAAAAGAACTGAAACTGAGCTAGCAGAAGAATTAAAAAATAAAAGAGCACAAGAAGAAATGAAAAATGGACTACCTGAACATATGGATTTCAAAGGTAATTCACTTTCTAAAAGCACTAACGCTGATGATACAAGTCGGACTAAATACGCAACGAACTATATGGACTTAATGCGATCCCCTCCTATGCATATGAATGGATATGACAAAAAAATCAAAGAACTTACCAATGCTCCGAGGACTTTTTTCAGTGATAACTTAATGAGAATGCCAGAGCGGCTAACTATGGAAGATATTGTTAACCAACGTGGTTAGAGTTTATATCAAACTCTTCATCTTATATTGAGAATCAGATGCAATGCCGTAGACCCTATTTGGCGGAGCAATTTTGTTCTCTATACCAAAAACTATACCTTCAATTATTGCTGTGAGTACTTTTTCAAGGTTACAGTCTGCTCCAGGAACACGGTGCTCTAGGCGGCATCTTTTGGAATCGTTGCCAAAATAGGGAATTCTTATCGCAGCAGTTCTGTTATTTACTCCCCAACTAATCGTAGTTGGAGTGTGAATATCCGGGTACTGAAATCTTAAATATGAATCATCATTTGGAGCAAAAAACAACATATGTTTTTTCATTATTGCACATAATCCGCCAATACTATGAATCAAATAATCACTACACTTTTGCTCATTGATATAAAATAAGTTATCGTTATTTGAATTCACGAGATTAACATGCACATTTAATGCACTGCCTGCTCTATCCAAATAAGGCTTTGCTTTAAAAGAAACGTTCCCACCAAGTTTTTGTACTACTTCAGTAAGTAATTGTTTTGCTAACTCAAAATGCTTAATTAAATTGTCGGAGTTCGTATAACAACCACTTTTTATCTCATATTGATGTGTAGAATTCTCCTTCTCGCAGGAAAATTCAAGAAATGCTATTTTATTTTTGATGCTATTCAGAAATAAATATTCTTTTTCTATTCCTTCAATGTAAAACTCTAGTTCAATACCGAATACAGCATGACAACTCAAATTACTTAATATAATCATAAATTTGCTTCAGTAAATCTATATTAGGTTAGCTATATTTATATGAATACTTTACTTATTTGCCAGTAAATTTAACATCTTATTTATACATAATGTATTACTATTTTTAATAGCATGCTTCTAATCCTCGATACAAGCGACATTTACAAATTTTTCATTTTTTTGAAATAAAAATGATCAATTTTAGTGTTTTTATACCCTTTACAACTCATCAAAAAATCACCATAATTTTTAGTATGTATTAAGTAGTATTAGCTTTTCATTTTGCAGTAAGCTATTGATTATCTTATATTTTTCTAATTGTTGCTTTTTTCTTGGTATGGTATATGAACTTAACTAGCCCTAAGGTTTCTACTATGTTTTTTGATCAGATTATTACAGTAACGGATCACAATGTTACTTGGGAAAAAATCCAAAATTGTCTTTATAATCTTTATGGAGAAGCAACATATAACAGCTGGCTGAGTTCGCTAAAATTTGTCAGTAGCAGAAATGGGGAAGTTCTTTTATCCGTGTCAACAAGGTTTATAAAAGAGTGGATTACAGTTCATTACATGAAAAAAATATTATCATTATGGCAAAGCGAAGATAAAAGCATACGTTCTATTGATATTCAAGTAATTGAGGAAAGGAATTCAAATTTTAATGTTATACTAAAAAACAGAGAGGAAAGTAATCATAATCTTGGTTCGCCGCTGGATCCAAGGTTCACCTTTGATAATTTTGTAGTGGGAAAGCCAAATGAATTAGCATTTACGGCGGCAAAGCGTGTGGCAGAATCTATAGATCCAATATTAGGCAGCAATCCTTTGTTTCTATATGGTGGAGTGGGACTTGGTAAAACACATCTAATGCATGCTATAGCCTGGCACATAATCAATTCCCCATCAGAAAAAAGAAAAGTAGTATATTTATCAGCAGAGAAATTCATGTACCAATATATTACAGCGCTGCGAAGCAAAGATATTATGTTATTTAAAGAGCAATTTAGATCAGTAGATGTATTGATGGTAGATGATGTGCAATTTATCAGTGGTAAAGATAGTACACAAGAAGAATTTTTTCACACTTTCAATGCATTGATAGACCAAAATAAGCAATTGGTTATATCAGCTGATAGGTCTCCTAGTGATCTTGATGGAGTGGAAGAAAGAATAAGATCACGACTCGGTTGGGGGTTGGTGGCAGATATTAATGAAACAACTTTTGAATTAAGGCTTGGTATATTGCAGGCAAAAGTGGAGCAGATGAATATGTATGTTCCGAAAGATGTCCTAGAGTTTTTAGCAAGGAACATAAAATCTAATATAAGAGAATTAGAAGGAGCATTAAATAAGGTTACCCATACCTCATTAATTGGAAGAAGTATGACGGTAGAATCAGCTAGTGAAACCCTAATCGATCTTCTTAGGTCAAATCATAGGTCAATCACAATAGAAGAAATACAAAAGAAAGTAGCTGAATTTTTCAATATAAAGGTTGCAGATATGCAATCCAATAGAAGACTTCGCAGTCTTGCAAGGCCAAGACAAATAGCTATGTATTTTGCCAAAAAATTTACGCAAAAAAGCCTACCAGATATTGGGAGAAACTTTGGTGGCAGAGACCATGCTACCGTTATACATGCAGTAAAACAAGTAGAAAATTTTATAAAGACCGACTCAAAATTTGCTGATGAAATCAATCGATTAAAAAAAATGTTTAAGTAGCGTTGTTAAAATAGCTAATAACAAGTCCTAAAATGAATCGACTATAGTTTTAATCCGTTTAAGTTTAAAATCTTCTGTTAGCTTCGCAGAATACATTTCCTTATTGTGTTGATTATAGAAGGTAAATTTGTGATCATCTAAGTTTAGTATTGCAAAGCCAAAACCGAAAAAGTTTCTAACCTCGTGTGCTAAGTAGTTTCTACCATTTGAATAGTCAAATTCTACATTTTGATAAACAGGCTCTTGATCTTGAGCGTGTAATAATGCACCACCGTTTCCAACTATAATCTGGTCTGGAACATTATCCATTAATAAAATCTGGGCTATATGAATGTGGCCAGAAACTATGGTAGTGACATTGCTTGGAAATTTATCTCCAAAAGCTTCAATTTGTGTAAGATTACCATGGCTTTTTAATGTCAAAAATTCTTTTTTTGGAGATCTCCAAAGCGGTTTATGAGTTAAAAACCACGTGGGCTTATCTTGTATCAATTTATCAAATTGCCTTTCAAAAGCATCAATTGTGCTTTGGGTTGTAAAAATATCCTCACCGGATGAAGAGTCGAAGATAAAAAATTTCATCGGTCCAGCATCTAAGGACCAACTAGAAACGAAGTTTCCACATTTTTCAGACGAAAAGGGGTATGAATCTAGATACCTGAACCATCCTTCATAAGCTCTATTACAACTCTCATGGTTTCCACGAACAAAAAGGAAAGGGGATTGTAATGAAATATCCTTTGCAGGCTCAAACCAATCAGCGTACCAAGCTTTTTTATTATATCCATAAATATCGCCACACTTTTTTGTATTTCTACATTTTGTTTGTCTATAATGATAATCACCAACATGGATAATTAAATCTGGTTTATGAAGGGCGATTGAATCTAAATTTTTTTTTAAAGGCCAGCTATCTACCGAATTACATTCCTGCTGAAATAACATATTTATTCTACAACCCGTGTCACCAATAAAAGCAATTTTATTAACCTTTTCTGGTAATATAGGAACTCGTAGATCCTCAATACTAATGTTTTTGGCACTTGTTTGTACTGTCAGTTCACAAACTGTTTCGTTATGATCACCATTGTTAATTGAGCTGCGATTCAGCATTTCTATTTCCTCGCCATCGACATAAACAATGGGACACATGTCATTGTCTGTAATTGCACGTATGCTTAATTTATTTTCTGGGATAACTTGAGACCATGTGTATAATATCTGTGCATGGACGAAATGAAAGCTAGTTATAAGAGAGAGAGCTAAAAAAATAAAGATATTATCTACATTCATTTGTATAAAAACCTAAGTTAAAAATTAGTAGTAAGGTTGTCTTAAATGATTAAAATTTATAATCACAAAATTCATAATCAAATTATACAAGTAATTTCTAAATTATTCTAGTATCAGATTGACACTCTAGATGAAAAATTCTAAAATGATTAAATAATTTAAAATAACTATATAAAAACTAGAATATAGTGCGGCCGTGGTGGAATTGGTAGACACGCAGCGTTGAGGTCGCTGTGGCTCATAAGGCCTTGGAAGTTCAAGTCTTCTCGGCCGCACCAGTTTTTTCATAGCTGCTTAATATGGGTAAAAATGTTTATAGGAAATCAGAGTAGCAATAAGGTAGAAAGAGCTATCAGCGAAATCAGGCGCGGCCGGCCAATTGTAATATATGATAAAAGTAATTACCTATTGTTCGCTGCTGCTGAGGCTTTAGAAAGAGATTTATTTAATCAATACAAGCTTATATCAAGTAATGTATATGTTACTTTAACTTCAAGTAAGGTAAAATACATATCTCAGAATAAAGAACATAACAGCAAACGTCTGTTGGTGAATAATTTTGATGAACTGCTCCATTTAATAAACTGTTCAAAGGAAGATTGCATAAGAGAGTTGCAATGCTCAAAGACAATAGATGAATGTGCTATTGCCTTGCTTAAGTTCTCAGAATTATTGCCATACGCGTTAGTGGCTGATATGACTTTTGAGAATAACCATGAAATGCGAAATTGGTGCGAGAAAAATGACGTTATTGCACTGGACACGTCATTCATAAATAATTTTCAAGAAAATCAGGATGTATATGAAGTGTGCAAAACATCATTATTTTTAAAACAGACTCAAGAAGTAAATATCATATCTTATAGAACAGAAAGTGGTGGAAGAGAACATCATGCAATTATCATTGGCAATCCAGATAAAGATGGCGAACCATTAGTAAGAATTCATTCTTCGTGCTATACGGGTGACTTGTTAGATAGCTTATCATGCGATTGCAGAAGTCAGTTACATCAAGCAATTCAAATGATAGCTGACTCTGGAAGTGGTATTATATTGTATTTGATGCAAGATGGAAGAGGCATTGGTTTAACTAATAAGTTAAGAGCTTACAGTGTGCAAAGAGGACATAATCTTGATACTGTTGATGCAAACAGAATATTAGGTTTTGAAGATGATGAAAGGAGTTTTGCTGTTGCAGCTAAAATGCTTAATAAATTGAACATTAACAAAATCCAATTACTTACAAACAATGATAGGAAATTGTCAGAATTGGAAAGTAGTGGTATAGGAGTTACAAAGTGTCTACCACTTATTGTGGAACGTAATAAATATAACGATTCATATATGGAGACAAAGTTTGGTAAGCTAGGCCATAGATTAAGAGTTTTTTAGCTTTTTTGTTGTAACTACTTTGTTAATTTGCTATGTTTATTAACATAAGTTAAGATTTTTAGGAATACTAAAATGCTAAGATTTTTTAAGCGAGAAAAAAATACTGAATCCTTAGATAAGGATATAGATTGGAATTCAAACCGCTACAGCACAGTTATTGCTCAAAGGAATATTCTACTTTTATTTGCATTAATATTATTAGCAACGATCTCTATCAGCATATTAGTCATATTTAAAATTAGCACAAGTAGCACTATTGAGCCATTTGTTATAGAAATTGACAAGAAATCAGGAATAGTGCAATTGGTTGATCCTGTCACAGTAAAACAATATTCTGCAAATGAAGCGCTAAACGTTTATTTTATTTCAGAGTATATAAAAGCAAGGGAGGTTTTTGATCCATATCATTATAATTATAACTATTATACAAAGGTGAGGTTGTTTTCCTCACCTAATGTGTATAATGAATTTAGAAATTATGTAGGATCACAGAATATGGATGATCTTTTTAATTTGTACTCAGATACCAAAAGTGAATTTAAAATTCGCTCAATTCAAAAATTGGGTAACGATGCTCTTCAGGTGAGGTTTTTTGTGGAATTTATACGGAAAGATGGAAGTTCCACAAGAAAAAATAAGATAGTTATTATGTCATATAGATATGCATCGCTTGAAATGGATGATCAGCAAAGATATATTAACCCATTAGGATTTCAAGTTATTTCATATAGAGTAGATGATGAATATGTATAGGATATTATTAGTTTTAGCTTTACTTGTAAGTGGCAATTTAAACGCATCCATTAATTATAATGAGCCTATTTCTGTAGATAGTAGAATAAAGACTTTTGTGTATAGCCCTAATGAAGTATTTACGGTGGTTTTTAGTCAGGGTTACTATTCTTATATTGAATTTGCGGAAGGAGAAAAAGTTAAAAATATCGCTGTTGGTGATGCATCAAGTTGGAAAATTAATCCTTATGACAATAAATTGCTTATCATGCCATTTGAAGTTAGTAGTCGCACTAACATGATTATTACAACAACTAAAAAAAGAAATTACATTTTTGATTTAATCTCAAGGCCAAACTACGATAAATACTCAGATACTGATGCTAAGAAAGTGGGTCACGATTATTCTGCTGAAAAGGATATATCTTACGTAGTACGTTTTTATTATCCTCAAGAAGAAGGTGAATTTGATCTTGATTTAGATGAGGTTTCTTTACCTACTCAAATGCAATATACTACAGACAAGCCAGAAAAAATAATACAAGAAAATGATACGAAGTACAATTATACATATATTGATGAAGGTGGTAATGCGGATATAGTTCCGATTGAGCTATTTGATGATGGTTATTTAACCTATTTAAAATTTAGAAATAATAATAAAATACCTCAGATTTTTGTAGAAGAGGAGGATAAACCTTGTAAAAGGCTGTTATTTGATGATTATGTTATAATAAAAGGAGTACATAAAAAGCTATTTATGCGTTATGAAGATGGTGAAGTTGAAATTATAAATAGGTCACTTAAAGAGGGTTCAGATTAGCTGTGGTATATGCAATATGAATAAAGAAAGGCGTAACAATTCAGAAGATGAATCAGAAATAGAGAACAAGGTAGTAACAGTTGGCTCTAATCAAGTTCATAGGGCATTGATGGTCATTATTTTAGTGCTTCTGGTTGGTGGAGTGTATTATCTCTATTTTAGTCCTTCTCATAAAGAGGGTTCAGAAGTTATTAAAAAAGAGGAAACAAAGCAAAATGTTCAAGAATTGAAGGGAAAGTTGGAACAAGTTCCAGATAATGTAATGGTTCCTGAAAGAATAATAACTGATCCCTTACCACCCTTACCTCCTCTTCCTACACCACCAATCATACCAGAAATAAAACAAATTAGAAAAGAAGAAGAGAAACCAAAAGAAACTCCTGTGTCAAATATACCTATTTTGCCAAAGCAAAATTTTCCTTCTAGTAATGTTATGGGCAATTTACCTACCTCGTTTCCTACAATAGGGGGTAGCGGTTATCCTAGAGACAGACGTAGTGCACAAATGTTAACAATTTCAAGTGATGGTGGAGAGAATAAGGCTGCTGATGCTATTTTATCTGACACTTCAGCACAATCGAGCAAAGCTACCAGAGTAGGAAAGCTTGGTTTAATGGTTACTCAAGGTAAAATTATTGATGCTGTTCTTGAAACTGCAATAAACTCTGATCTGCAAGGAATGCTGCGTGCTATGGTGAGTAGAGATGTTTATGCAGAAACTGGTGATACAGTTTTAATACCTAAAGGCTCAAGATTGATAGGCAGTTATTCATTTGACTCGAATGTCGCAAGAGCTCGTGTAAATATAAACTGGAGTAGGGTCATTCTTCCTCATGGAATAGATATTGCTATTTCATCACTTGGTACGGATGAACTTGGCAGAGCAGGAATAGCTGGAATAGTTGATAATAAAATAGTAAGTGCATTATTCTCTTCAGTGGCACTTGCTGGTGTTTCAATTGGTTCGGCTGTTATAGGGCAAAAGGCCTCTAATCTTATTGATACGCTAACTGCTATGGATGCGGTGAGATCCATCACTGCAACTGAAATAGATATCTCTTCTCTCAAAGGGGCTATTGTTGAGAGATTGGAGGATGCTATAAAAACTGAAGTTGGGAGGGTAGGAGACGAAAAATGGAAATTGGGTCTTAGGGCTATTGAAAAAATTCGGAATGCTAAAAGTGATCAGGATTTACTGAGAATAATAAAGGAAGAAATAGTAAGTGTGATAAAAAGTTCTGGAGCTAGTGGAGTTGATGCAATTACTAGTGACAATATCGGTATAACTTTAGACGATGTACGTCAACTGTTGAGGCAAACTCAGAAAAGAAGCAAGTCTGTTTATGATAAAGCAATCGGGAAATCAATCGAGGATTTTTCTAAAGATATGCGGGATATAGTAGGCAGATACACAGATAAAAAACCAACTATTTATGTTGATCAAGGCACCGCGTTGAAAGTATTTGTTAACCAAGATATAGTATTTCCTCCACAGGCAATATTAAATCAATGAAATGAATTATGCTGCACTTGATACATATTTGGAGCCATTACAAGGCATATTTCAAGAAGAAGGCGTAAATGAAATATCAATAAATAAGCCAAAGGAAGTATGGATTGAAAATCGCGGTGAAATAAGGTGTGAAAAATTAGAAGTATTCGATCTTAACCATTTGAAATCTCTTGGCAGACTGATTGCTCAAGCTACAGAACAAAAACTTAGCGAAGAAGCACCTTTACTTTCGGCAACATTACCAAATGGTTATCGTATACAGATAGTATTTCCACCAGCATGTGAACCTGATAAAGTAGTCATGTCGATTCGTAAGCCTTCTAGCATGCAATTAGCACTCGATGATTACGAAAAAATGGGGGCTTTTTCTGAAACTGTTACAGAAGCAACTGATAATCCAGTTGACCGTCATTTGGATTTACTGTTAAGGCAAAAAAAAATAAAAGAGTTTTTAGAATACGCTGTAATAAGTAAGAAAAATATTATAATTAGCGGTGGAACTTCCACTGGTAAGACTACTTTTACTAATGCTACTTTGCGTGCTATTCCAACTGAGGAAAGAATTATTACTGTTGAGGATGCAAGGGAAATCGTTTTGAACGATCATCCAAATAGAGTGCATCTGATTGCCTCCAAAGGAGGGCAGGGCAGAGCAAAAGTAACCACTCAAGATTTGATAGAGGCGTGCTTACGTTTAAGGCCAGACAGAATAATAGTTGGTGAGCTCCGTGGAGCGGAAGCTTTTAGTTTTCTTAGGGCGATAAATACTGGTCACCCTGGATCAATATCAACCCTTCATGCGGATAGTCCAACAATGGCCCTTGAGCAAATAAAATTGATGGTTATGCAGGCAAATCTTGGCATTCCTCCAGACCAAATTATACCATACATTAGAAATGTGATTGATATTGTTATTCAGCTAAAAAGAACCGGTGGGGGCAAAAGAAGCATTTCTGAGATATTATTTACTAGATCTGCAAGCGAAAATGCTTAAATTTATACATAAGTTAAAAAAGAGTAGTTTATGAGTAATGGAAATCACCTACGTAATATTCTCATAGGAGGTGTAGTAGCTTTTAGCGTACTTGAGTTTTGCTTCTATCTATCTGGTATATTGTTCTTTCTATTAGTTGACGGTCCGGATGCTGTGGATTTTAAGGCAATTAATCCTAGTTTGACGCCTTTCCCTCAAGCTCTTTGGCCAACGATTTTTGATCATATACAATATTGTTGGCACCACCCAGAGTTATATAGCCTTGAGCTCAAATTAAAATTAATTCTATCTTCTACAATGCCTATTGTTGTTTTAATGATTATCTTATGGAATTTAAGAGAAAGGATAATTGAGTGGCGACCATTTAAAAAGAAAGAATCACTTCATGGAGACTCGCAGTGGGCATCAGAGAAAGACATACGAAAAGCAGGATTAAGAAGCAAAAAGGGATTATTGCTTGGTAAAGATAAAAGAGGATACTTTATTGCTGATGGGTTTCAGCATGCATTGTTATTTGCACCTACAGGTTCTGGTAAGGGTGTTGGCTTTGTAATTCCTAATTTATTATTTTGGACTGACTCGGTAATTGTACACGACATAAAATTAGAAAACTATGAAATAACAAGTGGTTGGCGAGAACGACAAGGACAAAAAGTATACGTATGGAATCCAGCGCAGCCAGATGGAATAAGTCACTGTTACAATCCATTACAATGGATTAGTAAAAAACCTGGGCAGATGGTTGACGATGTGCAAAAAATAGCTAACCTCATCATGCCTGAACAAGACTTTTGGCAAAATGAAGCAAGAAGCTTATTTGTTGGAGTGGTATTATACTTACTTGCTGCACCAGAGAAAGTTAAATCTTTTGGTGAAGTTGTGCGTACGATGCGTAGTGATGACGTAGTTTATAATCTTGCTGTTGCTCTTGATACAATGGGTAAAATACTACACCCTGTAGCATATATGAATATTGCAGCTTTTTTACAAAAAGCTGATAAAGAAAGGTCGGGTGTTGTATCAACTATGAACTCATCGCTTGAATTGTGGGCAAACCCATTGATTGATACTGCAACTGCGTCAAGTGATTTTAATATTTTAGATTTTAAAAAGAAGAAAACTACAGTTTATGTTGGTTTAACTCCTGACAACTTGACTAGGCTCAGGCCTTTAATGCAGGTTTTTTACCAACAGGCAACTGAGTTTTTATGTAGAAAATTGCCATCGGATGACGAGCCTTATGGCGTATTGTTTTTAATGGATGAGTTTCCTACACTTGGAAAAATGGAGCAATTTCAAACAGGTATTGCATATTTTCGTGGTTATCGAGTTAGGTTATTCTTAATTGTTCAAGATACTGAGCAGCTCAAAGGAATATACGAAGAAGCAGGAATGAACTCCTTTTTGTCAAACTCGACTTACAGAATAACTTTTGCAGCCAATAATATTGAAACAGCTAATTTAATATCGCAACTTATAGGAAACAAAACTGTACAACAAGAATCGTTGAATAAGCCTAAATTTTTAGATTTAAATCCTGCTTCAAGGTCGTTGCATATCTCTGAAACACAGAGGGCATTGCTATTGCCTCAAGAAGTTATTATGTTGCCACGCGACGATCAGATAATTTTAATAGAGTCAACTTACCCAATTAAATCAAAGAAAATTTTGTACTATAGTGATAGCACCTTCACAAAAAGACTGCTCAAGCAAACTCGTGTGCCTACACAAGAACCATATGACCCAAACAAAGTTCTTTCTGCTGCTGCGAGCAAAGATAAGGTTAATAACGAGGGGAATAATGCTCTTGAGGGGCCTAGCGCTGCTGATTATCCTGCTGAAACTAAAACAGAGGATGCAGTGTATGATGAATCAGATGAATTTGCAGACGAAGATATTGATGATGAAGATATTGACGATAAGTTTGAAGATGATGATGACGGGTTTGATGACGAGAGGAGCGATGATGGGTTTGATGACGAAGACGAGGAGGATGAATTTGAAGATGAGGATATTGACGATAAATTAAAAAATGATCAAAAATAAAGGTTAACTTTGCCTATTTTTAGCTCAGAAAAGTGCAAGTTATGCAAATAATTAGGTTTTTCATATTAAGCCATTTTTAATTAATTAGTATTAGATTAGCTATTTTAACTAGGGGAGTAGTAATGATTAGTAAAAAAACATTAGCGGTTACAGCACTTGCTTTGCTGTTGTCACAACAATCTTTTGCAAGTGAAACAGAAGGGTTTTACTTTGGCAGTGGGTATTACGGTCAATATTTAAATTACATGGGTGAGTTGAAAGCAAAAATTGGAGATACTGCTGCTACAGCTGACAATAATGTATCTGTAAATGACAGGAGTGCTCAGAATACAGAAGGTCAATCACTAAGTAAGTATAAAGGAGATTATAATCCACCTTTTGCTGCAAATGTGGCACTTGGTTATACAGGGGAATTGAATGGCAATAGCTACAGAGCTGAATTGGAAGGAATGTATTCTTCTGTAAAAGTGGATAATATTGGTTTAGCAAGCAGCCAGATAACAATATCCTACATAAAGGATAAAGCTAACCCAGAAGAGAGATATGGAGCAATAGTCAATCATGACCAGATAGAAAACGCGTCTTTAATGGCAAATGTTTATCATCATTGGAAAAGTGACCGTTTCTCTTTTTCTCCTTACGTTGGTATTGGAGTCGGTGCAACAAGAATGAAAATGTTTGAAAAATCGTCAATAAGACCCGCAGGTCAATTAAAAGCTGGCCTTGATTATCGCATAAACGAAGATGTAAATATGCATATTGGATATAGAGGTTTTGGTGCTATTGGTAGCAGTGAGTTCAAACTAGAAACCTCAAAGTGGGATCCCAATTTTAATAATGGCGTAGGTAAGCCAACAGGTAAAATGGTTGAACAAACAGGTGATAATCAAGTATCTACTACCATACAGAATGGCTTTTTTCATACACACGGCATAGAGGCTGGCCTTACTTTCCACTTTGCCAGCAAAGCTTAAACATGTTGCCCTTTTAAAAAATGCATAAAACCGTTCCTGTCATCCTATGGCTTGACCATAGGATCTAGTTAAATATAGATCCCAGTGTCACGCACTGGGATGACGAGGAGAGGGTACTGGGATGACGAGGTAGAGGGTACTGGAATGACATAGGATAATATGGGATGAAGGAGATAATACAAGAAAACATTAGCTATGTTTTTTGCACAACAATGCACCTCTTCATTCCTGCCAAATCATGTACATATTCCTGAAAAGCTAATTTGTATGAGGGTATTATTTTGTCAATATCATTTTGATCTTCACCTATCTCCAATATCGCAAACCCATTTTTTTTAAGACACCTCCTTAATATTGAAAAAATACTCAAGTAACAGTTTAAACCATCAATTCCACCATCAAGAGCAATTCTTGGTTCCTTTTGCACTTCGGCTTGCAGGTCTTTCAATTTGCTTCTTTTAATATATGGAGGATTACTGATTATAAGATCGAATGAACCTCTGCACTCTGTCCATGAGCTTGGAAATATTTTGGCTCTGCTGAGAAGATTATGTTTCTTTGTGTTCTGATAGGCAACTTTGTATGCTTCCAAGCTTTTTTCAAAACCGATCCCAACGGCATTTTCATACTCACTAAGTACGGATATCAATAAACAACCTGTGCCTGTACCAAAATCTGCAATTTTTAGTCTCTGCTTTTTATTTGGGTAATATTTTAACACTGCTAGGATTATTGTTTCACTATCCGGTCTTGGATCCAAAACATGCTGGTTAACTATAAAATTTTTACTCCAGAATTCACGATTACCTATTATTTGCGATATTGGATATCTTTCCGCTCTTTTTTTTGTTAATTTCCAAAATAAAAGTTCTTTCTCCATCGGCACTTGATCAGCATGGTTCATAATTATGAATGATCTTTCCACTCCAAGTACGTGCTGCATGATGATTTCACAATCTAAATGTGGTGATTCAACTTTATGTGACGATAATAACTCCGATCCTTCTTGAATTAAAGTGCTGATTGTTTTCATTATTCTAAAAATGTGTTCCTTTCAGCCAAGAATAGCAATTCCAATTTAGGGTAGCTGCACTAAATCCAAGTGTCAAGCATGGGTTCTTGCATAACCTAAACAGAAAAAAGATACAAGGTATTATTTTAGATATAAGCTATAAATATTTAAGAAATTTACCAAATGAAAAAAAAGGCAAAAGAAGCCCCGTGGTTGGCTAATTACTTACATTATACTTTCAAGTATGGCGTTTTTTAAGTCTTAAACACTGCAATTTAGCTGCTTTTAAATGCAACTCACCTTAGTTTAAATGTTTAAGAAACTTACTAAGCAGAAAAAAAGGCAAAAGAAATCCCGTGTTAGCTAGTTGTCACTCTCTAATCCTGCAAATTGGCGTACTATACTGTCTTAAACGACTTATAAGCGCGTTTCAGCTTATATAGGTAAAAACCCAGAAATGTTGTGAAGACATAAGGTGCACATAGTGCAAAAAATTAAAAATAAGACGCCAACTACGTTGTTTTCTTGCTGTTTAATCTGCACAGATGAAGATAACTGAATACCTTCAGTTTCATGATAAGGGGGTTGGCGGAGTTTGTCAAGGAAGTTTTTTCGTTTCTATTCCCAATAAAAGTTTGTATGCAATAACACAGAAGCATATGCTGCTATTCCTTCATTTCTTCCAAGAGAACCTAATTTTTCTGCAGTGGTTGCTTTGACATTTACGAATTCATCATCAATCTCTAATGCTTTTGATATGAATTTCTTCATTTCTACTTTGTAAGGCGATATTTTAGGCTCCTCACAAACTATAGTAATATCTAAATTAGACACGCTGTACCCTTTTTCCTTTGCTTTTTTAGCAGCAAAGTCAAGAAAGTGAGATGAATTGCAATCTTTCCATTCAGAGGAACTAGGAGGAAAGTGCTCTCCTATGTCGCCACATCCCAGTGCTCCGAGTATTGCATCAACGATTGCATGTATTGCAACATCACCATCAGAGTGCGCTTCTATTGCCATGTTGTGTTCAATTTTCACACCGCAAATTTTTATAAAGCTCTCAGCACCATTTTGAACTTTAATGAACTTATGTATATCATAACCAGTTCCGACACGAAATTTTGGCTCTTCAAAGAGAAGCTTTGCCATATTGATATCCTCTTTTGTGGTTAACTTAAAATTGCTTTTCTCACCTTTAATAATCGCAACATGTTTTTTGTGCTCTACCATTAGTGATGAATCGTCAGTAAATTCTTTGTCTGATTGATGGCACGATAATAATTCTTTGAAATTAAAAATTTGAGGAGTTTGTATGGCTCTGAGTTTTCCTCTTGAAATCGTAGATTCAACGAAATTATTACCCACCAATGACATAGTGTCTTCGACTTCTATTGCTGGTACTACTCCTGTATATTGATCATTAATCATGGACTGAGCCAAGTTATCTATCAGAACATCTGACACAAAAGGCCTACAAGCATCGTGTATAACTACAAAATCTGGGTTAATTTTTTGTAAGCTTTCAAGCCCTAGTTTAACTGAATTTTGCCTGTTTTCTCCTCCATATATTGGACTTAGTAATTTAGTATCTACACCTCCTGTCATCCAAGTAGCTTGACTACTTGGATCCATACTTTCTTTTTTTCTAGATTCCAGCGTCACGCGCTGGAAGGAGTGTACTGCTGATTTTTCACTTAAATAATGGTTGGATAAGAGATCCATTGCTTCCCTATAAAAACTTTCATGGTCTCTATTAATTGCTATTCTTATGTAATCTATATATTGGTTAGCCAGAAATCTTTTAATTGCATGAAATAAAACAGATTTACCTGCAAGTTTTGTATACTGCTTAGGAATTGTGTTACTGCATCTACTGCCTACTCCTGCTGCAACTATTAATGCTGCTATTTTGTATTTCTTAAGTCTGTTAGTGTGCATATTTATCATTTTCAGCGTAAGTGTATAGTAACAAGTTATTTACAGTTTTAAAAAAAGAGTGTATTATCTTATAAGATATAATACGATGCTAGAATGCACATTACTAAGTGTAATAAAGAAAATGAGATACACCTTATATTCTTTCATGGAATAGGGGATAATCATAAAAATGCTCAACAATGCTTACAGCATTTATGTGGCAGAAATAGGCTAAAAGCTATTGCTCATACACATAAATATTCGGCTATATTCCAAAACTACATAACTTATGCTGCAGTTAGCTTTTTGTTCCTCGTGGCATCTGTATCAGCGCCCATTGCAATATTACTACTTATAAGCCCCATAACAGCTGGAGTAGTTGGTTTAGCAAGCTTAGCTGCTCTAACTTGCATTTTTTTATCCGTAATGCTTATTATTATTCCCTTTATAAATAGAGATCAAAGTTTGCTTAAGCCCTCGATAGAAGAAATCAATGAATTAATGGACAAGGGTGTGAGGCCTGAAAACATTATACTTTTTGGCCATTCCTTTGGAGGAGCAGTTGCATCGGCAGTTTTGAAGCACTTTGCAGACAAAAACGTTAAACTTGGAAGTGTTATTTTTACTAGCACTTTCAGCTCTTTTCATACAGCAATAGGGCATTTTCCGATCCCTCAAGCAAAAATTTTAAGTATGTTGCCCTCATCCATTTTTAAAAAATTGCTAAAGACTTTAGATCTAGATTTTGATTTAGTGAACGATATACGAAAGTTGCGAGATGAGGGAAAATTGAATATGCCAATAATAGTTATTAATAGCAAAAGAGATTACTTAATACCACAACCTGCACAATTGGCGCACGCAATAGAAAATGATGTATTGCTACGTGGAAAATTGATCAAGATTGTTAATTCGAAAAGGTATGAAGATGATCCACATAACGGAGTTTTATCTAGTTGGGAATTGGGTGAAAATTTGATTGACCTAATACTTAATAAAATTGATAAAACAATGAATAGATAGTATTTACAATAAACTGTATATTTTTCAGTAAATTGACTATGCTAAACGAATGCAAAAACGTCATATAACTATTTGTTTTATACTGCTTTTTATAATAGGGATGTTATTCCTGATGCGTCCTATGATTTTTCCATGTTTAATGTCTATTGTTATTGCATATTTGTTTAATCCGCTAGTAGTCAAGTTTGAAAAGTATAGAATACCGCGTTCATGTTCTGTAATTTTTATAATACTTGTTTTATTAATAGCTTTTATAATAGTTATAACATTTGTTTTACCTATTATATATGTTCAAATTACTTCAATATTAAATTTCTTAGTGAGTAAAGTGCCTTCATTAAAACTTAAAGTAATCCCCTCTGTATTAGAATTTCTTAATATAAAAATCGAGGATAGCTTATTTGATCACTTATCTAAAAATCTAGCAGAAAATTACAGCGACTATGTATCTTATTTCATAAATGCTCTTGATATTGCTAGTAACTTTATAATCCAAGTGTTAAGTTCAAGCTTTAGCTTGATTCACACGGTATCATTAATGGTGATTACTCCTGTAGTGTTTTTCTATATATTACGTGATTGGCCTTTAATTATAGAAAAAGCTAATAAATTAATTCCTGTTTCTTATAGAGAAAAAGTTGCAAATTATTTTTCCAAAGTGGATTTCATCATATCTAATTATCTAAAGGGGCAGGTAAATGTATGTATTGTCATGATGGTCTTTTACTCTGTGAGCCTGAGCATAATCGGATTGAAACACTCTATTGTTATTGGAATTTTATCAGGAATATTAACGTTCATACCTTACATAGGACCATTATTATATACCATTATTGGGTTTTTGAGCGCTATTACTCAATTTAGTGAATGGTTTGAAAGTGCTGCCGTTTTGCTATTATTTGGTGTTGGACAATTAATAGATTCAAACATATTAGTTCCTTTATTAATAGGAAAAAAAGTTCATATACATCCAACTGTAATTATTCTGGGAATTACTATATGCGCTTCATATTTTGGATTTACAGGTATATTACTTTTTATTCCAATAATAGCAATGTTCAATGTATCAGTAGAATATGCAATCAATAAATATTTTAAAAGTGAGCTTTATAAAAACGGCTAACAGACCTTTTGCATAATCAATTTATGGTAAGAGGAGAAATGAGCCCAGAATACCTGAGATATTTGAGGAGCGTAAGTAAATTTCTGCGCAAAAATTACTACCAGAAAGAGGTTACGTAAGAGGTTTAATGTGCAATTAAATTTATTTAACAACAATCAAGCTGATTATAGTCGGCAAAATTACATCATCTTAGATGAAAATAAGCACATATATAATTCAGTAATTGAGGATTTATCTTGGAAATCTCTCATTCTTTTTGGACCTAAAAGCTCTGGTAAAACTCATCTTGCTCATATTTGGCAGTCAATAAACGATGCAATTTTTATCAATGTGAATAACTTTGTAAGCGAGATTAGGTATAGCGATGCTTTTATTTTAGAAGACGTACAAAACATTAAAGATGAAGAAATGTTATTACATTGTTACAATTACATGAAAGAAAATGATAAGAAGCTGCTAATCACTTCTTCAATTTCGCCAAAAAAACTTAACTTCAAACTAAGAGATTTAAGTTCTCGAATATTATCAACTATCAGCGTAAAAATTTTGCCTGCAAGCGAAGAATTATTAAGAATCATGCTAATAAAACGATTTTCAGATAAACAGTTAAAAATTGATTTAAAAGTGATTAATTATATTTTAGCAAGAATAGAACGTTCTTTCTATAGCATTGATAAAATTATAGAGAAGATAGATAATGAATCTATAGGGTCAAATGTGACCGTTCCTTTTATTAGCACTTTATTTAAAAAAGATGCCATTTGATTTCTTCTTTTGTAAAGTACTCATTGTATATATTAAAAATTTATTAACACCCATAACACTAACGTAATTGAAATCTCTATCTGTCCATGTTAGAATTATAATAAATATAGATAGATACAGCTAAGAAGTATTCTATATTTATAGTAGAGCTCACTTTATAAGGTGTTTTTTATAGATTTGACGTTATAATTTAACTATGATAAGAGTAAGATTAAATTTAAAAAAAAGGTTAAAGCAAGGTTAAAGCAAAGGTTTGTGATGTTCACTCTATTGATAAATGCCTTATTTGTCTCATATTTTCTCATAAGACACATAGGAAACACTTCCAATCAAATTATAGCCAAAGAAATAAATATAGGAGCTGATAATGAAAAATAAACAGTCGCAAAATAAAAAAGAAAATCTTTACATAACATATTACATAGATGCTTTGGCTTCAGAGAGGTCCGCTACACAAAATACTCTGGAAAGTTATCGTTCGGATTTACACCAGTTTGAAGAATTTTTATTAGAAAGCGGCACTACCTTGGTTGGCGTAAACAAAACCAATATTAAAGATTATGTGAAATATCTATGTACACAAAAAAAATATAAAAGTAGCTCTATATCAAGAAAAATATCCGCTATGAAAAATTTCTATAAGTGTCTATTTAATGACGGAATAATAGATTTTAATCCAGCACCGGCTAATGATGCTGAATTAAAGAATCCAAAAGTTTCTCGTCCTTTGCCTAAGTATTTAAGTGTCGAAGAAATATTTTTGCTAATGGACGCAGTGAGAAAATCAGCAAGCGAATCGAATAAAGAGATAAGCAGTAAAAGGCTATGTGCGATTTTAGATATCCTTTACTCTTCTGGAATGCGTGTTTCTGAACTAATTGATATGAAGTTATGTGAAGTGTCACATTTAATAAACAGTAATAACAAAGAATGCTATATAATAATAAAAGGAAAAAGTGGTAGAGAGAGGCAAATTCTTTTTAATGAACAAGCATTGCAGAGCCTTAGAAATTATTTATCAGTTCGTGACAATCTGATCCCTAACGAAAAGGAATCCGATTGGCTATTCCCAGGTGATAAACCTAATAAACCAATTACAAGGCAGAGGGTCGGTCAATTAATGAAGGAGTTAGCAAGAAAATGCAATATTGATGAAAATAAGATCTCTCCACACGTGATTAGGCATTCTTTTGCTACCCATCTACTGGATAGCGGAGCAAATATTGTGTTGATACAGAAAGTTCTTGGCCATACTAACCTTTCTACAACACAAATATATACTCATATTGCTAACGAAAAGTTAAAGGACAAATTAGCTGATTCGCATCCTATTACTCAGATGATCAATAATTAAACTTATTGCTTTTAATTTGTAGTAAAGTTAAATTCAAATAAGTTTATGTGAGTTTGTGATTTCAAGTTTATTGTTTAATTTCTTCCTTATATTATGGGAAGTATTCTATACTTTAATTGCTCTCCCTGTAATTTTCTTTCCTGAGTATGTAATAACCATTTTCCTCGTCTGTTCGGTGAGAGTTGTATTATTCATGCTGCGTTTATTATGTGGCATTAAATATGAAGTGAGGGGAATGGAAAACATTCCTAAGCAACCTTTTATCATTGCATCTAAACACCAATCTCCATTTGAAACATTTATTTTTATACTACTATTTAGAAAAGCGGTTTTTATTTTAAAACGTGAATTGAAATGGATTCCATTCATTGGTTTACATCTTATAGCGCTGAAAATGATTTTTATTAACCGTTCAGATGGTATCAGTTCTATACGCCATATAATTAAACTAGCAAAAATGCGTATAAAAGAAAATAGAAGCATAATAATATTTCCTGAAGGTACAAGAACGACTATAAACCAAAATATAAAATATCAACCAGGTATTGCTGCTTTATATAGCGTATTATCTGTTCCTGTGTTACCGGTTGCTTTAAACACTGGTTTGTTTTGGCCAAAAAGCATACTTTCTCTGAGAAAGAATCCCGGAAAGGCAGTAATAGAAATATTGCCCCCAATATATCCTGGGTTAAACAAAAATGAATTCTTGCAAAGTTTAGAAAAAATTATTGAAGAGAGAAGCAGTAGATTAACCATAGAAAAAACTGATATTGCAAATTAACAAAAAAACTTTATAATTAAAAAAAAAGTACAGTATTTTAGGTATTAATATATGGCAAATCATAAGAGTGCTAAAAAAATGATAAAGGTAATAGCAAAGCGCACTTTAATAAATAAGATGCGGAAAAGTAAAACTCGCACCGCTATTAGAAAATTGGTTGATATAATCAAGTCTGGCGACAAAGAAAATGTTGTTCTGGCATTTCGGAATGCTGAATCTAATTTACACAAGTGTGTGAATAAAGGTGTTATTCATAGGAATACTGCTGCGCGTAAAATAAGTCGCTTAAATGCAAAAGTAAAAGCATTGATGACCGCTTAATACGGTTAATGTAAAGTTAACTGTATTAATATATACTCTTCAGTTTGTATATTCTGTATAAAATTTAAGTAGCTTAAGTGATGGATAAAAAAGTGCTATTAGAACTAAGTAATGGATTAAAAATTGAGCTACCCATATTAAGTGGAACAATAGGTCCTGACGTGTTAAATATCAAGGATTTATATAAGACGACAGGATTATTCACTTATGATCCGGGGTTTGTTTCCACAGCTTCATGTTCTTCTTCGATTACATTTATTGATGGAGATGAAGGAGTTCTTAAATATAGGGGACATGATATAGCTGATTTGGCAGAGAATAATAGTTTTACTGCTGTGATTTATTTATTACTCTATGGTGAACTACCCAGTTCAGAGCAACACAAAAAATTTCTTCTCAAAATACAAGAATCATCCAAAGTATCAGAGCAAGTTACAAATGTAATCAAAGCATTTCCAAAAACTGCTCACCCTATGTCGATTTTAGTTGCATGTTTTGCAAATTTGTCAGCATCTTACCATGAAACACATGGCAACAATGTCAATGGTGAAGATTTAGATTTTGGAATTTCTGCAATAGCACAAGTTCCTGCAATTGTTGCAATGATTTATAGGCATATCAACAATCAGGAATTCATAAATGCTAACAATGAATTAAGTTACAGTGAAAATTTCTTAAAGATGATATTTGGCGATGCTGTTGATAATGATAAAAGCGCCCTTTTTGCAAAAGCTCTGGATAAAATATTTACTCTCCATGCTGATCATGAACAGAATGCTTCTACGGCGGCTGTCAGATTGGTGGGATCGGCTGGCTCTAATCTGTTTGCAAGCCTCTCTGCAGGAGTTGCTACACTTTGGGGACCAGCACATGGTGGAGCTAATGAAGCAGTTATAAATATGCTAAAAGAGATAGAGCAAAGTGAAGATATAGATAAATTCATCGAAAAAGCTAAAGATGATAAAGATCCATTTAAATTGATGGGATTTGGACATCGTGTTTATAAAAATTATGATCCGCGCGCGCGGATATTGAAAGACGCTTGTCATGAGGTTCTAAGTAAACTAGAACAAAATAATGAATTGCTCAAAATTGCAAAAAAACTTGAAGAAATAGCTTTAAAGGATGAATATTTTATCGTGCGTAAGTTATATCCAAATGTTGATTTTTACTCAGGTATAATAATGAATGCTATCGATATTCCCTCAAATATGTTCACGCCTATTTTTGCACTTGCAAGAACCACTGGTTGGGTTACTCAGTGGTATGAAATGATAAATGATAAAGAAACTAAGATCTGTAGACCAAGGCAACTCTATTTTGGTAAATAAATTTATTTTCACTTCATTAGACTTCTTGTATAACCCAAGCTAAGTAGAAAAAAGGTATAGCTAACACGTCATACCGCCACGAACCGTCATACCGCCGTGGTATCTCTAGATCCCGCTAACAAGTAGCGGGATGACGAATTACTTAACCATCATCTACACCGTCATACCGCCGCGGTATCTCTTAGCCGCTAACAAGTAGCGGGATGACGAGATGCCACCGCGCGAACCGTCATACCGCCGCGGTATCTCTAGATCCCGCTAACAAGCAGCGGGATGACGATTGTCGTTTAGCCACAAATATTAAGAAATTTACCAAATAAAAAAAAAGGCAAAAGAAGCCCCGATTAATATCTATTTAAAAACATTGGCGTTTTTTAAGTCTTAAACACTGCAATTTAGCTGCTTTTAAATACAACTTACCTTAGCTAAAATGTTTAAGGAATTTACTAAGCAGAAAAAAAGGCAAAAGAAACCCCGTGTTAGCTAGTTGTCACTCTCTAATCCTGCAAATTGGCGTACTATACTGTCTTAAACGACTTATAAGCGCGTTTCAGCTTATATAGGTAAAAACCCAGAAATGTTGTGAAGACATAAGGTGCACATAGTGCAAAAAATTAAAAATAAGACGCCAACTACGTTGTTTTCTTGCTGTTTAATCTGCACAGATGAAGATAACTGAATACCTTCAGTTTCATGATAAGGGGGCTGGCGGAGTTTGTCAAGTAGCTTTTTCGTTTCTATTCCCAATGTTATATGGTTATGCAAGAAGTCTAATTGGTATAACCATGCATGAATGCTATTTTCGGCAGAATCTCTTACAATGCTCAAAAGCAGAAAAACAAAAACTTGATTTTCGCAGCTAAATAGTGGACCATCAAAAGCACGCATAAATATCTACAATGAAAGAAAAAACTTTCACAATCATCGATGGCTATGGTTTTCTTTTCAGAGCTTACTATGTACTACCTCACTTAATTACCACAACAGGAATGCCAATAGGTGGTGTATATGGCTTTCTGAATATGGTTCTTAAGTACATTGCCCATTCGGACTACTTAACTATAGCACTTGATGCAGGAAAAAAGAATTTTAGGCACAATTTATATCCTGAATACAAAGCAAACAGAGTAACGCCTCCTGAGGATCTAATTCCACAGTTCACCATACTGAGGGAAGCGGTAGAAGCTTTTAACCTCAGCTATGAAGAAATTGAAGGTTATGAAGCAGATGACATAATCGCAACACTAGCTGCAAAATACGCCAACCACCAAGACTTTAAAGTGGTAGTCGTTTCATCAGATAAAGATTTATTTCAACTCTTGAACCACAATATTTTAATATTCGACCCCATTAAAAATATATATATAGATGAAAAACAAGTAATAGAAAAATTTGGTGTAAACTCACACAAGCTTCTTGATTTATTTTCTCTAACTGGTGATGCATCTGACAACATTCCAGGCGTTCCGGGAATAGGTCCGAAGACTGCAGCTAAATTACTAGATGAATTTGATTCATTGAATAATATTATAGAGAACATTGATAACATCGAGCAAACGAGGATTCGTAATATTCTTGCTGAACATAAGGAAAAAGCGCTAATTTCAAGAGAACTTTTATCACTATGCGAAAAAGTAGACCTTCAACATGATATTGCAAAATGTGAAGTTCGCCCTCCAAATATGGAAAAACTATTATCCTTTTTAAAGAAGTATGAATTCAATTCCTTAATAGGTAAAATAGAAAAGCTTTTTTCCTATAATGGATCTAGCACAAAAGAGAAAATAGAATATAGTAGTGAAGAGTTAGAGAAATTTTTGGAGCATTGTAGATATGAAGGCAAAATTGCAATTCATTACCACCTTGAAAACAATGTATTAAGTCTATCTTATAGCGAAAGTAATATTTTTTGTATAGAGCAAGATAGCATACAAAATGCACTCATTACAATCAACTCAACTTTACTCTCAAATGGGGTGCTTAAAATAATACATAACATTAAAGAGATGAGGAAAATCTTCCCTGCAGTGGAGAAGATGCTAGATTCAGTTGATGATTTGATGATAATGTCGTATAGCTTGGATACAGGAAAACATGATCACAGTATTCCAAACATAGTTGCGCATAATTTGAGTGAAAATGCAGAAATTTTCTCGGCAAAAACTTTAATAGCAATTCATGAAAAGCTAAAGCAAAGGTTATTTCAGGAAAAATTGTTCACAATTTACGAGCGCTTCGATAAGCCACTTATGAAAGTGATATTTAATATGGAGAAAAATGGAATATTGCTAAATATTCAAAAATTACAGGAGCTGTCCGATAAATTTCAGCAGGTAATTGCTGTACTTGAAAGTGAGATATATAATTTGGCAGGGGAGAAATTCAACATTGCGTCACCAAAACAATTAAGTGATGTTTTATTTAATAAAATGGGGCTTAATAAAAAGAAAAAGTCAAAATCTGGATCGTATAGCACCAATTATGAAGTTCTAGAGGCACTCGAAGAAGAAGGGGTAGAAATTGCAGGTAAAATTTTAAGTTGGCGACATTCAAGTAAATTGAAGAGTACCTACACTGATGCATTAATAAAACAGGTTGATCCGCTCGATGATAGAATACACACAAGCTTTTCAATAACTGCAACTGCAACTGGAAGGCTGAGCTCCAGCAATCCTAATTTACAGAATATTCCTATCAGAAGCGAAGAGGGAAATCTTATCAGACAAGCATTTATTGTGCCAAAAGGGTGCAAGATAATCTCTGCTGACTATTCGCAAATAGAATTGAGGCTCCTGGCACACGTTGCAAACGTTGCAGCATTTAAAGAAGCTTTTGCAAACGGACAAGATATTCACGATATCACCGCTAGGCAAGTTTTTGGAGTGCAAGAAATAGATGAGCAATTAAGACGCAAAGCAAAATCTATTAATTTTGGAATTATATATGGAATCAGCCCGTTTGGCCTTGCAAAACGGCTTGGAATTACCATTGCGGAAGCTGCTGAATACATTAATTACTATTTTTCCTGTTACCCAGAAATAAAGGCCTATATGGAAAAAGCAGTGTCTATCGCAAGATTGCATGGTTATGTAGAAACTTTGTTTGGCAGGAGATGCTTTGTAAGAGACATAAACAATACAATTCCTTATGTAAGACAATTTGCAGAAAGGGCAGCGATAAATGCACCACTGCAAGGAACTGCTGCTGATATAATAAAACGTGCGACGATTCAGCTTTTTGATCAGTTAAAAGTAGGTAAAATAATCCTCCAAGTTCACGATGAACTACTGGTTGAAGTAGAAGACGAAAAGGTACAAGAAACAGCAAAACTTATGAAAGACGTAATGGAAAATGCAATAGAAATTTCTATACCACTTGAAGTAGAAATAAAAATTGGCGACAACTGGGCTCTTAATTATGACTTAAACATGGCGGATTCTAAGAGTATAGATTATTTGAATTAATATGAAAAATATGCTACAATTAAAGTATAGTAAATGTGAGTAACTCAGTTATGACAAAAATATTAACTCCACAAACAAAGAATTTGGAGCCTTCAAATCAGGTAACTAACAAAGATGAGAAAGTTTTTAAATTTAAAAACGAGGAGCACCAGTTAATCTATCGTGCTTTCCTAGATACTTTAGAAAATCCAGAAACTCTAGAAAATCTAAAAAAGCAAACGAAACAGGAAATAGAAAAGAAGGAACAGAAATTGAAAGAAGAACTTCCAGATCGAGAAAAACAAGAATTACAGGATGATCTGAAGTCATTAGATGAACGATTAGAGCGATTACAGAATGGAAATGAAAAGAAAATTTTTACTTTTATATCAAAAAATCATGAAGGTATATTCAATAATATTAATCAAGAAGATATAAAGTTACTAAGTGAAGAAAACTTTTGTCAGCTTTTACTTTCCGTATTTGAAAAAATTAGAGAAAAAAATTTAGCTAGTGAAGAGAATTTAAAGAATGACAAAATAAAGCAAGAAGTAGCTGAATGTGTAGCTGATATACGCGGTACAGAAGCTAAAGATTCACTCATAAAGCTTGCTGGGTGGCCGCTTGGAATAAAGATAGACCCAAAAAATATTTCCAGCTCTTTTATGAATGGGGTGAAAGAAAAAATACCATTCTTAGGTAAAGATAAAAAAGAAGAGGATGAACCACCACTCAGTGATGAAGAGATGGCAACAGCATTCTTACGTAAGATTTTTCTTCCTATTTCTTTTTCCATTGCTTCAATATTAATTTTTGGTCCTACTACACTCGCGATAGTTGCTGCCGTTATTGGTACAATATTCGCCATAAAAGGGGGAGTGGAGGTTCTTTTTTCAAATGACAAAAAAGGTACTTTATATAACCCTCATTCACGAGATGAAAAGAAAAAAGAAGGATGGGATGGGAAAATTCTTGATGGTATTAGTAAAATTTTAGGATCCAAAGTTAATGAAACTGGGCAGGGTAATCAACCTGCTGTAACAACTGAGGAGCAACTTACTCAAAAGAGTGAGCAGTCTACTGTGCTTGAACAAGTTACTTTAGATCAGCAAAAAACCACAGGGCAGCAACCAAGTAAGACTACCTGAGTTTGCCAATAAAGTGAGTTGTGTAAGAGGTCTACTATTATTCTATAACGCATACAACAGGAGTATGATCAGACGGGTTTTCTAGCTTACGCAATCTATCATCTACGTAGCATGTTTCCAATTTATCTACAGCTTGTGGCGATAATAGCATATAATCTATTCGCATTCCTTGATTGTTTCTGAGTGAATTGCCTTGATAATGCCACCAAGTGAATTGTTGCAAATTGGGGTGGGATATTCTAAACGTGTCTTTAAACCCAAGATTCAAGATTGCTCTTAACTTCTCACGTTCTTTTATATGAAAGCACACTTGGCCATTCAATAAATTTGAATCAAAAACATCAATTTCATCCAGTGCAACATTATAATCGCCAGCTATAATAGTTAACTCTTCATTTTTCAACAAAGTGCTCATCCTTTCATATAGGTTATCAAAAAACTTGAGTTTATACTCAAACATATGAGAGTCTGGGCTTTGACCATTTGGAACGTATACACTTCCTACCCTTACCTTATGATTGGTGTGTTTTATCACACATTCTATATAACGTGCTTCTTGATGACTCTCTACAACATCAATTTTTAATTTTTCCAGTATCGGATATTTAGATAAAACACAAACGCCATTTCTTGCAACTTGTCCATAGATAGTATATTCATATCCTAACTTTTCTATCTCTACATAAGGAAATTGCTCTTCCGTACATTTTATCTCTTGCAGCAAAACTATATCTATCTGACTGTCAACTATAAAACTACAAAGTTGGTTAACTCTTTTACGTATGGAGTTTACATTCCAAGTTGCAATCTTTAGCATCAACAATCCTTATTAATTATATCAATTAAACTCTCCCCAGTAGGCAACCTCGATGTTATAATTTTTTTCCATTTGATTAACCTTAAACTATCAGCAATGTTTTTACTCATGGTATATGCAACTGTATTATTCATCACATGAGATAGCCCACTTTTTAGAACTAATGAACAAAATACCCTTGCTGTCTGTGAGGAAAAAAAAGCAACACTATCAATTTTACCATCCAACAGTAAATTTTTACACCTATTAGTTAGACTCCTTTTTATAATTGTTTTATAGAGTACAACTTCTCTTACATTAAAATCTTCTTCAGATAATCTCTTTTTTAGGTCACATGATACTTCTTGTCCCCTTATATACAAGAACTTTATTGCGTTTGAATAATGAGCTTTTATGAATGATATCAGACCATCAACGTTGCTGTCTGCTGAGATTATATCAGAAAATCCCAAATTTTTTGCAGCCTGCATGGTTGAATTACCAACTGTAATAATCGGAAAGTCATCCTCTTTGCATATTTGACTAAAAGCCTTTACACTGTTTTTACTTGTAGATATCACAACGTCAAATTCGTACGCAGATATATCAGGATTTAAGTACTTTATTGTGAATACTGGTTCTATAAAAACTTTGTATCCATACTTTCTCAATATATTTCTTGTATTGAACGAATCCAATAAAGGCCTCGTTAATAAAATAGACTTCATTCTGATTTATTTCACTACTAGTAAAATAGTACCCTTTATACACAAATTACTGAATAAAAATTTTTATTTTGATGGCTTGAGCAACTATTCAAGTAATTGATGTTGAAATAAGGATACTCAGTCCCCTATTTACCACTAAGCTTTAAATTCACTTATACTTTTCTAATGCTAATTACATTGAACTCTGTTGAATCATTCCATTTACCTGGAGTTATATTGAATACTAATTCTCTCTCATCTAAAGATAAAATTCCATTATCTATCTTATAGTTATTTGTATAACACTGTTCGATTCTGCTATCTTCTATCCTCTCTTCTATTTGTAAAGATTTTGGATTAAGCATTATATCTTTATGTACGTTTCCATCGGAACGTATATATGTATATAAGTTTTTGAATACCAAATTCTCATATGCATCACGTTCTACTACATATGTACTAAGATCTGTAAGATCTCGATTATCCGTATTATATTCAGATATTACATAATAAGCATTATCCTCAAAAAAATCTGGGTGACTGTTTAAAAAATCCATATACTAACCTCTTTTATTATTAAACTATTAATATTATAGCTAATATTCCTATACAAGTCAAATAAGTTAACTTGTTGACACTTAAACTGCTTTTACAGATGGAGAGAGGGTATCAGTAGGTTTTTCTGCCTGTGGTTTGCTGATCAAAGTCCGAACGATATTAGCTGCCATAAAGGTACAGCCTAGAATAAAAAAGGCAGTAGAAACAAAAGGAATGATAGGAGATTCGAGAGGCAATATAGATGCAATTCCTCCTATTAAAAACGAAACGTTAGATGTAATATCAAGACAGATCTTTGTTAGTTTTTTTTGTCCTGCTACACCAAGTTGCTTCTGCTGTAGGAAATGATCCTTTAATGACCATATATTTAAAGCAAACGAAAGTACACTTAATATAGTGCCGGCAATACTAAAATACAGACTTAAGACAGGAATACTAAAGGCTAATGCTGCTATATATCCAATAAAAGAAGCAGTAGATAGTGTAGTAACTAAGCGTTTCGAGTAAGTTCGTACCTTCTTTCTGTAGGCTAACTTATCTTTTTCACCATACATAGCATAAATATTACCTAATACGTTATATTGTAGCATTAATTAATTCAACAAGCAATATGGAAGCTAAAAGTGCCCGAGAGAAGACTTGAACTTCCACAACTTAAAAAGTTACTAGCACCTGAAGCTAGCGCGTCTACCAATTCCGCCACCCGGGCTTTTTATAGTTTACTATGTTAAAGTTAAATAATATACTTAAACAATTTTTAGTTCAAAGGTAATGCCAAATCTAGATCAAATATTTTTCGCTCAAAACAATGTTAATATTAATAACGTATATAAAATAGTCAATAACGCTTTGAGCAATAGCGATGGTGGTGAGCTGTTTCTAGAATTTTGCCAGTCGGAGTCCCTGATTTTCGATGATAACATATTAAAACACGTGGATTTGAATACCAGAAGGGGATTTGGTTTAAGGTCTTTTTGTGAGGATAGTACATCTTTCGTTTGTTCTTCTGAGATTAGCGAAAAAGAAATTAGTAATGCTGCTTCTATGGTAAAAAGCTCAGTGTCTTTAAACAAGACAAATTCAATAAATTTAAACGAAGAGACAAAAAGCCTATATTCGAGGATTAACCCTACAAATGAAATGGATCTGAATTCAAAGATTAAACTACTCAATGAGGTTAATGAGTATGTAAGGTCCAAAAATAACTGCGTGAAGCAAGTAAAAATAACTCTAAGTGGAGAATGGCAAGTCGTACAAATAATAAAGGGTGATCACAGATTAAGCGATATCAGGCCTCTGGTACGTTTTAATGTGCTAGTCATTGTAGAAAAGGATGGCCGTACCGAGAGAGGCTCCGCAGGACACGGTGGAAGGGATTCTTATAGTAAGTTTATTTCTGAGAAAAAGTGGAAAGAAGTTGCAAACCAGGCTTTGGAACAAGCACTGGTAAATCTTGAAGCAATTCCAACTCCAGCCGGAGAAATGACAGTTATTCTAGGTCCGGGCTGGCCGGGAGTATTGTTGCATGAAGCTGTGGGTCATGGACTCGAAGGCGATTTTAATCGTAAAGGAGTCTCAGCATTTTCAAATTCTATTGGTAAACAAGTAGCAGCTAGTGGCATCACAGTAGTTGATGATGGAACTCTGCCTAATTTGCGTGGTTCTATTAGCATAGATGATGAAGGTACTCCACCCAGTTATAATGTGTTGATAGAGGATGGAATTCTCAAAGGCTACATGCAGGATCATATGAATGCTAAACTCATGGGTGTGAATCCAACTGGTAATGGTAGAAGAGAAAGTTATAAAGAAGTTACTATGCCGCGCATGACAAACACCTATATGTTACCAGGGAAACATACGCCGGAAGAAATAATATCTAGCGTAAAGAAAGGTCTGTATGCAGTAAATTTCGGTGGTGGGCAAGTTGATATAACGTCAGGGAAATTTGTTTTTTCATCTTCAGAAGCTTACTTAATAGAAAATGGTAAAATTACACAGCCAGTCAAAGGAGCAACACTAATTGGTGATGGGCCAACAGTGCTAAAAAAAGTATCCATGGTTGGCAACGACTTAAAGTTGGACCCCGGTGTTGGCACATGCTCAAAAGATGGACAAAATGTGCCCGTTGGAGTTGGTCAACCAACACTCAAAGTCGACGCAATAACTGTTGGTGGAACTGAGATATAGATAAGGGCTAAAACGGGTTCCAGCGCATGACGAACAATTGTACAAACATTGTAGCCGTTATTCAAGTAGCCCGCAGAAACGAAAAAACTTACTTGACAAACTTCGCCAGCCTCCTTATTATGACAATAAGGGTATTTATGACTCAAAACTTGTTTTTGACCTGCAGGCTCAATGACAAAATTCAGTAAAAAACTTAGGGTATTTTTTGGCGGATTACATAAAATTATAGCGGCTGCATGTCTTTTAAATTTTTTCTACATTCAGCCAAATCGCGCTTATTTTAAGCGTTAGCACATTATTGCAGCGCCACTTACAGTAATATAGAGTCAAAACTCGCACCACGGGGCTTCTTTTGCCTTTTTTTCCGCTTGGTAAATTTCTTAATGTTTGTAGCTAAAGCAATTTAAGAGACCGAAAATGGTGTCATTCCAGCGCGTGACGCTGTAATCTAGTCTTTATTATGCAGCCACTTATTTAAAGTTAAGTTTTCTGGATCCAAGTAGTCAAGCTACTCGGATGACAGCTACCCTGAAAACCTTCATCCCGCTACGTGTTAGCGGGATCTATGCTAAGAGATACCGCGAATGAATCGCGGTATGACGGTCTGCGGCGATATGACGGTTCGTGGTGGCATGACGATAACCTCCTCATCCCGCTGCTTGTTAGCGGGATCTATGCTAAGAGATACCGCGAATGAATCGCGGTATGACGATCTGCGGCAGTATGACGGTTCGCGGCGGCATGACGTAGGATTGCTGTCATCCCGCTATGTGTTAGCGGCTGAGATACCGCGAATTAATCACGGTATGACGCAGAGCTCGCGTTAGCTATACTTTTATACTCCAACTCAGTATCCAATCTGGATCCAAGTAGTCAAGCTACTTGGATGACATCTTTCTTCTTGGTATAAATTATTTTATATCTCAATGTTCATACAGCTATGCACTTTGCCGCATAGTGGATGAGGTGTATTACCTCTAAGAGTATGATTTTTACATAATAATATAATATTCTGTTCATAAATCAATGTTTCAACGTACAACAAGAACATTTTCATTGTGATTAAGATTTCTAGTATGTATATTAATAAATCTTGTTCTCAACTAAGTAATGAAAGTAATAATTGTTATAATAATGTTATTGTGTAGCAGTTACACAATGGCAAGCGAGCGAATAAGTCTAGTGGATAAAAAACTATCTCAAGGATATGTAGCTCCAGTGCTTACAGAAGATAGCGTTATTTTATCAGACAAGCACGGCGCTTTATATTCCTTTGATATTGATAACTCAAAGGCTATGAATTGGAAATTACACCTCTCACGTAGGAAAAAAATTGGTAACATGAGCCTATCGCATTATGAAAAAAATGTTTTCTTTATAGTGGATAACACTTTACACGCAATAGATGCAAAAACTGGCAAGATTGAGTGGGAAAAAGAATTGAGAGCTCCAGTAAGAGGGAAAGCAGCAGTAATAAATAATAAATTGGTAGTATTGACTATTGATAATTATCTGTATGTGTTTGATATAAAAGATGGCAGCTCCGTTTGGGCTTATCAAAACGGTATCAATGAGGTTCGAGGTTTGTATTCCATATCGCCAACAATTTCTAACGATAAAATAATAGCACCATTTTCAAATGGTGAGTTAATAGCTTTTAATGAAGACGGTAAAAAATTGTGGAGCCAAAAATTGGCTACAAACCTTTTGGATACACAGCTCACAGATGTAACTACTACACCGAGAGTGCTTGGCGATACTTTAATAGCTACAAACAATTCTTATATTTATGGTATTGACGTGAAATCAGGAAATATTTTGTGGTCAAAGTCACTGCAAGTAAAAAGTGTATCAGACATTGAGTCATATTATAGTCCTCTTATTCCTGCAGAGAAACAAAAAGAAGGCGGAAGAATTTTTATAGTAACTGAAGATAATAAAATAATCGGCCTGGATATAAAAAATGGAGAAACAGTCTGGGCATCTGATTTAATAGAAAATACGCAATTGTTTGCTCCAATTGTGCATGCCCATACACTGTGGGTGACAAGCAATAAAGGTTCAATGCTTGCTTTTCCTGGATCTGAAAGTGCAGGAAAGGTAATCAAAGTACCTGGTAATGTGTTTCACACTCCAGTGTTTACTCACGATAAAATATATGTAACAACTGAGGGAAATGGTGTTTATTCTTTAGAAAATAGGTTTGTTCTTTATGATTGATTATGACCTGATTGTTATAGGTGGTGGTCCAGGCGGTTATAAGTGTGCTATCGCTGCTGCAAAACTTGGATTGAAAGTTGTCTGCATAGATAAAAATAGCATTTTTGGTGGTACATGCTTGCGAGTTGGGTGCATACCTTCCAAAGCACTACTTCATTCTTCCTATCAGTATGCTCACACGAAAAATGATCTGTCGAAGCTTGGCATAAAAATTAAGGATGCAAGTTTCGATTTAAAAGAAATGCTAGGCTATAAGGACGCCAGAGTTCAGGAACTTGGAAAAGGTATAGAATATCTGTTTAACCTTCACAAAATCACTAAAATCAATGGACTTGGGAAAATTACTTCTTTTGACCAAGGTAATCTTGAAGTTTCAGTTGAAGATAAGGTGCTGAAGACAAAAAATATAGTAATTGCAACCGGTTCTGACGTTATTTCTTTGCCAGGAATTAATATCGATGAGAAAAGTATTATTTCATCAACTGGTGCATTGTCTTTAACTGAAGTACCAAAAAAACTTGTCGTAATCGGAGCCGGGGCAATAGGGCTTGAAATGTCTTCTGTATGGAGGAGGCTAGGGTCTGAAGTCACTGTAGTAGAATTTTTTGACAGAATCGCTGCAGCAATGGATGGAGAATTAAGTAAGTCTCTACTTTCTAGTCTACAAAAACAAGGAATAAAATTTTTACTTAGCACTAAAGTTGAGGTAATAAAACAAAGTAGTAACTCTTTGAGTGTGAAAGTTTGCTCTGTAAAAGATGATCAAACAAACACTATAGAGGCGGATAAGGTATTGGTGGCAGCAGGACGCAAACCATGCACTGAGAATCTTAGTATTGATGAAAAAATAGAAAAAGATAATCGCGGTTTCGTTCAAGTTAACAACAGATATGAAACTAATGTGAAAGGAATATTTGCTATTGGTGATGTGATTGGTGGAGCAATGCTTGCTCATAAAGCAGAGGAAGAAGGAGTGGCAGTTGCAGAGATAATAGCAGGACAGTCACCTCACGTTGATTATGAAATTATACCATCTGTCATTTACACTCACCCTGCGGTTTCTTCGATCGGTAAAGCCGAAGAGGAACTCAAAAATGCTGGCTATAAGTACAAAGTTGGTAAATGTCAATTTGCTGCAAACGGCAGAGCAAAAATCACTGATGATGCTGAAGGATTCGTGAAAGTGCTGACTTGTAGCAGAGCAGATACAATACTAGGTGTGCATATCATAGGAGCATACGCTGATACGCTAATCAACGAAGCAGCGGTTGCAATGGCATATGGCGCAGCAGCAGAGGATATATACAGAATTTGTCATTCTCATCCTGATATAAATGAAGCCTTTCGAGATGCGTGCATCGATGCTTTCTTTAAAAAATAATTGTGGACCTCGGTTCAATCATTGAAAAATGGTATGAGTGGCTGAGGTGCAACAGATCTTATTCACCAAACACTTTAGAGTCATACATGAGGGACTTGAAGGATCTTATAAGTTTCCTAAATACTCACATTGGTGGAGAAGTAAATGTTGGTACTCTGAAAAATTTAAGTATACCTGAGTTAAGAAGTTGGCTTACCTCTCGTTATGCAAGAGGTGTGAATGCAAGATCTAACGCTCGTGCATTGTCAGTAATCAGAAATTTCTTCAAGTACATAAAAAACAACTACAATATAGACAATGAAGCTGTATTTTCCTTATCAAGGCCAATTCAGAGAAGAACTCTGCCCAAAGCATTATCAATACCTGATATGAAAACTTTGGTGAAAGAAATGAAATTATCTGACTTGAGCGAACCTTGGGTGGTAAAAAGAGAAATTGCAATTATCGTCCTGCTATATGGTACAGGCTTAAGAATCAGTGAAGCGTTGAACCTTGGGGTTAGTGATATTAACAATGAAAGTTTAATAGTAACAGGTAAGGGAGATAAACAAAGGCAGGTATTCATTCTTCCGGTAGTAAAAAAGTGTATACAGGAATATGTAAAAGCCTGTCCTTATCTTGGCATTAATAATGAAACACAATATCTTTTTTTGGGAGTAAGAGGAAAAAAATTGGGAAGAACTTATGTGGCTAATCGTTTGCAGAAAATAAGGAGAATATTAAATCTGCCAGAAATCTTATCTCCACATGCATTTCGTCATAGTTTTGCTACTCATTTGCTTCAAGAAGATATTGACATAAGATCAATACAACAACTGCTTGGCCACTCAAGCCTGGAAACCACCCAGGTTTACACTCACCTCAATTATCAAGATGTTTTTAACATGTACAAAAATTTTCAGCAGGGCCTGGAGAAGAAATCAAAACCCTTGTAACTTGAGGATTGTCGGTGGTACCACCAGGTCCTATATCTCGTTCATCCGCTTTACATAAATAATATCCTACTAAAAAAAGAACCAGTGCAACTGCTGTAAGACAAGCACCTATTACTAGATAATCGTATAAAATTGCTAAACCTACACAACCAGTCAATGCTCTAGATAATATAAAAAATGCATAAGCATAGTTGCTTTGTTTTTTACCAGGAGAAATTGCCTCCGAGGATTTTTCGTTTTTATTACTCAGACTTTTAGTACGGAGCAGTATATTTTCTGATGAAAGCCTATCTCTTTCTTCCCTTACTTGTTTCAAATCTCTTTCTAATTGTGAAATTTTGCTAGTTTCGCTCGTTTTTTCACGCACAACCTTATCCAGCTTTTGCTATGTTTCTGCAAGTTGAGCTTTTGTCTTTTCAAGTTCATCTACAAGTTTTTGTGCAAACTCCTCAAAACCTGCTGGTATATTATTCGTATTTGCTACAGGTTGCTCTGCACTTGTAGGGAATTTTTCATTTAGATAATTTCTGATACGTTCAATACTTTCAAATGCAGCAGTAACAATTGCACGATTTATGAAACAATTATCCTCTACTAACTTTTCTACATCATCTAAATCTTTTCTATTAATAGCATCAGTTAATCGCTCTGTAATAGCTTGTTCAATTATTTTCTTCAACCGTGAATTTTGCTCTATAGCTCGTATTGGCTTTATTTGACTAAAATCTAGGTCTTTATGTTTTAAAAGTTTAATCAATACTTCTTCGTTATCTTGTGTTATTCCTTGTAAACATATTAAGCTCAGGGGTGTTTCTATTTCTCCATTTTGGTTTCTTTTCCAGCAATTAGGATTAAGCTCTTGAGCCAACAGTGTTTTTGCTCGGTTAATATTTCCATTAAAAAGAGCATCTAATAATTTTTTTCCTTTTTGTGCTTTTGTTATTTCCATTGTAAGATGCGAAAAGTCCTTTTTTTGTATTCGCCCTATTTTTTCAATATATTCCTTAGAAGTATAAAAAAAACATTGGTTGTACTCTGCATGTTCTATAAGATATGCTCTGGTACGATCATGTTCAGGCTCAAGATATTTATCCTGAAGAAGAAAAACTTTGTTTTTACTCTTTGTATTAATGCTAGGATGTCTAAGTAACATCCGTATAAAATTCTTATTTTCCATGTGAAAGGCTAGATGTAGAGCTGTATTACATTTTTTAGTTTCTTGAGCATTAATATTTAAATTTTGATGTTGTAAAAGCAACATCATCATTTTTAAGCATATAGGGCTGTCATCACCATTCATGATAATAGTCATTAGTGGTGTATATCTCTCATCAAACGCATTAACATCCGCACCTTCTGCTAGAGCTTGTTTAAAATTCTCTAGGTTTTCATCATCAATAGCTTTAAATAACTGTTTTGTTGATTCACTTAGCTGTCTTAAAGTTGTCGAATTTCGAGCTTGCGATGCCGTGTTATCACCACCTCCATAAGCTCCATAATATGTTACACCGTTTCTATAAGGCATACTAAACCCTCTTTATTAATGATTTACTAATATAATTATGTAAAAAAAAGGAAAATTGCAAGCGATTTATCTATAGCTAACCCAAGAAAGGTTTTCCTACGTCATACCGCGATTTATTCGCGGTATCTCAGCATAGATTCCGCTAACAAGTAGCGGAATGACGAATTTTTGTTTTTAAAATTATTGATGAACTTAAGTCACTTTAGCTATAAAATCCTAATTCTGAGTTAATTAATTACGACTCTAAAAACTTCTCTGCATCAAGTGCAGCCATGCAACCTGTTCCTGCGGCAACTACTGCCTGGCGATATACCTTATCTTGAACATCACCTGCAGCAAATACTCCTGCTTTACTAGTTAAAGTTGTTCCAGGTTTTGTAATTATGTAACCCTGTTCATCCATTTCAACAAAGCCTTTAAAAATACCTGTATTTGGTGCATGCCCAATTGCAATGAACACTCCATCGACTTTCAATTCTTGAGCTTCCGTTGATTTAACTATAATACCAGTAACTTTTTTCGGATTTTCTTCTCCAAGAATCTGCTCTACGGTATGGTTCCACATTACTTTTATTTTATCATTTTTAAAGAGCCTATCTTGCATTACCTTTTCCGCTCTCAATTTATCACGCCTGTGTATTAATATCACTTCTTTGGCAAATCGAGTTAAAAATATTGCTTCTTCAACAGCGGTATTTCCACCACCAATCACGGCTACAACTTTATTCCTAAAAAATGCACCATCACAAGTTGCACAAGCCGAAACTCCGTAACCTTGAAATTCCTTTTCACTCTTGAGACCAAGCCACTTCGCTTGCGCACCAGATGCAATTATAATTGCATCTGAATAGTAGTCATTAGTATTACCAGAAGATCTAAACCTATACTCATTAGAATCCTCAAGTTGTTCAACGCTTTTTATCTCATCATCTATTATTTTTGCTCCAACCTGTTCTGCATGCAACCTCATTTGCTCCATTAGTTCTGGACCCTGTATTGAAACAAAACCAGGATAGTTTTCAACATCTGTAGTAATTGTAAGCTGACCACCAGGCTGCATTCCCGTTACTACAATTGGCTCTAAGTTTGCACGTGCTGCATATATAGCAGCAGCATAACCCGCTGCTCCAGATCCAATAATAAGAACTTTTGTACTAAATCTATAATTCTTCACTGTATGAGTTTAGATAATCAGCTACTCCTTCATCGCTTGCCTGCATTGCTGGCTTACCTTTTTTCCACCCTGCTGGACATACTTCACCATGCTCCTCATTATGTTTAATTGCATCAATGATTCTAACGAATTCATCGATATTACGCCCTAAAGGCAAATCATTTATCGATTGATGACGTACAATAAATTTATCATCAATAACGAAAGTTGCTCTCAGCGCAATTGAGTCATCATATAAGACCCCATAGTCTCTTGATATAGACTTTTTGATATCAGACACTAAAGTGTAGCTAACCTCTCCAATACCACCATCATTAACTGGAGTGTTTCGCCATTTATAATGTGAAAATTTTGAATCTACACTTATTCCTATCACTTCAATACCACGCTTTGCAAACTCATTTATTCTATTATTGAGCGATATCAATTCAGTTGGGCAAACAAAAGTAAAATCAAGTGGATAGAAAAAAAGGACAGCATACTTATTTTTTATGTGCTTACTCAGACAGAAATCATCAACAATTTCTCCGCCGGAGAGAACAGCTGAAGCAGTAAAATCGATAGCAGATTTTGTTACAAGATTCATAATTGACCTATTCTTTTAAAACAACTCTAATTTTACACTTGATGAACTTATATGCAAGTTTTCTTTAGTTTTAGCCCTATAAAAACTTCCTAAAATAGCTCTTCTTTTTTACCGATAAGATACAATCCAGATTGGACACTGAGTTGGTGAGTATAAAATTCTACGTCATTCCACCATGAACCGTCATACCGCCGCGGTATCTCTAGATCCCGCTAACAAGCAGCAGGATGACGATTGTCAGGCTAGCTGTCATCCCAGTTTGGAATCCAGGAAAAAGAATGGTGTCATCCCAGTGCCCAGACACTGGGATCCAGGAAACTTTGATTGTAAACTAATTTGGTAAGCATAAAAGTAAAACACAACGTTCTTGATTATGTTAAATTAAAAACTAGATCCCAGTGTCTGGGCACTGGGATGACATCCTTTCTAGTGTAATTTATTCGGGAGATTTGCTAAGCGGTAAGATTTTTCCTGATACGCTGCAATCGTTAGAAGCTAACTCCACAAATTTGTCTGTTAGTTTATCAGGTGACACCAATTCAGATCCAGGAAATGCCTGCTCACTACCCACAGGTCCTTTCGTGTATACAGCATTTACACATAATTTTGTATGTTTTGTCTCAGATGCATATATCTGCACCATTATTTCTAGTGCAACTTTACTTGCAGCATACGGCATCCAATATGGATAAGAGGAAGGAGAAAGTGTCACCTCTGAGGTCATGAATATCACTCTTCCAGCATTAGACTTCTTTAGCATTGGATCTAAGTTTTTTAGTAAGTACCAATTGGCAGTAAAATTTGTATTCATTACGTTCTGTAGCTCTTCAATCTCACAGTCGTGAATAGGGTTCAATTTGCCTAAAATTCCAGTACATGCAACTAATATATCAAGTGCTCCAGATTCTGATAATTTCAGGCTTTCTATCATGTTTGTCAGTATCTTTACATTCTCAAAGTCTAAAAGATCAAGCTGAATTAGTTTCACAGAGCCTTCTTTAAATTCTTCAAGCTCTTCAATTTCATTATATAGTGGCTTGAGATTATCAAGAGATCTTGAAATCAGAATTACACATGCACCTTCTTTTACAAATCTTTTTGCAACAGCAGAGCCTATTTCACCTGAAGCTCCGGTGATTAAAGCTACTTTACCTTCTAACTTACTCATTTCTTTCTCCTTAGCGAGATTCATTGAAATATTTTAGCTGAAAATTAAATTTTGCTCCATATATAAAAATCAAACTTAGCATATAAAAAAATAGTAATGACACTACCATACCACCTAAACTTCCATATATCAAATTCAGTTGATCAAAGGAAGCTTTTAAGTATTGCTTGAAAGCTGAAGCAGAAATTGTCCAAAGAATAACAGCCACACAAGATCCAGGAAAGACGTCTGATAAATTTTGTTTTATGTTTGGCAACATAAAATATAGCCAAGAGACTACTGTGAAAAGTACAAATTCAATGAGGAGATATTTAGTATAACTAATCCCCTGATAGGAAAAATCAATTAGCATTGGCACTAATGTAGAGAACACTATAGTTAGAGTTATAATAAGCGTGATCACTAAAAATTGTAGTATACTTAACAACCTTCTTAATATATAAGGTGGCGAAACCGGAACTTTATAAGCTTTGTTCAATATTGTTCTTAGCCCTTCAATTGTTGACGAGGCGGTCCAAACAGCGCCTACAATTGCTAAAGTTAGTAAGCTTTGCGGCGGGCCTGATATTATCTCTCTGATACGCGGCATCAAAGATGATAAAATATCCTGTGGCATGTTATCAATGATAAATACCCAGCCAATGTTATACTGGTCTAAGAAATTTGCGAATGTTGACGCCACAGCCATTAAAACGATGAGAAAAGGGAATATTGATAACAGGATTAAAAATGATAGATACCCTGCATGCTCCACTCCATCATTATGAATTGTGTCAATCAAAGCACGATAAAGGCAATAAACGATGCTGTAAAATTTCTGTAGCATGTAATATAAACGAACCAAGAAAAGTATTCTAAATGAAATAAAGGATACTTTTAAGCAAAAAATCCTCACCATTTACTTAAACTTAATCAATGTGATAGATAATCAAATATGAAACAGAAATTATAGGAGGCGTAATGAAAAATTTTCTTCTACTTGTAGCTTTAATTCTCTCCTTTGCATTTGATGCAAATGCTGATACTAGTCCTACTTTTGTTGATCAAAATGATACAACATCATTAGTGATATGCAAGATAATAGGCTATACTCATGGCATAGGTGGACCAATGATCACAATAGTGATAATTGGTGCAGCGTTGCTTGCAATATTCGGCAGAATGCCGTGGCCAGCGCTTTTTGCACTCGGTGCATTTACTGCTGTGTTTTTTGGCGCTCCTGTAGTCGTTTCAAAAATAACACCAAGCGGTGTGATTTGTAAAGACGGTGCAGTAGCGGTTCATCCATAGAAATTATTGGAGGCACAAAACGTAGTTTTCTTTACTTGAAAGTGGTAAGTTTTACCACTTTCAGTGTCTATGACTACCTAATAAATTCTCTTTCTGTAATCATATCAGTTAAAGTCTGGATTCCAGCGTCACGCGCTGGAATGACAAGGTTATCGTCATGCTGCCGCATACCGTCACGGTATCTCTAGATACCGGCTAACAAGCAGCGGGATGACGAAGTTATCGTCATGCCACCGCGAACCGTCATATCGCCGCAGACCGTCATACCGCGATTCATTCGCGGTATCTCTTAGCATAGATCCCGCTAACACGTAGCGGGATGACGATTGTCAAGGTGTCATCCGAGTAGCTTGACTACTTGGATCCAGAAAACTTAACTTTAAATAAGTGGCTGCATAATAAAGACTAGATTCCAGCGTCACGCGCTGGAATGACATCATAGGGGCTACTCGGATGACGAGAAAGGAGCACTGGGATGACACCTTCCTGCCCAGTTCATGTTAGCTATAAACATTAAGAAATTTACCAAACGAAAAAAAAGGCAAAAGAAGCCCTAGTCATTGTCTATTTTCAGTATTTGGCGTTTTTTAAGTCTTAAACACTGCAATTTAGCTGCTTTTAAATGCAACTCACCTTAGTTTAAATGTTTAAGAAATTTACTAAGCAGAAAAAAAGGCAAAAGAAACCCCGTGTTAGCTAGTTGTCACTCTCTAATCCTGCAAATTGGCGTACTATACTGTCTTAAACGACTTATAAGCGCGTTTCAGCTTATATAGGTAAAAACCCAGAAATGTTGTGAAGACATAAGGTGCACATAGTGCAAAAAATTAAAAATAAGACGCCAACCACGTTGTTTTCTTGCTGTTTAATCTGCACAGATGAAGATAACTGAATACCTTCAGTTTCATGATAAGTGGGCTGGCAGAGTTTGTCAAGTGATTTTTGTCTCTCCATGCTACTTGGGTGACACCAACAGTTGTATTTTATATTATCTTTTTGCTCTACTAGCACTCAAGTTTCCTATTTAAAATTTTTAATATTAAATTCAATTCATTTGGATTATTATACCGTATCATAACTTTACCCTTAGAATTACTGTCATTAATTTTGATCTTTAAACCAAGTTGAGAAGATATAGCACCTTCTAGTGCTGCCATATCTTGATTTTTGGTATATCTCTGCTCTTTTTGGTTGTTACTTTGATGTAAGTCTTTTATCAATTTTTCAGTTTGCCTAACGCTTAAGCCTTGGGAAATTATTTTTTCTGCAATACTTTCCGCATTTTCAACATTAATCAACGCTCTTGCATGGCCCATAGATAGCTTTTTTTCGTTGATCATTGTTTTTACTCCATCAGGAAGTGACAACATCCGAATCATATTGGTTATGTGACTGCGGCTTTTGCCTATAGTTGAAGATAATTCTTCATGTGTATAGGAAAACTCATCTATCAGTCTCTTATACGCTTCACCTTCTTCTATTGGATTAATATCTTGCCTTTGTATGTTTTCAATAATGGATACTTCCAAGCATTCCTTGTCGCTCAGATCTTTTATGATAACGGGTGCACTATCAAGATTTGCAATCTTGCTTGCTCGCCAACGACGTTCCCCAGCTATTATTTCGTAACCATCATCATTTGAATCTTTGCGTACCACGATAGGCTGTATAATGCCACTTTTCTTTATCGAATTTGCAAGTTCTCTTAATGACTCCTCGTCAAAATGTTTCCTCGGTTGAAATTTGCTTGGGTGCAGTAATGAAATAGGCAAATACTCTTGTCGATCTTCTTTATTATCATAATTATCGCCTATGAGGCCGGCAAGACCTCTGCCGAGGCGTCTATCATCCTTCATACCACGCCCTCACTCACTAGCTTCTTCTCCTTACAACTGCTCGCGTGCTTTTTTAAAATTTCCCTTGCCAAACTTATATATGCTTGTGCACCAGGACACTTAAGATCATACACAATAGCGGGTTTTCCATGAGAAGGCGCTTCTGATAACCGTACGTTACGTGGAATAACAGTCTCATACAATGGGATGATAGTTTTGTATACTTTATCATTTAAATACTGGCAAATATCGTTTTTAATCTGTTCACTGAGTTTGTTGCGCCTGTCATACATTGTTAACACGATCCCTTCTATTGCCAAAAAAGGGTTTAGGTTATTCCTTTTTATCAGTTCTACAGTTTTAACTAAATGGCTTAATCCTTCCAGAGCAAAAAACTCACACTGAAGAGGAACAATAATAGAATTAGCAGCAGTCAAAGCATTTATGGTTAGAAGCCCAAGTGATGGAGGGCAATCAATGATTATATACTCATAATTATCGCGTATCTTCTCTAATGCGCTTTTTAGCACAAATTTTCCTCGCTCAAGTTGCGATAATTCAATTTCTGCAGCTGACAGATCAACTACTGACGAAATTAGTGATAAATTTGGAATTTCCTTTATATTGAAAATTGCCGATTCTATCAATTTATTTTCTCTGCTCAGTAGTATTTTGTATATATTTTTTTCTTCCCTACTACGATAAGAAATCCCGAGTCCGGTGCTAGCATTTCCTTGAGGATCAAGATCTACCAATAAAGTGCTTTTTCCCACAGCAGCAAAGGCTGTCGATAAATTTATACTAGTTGTGGTTTTGCCAACTCCACCCTTTTGATTTACTATTGCAATAATCTTGCTCACGCCTTTTATCTTATGTATAAAATAATTCTATTGTATATATGCAAGAAACTTTTGCATTAGAAAATTTTTTTGTTGCTAATCACACTAAAATTAGACTGTCTTTTTTGCTTTGTGTAACACACTTTGAACCTTGTTTCCTAATTCATTCAGAGTGAATGGTTTTGGCAAAAAGTGAAAATCTTCTATATTGATGTCATCACTCTTTAAAAAAGCATCTTCTGCATACCCAGAAATAAAAATAACGTTGATATTTGGCCTATGGATCAATGCTTCTTTAACTATTTCTGGACCACTCACCTCTGGCATGATTACATCAGTGATTATTAGATCTATGTGTTGATTTTTTTTACTGATTATTTCTAGCGCCTCGCTGCCTATGCTCGCTTCTATTACATCAAATCCTTTTCTTTTGAGTGCTTTAGAGATGAATTCCCTTACTGAATTTTCATCTTCAATCAATAAAATTATACCATTACCTTTAATTTCACTTACTACCGGTCTTTCTATTTCTTCACTATCTTCCTCTATCAGATTTTCATCTGATATGTAAACCATGGGCAAAAATATGCTAAATTTAGTTCCATGATTTACTTTGCTAGCAACATAGATGTCTCCTTCAGTTTGTTTAATAATGCCATATACAGTAGAGAGGCCAAGACCTGTACCAGAGGTAATATCTTTGGTAGAAAAAAATGGGTCAAATGCCTTTTCAATTGTATCACTTGTCATTCCACATCCAGTATCAATTACTTCAATCACAACATAATTTCCATGTTCGATCGTTTCCTTGTCTGGAGAAAACATGTCCTGAGATGTAGAATTTAATGAGTCAATCTTTTGATTAAAGGTTCGTATAGTTAATTCTCCGCCCTTTTCCATAGCAGCACTAGCATTGACTGCTAAGTTAAGTATAACTTGCTCTAATTGCCCTTGATCAGCCCTAACAGCACCCAAGTCTCTACCATAATAAATATTAAACTTTATATTTTCACCTATTAATCTTTTTATCATTTCATAAAGATTAGCTATAGTACTATTTACATCAATAATTTTTGGCTGCAAGGTCTGTCTTCTTGAAAAAGCAAGCAATTGTCTTACTAAATTTGATCCACGCTTTGCATTTTGCTGTATCTGTATTATATCTCCAAAAGATGGATCACCAGCTGAATGTTGGAGTAAAAGCAAATCGCAAAATCCTATTATCCCAGTCAATATATTGTTGAAATCATGCGCAATACCACCTGCTAACTGCCCTATAGCTTGCATCTTTTGATAATGCTCAAGCTTTATCTCTAGGTTTTTGTGTTCAGTATTGTCAATAAAATAACAAAGTATGAAGATCATTTTATTATGAAGAAACTTATTGAAATATATTTTTATGTTATTATCGCCGTTGAGCTGTACATCAAAGGACGCATTATTTATTCTATTACTCGAAAAATATTCACGTATTTTCACATGATAACTATCTAATATCAATGTAAAGATTGAATTATTATCTGACCCTGCAAGCTTTATTAGTGCCGTATTTTTCTTTACAAAGTTGCCGTTTATGTCACATTGTGCAATAGCAATTGATGAATTTGCAAAACAAGGGTGTAATTGATAATCAACAATATTTGATTCGGTTGGTGTTATAAAGCCATATATATAGCTATGGTTGTATTTATCACAAAATATAGCAGTGCTCATATAAGCCTTGAATGGAATACCACTTATAGTAAAAAACAAAATTTCATTATCGGTTGTTGTATTGTTATATTTAGATTGAGATATAAAATCACTGATTGAGCTACCTTTTTCCAGTTTTTTCAGTTCAAATATATCTAAAAATCTTTTATTTACAGATAAAATCACCCCTTTGGCATTTGCAATGTAAGTTCCTATACTGTGTTTTTCTATTAACTCTTCATATATCTGCTCCTTGTTTATCTGTGTTGCTTTTAACACAAAATACCCATCTGGCCTTGCTATTGGCACTAATGATAAATTTAAAATCTTATTACTATTTATAGCAATTTGGGGATTATCTGGTATCGGCTCAAAGAGCAAAAGAAAGTTAGATACTCTATTCTTCTTGTTTAAGGAAATGCATACTTGTACAGAAGAGTTATTTTTTAGTGCATGATAGAGTACTTTTTTGTCTTCTTCTGAAACATCTCCTATTTCAAAAATCTTGCCTAACGTAATGTCATCATCTATATGATCTTTAAACCTTTCGTAGAACCTTGCATCAGCATAAATAATACCCTCATCTCTATGTAAAATAAGGCAAAATTCTGTATTATGATTTAGTGCATTTGCAAATATTGCATTTTGAAATTCTATAGTATTAAGTAGGTGTCTGTAGCGTTTTACATTATATATCATAAAGAGAGTTGTTAGAATGCTCACTAATAAATTAATCTCTATATTAATATGCTGACTATATATATCAAAAAAGTAGAGTATCGATATTGCTACTGGAGGTAAGAGCATAATAACTGCCATCACAACAATTGACATTCCATAATTTCTTAGTATGAAGTCAACCCTGTTCTCTTTCTTGTTATCTATGTATCTTTTATTCATTATTGCTATTTGGCATTGTTGTATATACGAAAATGTTTTATTATATTGATTTAATTATTATAGATTTATTAACGTCTTTGATAGATAATTATCATCCAAATCTAATTAAGTTCCTTAAATATCAGATATAACAATGTTAATAAGCTAGCAAGAGGACATTATGGAAAAACAAAAAACACAAGCATTTAAGTGGTTCTGTGCACTAAGAGATAAGATCATAGAATCTTTCTTATTAATTGAAAAACAATCATCCACAGAGCCAAAGATTGAAAAAAGAAAGTGGGATCGCCCAGGTGGTGGAGGTGGTGAATCTACAATTATTTTTGGCAATGTTTTTGAAAAAGTTGGAGTAAACGTTTCAAAAGTACACGGAAAATTTGCAGATTCAGCCATTAATGAAATTCCTGGTGCAAGTGAAAGTAACGGAGAGTTTTGGGCAAGCGGTACATCTTTAGTGTCTCATATGCAATCGCCCCTTATCCCTGCAGCACATATGAACACAAGGCTGATATATACTTCAAAACAATGGTTTGGTGGAGGGATGGATTTTACGCCAATATATAAAAATGAAGAAGATTGCAAGTATATTCATGAATCAATCAAAATGACATGTGATAGATTTGACACCGGATATTATCCAAAATTTAAAGAGCAATGTGACAACTATTTTTTCTTACCACATAGAAAAGAGCCACGTGGCATTGGTGGTATTTTCTATGATAATCTGAGTTCTGGCAATTGGAGAAATGATTTTGAGTTCACAAAAGCAGTAGGTGAAGCCTTTTTGGAAATTTATTTGCACATCATACGTAAACATATACAAAAATCTTGGACAAAAGAACAACGAGAAAATCAATTAATAAAACGTGGCAGATATGTAGAATTCAATCTGTTATACGATCGTGGCACAAGGTTTGGTTTAATGACTGACGGCAATCCAGATGCAATTATGATGTCAATGCCACCACTTGTTAAGTGGTTATAGAGAGCTGCTATTAGCAGAAAATAAATCATCATAGTTTAAAGTTGTACCATGATAGTGAGCTTTTATATAGGGGGTATAATCATGGGTATAATAGATAATTTTTTAATTAAATCTGTCAAAAACAATGACATAAAAGGTGTTAAACTGACTCTAAGTCTCTACAATGCACTAAAAGGCTGGCTTTAGTGTAGAAGAAATAAAGCAGAAATATGAGCGTAGAGATTCTGGCTACGATTCTGGCTATGATTCCGATACAAAAGTTGAACAACAATTAGAATTAGGATCTAAAACTCCTAAATCTGAAATAAATTCAGTGAATATTAAATATGGAATAGAGAAAGACGTTTGCGCCATAAAATAATTGACTTTATGTGCATAATCAATATAACTTGAGTTAATTCGCATTGACTCTTTCGTCTAGTGGTTAGGACACCACCCTTTCACGGTGGTAACACGGGTTCAAATCCCGTAAGAGTCACTCAAGTAGAATATAATTAAAGTTTTGAATGGGAAAAATTAGGCTTTATTTTGAAGAAGCTTTATCACAAGGCGTGAGTTTAGCACTTAATCCACAACAAAGTCACTATATTTGCAATGTAATGCGGCTTAAGAAGTATGATAATCTCTCTCTTTTTAATGGAAAGGATGGAGAATGGTTAGGAGAAGTAGTTAATATATCGCGTAAATTAACAAAAGTTACACTCAAAGAATGCACTAAACAACAGCAATATGAGGAAAATTTATACTTATATTGTGCCATGGTAAAAAGTGGTGCTTTAGGCAACATAGTAAGACAGGCAACTGAAATGGGAGTAACCTGCATTCAATTTATTTCAACGGAACGTACAGTAGTAAAAAACATTAACCTAAGTAGAGCAAAATTACAGGCAATCGAAGCTGCGGAACAATCCGGTAGGATGAGTATACCAGAGATTTTGCCTCCTATTAACTTTTGTGAGTTACCTGATTCCCAGAGTAAAAATTTTGTTTTATGTGATGAAACAGGTAAAGCTGATAAAGTGCTGAAAGGTAAGAAAAATGTTGCTATTATTGTTGGCCCTGAAGGTGGTTTTTCATCTTATGAACTTGATCTTGCCGATAAGTTTTGTCAAAAATTGAGTCTAGGAAAAAGAATTTTAAGGGTCGATACTGCTGTGGTTGCTGCACTAACTTTCACCAATTGGTGTAGCTAGATTTTTAAATATGGCTAAGGTTTGGGCCATAGAGAAATCTGATTCAGTGTTGCACGCGCTAACTGTACAAACTCTATAGGCCGCCTGCGAAGCAGTTTGCTACTAAAGAGGAGCTAATAAAAAACATATTCTAAAATAATATTAAATCTTATATTATATTTTTTCTAAAATAAACAAATGAATCTTGCATTTTGCCTGAGTTATTGATACTCTGAGTAAAGAAGTCGGGGCGTAGCGCAGCCTGGTAGCGCATTTGGTTTGGGACCAAAGGGTCGGGAGTTCAAATCTCTCCGCCCCGATGCTAGCAGAAGTTTTAACGCTTTTAATAGTTAGAGCTTTTAAAGGCATTTCGTTCATATTGCAGTTTAACGCTCAAGTTTATAAAATAATTGACAATGTTAATTTTCTAATTTATAAATAAATTTTGAAATGATTACCGAAGGAGGTATAGAGTTTGATTGAAGTATCAGTCCATTATGGTGATGTAGACAGAGCTCTTCCAGTATTGAAAAAAACAATTCAAAAGGAAGGAAGAGGGTTGAAAATGAAAAAACAATATCATGAAAAAAAATCAGAAAAAAGAGCTAAAAAGAAAGCTGAAGCGAGAAAAAAGAGGCACCAGCAAGAATGCAGAAGGCAGCGTTACGGTTGGTAATTTTTTAATAGTTTATCATTGGTTGTTTTATGAATATTCACGAATATCAAGCAAAAGAGATTTTGCATAAATTTAATGTCTCGGTGCCAAAAGGTTTTGTCACTATATCTGCAGAAGGAGTAAAGACTCAAGTAAGTCAATTAAAATCTGACGTGTTTGTGGTTAAAGCTCAAATTCATGCAGGTGGTAGGGGTAAAGCCGGTGGCGTAAAGCTAGCAAAGTCAGCTGAAGAAGCTCAACAGTTTGTAAAAGACATGATTGGTATGACTTTAGTTACTCATCAAACAGGGCCAAGCGGGCAGCAAGTAAGAAGAGTATATATTGAAGAAGGCTCAAGCATTAAGAAAGAGTATTACTTAAGCCTGGTAATTGACCCGAAGCTCAGTAGGCCAATATTCATATTTTCCTCAGAAGGTGGAATGGACATCGAAGAAGTGGCGAAAAATTCTCCCGCAAAAATTGTGAAATTTGATATTGATCTTGCTACAAGTTTTGATAGCAGCAAGTTAAGCAGCAGTTTTAATTTGAGTTCAGAACAAATAGAAAAAATAACAAATGTTGCAAAAAATATATATGATGCGTTTATTGCAACTGATGCGAGCCAAATTGAAATTAATCCACTGGTTGAAACAAGTTCTGGAGATTTTATTGCGCTCGATGCGAAAATTAATTTTGATGACAATGCTTTATATCGTCACCCAGAAATTATGGAACTTCGTGATTATGATGAAGAAGTGAAAGAAGAGATAGAGGCTTCAAAGTATGGGCTCAGTTACATCAAAATGGATGGCAGTATTGGTTGCATGGTAAATGGTGCAGGTCTTGCTATGGCAACAATGGATATAATAAAATACTACGGAGCAGAGCCTGCTAACTTTTTGGATGTTGGTGGTGGAGCGAGTAAAGAAACTGTAACTGAAGCATTTAAAATCATATTGTCTGATAGCAACGTAAGAGGAATTTTGGTTAACATATTTGGTGGTATAATGCGTTGCGATATTATCGCAAGTGGAATTGTTGCGGCTGTAAAAGAAATGAGCATTAAAGTTCCTCTAGTGGTTAGATTATCAGGCACTAATTTCGAAGAAGGAAAAAGAATTTTAGAAGAGTCAGGATTAAATATTATTGCTGCAGATGAACTGGGCGATGCTGCGCAGAAAATAGTACAAGAGGTGAAATAGAGTATGTCCGTTTTAGTAAACAAAGATACAAGGTTAATATGCCAGGGTTTTACTGGTGCGCAAGGTACATTTCATTCAGAGCAAGCAGTTAGCTACGGAACAAAAATGGTTGGTGGTGTAACTCCTGGCAAGGGTGGTAGCACTCACCTTAACTTACCAGTTTTTAATACTGTAGCAGAAGCCAAAGAAAAAACTGATGCGAATGCCACGGTAATATATGTACCTGCTAAGTTTGCAGCTAATGCAATACTTGAAGCAATAGATGCAGAGATAGAGCTAATAGTTTGCATTACAGAGGGCATTCCTATACTTGACATGGTAAAGGTGAAGCATGCTCTTGCTCGTTCAAAAAGTAGATTGATTGGTCCTAACTGCCCGGGAATTATTACGCCCGAAGAGTGCAAAATAGGGATTATGCCTGGCCATATCCATAAGCGTGGACATATAGGGATTATGTCTCGTTCTGGAACTTTAACTTACGAGGCAGTAGCACAAACGACCGCTGTTGGTCTTGGTCAATCCACGTGTATCGGAATTGGGGGGGATCCAGTTCATGGTATGACATTTGTCGACTGTATGGAGCTCTTTTTAAAAGATGACGATACTCATGGTATTGTAGTTATTGGTGAAATAGGTGGAAACGAAGAAGAAGATGTATCACATTTTGTGAAAACAGAAAAAACTAAAAAGCCAATCGTTGGTTTTGTAGCAGGTCAAACAGCACCTCCAGGAAGACGTATGGGACACGCTGGAGCAATCATCTCTTCCAGTGGTGGAAGTGCTGGTGCAAAACTAGAAATTATGCGGAGCGCCGGGATTGCAATTGCTGAAACCCCTGCAGTGATTGGTAAGAAGGTATTGGAAGTAATGCATTAGTGCCTAATCTAAAACGCAGCTGTACGAACGTTGTGATTTGAGGAGCAGTTTCTGCTAGAAAGGGTGTCACTCAAGTAGCTGACACTGGTTCACTCTATAATGGTGTCATCCGAGTAGCTTGACTACTTGGATCCAGGAAAGTTTGCTTGTAAGCAAGCAAACTGATTTGGTGAGTATAAAAGTATAGCTAACGCTGACTCTACGTCATACCGCGATTCATTCGCGGTATCTCATCCGCTAACACGTAGCGGGATACTTGACCTTTACAGGGATGACGGTTGTCGGTAGGCCTAAATTACTTTAGTCATAAATATTAAGAAATTTACCAAACAAAAAAAAGGCAAAAGAAGCCCCATGGTTGGATAGTTATTTATATGTACTTCAAAATATTGGCGTTTTTTATTCTAAACGCTGCAATTTAGCTGCTTTTAAATGCGACTAACCTAAATTATAAACGTTAAGAAATTTACTGAGCGGAAAAAAAGGCAAAGAAACCCTAGGGTAGCTAGTATTCAAATTCTCCCTTGTCTATTTGACGTCTTTTACTGTCTTAAACGCTTTATAAGCGCGTTTCAGCTTATATAGTTAGAAACCTAGAAGTTTTATAAAGACATGAGGTGCACATAGTGCAAAAATTAAGCATGATTTACGCCAAATACATTAAGTTTTTTGTCATTAATCCACTGCAGAGATTGCGAAGATAAATAAATAGCTTCAGTGTTATGATAAGGGGGCTGGCGGAGTTTGTAAAGTAATTTTTTGTAGCTCTCATGGTTTTTGGATTCTAACTAACGTCACGCGCTGGAATAACACCCTTGGTGGTAACAACTAAAGAAAAATATCAACTAGGTTTATAATCTATCACTACCGTGTTTGCAATTTTGTCATGAAAAGCTTGTTTATGTTCATCATCTACTGCACATACTAAAACTAGGATTAGTATAGCTAAAAGTAAAATAGGATTATAAAGCGATATACAGTAAATTATGAAAAAAGCGATGGTTCTTTTTATTGCTTGTATTAGAGTGATCTGCTCAAGTGTATCTTTGTCTCTTACACGCATGCTAAATAACAAGTGCCCTAGAGTGCCGCCAAATTTTACTAGCATGAATATATGAAATATACATGGTATCATTAAAAATAAAGAAAATACAATCGTGGTGATTACAATTATTGCACCCATGATCCCTTGTATTACGTGTGTAAGTGAGAAACCTACCGCCATTAAAGCAAATGGTATTGCGATAAATAAAATACAATCAACTATAAATGCTAGAATACGCCTTGTCATTTTTGAGTAGTTTACGTTTTTATCCATACACTGCCTATAAAGAAAAATATCAACTAGGTTTATAGTCTATTACCACTGTTTTTGCAATTTTATCATAAAAGGTCTGTTTACGTTGGTCAAATATTGCAAACATTAAAACTAAAGTTAGTATAATAAAAAGGCATCCAGAAACATAGCCAGGCAGAAGATAAGACAGAAAATTATAAATAACCCAAATGCCTTCCCTAAAAATGTATCTTATTGTTGCTTGCATTAGAGTAACGTTTTTAAATGTATTTGCATCTTTTATACGTACGCCGCACAGTAGTCTTCCTGGAGTGCAACCGTACTTCGTTATTGTTAATATATTAAATACTATATATGTTATAAGCAGTGTTGCCATAAGGATTATCCTATGGGTAGATATATCATCTACATCGTAATTTAGAAAAAGGAGTGAAACAAGTGCTATTATCATCCATAAAACACCGTCGATCGCACATGCTGAAACTCGCCTCAGAATCCCTGCATAACTTACTTTAGTATCCATACTCTGCCCATGTTCTACTGTGACATAACTAGTATAAAAATATGTTATTAAATAACCGTAAATATACTAATTTGGATAATACTAGCTACTTGTGCCACTCTGTTATTTGAATTAATATTAAATCATTTATAACTAGGAAAGTTATGTCAACACCAATCACAGTTGCATATGGTGATGGTATCGGACCAGAAATCATGGAAGCGGTGCTGTCGATATTGCGCAAAGCGGAAGCAAAAATCTCAATAGATATTATTGAAATAGGTGAGCGTGTTTATAGTAAGGAATGGTCTCACGGAATTTCTCCAAGTGGTTGGGAATCAATTGAAAGGACAAAAATATTATTAAAATCTCCAACAACAACTCCTCAAGGTAAAGGCCACAAGAGCTTAAATGTTGCACTCAGAAAAAATCTAGGGTTGTATGCAAATATCAGACCATGCGTTTCATATCATCCTGTTATAGAAAATAAATTCGATAAGTTTGATATCGTAGTGATACGCGAAAATGAAGAGGACGTTTACACCGGAATAGAGCATAGGCTCACTGGTGATTCTTACCAATGCACTAAAATTATTACTAGATCTGGCTCAGAGAAGATATGCAGGTATGCTTTTGAATACGCGAAAAAACACAACAGAAAAAAAGTAACTTGCCTGACTAAAGACAACATAATGAAAATGACTGACGGAACTTTCCATGCAGCGTTTGATCGCATTGCAAAGGAATACCAGGACATAAAGGCAGAACATTATATAGTTGATATTGGAATGGCACGTGTTGCCACAGAACCGGAGAATTTCGATGTTATAGTAACTGAAAATCTATATGGCGACATATTATCAGACGTAGTGGCACAAACCTCTGGATCTGTGGGACTCCCTGGAAGTAGCAATATAGGTAATGAATATGCGATGTTTGAAGCGGTTCATGGTTCTGCTCCTGATATTGCAGGAAAAAACATAGCTAATCCTTCTGGTCTTTTAAATGCTGCAGTGCATATGCTAATTTACATAGGTCAAGTGGGTACTGCAAAACTAATCTACGATGCATGGCTGAAGACTTTAGAGGATGGAATACACACTGCCGATTTGTATAAGGAGAAAAGAAGTAAACAGAAAGTTGGTACAAAAGAATTTGCAGAAGCTGTTATAGATAATCTAGGAAAGAAACCTGCAACATTACCTGAGCTTATAATTAGCAGTGGTTCAGATAGTAAAATAAATAAAGTACAAGACAATTACGAACAAGATTACAAAGTTAAAAAGCTAGTGGGTAGTGATATAACGCTTGCTTGGGACAAATCCAGCAATTTTGATCAAATAGTAGGATTAAATAATCTGCAAATGATAGCAATATACTCAAAAGGACTGGCAATTTGGCCAAGAAGCTCAAAATCTTCAAGCGATCAAATAACCTGTAGGTTTATCGCAAATAATGAAAAGAAAACTATTACAAATATTGATGTGAATAACTTGCTAATCAAACTCGAAGAAAATAGCTTTGACGTGGTGAGAATGGATAAGTTGTATTTATATGATGGGAAAGAGGGGTTCTTTTCTTAATTCTTTAAAAGAGGTGTGATAAATGAAATGGATTCAAAAAAAGTAGAATTGATATTTGAAAAGTTTCAACAATCAAATCCTATACCGAAAATAGAGCTAAATTATACCAATCATTTTACGTTATTAGTTGCAATAGTTCTATCAGCGCGGACAACCGATGTCAGTGTTAATAAAATTACAAAGGAGCTATTTAGTATCGCTGATACGCCAGAAAAAATGCTGAGCTTTGGACAAAATGAGCTGAAAAAATGCATAAGCAGTATTGGTTTATATAATTCCAAAGCAAAAAACATAATCGGGCTCAGCAAAATATTGATTGAGCAGTACAATAGCAAAGTGCCTACTGATTTCGATGATTTGGTATCTTTACCAGGGGTTGGGAGAAAGAGCGCTAATGTGTTCTTAAATTCAGGACTTGGTATTCCAACATTGGCAGTTGATACTCATGTTTTTAGAGTAAGCAATAGACTTGGACTTGTGAGAGAAAAAGATGTGTTTAAAACAGAGCAATCTCTTTTAAATGTAGTTCCAAAAGAATACCTGCTTTATGCTCATCACTGGCTAGTTTTGCATGGTAGATATGTTTGCAAAGCGCAAAAGCCTTCGTGTGAAACGTGTATAATTCATGATTTGTGTGAGTTTGAATGCAAAAGGTATAAAGTCTAGCACACTATGATCCCTTTCTTGTCACTCCGATATTCCTTCCTTTTATCATCCGAGTAGCTGACGCTGGGATCCAGGTTGCTCATAAGCAAACTATAGTATTTTCAAAAGCGAATGATAAAGGTATAATATGTTTTTTTAAAGTAGGGAAAGCGATGGTATATAGTGTAGATTTAAGGGAAAAAGCAGTGTCTTTGGTAGAAAAAGGAAAGTCAAAGGTTGAAGTTGCAGAGGTTTTTGAGATAGAAACTATATAGATGGCTAAAAAAGAAAGCTACTGGCCAAGGTCTCAAAGCGGTAAAAAGTACTGGTTTTATTCGGAAAATAGACCCAAAAATACTTGTAGACTATGTTAAAAAACACCCAGATCACACACTAGCAGAAATGAAACAAAACCTTGGCTTTGGAATAAGTGCAATTTGGTATAGGTTAAAACAGCTAAAAATAACCTTAAAAAAAGTCACATTCTATCAAGAGCGCAATCAAGAAGATAGGCAGCAATTTATCGATAAAGTCTCAAAAATAGACCACTGTAGCATTTTATATATAGATGAAGCAGGAGTTGATAATAGACTATACCGAGAATATGCATGAGCTCCAAGAGGAGAAAAAATATATGCTGATGTTCCAGGAAAAAAGTGGGAAAGAGTGAGTATAATAGGTGGATGGATTGAAAAGAAGTTTATTACACCAATGACCTTCACAGGAGGGTGTAATAAAGATGTATTTAATGTATGGTTAGAGCGAACCACAATTGCAGGGAGTGTTAAATAAACTGTGTCAAACCGAAAAAAAGTAATAAATTGATATAAAAAAATGGAGGTTTGACAATGAGTCAGAAAGTAGTAAACAGAACTACCGGTTTGGTAGATTATAAAGAATTAGAAACAAATATCCTGTCGTCTATACGAGAAGGAAGACCGTTGACAGGAAGAGATGGAGCATTAACACCGTTTATAAAAAAGTTGCTGGAGGTAAGCCTGGAAGGTGAAATAGAAAACCACTTGTCGGCTGAAAGCGAAGAGAATAATCGAAGAAATGGGAGGAATGCAAAGACTTTACGTACAAGCGCAGGGTCATTTGAGCTTTTGACGCCAATAGATAGGGAAGGAAGTTTCGAACCACAAATAGTCAAAAAAAGGCAAACAAACTTACATCCAGAGCTTGAAACGAAGATTTTGAGCACATTTGCCAGTGGTATGGGCTATAGAGATATAGTGTCACATGTTGAGGAAATTTATGATCACAAAATATCGGCGGCAGAGATATCAAGTATTACTGACAAATTGCTACCAGTAATCAACGAATGGCGTAGTCGCCCGCTGCAGTCTGTATATCCGATAGTTTTCATGGTTTTTTAAAGTCAAAGAGGACGGGCATTGCGTAAGTAAATGCATGTATAACATATTAGGCATAGATCAAAATGGCAAAAAAGAAGTATTAGGTTTTTATTTGGCTGAAAGTGAAGGAGCTAACTTCTGGTTGGGAGTGCTAAATGACCTCAAAGAAAGAGGAGTAGAAGATATCCTTATTGCCTGCGTTGATGGGCTGAAAAGCTTTCCTGCAGCTATAAACAGTGTCTTTCCTAATGCGGAAGTGCAGATGTGTATAGTGCATCAGATACGCAACTCACTGAAGTATGTGGCCAGTAAAGATGCGAAGAGTTTTTTGAGCGATTTAAAGAAGGTATATCAAGCTTCAAGCAAGGAAATTGCCGAGAATTATCTGTTGGAATTGGATGAAAAATGGGGCACAAAGTACCCTATGGTTATAAAATCTTGGCAGAATAATTGGGAAAACTTGTCTGGTTATTTTAAGTATTCTGGTCCAGTTAGGAGGATAATCTACACCACCAATCCCATAGAGGGGCTACATAGGCAAATTAGGAAATTCACTAAGACCAAAGGCTCATTTACCAGCATAAATGCCTTGTATAAGCAGGTATATTGTGCTATAAAGAAGGCAGAGGAAAAGTGGACGATGCCTGTACATGATTGGGCATTAACTATCTCTCAACTTGATGTTTTCTTTCCTGGCAGATTGAAAATTGAGTTGAACTAAAAATGCGGTTTGACACAGTTTATTTAACACTCCCTGCTTAAAGCTTAGTGTATTCTGTTATATTGATTTGGCTGCTTTACAATTGAAGCAATGTGCTGTGAACTACACGCTTCTTTTATATTGCTTCTAGGAGGAGATGATGATGCTTGAACTTGAGGTGTAGTGCTGCTTGCAGGATTCAAGTTTTTATTTTTCTTTTGCTGATGATAGTTCCATGCTTCTTGAACGGTTTGATGTGTAGGTTCTCCATCATTATAGTTTCCTCTCACAGAGTTTGAGTTTATGTCTTTCTTTTGCGGAGGATAATTCGATGCCTCTTCACGAGTCTGGAATATAGGCTCTCCATCATTATAGTTTGAGTTTATATTTTCCTTTTGCAAACCAGCGTTCAATAATTTCGATATCTCTCGCCCTAGCTGATCACCTTTATAATTATTGTTAAGATCTTTGATTTTCTCTTTTTTCTCGATTATTTGAGCTAAGGACTCGACAATAATATCTTTGTTTATTCTTGAAGCATCTATTGGCTTACTTCCTTTGACAGTAATTTCACTACTTCCTTGCTTATTACTTACATTATAGCCCTGCCCTTCAATTTTTGTTGCCACTTCTCTTCTAAATAAATTGCAAATAGCATTTATTACCTCTTGAATACAATCTTTAAAAAAAGCTTTGATTGCTTTAAATTCCTGTGCTAAGGAGATAGTCTCAGTGTATACTTGTTTTTTATTCTCACCATCAGTAACCATACCATCACTTGATTTCCTTTTTTGAGGAAGTGATGGTGATGCACTCTTATGTATAGGCTTTGCTTGCACTTTTAATGCACTCTTAATATCTTCAAAATTTTGGTATATACACTTTCCTCTGGCACTATTTTTGATGCCTTAAATCCCTCTATTACTCGATCCGAAGCATCTTTTATTATCTCCTGAACCTTTTGAATATCTATTTGCTTACTCCCTTTGACAACAATTTCTTTTCTGTCCTTATTGCTCACACCATAGCCTTGCTCTTTGAGTGCCCTTATCGCCTCCTCTTTAAACAAGTCTTGAACACTATGTACTTCTTTCCTTAATTTATAACCATTGTTAATAAGAACAGACTTAATTGTCTCCATTTCTTTCTCTAAGGAAACAGTGCTTTTATTAATCTTAGCATATAGCGATTCTTGTTCCCTTGAGTTTTCATAATTTGGTTCTTGTATCAAACTGGTATTGATAAACTTTTGTACCTTTCCTAGATAACCAACATTTTTATCCTCTTTAGGTACTCGCACACCTTCAAATTTGATTTTTTGTATCTCTTCAATACTCAGCCCATTTTTTTCAAGCCATTCCTCTCTTTTACTCATTGATGCAACAAACTCATTAATCTTTTGAATATTTTTTACATCATCATCAACTAGCATGACAGTTTTTGGCAACTCACCATGTTTATCCTTATACTCCACAATTGCCTTACAGATGTGTAAATTTTTTCCAACTTGATTTTTTTGTTCTTTGAGACCTTTTGGAAGCTCATTATCATAATCTCCTGGAAACCCACCAAATACAGAAATACCGCCTGCTTGTTCTTTAGATAAACCCAAATGATTCTCTACAACCCTTCTCACAGCGTCTGAATATCCTGTATACGATGCGATATTAACTTTCACTCCATTTGAAAGTGCAGATTGCAACACAGATTTTAATGTCTCCTTATTTTTTACTCCGCCTGTATTCTTTAGAAAATTTCCTATATCAGTATCGTTCACTGCATATTCTGCACCAGAATTGAAATCACTTTTTTTGAACCCGGAGTGTTTACCGGAGAAAATATTATGCATGTGTCCATTAGTAATAGTGTTATCAAAATCAAATATTAATAGGGTATTATTTCCTTTAGCCATATCTTCACCTCTAATCCTTACAAATCATATGGGTAGAGACTAACATTAATAGATTAATTATTTATTATAACCTTTCTAATTAATAGTGTGATAAATAAAGTAAATATAACAAGAAGTAAAAATCAACGGCATAAAGAAAAGACTTAAAGAGAGGCCAAATCAAAGTGCAATGGTATTTCACTAATCCAATTATTTTTCTCTTGATCTAGCCTATCATCCAATATTGCCTGCCTTATAGATGCCATTAACTTATTCATGAAGAAAACGTTATGAATGGTAACGAGTGTGTAAGCCAGGAGCTCTTTAGCTTTCAGTAAATGGTGTATATAAGCTCTTGAATGCTTTCTGCAGGTAAAACATAAGCAGTCACTTTCAATTGGGTTATTGTCCAGCTCGAATTGTTGATTTCGCAAATTAATATGCTCTTTGCACTTTGAAGAAATAGAATCTCTATTTTTTACTTTAATAAGCGCACCACCATGCCTTGCTAAACGGGTTGGATGCACGCAATCAAACGTATCAATTCCAAGACTAACTCCGCGAAAGATGTCCACAATTCCACCAATACCAAGCAAATGAGTAGGCCTATCTTTTTTCAGATGGTCCATAGTGAAAGAAACTACATCGTACATCTGCTCTTTACTTTGACCAAGTGATCCACCTATTGCTTGACCAAAAAATGGCAAATCGTTAATAAAATTACAACTTTCTCTACGTAAATCTTGATATACTCCGCCTTGACTAATTCCATACAGTGCCTACTTGCCATTATTGTTTTTTTCAAATTCATTTAAAGAACGTTCAGCCCATTTGTGGCTCATGAGCATTGATTTTGCTGTGTATTCTTTGCTTATGTGAAATGGAGTACATTCATCTAAGACTAAATCTGCACCTAGTTTCTGTTGAATTTGTATAGACTTTTCAGGAGTCAAGCAATAAGTTTTACCATTAATGTAAGAACGAAAAATTGCCCCATCCTCATTAATTTTGATCAGAGTTTTTTGTTTTTTTCTTATTCCTTTTATCTCTTCCGAAACTGATCCGTGCCCTAAGCTAAATATCTGGTATCCACCAGAATCAGTGAGCATTGGTCCACTCCATCCCATCATCTTGTGCAAACCACCAAGTTTTGCTACGGTATCTTCCCCTGGTTGGAGCATTAGGTGATAGGTGTTGGAAAGTATTATCTGAGTACCTGCTTCACTAATTCTCTCGATATCTGCAGCTTTAATTGCAGCTTTTGTTGCACAGAATATAAAAGCTGGTGTTTCTACGCTTCCATTTGGAGTTTTAATTATTCCAACTTTTGCAGAACCTGATTGCTTGATTATCTTGAATGCAAATTCTTCTTTCATCTATTTGCCTGAAAGTTCTGTTATGATGTTTTCTACTTTCTCAGGAGTAAGATTTTCATAGAAGTCATTATTGATCTGCACAACGGGAGCATTAACGCATGCACCTAGGCATTCAACTTCTTTTAAAGTGAACAAATTATCTTTAGTAGTCTCACCGATATTGATTCCAAGTTTTTTTTTAAAGGTATTTAAAACTTCTTCACTATTGCACAACCAGCAAGGAGTTGTTCTACAAATTTGTATTAGATATTTGCCTACTGGTTTTAAATTATACATGGTGTAAAAATTTGCCACTTCATATACACGAATATGTGGAATATGCAGCATATCAGCAACATAACGCATAGCAGATTCAGAAACCCATCCGCATTGCTCTTGAACCAGGTATAGTAAAGGCATGACAGCACTACCTTCTCTACCTTTGGGATACATCTCTATAAACTTTTCCGCTTTCTTAAGGTTTTCTGATGTAAAACTAAACTGCTCTTTTTTTTCTATCATTCATGAGACTCGTGTAAACTTTACAGATTATACCTGTAGAACCAATGATTGCAATTGTTGGTTTTTTGAGAAATAGCATTTTGCAGTATCATACTACCCATACTGCCCAACTTGTAAATTCTTTTGGCTTGGCCATAGGATCCAGTTAAAAAATCTGATCATGCTCTAACTTCAATTGTTTCATAAGTTTGTTTTAGTAAATCTCAATTATTTTAGCTACAGCTAACTACTTTAAAAAAATGCTTAAGAAATTATAGTATATTATTTATAAATACACTATCCTTGACATTTATTATAAATGTTGTGTATGATAAACTATATTTATTAATATGAGGTTAAACTATGAGTAAACAATTAAATTTATGGATAAAAGAAACTGGTGAAGAGAAATTTAAAAATTTTCTCACATCACTAGATAAAGAAAATCTTCAAAAGCATGCCACAACTATTTACAGAAATTACGAACAAAGTTACAATGAAAAGTATTTCATGTACAACAAAATTGGTTCTGGTGCAGTAGTAATAGGATCTTGTGCTCTCATTCTGCTATCTCGATATTTCGATCTAAGAGAAAAAGTGCAAAAACCACTTGAATACATGGCACTTGCAGCAATTGTTATCTTTGGAGTTGGATTTCTATACTCACTTTATCAAGAACATGAATATAAAGCCTCCAACAAAAAGGGAGAATATGTATCAGATCAAGAAAAACATAAGGAGCTTCCTGAGGTTCAAACAATTATAGATGAGCTAAAGGCAGAAGCCCTATTAGGGAGTAAAAAAGAAATTTAGCCAAAACTTAAGATTCCGCTACTTGTTAGCGGAATCTGCATAAGACATAACGAATAAAAATTTACCTTTAAATATAGATTATAGGGTTTTGAGAACTCTACCTTCCTTTCATCTATAAAACTTCTTAGCCATTTTCGAGCCTATACTTACTTTTTAGTATAAAATAAAGACGTTAATTTTTTAATTTTAGTTAAAATTTTCATTGACATTAACACACAGGAGTAATCATAATAGCATTTTATTAATATTTTAAATAAAATTATGTCTATATTAGGAAGATTGCTCGGGATCAACTCAAATACACCGGAAGTTAAAGAAGCGGTAGGTTTTAACCCAGCAAACGTAGGGTTGATTGAAGGAGATGGAGTCGCTTATGGACTTAGCTATCAAGATAATGGTAATGGGAGCAGTAAAGTAAAATTACTTATTAGTCCATTATATCAATCAAAAACATACGAATGGGGTACAAATGTCAGCGTAGTAAATGAATTCAAAGATCAATTGTCTCTCACATTAATAGAAGATTCAGCTGAAACAGATAAAGTTGGAGTTATCTTTCCTACAGAAGAAATTAACAAAAAAGAAAAATGCATCAAAGGCTTAACATTCAACACTTACGAAATCAAGCATTCAATTAATGTTTCCTTACTTGAATACGTAGGAAAAGTAAAATTATACAAGAACATTAATAGAGATAGTCTTGCAAATGAAGACAATAGCTACTTTTAACCAAAAGCAGTAAAAGTTGGTAATGGTAATGTTATTGTAATTGCTCATAACTTAAAGGATCAAACTTTAGTTTCTTGGTATTTACAATCAGACACAAATGGAAAATTTAAGGTTTTGCGTGAAAAAAACGGTCTTATAGAAAGAAAATTATTCAAATTTGATAATCCAGGGCAATTAGTACTAGATGAAAATACGATACTTTATTCGCAAGTGAGAAAAAATAGTATTGAAAATCAAGAAGTAAGAACAAATATTTTTAAGTTCGATATGGCTAAAGTGGTTAAGGATCTAAAAAGTGGCAAGAAAGATGAATGTTTGCTTAGTAAGAGATGTCAGATAGATAATAAAGCACTATCTCTTTCCAGAGAATATGAAATAAGCTTTTTACAGTATGTGAAACGAACTGAAGGCAATGATCTAGTTGCCTTTCTTGCAGAAGACCGGTTGTCTGATAAACAAACGTTACATTTAACAAGTCTTGTTAAGAATGGATCAAAATCGAACTTTACTATTTGCGAATTTGCAGATTCTATAGAGCAATTGTACGTTAAAGACAATGGTCAAGACAGTTTTATTGTAACTGCAATAAGTGAAGAAAACATCGCAATTTTCAATCATCAAAGATTTGAAAAACCTTCTAAGGTAACAATAATACCGGCAAGTAGTATCAAAACTCTCAGTGATTTTGTTGATATCATTAACGGTCGATTGACACCTGATATCATTTCTAGTAGTACCGTGGCTCCTGTAACTATTACAGAAACGGTTGTGACTTCTAAGAAAACGCTGACTGCTGCAATTACTAGCACAACAGAAACCGACACTGTAAAGACTACCAAATTAACAACAGAAGCATCAACTACCGTTGCACCTACTTCTACAATAAGTAAACCTTCAACAGAGTCAACGACTCAAACAAGTACAGTAACAGTGGAGCCAACAACAGAAGCCGTTGCACCTACTTCTACAATGAATAAACCTTCAACGGAGTCAACGACTCAAACAAGTACAGTAACAGTGGAGCCAACAACAGAAGCCGTTACACCTACTTCTACAATGAGTAAACCTTCAACGGAGTCAACGACTCAAACAAGTACAGTAACAGTGAAGCCAACAACAGTAGCAAAAACAACTACTACTTCACAAGTGACCACGGTTGCTACAACGTCAACTAGTGTGCCAATAATAAACTCAGAGAAAACTATACAAACAGTATTTAGTATACCAAGTACTAGAACAAAAGAGTCAACAACTCCTATATTTACCACGACTTTACTTCCTCAACCTACTTCTTCACCACAGCCTACTCAACTTGCTATAGGGTCTAATAGGGCAGGAATGATAGGAGGATCTTTGATTGGAACAATAGGTATTGCTGGAATTATAGGATTTATAGCATATAAATGTATTAAGAAATATCACGGTTATTATAATGCTGCTCATGTGTTAGAATTAGCTGATTTGGAATCGCATTCAAATAGCAGCAATGAAGAAATTTTTTTCACCCATAGCAGAACAAGCAGTGATAATAACATATCTATACAAACTACGTATCAATCTGAAACAATGCTAGACAGTATATCGGTAGAAAGTAGTAGTAGGTCAAGAAGTAGCTCATCGTCTTCAGGCGGTGGACCAAGCTCTTGACTGACTGAAGCGGAGTCTAAAAGTGAAAAAAGCTTATCTTGGGATAGCGATGATGTGCCGGAATATCACCTTTAGCTATTTGTCTGAATGTTTTTAATATGTAGACTGTTAGGAAATTGTCTTTTGCTTTTGTGATTTTCATGTTAAAGTATAATTCCTGGGTGAAATAAGTAGCTGCTGTTGTGTGATAAACATAGCAGAGGAAAGTCCGGGCTCCAAGGAAAAATAGTGACGGGTAACGCCCGCCGGAGGTAACTCCAGTTATAGGGCTACAGAAAATTACCGCCTAAAATATTTTAGGTAAGGGTGAAAAGGTGTGGTAAGAGCACACCATGGCAATGGCAACATTGGTAGTCGAGTAACCAACACTAGGAGCAAGATTAAATAGAAGTAGATTTTATGTTTTTCTCATATCTACTCGGGTAAATCGCATGAGGTAAATGGTAACATTTACTCCAGATAAATAGCTACATAAACAGAACTCGGCTTATATTTCACCTAGGCGTCACATGATACGTGCGATATAAGCCATGCTATATTTAAGTGTAGGCATTTCATGCGTTGTCCTTCACTTGTTCTGCTTGATAGCCATCACTACTTTCGCCTACATTAACATTAGAATATTCTTCATCATCAATATACTCTTTCAGAACATACCCTCTGCCCCAAACGGTTTCTATGTGGCTTTTTCCATCATTTGCACTTTCAAGTTTCTTACGTAATTTGCACATAAAAACATCAACTATCTTGTTATCTGAAGGTTCATCTAAGCCATTGTAAAGATGATTTAAGAACATTTCTTTTGTTAGTACTGTTCCTTTACGCAGTGCTAGCAATTCTATCATAGAATACTCTTTATTAGTAAGGTGAACCGTTTTACCTTTCACCTCAACAATCCTGTGATCAAAATTGATATTTATATTACCAATCTTTATCACCGATTCAGGATGGCCTTTAGTACGACGCACTATGGCCTTAATTCGAGCTAATAACTCGCTTTTATGAAATGGCTTGGTTAAGTAATCATCTGCACCATACCCAAGCCCTTTAGCTTTGTGATTGACAGCGGATATACATGAAAGTATTAAGACAGGAACTTTGATTTTTGCACTTCTTAGTCTTAACAATATATCATATCCGTCAATATCACCAGGCAAGTGTATATCTAAAATAACTAGGTCATAGTAATCTCCGTTTGAGGAAACCATATTATTGTTATAATCTTGTGCAGAAGTAACAACGTCACAGAAGTGTCCATCAGAAGTTAAGGCATTAACCACAGTCTTTGCACTTACTTGATCATCTTCGATTAATAATATACGCATATTTTACACCCCATAAATAATTTATAATTTTAGTAATATATATAACTAAGGAAAGTAATAAATCAAATCTTTATTAACAAATGATCAAAATTACACTTATTAATTAATAATAAATATATTGTTCCAAAGTTATATAAATAGATCTAAAATATAATAGATATACCATGGTAGTAATAATATTTTTAGTAAATATTGAATTAAAGTTACTATTATTAAAAGAATACTTCGGTTAATAAATATTTAACTATTCTATATGTCTGTGTTATATTTTTAATTTACTTATCCTACTGTTTTAAAGTATAAGTAATACTTTCAGGAATATTGTGTGGCAATATCAATTTTAGGTGCTGGTGCATGGGGTACAGCAATCGCAATTTCACTCAGTAGTAAGAAAGATGTGATTTTGTGGACTCGCAATGAAACTACATTTGAATCAATCAACGGGAAAAGAGAAAGTGACAAGCTACCCGGTTGTCGAATTTCTGATAATGTGTCAGTAAAATTGGCTATTGAAGACACAATTAATGCTTCAGTAACAATCCTCGCTGTTCCCACTCAATCTCTGAGGGAGGTATGTCAGCAATTGCATAATTGTAATCTGAAAAAAGATGTAGCAATAATTTTAGCTTGTAAGGGAATAGAAAAGTCTACATTAAAATTACCTAGTGAAATAGTAAATGAAGTTTTACCTAACAATCCTATTGCTATTTTTTCAGGCCCTAGTTTTGCTGTAGAAGTTGCAAGAAAATTGCCCTATTCAATGGTTCTTGCATGCCGAAATAACATATTGGGTTCAAAGCTAGTATCAGAACTACAGCAAGAAAATGTTAAATTACGCCTTAGTAGCGATGTTATAGGGATACAGGTTTGTGCAGCGTTAAAGAACGTTTTTGCTATAGCGTGTGGGATTGTTCTAGGTAGTAAACTTGGGTTTAATGCTCATGCAGCATTGATTACGAAAAGTGTAAGCGAAATTAAGGCTTTATACTCAGCAAAAGTTGGTAACGGTAATGTGGATATAAATACACTACTTGGACCGGCATGTCTGGGTGACCTAATTATGACATGCACATCCTTGAATTCAAGAAACCTATCTTTTGGGTTTAAAATAGGTAATAGTGACAATGGCTTTAATGTTCAGCAGATTTTGTCAGAAGGCAAGTCAGTGATTGAAGGTTTTAGCACTGCTGAGCCCATATTTAATTTAGCAAGAAAGCTAAAGATAAAAATGCCTATATGTGAAGCGGTCTATAGATTATTGTATGAAAGCGCCTCTATAGAGGATACTATTTCTGTTCTTGTAAATTAGTTTTGTACTTTGGTGTATTGTGAAATTTTTATATAAATTGATATCAACATGGTGGCTGTCTGGCACAGTAAAAAAAATGCCAGGTACCATAGGCAGCTTAGCTTCTTATCCAATTGTTCCTGTGATACTGAGTGACAGAATTTTAGGTGCAGCAATTATTTTTTTTTTATTTTTGATTGGACTATGGTCTATAGGCAATTATATAAAACACTACAAGACTTCATGTGATCCAAAAGAGGTAGTAATTGACGAAGTAGTTGGTCAATTGCTGACAATACTTTTAGTTTCGATATTGTTAAGCCAAGAGATGAATTGCTCTTCATTGTTGTTGTGCTTTTTTTCTTTTAGGTTTTTTGATATAATAAAAACGTCGCCTATAAATTTGATCGATAAAAATACCAAAGGTCCTTTAGGTGTTATGCTAGATGACATTATAGCTGCAATTTTAGCCTGTGTTCTTATAGGAGCCTTTTATTGTTTATTGTTGATGTATGCAGGATAAAAAAATTTATTATTCAAGCTTAATTGTTCAAAATTTAAAGGATTATATACTGTACACAGCGAATTTATCTGAGTGGGAAGTACACGATGAATTTGATAACGTTACATTTACAATAAATGGTACTAGGGAGTCATTATTTAATTTTGTGTTCTGTGGAGATCAATGTACCGAGCTTTCTATACAAAAAACTCTAGATTATCTCAGAACAAGAGATATAGAAGCAACATGGGTAATAAATTCACATATGAAAATAAGAGATATTTTAGAAAAGTGTGAAATAAAACACGTTAGCACACCAAAAAAAGCTTTACTTAATATGAAAAATTACTTTTTACCTGCTGATGTTATTCCAAACTTGAGGTTAAATGCTGTAAATGGTAGCGACCTCTTAGAACAGTTAGATTTACACACTTCTAAAATTTTTTATCATGGCGTTGGAATTGTCAGCACATTTTTTCGCGGATTATCAAATTATGATGATAAAAACTCAAGATTAAGATTTTTTCTTGTAACACTAAATAGTGAAATTATTGGGACATGCGGTCTTTATGTTCAAGACAGTGTAGCTGGTTTTTATAGTGATGGAGTTTTACCAATTTACAGGAATCGTGGAATAGGTACCCAAATGGTTTTAGAAAGAATAAAGATAGCTAAACAGCTTGAATGCAAATATATAGTAGCACATTGTATGAAACCTTCTGTAAACCTTTATAAGAGATTGGGCTTTCAGATGTTAGGCAATCTTTACTTATATAACTCTTCAGCATAATTCTGAGCGGTTACAAGTTTTTACATCTGTTTTAGAAGTGCTATGTTTTTTTTGTATGAAGTGGTTTTAATATTGATTCTAATATTATTCTTTCTCTCTTATTCTAAATTAAAAATTAGTAATAAGATTAAGAACTTACAACATCGAAATGTTATCATAAATAATTTAATTGATACTGTGAATGATGGGTTTTATATTTGGGATGCAAAAAAGCGTATAGAAAAGTTCTCTCCCAACTTACTAATTTTGCTTAATACTGTTTTTTACTCATTTAATGAGTTTGTGAATTTTTTTGAGCAATCAGAAAGTTTAATTAAAAATTTTGCTGAGGCAAAGGAAATAAATAAATCTTTTACTCTAGATTTAAAGTCAAAAGAAAGTGAGGTTTATTGCATATGTTATGGTAGAAGCATAATAGATGATTCTAACAATGTGATTGGTGTGCTGTTATGGATAAGGAATGTCTCAGACTGTAAAATAAAAGCTCACGGACTTGAGCTAGAAAATAGTAAGCTTACACAAGAAGTGGAGAGCTATAAAAATGTTTTCAACTCTTTACCATTTCCAATACTAAAATATAACAAGAATAGAAAGGTAGAATTTTATAATTTGTTTTATGATAAATATGTAGATGGCTCTAAGAAATTTGCTATTACCAGTAGCGCTCATAGCACAAAACCAGGAAGGCATGTCGTAACTTACAAGAACGAACCTAAGGTTTTCGATTTTGTTAAAATTCCAATACAAGGTTCTGGTAGCATAGTAATGTATGGGAAAGATGTTAGTGATGCAGAGAAATTATATACTGAATTAAACAGTTATTTAGCTACACAGAAAAATTTGCTTGAGAGGTTGCCGGTTGCTATAGTAATATATAGTAAGAATCAAAAGCTAAAATTTTATAATAATGCTTTCATAAAAACCTTTCAATTTGACCCAAAATTTTTGGCATCTTACCCAACTTATCATGAAGTTATGCTTTACCTCTTCGAATCTAAAAAGCTTTTAGAAAAAGAGGATTTTCAAACTATTAGTAACCAAAGACATGAGTTATTCAAAAAATTATTTGCATCGTATGATGATACGATGCATTTCACGAATGGAAAAGCGTTCAGGGTATTAACAATACCCTACGCTTCGGAAGGTTTGCTGTTCTCTTACGAAGAATGCAAAAGATGATACTTAAACTCCTTCTTTCTCTACCATGAGCTGTTTTACTTTCGCTATTGCTCTTGCTGGATTAAGTCCTTTAGGACAAGTTTTTGTGCAATTCATTATTGTATGACAACGATACAACTTGAATGGGTCGTTTAAAACATCAAGTCTTTCACCTGTCTTATTATCACGGCTGTCAGCAATCCATCTGTAGGCTTGTAATAGTATTGCTGGTCCTAAAAATTTATCACTATTCCACCAGTAGCTTGGGCAACCAGTCGAACAGCAAGCACATAATATACAGTCGGACAAGCCATCTAATTTTTTTCTATCTTCAGGAGATTGAGAGTATTCTTTATTTGGTAGGGCAGGCTTATCTGCTTGTAACCAAGGTTTAATTGATTTGTATTGCTCATAAAATTGGCTCAAGTCCGAGACTAGGTCCTTTATCACATACATGTGAGGTAATGGATATATTTTTACATCACCTTTTATATCGTGTATAGATCTAGTACATGCAAGAGTATTGGTTCCGTCAATATTCATGGCACAAGATCCACATATGCCTTCTCTACAAGAACGTCTGAAAGTTAAAGTCGAATCTATTTCATCCTTTATTTTTATTAATGCATCAAGTACCATAGGGCCACAACTATCCATATCAATAAAAAATGTGTCTATTCTAGGGTTTTTCTCGTCATCAGCAGACCAACGGTAAATTTGAAATCTTCTGATGTTTTTTGCTCTAGCAGGAATAGGATAAATTTTGCCCTTTTGATTAATTTTAGAATTCTTTGGCAAAGAAAACTGAACCATATCACTTACCTTTTATTGTTTATAGCTAAAACCCTTTGTAGATAACATATTTTATTATCATCTACTATATTTTTATTAAATTCCTTTTAAATCGCGCACATATTGTAGCCAAGCGAAGCTAAAATTTCTCTTTCTAGATTTTTCATTATAATTTCTTCATCTTTTTTTTGGTGATCATGACCAAGTAAATGCAGTAATCCATGCACTAACATGTGTGCAATGTGAGCAAGAATAGGTATACAATACTCATGCGATTCTCTTTTTATTGTGTCTATTGAAATTGCTATGTCTCCTAAATCGCACTCATTAGACAATTGTTCACACGGAAATGATAGTACGTTAGTTGGCTTATCCATTTCTCTAAATTTTAAATTAAGTTGATGTAGCAAATCATCATCAGCCAGAGCTATTGATATATTTGGTTTATAGTGGTCTATTTTTAATTCTTTTAGAGAAGCATTGATGACACCTAATACAAAATTTTTAGGATTTTCTATAATGCTGCACCATTTCTTGTCAAGAATATTTACTTCTAACATTCACTCATCCTTATTACTTCATTCCATTCAATTTCCGAAACTGGGGCAATTGATAAACGTGGTTGTTTTAATATAGACATATTTTTCAAAAGTGGGTTTTGTTTTATATTATTTAACGTTACTTGGTTATTTAAAGGTTTCAAAAACTTTACATTCACTAATCCGAACTTGGGATCATTAATATGATAATACTCTTTAAATACTTCAACGATTCCAAGTATTGCTTTCTCTTTACCTGTATGATAAAAAAACGCAAGATCGCTTACTTTCATAATTTTCATGTAATTTTGAGCTTGATAATTGCGCACGCCATCCCACTCAACTACCTGCTCCTTTTCCATTTTTTGCCATGAATATTCACTTGGCTCTGACTTGAGTAGCCAAAGTTGCATTATTTTTTTCTTCTTAAATAAGCCGGTATATCATAAACATTGCTGCCCCATTTAGCTCCTTCGCTTACCTGTTCAGTTGGTTTTGTTTCCAGTGTTTTGTCTTGCGTACTTTCACTGTGACTATAGGGCCACTTAAATTTCTCTTTCTCTGAGTCTTCGCTCTGACTTATAGGTGAAGTTTCTGACTTATTATTGCGACCATCAATGCCAGTTGCAAGAACAGAAACTCTAACTCTTCCCTCCATCGCTTGATCAAAAGTAGCACCAAATATTATATTTGCATTTTCATCTACTTCTTCACGCACTCTATTGGCTGCAGCATCAACTTCAAACAGAGTCATATCTCCGCCACCAGTAATGTTAATTAATATTCCTTGCGCACCTTTCATTGATACATTGTCAAGCAATGGATTGGATATTGCAGCTTCCGCAGCACTAATTGCTCTATCTTCTCCTTCTGCCTCTCCGGTGCCGATCATCGCTTTGCCCATCTCGCTCATTACTGTTTCTATATCAGCGAAGTCAAGATTAATAAGCCCTGGCATGACCATCAAGTCAGTTACTCCTCTGATGCCAATATGCAGAACATTATCAGCAAGTTTAAATGCATCAGAAAATGTAGTTTTTTCATTTGCAATTCTAAATAAATTCTGATTTGGAATGACAATAAGTGTATCCACGTATTTTTGCAGTTCTTCAAGTCCAAGCTCTGCAATGCGCATGCGGCGCACACCTTCAAAACCGAACGGTTTAGTTACAACTCCAACAGTCAATATCTTTTTTTCTTTTGGCGCTCTATCCTTAACTGCAGCTCTTGCTTCTCTGGCTGCTTTTGCAATTACCGGTGCTGCACCGGTTCCGGTACCACCGCCCATTCCTGCTGTGATGAAAAGCATATGACTATCTTTTATATGCTCCATAATTTCATCGATTGATTCTTCTGCTGCACCTTTCCCAACATCAGGCAAAGCACCAGCACCAAGACCCTTAGTTAAATTAATGCCAAGCTGAATTTTTTTATCACATAACGACTTTTCTAGTGCTTGAGCGTCGGTATTTGCGACAACAAAATTCACTCCTTGCAAATTAGATTGGATCATGTTATTCACAGCATTTCCACCAGCACCACCCACTCCCACAACGGTAATCCTTGGGTGTAATATAGGTAACTCCGGCAGACTAAGATCAATAGACATTTAAATTACTCAAACTTAGCGAATTCACTTGATAGTAAGTTACCGCTTTTTTAATAATATGCAAATACTTTTCACTTCTATAGGCGTAAACAGTAAACGGGATTTACTTATTCTTAATATTTATACTAATAAGTGCTATTTTATAATTACTAGATTTTTGGATGATATTACTTCAAAAAAATAAAAAATGTTTATAAAAAGGGACAGAGACCTATCCCTTTTTGTTTTGTTGAAGTTATTATACACCTTTTTCTGCTTTGTTCGATGCTTCAACCACAACATCTTTTAATTTTGAGGCAACTTGATATGTTCCATAAAGAACAGCAGCTGCAGCAATTGTCATTATGGCACCTGCAACTATCTGACCAGCAACACCTGTTCCGATAAATCCAGGTAATGAAGCAGCTATTGCTTGATTTGTCCCAACAAAGTAGCTGGCAGTCTTAGCAAGAAACCCAGAAGCTTCTGCTGCACTAACAAAGCCTGCTTTCATATGCATTGCTGTAAAGACAACACTTGCAACTGCAACCGGAAATAATGCTGTTCTTAACTTATTATCCTTAATATACTGACCAAGCCCACCAGCAGCACCTGTAACTCCCCAGTGTCCATTATCAGGGTTTTTATATCCCTCTGAAATAGCGTGAAAAACACTATGTTCTTGTTCGTAATTATATTCTGTTAATGCCATAACTCTACTCCTTAAATAGAATGTTAAAATTTCATTAAGGGCAGTATATAATGAAACAAATTGTCTGTCAAGTAAACTAATTTTTTAATATATCCTTATTCTGTAATTCAGCGCTTCAGCAATGTGTGCTCTTTTTACTTCTTCACTTTTTGCAAGATCTGCAATGGTTCTTGCAACTTTTAATACGCGTGTGTAGCCTCGATTGGAAATGTAATTTTCTTTCAGTACGTATTTTAGCAATTCTAACCCTGCCTGATCTGGTTCAGTAAATTTATTAAATGCTTCACCGCTTACTTCTGCGTTACAACGAACATTCAATTTACTATAACGCTCAGTTTGAACTTTTCTTGCTGCTATCACTCTTTCTCTTATGATTTTAGTACTTTCTCCCTCCACAGAGATTTCAGGAGAGAGTATGCTAACGTTTGGGTAGAGTGGGCAGCCAGCGAGTTACTTGTTAAGTACTTTTCCAACAACCCCTCTCCGAACCACGCATGATAGTTTCCGTATCACGTGGCTCTCCAATAATCTAACGTTTTAAGGAGTCACCATCATATTTTCCATATTGGATTTTCTTATGGCATTCATGACAAACAACAAGAGTCTTCCTCTGTCGTTCAATCATTCTCTTTTTCCATTTCGGTAGCTCAGTATTACGTTTACCTAGCAAATCAGCAAGTTTACGTACGTGATGTACTTCAATCTGCTCTTGTGATTTACATAATTCACAAGTTTGTGCCAATAGTCTTTGCTCTATTTCACTACGCTTATTCCATATTGGTATAAGGTTATCACTTATACTTACCCATTTATTCCATTTTAGTGACACAGCACCAAAGTGTGTAATTAATGGTATCTTTGATGGTAAACGATCTACTCTGACTTGGATGACTTTTCGTTTTTCACCTTCGTCGTTTTCAATCATTGCACCAAATTTTCTATAAATTTTCCTGCAAGTTGTTTTGTATTTAGATGCTAAAGTCTTTACTAATGATACTTCCATCACATACTTCAAATAACTTAGTGTGTGAAGGTTGTAGGCCATTTTGTAATATTGTACAATTCCTCGATATTCAGTTTGATACTGAGCAACAATACTGTAAGCTGTATCAAGTGTACGTTGAGGTAAATGTATAGGCTTTCCACAACGCATATATTCAGAACACTTTTTCTGCTTTATATGATGTGGTACACGTAACCCAATACTACCGTTAATACATCGTTGTGTCCGATGATCATGTTTATCATCTGCATGCAAGACGTGTATTTTATAACCTAAAAAATTGGCTTTGCTATCACACGCGTGTGTAATAAGCGTTTTATCTTCATTAAGCATAAGTTTGAGCTCCTCATTGAGGAATTTAGCAATCTCATTTTTAATTTGTTCAGCTTCATTTTTTGGTCCTGCAAACCCTACCAGAATATCATCAGCATACCTAACATACCAAAGACGTCGATAATTTAGATCACAAGAATCCTTAGATGGCATACCCTGCACTAATTGACGCAGTTGTTTTGCTTGATCCCAGTTCCCTTGTTTTCTCATCATCGATACTTGCATGGTTAACCTTAAATATTTTGGATTTGTCTTTCTTCGCTTACCTCGGTTATTTGCTGGTATTAGTATATGTTCCACATGTTTATCTAACCGATCGAGTAATATGTTACTCAAAATTGGACCAATAATAGAACCTTGTGGTACCCCACTATGACTCTTATTGTACTTCCAATTTTCCATATATCCTGCTTTTAGCAGTCGATTGATTAGCTGAATAAAACGGTTATCTTGGAAGCTTTCACTCAGTATTTTCAACAACATAGTATGATCAATTGAGTCATAACATGCACTGAGATCTCCCTCTATAAACCATTTTGTACCTCTGCCTTTTTGCATTACTGCTCTTAATGCAGTGTGGCATCCACGCTTTGGTCGAAATCCATGTGAACATTCACTAAATTTAGGCTCATAGTAGGCTTCCAATATTAATCGGATTACTTCTTGAAGTAACTTATTTGACCATGTTGGCAATCCTAACGGCCTGCGTTTACCACTCTTCTTTAAAATATAGATACGTTTTACTGGTGTCCACCGATATCGCTCATAGCGTAAATCCTCTATGATTTTATCGATTTTCTCCAAAGACATACCATCAACTGTTTCAGTTGTCACACCTTCTGTCATAGCACCTTTATTACGACAAAGTTTGCCATACGCTCGAAGGTAAAGATCACGCTGATAAAGTAGGCGATATACGTTTTTAACCGGCAAATTTCTTTGTCCACGTTCACGTATAATGTTAAGTATTGTTTCAGCTTTCCGCATCTTGCGTACCTCCCAATTTCAACATTCAATTATCTGTCACCCTTTGCCCTGTATGTGGCTTTCCCACGCTCCCCGGTGATTCGTTACTTTCACGACTACTACGATGACTCCGTAACCATAGAACTCGCGTTCCTTAGGTCATCCCATGTTCCGTCACTAAGAACTGTTCTAGATCAACTTAGGTTTTCCATTCATCCTCTTAAATAAGTTCACTACTTATCGTTCTACAGCCAGAATGTCACACAAACGAAAGTTTAATCTGTGCTTACCGTAGACATGGGGTTTTAAATGCGATACCCATGGATGTGAAGTCCCACCCCTGAAGATTAGAATTCAAGCAGTTTAGCTTTAACCATATTGATCAGGTGTTGCAAGCCGTTATCTTACACATCTTCAGATAACTCTCGCTTTACATACATGCTCTTGTCCTCCTTCCCTTTCGGGTTAAAGTTAGTTGTTCACCTCGAGGCCATTTATTCTGAACCCCGCTTAGCTCTGCTAAGTATTTCTTAATGCGTACCACGGCGCACCCTCTCGACTCACACAGCTCCCATTATTCGGCCCTTGCTACTAATTATAGCATAATCAAGGACTCTGTTTTAATCAATTGCTCATCCCATTTCTGGTTGACAAAACAATTAAAACTAAATCCCTTCGCTCCATTTCCATTACAGAGACTTCTTCACTACTACGCGCCCCTGTTTTTCGCATCGGTACTCTCACCCTTGGAGTTTAGCTCCTTGGATTTCTCCCTTATCATCGAAACGACAGGTTCCCGCAGTTCCACGCAATAGCCCAAAATAGATTCACGCCACCTCTATGCCGGACGCCACCTATCCGGTAAACAAGCTCCCGATAGATTTATCCCAGGTTAAGTTAGACCCCTGGTTTCGACGTCATTTAAAAGGTTTCGACACTTCATCAGTGGTTCACTTTCGTTCATCTCTCCATTCCTTACATGACATATAATTGTGCCTTTTCCATAACGCTCACTACCTTGCCAAAGCAGCTTATAGTTGTTTGAAGCCTGCTCTTGTAAACCGGCTCCGAGGGGCCCACCCTCATCTATTGCGTAGCTTTTGCACTTAGTTTGCTCTTACTTGAACATTCTTTGTGTCTCTACGGCACACCTAACCCAAGAAAGGTTTTCCTACGTCATACCGCCAAGGATAGATTCCGCTAACAAGTAGCGGAATGACAAATTTGTTGTTTTTCAAATCGTTGGTAAACCTAAGTCACTTTAGGTATAGATTTACTTTTTGAGTTATTTTGTTAACATTAATTATTACACCAAATCAATTGCACAAAATGAAAAAGGTGAAACTTGGTATACTAATTTCAGGCAGGGGATCAAATATGCAGGCCTTGATAGAGGCATGTCAAAATCGTAATTTTCCTGCAGAAGTTGTGTGCGCTATCACAAATAATAGCGAAGCTGCTGGCCTAAAAATAGCAGAACAAGCAGGAGTGCCAGCGTTTATTGTTAGAGATAAACCACTTGATGCTGATAAAATTCACGAAATATTTGTTCAACATAAGGTTGATTTAATTTGCCTTGCAGGGTTTATGAGAATCCTGCAAGCTAATTTTCTCAGTAAATGGAATAACAAGGTGATAAATATTCATCCCTCTCTACTTCCGTCCTTTAAGGGCCTAAATGCTCAAGAGCAAGCTCTAAAAGCAGGAGTAAAAATCGCAGGCTGTACTGTACATTACGTCACTCCTGAAATTGATGCTGGAGCCATAATTGCTCAAGTTGCTGTGCCAGTGTTACCAGCTGATGATATTCAAAGCCTCTCAGAACGCATTCTAGCTGAGGAGCATAAGTGTTATGTAGAAGCAGTAAGATCAATAGCAGAAAATATTAATTATTGACCTTAAGTGTTTCTCCCAACTTCAACAAAAAATAAATTTTCGGGTTCCAGTAAAGAGCTTGCCAGTTCGTTTACTTTCTCTAATTTAACGTCATTAATATAGCTCACAAAATCATTTATATGGTTAATATCGCGGTTGTTTGTCTGAATATTATTTAGTTTTGCAACTATGTTGTTATTATTAAACATAGAGAAAACATAGGAATTTACCATACTAATTTTTGTATCCCGAAACAACTGCTCATCAATTCCTTCCTTTTTTATCCTGCTAAATGTATCTTTTACCGCTGATATTGATTGACTGGCAGTAGAACTATCAGTACTAAGACTTCCAATCATAATGTTCCCATGTTTATTGAGAATAATACTCGCATAAACACCATAAGTAATGCCTAAGTTTTGCCTCAGTTCTTTCATTAATATTGAATTCAGCCCCATGCTGCCAAGCGCATTAATCAAGACTTGAGCATTATAGTAGTCTGGATCTTCATAAGCTATGCCTTTTTGAGCAAAAAATATTACACTCTGTGGTATATCCATAAAAATGTTTTTATTCTCTGCAGGACCAAAATCATTTTTCACAGGTATTTTTCTAACTTTTGATCTTTTTGACGGCAATTTAGATAAATATTTATCTAATAATGTAATAATTTCTTCTTTTTTTGCACAACCAGCAACACTGATAACTATGTTATCTTTAGCAAAATTACGCTTTATGTATGTTAAAACATCATCTCTAGTAATGCTCATTACAGTGTCAAGAGTTCCATATTCACTTTTTGAGTAAGGATGTTTTTTAAACAATAACATATTCAATTCTTTTCCAGCAACAAAAAAAGGATTTTTTTCAAGATTATTAAAATCAACTTTGGCTTTCTCGAAAACTCTATTCAACCCTTCAGGGTCAACTTTAGGACGCATTATAGCGTCGCTCAATAATGAAATACCTTCTTCAAGATTTTCTGATAAAGCATCTAATGAAACTCTAAATGCTTCTAAACCAGCAATAAAATTTAAACTAATCCCTTTATCTTCTAGCCTTTTTGCAAAATCTTTGGCATCATTTTTTCCTGCCCCTTCTTGAATTATAAGAGAAGTAAACCAGGTAAGTCCTTGTTTTTCTACATTTTCATATGCATAACCTGCATCTTTGAATGATATATTAAGTGAAATTTTTGGTAAATCGTGGTTTTCAACAAATAGAAACTTAAATCCTTTACGGGTAGTGACCTCCTCTATATTTAGGTTACCACTTGCTTGTAAATTAAAGCCTAGACAGAAAAAAAATAGGAGTACAAATTTACTTATTCTCATTATCATCTCCTTTTGGCAACAAACGACCAATTAACTTATTAGCAGAAAAAATAGCACAGATTTTATTATTTACATCCTCTAGATTGACATCATTAATCTTGCTATATGAAATATCTATTTCATCAAGTGGAATACCAAGCGCTAAGTGTGAGCCATAAAAAAATGCTATACTATTTAAACTGGATAAATTGTCAAACTTTGCTGCCTTGTACCTATACTTCGAGTTTTGCAATTCCTCGCTTGTTATTCCTGTGGACATAAAATTACTAATAGAATTTTCTAATTCTCTTTCAACAGTGCCTAAATTAACCCCACTTTTTGGAATGACCTGAATATCAATATAGCCATCACTAAAAGTTAAACTATTGTAATAAGCAGATACTGATACTGCCACATCTTTATCTAGAACCAAATCTTTATACAGTTTGCTGGATTTGCCGCCACCTAAAATGTCAACCGCTAAATGAGCAGCAGAGGCTTCATTTATGTGATCAAATAAGGGAACACGATAACGAAAATATAAAACTGGTTCTTTTACTTCAGTGCTCTCTAAAATCACCGATAAGCCTGCATTATGCACTGGATCCTGATTTGGATAATGCCTAATTACTGCCTTAGACTTAATGTCACCATATTTTTCTTCTGCTAGCTTCACAACTTCATCAAATTCCACATCACCAACAATCAATAATATTGCATTGCCGGGGTGATAATAGTTATTATGAAACCTCACTATGTCATCCTGATTGTAAGTTTTAATATCGCTCTCCCAGCCAATAACAGATCTACCATAGCCATTACGGTAAAATGCACTATTCATTTCTTCCCGTAATAAGTTGTTAGGATGATTATCAAATCTCATCTTCCTCTCTTCCAGTACAATGTTTTTTTCTCTTTCTATTTTATCTTGAGTAACATTAAAATTGCCCATTCTGTCTGCTTCAACTTCCATTGCCAGTGGTAAGTCATTTTTAAGGGCTAATTCGTAGTAACAGGTATATTCCTTAGTAGTAAACGCATTAAACTGGGCCCCCCCAATGCTACTCATAGTGGCTTCTATATCTGTGAACTTCCCTGTAGTTTCAAACATTAAATGTTCAAAGTAGTGAGCCAATCCTGCTTTGCCAATTGGATCATCCATTCCCCCAACTTTGTACATTACTGCATGTAAAACGGCTGGAATCCGATGATTAGGAACAACATAGACATCTAGTCCGTTACTGAGTTTAGCATGTTTTATGTCGTGCTCTATGCTTAAAGCCTTCAAAGAAATTGGGTAAGTAAAAAAGAGTGCAGGTAGTATAAGAAAACTAAAAAACTTATGAAGCATTATTTCGACCTAATATAAAAACAATTATTTTATTCCTCATTTTGTTTGGAAATAAACATATCGTATATATACCACTTATATAACAATGTAAACATTCCACAAACTATAGATAAATCCGCTAAATTAAAAGCTGGCCAATACCAATCATCAATATGAAAATATATGAAATCATATACAGCTCCCCAATAAATCCTATCAACTACGTTTCCGATTGCTCCACCAATCATCAGAGAAAACCCAAGGTAAGTTGACTGATCATCAGACTTGTATATCAAGTATGCAAGTATACCAATTATTAGTATTGAAAATGCTGAAAAAAAGAAACCGCCATGCGGTAAAGCGCTACACATTCCAAAACTAATGCCTGAATTCCAAACTTCAACTAGCTTTATAAAGCTAGCGATCTCAATTGATTCTCCCTCATCAATCAATGAGTTTATGTACAATTTGCTCGTTTGGTCAATCAATACTATAATTAATATAACAATTAAGCATAACTTTTTCATAAATTTGCCTTTAACCTATAAATTTTAAGTATATCATAATTTATCTGTTTTGTTAACTCCTCAATACTATGGAATTTTTTTTCTGACCTTATGAATTTTAAAAGTTGTATATTAACTTTATGATTATATAAGTCTTCATCAAAATCGAATATGTGCATTTCTATTATAGGCTTTTTCAGATCCTTAAATGTAGGTCTCATACCAATATTGACTACTCCATATAACCAGTTTGGGTTATTATAAGAAAACATCACTTTAGCGTAATATGTACCAAATTTTGGTTTTATCATGCAATCTTCTATAGGAATATTTATGGTTGGGAATCCTATTTCTCTACCTCTACACGCACCCTTTGTCACAACACCAGAAACTTGATAAGGTCTACCAAGTAATTTATTAGCAATGTCTATTTCACCTTTCTGTACATACTCTCTGATTGAAGAAGAAGAGCAAATTTTGCCGTCAATTATTAATGGCTCTAATTTAGTCAAAGAGTATCCATATGTTTCAGAATATTTCTCTAGAGTTAATATATCACCCAATCGTTTATGACCAAAAGTACAATTTTCTCCGACAATTATGTGTTTAGCGCCATATTTATCTATTAAAATCTCACTGATAAAGTCATCGCAGCTAACCTCAGAAAAACCTCTACTAAAATTAATAATATACAAGTAATCTATACCATAGCTGCTGATTAGTTCCTTTTTTTGTTCTTGGTCTATTAACCTAAAATTGTTTCTACCAAATAAAACAGTTGATGGGTGAGGCTCAAAAGTTAAAACTGCAGAGGGTAATCCTCTTTCTTGTGCTACCTTCTTTAGAGTGGAAATTGCAAATTCATGTCCTAAATGAATGCCATCGAAATTTCCGAAGGTTAGTGCTATATTATTTTCTATCCCTTGCTCACAATTATAAATAATTTTCATACAATTTGATATTTTTACATGTTTCTTATATATAATAACTATATTTTAGCAAGCTACGGAGATAAATTGTGAAAAATACTAAAGGAAAAGTTATAATATATGTAAAGCATCACTGCCCATTCTGCAAAAAAGCAAAAGAGTTACTGGATAAAAAAGGGGTGAAATATGAAGAAATCGATGTGCTCAAAAACTCAGATCTATTTAACGACATAAAATCAAAGTATAACGTTAGAACAGTTCCACAGATCTTTATTAACGATAAGCACATGGGGGGGTGTGACAAATTGATGGATCTTGAAAAAGAAGGAAAGTTGGATGATATGCTAAATAATAATGACAATCACACTGATGTCACAACCTACACAAACAGCAATGATGAATGTGGAAAGTGTGTTATACCACATGATGATTTTATGTAACTTTTTATCTTGTTTTGTCGTGTAATACGTAAATGAAAACTAGTATGCTCACTTTAAACAATTCTTAATGAATTAAAAATACAATTCATTTAGTGAGTTTTTTTAGTGGGAAAAAATGACAAAAAATATTTCAATTATTAGCAGAAACTTAATTAGTATCGAATTAGTTAACAAACAAGATTTAGAGAATTTCATCAAGATTTTCACAGTGCTTGATAAACATATAGCAGCTAAAACACTTTTTACAGAAGAAGTGAGAATAGAGTATAAACAGCACAACGGCGGAGAAGTTGTTGAATTGCTAAAAGATACAGACTTTACATATCATGAGGTTGAAAATGTATTGAACCACCTGAGTAAACATGAAATGAAGGTGCCCAGCAGTGTTATAGCACATACCCTTTTTGCTGCATACAATCACGCACTTGAATCTAAGAATGTAGCATTTTCTTTTTCTGAAGGCTCTCCACAATTTAACATCAGAGTAAATAAGAATACCTTTATAATAACTCCTATGAGTGAAGAGAATTTGGAATTGAATTCACAAAATAGCAGAACGCTTATAGAGTCATTAAAGAGCGAAAAAAGTATTTATGATTGTATAGTAGAGGAAAATACTATTAAAGTTATAGTGCATTCTGAAATACATCAAGCTATAAATTTGATTATAAAATCACTGATAAAGTCCCGCCTTTTAGCAAAAGAGGAAGAAGGAAAATTCAAAGAGAAATTGAGACAACTTGCTTTTAAGGATCAAGCTTTTGTTGAGTATTCTAGCATCAGAACCATCAATAGGTATCCACATAATCATCCTCTGAGGAAGCATGAAAGTGTTACTAAGGATATAGAAAATATTTTATGTGATTTCATAGCAAATGAGAACAGCGAGTTTGCTATAGAAAGGTTAAATAGGCTGAGCTCAGCAGTTTCTCCGGATACTCCAAGAATCATCACTAAAACTATAGATAAACTTGTTAAGTTTCACTAAGGTATACGAGAGCCAATAGATTTCTTGTATTACCTTTTGTCATCCAAGTAGCCAAGCTACTTGGTTCTTTTTTTGGTTCCAGCACTATGTACATAGCTGTACAAACATTGTAGCCGTTATTCAGTAGCCCTCAGAAACGAAAAAACTTACTTGACACCCTTCGCCAGCCCCCTTATCATGGTACTGAAGGTATTCAGTTATCTTCATCTGTGCAGATTAAACAGCAAAAAAACAACGTACTTGGCGTCTTATTTTTAATTTTTCGCACTATGTGCACCTTATGTCTTCACAACATTTCTAGCTATATAAGACGAAACGCGCTTACAAAGCGTTTAAGACAGTAGAGAACGCCAATTTGCAGGATTAGAAAGTGACAACTAGCTAACACGGGGTTTCTTTTGCCTTTTTTTCTGCTTAGTAAATTTCTTAAACATTTAAACAAAGGTGAGTTGCATTTAAAAGCAGCTAAATTGCAGTGTTTAAGACTTAAAAAACGCCAATACTGAAAATAGACAATGACTAAGGCTTCTTTTGCCTTTTTTTTCGTTTGGTAAATTTCTTAAACATTTATGGCTAAACGACAACCGTCATCCCGCTACTTGTTAGCGGCTAAGAGATACCGCGGCGGTATGACGGTTCGCGGTGGCATGACGATAACCTCGTCATCCCGCTACTTGTTAGCGCCGCGGCGGTATGATGTCTTCCTTGGATCAGCTATAGATTACCTGATCTCACCATCTTTCCAATCACTTTATACATAATTCTCGGATTTTGAAAACTTACTTTGAGTGAATTGCTCATATTCTTTATCCTCTAGTTCTTCAAAAATCTCAGGATAATGTTCACTGGAACGAATAATTATTGAAATTAGCTCTTGCTTTGTTTTTTTAAGTAAAAACCTTTCAAAGAGAGTCTGTTCATCTGGGCGCGCAGACGACCGATACTCCTCTCTGTCAAGATCAATCAAAGCAAAACCTGTTGCAGCCATATGCTTACATGGACCAAAGTAACAGAATGCAGGGCAGGAACATGTTCCACTGAAAAGAGGACCATCGTGCTTTAGTGTTACTCGATATACATTTGATCCAACTACCTTTGATTTAGCTTGAGATTCATTAACAGATATAATCTGTACCTTTCCTTTGTTAAAATAATCTCTTCCGCTAGAGAGGTAGGGTTCTTTGATAAGAACTGTGATATCTTTATAATACAGTCTCATTTTTGCCTCCTTATTTCATATATAAAGCCCTCAATTTTCTAATATATCCTTTCTTCCATAAAAATTTATTAACCCACCACAACTTTTATATGGCCCTGCGGACAACTTTATAGTGCTATAGCTAACTCAAGAAAGGTTTCCCTACGTCATACCGCGATTCATTCCACAACTGTACGAACGTTGTAGTTTGGGCCACCAGTGGTGTGTCATCCCAGTGCCCAGACACTGGGATCCAGCTTCTATGCAACTTAATTAAAAACGTTTGTTTTAGCGTAAGACAACTACCTTTAGCTCATCAGCTCAGTTATAAGCAAAATTCCTGGATTCCAGTGTCAAGCACTGGAATGACACCATTTGCTGTGCAATTTACCTTCAAAAATGAATGTTCGTACAGCTATGGATTCATTCGCGGTATCTCAGCATAGATTCCGCTAACGAGTAGCGGAATGACGAATTTGTTGTTTTTCAAATTGTAGGTAAACCTAAGCCACTTTAGCTATATATAATAGAATTTCGCTTTCTACTATCTTTCCAATCGCTTTATACATAATTCTCGAATTTTGAAAATTTGCTCCATGTTATACGGTATGGTTGGGTTACTGATCAGCCAGCTCTCAATAAATTGTTTATGCTTTTCTATTTTATAGCTTCCAAGGTGTTCTGGCTCAATTTTTTCTTCCTCTGTCAGTTTTAATAACATGTTATTTCCTGGAAAAGTTATGTCAATAATTCGGCTTTCGTAACGAAGATAGCAATGCATTTCTGGAATGTGTAGTAAGTTATACTCATTTAGAATTGCAGAAGCTTTCGGAGTGTTCACTTTATTCATCATAAAGACAGCTATGTGTAGCGTTATGTCGATTTCACATTCGCAACCTAACTTATAAATCAGAGCATGTTTTGTACTACACGTTCCTCGTCTTTCATTGAATACTGATATACAATCTGTGCGGTCAAAATTGCGTCCATAAGGCAGCTCATGTACATATTCTAATGCTTCACGTAACGTAATAATATCCAAATTTAAAAAGAGATTCGATATAGGCTTATGATTAGATAAATATATTTGATTTAAGTCATTCATATCATCATTATCTAATTTCTCACTTGTATAAAATTTGTTTTCTTACTTCGAGACCTAATCTACCACAACTTTAATATGGCGCTTCTTTCCTGCAGATAATTTTATAAATGGCTGACCTTTAAAGCTCTCGAAATTTATTATATAGTTAACGTCATTTATAATATTATCATTAACTTTGCACCCGTTGCCCTGTATTAAACGCTTTGCTGCGCCTTTTGAAGGTTCAAAACCGGTGTCACGCAGTAGGTTTACTAAGGATATGCCGCTTGCAACTTGTGCTTTTTTTATGATGTAATCAGGAAGTAGTGAGCTATCTTCATTCTCAAAAGCAGAGACTGCAGCAGATAGTGCAAGTTCCGCTTCTTTTTCACCATGACATATTTTTGTCACCTCTGTTGCTAAAACTTTTTTTGCTTCATTTATTTCCTGATCTTTTAAGGATTCTAACTTTTTGATCTCATCAATTGACACATCAGTGAGCAATCTCAAAAAACGTCCAACATCTTGATCATCAACGTTGCGAAAATATTGCCAGTAGTCGTAAGGCTTTAGCATATTATCATCAAGCCACACTGCTCCACTTTCAGTTTTGCCCATTTTTACCCCTTGAGCATTCAATAAAAGAGGGGCAGTAAGGCCAAACAGCTCAGGTAAATTCAACTTTTTTCCAAGCTCAATTCCGTTTACTATATTTCCCCACTGGTCTGACCCTCCAATCTGCAGACGACAGCCATGCTTTTTATTCAACTCAACAAAATCATAAGCCTGCAATAGCATGTAATTAAATTCCAGAAAGCTTAAGGTTTGCTCTCTATCCAGCCTGGTTTTCACACTATCAAAACTTAGCATACGATTTACAGAAAAATAAGCTCCTATATCACGCAAAAAATCTATGTATTTTATGTTATCCAACCAATCTGCGTTATTTACTATCATTGCACCAGTCTTGCTGTCATTAAAAGACACCATTTTCTCTAATATTCTCCTTATGCTGGATGTATTTTGATTGATGTTCTCTACGGGCAAGATGCTTCTTGCTTTATCTTTGAAGGATGGGTCACCAATTTTTGTTGTGCCACCTCCAAGTAAGACTATCGGCTTATAACCAAATTTCTGCAGGTGACGGAGCATCATAATCTGAATTAGGTGACCAGCATGAAGACTTGGTGCTGTGCAGTCAAACCCAATGTATGCGACTATATGATTATTTTCGGATAATAGCTGATCTAACTCTTCAATATTTGTACATTGGTATAGGTACCCTCTTTCTTGGATAAAATTTAAAAACTCGGACTTGTATTTCATTTTATAAACCCCAGTCTATCCTGTCATTAATGCCGAAGGTAACCCTAATAGGGAAAGATGTCATCCAAGTAGCCAACACTGGGATCCAGAAAACTTAATTATAAACAAGCACACTATACAACGTTTTCGATGAAATTGCATGAAAAACTGGATTCCAGTGTCAGCTACTTTCATGACACCACTACCTGTGCAGGAGTTGCCTTCAAAATTACAACGTTTGTTCAGTTGTGCACCAGCTATCCAGGCAATCAGTTCCATAACTCTTCTATTTTATAATACTCCCTTACTTCTGACCTGAATATGTGAACCATTATGCCTTGAAAATTCAAAATCACCCAATTGCCTTCATCCATACCTTCTACATCTATTTTATCATGTCGCTCGAGACTTTTTATTACGTGTTCAGCTAACGCTTTCACATGGCGACTTGAATCACCAGATGCAATAATCATATATTTTGCAATAATGGTTCTATTCTGCACATCGAGAGTAACTATATCGTGACCTTTATTTTGATCTATTATACTTACAATCATGCTTTTTATTGATTCTGTATCACTGGATACATTAGTCATCATCTTAAATTATTTAATTTACTTATAATTATACACTCAAAATCTCTAAATATGAACTATTTTCAACGCGACTGTTCGTTAAAAAGGTATTACCTGCATCTATTTTATCATCATGTTTTTAGCATGTACAATGATATACTTTTATATATAATTGAAAATAGCTTTCTACTAGTATTCATTATGGACAAGACTCTCATCTACTTAATCGGCTTTCCAGGCAGTGGTAAGTTTACTACTGCAAAGGAACTGTGTAAAATCATTGATGCAGTAATAGTAAGCAATAATCTATTCAATAATATTATATTTGATATTGTTAAATTGCAGGATGCTGAAGTTCCAGATGAACTATGGGAAAAAATTTTTGCAGTTAGGGAAAATATATTAGCAATACTAGAAAAACACTACATAAAATCAAAACATTATATATTTACAAATGAATTGATAGAGGGTGACCCCTATGATCAGAGAATATACAACTCTGTGGTAAATTTAAGTAAAAAAATGGATATGGAAATTCTTCCTGTAGTGTTACATTGTAATGACGAAGAACTAGCAAGGCGTATTCACTCAAAGGAGAGATGCCGGAAAAATAAAATTATTGATTCGGATTTTGTTATGAAAAGAATTGAAGGGAAAAGGCTATTTATACCGGAAGGTACACTTGAAATTGATAACTCAAACTTAAGTGCAAAGGAAGTTGCAAAGAAAATTGTTGAAGAGATGAAGGAAGAAAAAAATGGAAAATTAATTAAAACTTCTGTAACAAATCATTTAAAAACAGAGCGTACTCGTGGTTGAGCAGAAAGATAAGTATCGTCCTTGTGTTGGCATAATGCTATTTAACAGACAAGGACATGCCTTTATTGGAAAACGCTTTGATAGCGACTCTTACTGGCAGATGCCACAAGGAGGTGTTGATGATGGTGAGGAACTGGAACAAGCAGCGTTACGTGAGTTGCTAGAGGAAGTTGGTACTAATAAAGTAAAGGTTATAACTAAAAGCAAGGATTGGATATACTACAACTTGCCTGAAGAAGTTATACCAAAGTGCTGGAATGGGAAATATTCTGGTCAAAAGCAAAGGTGGTTCTTAATGAAATTTTATGGAGAGGATAAGGATATTGATATTAATTATACTGATCATCCAGAGTTCAAAGAGTGGCGTTGGCAAAGTATAGATGATTTAGTAGCCAATGCTATATCATTTAAAAAAGAAGTTTATAAGACAGTGATAGAAGAGTTTTCTTCTATAATAAAAACCTCTATTATTGAGTAAAATTTACAATAAGCTCATGATAGTAGATTCTCATTGCCACTTGATTTATTTTTCCGATGATGAAATACCAAAAGTAATTTCAAGGGCAGAGCAAAATGGTGTAAAAATTTTGCATAACATATGCGTAAGCATTGATGATATCCCTAAATTATTAAAAATTTCTTCATCCTACGATCAAGTCTACTTCTCTGTTGGTATACATCCACTTGATGCTGCTATAGAAAACGGTGAGTGTATACATGCTGATGAATTAGTTGAATTTACTAAGAATCAAAAGGTAATTAGTATCGGTGAAACCGGGTTAGATTTTTATAAATCTGACAACAAAGACAATCAGAAAAAAAGTTTTGCATCACACATAGAAGCAGCAAGAATAACAGGGTTACCTTTAGTTATTCACACTAGGAGTGCTGATAGTGAGATGATCGATATGTTAAAGTCAGAAATGAAAACCTGTGCTTTTAGTGGAGTAATGCACTGCTTTGCTTCCTCTAAAGAGCTTGCTTATCAATCTATAGATTTAGGGTTATATATTTCATTTTCTGGAATCATTACTTTTAAAAATGCGAGCTTACTCAGAGGAATTGCACAAGGTGTACCACGCGAACGTGTTTTGGTTGAAACTGATGCACCGTATCTATCACCTGAGCCTTACAGAGGAAAAAAGAACGAACCAGCAATGGTAAAATATGTTGTGGATTGTTTGGCAGAGTTATGGAATGAGTCACCCGACAAAGTAGCAGAAATAACCACAAGCAACTTTTTTAGGCTGTTTACGAAACTTGAGCTACAAGGAAGTTCTATAAAACCATTGATTTGCTTATGAGCCTAAATAGTTCTTTCACTGCATTCACAGATTTATCGAACATTTCTCGTTCACTATTATCCATCTTAACTTCTAGGACCTTTTCAACTCCATTTTTTCCAATAATTACAGGAACACCAATAAACAAATCTTTTACACCATATTCACCATTAAGGTAAGCAGCACATGGTAATATACGCCTTTTATCTTTTAAATATGACTCTAACATGCATATAGCTGAAGATGCAGGAGCGTAGTATGCAGATCCAGACTTAAGCAGATCAACTATTTCTTTACCGCCATTGCGAGTGCGTTCAACTATTTCATCAACTTTTTTCTGCGTAATGAGACCCATATCGATAACTTGGGTAAGTGGAATGCCAGCGATAGAAGTGCAATTAATGAGTGGTACCATAGTGTCACCATGTCCTCCAAGCACAAAAGCAGATATATCTTCAACTGAAATATTTAATTCACTTGCAAGAAAATAACGGAAACGGGAAGAATCAAGCACTCCTGCCATTCCAACAACCATATTAGTTGGAAGGTTTGAAAATTTATGCACCACTGAAACCATGGCATCCAAAGGGTTGGTAACCACTATTACAAACGCATTTGGAGAATACTTCTTAATATTTTCACCAACCTCCTTCATTACTTTAGCATTGGTTTGCAGGAGGTCATCCCTGCTCATTCCAGGTTTTCTAGCAATGCCTGCTGTTATGATGATTGCATCAGAATTTTCTATATCTTTGTATTGATTAGTTCCAGTTAAACCAGAATTAAATCCATCAATAGGGGATGATTCTGCTATGTCGAGTGCTTTACCTTGCGGTATTCCATCACTAATATCAAGTAAAACAACATTGCCGAGTTCCCTTAGTGCAATCATATGGGCAAGAGTTCCACCGATATTTCCTGCACCGATTAAAGATATTTTTTTTCTTTGTACTGTCATTTTCTACTCCTTTGTATTTACTTTTATGGTTTTACCTTCCCAAGGCGATAGGCTATCAAGCATACGAAAATCTTGCGATAAATCTATAGGATTATATACAACCTTTTTTGCCTCTATATCGTATCTTACTTCCTCATAACCAGTGAGAGGGAAATCTTTTAACATTGGATGACCTTTGAATCCATAGTCTGTTAGAATCCTACGCAAATCAGGGTGATCAGAGAATTCTATTCCATACATATCAAACACTTCACGCTCAAACCACGAAGCTGTGCTAAATACCTTTGCTATGCTTGGAGGCATATCGCCCTCACATAATTGAAGTTTTATGTGTACTCTAATATTATGCACAATGCTGAGTAAATTGTACACTAACTCAAAGCGCTTTTCTCGATCTGGATAGTCAACCCCAAAAATATCAACTAATAGTTCAAACCTACACTTTTCATCATCACGTAGAAAGGATAGGTGCTTTTCAATTTCATCTAAAGTTGAATATATTACAATAATGCCATCATCTTTTTGAATGCACTCACACTTGGTCTTTTTTTGTATATGCCTTGCAGTTTTATCCATGCTTTATATTCTGAGTTCGTTTTATTTTGTTTTGTAGGCATAGCATTCCATATAGCAACGCCTCAGCGGTTGGTGGGCATCCAGGGACATACACGTCAACTGGCACAATTCTATCACAGCCTCGGACTACTGAATAAGAATAATGGTAATAACCACCACCATTTGCACAACTTCCCATAGAAATAACATACTTCGGGTCTGCCATTTGATCATAAACCTTGCGCAATGCTGCTGCCATTTTATTAGTTAGTGTGCCAGCAACAATCATCACATCTGATTGACGTGGGCTTGCACGAAACATTATGCCATATCTATCAAGATCATAACGGCTGGATGCAGTATGCATCATCTCAACTGCGCAACATGCAAGACCAAATGTCATTGGCCACAATGAACCAGACCTTGCCCAATTCATTACATAATCTATTAAATCACCAAATTTAGTAACAAGAAACCCTTCTTTTTTATAACGACCCCAGTCATCATTAGATAGAATTTGATTTGTCATAAACTACTCCCACTCTAATGCACCTTTACACCATTCATAGATAAAACCTATAGTGAGTATTGCAAGAAATACCATCATAGACCAAAATCCACCATAGCTTATCTTAGATAAAGAAACAGCCCAAGGAAAAAGAAAAGCGATTTCTAAGTCAAATATTATAAATAATATTGAAACTAGGTAAAATTTAATGTCAAAATTTTTTCTTGCACTGGATAGTGGATTGAAGCCACACTCATATGTGGAAAGTTTTTCACCATCTGGCTTACTCACTGCAAGAAACATAGGCAATATACCTAAAGCAAAAGATACTACAATTGATACGCAGATAAAGATTACTATGGTTAGATATTCGCTCATTTAACAAAACATATAACACTATGAGTTTACATGCTTTCCTAACTTTTTACCACCTAAAATATGCACGTGAAAGTGTGGTACAACCTGCTCTCCATTTTCACCGTAGTTAGTGACTAATCTATATCCTGTTTTTTCTAAATTATATTTATGTGCTATTTCTCTGACAATTTTGAAAAAACTTACTATCTCCTCTTCAGAAGCTTTTAGAATAAAATCATCGTATGAAATATATTGATTTTTTGGTATAACTAAAATGTGAACTGGTGCGTCAGGGTACTTATCACGAAAAGCTAGTACATTTTCATTTTCATGTACCTTCTCACAAGGTAACTCACCTCTTAATATTTGAGCAAAGATGTTATTGCTATCATAAACTTCATTGCTCATATTTTAAGAGCGACCTTTCCCTCTTCCTTTATTTCTTTCTACATCAGGCGTAGATAGTGGTTTTATTACTTCACAAGAGGCATCTTCAAAATTCAAAAAAGTACTTCCCAATCCTTCTGCTTGCTTTTTGATATCTCGTTCTGATAACTGCATATTTTTTATAGGAGAAATAGCTTCTTTACTTTTACCAAAAGGAAACTCGTTAGGATTAGTAATGTTAAAAGATTTTACTAATTCATCTGTACTTGTAACAGTTTCTGAAGACTGCCCTGGTGACTTTCCAGTTTGTGCTGGCCCTGGAGTTTTTGATGGTTTGTTCTGGTTATCATATTCTCGATACAATTTTTCTGCAATACCATTCAGCAATTTTAAGTCTGTATGAATTTTAAATTCTCCACCAGTAATTCCTGCAAGCTTCTTAAGGTCTTCGTCAACTTTATTAGCAATTCCTTTAAGAACAAGCTCTTCTATTTCTTTCTTGCTCTTGCCTTTATTATCAGGATTAGTTTTAATAGTGTTAGCTATTTCCTCAACGTTAATTTCAATTACAATTTTGTTTTCTTCTCTAAAAATAGTTACATTTGGCAGGTTTTTCTTTATTTGACCTAATTGTTCATCGTTCAAATAAGGTATATCTCCCGTCAGAGTCCTTGACGCTAAAAAAGCTACCTTTCCTTTCCCTTTCTTTTGCTCTGTTATTTCTACACCAAGATTCTCACTAGCTTGTGTGGTTTCTATAGGTGGGTCATACTCTTCAAGTGGGCTGCCAATAATATAACGCCCGCCATTTTTTATGTCGTGCCACATTTCGCCCCGAGACTTAAACCAGTTTTTTGGCTGTATAGGATATATTATACCCCCAAATAGAGCTCCTATACCTCTACCCAGAAAATTTCCTACTCCCGAAGCTGCATTACCAACTTTAGATTCTTCATTTTGGTCGTTTTTTGGCATACACACCTCCAAGTTACTTTCTACAACTAAATACATTTTAATTATAGACGAAAAAATTTAAACTTCTATATCCATTATAAGATAGAATTATAGGGATTGCAACCATTATTTATACATTGTCTAAAACATGTGGTATTTGCTACTTTATTCAATTTACTTTAAAGAGTACTCTCTAAATTATGTTTAAATGGAATACAAATAATATCATTGATGCAACTGGCGGAAGAGGCGTAAATGGTTGTAATTGGACACATAGCTCAAATATTTCAACGGACACAAGAAGCATAAAAAAAGGTGATTTATTTATTGCACTCAAGGGAAAGAATTTTGATGGCCATAATTTTTTGCATGAAGCGTTTTTAAAAGGGGCTGCCGCTGCAATAGTAAGTGAGGGTAAATATAAAAATTTCCCTCTCATTATTGTACGAGATACCCTGAAAGCTTTGCACGATATGGCATCATACTATATTAGAAATATTCTTGTTGATGCTAAAATTATTGCAATTACAGGCAGTGTCGGGAAAACCACTACAAAGGATATGCTGCACACTGTTTTATCGCAATATGGAGTGTCCCATGCAAACAAAGGTAACTTAAATAATAATATAGGATTGCCTTTGACAATTCTAAAAGCTCCAAAAAACTGCCAGTACTTAATCCTTGAAATGGGAATGAATAAAGCTGGTGAAATAAAAGAATTATCAAAGATTAGTAATCCAAATATTGCAGTTATTACCAACATCGAACCTGCACATACTGAAAATTTTTCATCACTATTTGACGTTGCACAAGCGAAGTTAGAAATTCTATATGGTATGAAAAGTAATGGTACTTTGGTCTTGAACAGAGATAATAAATATTATGATTATCTCTCATCACGCGCCAATAGAAATGTAATAAGCCTCGGTAAAGATAAAAATGCTGAAGTTTGTTTACTAAACTTAATAAGAAACGATGAATCTTCTGTCATTTCAGCACTATCTTCTGTCATCCCAGTGCCCAGACACTGGGATCCAGGAAGTTCAATTGCAAATGAGCATATCAGACGGTTGTATAATAAAGACTGGATTCCAGCGTCACGCGCTGGAATGACATCAAACCGAGTTACTAATAGATTAAGTTTAAAAATCAGGCTGAGTGATAATCAAATTATAAACTGTAATTTACGTGTACAAGGTGAGCATTTTGCTTATTCGCTACTTGTTGTTGCAGCAGTTGTGCAGAGCCTCGGACTTGATTTATCAAAATTACCACTTGCACTTAAGAATTTTAGTGTAACGAAAGGTAGAGGCAATATTCATAAGGTCAAATACAATAAAAAATATATACATTTAATTGATGACTCCTATAACGCCAGCCCTGCTTCGATGAAAACTGCAATAAAAACTTTGAGTACATATTCTAATCAGAGAAAAGTAGCTTTGCTTGGTGATATGTTGGAACTTGGTGATAAAAGCATAGAATTTCATACAGATTTGGTTAAGATTGTCACAGAAAATAATATAGATAAAATTTATACAGTTGGTAAATTTATGTTAGAATTGCATGAGCTTTTGCCAGATAATATAAGAGGCGCGCATTTTAATGATTCTAATCAATTGAAAAGTGATTTAGCTAACATTATTCAGAATAATGACGCAATTCTAGTTAAAGGCTCACGAAGAATGAAAATGGATCTTATTGTACGGGAATTCATAATAGAATATTAAGCAAAATCATTGTATTAATTTACAGTAACAAATTATTAGGAACTTTAATCGTGACAAAACGTGTAATTATTTTTGGTGGAACGGGGTTTATAGGGAAACACATCGTAAGACGCTTGGCAGCAGAAGGATATTTAATAAAGATATTCACTCGTAATCAGGAAAAAGCTGCTTGTTTAAAATTGTGTGGCAATTTGGGACAAATGTCAATATTTAAAGGCGATTTTTTTGATGAAAAATCAGTTCTAGAGGGTATGGAAGAATGTGATGTAGCCATAAACTTAGTGGGAATATTATATGAAGCAAAAAAGCACGATTTTTACGCTGTTCACGTTAAAATAGCTGAAAGGATAGCAAAAGCTGCAAAAATGAAAAATGTACCTATGATGATACATTTTTCCGCTATGGGAATAGAAAATAGCAAGTTGTCAAAATATGCCAAAAGTAAATTGGAAGGTGAAAAAGCTGTAACTTCAGCATTTCAAGAAGCAATAATAATTAGGCCAAGCCTTGTATTTGGTAAAGAAGATAACTTCTTTAATAAATTTGCAAGATTAGCAACTGTTCTTCCTTTTTTGCCGCTAATTGGCAATGGAACGACTAAATTTCAGCCAATATGTGTAACAGACTTAGCTGAAGTGGTATATCGTGTTATCAGTTTTAATAAGCAAGACAAGAAAATTTATAACATGGGTGGACCAAAGGTTTACTCTTTCAAAAGCTTATTGAAGTTTATTCTGAATGTTACTAACAGAAAGTGTTTGTTGATCAATGTATCTTTTCCAATGGCAAAGTTAATAGCTTTCTTTTTAGAAAATAAAATTATTTCTATGCTGCTAAAACCAATAACTGGAGATACGAACCCTGTGCTTACTCAAGATCAGGTGAAAGTTATGATGAATAGCTCAATCGAAAAGTCAGCTGACCTTGAAACAATGAAGGTTCGACCATTAGCAATTGAAAATGTGGTGCCAGAATACTTGAAGATTTATAGAAAGTATTGATAGAAGAGTGTGCCCGGTAGGATTCGAACCTACGACCCACAGCTTAGAAGGCTGTTGCTCTATCCAGCTGAGCTACGGGCACACAATATATATAAAATGCTTCTTAGTACAAGTGAAGTCAAGTATTTCGTGTGAATATGATGTTTGTGGTAATATCTTACAACACCTTGTCATTGCAGTTGTGTGTCATGCGCTGCCGAAATTGGATGCGAGAAGTCCATTTATTTTAGAAAATATTATATAGAAAGTTGCTTGACAAACTCCGCCAGCCCCCTTATTATGACAATAAGGGTATTTATGACTCAAAACTTGTTTTTGACCTGCAGGCTCAATGACAAAATTCAGTAAAAAACTCAGGGTATTTTTTGGCGGATTAGATAAAATTATAGCGGCTGCATGTCTTTTTTATTTTTTCTACATTCAGCCAAATCGCGCTTATTTTAAGCGTTAGCACATTATTACAGCGCCACTTACAGTAATATAGAGTCAAAACTCGCACCACGGGGCTTCTTTTGCCTTTTTTTTTTATTTGGTAAATTTCTTAATGTTTCTAGCTAAAGCAATTTAAGAGACCGAAAATGGTGTCATTCCAGCGCGTGACGCTGGAATCTAGTCTTTATTATGCAGCCACTTGTTTAAAGTTAAGTTTTCTGGATCCAAGTAGTCAAGCTACTCGGATGACACCTTGACGATTTGAAGAATCGTCGTCCCGCTGCTTGTTAGCGGCTAAGAGATACCGTGAATGAATCACGGTATGACGGTTAATTCACGGCGGTATGACGGTTCGCGATGGTATGACGTAGGACTGCTGTCATTCCAGTCTGGAATCTAGTTCTTATTGTACATTTACTTGGTGTAGAGTTAAGTTTCCTGGATCCCAGTGTTGGCTACTTGGATGACATCATAGGGGCGCTGGAATGACACCCTGACAATCGTCATCCCGCTACTTGTTAGCGGGATCTAGAAATACCGCGGCGGTATGACGGTTCGCGGTGGTATGACGTAGGACTGCTGTCATTCCAGTCTGGAATCTAGTTCTTATTGTACATTTACTTGGTGTAGAGTTAAGTTTCCTGGATCCCAGTGTTGGCTACTTGGATGACATCATAGGGGCGCTGGAATGACACCCTGACAATCGTCATCCCGCTACTTGTTAGCGGGATCTAGAAATACCGCGGCCGGTATGACGGTTCGCGGTGGTATGACGTAGGACTGCTGTCATTCCAGTGCTTGACACTGGAATCCAGCTTCTATGCAACCTCATCAAAAACATTCATTTAGTATAAGATCAGCTACTTTCCATGCTAGTTTGCTTATAAACAAGCAAACTTTTCTGGATCCCAGTGACCTTTGTTGTATTGCCAAAGAGATGGGTCGTTGAGCGCTCTTTTGCTTGGTTGGAAAAGTGTAGGCAGTTGTGGAAAAATTGCGAACGTAAACTCAATACCAGCTTGCAAATGATTGTCCTTTCCTTCATTTCTCTCCTATTACGAAGATTTTAAATAGGTTCTTAAGAAAGTTTTAAATTTTTGCAGACCATACCTAACAATAAACAACTTTAGGTTTAAATTTATGAAATCAGTTGTTATATACATCAGCAAATACGAATTTAACTGGTGTTATGGACTTAAATAAATTTACCGAAAAAGCAAAAAGTCTAATTCAAAGTGCTCAGATGAAAGCGTTGGGAGCTGGGCATCAGATTTTTATGCCTGAGCATTTACTCAAAGTGATGCTTGAGGATGAATTAGGTTTAGTTCAGGATTTGATAAACGCTTGTGGTGGAAATGTGCAAAGTATTTCTGATGCTGTGGATAGCGCAATAAAAAAGTTGCCAGTAATTGAAGGTCCAGGAAGTGGGGGCCTTCAACTTTCAAGAGAAATAGCAAAAGTTTTTGAAGATTCAATTGGTATTGCAAAGAGAAATAAAGATTCATTTGTTGCTGTTGAGCGTTTACTGCAGGGCCTCACTGCACAAAAAGATGATACTGTAGGCAAAATTCTGGCAGAGAATGGTGTTACACCGCAAAAATTAAATTCAGTTGTTACAGACATGAGGAAAGGTAGCAGTGCAGACTCGCCAAACAGTGAGGAAAAATTGAACGCGGCTAAGAGATATACAAAGGATATTACAGAGCTTGCTATGCAAGGCAAGCTTGATCCTGTAATTGGTCGTGATGAAGAGATCAGAAGAACTATGCAGGTATCACTTAGGCGGACAAAAAATAATCCAGTGCTGATCGGTGAACCTGGTGTTGGAAAAACTGCAATAGTTGAGGGGCTTGCAAATAGAATCGTTGCAAATGACGTGCCACTTGGTTTGCGTGATGCAAAAGTTTTAGCCCTCGATCTTGGCGCATTAATTGCTGGAACAAAATTTAGAGGAGAATTTGAAGAAAGGTTAAAAGCAGTTATTAATGAGCTTTCGAAAGCGGAGGGAAAAGTTATCTTGTTTATAGATGAGCTTCATACTTTAGTTGGAGCAGGAGCAATAAGTGGTGCAATGGATGCTTCAAATTTGCTAAAGCCTGCTCTTGCGCGTGGAGAAATTCGCTGTATAGGAGCCACAACTTTAGATGAATATCGTCAGCATATAGAAAAAGATCCTGCACTTGCAAGGCGTTTTCAGCCTGTGTTTATCTCTCAACCAACTGAAACTGATACCATTTCAATACTCAGGGGTTTGAAGGAAAGATATGAAGTGCATCATGGTATAAGAATTACAGACGGTGCAATAATTGCTGCTGCAACGTTGTCCAATAGATATATAACAGATAGGTTTTTACCTGATAAAGCAATTGATTTGATTGATGAAGCAGCAAGTAGGGTGAGAATTGAAATGGATAGCAAGCCTGAAGTTATTGATGAACTTGAGAGAAAGGTTATACAGCTAAAGATTGAAGCAGAAGCTCTAAAAAAAGAAAGTGATGAAAATTCTAAACAGCGTTTAAAAAAGATAAATGAAGAGATCGAAAATCTAAACAGTAAATTTGCTGACTTGAACAGCAAATGGCAGATGGAAAAGAATAAAATAGCTAGAATACAAGAAACAGTTGAAAAATTAGATAACGCCAGAAAAGAGCTGGAATTGGCTCAGCGGAGTGGAAATTTAGGAAAAGCAGGAGAGCTGATGTATGGTGTGATCCCTCAGCTTGAGAATGAATTAAAAAATCAGGAAAAGGTTACTGATAGTTTCTTAAAGAAAGAAGTGACTGGAGATGATATTGCAAACATTGTTTCAAAGTGGACAGGAATTCCAGTTGATAACATGATGCACAGCGAAAAGGAAAAACTTCTTAACATGGAGAATGAAATAGGAAGAAGAGTAATAGGGCAAAAAGGCGCGATAGAAGCAATAAGTAATGCAGTTAGGCGCTCTCGCTCTGGTGTGCAAGATACTAATCGACCTTTCGGTTCATTTTTATTCTTAGGCCCAACCGGGGTTGGAAAAACAGAACTGGCAAAAGCCCTTGCTGAATTTCTGTTTGACGATCAATCAGCGCTTTTGCGTTTTGATATGTCAGAATATATGGAAAAACATTCTGTTTCAAAGCTAATTGGCGCGCCTCCAGGGTATGTTGGCTATGAGCAAGGTGGCAGATTAACCGAAGCAGTAAGAAGAAGGCCATATCAGGTTATTCTGTTTGATGAAATAGAGAAGGCAAATCCAGATATATTTAATCTATTGCTGCAAATCTTGGATGAGGGTAGACTCACTGATAGTCATGGCAAATTAGTTGATTTTCGCAACACCATACTGATCTTAACTTCTAACCTTGGTGCAGAGATAATGCTTAAGGGAGTTACAGAAAATGAGACTCTACCTCCTGTCATCCAAGTAGCTGACACTGGAATCCAGATGCAGATTCCAGCTTCACGCGCTGGAATGACATCGGAAGGAGGAGTTGCTAACTCTGTAAAAAGCGAAGTGATGCAAATAGTTAAATCAGCATTTCGTCCAGAATTTTTAAACAGGCTGGATGAAATTATTATATTCCACAGTTTAACCAGAGATGACATCTATAAAATTATAGATGTTCAATTTTCTTATTTACAAAAAACACTTGCTAAGCGTAAACTGAGTATAAGTTTGTCGCAGGAAGCTAAAGAACTAATAGCACAAACTGGCTATGACCCTGAATATGGAGCAAGGCCCCTAAAAAGGGTTATACAAGAGTGTATTCAAAATAATTTAGCTAAATTAGTTTTATCAGGGGAAGTAGTAGAAAATGATGAGCTAATAGTGTACGCTCTTGATAATGAAATCTTAGTTAAAAAGGTTTAAGTTCACTGTGTATTTTTGTTAAAAAAATGTGTATAGATCATAATGTTGACACTGAGTCTTTATTTGAGTTAGTTGATCAAGAAAATCAGCAAGATAAAGAAAAAATTAAAAAATTTATTAAGTATTTTTATAGTTTTGTTTATAAAAGCGACCTAAAAGCCAACGATAAGTTTTTGCTATATATTGTAAACGATGCTTACAATTTTGTTTCTCAAAAAGAGAAAGATGAAAGTAAGTTAGTAGTAAGCAATATAGATGATATACCAGGAATAGAAGGCGATTTTACCACGATTAAGATAACAAACGATGATATGCCATTTTTGGTTGATTCTGTTATTGCAACTATTAAATCGCACAATTTAACCATATGCTATTACAGCAACAGCATAATTAACATTAAAAGAAAAGATGGCCTAATAGATGAGATTTACTCCTTGGAAGAAAGCAATGGAGTCAAAGAATCAGTTATATATGTAATTATCAAAGGTATAAGTGACAGTTTTGTTGATACATTAAAAGAATCTCTACAAAAAACGCTGAAAGCAGTTAATTGCGTTGTGAAAGATTGGCACTTAATGCTCAAGAAACTTGATGAAGCAAAAAGTCTTCTTTTTGCCATCGAGCAGCCAGCGTCGAACGCTGGAGTGACACCAGGAAAAGATTTCTTAGATTGGCTAAAAAACAATAATTTTGTATTTCTAGGTTATCAAGAATATATTGCTGGTAAAGATGAAAAACTCGTCTGTGATAGCAAAAAGGACCTTGGCCTGATAAGAGTAGGTCAAAGTACGTTGATTCCTTCTGCAAACCTTGATTCCCTATACATATTGAGATCAGATCTAATCTCAATAGTCCATCGGCGTACATACATGAATTGTATAGGAGTAAAAGAATTTGATGACCAGGGTAATGTAGTAAAGGAACGGCGTTTTTTCGGGCTATTTACTTCTGTAGCGGAGGTCCAAGATATTCGAACTATTCCAATAATAAGAGATAAAGTTAAAGTTATAGAAAAAAATGCAGGGTTTGTAACCGGGTGCCACAATAACAAAGCTTTAATTTCTATTTTACAAGCATTCTCTTGTGATGAATTATTCCAATCAAATGAAGACGAATTATTTAAAATTTGCATTTCGATCATGTCTCTTGCGATTAGGCCAAGGGTCAGATTATTTTTAAGAAGAGTAAGGGATTTTATTAGTTGCATAGTGCTGATACCAATGCGTTATGCTAGCGCTAGGCTAATGTTCAAGATACGTGACATATTGAAGGATGAGACAAGTGCAGAAAGTTCAGATATTTATAACAATCACATTATCAATGAATATGATTTGATGAAATTGCATGTAGTGCTAAAGACCAAAAATGCTAGTGTTCCTGATGACGAAGTTTTGCGTATCGAAAACAAATTGAGGAACATTACGGAAAAGTGGGAAGATCGTTTTATAGACAATTTATATAATACTTTTAGTACTGTTGAGGATATATTCATCCGTTATTGCAAGGCATTTCCAATAAGCTATCAAGAGAGTTTCGAACCTCATGACGCATATTACGATATGAAAAAATTGGAGATAGTGAGGAAAAAAGGAGTTAGCGAGGTCGATTTAAGACTTACTTGTGATAATCTTAATTATCAATTAAAGGTTTATACTCCAAGCAATAGAGGCCTTGAATTATCGAAGATATTAAGGATCACTAAGAATTTGGGAGCTAAGATTCTATCTCATAATGGCTATTACATAGAAATTAACGGCGGAATATGGATACACCATTTTGTGTTGTCAAGAGTCGATGAATTAATAGACAACATTACTCTAAAAGAGCAATTTGAAATAACACTTGCGAAAGTGTTTAGAAAGGAAATTAAAAATGATTATTTCAATAGTTTGGTCATTATTGCTGGACTGGAGTGGAAAGAAGTGCTTCTGGTTAGAGCGCTCAGTGCTTACCTAAAGCAGACGTCATTTAACTACAATCCAGAATATATCCAAAAGGTAGTCTCAGAGTATCCAAAAATAGTAAAGTATTTGATACAACTATTTCATGCAAGATTTGATCCTAGCATAGACATTGATAGAGCAGAAACCACGGACATTTTCATAGAAAAAATTGAGGAACTTCTAAAAGAGATCAGCAATGTTTCACATGATTACGTTTTGCGCTCGATATTTAACTTGATAATGGCTATTTTAAGGACCAGTTATTATCAAGACGATAAACCATATTTATCTACAAAATTTGACTCAAATAAAATAAATGGTTTGCCTGATCCTCGTCCATATCGTGAATTGTATATTTATTCAAATCTTTTTGAGGGAATACATCTAAGAGGAGGGAAATTGGCCCGTGGTGGCTTAAGGTGGTCGGATAGGACGGAAGATTTTCGCACTGAAGTTTTGGGGCTCATGAAAGCTCAGATGAAAAAAAATGCGGTTATTGTACCTGTTGGCGCAAAGGGTGGGTTTGTAATTAAGCAAGTTTATAAAGACAAAGATATTTTAAGAGAGAAAGGTGTTGAATGCTATAAGAGTTTTATCAGGGGAATGCTTGACATTACTGATAATGTAGTTAATGGCAAAATAATTCCACCAGAGAATGTGATTAGGTATGATGAGGATGATCCATACTTGGTAGTTGCAGCAGATAAAGGCACTGCTTCTTTTTCTGACTATGCAAACCAAATAGCCTCTGAATACAATTTTTGGCTTGGCGATGCATTTGCATCTGGTGGATCAGCAGGTTATGATCACAAAAAAATGGGTATTACAGCCAGAGGTGCATGGATTGCAGCGCAGAGGCATTTTTGGAAAATGAATAAGGATATTTACCAAGATGCAACTGTTATTGGAATTGGAGATATGGCTGGCGATCTATTTGGAAACGGTATGCTGCTTTCAAAAAATATACATTTAATCGGCGCATTTAACCATATGCATATTTTTATTGATCCAAATCCTAGTGCAGAAAAGAGTTTCACAGAGCGTAAACGTCTCTTTGAGTTACCATTTTCAACTTGGATGGATTATAACAAAGATTTGATTTCTAAGGGTGGAGGAGTATTTGAGCGTAGCAGCAAGCAAGTAAACATTTCTCAAGAAATAAAAAAATGCTTTGATATAACAGAAGATATGCTACCTCCAAGTGATTTGATTAGATATCTACTCAAAGCAGAAGTGGACTTCATATGGAATGGAGGAATTGGCACGTTTGTTAAGGCAAAGAGTGAAAATCATAGCATGGTCGGTGACAAAGCAAACGATGAGTTAAGAGTAAATGGTAAAGATATTAGAGCTTCTATGTTTATAGAAGGCGGAAATTTGGGATGCACACAGCTTGGAAGAATAGAATATGCTGAAAGAGGTGGATATATAAATGCAGATTTTGTTGATAATTCAGCCGGAGTGATATGTTCGGACCTTGAAGTTAACATCAAGATTGCATTTGTTTCAGCTATGAAAGCAGGGGGTGTTTCTTTAGAAAAAAGGAATGAAATACTGGCAAGTATGGTGGACGAAGTTGCATCCAAAGTGCTTGAGAACCACAACGGAATTGAAACAAAAGCATTACTTCTTGAGTGTTTGCAAGCTAAAGAGAGATTGGAGCAGCACCACAGGTTACTGCTCAGTTTAGAAAAATCTGGGCTGTTAAACCGAAGCGTAGAATTTCTTCCAACTGAAGAAGAGATAGCAAGGATGTTAACTGGTGCAGAAGGTTTCAGTTCTCCTCAGCTTTCTATTCTAATGTCTTATGCTAGAACGGCAATGAAAAATGACATTATACATTCCGATCTGCCTGAAAAAGATCTTATATCTAATGACTACTTGCTAGGTTATTTTCCTAAAAAGATGATAACAAAGTTTAAGGATTTCATATTAAAACACCAACTTCGTAGAGAAATTATCTCTACTTGCATTGCAAATGATGTAGTGAATAGAATGGGCTGTATATTCATCAATAATTTGGCTGAGAACACTGGAATTAAGGTACAAGAAGCGGTTAACATATATATTGTTGTTAACCACCTGTATGATTTAAACAGCCTGTGGCAGAAAATTGATGAATTGGATGGAAAAATTGATGTTAACTCATACTTACAAATAGTGAGGAACGTGCAGAAATTTATTGGCAGAGTATCGTTTTGGTTAGTGAAAAATCTTGGCAAGCTTAGCTTTGTAGAGTTGGATGATGTTACAAAATTTAAAGATGCAATTGAAACTTTAGGCCAGAACTTAACTGATGTTTTAGATGAACACCTATTAAAGGTCTGTAGCCATGGATCAACTTCTTTAGTAGAACTTAATATAAATAAAGATCTAGCAAAAAAAGTTGCTGATCTATACGTTCTTGCTTATGCACTGGACATTATATCTGTTGCTGAACAGACATCTTTGTCCATTCTTGATGCTGGTAAAATATACTTTGAGTTAAAGTCGCTGTTAAGATTCGATCTGATTAGAACAATTGCCATCAAGATGAAAAGCCGCTCTTCTTATTGGGATCGCAGCTTAGTTAATGATTTATTGGACGATTTAAGCAATTACCATCACAAGCTAGCTGTTAAAGTCATAAAAGCTACTGATAACACCGAAGATAAGGTTCAAACCTGGGCTTGTAATGATAAGGACTACATAGAACGTTATAATAGTTTTTTAGATGAGATAGTTGCTTCTAAACTTGATTTAAGCAAATTAATATTTATAATCAGGAGGATTAAAGTACTTGCTTCATAGGAAAAATGTTTAATATAGGTCTTTCAGAAATTTTGGTCGTTGCTTTAGTGAGCATAATTGTTCTTGATAGAAATAAGGTGCCTGTATTTATTGATCTTATTAGGAATACATATAGGTATCTTATGATTATAAAATCAAAAGCTAGGAGCTTATTGAAAGACGCAGGAATTGAAGACTTATATAAAGAGTGTAATACTGAGAAAGTAAATTACATAGTTGGTAAAAATGGTAAGCTTTATCCTACTTACGATATAGATAATACATCTAAAGATAATGACAGCGAAGATTCTAGTAGTAGATGATGTACTATCTAATGTCAAGCTTTTAGAAGCTCGACTAAAAGCAGAGTACTATACGGTTATCGTAGCTCATGATGGTGAAGAAGCTATAGATTTAGTAGCAAAGCAGCAGCCTGATATTATATTACTTGATATCATGATGCCAAAGATGAATGGCTTTCAAGTTTGTAAGGAGCTAAAGAGTGATCCCTTGACAACCCATATTCCAATAATTATGGTAACTGCACTGCATGATACTCACAATAGAGTACAAGGCATTAATGCTGGTGCAGATGACTTTCTGACTAAACCAATAAACGAAACTGCTTTATCTGCGAGAATTAAGTCTCTCACACGCTTAAAGATGATTATCGACGAATTGCGTTTGAGAGGAGAAACCAACGCTGAGATTGGCGGAGTAGCAGGAAACAGTATTATGGATTATTCTAATCAGATTTTTGATGCTAACATACTTGTTGTAGATGAAGATGTCTTTCAAGCAGAGCAGATATATAATGTACTAAAGCACCGCTTTAGGTCAATTAAAATACTGAGTGATCCAGTGGAGGCATTAAAGGTTGGTATTAAGAATAATTACGACCTGATCATTTCTGATATGCAGTTTTCAAAAACTGACGGCCTGCGTTTGTGTTCTGAGTTTCGTAGTAAAGTAGAAACACGCTATACACCAATTCTGATTCTTTCTGAGGATTATGATAAAAACAATTTAGTAAAAGCACTTGATGTAGGTGCTAATGATTATTTAACAGTACCTTTGGATGAGGGTGAGTTAATAGCAAGGGTTAATTCGCAAGTAAAACGCAAAAGATATCAAGATGCCTTGAGAATGAATTTATTTAATAATGCGGAAATGTCTATAAAGGACCCATTAACTAACTGTTATAATAGAAGATATTTTGATGCACACTTAAGAAACATTGTTAAGGACTCTGTGGAAAAGGATAGAAGGTTGTCTCTTATGATACTTGATATAGACTATTTTAAGATGGTGAATGACAGTTTTGGGCATAGTGCTGGAGATGAACTTTTAAAGCAAGTACAGAAAAGAATTTCTGAAAATATCAGAGTGACAGATTTACTAGCTAGGTTTGGTGGTGAGGAGTTTGTTGTTGTAATGCCAGATACCAATGTATCAGATGCGTACACTATTGCGGAGAGAATACGAAAAATTATTGCTAAAGAACCTTTTATACTTGCGGACAAAAATACAACCCATAACATAACTGTTAGCATTGGAATTGCAGAAATGCAAGGATCTGACCTTGACGATATTAAAAAATTTATAGTACGTGCTGACAAATATTTATATAAGGCAAAAAACAGTGGTAGAAATAGAGTGGTTACTGGCTATAGCTAAAGTGGCTTAAGTTTACCGACAACCGTCATTCCGCTACTCGTTAGCGGAATCTATGCTGAGATACCGCGAATGAATCGCGGTATGACGTGTTGCTTGGGTTAGCTATAGATTTCTGAAATGATTTCAAAAAAATGATAACTAAGGTTAAAGCGACAACATGAGGTTTCTCAGCTCTGGAAATTTCATGTTTAACTGCAAAAATAGATACTTATTTAAAAAATATCCTGTGACTTTCAGTCCTAACTGAAATTCTTGGAATGAGTAGCTGTTTTGTAGGTTATTATTGTATACATCATGCAACATTTGTGGAAAAGGTAGGAGTTTATCTGCATAATAATCTCCTGCTTTTTTTGACACTGCTCTACCAGTTTTTGGAGAAATAAATTGTAAGTTTTCCTTAACACCTGTTACAGCACATTTGGATAAGTCTAACTTGAATCCCAATTGCGTAAGAAGCAGAAGCTCTAAGTTAAGATAATGGCTTTGCCAAGACTGATTGTTGTGTTTAATTACATCGATGAAATATCGAAAATTGTCATACAGCATGGCACAGGGTTCACTTTCTGGAAGCACTTTTTCTAAAATAGAGGAGAAAGAGACAATAGTAATGCTTTTTAACCTATCTTGAAAGAAATGATGGAATGGAGATTCGATTAATTCGCACTTTAAAAAACCCAGATTTTCAGGTAACTTAGCACTCCATTCTGCATGTAATAGATTACTTATCTGAAACTTATAATTGCTATTGTTTGTTAGCTTAGTTAATCCCCTGCGCTTTCCATGATTTTTTGTAAACAGAGAAAGAATTAAGTTTTTATCGCCGTATTTTTTAGCAGCTATAATGATGCCTTCATCTTTCCATCTCATTTAGAGTATATTGACCGTATTGACCGTATGATATTATAGAAATAGTAAAATTAGTACAGCAAAAACTACGTCTTTGAGCTTAAATCAACTAAAATATATTGACTTTATGTGCAATATTAGCTTTAAACCAGTAAAACAAACTGCTTAACATATGCGTTTTTTCTATTCTAATTACATTCTTTTTTTATCTTTATGTTGTTTTCTGCTTTTTTCGTTACCTTCAACAAAAGCCCAAACGAATGATACGTCAGTTGTTCCTATACCACAAAGGAAAAAAGAAACAGTTGAGCACACTGTTGTAGCACAACCGAGGCAAATTATCGAAATGCAAGAAGAAGTCATTATTAACGAGGGTAAAGAATTCATTCCAGTTCCAAAAAGAAAAAAAAGTGTAGGGAAGAAACTAAGAAGGGATGTTAGAGAGGCAAAAAATGAAATAGGAAACGAAAAAAGCGTTGAGAATAAAAAGGATGAATTAGTTGTAACAGAAATTATTAACTCTATAAGAGACAAACTTACAAAATGCTGGAGCATTCCTGAAAGCATAGCTTACAAAGAAAATTTTAATATAAAAATTAACTTATTATTATCCAGTCAAGGCGAGATAATTATGTCCGATGTAGCAGACAGTGATTCCTATCGAAATAATCCACTTTTCAGGTCGATAGCAGATAATGCAATGCGTGCAGTATATAAATGTAGCCCATTGACTGGCTTGCCTACTCAGCACCACCACATTTGGCGTGAAGTAACACTAGACTTTATTCTAAATGGGTAAAATCTTACAATAGACCTCTTATATTACCTTCTGTCATCCAAGTAGTCAGGCTACTTGGATGACAGAAGTAGACACTTCACATTATCATTCCAGCGCTCCTTTCTTGTCATGCCAGTGCGTGACACTGGCATCCAGAAAAAAAATAGATCCCAGTGTCTGGGCACTGGGATGACGTAATACGGTTCTTGGATGACAAAGAAGGGCGGGAAAAACTCTGTAGTCAGCAGATTTTCAATCAGGAACAGCCAAAGATCTCTCTAAGATGTCAGTTTCTTTTGTATCTGCAACTTTACCGTCCTGATCGAATGAAATTTGCAGGGACTTACTGCTATACTTCCTTTTTCCTAAGAAGTTAGCTTGTTTAATTTTATATGAGACATAGTACCAAACATTGTCATCGAACTTTGATACTAATATTGGTGATCCTAAAGTGTGAACCACTTTTTCTTTATCGTCACCTGCTTTTATCTTGCTCCACAATTCAACACTAATGCCAGGAGCTCCGTGGTTGTGAATAGTGTGTGTGCAGCTCACTGTAAATAATAAAATAAAAGATATTAATACTCGCATTTCTGTTGATAAATTACTTGAAGCTATAATACACTAATAAATTACCTGCCGTCAAATTTCAAAAAGTTAAATTGACTGATTCTCAATATCACTTAATATAATATTTACTTTAGAAAATAATAGGTGTCTTATGTCATTGTTAGAAGCAGATCCAATATACAAACCTTTTAATTACCCTTGGGCGTATGATGCGTGGCTGCAGCAACAAAGAATCCATTGGATACCTGAGGAAGTTCCGCTTGCTGATGACGTGAAGGATTGGAAAACTAAACTTTCAAACGTAGAGAAAAATCTACTAACTCAGATTTTTAGATTCTTTACTCAAGCGGACATTGAAGTAAATAACTGCTATATGAGGCATTATTCAAATATATTTAAGCCAACAGAGATATGCATGATGCTTGCAAGTTTTTCCAATATGGAAACCATACACATTGCAGCTTATTCTTATCTTTTAGACACAATTGGCATGCCAGAAAGCGAGTATCAAGCATTTTTAAAGTATGATGCTATGAGAAAGAAATATGAATACATGCTGGAATTTGAGGAAAGCAAAAAACACGATAAAAAACATGTAGCTAAAACTCTAGCAGTGTTTGGTGCATTTACCGAGGGGTTGCAGTTATTCGCATCGTTTGCAATTTTGCTCAATTTCCAACGCTTTGGAAAAATGAAAGGCATGGGGCAGATAATCGCCTGGTCAGCCCGTGATGAAACTTTGCACACCAATTCAATTATTATGTTATTTAATACATTTATTAAAGAGAATAATGAAATTTGGGACAACGAGTTTAAAGAGGAATTATATTCTGCATGCCGCACTATTGTTGAGCTTGAGGACGAATTCATAAAGCTTGCCTTTGATTTAGGAGATGTTGAAGGACTATCCGCAGAAGAAGTGCGCAATTACATACGCTACGTAGCAAACAGACGGTTAATGCAATTAGGTCTTGAGTCCATATATGATGTCAATGATAATCCTATTCCATGGCTCGATGAAATACTAAATGGCGTTGAACATACGAATTTCTTTGAAAATAGAGTAACAGAGTATAGTCGTGCAGCAACTCAAGGCACATGGGAGGAGGCTTTTACTGAAAACGACACGAATAATAGGTGAGTGCTAATTTCACTCTTCTTTGTCATGCAAGTAGCTGACACTGGAATCAGTTTTTTGATCGAGAATGTTGTATAGTGCATAATCAATTTTCCTGGATCGAAGTAGTCAAGGCACTGGGATCTAATAGATAATATTCGTGCAGTACGCGCGGGAGTAACAAAAGCTGCTTGTCTTTCATAATGTTTCGTAGCAATAGGCAGTTTTGCTTTACTTAACAACCAACTTACCATATATATGTCCATAGGACATTGGTATATAAGAACGTGCTACAACTATTAATCTTACTCACGGTCATCACTTCAGTTGCATTCTTTGGTCATTTAGTTCCAATGGAAGCAAAAACCTTCTTGTACTCAACGAGCCTGAGTATAAAAGAGGTTTTGCTATTTATAATGCCTTTTATTATTTTTGCGTTAATCTTTAGCAGTGTTAACAATCTTAAGCAGTCAGCTATAAAGTTTATATTGTTACTTATTATAATGATCTTCTTATCGAATCTGGCTTCAAGTTTAATAGCTTATTCTGTTGGGCATTTTATCATACAAAACACTTATTCAATACAAGATATAACGTATGAAGAAACAATTGTTCCTTTATGGTCGTTTAGGCTGCCTGCATTGCTTTCTAATTTTTATGCCCTTGCCTGTGGATTTGTGTCCAGCATAGTAGTGTCCACACTGCTACCCAAGAAAAGCAAAGAGCTTTCGAACAAAATGTTAGATTTAACTCTCTTTATTTTGAAGACGTTTTTGACGCCGATTATTCCAATATTTGTACTTGGGCTTGCTTTAAAAATGCAGCATGATCAAGTTTTATCTATAATATTTAAGGATTACTCAATAATTTTCATTATTATAGCATCTGCAACCTACCTTTATGTTTTCCTCTTATATGGAGCAGCAAATTCATTCAAGATCACAAGCTGGATAGCTAGTATAGGCAATATGATACCGGCATTTATTACTGCGATGAGCACAATGTCTAGTAATGCAACTATGCCGCTTACTCTTGAAGGAAGCAAAAAAAATGTAAAGCAACCTGATATAGCATCGTCTGTTATACCAATAACTGCTAGCTTCCATTTAGTAGGTGATTGCTTTTTTGTTATAATATTATCAATGGTAATTACTTCTGGTTATTTATTGTCCACAACGGACTATGTAACTTTTCTTCTCTATTTTTTGTTATTTAAGTTTGCTATCGTTGCAGTGCCGGCAGGAGGAATTATGGTAATGCTACCTATTCTTGAGAAATACCTCAAATTTTCTCCAGAAATGCTTTCGTTAATCACAGCCTTGTATATAGTGTTTGATCCAATAATCACTTCAGCAAATGTTATGGGTAATGGTGCCTTTACTATGATGTTTACAAAACTCTATGATAAGCTTAAGTAATGTCTATTTTAGCGATTGATACTGTAGGTACTGGTAGTTCAATAGCAATAGTTGATTATGATGGTAATTGTTTTGTAGAGCGCAATTCCGCCAGCAACAATCATGTAGAATCATTTTTTCAAATTCTGAATACTTTGTTTGATAAGCACAATTATAATTATGATAAAATAGATCATTTAGCGGTAGTAGTTGGACCAGGAAGTTTCACTGGAATTAGAGTTGGTATATCAGCAGCACAAGGTATAAATCTTGCTACAAATAAGCCATTATACGGAGTTAATGCGCTGGAAGTTCAAGCTTACACAATATCTTTGCTTTGTACGAATAGCAAAAAAAATATCAGAGCTATAATCAAAAATGCTCAAGGGTTTTATACGCAGTTATTTGATTTCAATTTATTGCCGCTATCTGGTCCAACTGCAGCACGTGAACCTGGATCCAAGTGTCACGCTACAAGCAGTGACTGCATTACACATATGGATTGCAATTTAAATGCTAGCCATGCAGGACTATTGGTTCATTATAGACTGAAGAACAAGCAAAAATTAAATGAAGTTGAGGCTCTATATTTAAATGAGCCTCAGTATATGAAATCATTATAGACTATTCTTTCGCGTACATACAATGTGGCTAAGCCTGTGCATCTGGTTTACTATCTCTTGAGCTACTTCTTTTATACTCATATCTGAATTTTCTATCTCTATGGCACTCGGTGGTATAAATAAATTGTTAATCCTAAATTGCTCTATCATGCTATTTACATTAGTCACCTTCCTATTTTTTCTTTGCCTTTTTAATGCAATACGCTTTTGTAATGTCGGTAGATCACACCTAAGTACCACAGGAAGGATTTCTGTGTTCATTTTTTTACTAAGCCTTACTATTGAATCATACATCCTCATGTTCTGGTCATTATTTTCCATCAACTCATCAATAAATATGTAATTTTTTGAGTGAATCGGATAATTTTCTATTGCCTGAAGCATAATTTGCATAATGTCATATATTCTATCTTGAACTTCTTTAGGTATTTGATCACGTTCAAAGACACCATTGTATATAGAGCAAACTTGAACATTGTTATAGAACTTACTATTTACAATTAATGCGTCTATCATATTGGACAATTCTATTGCTGTGGAAAGTTTACCACTTCCTGAAAGACCAGAGAGATATATGAAAAATCCTGCTGGCTGTTTTTTTGTGTTAATACTTACCATATTATTTTCAATCTTGAAACTTACATTTATAATAACATAAAAACAAAGCTTTAAAACATATGAAATATTACATAGAAAATTATTTTTATAGTTAAGATATTATGTAATTTAGAAACATAAATTCTGTATATAAACTCTATAATAACGATAACTATTTTTAAGCAAGCTACAACACAAAAGTGTTTGGTATTCAGAAAGCAAGACAGAGTGGCATAGACTTATTAGTTTACTACAAGCCTTTTTTCGTGTATAAATCTTCAGAAGATTCTAACAGAGGATTGTGTTGTTAACAAAGAGCAGAGTAAAAAAGGGATCTAGTCTATGCCTATCAGATTTTGTCTTACCTTAAACTGGATGATCATACATATACTCACCTCTCGGTATGTTCTGAAGATCAAAAGTCGTTTTATATTTACCCATTTGGTATACGCTTTGACGAAGTGAATGAAAATTCATTGATGAGAGTATCACTAGATGGAAATGTGATTGAGGGTACAGAATATCAATATAATAAAACTGGCTATATAATTCATGGTTTTGTTTATCAAGCAAGGAAAGACATTCAAGCAATTTTTCACCTGCATACACCTTCTATTGTAGCAGTTTCTTCTCTAAAAGATGGACTACTTCCAATAAGTCAATGGGCACTGCACTTTTACAATAAAATCTCTTACCATAATTATAATTCCCTAGCACTTAGCAATACAGAAGGAAAGAGGTTAATAGCTGATCTGAAAGAAAATTTTGTCATGTTAATGCGCAATCATGGATCTATAACGTGTGGTCGGACTATACAAGAAGCAATGTTTTACACGTATCATTTAGAACGAGCGTGCAAAACTCAATGTTTAACGTTAGCAATGAATAGGGAGTTATCAATTCCAAGTGAAGAAATTTGCTCAAAAGCTGTAAAGGATCTCCTATCTTTTGAAAGCAATCTTGGTGAGAGGGATTGGCACGCATGGGTTAGACTAATTAAAAGTAAGTTGTAAGAGGCTTTCGCACTACTATCTGTCATCCAAGTAGGGAGTCATACGCGTCAAGTTAAGAGGTTATGAGCAAATTTAGAGAGGTTAAAGTGGATACTCTGACCTTACCCAGAAAAAGTAGAGAGAAAGTTAAGACGTTTTTGGAGTAAAATAAAACGTTTTTTCAAAATATGGCAAATAGAAGCAGCAGGATTCAAATTAGAAGCTGTTAAGCTGGTTAAAGAAACAGAAGTAAAAAAATAGCAAAAGATCTAGGCATAGATGGCAGTATGTTAAGTAAATGGGTAAGAAAATATGATGGAAAAATGTCAGAAGCATACGCATTTCCAGACAAAGGCTCCTTATGACAAAGAAAGATTTGATCTAAAAAAAGAACTAGCAAGAGTAACAAGAGAAAGAGACATTTAAAAAAAAGCCCTGACCAAACAAAAAGAGTAAAGTATTCTTTTATATAGAAATTGCTATAAAATACAGGAACTATGTAGGGTTTTAGACATATCTGCTGGTGGTTATTATAAATGGGTTGCTAAGGGAAAAAGCAGTAAGGAATTAGCAAGAGATGGGCTTCTAGCAGATATTCAAAAAAAGCATCCAAATGCAGATCCCTAAAATTCATGCTGAATTAAAAGCTTTAGGCAAAAATTAAAACAGTACAAAGTGTTATGCAGAAAAATGGTATTCGGGCTATATTGAGAAGAAAATTTAAAACTAAGAAGCAACAAACGGACAATAGAGTCGTAGCTCTCAATATATTAGACCAAAACTTTATTGTCGATCAACCAAATAAAATATGGGATTACTTATATAAAAACCAAAGAAGGATGACTATATTTGGCAGGATCTATATTCACGCATGGTAGTTAATGAGCAGTTCAATAAATAAACAATTGGTTGTTGACTCTTTATTGATGGCCGTTAATAAGCGCAAACCCGATAAAAATCTGCTGTTACATAGCGATCAAGGGTCACAGTATACCTCTCAAAATTACCAATTTCTATTGAATACAAAAAACATCATTTCCAGCATGAGCCATAAGGTATGTTGTTACGATAACTCTGTTGCAGAAAAGTTCACTCAAAAGGGAGCTGCTTATTGATACTTCTCGCTCAACAAACCAGAACTGCCATATTTGAATACATAGAAATCTTTTATAACAAACAACGTAGGCATTCTACTATTAATTATTGCATTCCTGCACAATTTGATGCATCATTCTCATGACAAAAACGTCTTAACTTTCTCTCTACTTTTTCTGGGTAAGGTCAGATAAAGTAGAACCACCAAGTGAAAAATATATGCTAATTAGTACAACATCAGAGCTGGAAGATACGTGTGAAGAATTAATAGCAAAAAAGCCGAAATTTATAGCAGTTGACACGGAGTTCATTAGAAATAATTTAACCTACTACCCAAAATTATCGTTAATTCAAATTTCTTACGGAGAGAAGAGTTTTATTGTAGACGCATTAGTGCCAGAAATTGATTTATCATTCATTAAGAAAATAATGCTAAATCAGGGGATAACCAAAGTGTTTCATAGCTGCCGGCAGGATATAGAATCCTTACTCACTGTGTTTAAATGTATTCCCACTCCCATTTTTGATACCCAAGTTGCCGCTATGTTTTGTCATTATTATCATGACTTTATTGGTTACTCAAAAGTAGTAGAGCAATATCAAGGAGTAGTGCTGGATAAAATTAAAGCTAAAAATTCAGATTGGTTAAGGCGTCCGTTGTCCGAGGATCAGTTAGACTATGCAATAAACGACGTGGTACACCTATATGACTTATACCAAATATTGTGCAATAAACTTGAAGAAAATAATAGGATGTGTTGGTTTCAAGAAGAGATGGAATCAATAGTTAATATAAATAAGTATTTACATAGTCCAAAAGATGCATGGAAGAGAATTAAATTTAATTATGAAGCAAATCCAAGATTGGTATTAACTGTTAAAGCAGTTAGTGAATGGCAAGAGACCTTAGCACAGCGCTATAATATGAATCGTAATAAAGTAATTAATAATGCTGTAATAGCTGGTTTTATTGAAAAAAATGTAGAGCATGTTGATGAGATTTTAGATGATCTCAAGAGGAATGCAAAAAATATAAAAGATGCAGATTTACTAGAGTTTGTGAATATTTTTAATGAAAATGAAAAAAATTGGATGCAGCAAAACAACATCTTACCGAATAATTATGACAAATCTGTATTCGATATACTCTCAATTATTTTAGATAGTAAATGTAAAGAAAGTAACATATCAAGGAAATTAGTTTCTTCAAAAGATGAGTTAACCGGGTCAATATCTGGGCAGATAGATAAACTATCCAAGGGGTGGAGATACGATTTTTTTGGCAGGTCAGTTGAATCATTTTTGAACACAAGCTCAAAATTTGAGATTTCAGCAGTGAAATCCGCAAATAATATAACCAAAATTCAGAGTAATTTAGTGGAGAATAACTGTTGCTAAAGTAACTTAGATTTATCGACAATCGTCATTCCGCTGCTTGTTAGCGCCGCGGCGGTATGACGGTTCGCGGCAGTATGAAGATAACCTCGTCATCCCGCTGCTTGTTAGCGGGATCTAGAGATACCGCGAATGAATCGCGGTATGACGGTTCGCGGCAGTATGAAGATAACTTCGTCATCCCGCTGCTTGTTAGCGGGATCTATGCTAATACCAATTCTCAATAATAATGAGACAAATAAAAAAGAGTGCTTTCCGCCTATAACTGGAGGTTTAAGTGAATTTATCGTATATTCTATTTGTCTTCCCAATAACGAAGTTTGGTATAAGAGATACCGTGACGGTATGACGTAGAGCTACGTGTTGAGGTTTAATGAATCCACTATTTTTTTTATTTGAGAAAAAACATACTCTTTGCTTACACTGGTGTCGATAATAAAGTCACTCATCTTCCTTTTCTCCTCAATAGATAACTGAACATTGAAGATTAAATTTAGCTTTTCTTTATCTATGTTGCGTTCGTTAAGTCTTTGAGCTTGCACAACGCTATCTGCATAGATAAAAATAATAAGGTCACAGTATGAATGAAATTTTGTTTCTAATAGAAGTGGCACATCTAAAACTAAAAGCTTTCTATCGATCTTTTTTTCCTTGGCAATAAAAAATTCTAATTCACGCAGCACAGCAGAGTGAACCAAAGATTGAAATTGTTTCCAATTTTCATCGTAGGCTAAGAAATATTTAGACAGTACTGTTCTACCTATTTCACCATTTACTACCACTCCAGGAAAATTTTTTTCTGCATAACTTATTATGCTTTTATCCACTTTATAAAGTTGGTGTACAACAGAATCAGCATCAAACACAGCAGCACCAAACTCTTGAAAGCAATTAGCTACAAAGCTCTTTCCTACCCCAATTCCGCCTGTTAGACCTATGATCATATAGCAAAATACATTATACTTCTTTCGAAACTATATTACAGTAGCTGCTGTGTCTACTCAAAACCCAAATTTGGCTATGCAGAGGCTCTGATGATAAAAGAAAAAATAAACAGCTATTATTTTTTTAGTAATTAAGTAAAATAGAGTGAAAAATTGCGAGGAAGTTTTGAAAAATAAAATAAAAAAGATAGTAATTTCAGGAAAGGAAGTGTGGCCAATCATTGAGGGCGGCAAAGGCATCGCAATCAGTGATGGAAGGTCAAGTGGAGCATTTGCTGCAGCAGATGCTGTGGGTACGTTTTCTGGTGCAAATGCTAAGCTTATTGATGATAATGGTGAGTTAGTGCCGCTGATTTACAAAGGCAAAACAAGAAATGAAAAACACAGTGAATTGATTGAGTATAGTATTAAAGCTGGAATCAGTCAGGCAAAAATAGCGAATGAAATATCAAAAGGTCATGGAAGAATACATATGAATGTGCTTTGGGAGATGGGAGCAGCAGAACGCGTGCTTCATGGCATATTAGAAAAAGCAAAAGGCTTAGTTCATGGTATTACCTGCGGTGCTGGTATGCCTTATAGGCTTGGAGAAATTGCAGCTAAATATCAGGTTTATTATTACCCTATTGTCTCATCGGTGCGTGCTTTTAAAGCATTATGGAAGCGTACTTACCAAAGAATATCTTCCTGTTTGCTTGGTGGAGTAGTGTATGAAGATCCATGGCTTGCTGGAGGGCACAATGGACTCAGTAACAGTGAAGACCCAGAGCTACCACAGGCTCCATTTGAAAGAGTTGCAGAGCTTAGATCTTTCATGAACGAGATCGGTCTTTCAGAAACACCAATTGTTATGGCAGGAGGAGTGTGGCATTTGAAAGATTGGGAACATTGGTTTGACAATCTGCAAATTGGACCAATAGCTTTTCAGTTTGGCACTCGTCCACTTTTGACGAAAGAAAGCCCAATTTCTGCAGAGTGGAAAAAGAAGCTACTCACTTTAGAAGAAGGTGATGTATTTTTAAATAAATTCAGTCCAACAGGGTTTTACTCATCTGCAGTAAAAAATAACTTCATACGTGAGTTGCAGAAACGGAATTCACGTCAAATAAAGTTTTCAGAAAATGCCAGCGAAGAATTTAGTAGTGAATTTGCAATGGGTAGCAGAGGTAGGAAGATCTACCTTACTTCAAAAGACAAAGAGCTGGCAAATACATGGACTAAAGCAGGGTATACAGAAGCAATGAAAACTCCAGATACAACTGTTATTTTTGTGACGCCAGGCAAATTTGCAGAGATAAGACAAGATCAAATCAATTGTATGGGATGCTTAAGTCATTGTTTGTTTAGCAATTGGAAGGATCACGGCGACCATTCAACAGGACGAAAGCCAGATCCACGGAGTTTTTGTATACAAAAAACACTGCAAAACATTATACATGACGGCGATATTGAAAATGAACTCATGTTTTCCGGGCACAATGTGTACAAATTTAAGCAAGATCCGTTTTATGAGAATGGCTACGTACCGACAGTAAAAGAGCTGGTGGAAAGGATATTAACTGGGTATTAAGTTATGGTTGATTTGACAAGAAGACGTTACTTTGTTATAATAAGTATTTATTAATTTAGTCTTAACTTAAGAGGGTATTTATGGTAGCAAGTGATAGTGTTTTAAAAAGGTATGCGTTAGCCTATATAAAAAAATCTGGTAGTAACAGTAATGTTAAAGAGTTTTTACAATTTTGTAATACGCAAAACACCACAAATTGGAGTGAGGAGAATTTTAAAAATGCGTATGAAAAATTTACACATCCAAATTCAAGCAATAGGCACGATACAGGAAGCAGAAATAATCAATATAACGCAGGGAATAACAGGCAACCTAAAGGCCCTCAGGTTACACAAGTACATGTACACAATGATAGAGGTTTAGATTTTTGGGATTATTTACTACTTCGCAGCCTGTTTGGTGGTCATACTACAGTTATAAATAACCCTGGTTTCAGTAGTGGTAGCCATCAAAGCAGAGAAGATAAGAAAAAAGACTCGGAAGACAGTAGAAAGCTATTAGCTTTAGGTATGGTAGCTGCAGTTGTGTGTGTTGCTTTCCATGCTGGTATGTGTTTTTGGTATAACAGCAGCAGAAAAGCGGCTAGAAAAGAAGAAAAAATAGATTATCTTGATAATAAGCTTAAGATGCTTAGGAATATAGAATTTGCGGTTGGCGCTGTTTCTTTAGCGGCTTTGGTAGCTTGTGCTGTTTATCCAGTGTTACCAGTGTGGGGTTTAGTTATCCTTGGCGTTAATTCTCTCGTATGTTTTGCTGGTGGTTTAGCTTTTCATATGAAGCATGAGAAAGAATCAGATAATATTGAGAAGGCTAAAGAAGCAGTTAGGAATTATGGACCACCTCCTCCTTACTCTCCTCCAAGCGCTCCTCCTTATAGTGAATTTAATAATTCTAATTCGGAACAGCAGTTTGAGAATTATAAGGCGTACTAAACCCACAACTGTACGAACATTGTGATTTGGGCCCATCAGGAGGGTGTCATTCCAGTGCTCCTTTCTCGTCATCCCAGTGCCCAGACACTGGGATCCAGCTAAGTTAGTGAGTGTAAAAGTAGCCAACCTTACGTTAAAACACAACGTTCTTGATGAGATTGCATAAAAACTGGATTCCTTACATCATAGAGGCACTGCCATTATAGAGTAAAATGAGATCCCAGTGTCTGGGCACTGGGATGACAGCTAGCCTGACAACCGTCATCCCGCTACTTGTTAGCGGGATCTAGAGATACCGCGGCGGTATGACGGTTTGCGGTAGTATGACGTAGTACTGCTGTCGTCCCGCTGCTTGTTAGCTGATGAGATACCGCGGCGGTATGACGGTCTGCGGTGGCATGACGATAACCTCGTCATCCCGCTACTTGTTAGCGGGATCTAGAGATACCGCGGCGGTATGACGAGGGAGAACAGTCAATGGCGTCAACTTAAGAGCATACATTAGCAAACTCTCCTAAAGACATGATGGCGTTTAGGCTTATCTACTTTATCGCGGCTATACAATCTTCCCGGTCGGATCTTAACTTTAGTGCGTATACTTAAAAAGGGCTTGAAAGTTTTTTGGTGCAACAAGCACTTGATTGCCTCATCACACCAAATAAAACTGAAAAATTTCTCAGCAATTTGATCTGGGAAGGCCCTTGTGCATCACACATATGAAGCGATAATATATTGCACATGACCAAGTTTGCCCAAAATTCTTGTAATACAGCCTCTCCAGAAAAATTCTCTAACTCTGCTCCTACTTTGAGTCGTTTATAGCACTCCTCTATGTGCCACCTTAATACATAAGCTTTACTCCAAAGTCTCGATCAAAAACTCTGTTTCTCCGTTGGCTAATGTTAGCTCTTACTTTCTGTCCTTTCATTTTATTTTTTAGCTTTTCATTTTCCAATATAAAATCAAAATCTAATTCGCCAGCGTTCCCATAGCTTGCTATAATTTCTTTTTTGCAAGCGAAAAATAAAATCTACTTCCAAATCATCATGCTGCTGAATGAATTTTACTGAAGACGATCATAGATAAATAATAATTTCTCTTGATTTAATGAACGCATTTGAGTGATAACTTCGGGTAATTGCTCTTCCGCCAACGTTTGTTCACCTATATTCCAAGCCGTAAAACGAGCACTACAAATCAGCGAAGTACACAAATCAACAAACAAATTGCCAATGGTGCCTGTTGTTCCATTTGGTTCAAACTCGGATACAATTTCCTCAGAGCTGAATACCAGAACCATCTGCTGCAATAAGTCTATAGCCTCTCCAACTCAGGTTCATCCTGATAGGCTGTTTGGATGCTTAAATTCTTGAAAGCCTGTATGGCAAATCTTATACCTTGCTTTAGAAAAAGCTTGCTTTGAGGGTACATGTCAATGGCTCCATAAGTTCACATTCTATTCCCAAACTTTTTTTAACTAACTATAGAAAATACTGTCGAAAAAAGAAGTTTTCTTGTTCGTGTAAAACTCAACACAATGGATTTTCTGAAAAGTTTTCGAGTATATTGCATTTTTAATTTGTAAGATAAGATCTTTTCCTTTTTGCATGCCTCACCTAAAAATGACACATTTTAAACTTTTTTGTTGCAATAAAATAGAAACAAAAGTGCTGTCTCTTGTAGTATTTTACTCCTTAACATCCCTTAAGTTGATGCCATTGCCTGAACGGATACAATTATTCAACCATATTTTTGAAGATAGCTAGTTTCTTTATTTATTTTAAATTGAAGAAAGCTCAAATGAAAGATCGTGTTTTGCTAAAATCACAGAATGCAGTCTGGTTACATTACTCTAGCTATACGCAACAACTTTACTTTCAACAATTTTATTAGCAATAATACGACTTTCACAATCAATATTTATTATATCAGATAGTGAATTAATATCAGTGTAACTATCAAAACTTTCCATTGTTGATTCCACTACCTCTACTATTTTTAAAAAGCCAATTCGTGACTTCAAAAATTCATTAACAGCTATTTCATTTGCAGTATTGAGCACAATACTGTTTGTTTGTGGAGCAGAAGAGTTTAACACTGCCATGCTAAGCTTTAGCGCAGGAAAACGCTTATGGTCTGGTTCTTGAAAGGTCAATTTTCCTTGCTTTGTTAAATCTAATTTACGATTTAAAGCTGATCTTTCCGGCCAAGACAAAGCATATGAAATAGGAATTGCCATGTCAGTTTCTGCAAGCACAGCAAAGTTGAACCCATCCTTATAAGTTACAATTCCATGTACTATTGACTCAGGATGCACTATTGCTTCAATTTTATCCGGGCTGATGTTAAACAAGTTATGTGCTTCTATTATCTCTAGTGCCTTATTCATCATTGTTGCACTATCAACTGAGATTTTCCTTCCCATATTCCAAGTGGGGTGACTAAGCGCCTGATCTACCGTGACATTTCTTAATTGCTCAGAACTATAGTTTAAGAATGGTCCACCAGAAACAGTAAGTATGATCTTTTCTACGCATTTGTCGTCATTTTGCAAAACTTGAAAAATTGCGTTGTGTTCAGAGTCAATAGGGATTATTTGTACGTTTTTTTCTTTAGCTTTTTTAAGTAATAACTTTCCACCGCAAACAATGCTTTCTTTGTTCGCTAGTGCAATGACTTTAGTGCCACTTTCTATGACTTCTATAACTGGCCCAAGGCCTGCGATACCAACTATTGCAATAACTGAGAGATCAACGGGTAGGGAAGCAACATTTACTAGACCTTCAGCGCCAATTGCTATTTTTACATCTGTACCAAGTAGGTTTTCTCTTAAATCTTTGTAAAACCTTTCATCGGAGATAGCAACGTATTTTGCATTCAGCAGTTTTGCTTGGTGTGCCAGTAGAGCAAAGTCTGAGTGGGCACTTAGTGCTTCCACTTGGTATTCTTCTTTTCTCCTTGAGAGCAAATCTACAGTCTTTTTTCCAACACTTCCTGTTGATCCTAAAACTGAAACCTTTTTCACTAAGACAAACTCACAACAATAGCAACTTTTCTTATTAGGTCTTCTCGCATACTATTCAGCAGTTTTTAAGCGTTTAACCAAGTTCATGTCCGTGGTCATCGCCAACAGATGGTGAAGGACCAGGTGAAAAAGATTGACCATGGTGATCACCTGCATCATGCATGTCTTGCAAACCATCAGCATTATGAGCTATTTCATTATTGGCATGAGGGTAATCATCTGAGTGAGGTCCCTCATCACCATGAGCCATATCCATTCCTTCTGATGGCATATCTTCCCCACCTCCACCTGAAAAATGTTCTCCAAGGCTTTCAAGAAATTTTATGCCAAACATATTACCTGATTTTCCAAACAGTGTTACTAAACTACTGCCACTTACCAAACTTTCAAACACGTTACTATAAGCAGCAATTGCTCCTTCATGAAAGTTGAACAACCATTTCATTCCATCCACGACTGTTGAAACAGAGTCGCTATGACCAAGACCAAAACCACTTTTCTCACCAGCAGCCTCTTGGTGTTGCTGCTGCGCTTGCCATTCTGCAATATTTGGACCTTGAGCTTCACTCATAAATTTTTACTCTCAACCTTAAGCTATTATTTTATCACAAATATTGCAAAATATCAATAGAGCTTTTGAATATAGCTAATACAAACAATTTCTGTCATCCTATATATAGCTAAACTGACTTACGACAATTTGAAAAACGACAAATTCGTCATTCCGCTACTAGTTAGCGGAATCTATGCCGAGATACCGCGAATGAATCGCGGTATGACGTGTTGCTTGGGTCAGCTATAGGATCCAGTTTGAAAAAATCCGAATTCCAATGTCTGCTACCTTATATAACGAATGAATTTCTTTATATATTCGTTATTAGTATTTTGTATTTCCTGAACAGTTCCATGGGAAATGATCTCCCCTTCATGTAATACTGCTATTTTATCAGCTATTTTAAATGCGCTATGAATATCATGTGTAATCGTGATAATTGTAGTGTTAAGATCTTTAGATAATTTTATTATTATCTCGTTTACTATATCTGACATAATTGGGTCCAATCCTGAAGTTGGCTCATCTAATACGATGATTTCTGGATTGTGTGCAATCGCCCTTGCAAGTGCTACTCTTTTTTTCATTCCACCTGATAGCTCTATTGGAAACATATCTGCTATGCTTTCCTCCAGTCCAACATCATTTAACTTCTCGATTGCTAGCTGTTTTGCCTCCTTTTTGCTGATATTAAAGCGCTTTTTATAATTAAAAGATATATTTTCCCACACTGTAACGTAGTCAAATAAAGCGGAATTTTGAAATAAAACCCCAAATTTATTTTTGCTTTTACTATTTATTTTAACAGACCCTGAGTCTGGAGCAAGCAAGCCGATAATTGTTTTTGTTAGTACAGATTTGCCGCTTCCTGAGCCGCCAAGTATGACTAATGATTCCCCTTTTAATATATCGAAACTTAGATCTTTTAGTACTGTCCTATCATCAAAAGATAAGCTTAAGTTCAATATTGATATTATGGGGTTACGCATGTATCAAAGTAATCATGTAGTTTGCTAAAATGATCAGTATGGACGATAAAACAACAGTTGATGTTGTAGCAACACCTACTCCTTGTGCACCTTCTTTGCAATGATAACCGTAATAGCAACTTGAGACAGAAATTATGGCGCCAAAAGCAATTGCTTTTATTAGCCCAACAATAAAATCGTACATATTAAAGAACTGAGCTGTGTATTTAATGTATATATTTAAATTGTGGTTAAATTCGAAGACTGCAGTGATACATCCTCCAAATATTCCTATTAGATCTGCACATACTGTAAGTATGGGAAATACTATGATTGACGCTAAAATCCTTGGTGCAATTAAATACTTGAAAGGGTTGATGTTCAAAGTTGTAAGGGCATCTATTTGCTCGGTGATGCGCATTGTACCAATTTCTGCTGCAATTGATGATCCAACCTTCCCTACCATTATTAAGCTGATCAAAACTGGTCCTAACTCTTTAATGATAGTGATCGTAACAAGTTTGGGTATTATCTGCTCTTGGTTAATTAATGAGTCACTCAAGCTGCTTTGTAAAACTATCGCCGCTCCTATAAAAACTCCAGTGAGCCCAACAATTGGCAGAGAGAAAAAGCCTATCTCTATAATTTGTTTTGCTACGTTGCTAAAATAATATGGTGGCACAAAGCAGTGGTATAGAGATTGAATAAAAAATATGAATGCACTACCAAGCCTTAACAAAAAATTGATAAAGTACCTACCAATTATTCTAACACTATTTATATCAAAAAAGCTCACTTTGTATTCATTTTAGCTAGAGGTTAGTCTTACTGATTTTATTAAAATTTTTATTAACTTTATCGCAAAGTATAGCTGAGATATGTTTTAAGTTCAACATACTTGATGTTTTAATTTAAAGCTTAACCCAAGAAAGGTTTCCCTACGTCATACCGCCGCGGCGCTAACTAGTAGCGGAATGACGGTTTTTCAAATTGTAGGTAAACCTAAGCCACTTTAGCTATAGGACTCAATTACATAAGCAAACCTTACTTATTTTATTATCCCTGTTTACTTCTTGTAAAAAACATGTTATTAATGAATTGAATTTTGTAGTAGAATGGAGGAAGTTTTGGCAGTTCCAAAAAGAAAAAAGTCGAAGTCAAGGCGTAATATGCATCGTTCTCATCATGCTATTGAGCCTAAGAATGTTGTGGTATGTTCAACAACTGGAGAATTCATGTTGCCTCACAATGTAGCAGTAGATGGCAGTTACAAAGGAAAACGAGTTTTCATTAAGCAACAGGCAGAATGACTATTATGGTATGTTACCTACGGTCAATAATCACATAGTTATTGCACTTGACGCTATGGGGGGCGATTTTGCGCCTCTTTCCGTAATTCAGGGTGCTGGTTTTTTTTTGGATAATCTTGTTGACCCAGGCATTAAAGTTCTTTTTCATATTTATGGAGATAAGGAAAAAGTATCTCCTTTGCTTTTGAAATATAAAAAAGTAAGTAACAATTCTGAGTTTACTCATTGTTCTGACAATGTCCTTGCAAATGATAAGCCATCTTTTGCGCTGAGACATCGTAAAGACTCAAGTATGAAAGCTGCAATTGTTGCAGTGAAAGAAGTTAAAGCTTTCGGAGTGGTATCTTCAGGCAACACCGGGGCGTTGATGGCAATTTCCAGATTTATTTTAGGAACATTACCAAATATTTATCGTCCTGCTATTGTCTCTATCTGTCCAACTAAGACAAAAAGCTTCGCTTTGCTTGACCTTGGTGCAAATGTCGATTGTAATGCCGATTCGTTATTCCAATTTGCATTAATGGGAAGTATATTTGCAAAAGTAGCGCTAAAAATTGACAATCCTGAGGTTGCTTTGCTAAATATCGGTACAGAAGAAGTTAAAGGTAATGACTCAGTGCGCGGCGCTTTTGAGTTGCTTAAAAACGCTCCAGGCATTAATTTCAAAGGGTATATAGAGGCAAGTGAATTTTTAGAGGGTAATATAGATGTGATTGTTGCTGATGGTTTTGTTGGCAATGTAATGCTCAAAACAGCTGAGGCAACCGCTAGTACTTTTATCAATCTAATAAAGCAGGAAGTATTCAACTCGTGGATAGCGAAAATGCTTATTGGTATATTGTTAAAATCTAAACTAAATAAAGCATTAACGCGTTTTAATCCCAAAATTAGAAGTGGAGCTATGTTTTTAGGGCTGAATGGTATCATCATTAAAAGTCATGGAAATTCTGATGCTATTTCTTTTGCCCATGCTATAAAATTTGCAGTAAATGCAATTAGTGAAAATTTAAATCAAAAGATAATTAACGGGGTAAGTCATATTGAATAAAAGTTTCATATTAAGCACTGGATCTTATCTACCAAGAAAAACGTTGAGTAACAACGAAATTGCATCGATAGTTGAGACAAGCGATAAATGGATAAGGCAGAGAACAGGAATAGTTCAAAGGCATATAGCAGATGAAGGAGAATTAACGTCAGATCTAGCTGTAAATGCAGCAAAAAGTGCTATAGAAAAAGCTAAAATTTCAGTAGATGAAATTGACTTGATTATAGTTGCAACAACAACGCCTGATAAAACTTTGCCTAGCTGTGCAACGATTGTACAAAGTAAGTTAAAATGTAAAAACGCATTTTCTTTTGATGTACAAGCAGCATGCTCTGGTTTTATATATGCAGTTACAGTTGCTGATTCGCTCATAAAATCTAACAATAGAATTAAATATGCGCTCGTTATTGGTGCTGAAATAATGTCTAGGATTGTTGACTGGGAAGATAGGTCAACTTGTGTACTCTTTGGTGATGGTGCTGGTGCAGTGATAATAAAATCGGAAATGGGTAGCAGCGTCATCATATCAACAAACTTACACTCTGATGGCAATGTGGACATATTATGTACGAACGGAGGGGTATCCTCTACTGATGATTCTGGAAAAATATGCATGAATGGAAGAGAAGTGTTTAAACATGCAGTGGATAAGTTAACAGCCTCAGTAGAGGAAACACTAAGATGCAATAATTTGAAAATCACTGATATTGACTGGTTAATTCCCCATCAAGCAAACATTCGTATTATTGAAGCAGTAGTAAAGAAATTAGATTTTCCTATAGAGAAAGTGATTAATACCGTTGATAAGCATGCAAACACCTCAGCAGCGTCAATTCCACTGGCCTTAGACTATGCAATACAAGAATCAAAAATAAAATCAGGAAATCTGGTACTGCTGATTGCAATAGGTGCAGGTCTCACATGGGGTTCCGTGTTGCTGCGCTATTAGACTTCTTGCATTACCTCCTGTTACCCAACTCGTAGAACATCACACCATAGGGCACAGCATAACTGTATGAACATTGTGATTTGAGTCCACCAGATCTAAGTAGCTTGACTACTTGATTGGATGCTGAGTTGGTGAGTATAAAAGTATAGCTAACGCTGTCATACCGCCCACAACTGTACGAACATTGTGATTTGGTCCCATCAGGAGGGTGTCATCCGAGTAGCTTGACTACTTGGATCCAGGAATTTTAATTGTAAGTAAGCATACTGAGTTGATAAGTATAAAAGTAGCTAGAAAATAAACATTTTTGATGAGATTATATGGAAAACTGGATCCCAGTGTCTGGGCACTGGGATGACAGCAGTCCTACGTCATAACGCGATTCATTCCTACGTCATACCGCGATTCATTCGCGGTATCTCTTAACATAGATCCCGCTAACAAGCAGCGGGATGACACCTCTCTTGGGCTCTTTTAGCTACAAACATTAAGAAATTTACCAAATGAAAAAAAAGGCAAAGAACTCCCGTGGTGCGAGTTTTTGACTCTATATTACTGTAAGTGGCGCTGTAATAATGTGCTGACGCTTAGTTTAAGCGCGTTTTGGCTGAATGTAGAAAAAATTTAAAAGACATGCAGCCGCTATAATTTTATGTAATCCGCCAAAAAATACCCTAAGTTTTTTACTGAATTTTGTCATTGAGCCTGCAGGTCAAAAACAAGTTTTGAGTCATAAATACCCTTATTCTCATAATAAGGGGGCTGGCGGAGTTTGTCAAGGAAGTTTTTTCGTTTCTGCGGGCTACTTGAATAACGGCTACAATGTTTGTACAATTGTGCGTAACGCGCTGCCGAACACTGGTTTTTATATGGCTATATAAGAAAAATTAAGGCTTAAAAGGAAACTTAAGCAGCTAATAGGGCCTAAGCCTTTTTAATAAAACATAAAACGCCCCTTTACCACCATGTTTTTTCGTAGCTTGCTGGTAGTATAGAACCATATGCTGGATTTTAGTATCATTTAACCACTTATTTAAGTTATTCTTTATAGTGTCTGTTTTATTTGTTGCACTGCCGTATCCCGTAATTACCAATAAACATCTATTTCCTGCTCGATAATTTTTGATAATAAAATCTATCAATTTACAGTAAGCATCCTCTATACTATAGCCGTGCAAATCGAGCTTATCGCTTATAAAATATTTACCCCTATCAACTTTTGATTTTGTGTTTTGGTCAAGACAAAATGATGAGTTACCATTATTGGTATTAAGAAAATTCCTTTGTAAGTCGGAGGTACCTTTATCAACCATAGACTTTATATTTACTTTATGATTAACTTTTAAAGTAACTTTTCCACATTCTATTGGCTTAACATTTTTTTGCCAATCCAACTCATCGTCCGACATAAACGCATTAATCGAATTGTATAATTTTACAACAATATCCAAACATAGTAAAATGTTGCTTATTCTATAAAAATCAGATTTTCGATAATACGATGAAATCGTCAAAAACTAATGAGAATTTTTGGCTGTATGGAAAGCACACCTGCATGTCAGCACTGAAGAATAAAAATAGGCGGTGTATAGAACTATTAGCAACAGAAAATTTCTATAGAGAACACGAAAAAGAAATTAGGCAATGTGCAAATAGTAAGGGCATTAAAGTTCGATTAGTAGAAAACAAAATACTTAATGACGTTTTATCTAAAGGTGCTAACCATCAAGGAATTGCTTTAAATGTTGCCCCTATTCTTTGTAACTTAAGCATCGAAGAAGTAGCTGAAAGCTCAAACGACAGCTCTACTATAGTCATTTTAGATCAAGTCACTGACACGCACAATATTGGGTCAATTTTAAGAACTTCAGCTTGTTTTAATGTCAACGCATTGGTTTTACCACATAACCACTCACCGAGTGAAAATGCATCTATTGCAAAAGCAGCAAGTGGAGCTTTAGATATTGTTCCGCTAATATACGTTACAAATATAGTAAAAACTATGCAGTATTTAAAAAAGGTCGGCTACTGGTGTTACGGGTTTGATTGCAATGCTAAAGAAAATATAGATGAAATAAAGAGCTTTGAGAAAAAAAGAGTAATCATTTTTGGTTCTGAAGAGAAAGGAATGCGGAGGTTAGTTAAAGAAAATTGTGATTATCTTTTAAAAATCCCAATGTCAAACGTAATTGACAGCTTAAATGTTTCAAATGCAGCAGCAATAGGCCTATATTCTATTTATATTAAAACAAATGCCAGCGCATAACTGTTTATAATAAAAATACTTGATAAAAATGTGGTTTTATATTATAATGTGTTAAATAATGGACAAAAGGAGTTGTATTTATGTCTTACATGAGAAATGAACAGGATATCCGCTCTCAGGGCGTTTATTATAGCGCTGGGCTCAGAAGTTACCTAACTAAAGTATATAATTACATGGCTTTAGCTTTAGGCGTTACAGGGCTTGTTGCGTTTCTAACGGTATTTTCTGGTCTTTTTCAGGTAATTCATTCTAATCCTGTTCTGTCGCTTGTGATAATATTCTCTCCAGCTGCATTGGTGATCTATATGCGGTATAGAATTCAACACCTAAGTGCTCAGTCTGCCGTTACTATATTTTTCTCGTTCTCAGTGTTAATGGGGCTTTCCTTATCTTATATTTTTATAGTTTATACTGCAGAAAATATAGCAAGAGCGTTTTTCATTACATCAATTATGTTTGGCTCTATGGCTTTATATGGTAATACCACAAAAAGAGATCTTACAAGTATGGGCTCTTTCTTGATTATGGGAGTCTTGGGGATAATTATAGCATCCATAGTAAATTTATTCCTTGGAAGTAGTCCTCTCTACTTTGCAATATCGTTCATATCAGTAATAGTCTTTACCTTAATGACTGCGTATGATGCTCAAAGAATCAAGGACGTTTATTATAAATATAACGACGGATCAGAAGTCGCTACTACTAAATTGGCAATACTGGGTGCAACTGATCTTTATTTTAACTTTATTAACATATTTCTCAATCTACTCAGGTTACTTAACTTGTTCAATAATAGGGACTAGATGTTTTCCTTTTTAAGGAAAGGTAGTAAGAATTCTATAGTTTTCTTTTTAATATCTTTAGTCGTGTTGATGCTATGTCTTGCATATGCATCGGTGCCACTATATAGCATTTTCTGTAAAGCTACCGGGTATGGTGGCACAACAAGAAAAGTAACTAATGCAACAATAAGTGCAACTGACCAAAAAATCAGGGTCCACTTCAATGCTGATATAATGTCCGATCTACCTTGGGAATTTAAATCAGAAACTAACTACGTTGACGTAAACATAGGAGAACAAAGTTTAGCATTTTATTACGCAAAAAATCTATCTGATCATCTTTCATTTGGTATGGCAGTATATAACGTTACGCCTTTCAAAGCAGGTAAGTATTTTAATAAAGTTGCATGCTTTTGTTTTGAAGAACAAATGTTGCTACCAAAACAAAAAGCTGCTATGCCCGTATCTTTCTATATAGATCCTGAGATAATGCTTGATAGTAATACAAAAGATTTGAGGGAAATAACACTATCATACACGTTTTTTAAGCTTAAGTAACAAACTTTTTCCTATTGTCATCCAAAGCTGAAAGAAGGTATCCGTTCAGGATAGCGGCAAGGTAGTATAACCATAGAGTAAAAGTGAGTTTACAACAAATGGTGTCATCCCAGTGCTTGACACTGGGATCCAGGTTACTATATATGAAAAGTTATTATGTTTATATACTTGCAAGTGAACGAAATGGAACCCTGTATATAGGTATAACATCAAATTTAATTAAACGAATTTGGGAGCATAAAAGCAAATCCATTTCCGGTTTCACGTCAAAGTACAATGTTAGTAAATTAGTCTACTTTGAGGAGTTTCAAGACATAAATTTAGCAATTAGTAAAGAAAAGCTTCTAAAAAGCTGGCAGAGAAAATGGAAAATAAACTTAATTGAAAAAACAAATCAAGAATGGAAAGATTTATATGATGAAATCGTATCTGGATTCCAGCGTCACGCGCTGGAATGACAGGAGGTAACGCAAGAAGTCTATTGATTGTGAAAACAATAACTTTGCAAAATATTAATTATTAGATAACATAATCAAAGTTTTTATCTTACATTCATCATGGTTAGAGCTATACAAATTAAAAAAACTGGGGGGCCAGAAGTATTAGAATTTGTAGATAAGAATATAAGTGAGCCAAAAGGCGAGGAAGTTTTAGTACTTCACACAACTATCGGCTTAAATCGTTATGATTTAGAGCACAGAAAAGGTACACGCAAAATTAAAAATTTACCATCAGTGCTTGGAGTGGAAGCAGTTGGGGTTATTGAAAAACTTGGTAAAAAAATCAGTGATGGATTCAAAGTTGGAGACAGAGTTGGATATTGCACAGCTCCTCCAGGGGCATATTGTGAAAAGCGCATTATACACCAGAAATATCTGATAAAAATTCCAGATGACATATCTGATGAAGTTGCTGCTGCAGTGCTGTTTAAAGGTATGACAGCTCACTATTTAGTTAATCAATCTTATAAAGTTAGGCCTGGTGCTTTCGTGCTAGTTCATGGGGCTAATGGTGGTTTAGGACAAATAATATGCCAATGGGCAAAGGATAAAAAAGGTGTAGTGATAGGCTCTGTAAGCTCTGATGAAAAAATGAAGACAGCTTTACAAAGTGGCTGTACATACGCAATAAACTACAATGATAAAGACTTCGTTTCTAAAATTATGGAGATTACGCAAAACAGAGGAGTAGGTGCAGTGTATGACCCCATAGGTTACGCTACAAGCAAGCTCTCTTTTGAATCTTTAGGCAGGTTCGGCATATACGTTTCCTATGGGCAGATATCAGGTAACGCTCCTATTAGTTTTTCTTTACTTAGTTCACGTTCGTTATTTGCAACTGGAACCTCAATATACCATTATAAGCATGATAGATTCACATTAGTGCTTACCACAATGGAAATCTTCGAGATGATAAGAAAAAAACTTTTAACTGTACGGATCAATAAAAAATATAAATTTGATGAAATAATTCAAGCCCATCGTGATATGGAAAATAGAAAAGTAAGTGGGTTAAATATTATTAAAATCTCTTAAATAAATTAGTAATTTAAACTAACCATTCATTAAATCATATCAACTAGAATTTCACATATTTAATTCTCCTTTTGGGGAAATTAAAAGCATATAGCTAAACTGACTTAGGCTTACCGACGATTTAAAAAACCATCATTCCGCTACTCGTTAGCGGAATCTATGCTGAGATACCGCGAATAGACTTCTTGCATAACCCAAATTAAGTAGAAAAAGGTATCATCCGAGTAGCTGACACTGGTTCCTTTATGACGGCAGTAGCCCCTTCTCCTGTCATCCCAGTGCCCAGATACTGGGATCCAGTTTCACCTTATGATGGTGTCATGAAAGTAGCTGACACTGGTTTCCATCCAAGACGGTGTCATTCCAGTCTGGAATCCAGAAAAAAGAATGGTGTCATCCCAGTGCCCAGACACTGGGATCCAGGAATTTTATTAAGTTGGTAAGCATAAAAATAGATGTTTTACGTTAAAATACAACGTTTTCGATGAGATTATATGGAAAACTGGATCCCAGTGTCAAGCACTGGGATGACAAAAAAAGGAGTACTGGAATGACAGCAGTCCTACGTCATACCGCGATTCATTCGCGGTATCTCAGCCGCTAACTGTTCTCCCTCGTCATACCGTCACGGTATCTCTAGATCCCGCTAACAAGCAGCGGGATGACGATTGTCGTTTAGCTATAAATATTTAAGAAATTTACCAAACGGAAAAAAAGGCAAAAGAAGCCCCGGTTAATATCTATTTTCAGTATTGGCGTTTTTTAAGTCTTAAACACTGCAATTTGGCTGCTTTTAAATGCAACTCACCTTATCTCAAATGTTTAAGAAATTTACTAAGCAGAAAAAAAGGCAAAAGAAACCCCGTGGTAATTAGTGTTCACTCTCTAATCCTTCAAATTGGCGTACTATACTGTCTTAAACGACTTATAAGCGCGTTTCAGCTTATATAGGTAAAAACCCAGAATATTGTGAAGACATAAGGTGCACATAGTGCAAAAAATTAAAAATAAGACGCCAACTACGTTGTTTTTTTGCTGTTTAATCTGCACAGATGAAGATAACTGAATACCTTCACTATCATGATAAGGGGGCTGGCGGAGTTTGTCAAGGAAGTTTTTCGTTTCTATTCCCAATAAAAGTTTGTTATAAGGTTATGCAAGAAGTCTAATGAATCGCGGTATGACGTCTTAGCTATAGATGCTGATTTGTGTGATTTCAAGAGAAGCTTAGTAGATAAGTTGTGTTTTAAACCAAATTCGGTATTTTAAACTGAACATTTTCAATAATACCACCTGGCATCACTGAAATTTTTACACTCAGGTTTACTTTTAGGTAGTCCATTAATTCATCAACCAATATGTCAGGAGCAGAAGCACCTGCAGTGATTCCTATCTTTTCTACGCCATGAAACCAGCTTTTATTCACACAGCTGTAATTATCAATTAAGTAGGCTCTTTTTCCTCTGGCAGTGCACAGATCTAATAAGCGGTTTGAATTTGAGCTATTTTTACTTCCTACAACTAACACCATGTCTACAATTTCAGCTAGCTTTTTAACAGCATTTTGTCTGTTTTGCGTTGCATAGCATATGTCCTTTAAATCTGGACCTGTTATGCTTGGAAACCTGAGCTTCAGGGCAACAATAATTTCACGGGTATCGTCGATGCTTAACGTGGTTTGTGTAACATAAGATAAATTATCTGGATCTTTAACTTTTAAATTGCGTACGTCCTGCACAGTTTGCACTAAAATGATAGGATTATTTACTCTTCCTCTAATTCCCTTAACTTCTGGATGGTTTTCATGCCCAATGAGAATTAGTTCTTTACCACCGTTTTCATACCTTTTTGCCTCTTTATGCACTTTGCTGACTAAAGGACATGTTGCATCAATCACTTGAATACCCTTTCTTTTTGCCTCATCTTCTATATTTTTTGACACTCCGTGCGCGCTGAAGATCAGTATTCCTCCATTATCTTCAATTTCCTCGATACTGTTCACAAAAACCACTCCTTGTCTCTTAAAGTCCTCTACTATATATTTATTGTGAACAATTTCGTGTAGCACATAAACTTGGCACTTGTTTTTGTATTTTTCTAAAGTAATAGCTAATATGTCCACAGCTCTTTTTACCCCGGCACAAAAACCTCGCGGCTCAGCTAAGATAATTTCCATTTTTGTCAAATCAAGTAAATATGCAAGCATTACTTAAAAATAAGCTCCGCTCACTGTGTTTTATAGTACCATTATTTACGTTTTATATAATAATTATTTTTCGCATATTCTCTTTAACATTTGATCAACCTACTACTTCAGAAAATTTTAGAAAAGATAATACAGTATATAAACAACCTGATATTTTAGATAGAAATGGAGTGGTAATAGCAACAAATGTGCCCACAACATCACTATATACAGATGCAACCAAAGTAAAGAATCCGGAAAGTATAGCAGCACAACTGTGTTCTATTTTGAATGATCTTGAATACGAGAATTCATATAGAGTACTTACTTCAAAAAAGAAATTTGCTTGGGTAAAGCGGCACTTGACTCCAAAAGAACTGTTAGCAATAAAAAATGCCGGCGTGCCAGGAATAAACTTCTATAACGATGTAAAACGTATATATCCTCACAGTAATTTATTTTCACACGTGCTTGGTTACACTGACATAGATGGCAACGGTATTGCAGGAGTTGAGGCATATATAAGTAAAAACAAACAACATTCTGTTATCCAAGTAGCTGACACTGGGGTCCAGAAAAAAAATACGTGGATTCCAGCATTACGCGCTGGAATAACACCTTACCAGGGTATTCAACTATCCTTAGATACACGAGTGCAAAGCATAGTGCATGAAGAGCTAACTAAAGCTGTAAGCAGATATCAGGCACTCGGCGGAGTAGGAATTGTTTTAAATGTGAGAAATAGTGAAGTCATCTCAATGGTCAGTCTGCCTGATTTTAACCCCAACCTACAGAATAAGGCAGAAGACGTACAAAAGTTTAATCGCGCCAGTCTTGGGGTGTATGAGATGGGGTCGGTATTAAAATTCTTTACAATAGCCGCAGCGCTTGATGCAAACGTTGTAAAAATTGATGATTTATATGACGTGTCAAAGCCAATCACTATTGGGAAATATAAAATTTATGATCTTCATGAATTTAAGATTCCGGAAATCACTGTGCGAGATATATTTGTGAAATCATCCAACATTGGTGCAGCAAAAATTGCAGTTAAATTAGGTATTGAAAAACAAGTAGAATACTTTAAAGCTATGAAGCTATTTTCTCCTTTGAAAATAGAAATACCAGAAAAATCTACACCGATAATCCCGGATAAATGGAGTGAAAACACTTTAATAACAGCATCTTATGGTTATGGCATAGCTGTAACTCCTATACATCTTGCACAAACTGCAGCAGCATTAATCAACAATGGGGTATTTCATAACGCAACCTTGATGTTGAATAAGAGAAGTATAGGAGAGCAAATTATCTCAAGAAGAACTTCCAGGGAAATGAGAAAATTATTACGCGCAGCAGTAACGGATGGCACTGGCAGCAGAGCAAAAATAAAGGCATATTCAATAGGGGGAAAGACTGGATCGGCGGAAAAAGTTGTAGATGGTAAATATAGCAAAGATGCAAACATAGCTTCATTTATAGGAGTGCTAACCATGCTTGACCCAAGGTATATAGTGCTAATTGCTATTGATGAACCTCAAGGGATACACCATACCGGGGGAATAATTGCTGCGCCTATAGTAAAGAACATTATAAATAGAATAGCACCTATACTAAATGTTACACCTGAGATGTAAAATTATGATTGCTTTACTATAACTTCAAATCTATCATTACCAAAATTCTTATTAATATACCAAGAACCATCATCTTTAGTTACAAATTCAAGACCTTTAAGGTCTCTTTCTATTGTCTTTCCATTTTGACCATCAATAGCGATATTAATATCGAATGTAATAACGTCTAGATTTATCATAGCTTCTTTCCCGCTGCACGAATTTAGACTGAACTTGCCTAACATAACATCATTAAAACTCACTTCCCCTGTATAGACATCACACTGACCGTCCATACAACACGTAGTTTCAATATAGAAAAGGTCTGACATATAAAATACCTTACGTTTATAAAAAAAGAGCTAAATATATATAGCTAGTGCAGCCCTACGCCATACCACTAACAAGTAATAGTCAGTAAACCTAGGTCTCTTAGCTATATAACCATAATACAGCTAGGAATGTAAAGTTCAACAGTTAATTGTGTAAGGAAGTCTAAATTACTACATCTTAGAGGAATGGTTGTTTAGTTTTTTTGTTAATCTTTTTTACCATACTGTCAATCATATGCTTTATCCCTTGATATACAGAGTATGTACTTTCGTCGCTACGCATATAAGCAGAACAGGAAAATACATTATACTCTTCGTCTTCTATTGATAACCCTGTATCGCACTTTATGTGTTTGCCGCCAAGCTTCTCTATCAACTGTTCTTTGTCATCTCCTATAGTTACCTTAATCTCACTTTCTTCTTTACCTATCTTGCTACTTAAAATTGAAACAATTACGGCTGGAGATATGCATATTGCTCCTATTGGCTTTTTTGTGACAAAAAATTCTGAAACTAATCTTTCAAATTCAGGCATTACTGTCACCATGTCTTTATTTTCAGCTAAGTCAGATAAATTTTTCGCAACCCCGTATCCACCAGGTACGACTAGCATGTCAAAATTTTCAGCTTTGGCTTCTTTTAAGTCATATATTTCGCCTCTTGCGATTCTTGCTGCTTCTACAAGTACATTCCTTTTTTCTTTCACTGCCTCCTTTGTTTTATGATTCATAACTTGTGTGATATTGATGTCAGGTGCAAAGCATTTAACATCCACTTCCTGCTGATCAAGCACAAGCAGACTTAAAACCGCTTCTCTTACCTCTGCACCGTCAAGGTGACCACACCCTGATAAAATCACAGCAGCTTTTAATTTTTTTTCACCCATAAAGTACCTTGATTTCATATAATCTAGATATTTTAATACAAATTCTATATTTGGAAAGGGGTATGTTATATCAATTATGATATAATTAATAATTAGTATGTATAATTAGGCATATTTACAGTCAATGGAGTAAAATGTGGCTGAGTTCTTTGATAATGAAACTGACTACCAAGAACTAAGAAAAGCTATTTCAGATATAATAGAAAGCATCGCACAATTCCCACAGGAAGAAAAAGGGAAGTTGTTTGAAGCCCTATCAGAACAAGTTAAAGGGATGAATCTCAAAGATTTAGGTTTAGCGATTAATGACCAAGGCTTGCAAAAGGAGGTAAACAAAGAATTATTTATAAAATTCATTGAAGAAGCACTTAAAGGGTTAACTTCTGAAAACGTTGACTCAAAAATAATAGAAGAGGCGTTAAAATCTGTTAATCAGCAAGCAATAAGTAATGTTATAAATAATAATAAAGGTCCGCTGGACAATCTAGTCAATTATTTTAAATCAGCATCTGCAAATAAAAAAATTGGAATAGCTTCTACAGCAATAGTATTGGGAGTAGCATTTTCTCCGCTTATTGTGCTTGCTACATTAATAGCGCTTGTAGCTATTGGAGCGCGTTATGTAGGAATAGGTATAGGAAAGGCAGGGGAAAAAATAAAAGAAGGAGCGATTGAAGCAGGAAAAGCAGTGAAAAGTTCATATAAGGATTTAATAGATAAATTACCTACAGTTCAAGCAAGAGAGAATAACTTTAGTAGATTAAGAACAAACGTGCTTGAAACTATTGCAAACATTAGTCTTAAAGATAACGAAGGCGTTGACGCTAAAAAAGGTCTTGATGATGGGAAAAAAATATTAGAAATGCTTCAAAATGAAAGGCAGCGATCTGCTATACAAGAGTTAGTAAAGAATGGAACCATTCAAAATTTTTCAGAAGATGATATGAGCAGACTTCTGGAAAAGGGCCTCAGTACTCATGTAGCAGATATGAAAGCACTTAATGATCTTATAAATAAATTTCAACCTGCAATTATGGCTATTGGTAACGGTAAAATAGAAGATGTAGAACAAAAAGTTAATGAGAAAGCTCAGGAAATGAAGCCAGATTCTCAATTAGGTAGTTCAAGTGCTGAACGAGTGAGTGAAGAAGGAATCACAGGACCGGGTTGATGCATTTGAGGAGCGTTTTGACGCAAAAATTACTATCAGAAAGTGGGGTTACGCTACTCCTTTCTATCCACTTTTTTGAGCAATCCACCTCCACATCTAACACACATCTCAGTGATTATAATATCCAATTTTTGATCATGTTTTTCTACAGGTAAATCTTTACAATATTGTTTCTCATAGGCTACACCTATAAATATTTTTCCAAGCGGCCGTAATTTTTTTATCATTGTATCATACCAACCACCGCCAAAACATAATCTATTAAAATGATCATCAAAAGCAACAACAGGAGTAATGATTGTGTCGGGAATTACATCTTCATTTGTTTCGTTCCATCCCTCAAATCTTAGCAACTGATTTTTATCAGGAATTGCTACTTTATAACCTAAATAGAGCAAACGACACATCAAAGGGACAACATTTATTTCCCCATCCATTGGAACGTAAGCCGCAATTGTTTTGCCTTTAACGTAACTTAAGTTCTGATTAAAGAGATTAATAAGGGAACTTGCCGCATAAATGGAATAACTTTCATCAATATCTTTTCTTATAGCTCTATATTGCTCTCTTACTTCCTTTTTGTGCTGTTTAATATCTTTGAACATGATCTATCCATTTCGCAGTGAGTTTTTCTTGTAAACTATTTTGCTTTAAGCGCTCACTTAAAAAATCAAAGTCAATAAATTCCATATCCTGGTCTTGATTACTGCAACTATAAACAAAACTCCTTTCTCCTGTTTCCGTATTTATATGTTGCTGAACACACTGAGCGCAGATTTCTTTCATCATACACTGCATAGGAGAATTAACTGACGATATTGCTATGTGACTTGACTTTAGATATGGCTTTAAAATTGTTTTTCTAGCTTCATTCACAGCTTTCATCATTTTATCAGAACCAATAGTGATAATTTTATCTATAGTGTTTAAATTAATACCTAATCTTCCTTGTTGATAAGAGACTATTGCATCAACTATATTACCATGAAAGGATTTATCTTGATCTCTGCTTGTTTCTATCAATCCTTCTTCACATGCCCAAACTACTGCATTTGATGCACGCTCTATCAGTGCTCGTTTAAATACATCACTTAATTTCTTATAGCCAGCAAAGTACAAAACCTTATTATTATTTTCAAGACACGCCTTCCCTATCGAAAATAATACTGCATTTCCAACTCCACCACCAATTAGCATTATATTCTTCATGTGCTATTTTAACTATATTTGTTCAAATTTTTTGAAATTTTATAGAACAAAGTAATTTTCGTACACAAAGACAGAGACAAGGACACTCTCTGACTTCAACTATACCGATAACTGACAGCTGAATTTTTACGCATATCATCTAATAACAAGTTGCTTTGTATCATAATCTTTTGTTGGTACATCTGCTGTTTAATTGCTTCTATATCCGCTGCATTACTCTTGATATCACACAACATCATTAACTTTGCAGTGCCATTTTCTCTTAATTCTACTATTTCATTCACACTTGTTTTACTAAATAAAATCTGTAAATCAGGATTTAAATCTCGCATTTTTATTTCAAACTCTTTTGCGTTTGGCAACTTAAAATCATCTGCTAATTTGTCAAAATTTAAACAATTGACCTTTTGCTCTTGAAAATTATCCAATAAACTTTCTGAACCCTCAACCACAATCTGTTTTAATTTTAAAGTGCTTTCCAGCAGTGCATAATTAAGTTGTACCTTGTCTATGACTTTTATAATAGAGTAACCTTCACTGAAACTGAATGGACCTGCTATATCGCCGGTTTCTAGTCTTTCTAAAACGCTCTTAAGTTTATCTTTGAGCTGACTTAAATTAACTGTTGCTTTACGCATCTTTATTGGAGATTCCGGGTTATTACTATTACGTAATTTTTTTACTAAATCTTCAGCTATGCCATAAACATCCTTGTCTTTTTGATCAGGAATTATAAACTCTTGGAACGTGATAAGATAATCCGGCTTTTCTGTTTGCCTTTTTACATCATCTACTTCTTTATCGCTTATATTAATAAATGGCACAATTCTTACTTCAATAATTTTGCTCCATAGTAACTGACATTTTATTTGTTTTCTTAAAATACTAAGATCTATATTATGCTTTTTTATGTATTGATCAACTTCATTAGCCTTAAGTTTAAAACTTTGGGTTAAAAATAATATGATAGCATTATCTAACTCCTCGTTGCTCAATTTTATATTCAGCCTCTGTGCTTCATTGATAATGATAATTTCGTCTATTAGCTCCCTAAGAATTTGAGGTTTTGCTTCTTTTTGATTAACACTTTGAGTGCCAAACAATGAATTTATAAAGTTGATGCGTTTTTCGATATCTAAATTTGAAATTGGCTCACCATTTACATCTGCAACAATTTCAATCTCGGTTGCAAGCAACCTAAGTGGCAACACTATCAACAGTAAAATTAGTATTTTATGCATATAAGTAAGGTTAACAACCAATTCTATAATAAATACTGAGTCAACGCTAGCCAACTTTTTAATAGCTATCTAAGCAAAGACGGAAATAAAAACCATTGCAACAAGATCAGGTAAACAGGCTAAAAACATGCCAATATAGCGAATTCAGACCGTGCTAAAACAGTATACGGAAGGAGAGGGATTCGAACCCTCGATACGACTTTTCAATCGTATAACGGTTTAGCAAACCGCCGCCTTCAGCCGCTCGGCCACCCTTCCAAATTTAGAACCTAAAGATTATATAATACCAAGACCTCTAACGCCTGTCTAATGCTTTTAACAGCAACATTTTTCCGAACAACTGTAATTTTTAGATCTGTGGTACAAAAATCTATAGCTAACCCAAGAAAGGTTTCCCTACGTCATACCGCAATTCATTCCACAACTGTACGAACATTACAATTTGAGCCTACCAGAAGAATGTCATCCCAGTGCCCAGACACTGGGATCCAGGAATTTTGATTGGGCACTAAGTTGGTAAGCATAAAAGTGGCTGGTCTTATGTTAAAACACAACGTTCTTGATGAGATTACGGCAAGGTTGGATTCCAGTGTCAAGCACTGGAATGACACCATTTGCTGTGCAGTTTACCTTCAAGAATGAATGTTCGTACAGTTGTGCGCGGTATCTCAGCATAGATTCCGCTAACAAGTAGCGGAATGACGAATTTGTTGTTTTTCAAATTGTAGGCAAACCTAAGCCACTTTAGCTATAAATCAACAAAAACTAATTTCTGCTTTTTTCAATGATTTTCTTTGCTTCTTCTACACCAACCCATTCTCCAACTGCTACCGTTTTTCCCTTTTCTAGATCTTTATAATGAGAAAAGAAATGAGCAATTTTATCTAGTAGGTTTTTAGATAAGTCAGAATAGTCCTTTATATTGTCATAATAGCTATCAACACTGGAAACAGGCACAGCTAATATCTTTTCATCTTCTCCTTTTTCATCTTTAGTGAGTAATGCGCCTATTGGACGCACCGATATTAAAACACTAGATGCTAAGGGAAATTGAGTTAGCACCAAAACATCCACAGGATCACCATCACCTGCGCAGGTATTTGGTATAAACCCATAATTGCAAGGATAAGTCATTGAGGTAGACAAAAATCTGTCAACTTGTAACAACCCAAGCTCTTTATTAAATTCATACTTTACAGGCTCAGCATTTGCACTTATTTCAATTACCACATTCACCGCATTTGGTACCGCTGTTATTTTACTTAAATCCATAAATTACCTTCTTAACTTAAGAATAAGCATTATACAATATGTACTTTTAAGTTGCTACATTTATGTAGTTCTAAGCTTGTTTTGCATGGAGCGATTCTAAATTTTCATTCGTCATTCCATTGACTGTTGAAAGTGGTGGTTTCTGTGATAATTGAAATAAAGCATATACTATTACAATAGTAAGCACCGCACCAACTATCAAGTTAGTAAGGTTGTCTTGTGGCAAAACATTTTTTATTGAGTTGAACAATTTTTGCTCCATAAGGAAATAATCAGCAACATATAACCCAACAGATAATACAAACATACCCAAAATAAGTTTACAGATTGTGTTTTTATGGTCTTTTTCTTTTTTCTTGCTGACAATGAAATTTGGCCTACATTTATTCTCTTCTTGTGGCACTGAGTAGTATATATTTTTAGGGCTCGTTACTAATTGTTCAAATTCATCACTATTTTGGTTTTTTAACAGTTGCTCTAGGGTGTTTTTTGTATTTATAGGATATATTAATCCATCCATTTTTAATTCTTTCTCTTGTCGATCCACATTCTCATGGTCGATTGTATATTTATCTCTACTTGATAACTTGATCATATGTAGTGCTTTAGCTAAGAACATTGTATAATGCGCTATTAACTGATTCTCACATATCTCTAATACTTCTCTTTTTACTGTTTTGTTAGATGACGAAAGTTCTTTATAGTGACCACCCAAAGAAAAGAACAATGCTATATCTTTATCTGCTTTTATGTCATGAATGGAATAATAGCTGCTGATAATGCACTTATTTAATGCAAATTCTCTGTCATATTTGTTTAATGTAGTTTTTTCATTTAGTAACTTTCTAACACCAATAAGTACTTTATTTTCAAAATCTTTTTCTGTTTTAAATATTGCTTCTCTCTTTGGATTTGCTAAGATGTTAAGTAAATCTAATTTACTTCCATCTACTTCTACTACTTCATTTATATCTCTATTTAACTCAGACCCTTTAATAACTTCATATATTTTATCTATGACATCTTTAGTATTCAGGTTGTTGTTTTCACTAAGTATCTTATAAGCTTGAGCATAAATTAAAAACAGCCCTTGTAGACTAAACTTTAAGTTAAAATATTCATCTAATGGCTCCCCCTCTTTTTTAATGAATACAGACAAACCAAAATGATTTCTGCAGTCCATACTACGATCTAAGTCGGCATGTTGAAAGCCACCTAAAAAAATAAACAAAGTCTCTAATAAATTACCCTTACCAACAATTTTTATTAGTTCTTCAACTTCCTTAACCATTGCTAAAACCTATAATGTTCTACTTTATAGTATAAGCGATATAGGGTAAAATAGCAATAAATATTATTGTACGTTTACATTCTGCATAAAAAAATTAAGCCACCCAGTTAAGAGCATATCCATCCTCCACCGATAACTTGTTCACCTTTATATGCCACACAGGCTTGACCTGGACTGATGCCAAAGTAATCGTCGTTTAAAATGACACAGGCTTTATTTTTTTCGTCAGTTGAATGTATTGTTGCTAAACTTCCCGCATGTGATGATCTCAGCTTCACAGTTACTTCCATACCTTCCTTTGGTTGTTCTAACCAATTTAACTCCTTGATCAATATTTTTTTTTGCATTAATGCGTTGATCGGACCTACTATAACCTCATTATTTTCTGTATTAATTTTTATCACATAAAGAGGTTCATTGTGTGCGATACCGAAGCCCTTTCTTTGCCCCACTGTAAAATTTACTATGCCACTGTGCTCGCCTAGCACTTTTCCATTAACATCCACTATTTTACCTTTCTGTACAGATTGTGGAGCTAATTTAGCTATTGTTTTACTATAGCTTTCGGAAACAAAGCATATATCTTGACTGTCCGGCTTTTCAGAAATTTGTAAGCTGAAATACTTTGCTAATTTTCTTATATCACTTTTATAGAACCCACCTAGTGGAAATCGCAAAAGCTTCAACTGCTCCTTTGTTGTAGCAAATAGAAAATAGCTTTGATCTTTACTTTTATCAATGCTTCTGCACAACTTTACCTCACCATTTTTTTCTAATCTTCTCACGTAATGTCCTGTTACAAGCACATCCGCACCAAGATTTTTTGTAACTTGCAATAGATCACGAAATTTTACCGTTTGGTTACATCTTACGCATGGTATGGGAGTTTCCCCACGCATATAGGTACTTGCAAAATCCTCTATTACTTCCTTTTTGAATATTTCCTCGTAGTTTAAAATATAGTGAGGAAAGCCAACACTTTCAGCCACGCGCTTAGCGTCGTAAATATCCTGTCCAGCACAACATGCACCTTTTCTTGCGTTAGCATTACCGTCGGTGCCATAGAGTTGAAGAGTCACACCTATCACCTGGTACCCAAAGTTATATAGCAGTGCTGCAGCAACGGAGCTATCAACTCCCCCGGACATTGCAACAATAGCCTTGGTCTGGTGCGGAGCTCTATCTTTTAGCAGAGGTTCAATTTTAAATTCTTTTAGCATAATCGCCTTAATTTATAAACGCAAATCTTGTGTCATTCCAACATACAACTGTGCAAACGTTTTGATTTGGGGGCAATTTACATAGTAGATGATGTCATGAAAGTAGCTGACACTGGAATCTAGTGTCTATTTATGCAAATTCATTAAAACAGCATATTTATTTGTAATTAAGTTTCCTGGATCCCAGTGTCAGCTACTCGGATGACACCCTTTCCTGCTGGAAGTTGCCTTCAAATTACTTGGTGCGTGACACTGGGATCTCATTTATATTACATAATTCCATCAAAACAATTCGATAAACTACCTTCAAAAACAATTTAATCTTGCTTGAATAAAACATGGCCAAAATAATCCATGTTTTCAAGCACTTTTCCACTACCCAAGGCAACACAACAAAGTGGGTCATCTGCAACACGAACTGGTAATTTTGTTGTTTCACTGATAACTTTGCCCAAGTTACGCAATAATCCACCACCACCGGATAAAATTATTCCTCTATCGACTATATCAGAAGAAAGTTCAGGTGGAGTGCTCTCCAGTGCAGTCCTAATAGCAGAAATTATCTGATGTACAGGCTCTATTAAACTCTCTGCAACTTGATATTCTGATAAAAGCATTTCTTTTGGCATGCCACTCACTAAATCCCTGCCTTTAATTATCATTCCCTCTTTGTTATTTTCACCTGGCAGACTGGCTGAACCTACGTTTTTCTTAATTTTTTCAGCAGTTGTTTCACCGATTAATAACTTATGATTTTCACGAATATACGATTTTATTGCTTCATCCATAATATCGCCACCTACTCTGGCAGAACGTGAATAAACAATTCCGCTTAAAGAAATAATTGCAACTTCAGTTGTACCGCCTCCTATATCAACGATCATAGAACCCTCAGGTTCAGTAACTGGGAGCCCAGCTCCGATTGCTGCAGCCATTGGTTCTTCAATCAAAAATACTTCATTTGCACCAGCACTTTCTGCTGCATCTTGTATAGCACGCCTTTCAACTGGCGTGGATCCAGATGGAACGCATATGATAATATTAGGTTTATTAACAGTGAATTTTGTGTTTGCACTGCGTATGAAATATTTTAGCATTTCTTCCGCACTTTTAAAATCAGCAATAACTCCATCCTTTAAGGGCCTTATCGCCTCTATTTCTCCAGGCGTTTTTCCAAGCATCATTTTAGCTTTTTTACCAAAAGCATAAGGAACGTAGCTTCCTTTTTCTTTTACTCTTGCTACAACTGAAGGCTCATCAAGCACTATTCCCTGATTTTTCTGATAAACTAAAGTGTTTGCAGTACCAAGGTCTATGGCAATATCGCTAGCAAACAAACCTTTGAAAGTAAAAAGGCTATAAAACTTTCCGGTCAATTTTCGAACAAAATTCATACATAACTCAAGAAAACCATTTATTGAGACAAATTATACTTTTCAGATAGGTAGTAAGTAACACACTCAACGTCTAAACCCTTGCCTGTTACTTTTTTTAGCAGTTCCAGGCCACACTTTGCACTGTATATATTTTGAGATAACCAACTGATAAGTAAACTAAAATCTCCTTTTATTATAGCACTTAATGATTCGTAATGATTCTTTTTAACGAAAGAGAAAATCTGCACAGCAGCAATTAAAGCAATAATTTTTATAGGAAAGTAGCCCATAACACCGCTTGCCCAATATTCATCTTGAAAATAAGTGTCCAGCTCATTTTTAGCTTTTACTGGAATTTTATAGTGCTTCATACCTTCCAGCCACGCATCGTGCAGATCCTTAACTTCCAGTGTACCATTTATTATATCCTGTTCTAACCTAGTTCTCAACATAATATGAGCTAACAGACTAAATTCATCTGCGTTCTTTAAAGAAGAGGAAAGGTTTATTTCATTGAAAACCAAGTGCAAATTTTCAACACTGCTATTAGTTTTGCCTTTTATAGCAAATTTCTCTTTTATGTGTGGTTGAATGAACTCAATAAATTCTCTGGATGTTCCAATCATCCTTTCCATGAATAACCCTTGAGTTTCATACATAACATGTCTCGTAATTGGGCTACTTATAGAATTTTGCGCTAAACATTTTTGATAAATCGCATAACCACTATGCCGTAAAAGTGAAAATAAACCATAACAAAAATCAGATTCATCATAATCTATAGGGTAGTAATAAGAAGTACGAATCTCATTTAGTGCAATACCCATTTGCTGTAAACATAACGAGCCAAGTTCAATCTGCTTCTGAGTAGCAACTCTTTGTATATTAGTAACCTTATCCTTTTTCTGCTTTTCAATTATTTCATCCACATTTTCGCTAAAAAATTTGCCTACCTTGGGGAATACTTCCCTTATATTCTTTTCTGTGATATCAGAGTCATAGTCAGCAAGCAGTGAGTCGTATTTTGAGCATTTTAATTGCTGCGATTTTATAGAAGCTACTTCGCGAATGAGTGTGATTAAATCAGTAAAACGTTCTTTTAGTTTTTCTAAGTTACTGGTTTCAGAATGAGATAGTTTCCATAAATTTTGGCATTCAACCTTAGCTTTGGATAAAGACTTTACTAAATCAATAGGAAAAGCACTGTTGCTTTTATGTATTCTCTCTATTAACTTTAGCTGCTGAGTATTTGCACTTTTTTTGTTACCAAGAGCATCTGCTAATGATTCCTTTATTGCATCATGAGAGATAATTTCATGTCTGATTTCTTCTAGAAGACTCATTTGTTCAACTTTGTCCTCTATATTCAATTGGCTTTGGTTTAGTACTTTTAGCGTATTTTCGATATTCTTTACCCTATATAATACTTCCTCTAAAAACTTATAAGATTTCATAATTTGTTCATTGTTTTAGAAAACATCTCTTTAATATCGTAATAGATTAATAATAAAGTTAAAAGTATATTTGCTTAAAGTACATAAAAAATTGTACTTTTTATTCCTTTATTGGATTTTTCTACTCAGAGTCCAGCATATTATAAGAAAATTAATTGTAAGGGTGTAGAAAAAGTATTTAGTATTTTATTTCTCTTGACTATATTACAATATGGAGAGATTATTAGCTACTGAAATTAAAGTTACGCACTATTTTAAAATTTATGGAGGTTTAGTAATGTGGAGTAGACTGGTTATAATGTGCTGTTTTTGTTTGCTACTTACTGGTGTAAGTTCTTGCCAAAAAAAAGGAGCAAATACAACAAATAAAATGAATTCTGTTGTTAAGCAGATAGGTGATAAAAGAGTTTTCTTTGGTTATGATGAATCTAGTATTACTGAAGTAAGCGCAGATGCATTACTTAACGTAATGGAGGTGTTACAAGATAACCCTGACGCGAAGGTTACTTTAACTGGTCATACTGACAACCGTGGTTCTCATGAATATAATCTTGCGCTAGGCGCTAGAAGGGCAGATGCAGCTAAAAAATTTATGGTTAGTTGTGCACCCTACATAGAAAACAGAATAAAAACTGCTTCTAAGGGTGAAACTGAGCCTTTGGTTAATGTAAAAGATGATTCTAGAAATTCTAAATATGAAAAAGAGCATGCTAAAAATCGTAGAGTGGAATTTTCATTTTCTGGAATAAAGAAATAGTTTCTTGCATTAAAACCTGGATCCCAGTGTCAAGCACTGGGATGACAAAAGAGAGCAATTCCGCTGCTTGTTAGCGGGATCTATATATACCACAAATAAGTCGCTGTATGACGTAGAGACTATCTTGCCATCAAGAAACATAATGAAATTAGAGTTATTATTTCAAAATATAGCTAATAGCTTTGCTTTCTATAACCAAATCGCAGTTGCAGTATCAGGTGGTGTAGATAGTATAGTCTTACTGCACTTAATGACTAACTGGGCAAAAAAAAACAAGCTTTCACTTCCTATAGCATTAACAGTAAATCATGGGTTACGTTCAGAGTCTCAAAAAGAAGCTGATTTTGTTACAAGTTATGCAAAAGAACTTGGAGCAAAGGAATCGTTCATATTAAATTGGGAGAAGCAAAATATTAAAGGTAATATTCAATTACAGGCACGAAAAGCACGATATAAGTTACTAGCAGAGTGTTGTAAAAACAATAATGTTAAATGTTTGCTCGTTGCTCATCACAAAGATGATCAAGCAGAAACGTTCTTATTAAGATTGGAGCGAGGTAGTGGCGTAGATGGATTATCATCAATGGATTACAAATCTTTCTTAAATGGTATTTATATATTTAGGCCATTGTTAAATTTTAGTCGTAGTGAAATAGAAAAGTACGCTAAGCTTCACCGGTTAAAATGGATCGAAGATAGAAGCAACTATAACTTAAAATACAGGCGAACTTTATACCGTAGCTTACTTAAAGCAAGTGACAATCAAGAGATTTTAACAGAGCGAATATGCCTCACAGCCCTTCATATGAAAAGAGCTGCAAAAGCGTTGATGCACTACACACGCCTTGCATTTAATGACTGTGTTAATGTTCATGATCTTGGTTATATTGAAATTAAACTAAGTGAATTTTATCAATTGCCAGAGGAAATAGCCTTGAGGCTTCTTCTTTACTCTATAATGGCAATTGCCAGTAAACATTATAAACCAAGGTACAATAGCCTTATTGCGATATTTAATAAAATATTGCAAAAGGATAGTAATGTTAACTGTACACTTTCTGGGTGCAAAATAAGAAAATATGGAGAAAATATCTTAATAATTAGAGAATCGTCAAAGATACAAGAAATTACCGTAAACCTACCTTTAAATGAACCTACTCAATGGGATAACAGATTTAGCTGCACAATACTCGGAAATCAAGAGTGTTCAGTTATCATCGCTCCATTAAAAAAAACACAAAAAGTTCCTGAATTTCTGAAGGATTACAACTGCTGCCCTGAAGTCTTTTATTCTTTGCCTACAGTACAAAAAGATGGAAAGGTACTTGCTTATCCTGATGTAATTCATGATACAAAAGACATCAATAGTAATAAGGTTCAATTCATTATTAGTTGCATAATACAAAAAAATCTTATATTATCGATATAGTATGATCGATGATGAAAATTTATCTTAGTGAGGGATTATAATGAAAATAACTTGGCGAGAGTTCTTTAAATTCATTTTCCCTTTGTTATGTTTAGCAATTGCTGCTTTTATTTATCTTATGTATATTCTGTTTCTTAGAATTAAGACTGCTACGGACACTATACTTTTTATGCCTATCATTATAAAATCCGCTGTAGTAACTTGTGTAGTGGCAGGTACTGCAGCTGTACTTTTTGTGTTTGGGGCAATATGTGTTGTTGTTTATGAACTAATGACATCACCTAAAGTAACGAATGAACAAAAAGTAACACTTGATGATGTTGCAGTTTCAGACGATGTAAGACGAGAGTTAAGAAAGATTTGTAAACTTCAGTCAAAAAGGGAAATAGAAATAGACGAAAAGCTAAATTATGCGCAAGACACAGGATACATTTTTTATGGTCCACCGGGGACTGGCAAAACTTTGCTTGCTAAAGCAATTGCAAATGAAACTAAATCTTCATTTATAAGTGTTTCTGCATCTGAGTTTATTCAGCGGTATGTTGGCACTGGTCCAGGAAATATACGTAAGCTTTTTGAGAAAGCAAGAAAAAATGCTCCTTGTATAGTTTTTATAGATGAAATTGATTCTGTTGGTGAAAAGCGCTGTGATGGTAGCAGTTATGGTCATCAAGCGTATACAGAAACTTTAAATCAGTTATTGACTGAATTGGATGGCTTCAAATCTAGAGAGGGTGTGATAGTAATTGCTGCAACTAATCTTATGGGTGTTTTAGATTCTGCACTCACTAGGAGTGGTCGTTTGTCCAAGCACATTAATATTCCTTTACCAGACGAAAACCTACGTGAGAAAATATTAAATCTTTATATGAAGGACACACCAAGAACAGAAGATCTAGATCTTACAGAACTTGCAGGTAGAATTAAAGGTTTTTCAGGAGCTGATTTATTTAATTTAGTAAATTCTGTAAAAGATTTTGCCAGAAATCGTATTGTAAAAGAGGACACAGAAGAAATCGTTATTACCATGAATGATGTTAGTAATGCACTTGAAAAGCTTAAGGATGAATTTCAAAAGCCTGAGAATGAAGAAGCAAATGTAGGAAATGTGTTACAGACTCTTTTTAGTATAGCTCCAAGGAATTCTAATGGACTTACTAGTACGTGAATTTATAGCAGATGAAGTTAATTATTGTTCATGAAAAAAAACACACTGAGTGGTGGTCACAATTAAATACACCTTTTAAATTTACAACTGCTGCCCTGAAGTCTTTTATTCTTTGCCTACAGTACAAAAAGATGGAAAGGTGCTTGCTTATCCTGATGTAAATTATAACGAAAAAAATACCAATGACGATAAGGTTCAATGCATTATTAATAGCACGATAAAACAAAATTTGGTAAGCTTGATTAGTACTTAGTTAGAAATAGAAATGAAAAAATTTTTAGAAGGCTTATTGATCTGGTTAGTAATTATTGTTCTTATTTCAGTTGTTTATATTCAGTTCAGCGGAAATGTAGGTAAAAGTAAAACAACCATACCTTTTTCGGAATTTTTAACTAGACTAGAAGACAATGATGTAGAAAATATTGTCATAAAAAACCAGAGCATTGAGGGCAAGTTTAGGGATGGTTCAAGTTTCAACTCAAGCGGTGTTATATATAGCGACCTAATAAAAAATTTACATGATAGAAAAGTGAGATTCTCCTTTTCAACTGGAGATTCTGCCATGAGCGTAATTGGTAGATTACTTATCTCATGGGTCCCAACATTTATCTTTATTGGCTTTTTGCTATTCTTTCTTAAACAAACACAAGCGGGGGGCAACAGAACTATAAGCTTTGGCAAGTCAAGGGCTAGACTCATGACTAGTGGGAAAAAAGTAACATTTGATGATGTTGCCGGAATTGATGAAGCAAAAGAAGAGCTAGTAGAAATCGTTGATTTCCTTAAACAAAGGCAAAAATTTCAAATATTAGGTGGAAAAATACCAAAAGGGTGCCTTTTAATTGGCTCTCCTGGAACTGGTAAAACTTTACTTGCTCGTGCAATTGCAGGAGAAGCTAATGTGACATTCTTTAGCATTTCTGGATCTGATTTTGTTGAGATGTTTGTTGGTGTTGGTGCGAGCCGTGTTCGTGATATGTTTGATCAAGGCAAGAAAAATGCTCCTTGTATAATTTTTATAGATGAGATAGATGCGGTGGGTAGACATCGTGGCATTGGTCTTGGTGGTGGTAATGACGAAAGAGAACAAACATTAAATCAGTTATTAGTTGAGATGGATGGCTTTGAGTCTAATGAGGGCGTAATAATAATTGCTGCGACTAACCGTCCGGATGTCTTAGATCCAGCACTGCTTAGGCCTGGTCGTTTTGACCGGCAGATTACTATTTCTTTACCCGATATAAATGGGCGCGAGAAAATATTAAATACGCATATAAAGAAAATATCAATGGCCCCTGATGTAAATGTGAAAACAGTTGCAAGAGGAACACCTGGTTTTTCAGGGGCTGATTTAGCAAATTTAGTGAACGAATCTGCGCTTATTGCTGCAAGAAGAAACAAGAAGATTGTTACCATGGATGATTTCGAATATGCACGTGATAAAGTGATGATGGGTGTGGAAAGGCGATCTCTCATTATGACAGAAGAGGAAAAGAGACTGACTGCATACCATGAAGCTGGCCATGCGATGATTGCTGTTAATATGCCTGCTTCTGATCCTATACACAAAGCAACAATTATTCCACGCGGTAGGGCACTCGGTTTAGTTATGAGACTACCAGAAACAGATAGAGTGTCCCTCACAAGAGAAAAGATACTAGCAGATATAACTGTTGCAATGGGTGGACGTGTGGCAGAAGAGCTAATTTTTGGCTATGATAAAGTCACAAGCGGCGCATCTTCAGATATAAAACTAGCATCAGATTTATCACGTTCTATGGTAACAAAATGGGGAATGAGCGACAAAATAGGTCCGATCTATCACAATCGCGAACAAACTATGCATGGTTCTGAGATAATTTCTGAAGATACGTTAAAACTTATAGATGAAGAAGTGAAGAAAGTTGTGTCTTCTTGCTATGAAAAAGCGAAAGACATTTTGACCAAGCATAAGAAAGGCTTAGATCTCATTGCCGAAAATCTACTGGAGTTTGAAACTTTAACAGGAGATGAAATAAAGGACATATTAAGCGGAAAAAAAATTGTTAGAGAGGAAAATGAGAAGAATGAGAAAATAAAAAAATCCTCTCTCTATTAGATCTGACCCTAGCTTAAAATGCTAATCAGCTAACGCTGCAATAAAACATTCAGAATTGTAACTGTCAATATAAATTGTATTAGAATATTCATAATGTTGCATTTTCATCACGATAATGCTATCATTCAGTTAGTATTACTGTTTAATGAGGTATGAGTAATGGTTGACGTAGCTTCTATTGGTGTAAATGCAGTCATTGATCATAAGTATAAAAAAAGAGCGCAATTAACTTTATTAGGGCTATTTCTTGTTGTATCAGCAGCAACTGCTGTCTGGTTTCTCTTTCCTGTATCACAAAATGTACTAGTGCCATTTTTGCTCCCAGCCGTATTCTTGTTCTTTACTCTATCTATGGGTTATTACATGTTCATATTTAGTTGTGAAAAAAAATCTTTGGTAAAGAATGTTCTTGGTATGGTTGAACCAGCTGAATCAGTAAAGAGAGTGTATTGCCAAGAAAATATTAAATCCTTATTAGCAGAAGTGAGAAGTACTACGAGAGATAGGTTTTGCAACGCGCTTGTTAATCTTTGTTTTGAAGATCGTAGTAAAGCACACGAACTTGCATTATCTGTGAAAGAAATTGACGATATTGTGTCTTCAATAAAAAATAAAGACCTCTTAGACCATTTTGATCAATTTTTTACTATTACTGAAGTAAGTAATAAAAAAAATAGAAGTGAATTAATGAACCTCACAAGGGCATATAAGATAATAAGTGAAGAAGATCCAGACAAAATACAGGATTTTTTAGCTACTCAAACAAAAAGTTATTCATGTGAAATAATGTTACCTAAAATTAATAATTTTCTATCACAAGTTAAAGGTTCGGTTTAAATTAGTAGAGGTTAAATAAATATAGTTAAGTCTTTGCAATAGTGATTTTATCAATAATCTTAGTGTGTACTTGATTATCATTTTTTGTTTCAATTTCAGTGATGACATGGCACCTAACGGGCTCTTTTATGGCGATTTCTTTAAACCCTTTTCCAACTTTATTATAAAAATTAACATCCATTTCTTCATATTTATTCTTGTCTTTCGCTCTACTTAACCCAACTTTAACATCAATATCTAGAATAAATGTAATATCTGGATATCTAACTCCAGCCAACCTGTGCAAATCTTCTATTAGTTTTAAATCAACTCCAAACCCATATCCTTGGTATGCAATGGTTGAATCAATAAACCGATCACAAATCACTATTTTCCCTTCTGCAAGAGCTGGTAATATTAATTTTTTCATATGTTCGTGCCTCATCGAGATAAGTAGCAAGAGTTCAGAAATAGGATCAATATTATTTGTTAACAACACTCCTCTTATCTTTTCTGCAAAATCAGTGCCACCTGGTTCTCGAGTCGACACTACATTATTTTCGCCGTGAATTTGCTTAAAATGATTTGCAAGTAGCTTAGATTGTGTTGTTTTACCAGAGCCGTCTATTCCTTCGAAAGTTATGAACATAAGTTTTATAATTATAATACTAAAAAAGAATATGCAAACAGTATACATAGAAACCGTTTGACATTTAAATAATAAGACCGTAAATTACATATGGTATAATAATAGTCTATGGTTGCTCTGAATACTCCTAAAGTCGATTTTAGTTTTACTGCAAAAGATTTTAATCTTTTGGGAGTAGACAATAAATACTATACATTAAGTGACTGTTGTGGAAAAAATGGTCTTATTGTAATGTTTATATGCAATCACTGTCCTTACGTTCAGTCAATTATTAGCAATCTGGTAAGCGATGTTGATCAATTGAAAAAAGATTATCAGGTAAACACCGTTGCAATAATGTCAAATGATGTAAATGAATATCCAGAAGATTCCTTTGAAAATATGATTAATTTTGCCAAGGAAAATAAGTTTACATTTCCATATTTAATTGATAGTACACAGAAAATAGCTAAAGAATACGGGGCTGTTTGCACTCCTGACTTTTTTGGCTTTAATTCCAATTTAAACCTTTGCTATCGTGGACGTTTTAATGACACAAAAAAAAAAAAGGTTCAAAGCTATGAAGTAGGAAGTAGTGACTTATTTAAAGCTATGAAATTTATTGCAGAAACTGGTAATTCTCCAATTGACCAAAAATCAAGTATTGGCTGCTCAATTAAATGGTCTAATTCTACAGGTTAAATATCATGCACAGTGGCTCTCAGCATTTGTTTGATATTATAATTTTACTTTCTGCTGCTGTGTTTATAGTCATAGCGTTCTGGAAAATGAATATTAGTCCAGTGCTCGGTTACTTCGTTGCAGGTGCAGTTATTGGTTCTCATGGATTTAATCTGATACACTCAGCTGAAGCAATGGATAATCTTGCAGAATTTGGTGTAGTTTTCCTATTATTCATTATAGGCCTTGAATTGACATTTGAACGCCTGATCGCTATGCGTATTCATGTATTTGGGTTCGGTTCTCTTCAAGTTATAGTTACCATGGTAGCAATATGGTGCATCGCTCTTGCTTTCGGAGTGAATACGAATATAGCAACAGTTATTGGTGGTGGGCTTGCGCTATCCTCAACAGCAATAGTGTTGCAGGTTCTGCAAGAAAAAGGTTCTCAAGCAAGTCAGGTTGGTAGGTTGTCAATAGCAGTACTATTAATGCAAGATTTTGCAGTGGTACCATTAATAGTATTGGTACCTTTACTTGCTGGCAATTCTGAGCACAGCCTGATAAGCTCATTGGCAGGTTCATTGGTGCAAGCAGCTATTGCATTAGTGCTGATATTTATAACTGGTAGATTATTGCTTAGACCTTTATTTTCGGTTATTGCTAAAATGGAAAGTAATGAGGTCTTTATATCAACAACGCTTTTAATAGTATTAGGAGCAGCATTTATTACTGAGCAATTCCATTTATCGTTGGCATTAGGTGCATTTGTCGCTGGATTGTTAGTTGCAGAAACAGAATACAGACACTCAGTAGAACACGCAGTATTGCCATTTAAAGATTTGTTTCTTGGCTTATTTTTCATGACTGTTGGTATGTCTATCAATACCGAACTTTTACTCAACAAGTTACCACTAATTACTTTATTATCGATTATCCTTATCGTTTTAAAAACATCTATCATATATATATTGTGTAGATTTTTTGGGTTTAAGAGTGCACCTGCTATACAAGCTGGGTTACTACTTTCACAAGGCGGTGAATTTGCGTTTATTTTATTTCGCTTAGCAAATGAACTAAATGTGCTACCAAGTGAAATCGCTCAAGTACTTATGATGGTAACTACAGTAACCATGGCTTTCACTCCTCTTTTATCGGGGCTTGGAGATTGGATAGCAAACTCATTTAGCACTGAGAAAATAATATTAGATGATGAAGCTGTTGAAACAGATACACAAGATCTTTATAACCATGTAATAGTTGCTGGATTTGGTAGAGTGGGATATATGGTAACAAAAATGCTTACTGCAGAGCATTTAAGTTACGTTGTTGTAGATATTCAATCAAAAATAGTCAAAGAAGGAAAAAGTGATAGTTTTCCTATATATCTTGGAGATGTTACAAGATGTGAAATTTTAAAATCAGTAGGAATAGAAAGAGCTCAAGCTCTCGTTATTTCAATAAAGAATGAAGTTACTATAAAAAAAGTTGTTTCCTTAGTTGCTGCAAATTTTCCGCATGTAAATATTGTAATACGCTTACCAGATCTGAGTAATGTGGAGGTTTATAGAGATCTAGGAGCTAGTAAAATTATTCCTGAAACATCTGAGATAGGATTGCAGCTAGGTGGAGCTGCACTGAGCCTCAGTGGTATTAGCGAAAGTGGAGTTACGTCTTTAAAAAGTAGATTTAGAAAAGGCAATTACAGTATGTTAAAAGACCTTGGTAGTGATAAAGATGAATAACTACTTTTCTAATTTTATGTACAGAAAGCTTCAAGCTTTATTGAGGTTTTGCCTATAGTAAATTACGCACATAATCAACCAAGTTAAGGAAAGTGCAAACCAAGTGATTGCATATTCCAAATGCTTCATTGGCTGTATAGCTACTTTGCTGCCAAAATTGTTCGGCCACAATACACACTTCTCTAGCTTAATACCTAACTCATTGGAAATTTCCTCTGTACTCAGGGTAAACCATGTATTCGAAGCAGTATCGTTTTTGATGAACCAATTTTTGCTTTTATTGCTATCGCAATATAAAGTTCCATCTGCAACTACTTTTTCAATTTTTACTTTTTTCTCCTTTTTTTCTCTGACTATTCCTTTATTCACCAACATGTAACGTCCAGTGGTGAGCAACATAGGAGACAGCACGTGATAGCCGTGTTGCCCTGCAAAAACATATAGTTCTATGTCACTTAGAATCCCATCGATCTTGACATGCCTATAGTTAAATTTTTCAAGGTCGTTATTGGGCAATAGATAAACAACTGGAAGACTCATACTTTTAATAATATTATTCTTCCAGTTCAACCTGAATACTTGCCATAATCCTAATAAAAAAAGAAGCAAGCAAGGTATAATTAAAATAAATACTGTTTTTTTTAACACTCTATATTTGTGTTCTTAAATAGTTTTCAACACCCATTAGTTCAATAAGGTCTATCTGTTTCTCAATCCAATGGAAGTGCTCTTCTTCATTTTTTAACATCTCTTCTAATAACATTACACTAACAAAATCTTTTTCTTTCTCAGCGATAGAAATCGTTTCTTTGATATCCTTAATACCTTTTCCCTCTAATTTTAAATTAGCCTCTAAGATTTTCTGTATTGTGTCTTTTGCAAACTTTCCATCATACTTTGATATTTCATTTGTATCTTGAAAATTTGGTACGCCTTTAAGCAATAAAATTCTTTCTGCCAACTTGTTTGCATGTTCAAGTTCTTCGTTAAGCTCATTTTTTACCTTTTCTGCAAGTCTATTAATTCCATTGTTTTTGAGAACCGCAAAATGCAAAAGATACTGACGTACAGAAGTCAGCTCATTGGTCAATAATTTGTTCAAATGTTTTACTATCTCTTCATTCATAATCTTCCCTTAGTTCAATTTATCAGCATAATTTATATGATAACGATGATTATAGCAACTCATTTAATAGTTCCTTTGATAACAACCGTATTAAATAGCATGTCGTGGTATGTCTGTTTCTTTTTAGAAAAACAAGCAACTAGATACCAGCAGAGAGTGAGCAGCATTATAATTACTTTCAATGCACTCAAGACATTCACTAATACCTCCTGATCTTGCAAAAATTCAGTAAGGACAACTACTACACTGTTTAACAAAGGAAGAAAAAACTGGGAAGTGCTTCTGTCAAACGCTAAATTCAAGTCTATTTTAGAATTATCTAAATTGATAGTACATATATTCATTAACTGTTGACCTGGAGTTGCTTGGGCCTTTGAAGATATAAAATATGTGAAGTAACTACAATTTACACACATGTATGATAGATGTAAGATCAACGGAGAATCCTCTAATAGCAGTATAATTAATAAAGTTGGAATTAATAAAATTGCTACATCTATTAAATATGCGCAAAAGCGCCTTTGTATACTGGCAATCTCTGTAACAGCGGTCATTACCTATCTTCTAAATACTTTATTATAAAATCTGTAAGTTTATCAAAATGTTGAAAACATGACAAATCTTCATAACCGCTTATTGATTGACCGTATATAATAGGTAAACAATTGGCATTTTGTGCACACAGAACATCTGTGATGCTATCACCAACGAAAAACACATTTTCTCTATTTATAGGCAACGTACTCTCTTCTAGTGCAAATAGCAGTGGGGTTGCAGATGGTTTATCTTCCGCGGTATCGCATGACCCAACTACTCTTTCAAAGTAAGAATCTAGTTTAAAATAGGCAACTTCTTTACGTAAATTAGTATTTTTCTTATTACTTACTATTGCTAGATAAATATTGTGGCTTTTCAGTGTCTGCAACATTTTCTCTACTCCTTGATTCAGAGCAATGTTTTGCAATAGTGCATCGTCTAAATATTGTTGATATATCTGGTTCGCTTTTTTCCACTGATCGCCAAATAAATTGACCATATAGCTCTTTCTCGACTCATGGGAATTTCTATCAGCAGCTTTATTACTATACCCCATTGAGTTTATGGTATGCTTAATAGCATTAAAAATGTTATCTTGAGTGTCAACTAAGGTATTATCCCAATCGAATACTACTGCTAATTGACTATCCTTCATCTCTTATATGGTTATACATTTCAACTTAATAAGTAAATAGCATTTTAATAAAAAAAATATAAATAGGACGCTCTTACTCTTTACCACAAGTTATGTTAACTGTTTTTTATATAATTAGCTAATATACTGGTTATATGATATGTTTTAATAGGTAACAGGTATGGCCCAGACATCTAAAGAAAGTGTTGAAAAAAAGTTTAAAGGTGTCTTTGAACGTTCTCCAGGTGCTTTTCCAGAAGGTACTCCGTTAGAAGAGAAGGTTAATTATATTGCAAAAGGAACAAAGGCTCTAAAGGCTATGAAAAGTAAAGAGCTCGAAAACAAAATGAAAAGCGTTGCAGAATTGAATCAGAAATTTGAAAGTCAAAAAAGGCGTACAGATGAAAAAATACGTCAAGATTTTGAAAGAATTGCTGAGCTTGACCAACAATATAAAGGGAAGGGCATCTTCACAAGTGAAAAAGTTGCAGAATCAAAAAATGACAAAAAATTTCAAGAAGCAGCCAACACTCTTAGAGAAACTACAGCAGAAGGTAAAAGCGTTGAACAGAGTGGACAAAAAAAGACTTCTGAGGCTTCTGTACAAACAGATACACAGCCATCAGAGCACATCGTTAGTCCCTCAGTGAGCAAGAGTTCTGTAAAAGAGAAGCCCAACACTGAGCCAGGCAAAAAAGATACCACACCTCAACCACAAGAAAATCAAAAAGAAGAAGGGTTTTTGAGTCTTCTGAAGCGCTTTGTTAAGAAAATATTAGAAAAACTTTTAGGTGAGGATGAAAAGAGTATGGAAAATGCTCGTGGCATAAAAGAAGATGCTCAAAGAGATACGTCAAATAACGAAGAGCAACAAAAGAGTAAGCACTTTGATAAAATTTTAAATCAGGACCAAAGTATAAGCGAGGGTTTGAAGCAGGCAACAAAGCTTGAAAACCCAACGATAACACCTGTTAATACTCCTGAAGTAAATACAGGTCGTGAAAGGTGATCCGCTTTCAAGCTTCATTATACCGCCACGAACCATCATACCGCCGCGGTATCTCTAGATCCCGCTAACAAGCAGCGGGATGACGATTGTCCGGGTGTCATCCCAGCGCCTCTATGATGTCATCCCAGTGCCTTCTACTTGTATCTTGTCAAAAGCATCTAATGTTTTAAGCTTAAGCATTAGGTGGAGAAGGGAGGAACTCTGTGCTTCTTCTTAGATATAAAATCTGTAGAGGAGATAAGAATTCCCTTCTCAAAAGTATAGGCTGGACGGTATCGTAGAAAGACCTGAATGGTTCTAATTCTGTATTCACAAGACTAGCCTTACTTTTCATTTTTAATGGTAACGTATGGGGTTATATATGATCAACAACTTTTTGGGCATAGATATATCAAAAGATCGCTTTGATGTTTTTCTCTCATTTATAAGCAAAAAAGGAAAGCGTGAAACTAGAAAAAGAAGCTTTAAGAACGATGGTTTCAAAGTCTACTGAATTTTCTACACAAACATAATGTAGAAAAAGTAAAAACCTGCATGGAATCTAATGGTTGTTATAGCGAAGCACTGGCTGAATTTCTACACAATGCTGGACATTTTGTAAGTGTTGTAAATCCTTATTGCATAAAATCTTATGCAAGGAGTAAGCTGATACGACAAAAGAATGATCAGACCGATGCAGAAGTTATTGCTGATTATTGCCAAAGACAGGAACCTTCTAGTTGGACACCACCTTCTCCTGAAATGAAAAAATTAAAACATCTTTATCGTTGCTCAGTTGCGTTAAAAGATGAGTTAACATTAGTAAATAACCACTTAGAAAAAAAAGAGAGACTGCCTAAAGAAGTTGCAAATGCTTGGGAAGACCTTGCAATGAATATAGCTCAAAAAATAGAAACAATAAAAAACTCCGTACGTGAACTATTAAATCAACACAAAGAATTGTTGGAAAATTTTCAACTTCTATTGACTATTCCAGGCATAGGAGAAGAATCAGCAATAGCTATTTTAGCTGAAGTTTCTGATATAGAGGTTTTTAGAGATGCCAGGCAATTGGCAGCATATACAGGAGTTATACCACGAAATATGACGTCAGGTTCCTCTGTATATGCCAAACCCAGATTAAGTAAATCCGGTTCACAAACATTACGTAAGGCACTTTTCTTTCCTGCCATAGTAGCTAAGAATCACAATCCTATCATTATGAGCTTTTGCCAAAGATTAAAGGAAAAGGGTAAGCATAATATGGCCATCGTTGGTGCTGCAATGCGTAAGCTACTCCATATCATTTTCGGTATTCTGACATCCAAAAGTGCTTTTGATCCTAACCATATCAAAAACTACAGGGCTAGGAGGTTGACTGAAGGTTTAGTACTTTAAAATCAAAAATGCTTCCTATCTATCTTATGTAAAGTGGTATCTTACACAAATTTATTGAATGTTGTTGGTTAGTGGATATGTTGATAAGTAAACTTCATCTGTTTTGTGCGTATAAAACTAATTTACTTATCAACATATCCACTAACTATAATCTGTGTACTGTTACACAATTGGAAGTATTTTTTGATTTTATGATGCAACTTGGGAAATTTTATAATTTTTTTGTTGACTAACAAGACGGTATCTCCTGTCATCCCAGTGCTTGACACTGGGATCCAGGAATTTTAATTGTAAGTAATGCATTGGGTTTGGTGAGTATGGGTTTTGCGTTATAAAATGAAGCACTTTTGGTGAATTTGTAAAGAAAACTGGATCCCAGTGTCTGGGCACTGGGATGACAGCAGTCCTACGTCATACCGCGATTCATTCGCGGTATCTCTTAACATAGATCCCGCTAACAAGCAGCGAGATGAAGATTGTCGTTTAGCTATAAATATTTAAGAAATTTACCAAACGAAAAAAAAGGCAAAAGAAGCCCTAGTCATTGTCTATTTTCAGTATTGGCGTTTTTTAAGTCTTAAACACCGCAATTTAGCTGCTTTTAAATGCAACTCACCTTAGTTTAAATGTTTAAGAAATTTACTAAGCAGAAAAAAAGGCAAAAGAAACCCCGTGTTAGCTAGTTGTCACTCTCTAATCCTGCAAATTGGCGTACTATACTGTCTTAAACGACTTATAAGCGTGTTTCAGCTTATATAGGTAAAAACCCAGAAATGTTGTGAAGACATAAGGTGCACATAGTGCAAAAAATTAAAAATAAGACGCCAACTACGTTGTTTTCTTGCTGTTTAATCTGCACAGATGAAGATAACTGAATACCTTCACTATCATGATAAGGGGGCTGGCGGAGTTTGTCAAGGAAGTTTTTTCGTTTCTATTCCCAAGAAAAGTTCGTTATATGGTTATGCAAGAAGTCTATTATATTTCCTTACCCATTTGCTTAACTTTCTCTCTACTTTTTTTGAATAAGGTCACTATTGGCATGACAAACATTCATCGTAGTCAATATCTGTTTTGTGTTGCAATATTTCACTTTTTTTGAATATGTCATGCGAAACCTTGTCAGCTCTCTGCATTGATTGTGATCTGCAGTAATATAAGCTCTTCAATCCTTTTTTCCAGGCAAGCATGTGTATTTTATGCAAGTAACGTTTGTGTATGTTGGCAGGCAAGAACAGATTGACTGATTGAGACTGACAAACATACGGAGTTCTATCACTTGCATGTTCTATAATCCATCTTTGATCAAGCTCGTACGCTGTTTTAAATGTCAATTTTTCATGCTCACTAAGAAAATCTAAATGCTGAACGGAACCCTCGTTTGTCGAAATTGAAGACCATATTTTATCATTGTCTTGATTTTTTTCTGCTAATAGTTTTTGCAAGAATTTATTTCGCACTACAAATGAGCCTGTCAGTGTCTTTTGTATGAATACGTTTGCTGCATATGGCTCTATTCCAGGAGAGGTATTGCCTGCAATAATGGAGATTGAGGCAGTTGGAGCAATAGCGAGCTTGTGTGTAAACCTTTCCATTAGATCAACTTCTTTGGCATCAGGACATGCCCCCTTTTCCTCTGCTAATTTTTTAGAAACTATATCTGCTTGCTCACGTAAATACTTAAATATTTTTTTATTCCATTGTTGTGCTATTACTGATTCAAAAGGAACCATTTTGCTTTGTAAAAATGAATGAAAACCCATCACACCAAGACCAATACTGCGTTCTCTGGCTGCAGAATATTTTGCTCGCTGCATTTCATTCGGTGCTTTATTTATGAAATCTTCCAATACATTATCAAGAAAGCGCATTATATCTTCTATGAAGAGTTTATTGTCTTTCCATTCTTCGTAGTACTCAAGGTTTACGGATGATAGACAACACACAGCAGTGCGTGACTTATTCAGGTGATCATAACCTGTAGTTAAAGTTATTTCACTGCATAGATTTGACATCTTGATGTCTAAGTTGAGCTTTTTGTAAGATTCTGGCTTATTGTTATTTGTTGCATCAAGGAAAATAATGTAAGGTTCTCCAGTTTCAACTCTTGCTGTTAATATTTTGATCCATATATCCCGCGCTTTTACAGTTGAAATAACCTTATTGTTGTGAGGGCTTATTAAATTCCATTCTTGATCATTCTCAACAGCCTGCATAAATTTATCTGTTACTATTACAGCATGATGTATATTTAACGCTTTGCGATTTGGGTCACCGCCTGTTGGCTTGCGCAAATCCAGAAACTCTTCTATCTCCGGATGAGATACAGGAAGATAGACTGCTGAACTTCCTCGCCTTAAGGATCCCTGACTAATTGCGAGCGTTAGAGCATTTTGCACCACAATAAATGGTACAATTCCTGATGTTTTACCACTACCTTTTACACTTTCACCAATTGAACGTAAATTTCCCCAATAACTACCTATGCCTCCTCCACGTGCAGCAAGCCAAACATTTTCATTCCATAAGTCAACTATTCCCTGCAAGCTGTCTTCGGTTTCATTAAGAAAGCAAGAGATAGGCAACCCTCTCTTGGTGCCACCATTGCTGAGTGTTGGTGTTGAAGGCATGAACCACAAGTTGCTCATGTAGTCATAAAGACGCTGCGCATGTTCTTTGTTATCAGAATAGTAATTAGCAATACGTGCAAAGAGGTCTTGGTAACTTTCATTTTCTATTAAATACCTGTCTGATAGAACTGCTTTTCCAAAATCGGTTAATTTGCTATCCTTTGCGTAATTAATAGTAATGTTATTCATAAAATTCCTTTTATTCTTTTATTATATATAGATACTTAAAAGCCACTTTGAGCGATTTTTAAGTTAGGTTTTTCGGATTTTCTTGTTGATGCTGTAATGCAAACAAGATACCGTCAACCTGACTGCCATATATTTTACAGTAACTCATATAACTTATCTGCATATTTATTTTTTTTGCAACATGTTGAACATAACTTTCTGAGTGACGAAAATAGTCTCCTTTGTTTACAAAGTCAATACCTTCACCTTCCTTTCTTCTTATTAAACATATAATAACCCCTTTTTTGCTCGTAGATCTTTTTGCTAATTCCAATTCTTCTTGAAAGTCATGTAGATAATGTAGCACTTCAGCAAAGATAATTACATCATACTGCTGGTTTTTCTTTTGTTTAAGAAACTCTTTCATTTCCATATGTATTAATTCATTGTAAACAGGCTTACCTTTTATAAAGCATCCTCTTGCGATATTTAGCATTCTACTTGAAATGTCAATTCCTGTTATGTGGCTTCCAGTACTATTTATTTTCAAGAAATGACCACATATTCCAGTCCCACAACCAAGGTCAAGTATATTGAGCTCAGAAGTGGAGTTGTTGAAGATTTTTGTAATTATCATGTGTACAAGTTCATGCCCTCTATACTGTTTAGCAATCAACCAATGCTCAACAAAATATTCACCTGTGTAATCAAAATATTGTCTTATGAGGTTTTTTGGCAATTCTGTAATAGGCGCTGAGTTTGTCATTTTTTTTATATAGTAAGATGCCTCCTCGTGATCACTATCTAATTTTAGTGTCTGTGTTAAATAATTATAAGCTTTATTAGTATTCCCTACCGCAAAATGACACCTTCCGATGTTATACCAGACTATGGGTAAATGGGGGTAAAATATGCTAATTAACCAAAATCGTAACTTTGCATCTGATATGCTACCTTTATAAAAGTGATATAAACCGATTTCAGTGTTGGTATTTAACAGGTTCTTAGATTTTTTAAGAAGCACTGTCATTTCTTTATGAAGAGTATTATATTTATTCACAATGAAGTGTTTTACTTTCTTAATATTTAATACACCAATGAGCTTAGACATACAATTTAAAGCAACGTTTTTTATAAAAGAGAGATTACTTTTCATACATGAGAAATACTCCGAATGTTCATTATCATTTTTAGGCAATTGATTTTAACACATTTTATCTTACAAAATATCTTTTTTATTAATTTTTACTGTATATATAAGTTTACCGCATATTTCTCAGATTGTACTGTTTAGGATTGCTAGTATATTGTTGTTGATAATATAAGTAAATGTTTTGTGCAAAAAGGCGTTGACATATTATTTATTAGGTTATAATATAAAGATTAATTTAGTTTTTAGATGTTTGACAAGTTTTATGGTAGAGATTAATTTAATCTCAATTCAATTTTAATAATATTTAACTCTGCATATTCTGCATATAGTCGGATAAATAAATTATTAAGAGCACTTGATGGATGCCTTGGCGTTAAGAGGCGATGAAGGACGTGGCAGGCTGCGATAAGCTGTGGGGAATTGTCAACAAATTTTGATCCGCAGATTTCCGAATGGGGAAACCCAACTAGCTTGGCTAGTTATTACATACTAAGTATGTAAAGCAAACTTGGTGAACTGAAATATCTAAGTAGCCAAAGGAAAAGAAATCAACCGAGATTCTGTTAGTAGTGACGAGCGAAAGCGGAAAAGGCTAGTGATTTAAGAATAAGAATTAGAATACTCTGGAAATAGTAACCATAGAAGGTGATAGTCCTGTATAAGTAGAAAGTTTTTAAATCCTTGAGTAGAGCGGGGCACGTGAAATCCTGTTTGAATATGGGGGGACCATCCTCCAAGCCTAAATACTCCTTAACGAACGATAGTGAACAAGTACCGTGAGGGAAAGGTGAAAAGAACCCCGGGAGGGGAGTGAAATAGAATCTGAAATCAAGTGCTTAAAAACAGTTGGAGCTCTATATCAATTTATTGATATTTAGAGTGACAGCGTACCTTTTGCATAATGGGTCAGCGAGTTAATCTATGAAGCAAGCTTAAGCCGTTAGGTGTAGGCGTAGCGAAAGCAAGTCTGAATAGGGCGTTTTAGTTTTATGGATTAGACCCGAAACCAAGTGATCTAGTCATGACCAGATTGAAGGTGTGGTAAAACACACTGGAGGATCGAACCAGTTAATGTTGCAACATTATTGGATGAGTTGTGATTAGGGGTGAAAGGCCAATCAAACTTGGAAATAGCTGGTTCTCCGCGAAATCTATTTAGGTAGAGCGTTGTATGTATGTTGTTGGGGGTAGAGCACTGGATAGACTAGGGGGATTCACCGTCTTACCAAATCTAACTAAACTCCGAATACCAACAATTAATTATACAGCAGGCACACTACGGGTGCTAAGTCCGTGGTGGAAAGGGAAACAACCCAGATCACTATCTAAGGTCCCAAAATTACAGCTAAGTGGGGAAGGAAGTAGAAAAACCATTACAGCTAGGAGGTTGGCTTGGAAGCAGCCATCCTTTAAAGAAAGCGTAACAGCTCACTTGTCTAAATAAGTTTTTCTGCGCCGAAAATGTACCGGGGCTAAAGCTGTATACCGAAGATGTGAGTGCTTATTGATTTCGATCAATAGGCGCGGTAGCGGAGCGTTCCGTAAGTCTGTGAAGGTGGTTTGTGAAAACTGCTGGAGATATCGGAAGTGAGAATGCTGACATAAGTAGCGTAAAAGAGTGTGAAAAACACTCTCACCAAAAATCTAAGGGTTCCTACGTTAAGTTAATCTGCGTAGGGTTAGTCGGTTCCTAAGGCGAGTCCGTAAAGGAGTAGTCGATGGCAATTAGGTTAATATTCCTAAACCTCTTAAGTGTGACGGGTTTCGTATTTGTATAGATCTTATTGGATTGATCTATGCTTAAAAGAAGCTCCAGGAAATAGCACTTATATTTATGAGGCCGTACCGCAAACCGACACTGGTGGATGAGTAGAGTATACTAAGGTGTTGAAAGAATGATGTTGAAGGAACTCGGCAAATTATACCTGTAACTTCGGAAGAAGGGTAACCTGCTTTTAGGCAACTATGAGTAGGTGGCACAAAATAGGGAGTAGCGACTGTTTACTAAAAACACAGGACTCTGCAAACACGTAAGTGGAAGTATAGGGTCTGACGCCTGCCCGGTGCTGGAAGGTTAATAGGAGGGGTGCAAGCTCTAAATTGAAGCCCCAGTAAACGGCGGCCGTAACACTGACGGTCCTAAGGTAGCGAAATTCCTTGTCGGGTAAGTTCCGACCCGCACGAATGGCGTAACGATTTCTCCACTGTCTCCAACATCACTTCAGCGAAATTGAATTCCCCGTGCAGATGCGGGGTACCCGCGGTTAGACGAAGAGACCCCGTGCACCTTTACTATAGCTTTACATTGCTATTAAAAGTGTGATGTGCAGGATAGGTGGGAGACTTTGAAGTTATGGCGCTAGCTATAATGGAGTCAACCTTGAGATACCACCCTTTACACTTTTGATATCTAACTATGTTTCATTATCTGGAACTAGGACATTGTATGGTGGGTAGTTTGACTGGGGCGGTCGCCTCCTAAAAAGTAACGGAGGCGTGCGAAGGTAAGCTAGAGCTGGTCGGAAATCAGCTTGATAGTATAATGGCATAAGCTTGCCTGACTGCGAGGCTGACAAGCCAAGCAGAGACGAAAGTCGGTCATAGTGATCCGGTGATTCTGTATGGAAGGGTCATCGCTCAACGGATAAAAGGTACGCCGGGGATAACAGGCTGATGGTGTTCGAGCGTTCATAGCGACGACACCGTTTGGCACCTCGATGTCGACTCATCACATCCTGGGGCTGAAGAAGGTCCCAAGGGTTCGGCTGTTCGCCGATTAAAGTGATACGTGAGTTGGGTTTAGAACGTCGTGAGACAGTTCGGTTTCTATCTGCCGTGGGTGAAGGAAATTTGAGAAGGTCTGACTCTAGTACGAGAGGACCGAGATGGATATACCTCTGGTGTACCAGCTGTTATGCCAATAGCATCGCTGGGTGGCTATGTATAGATGGGATAATTGCTGAAAGCATATAAGCAAGAAACCCTCTTCAAAAAGATTTCCCAATTAAGGCCGTGGAAGACTACCACGTTGATAGGCTAGGTGTGGAAGCATGGTAACATGTGAAGCTAACTAGTACTAATAGCCTGATTGATTTATTTGCTTTCTATATGTGTGTATGCAGTGTTAAATATTAAGTTAAAATTGTTAAGTTAGAAATTTTTATTGACTTGGTGGCTATAGCAAAAATGAACCACCCGATCTCATCTCGAACTCGGAAGTGAAACTTTTTAGCGCTGATGGTACTTGAAAAGGGAGAGTAGGTCGCAGCCAAGTTTATAAAAATTTCTTTTTATCGCCTTTTAATAATTCTTTTATTACGAGAAGTCGCTTCTATATTCAAATCTAATAATTGTGGTCTAGGCTTATTCTTATTCTGCTCTAAGTATCGACTTTGCTCAAATGCTAATTCCCATTGTGTACGATAATTAAATTCTTTATATTTATAAAAATCTTCTTTAACATTATTTGTATTTATATTGAGATTTTTATCTTGTTCTTTTCTACTCTCTACCATTAAACACCCACAACCGTTAATTTATTTTAAAAATTTTACTTATGTTATCATAAAAAATATAGTTGTAAATACCTTAATTGAGATTTTTTTTATTTTATCTTTTTTAAGCAAATAGTTAGATCTTTTTGTAAGTTTTTATAATTTGCTTGCATAATGTTTCTATGAGTTAGTATTATGTAGTAGTGCCCTATATTGCTTATATTTAAAATGCTAATTTTAGCAAGCATTCGTAATTGCCTTTTTATTTTATTTCTTTTTACTGCTTTTCCGGCTTTTTTACTGATAGCCAGACCTACTCTAATAGTATGAGTGTACTTTTCAGGTTCTCTTTCTTTTATGGCGTACAGTGATATATAAAGCCCACGATAAAAAGGACTGCTGAGTGCTAACTTATTTTTGAAAGCAAAGGAAAAATCTTTTTTTTTATACTTACTATGCGCATAATTTGTTACACCCTAATGAACGGCGCCTATTAAGGATTTTTCTTCCAGCTCTTGTTGCCATACGTGAACGAAATCCATGTCTGCGCTTTCTTATCAAATTTTTTGGTTGAAATGTTCTCTTCATTGTTTTTATATTAATATAATTATTTATTTTAAATTGTTTTACTTTATTGTCAAATGATGGTGAACTTGTATGACATTTTCGTAGAATAAAATTTGATGCATGGGAAAATGAATTCGGTGATAGTCATACCTGTCCTACTAATCCTTTTATTTTGTTTTAGTAGGTTTCAAGAAGTAAATAAGGTTAAATCTTATCTATATCTTAGTTGTGTATGGATGCTAACTTGGTTGTTAGTACTCTATAATAATTGTTTTGTAACTTTTATTTCTATAGCGTTACTTTTTTTCATGCTTGCTTTTATCTTTAAAAATAAAAGAAATAAGATAATAAAACTTTCGTTATTTGTGGCTTTGGCCATATCATTTTTTATCACTTTATTTATAATGCTATCTATTTTTATTCAATCCATTAATTTTTTTAATAAAGTAGCTATTTCAGAATTCTTGTTTTGCTTGAAATGGGGCCACAATGTAGTCACTGTCAATGAAGAGAAGATAGGATATTTTGGTATAGCGCCGCTTTTAGTAGGTACATTACTTATAACTATTATAGCAATGTTAGTTGTCGTTCCGCTTGGTTTATTTTCTGCAATATATATTAGTGAATATGCGAGTGAGAAAGTGCGTTATATTGTTAATACAACTTTGCAAGTTTTATCTGCTATTCCTACGGTTGTATATGGATATTTTGCGGTTGTGTTCTTGTCTTTCTTTATAAAGCAGGTAGCAAATTTTTTTGGTTTAAGTATACACTCAGAAAGTGCCTTAGTTGCCGGTTTATCGATTGGGATAATGATTCTTCCTTTTATTATTTCTTTACTCGAAGATGCCATAAGATCTGTTCCAAAAAGCTTGCGTTATGGCTTCATGGCACTTGGCGCAACTCCAGCGGAAACTATATGGCATATAACAATACCTTATGCAATGCCTACAATTTTAAGTGCAATTTTATTGTCAATTTCAAGAGTGATAGGTGAAACAATGATTGTGCTAATGGCTGTGGGAATCAACGCAAATTTGACTTTTAACCCTCTTAATTCAGTTACTACCATTACCGTGCAGATCGCTACATTACTTACCGGAGATCAGGATTTCAATAGTGTACAAACTCTTGCTGCTTATGCGCTTAGTTTAGTATTGTTTATTATTACTTGGCTATTAAATGCATTTGCATTGTTTGTAATGAAGCGTAACTAGTAAGCGTTTTAATGTTGCAAAATTTCTATTAATAATATAAGATTTATTTTCTTTAGAAGTTCTTTTATGGAATTATAGTGTTGGGTGATAAAAATAAAGAGATGAATATAGGTAGAGCGATTAAGGTAACTCAAGCAGTTGTTGATATAAAATTTGAAGGTGAATTGCCTAAAATATTTAATGCTTTAAAAAGCAAACTAAAATATAAGGATAAGGAGCTGGTTTTAGAAGTTTCGCAGCATATAGGTGACAATATAGTTCGTTGTATTGCTATGGATAGCACAGATGGCATGTCAAGGGGGGATGAATTTGTTGATACAGGCGCACCAATATCAGTTCCGGTTGGGGGTTCAACTTTAGGAAGGATTTTTAATGTTGTTGGAGAGCTTATAGATGAGTGTGGTCCACTGAAGGGAAAATATAACTTAGAGCCTATACATAGAGCACCTCCAAGTTTTACTGAACAGAGAATACAGGAAGAAGTTTTAGTTACGGGAATAAAAGTTATAGATCTTCTTGCACCTTATCTTAAAGGAGGAAAAATTGGCTTATTTGGTGGAGCCGGTGTTGGTAAAACAGTCCTGATAATGGAATTAATTAATAATATAGCAAAAGCTCATAAAGGATTTTCTGTGTTTGCCGGGGTAGGGGAGAGAACGCGTGAAGGTAACGATCTTTACCACGAGATGATCACTTCAAATGTAATAAATATAAATGAGCATGAAAAATCTCAAGCTGTTTTGGTTTATGGTCAGATGAATGAGCCTCCTGGAGCAAGGGCTAGAGTTGCTTTAACAGCACTTACTATGGCAGAGTATTTTCGTGACCGTGAAAACCAAGATGTTCTATTTTTTGTGGATAATATCTTCCGTTTTACACAAGCTGGTTCTGAAATTTCTGCTTTACTTGGAAGAATACCGTCAGCTGTTGGTTATCAGCCAACCCTTGCAACTGATATGGGTGCAATGCAAGAAAGAATAGCTTCAACAACTTCTGGCTCTATTACTTCTGTGCAAGCTATATATGTTCCTGCGGACGATTTAACTGATCCAGCCCCAGCAACTACATTCTCTCATCTTGATGCCACCACAGTGTTGTCAAGGCAAATAGCTGAAATGGGAATATACCCTGCTGTTGATCCACTTGATTCAACTTCTCAGTCTTTATCTGCTGAAATCATTGGTGAAGAACATTATAAGGTAGCTTCTGAGGTGAAACGTATATTGCAAACTTATAAATCACTGCAGGATATTATCGCAATACTTGGTATGGATGAGCTATCTGATGAAGATAAAATTATTGTTGATAGGGCTCGTAAGATTCAGAAATTTCTTTCTCAACCTTTTCACGTTGCAGAAATATTTACTGGTATGCCTGGTAAATTTGTTTCACTTTCTGATACTGTTTCCAGTTTTAAAGAGATTGTTGAAGGTAAATATGATCACTTACCAGAGGCTGCTTTTTATATGGTGGGGAATATAGATGAAGCAATAAAAAAGGCTGAATTAATACAAGCTGAAGCTAAATAAAAGTTAAAGATTATGAATACTTTTAAAGTGCAATTTTTCTCTCCTGATGATCAAATTTCATTCAGTGGAGTGGTTTCTCTTTCAGTAACTGGGCTCGAAGGGGAGCTTATGATTTTAGCTCACCATGCTCCTTACTTAATTTATTTATTGCCTGGTATGATTACTGTTAAAATGAGTAACCAAACAGAAAAGAAGGTTGTAATTGATAGTGGCGTATTAGAAGTTGCAAATAATAATTGTAGCATTATAACAAGTCAAATTCAGGTTTTTGATCGTGCAATTCATGATGAGAAATCGTTTAAAAATAAGAGAATTAGTATATATTTAAGTTATCTTGATGAGAAATTTCTTTCTTAGTTATTTTAGGCAAAAAGTCGGTCTTGTCATCCAAGTAGCCCAACTTTTGTCATCCAAGTGCTTTTTTTTCTGTCATTCAGTATTCTCTTCCCTGTCATCCCAGTATTCATCTTTGTCATCCCAGTGCGTGACACTGGGATCTAGGTGTAAAAATATTTGTAAATTATGCAATGGGTAATAGATTCTAGGAGCATATAATGTTCATAATAAAAAAAAGATGGATCCCAGTGTCAGCTACTTGGATGACAAAGGAGGGCGTTTGGATGACAAGATTTTGCAAGGGTATTTTTTTTATGGGAGATTAATATGGAAATTTTTCTTGATAGCGTTGATTTAAATGAAATTAAAGAACTAAAGGAGTTCATTGACGGCATAACAACTAATCCTTCTTTAATAGCAAAGTCCGGGCGTAAAGATAAATACGAGGATTTAGTGCGTGAAATATGCTCTATTATCAAGGGGCCTGTTAGTGTTGAAGTTGTTGCAAATAACCATGCAGATATGGTTAAAGAAGGCCTTAAGTTAGCGAAAATCGCTGATAATGTTGTGGTAAAATTGCCCCTTACATATGAAGGATTAATTTCTTGTAAAAAGTTGTGGACAGAGCATAAAATACCTGTTAACATCACATTATGTTTTTCTCCTGGACAAGCACTGCTTGCCGCTAAGGCCGGTGCTTGTTTTATTTCTCCCTTTGTTGGTCGCCTTGATGATATAAGCTATGATGGCTTATCGCTAATAGAAGATATATGTACTATATATTCTAATTACGGTTTTGATACTAAAGTTCTTGTTGCATCAGTGAGAAGCCCAGCACATGTAATAGAAGCTGCAAGGCTTGGTGCTGATTCAATTACTGTGCCAGCAAAAGTACTTAGACAATTAATTAATCACCCACTTACTGACCAAGGGCTAGCAATATTTGAAAAAGACTGGGGTGCAAAATAATAAACGGTCACTACTCTGAATCGGTTGACAAATTGGACGCTTGATAAGCATAATTTGGAGCTTCTTGTGTAATGACTACATCATGAGCATGACTCTCTCTTAATCCTGATGCAGTAATAGTAACAAATTTACAATTTTTTTTCATCTCTTCTATATTCCTATTACCAGTATACCCCATTGCAGCTTGCAATCCGCCAATCAACTGATGGATTACTCCTGAAGCTGGACCTTTGAATGGAACTCTTCCTTCCACTCCTTGTGGAACTAATTTTAGTTTTGAATCTTTATCTTGAAAATAACGGCTAGCTGAACCTCGTTTCATTGCACTAATAGATCCCATTCCTCGATAGCCTTTATATGCTCTGCCCTTATACATGATAATCTCACCTGGGCTTTCGTCAGTGCCAGCAAAAATCGAACCAATCATCACAGAGTCAGCACCAGCTGCAATAGCTTTTGCAACATCTCCTGAGTATTTTACCCCACCATCAGCAATTAGTCTGACGTTTCTTGCTCTACACGTCTCTGCAACATTCTTGATTGCAGAGAATTGTGGCACACCAACACCTGTAACTATTCTGGTTGTACAGATTGATCCTGGTCCTATTCCGACCTTCACTGCATCAACACCCGCATCAATCAACGCTTCAGCAGCCTCCTTTGTTGCAATGTTTCCGCCAATTAATTGCGTATTAGGATACATCTTTTTTATTTCCCTAATGGTATTGATAACGTTTTCGGAATGACCGTGAGCAGTATCCACAACAACTACATCAACTTCTTCTCCGATCAAAGCTTCACATCTTTCTATACCATCTTTTTTACCAGTGCCAATTGCAGCGGCAACTCTGAGCCGCCCTTTACTGTCTTTACATGAATTTGGGTATCTATTGTATTTTTCAATGTCTTTAACCGTAATTAAACCTATACAACAAGAATTTTCATCTACGACCAAAAGCTTTTCTATTCTATTTTCATGCAACAATTTCATTGCTGAGGCACTATTCACTCCCTGCTCCCGCACTGTCACTAACTTATCTTTTGTCATCACTTCGGAAACTTTTACATTCATGTTCTGGTCTTCAATAAACCTCACATCTCGGTTAGTTAAAATTCCAACTAACTTGAGTTGATCGACTACAGGAATGCCAGAATAATTGTGCTCTCTCATTAATGAAATTGCTTCCGCAACTGTTTTATCCGGTGAAATCGTAATTGGGTTATACACGATCCAACTTTCATATTTTTTCACCCTTCTTACTTCTAAAACTTGTTCATCTATTGATAAATTCTTATGTATGCAACCTATCCCTCCATGTTGGGCAATAGCTATTGCAAAGCCCGATTCAGTAACAGTATCCATTGCAGAGGATATGAGAGGGATATTTAGTTCTATATTATTTGTTAAATAAGTTTTTGTATCTGCATCGCAAGGCAATATATTAGAATAGGCTGGCAAAAGAAGTATATCGTCAAACGAATAACAAGCTTCCATTTTTTCATAGGCTTTATTTAAAGCTTATACGCCAATTAATTAAATTGCAATAGGACTTTTGCAAAATAAGCATTCTACATTATTTGCCAGCAAACAAAACTGCTCAATAGTTAAGTTTTCTGGACGTTCGTTTCCACTCAATTTAGCGTTTTCAAGGACAGTTTCAGCGTGGTTCGTTATATTTTGCAAGCTATTTCTCAGCATCTTTCTTCTTTGAGCAAAAACGGCACGTGTTAATCTTGTTAAGGTTTCCAAATTTACTGCAAACTTTGGGGTAGGCAAAGGATTTACTGTAATTACTGAAGAATGTACTTTTGGCCTTGGAAAAAACTCTTTAGGTTCAATATCAAATTCCTTTTTTATATCACATAGTAACTGGCTTAGCACTGATAAGGAACCATAATCTTTAGAATTGGGTCTTGCCGTAATGCGATCTGCTACCTCTTTTTGAAACATTAATGTCAAGTTCGTAAAAAATTTTATATTATTTAACCAATTTAAAAATAACGCTACCGAGATATTGTAAGGCAAGTTAGCAATAACTTTGACTGGGCGCTCTATCAGCTCTTCTTCTATAACATGCAGTGCATCCGCTTCTATAATTCTATACTTTCCTTGATGCTCATTTAGCAGTTGGTCATGGTGTTTTACTAAATCTCTATCTTTTTCTATAGAAAGTAGAGACTTTGGATTATGCACCAATATTTCTCTTGTTAATGCACCATATCCAGGACCAATCTCAATGACGTTAAAATTCTCTAGATTGCCAGCTAAAACGACTATTCTTTTTATTATCTCACTCGATAAAATAAAATTTTGCCCTAGACTCTTTTTTGGCTTCAGTAAAAATTTTCTCATATTATTTTCATTATACAGTATTTTAAAAATCAGTTGACTAAAATCCATTGATAATTGTATATTATTAATGTGTTTAACGCCGGCTTAGCTCAATTGGTAGAGCAACTGACTTGTAATCAGTAGGTTGTCAGTTCAAGTCCGACAGCCGGCACTCTCGCCCATATAAGTAAAGTTGATGTCCTTTTTAATAGTAGCAAATTGGAAGATGAATGGAACACGGTCTTCATTTGTTGACTTTATAGGCAAACTTAATAACAAGAACAATGAGATTACTTCTAGACTAGTGATTTGTCCAACATTTACCGCATTTTCAGACAGTATAGAGTTGAGCGATAATATTAATATAGGAGCACAGAATTGCCATTATAAAAAATCTGGTTCTTACACAGGTGAAATTAGCGCAGAAATGTTAAAGGAATTAGGGTGTACTTACGTAATACTTGGGCATTCTGAAAGGGCTAACGAAACAGATAGTGAAATAAAACTTAAGTCGGAAATAGCAATAGAATCAGGCTTACACCCAATTATCTGTGTAGGTGAAAATTCAGAAGATTATAAGAATGAAAAAACAAAAGAAGTAATAGAATATCAATGCAAAAACCGTTTGCCAACACAAGGTGAATATACCGTAGCATATGAGCCAATATGGGCAATAGGCACAGGTCATGTGCCAAATAATGATGCAATTGCTGAGGTGATAGAGGTAATAAAATTGTGTACTGGTAAAAAACACATTACATATGGTGGTTCAGTCAGTTCAGAAAATATAGAAAATTTGTTAAATATTTCAAATTTATCAGGAGTTTTAATTGGCAGTGCAAGCTTAGATTTCGATCACTTTTATAAAATCATACAACAAGTTGAAAAAAAGTTTTCTCTTATCAATTCTAAAATCAGCAACTAAGAATCCTATAGCAAATGGCATCATTCCAGTGTCAAGCATATATCTGTACGAACATCTAGTAAAACGACATACTGACCTATAGCTAAAGTGACTTAGGTTTACCGATAATTTGAAAAACAAAAATTCGTCATTCCGCTACTTGTTAGCGGAATCTATGCCAAGATACCGCGGCGGTATGACGTAGGAAAACCTTTCTTGGGTTAGCTATAGCTAAAGTAATCTAGAAAATTAACGATATTTTATTCCCCGGTGAACGCTCTATTTTGTTTTCCAACTCTAGTTCTAAAAGAGCCATTAGAGCTATGTTGGCAGAAAGTCCGCTTGCTAATATAAGTTCATCTATATCAACAGGTACAGAGTTAATATGATCAACTATAACAGATTTTGCCTGTTGTAATTTTTCTTGTTTTTGGTTAACAGCATAGTGCTCAACATTAAATAGGTTTTTTTGCTGCGGAGGTAAACTAAACCTAACACTTTCTATTATGTCATCAGCGGACTCGATAAGCTTAGCACCGTTTTTAATTAAATAATTACTACCACTACAGCGTGAATCTAAAGGGAAACCAGAAACTGCAAATACCTCTCTCCCTTGATTTAAAGCAAAATCTGCTGTTATTAGAGAGCCAGAACGTTTCGATGCTTCAATCACTACAACACCCAGCGATAGACCAGATATAATTCGATTCCTTTGAGGAAAATACTGAGGCTTTGGTTTAGTAGCAAATGGAAGCTCAGTAATTACTAAACCACCGTTCCCAGTGATTTTTTTGTATAGATCAAAATTCTCTTTTGGATACACCATATCAATTCCGCTTGCTGTAACAGCAATAGTGGGATGATTTTTGTATATTACACTGTTTGCTGCGGTATCGATTCCTTTTGCAAGTCCAGAAACGATAACAAAACCAGCTTCGCTTAAATCAAGTGCTAGTTTACTGGCAAAATTTCTTCCATTCATCGAAGAGTTGCGCCCACCGATTATTGCAATTATCTCACGGCTTAATAATGATATATTACCAAACGCAGTTATTATAGGAGGACAACTAGAGATATTTCTTAAAAGATCAGGGTAATCTGGGTCACATGCGGGTATAATTTTAGCTCCAATTCTTTCTGCATTATTGATTTCTTCTCGTGCATCTTGAATGCCATACACCTTATTATTAGCCACCCTATTGAGATATTTTAGCACCTCATCTAGCGATCCATGTGTTCTTAGTATACTAAAAAACTTTATTGGTCCTATAGTTCTAGCCAAGCTTAACCATACTTCTAATTCTTTGTTGTTCAATTTATTTATCTTCATAAAAGGCTTGAATTTCTTATCAATTTAGTGTACCCAAGATAATACAAATATACAGTGTTTTATGACGCATTTTGTTACAGATAAATGCATAAAATGTAAATATACGGACTGTGTGGAAGTATGTCCCGTTGACTGCTTCTATGAAGGTAAAAACATGCTCGTGATTAACCCAGATGAATGTATTGATTGCGGAGTGTGCATACCTGAGTGTCCAGTAGATGCAATTGTAACTGATGATTCCATAAAAGATATTTTAGAATTAGATGAAGAATTACTGAGCAGCGAACAAAAAACTTTCAAGTTATTTTACGATATAAATGTAGAATACTCACAAAAATGGCCAAACATTACAGCTAAAAAGCAACCTCTCTATACTGCAGAAGAGTATAAGGAAAAAAAGGATAAAACAGCTTATTTTGATGAAAATTTAGAGTAATACTGCTGAAGAGGAAGAAACTTCTTTTATATCTTATCCTGTTTGTCTTTGGTTATTGAAAATGGTCGCATTATTTAGGTTTTTAGTAATATTTAATATTAGATTAATAATAATCTACTTGGAAACAACGAAAGATTATGTTAAATATAGAATTAACGAATTATTATATAACTTTTAGTAGGATGACAGTATTATAAAATTTAGAGGCATCAAAATGGAAAATCACGCTAAAGAGAGTATAAACCCAACAAAGCATAAAGTAGTATTACCAAACTCAAAAACAATCAATATTGAAGGAACAAAATTTAAGTATGAAATACATTACGATCAATTAGATGAGAAAGATCTCCTTACGATTGAAAAATACGCTAATTATATTTTTCATGCCTACCAAGAGAGATATGATTTAGATATGAACACAGATCATACTGTTAAAGGCTTTACATATAACAACTTAGCAAATTTGTCTGACGATGATTATGATTCTATTACCGCGGATTATCACGAATACCATTATCACAGTGAGTCTATAGCTAATGATTTGACAACAATGATTTATGTTACTCTAAATTTGTATAATGAGAAAAATTACGGCACTTCTTTCCCAAGAGGCGAATTTATAAGAGATGTAGCAGAAGAATTAAAAAACATTGGATTAGACGATAATCAAGGAGAGTTAAATACAGAAGAGAGACCTAAAACAACAATTAATCAGGAGAAACAGGAAAAAGAATTAAAGGAATCTGATCAACAAGATGTTATAACAACTACTGATCACCCGCTAGATGATTATAATCATGATTATCACTTAATAGGCTAGCAAGTAGCGCTAGCAAAAATTAATCAGGAAAAAGGGTTAGAGGGAGCAAGATGTTATCTGATCACTCGCCAGATGAATTATAGTCGTGAGAACCTGTTCATAATCTTTTGAGGATAGGTATACAGATTCCAAAATGAACGGTTCTCACAACCTTTAGTTTTTATTGCTGAAAATAATCATAATGTTAAGTTTTTAATATTATTTAATACTAAGTTAATATTAATTCATTGATAAATTTTTAGCTATAGAAGCAGGTTTTTATTGAAGATAAAAGTATCTTCTATATGCTATATAGCAAAACATAGAATGCCCATGATTCCAACTATAGCAATTTTAAGTGGTGGATTTTCTTGCGAGAGAGAAGTGTCGCTTATGAGCGGAAAAGCCGTAAAGAAGGCACTTGATAGCCTTTCATATAATGCAATAGAAATAGATGTTGACAGCAACATTGTTGAAAAGCTTAAAAAGATTAATCCGGGGCTTACTTTTATTGCTCTGCATGGACCTTATGGTGAAGATGGTTGCATTCAAGGTTTATTGGAAATCTTAGGTATAAAATATACACACTCAGGAGTTATGGCTTCTGCTGTTGCTATGAATAAAGTGATGTCAAAGCATATATTTCGATCCCTTAGTATCGACACTCCAAAAGGTTATGTAATTAGCCAAGAAGATCTACTAAAAAATAATATTAAAATCGATTATCCGTACGTCTTAAAACCAATTAACGAAGGTTCTAGCATCGGAGTGCATATTGTTTCCTCATATGAAGACCATTTAAAATTTAAAAATGACGCTATCATACTTGATGTCATTCAAGTAGCTGACACTGGAATCCAGAAAAAAGAACCAGTGTCAGCTACCTCTATGACAAGAGACTTGATGATCATAGAAGAATATGTCCCAGGAATAGAGTTACATACTGCTGTATTGCTAGATGAAGCAATTGGCACTATGGAAATACGACCAAAAAATAAATTCTATGATTATGAAGCAAAGTATACAGATGGATTTGCAGAACATATATTTCCTGCTGAAATTCCTGACAATATATATAAAATGACCTTGGAACACGCACTGAAAATTCATCAATTTTTAGGCTGTAAAACTATTTCCCGCTCAGATTTCCGTTATAATCCCAAAAATAACACTTTAAAAATGCTTGAGATTAATACACATCCTGGCTTTACTGAGTTATCGTTAGTGCCAGAAATTGCAAAATTGGCAAAAGGAATCAATTTTAATGAATTAGTTAAAATTATTATTGAAGATAGTTTGCAGCACAAAAATATTAGGGATTTAAGTCATGTTGAGCAGTATTACTAGAAGCCAAAGGAGTTTTTTGCGCAAGTGCGCTTTCGTTATTATAACTGCGCTTTTTTTTACATTAGTACTTTATAGTTCACTTGATAAAATAATAAATCGATTTAATTACTACTTTACTTGGTGTAATGAGTGCCTATCCAGTTTATTACTCAGCAATGGATTTTCAATCGATGAAGTAGTCGTGAGCGGCAACAAATTTACAAACAAAAAGGACATTCTAAGTTTGACAGATAGAACGCAACCTATCCTGTATATATCACTTTCAAAACTTGCCGGTAACATACAATCCGTAAGCAGATGGATAAAATACGTAGGAGTTCACAGAATTTTGCCCAATACCCTACATATTAATATAGATGAGCATAAACCGTTTGCTCTCTGGAAAGATAATAACAAAACCTCGGTAATTGATTTCGAAGGCAAAGTGATCGTAGATGACTATCCAGTAGATGATCTTGTTGTAATTACAGGACAAAACTCGTTATCAAACCTAGAATTTGTTAGAGATGTGTTAGAGAGTAAAACTCAATTAAGTAACCACATTTCTTCTTTTGCTTATATAGGGAATAGAAGATGGAATATCATACTTGATAACGATTCCACAGTGAAACTGCCTGAAGATAACCCTTCTAGTGCATGGGACTATTTAAACCACTTGCACAATACAACTGATTTTACTTTCAGCGATTGGAGTATTATTGATATGCGTATTACTGATAAAATTTTTGTGAAGAGGTGATCTGCTGTCATCCAAGTAGCGGGATGACGAGCTTATCGTCATGCTGCCGCGAACCGTCATACCGCCGCGGTATCTCTTAGCCGCTAACACGTAGCGGGATACTTAACCGTCATACCGCGATTCATTCGCGGTATCTCAGCCGCTAACAAGAGATCCCGCTAACACGTAGCGGGATGACGGTTGTCGTTTAGCTACAAACATTAAGAAACTTACCAAATGGAAAAAAAGGCAAAAGAAACCCCGTGGTAATTAGTGTTCACTTCCTAATCCTGCAAATTGGCGTACTATACTGTCTTAAATGACTTATAAGCGCGTTTCAGCTTATATAGGTAAAAACCTAGAAATGTTGTGAAGACATAAGGTGGACATAGTGCAAAAAATTAAAAATAAGACGCCAACTACGTTGTTTTCTTGCTGTTTAATCTGCAAAGATGAAGATAACTGAATACCTTCATTGTCATAATAAGGGGGCCGGCGAAACTTGTCAAGCAAGTTTTTTCGTTTCTATAAATCTGGATTTCAGCGTTATGCGCTGGAATAACAACGTAAGGTAAATTTTTCAACATCCCAAAATTACAGAATTTAGTCTGTTTAATTAAGTGTGAAAGGTTACGATCATGCTGAGTCATTAGGAAAGATTAGAATATACAGCAGCTATAAAAACTGTTTAATAGCCACCCAAAACCCTTATTTCCCACTCAAGTTCAACATTAAATTTATCCTTCACTGCATCTTTTACTCTGTTGCCAAGGTTTTCCAAGTCAGATGCAGTTGCATTATCGTAATTGAGCAAGAAGTTACAATGTTTCTTAGAGATTCTAGCTCCACCAATATTTAACCCTAGGCAGCCAGATTTATCAATTAACTCCCATGCTCGGTAGTTTTTTGGATTTTTGAATATGCACCCAGCAGTTTTTCCTCTTATTGGCTGGCTTTTATTTTTTTTCTCAACAATTTCTTTTAACCTTTGCAATATAAGCTCATGCTCTGAGTTTACTCCTTTAAACTCAGCTTCAACAAAAATCCAATTTCCTTTTAAGCTATGTCCACGATAAAAATATCCCATTTCTTTGCTGGAGAACTCATATAGGTTTCCATCCTCTAGGTTCACTGCTTTTATGGATTGTACAACGCTTGCGATGTCACTACCATACGCACCTGCATTCATTTCTATTCCGCCACCAACTGTTCCTGGAATTCCAACTAGAAACTCGAGTCCACTAATTTGTTGCTCTCCTGCAAAGTAAGCAAGGTTCCTGAGCAGCGCAGCACCACCTGCAACAATGGAGTTGTTACCCTTACTTTTAATATATGCAAACTCCTTACCTAATTTTATTGTTATTCCTCGAATGCCACTATCTCGTACTATTATGTTGGATGTTGCACCAATAACGCTAACTGGCAGTTCAGTATTTTTAATCAAGTATGTTAAATCTTCAATATCACATGGTTTAAATAACACATCAGCTCGTCCACCGACGTTTAACCATGTCGCTTTAGACATTAAGATGTCATAACGATAGATTCCACGTACTTTAGGTAAGCTTATAAGCATTTTGATTTCAACTCTAGTCCTGCATCCATACCCATTTTCTCCGCATCTTCTATAAATGAAGTGCGCTCAGTGAAGTATATATTTTTTCCACTTGCTAACATACAACAAAGGTGTAGCATATTTTCGTTCACATATTCAGCCAAAGCTGCAAGTGGTGTAAAACATGAACCATTCACTGTCTTCATAAAACTGCGCTCTGATTTCACTCTTATAAAAGACATATTATTATTAATTTTCTCTACAAGATCGATAATTTTTACATCATTCCTTCTACATTGAATACAAATCGCTCCCTGTCCCACTGCACTTAACATAACTTTTGGTGGCAATACCTCTGTAATTAAGTGATTCTTTTCTAATCTTATGAGTCCTGCTTCAGCTAGAATTATTCCATCAAAACTTTGATTTTGCAATCTAGTTGTTACATTTCCACGTAGCGATATTATATTTAGATCTGGTCTAACATTTAACAACTGAACTTTTCTTCTTATTGAAGAAGTGGCAATAGTAGCCTGCTGTGGCAAAGACTCAAGGCTATTGTGTTTATGAGAAATAAACGCATCGCATGGACTTAGCCTTTCTAAAACACAAGGAATTGTTAAACCCCCTGAGAAAAACGCAGGCACATCCTTTAGCGAATGAACTGCCATATCTATATTATTTTCGAGCAATTCAGCCTCAATTTCTTTAATGAATAATCCTTTACCTCCTATTTCAGCAAGATTTGCGTTTGCATACTTATCTCCAGAAGTTTTTATCTTAACAATTTCAATAGATAAGTTAGGAAAAGAGTCCAGCAACTTTTGTTTTGCTTCCAAAGCCTGGGCAACTGCAAGCTTGCTTCCTCTGGTACCTATTTTGACTAGCATATGTATGACTGTTTGAATACCAAACCTTAACCTAATTAATTATTTAAACACTTTGGTAGCGTGTATCGCATGAACTTCGGTTACCATCTCTCTGATGTCATCCGAGTAGCTGACTACTTGGATCGAGTTTAATTCATCATATGAGCCTTTGCATTTATTGTACTTTAACTTAAAACCAAAAGCAACTTTGCCTTTACAAAATAATAACCTTTTATATGCATAAATAAGCTTACTGGATTCTAGTACTTGCATGACAGCAGTCCTACGTCATACCGCCGCGGTATCTCACATAGATCCCGCTAACAAGCAGCGGGATGACGATTGTCAGGGTGTCATCCAAGTAGCCTCTTTCTTGTCATCCCAGTGCCCAGACACTGGGATCCAGAAAACTTAATTTTAACCAAGTGGCTGCATAATAAAGACTGGATCCCAGACTGGAATGACACCCTACTTAACCGTCATACCGCGATTCATTCGCGGTATCTCAGCCGCTAACAAGAGATCCCGCTAACACGTAGCGGGATGACGAATTACTATCTACACCGTCATACCGCCGCGGTATCTCTTAGCCGCTAACACGTAGCGGGATGACGGTTGTCGTTTAGCCATAAATATTTAAGAAATTTACCAAACGAAAAAAAAGGCAAAAGAAGCCCTAGCCATTGTCTACTTTCAGTATTGGCGTTTTTTAAGTCTTAAACACTGCAATTTAGCTGCTTTTAAGTGCAACTAACCTTAACTAAAATGTTTAAGAAATTTACTAAGCAGAAAAAAAGGCAAAAGAAACCCCGTGGTAATTAGTGTTCACTCTCTAATCCTGCAAATTGGCGTACTATACTGTCTTAAACGACTTATAAGCGCGTTTCAGCTTGTGTGGGTAAAAACCTAGAAATGTTGTGAAGACATAAGGTGCACATAGTGCAAAAAATTAAAAATAAGACGCCAACTACGTTGTTTTCTTGCTGTTTAATCTGCACAGATGAAGATAACTGAATACCTTCAGTACCATGATAAGGGGGCTGGCGGAGTGTGTCAAGGAAGTTTTTTTGTTTTTATAGCTACTTGGATAGGTTATTTGGGCAATAGAGAATTTTACAAAAATCTATTTTTAACTTACACTGCAATTTTAAACCTACAACTTATGTACAACAGGCTTATAGTCAAATCTTTTTCAGTATTATGCATCTGTTTATTTGCTTTATACATAACACTGCCAAATTTCTTTGATAATAAGCTTTTTATTTCGAAAAAAAGAATAAACTTAGGCCTTGACCTGAAAGGAGGGGCATCTTTGCTTCTAAACATAGACTTAGACTTCTATTTTAAGGAAAAGCTAGGCATGCTAGCAGGTGAGATAAAAGAGACATTGCTAACAAAAAATATTGAATCTAACGTACAAAATAGCGAACAAGTAATTGTAACTTTAAATAATATTGATGATTATAAAAAAGCATCTGTGTTGATTAATGCGATAAATCCAAATTTAGAGCTAAATAGAAAAGATTCTTCAATTCTCATTTCGTATAAACCCCATTATAAAAATTCTTTGATCAGTGAAGTAGCTGCAGAATCAATAAAAAATGTCCAGCGCCGTTTGGACAAACTTGGCACAAAGGAAGTCAGCGTTCAAAAACAAGGGCAGAATAAAATATTAGTGCAGGTGCCTGGAGTAGAAGACACCGAGCAGATAAAATCTCTGCTTGGCAAAACTGCTAAGCTAGCTTTTCATTTGGCAAACACTAACATAGCCAAGGTGCAGGATATAGATCACGAAACTACTGTCATGCTCAAGGATTCTTTAGGTAATTCTTATCCAATATTCCGCAAAACTGAAATAGGTGGCGATTCGCTGGTTAACGCATCAGTTAGATTTGGTCACTTAGGTAAACCAACAGTGCATTTTAAATTTGACAGCATAGCGAGTAAAAGATTCGCGAAAATCACTAAAGAAAATGTGGGAAAACCTTTTGCAATTGTTCTGGATAACACAGTCTTAACAGTACCTACAATACGTGAGCCAATTTTAAATGGAGAGGGAGAAATTAGCGGTAATTTCACTGAAAAACAAGCAAGCGAACTTGCAATACTTTTAAAATCTGGAGCACTGCCAGCACCACTTAAAATAATTGAAGAAAAAAACATTGGCCCAAGCCTTGGAGAAGAATCAATAAAGGCAGGGGAAATGGCAGCAACAATCTCTATTATAGCCGTGGCTTTATTTATAATTATCACTTACGGCAAATTAGGTATATTAGCTTCTGTTGCGCTTTTTTCTAATGTAATTCTTATATTATCAATTCTCACTCTGCTTGAAGCAACTCTAACTTTACCTGGAATTGCAGGTATTGCACTCACTGTCGGTATGGCGGTGGATGCAAATGTTTTAATATTTGAGCGAATTCGCGAGGAAATCAAATCTGGCAAGAGAGTGGAACGTGCTATTGAAGAAGGGTTTAAAAACGCTATAAAGACAATACTGGATTCAAATATCACAACACTCATTGCTGCAGGAATAATGTTCATTATTGGCAGCGGAGCAATTAGAGGCTTTTCTGTCACTTTATCAATAGGAATTTTATGTTCGATGTTTTCTGCAATCACAGTCACAAAACTCCTGATAGAGTTGTGTATGAACCCGAAGGAACTAGTGCTTTGTTAGTCAACCACCTTCATTCCCACAACGTTATATCCTGAATCGACGTGCAAAATTTCTCCAGTAGTGCCACTACTTAAGTCGCTTAATAAGTATAACGCTGCCTTGCCAACATCCTCTATTGTAACATTGCGTCTAAGCGGAGAATTATTTCTATTCCATTCTGATATGAAGTGAAAATCGCTTATTCCAGAAGATGCTAAAGTTCTGATTGGACCAGCGGAAATTGCATTTACTCTGATATTTTGTGGCCCGAGATCACATGCTATATATTTTACACTTGCTTCAAGTGCTGCTTTACATAAACCCATAACGTTATAATTTGGCATAACTTTTTCAGCGCCATAATAAGATAAAGTAAGTAAACTACCACCACCTGACATCATTTTTTCAGCTCTTTGCGCTAAAGCAGTGAAAGAATAGCACGATATATGCATTGCATTGAGGAAGTTATTCAGTGAAGTATTGACATATTTACCATCTAACTCATTTTTATCGGAGAATGCTATTGCATGCACCAAAAAGTCAAGAGTACCCCATTTTTTCTCTATTATTTCAAAAGCGTTATCTATGATTTTTTCATTTGAAACGTCACAGTGTAATATTAGCTCCACATTTAATTCATCTGCTATTGGTGATAGTTTTTCTTTTATTATTTCATTCTGGTAGGTGATTGCAAGTTCTGCCCCGTGCTCTGAGAGAGCTTTTGCTATACCGCATGCTATCGATCTCTTATTTGTTATTCCAGTTATTAACCCCTTTTTGCCTTGTAATAGACTTGTCATCATAGAACTATCTGTTTTTTATAATTTGGAGTATTAACTAGATAAAGTCAATTATGTTTTAAAACATTTTTTGCAGTAACTTGAAGTCTAATACCACTGTTAACAAAAAGGCAGCGATGAGAGTTTCTATAGGGAGAGTAGACCAGCGGACCTTCCCCGCCAGCCTCTCACAGAACCCTACGTGAGGTAGAGTGGGCAGCCAGCGAGTTACTTGTTAAGTACTTTTCCAACAACCCCTCTCCGAACCACGCATGATAGTTTCCGTATCACGTGGCTCTCCAATAATCTAACGTTTTAAGGAGTCACCATCATATTTTCCATATTGGATTTTCTTATGGCATTCATGACAAACAACAAGAGTCTTCCTCTGTCGTTCAATCATTCTCTTTTTCCATTTCGGTAGCTCAGTATTACGTTTACCTAGCAAATCAGCAAGTTTACGTACGTGATGTACTTCAATCTGCTCTTGTGATTTACATAATTCACAAGTTTGTGCCAATAGTCTTTGCTCTATTTCACTACGCTTATTCCATATTGGTATAAGGTTATCACTTATACTTACCCATTTATTCCATTTTAGTGACACAGCACCAAAGTGTGTAATTAATGGTATCTTTGATGGTAAACGATCTACTCTGACTTGGATGACTTTTCGTTTTTCACCTTCGTCGTTTTCAATCATTGCACCAAATTTTCTATAAATTTTCCTGCAAGTTGTTTTGTATTTAGATGCTAAAGTCTTTACTAATGATACTTCCATCACATACTTCAAATAACTTAGTGTGTGAAGGTTGTAGGCCATTTTGTAATATTGTACAATTCCTCGATATTCAGTTTGATACTGAGCAACAATACTGTAAGCTGTATCAAGTGTACGTTGAGGTAAATGTATAGGCTTTCCACAACGCATATATTCAGAACACTTTTTCTGCTTTATATGATGTGGTACACGTAACCCAATACTACCGTTAATACATCGTTGTGTCCGATGATCATGTTTATCATCTGCATGCAAGACGTGTATTTTATAACCTAAAAAATTGGCTTTGCTATCACACGCGTGTGTAATAAGCGTTTTATCTTCATTAAGCATAAGTTTGAGCTCCTCATTGAGGAATTTAGCAATCTCATTTTTAATTTGTTCAGCTTCATTTTTTGGTCCTGCAAACCCTACCAGAATATCATCAGCATACCTAACATACCAAAGACGTCGATAATTTAGATCACAAGAATCCTTAGATGGCATACCCTGCACTAATTGACGCAGTTGTTTTGCTTGATCCCAGTTCCCTTGTTTTCTCATCATCGATACTTGCATGGTTAACCTTAAATATTTTGGATTTGTCTTTCTTCGCTTACCTCGGTTATTTGCTGGTATTAGTATATGTTCCACATGTTTATCTAACCGATCGAGTAATATGTTACTCAAAATTGGACCAATAATAGAACCTTGTGGTACCCCACTATGACTCTTATTGTACTTCCAATTTTCCATATATCCTGCTTTTAGCAGTCGATTGATTAGCTGAATAAAACGGTTATCTTGGAAGCTTTCACTCAGTATTTTCAACAACATAGTATGATCAATTGAGTCATAACATGCACTGAGATCTCCCTCTATAAACCATTTTGTACCTCTGCCTTTTTGCATTACTGCTCTTAATGCAGTGTGGCATCCACGCTTTGGTCGAAATCCATGTGAACATTCACTAAATTTAGGCTCATAGTAGGCTTCCAATATTAATCGGATTACTTCTTGAAGTAACTTATTTGACCATGTTGGCAATCCTAACGGCCTGCGTTTACCACTCTTCTTTAAAATATAGATACGTTTTACTGGTGTCCACCGATATCGCTCATAGCGTAAATCCTCTATGATTTTATCGATTTTCTCCAAAGACATACCATCAACTGTTTCAGTTGTCACACCTTCTGTCATAGCACCTTTATTACGACAAAGTTTGCCATACGCTCGAAGGTAAAGATCACGCTGATAAAGTAGGCGATATACGTTTTTAACCGGCAAATTTCTTTGTCCACGTTCACGTATAATGTTAAGTATTGTTTCAGCTTTCCGCATCTTGCGTACCTCCCAATTTCAACATTCAATTATCTGTCACCCTTTGCCCTGTATGTGGCTTTCCCACGCTCCCCGGTGATTCGTTACTTTCACGACTACTACGATGACTCCGTAACCATAGAACTCGCGTTCCTTAGGTCATCCCATGTTCCGTCACTAAGAACTGTTCTAGATCAACTTAGGTTTTCCATTCATCCTCTTAAATAAGTTCACTACTTATCGTTCTACAGCCAGAATGTCACACAAACGAAAGTTTAATCTGTGCTTACCGTAGACATGGGGTTTTAAATGCGATACCCATGGATGTGAAGTCCCACCCCTGAAGATTAGAATTCAAGCAGTTTAGCTTTAACCATATTGATCAGGTGTTGCAAGCCGTTATCTTACACATCTTCAGATAACTCTCGCTTTACATACATGCTCTTGTCCTCCTTCCCTTTCGGGTTAAAGTTAGTTGTTCACCTCGAGGCCATTTATTCTGAACCCCGCTTAGCTCTGCTAAGTATTTCTTAATGCGTACCACGGCGCACCCTCTCGACTCACACAGCTCCCATTATTCGGCCCTTGCTACTAATTATAGCATAATCAAGGACTCTGTTTTAATCAATTGCTCATCCCATTTCTGGTTGACAAAACAATTAAAACTAAATCCCTTCGCTCCATTTCCATTACAGAGACTTCTTCACTACTACGCGCCCCTGTTTTTCGCATCGGTACTCTCACCCTTGGAGTTTAGCTCCTTGGATTTCTCCCTTATCATCGAAACGACAGGTTCCCGCAGTTCCACGCAATAGCCCAAAATAGATTCACGCCACCTCTATGCCGGACGCCACCTATCCGGTAAACAAGCTCCCGATAGATTTATCCCAGGTTAAGTTAGACCCCTGGTTTCGACGTCATTTAAAAGGTTTCGACACTTCATCAGTGGTTCACTTTCGTTCATCTCTCCATTCCTTACATGACATATAATTGTGCCTTTTCCATAACGCTCACTACCTTGCCAAAGCAGCTTATAGTTGTTTGAAGCCTGCTCTTGTAAACCGGCTCCGAGGGGCCCACCCTCATCTATTGCGTAGCTTTTGCACTTAGTTTGCTCTTACTTGAACATTCTTTGTGTCTCTACGGCACACCTAACCCAAGAAAGGTTTTCCTACGTCATACCGCCAAGGATAGATTCCGCTAACAAGTAGCGGAATGACAAATTTGTTGTTTTTCAAATTATCGGTAAACCTAAGCCACTTTAGCTATAGCAGCCGTCTATCTTAGATTGCTTCTTATTAAAAAAAACAAAGCCTTATTAATTAAATATTATAGTTAATAATTACACTCTTTTGACAAATAATTAAAATAGTGTTAAACTGCGTGCATAAAATAATTAGTGAGGTTGCAATGTTAAGCAGTATTATAAAAGTAAAATTAGAGAAAAACTGTTGTCCTTTTGAGAAATTAGAAAACTTCTTTGCTAAAGGGGTATTTCATATAGATGATAGAAAAAGGTTCAAAGAACCTTCAGTAAAGTTAGTTATCGAACATGGATACAATGAAACTTTAACTCTACCAAGAGAAGCAATACCTAATTCTTTCGCTTTGCAGCTTTTATCTTCACTTTATAGAGGAAATGCACTAGCTTTACCTATTATATTAAAATACCTTGTTCACAGGAATTTATCTAAAGATTTTGATGAGATCAGTAAAAAATTACAGGCCAAAATGGATCAAGATATACAAGAAGCGGAGCTACAAAACAATTCTAAAATTTCTAAAAAAATTGAGGTATGCAAACAAGAAATTTTAAATGTTCTTAGTGACGGTAAATCAGTATTGAGTGATCAATTGAAGCAAAAATACTATTCTATACTAGAAAATGAGGTTAAAGAATTAAAGGCTGAGATTTCAAAAGAACTAGAAGACTATACTAACAACACTAACATTCATGAAATATATCAAAGCCTTAATAATAAAAAGAAAAACGGAGGATTATTAAAAGAAGTAGCATTAGGATGTTTAGGTATCACTGCTATAATATTAATGCTTACTTCTGTATTCTTCTTTCTCCCAATAATAATAGCCATTAACCCACCCACTCATATGAGTATGCATGAAGTAACGGTTTTTAGGTATATAGCAGTTTCACCTTTCATTGTTATGGCATTAACGCTTATAATAGCAGGTGTAGCTTACTTAGCAAGTTGTTATCTAGAGCATAGTTTTGCAAAAGAAATGCAAGACTTTATAGAAGGACCAAAATATGTAGATAAAGCAACTAATACTGAAGATGTGAAGAAATTAGAACAAGAAGAAACAGAAGTAGGCGATTATGGTAAAAAACCTTCGGCACCACCATACGATGGACCTAAGCAGCCAAGATTGTACCCAAATCTTTCAGAAGTACAACAACCACCATCATACGAAGAAGCTTGCTCTACCGTGCAACCGAAAGATTCACAACCAAGCAGTAATCTTGATTCTGCTGAGCCTGAGCAGCCAAAACTAGTTATGGATCTTTTAGAAAGTCTTCCAGAACAACTAAACACAAAATTGGGTCCTGTTCTACGTCCATCTAATACAGCAAGAGGTGTAATTTAGGGCTAGAGGTTATGATTGTAATAAAGATATAAAAAAACGGACAAGTCAAGTAAAGTTACAAATGTAATTTTGCTTGACTATCCATTTATCACCACCTAAAGCAGCTAACAAAGCCATCCCATATGACATTTTACTTATATCTAATCAAGCATATTAATAAGTAAGTAAATTTTAATATAATCTTATTATACTTATAAATATGCTGTATATAGCTAACCTAAGTAAGGTTTCCCCGAGTGCTGAAAAACAAAATCAATAGCCGAATTGATATCGGGCCAAAAGCTTGGCAGCGCTTTTTTTTATGGCATGCTTGATGGCAAACCAGAACTTCTCAATTGGATTTAAATCAGGCGAGTATGGCGGCAAAAATAAAACTTTACATCCAACACTTTCTATTAATTTTCTCGTTCTTTCAGACTGACCTTACCCAGAAAAAGTGGAAAGAAAATTAAGACGTTTTTGTCATGAGAATGATGCATCAAATTGTGCAGGAATGCAATAATTAATAGTAGAATGCCTACGTTGTTTGTTATAAAAGATTTCTATGTATTCAAATATGGCAGTTCTGGTTTGTTGAGCGAGAAGTATCAATAAGCAGCTCCCTTTTGAGTGAACTTTTCTGCAACAGAGTTATCGTAACAACATACCTTATGGCTCATGCTGGAAATGATGTTTTTTGTATTCAATAGAAATTGGTAATTTTGAGAGGTATACTGTGACCCTTGATCGCTATGTAACAGCAGATTTTTATCGGGTTTGCGCTTATTAACGGCCATCAATAAAGAGTCAACAACCAATTGTTTATTTATTGAACTGCTCATTAACTACCATGCGTGAATATAGATCCTGCCAAATATAGTCATCCTTCTTTGGTTTTTATATAAGTAATCCCATATTTTATTTGGTTGATCGACAATAAAGTTTTGGTCTAATATATTGAGAGCTACGACTCTATTGTCCGTTTGTTGCTTCTTAGTTTTAAATTTTCTTCTCAATATAGCCCGAATACCATTTTTCTGCATAACACTTTGTACTGTTTTAATTTTTGCCTAAAGCTTTTAATTCAGCATGAATTTTAGGGATCTGCATTTGGATGCTTTTTTTGAATATCTGCTAGAAGCCCATCTCTTGCTAATTCCTTACTGCTTTTTCCCTTAGCAACCCATTTATAATAACCACCAGCAGATATGTCTAAAACCCTACATAGTTCCTGTATTTTATAGCAATTTCTATATAAAAGAATACTTTACTCTTTTTGTTTGGTCAGGGCTTTTTTTTAAATGTCTCTTTCTCTTGTTACTCTTGCTAGTTCTTTTTTTAGATCAAATCTTTCTTTGTCATAAGGAGCCTTTGTCTGGAAATGCGTATGCTTCTGACATTTTTCCATCATATTTTCTTACCCATTTACTTAACATACTGCCATCTATGCCTAGATCTTTTGCTATTTTTTTACTTCTGTTTCTTTAACCAGCTTAACAGCTTCTAATTTGAATCCTGCTGCTTCTATTTGCCATATTTTGAAAAAACGTTTTATTTTACTCCAAAAACGTCTTAACTTTCTCTCTACTTTTTCTGGGTAAGGTCACTAGACACTTATGCAGCTGTGCATAGAATGACAGAAGAGACTTGCGTTAGATATTGTTTATTTACTTTCGATCTTTTCTATCAATTTTTTAACTAAGCCTCTTAGCTTTTTACTGGATTCATCAAGCTCTTGAATCTGCGAGCTATGTTCTTTCATTAGTTCCTTATAGTTACCTCTTATGTAGTCAATCATTTCCTTCATCTGAGCAATCATCTTGTTAACATCCATACTACCCAAATCAGGTACCATGCCAGGCATAGCCCCTTCTAACATACCGCCAGCCATAAGCTGCTGGGACATTTGCATAAATGGTTTTAAAGTCTGATTAAGCAATTCAGGATCCTTGGCTAATTTTTCTATTTGCTCTTTGCAAGTATCCATATACTGCTTCATAAATTCATCTTCTTGTCCTTTGTCTATCATAATATGTCTACCTTAAAATACGTATTCTTTATTGTATATCGTTTTTAAATTAAAAACAATACAAAATACCTATCACAATTGCATTAATACTTTTTAAACAATAAAAAATGCTCCTTTGCTTACAAATGGTCACATACCTTCTTTAACCATTCCTTATCTTTTACGCTATTTTCTAAGTTTTCATAGACAAATTGATGATAGCTATTTATCCATTCAATTTCATCTTTAGTAAGCATTTGCACATCTATTAGCCTTCTATCATATGGAATGAAGGTCAGTTGTTTGAAATGTAAAAAGCTATTTTCTTGTCTGTCGACATACATCAGATTTTCAATTCTTATTCCATACTCTCCCGGAATGTAATAACCAGGTTCGTTGGAAAGTATCATTCCTGGCGTGAGTTTCACTTTATTGCCCTTTGATATTGCTTGTGGTCCTTCATGTACTGATAGGTAACTTCCTACTCCATGCCCTGTACCATGCATATACTCCATTCCAAATTTCCATAAATGCGTACGTGCCAATATATCCAATTCTCCACCAGTAGTGCCAGAAGGAAAGATGACACTTGCTACAGCAATGTGAGCTTTCAATACTATTGTATAGTGGGTTATTTGCTCACTAGTCGGATTACCAACCACTACAGTTCTTGTCACATCAGTTGTGCCATTAAGGTATTGGCCACCAGAGTCAATCAAATATAGTCCACTTTTCTGAATTACCTTATTCGTCTTACTGCTTGCACGATAGTGAATTATTGCACCATTTTCATTAAATGCGGAAATTGTTGGAAAACTTGGTTGCTTAAACAAATTCTGTTCTTTTCTGTATTCTAAAATCTTTTCTTCAGCTTCAAGTTCTGTACCAACATTACTTTCAAGCCAATGTAGAAAGTTTGTAACTGCCACTCCATCTCTGATATGCGCATTTATAGCCCCAGCTATTTCAGTTTGGTTTTTTACTGCTTTATAAATTAGACAAGGATCTTCTCTTTCAGCTACCTGTTTATCTTTTATTACAGCCATGATACTCATTGGAGTTGTGTTTGGATCTATAACTATTGAATTTAGCCTGTGCAGCGAATTTTCTAGCTCACTAATATCAAAAATATTTATATGATTGCCTAAATTTGCTTCTATAGTTGAATGTTCTTTATCTTGAATAAACAAATCAACATTACCGCTTTTATACAATATAGCACGGCCCAATATACATGGAGTATATTTGGCATTTTCATTTCTTAAATTTAATAGCCATGAAATTGAATTTGGATCAGTTAAAAGCACTGCTTCAGCTTCTTTATCTATGCTTTTAGCGACTTTTTCACATTTATTCTTGCTACTTTCACCAGCATATTTAATAGAATGTAAAACCACTGCTTGTTTTCGATAGTCACTTTTTTTTCCAGCTAAACAGGGTATTAATTTACAGATATTCTCATACTTTCTTATATCTTCTATGGTAAAATATTGCAAATAGTAACCTAGTGAGGTGGTCAATGTTAAGTTTGCTTTTACCCATTCGCGTGGATCCTCTTCTTGTATATTATATACTTGAAAATTGCCCCGATCGAGCTGATTGCGAGCTTGTGTGATATAGCGTCCATCCGTAAAAAATGGGCACTTGTTGTCTTTTGTAACGATAAGTAGCCCATTTGTTCCTGTAAAGCCACACAGCTTTGTTAGCTCCTCTGAATACTCATTTAAATATTCATCTTTAGTATGCAACATAAATGCGTCAACATTTGTTTCACACATAAAAGAACGAAATTCTTCGATTTTTGACATATACCTCACGCAAAACTAGCAGCTACTTTCGTTTTCTTATTCCTAAGGTACACTAATATGCTCACTATCGCTGCGGGAGTGATGCCTTGTATTTGCTTTGCAATGCCAATCGTCGCTGGTTTTATCGTCTCCAACTTTTCTATTACTTCACTTGACAGGCCTTTAACTTGTGAATAGTTAAAATCAATTGGAATTTGAGTGTTAATTTCCTCTCGTAAAAACTTCATATCTGCTTCTTGTCTTATTAGATAAGGTTTGTATTTTGCTTCAATTTCAACTGCTTCGCATATTTCATTCTTAGCTCTATTATCCGCTTTGGTGTGTCCCATTTTGTCATTCCAGCGCGTGACGCTGCTTAACTCCGGCCATATTTCTTGTAATTTATTCCAGTCGATGTTTGGATAGCTAAGTAAATCTAATGCCGTTTTTCTTATCCCATCATAAGATATTTTAATACCATAAGATCTAAGCTGCTCAGGAGTAATCGTCAGACTCCCTAACTTCTCTTCAAGCTGCTTAATGGATTCAAGTTTATTCTGTAAAACAGAGTATCTCTCATGCGACACAAGGGAAATATCATAACCTTTTTGTGTTAATCTTCTATCCGCATTGTCTGACCTGATAGCTAGCCTATATTCTGCACGTGAGGTAAATAATCTGTAAGGCTCGATCACCCCTTTGGTGACCAAATCATCTATCATTACACCGATATATGAATCTGTGCGGTGAAGAACAAAGCTTTCTTTTTTTTCAGATGCAGAGAGTGCTGCATTAATTCCGGCGATAATTCCTTGCCCTGCTGCTTCTTCATATCCAGTAGTGCCATTAATTTGGCCAGCAAAATATAGACCTTTAATTTTCTTAGTTTCAAGAGTATGGCTTAGTTCTCGTGGATCAATATAGTCATACTCAACTGCATATCCAGACCTCAATATTTCTGCGTTTTCAAGTCCTTTGATACTCTTTATCATTTCATTTTGCACTTCAACAGGCAATGAATTTGAAATTCCGTTTGGGTATACAGTATCATCATCCAGCCCTTCTGGTTCTAAAAATATTTGGTGACTACTTTTTTCTGCAAATTTATTAACTTTAACTTCAATGGATGGGCAGTATCTTGGTGCAACAATGTCATCCAAATACGAAGAAGCTGACCTATGAAGATTTTCTCTAATTATTTTATGCGTATTTTCATTAGTATGGGTAATAAAGCATGATACCTGAGGTTGGTTAATTTTTTCTGTGAGATAAGAAAACGGCACAGGTGGGTTATCACCCACTTGTTCTTGCAATATTGACCAGTTTATAGTATTACGATCAAGCCTTGGTGGAGTTCCGGTACGCAGTCTACCTAATCTAAAATCATACTTCTTCAACGTATTTGCAAGTTCTACTGCAGACTTATCTCCCATTCTTCCTGAAGGAGTTGTTTGCTCTCCTATATGAATCACACCCCGCAGAAAAGTCCCTGTAGTTAGAACGACTTTACTTGTTGATATACGTTCACCTGAGCTTATCATTACAGCTTTAATGCACGGTTCTCCATTGCCATTACTTTCTATAAGAAAATTGTCAACTGACTCTTCTTTTACCTTCAAATTGTTATAATTTAGAATAATTTCCTGTATTGCCTGCTTATATAATTTTCGGTCTGCCTGTGCACGTGGTCCCCATACTGCTGCACCTCTGCTGCTATTTAAAATGACTGAGTGTATGCTTGCTTGATCGATTGCTCTTCCCATTATTCCATCAAGAGCGTCAACTTCCCTGACTACAACACCCTTTGCAACTCCTCCAATTGCTGGATTGCAGGACATTTCTCCTATAGTTGAAATTTTATGAGTTATAAGCAGCGTGTTTGCACCAAGGCGAGCTGCCGCAGCAGCAGCTTCGCACCCTGCATGACCACCACCTACTACTACTACGTCATATTTATGCATGCTTTTTTGAGTAATTCTACTCTACTAATATTCCGATTATCAACGGTTAATGTCAAATCTTGTTATTCCAATGTTACACACTGGAATAACAGAAACCTTACTTGATTAGCTTAAACTTTCTTCCTTCCCTTTTGAAGAAAAGTGCTCAACTATAGGAGAGATAATATAATCGTTCACTTTGTCAGCTATAAGGAACCCTGCAATTGGCGCTATTACTGCTATTGCTCCTATTGTTGCACCTGCTAAAACTGCAGATCCGGCTCCAAGCATTATACCAGGAGAAATAGCAGTTGCAGCTGCAGCAAGACCAACTCCAATTGCAGCGCTTATGGGTGCTGCAATACTGAAAACTGTACAACCTCTTTTAGAATCTATTCCATCAGATTTGCACAGCAAACATCCTGCAAAAAAAAAATATAGCCGCTGCTGGAATTATAGAACCAACAATTCCACCTATGGCTAAAGGTGAAAAAGCTGTGACACTTAATCCCAAACCTGTAAGTGCCCCTATTGCAGGGCCTACTAATGATGCTCCAATCACAAATATTAAATGCTCTTTGTCTTCATTCATAGTCATACCTAAAAACTATTACATACAGAAATTATAGAAGATATTCTATAAAAACAAAATGTATTTCTATACAGCCCTACTTCCTTTCTTTATTGAAAAATTTAGAAAAATGTTGTATAATTATTACAGTAGTAGATTTTGGTAAAACATATGGCAAACGCTAACATAGCTCTCAGTAAAGAAATTTTGCAGAATCTTACTAAGTTATCTGAACTTACTAAGCAGCCTGCTCAAGAATTAGCAGAGAAACTACTCGGAGAAGCAATTGAACTTGAAATGGATGACTTTTTATTATCTGTGGTTGCTGATCAATATGATATTGAAAGTGCAGAAACAGTTGATTACGAAGACGTTAAGTGGAGATGTTGATCATAAAGACGCCAAGTGGAAATAAAGCATTACAAAATTAAATTTTTAAAGAATGTTACTGAAAAAGATCTTCCAGCTTTACCGGTAACAATAGAATCAAGAGTAAATAAAGCAATACAGGAACGGCTTACGGTCGATCCAGTGAATCTTGGTGAGCCTTTACACTATAGCTTTAAAGGGTTTAGAAGACTAAGAGTTCCGTATTATATATCATATGTAAACACTGTGAAATATGAAGTAACTATCGTTGCAATAGGACATAGAGACACCATTTACGAGAAGGCTTTGAAGATAATCAATAAATATATTTTTCAATAAATTTTACCCTCCTTTTTTATCAAGTTACATAAGTAAATTATACAGAAAATCATAAAGATTATATATATTATACAGCCCTCCTTCCTGATCCATTCTCTACCTTAGGTGGCTTTGCTCAGCTCAAAAATAACTCATTTTTTTGGCTACCCCCCCCCTATAAATTATATACTATATTATATTTTATATATAATATAGTATATAATTAGGGGAGAGGTGACGAAAACAAGATTTAGAGTTTGAGGAGCCTCCGGTTTAAGGTAGAGAATGGATCAGGAAGGAGGGCTCAGGGTCGATGGACGTTGAGTTGTTTATCGACTTAATTCCAATCAACTATGTTTTTGTAGAAAGTTCAGCGAGCAAATGTTCGTGTAAGTGTTGCCATCTTTAACCTTTTATAGTATTCTTGCATATTGAAACTATAAAATTCAATTTATGTATTTACGTTCTATAACCCCAGTTTTAGAAAGATTTTCTAACTGCTTTGGACATTACAGAGTCTGGTAAAACAACTATTACAAAACATGTACGTATCTTTAGAAGAATCTCATTTTCATAGGGCATTTCTAGCTAAAGGGCGCAATTTTTGATCCTGAGATATCTTTAAGAACCTGCAAAGTGTACTAACAGGGTCTCAAAATTTTCCCTATATCTCTTTCAGGGCGCATAGGCATTTCAGTTTATCTGATGCCTACAAACATTTATTTTTAAGTCCTGGCCTTAACATGCATCCACTGGCTAGTTATCTACATTGAGCGAGACGTTCGACAACTTAAAAACATTGCAAACCTTAGGTCGAGTAGCTTATCTCTTACTCAAGATTGTGGCACTTCTCATACAACTATGCAGCAGTGGCTGAATATTTTGGAAGCTAGTTACCTAATATTTTTTCTTCAACCATTTCACCAAAGTTTCAACAAGCGTTTAATCAAGATGCCAAAGTTATACTTCTATGACTTGCTTGTTGGCCTTGAAAAGGAGTACTACCTTAAAGGAGCTCTGTTTGAAAATTTGATTGTTTTGGAGATTTTCAAGAAGCGCCTCAATCAGGGATTACCTGCCAATCTATACTTTTGGCGTGACTGAACGGGACACGAAATAGATTTATTAGCAGAATGGGGTGGATGCTATTGAAATTAAGCACGCTTCAGAGTGATTTTTTTTAAAATGTACAGTATTTCTGTGAACTCTCTCAAACAGCTAAGGGGTTATACAGGTCAGCAGACACGCAAAAGTTAAACTTGTGCCAATAAATGAAATAGATCAACTATCCAGAAAGTAATCTACAGTATTTAGATTTGCAAATGTTGCATTATCTGCATTTTATCAGCATAATATAGAAGTAATGTAATGCAGATATTATGCCGATAAAATTTACACCAAATTATACAATTACCTCCAAAATCGCTAGCTGCCTTATAAGAATTGAGGCAGCAAAGGAAAAAGTGTTACATTTACCACTCACTGTATCAATGCTTTCATCTCTTCGTGAAACTGCAAGGCTCTATACGACACACTATTCTACTATGATTGAAGGAAATCGACTTGAGCCTAAACAGATTGAAGAGATTTTAAAGCATAAAGGTCACTTTCCGAGGTATAAGAGAGATGAAAATGAGGTTAAAGGATATTATGCAGCCTTAACTCGAATTGAACAATGGGCAGCAAGGAGAATACCCATTACTGAGAAAGCTGTTCAAACACTGCATGCTCTAGTAATAGCAAGTGGAAAATCTAAAATAAAACCAACACCTTATCGTGATGGTCAAAACGTTATTCGTGATAGCCGTACACGTGCAATAATTTATATGCCACCTGAAGCAAAGGATGTACCAAAGCTCATGAGCAGTATGATTGATTGGATTCGTGACAGTGAGCAAGTGCCTTGCCCAATTATTGCAGGTATTGCGCATTATCAATTTGTAACAATTCACCCTTACTATGACGGTAATGGTCGTACTGCAAGATTGTTGACTACATTAATTTTACACCTTGGTGGATATGACCTAAAAGGACTTTATTCATTGGAAGAATATTATGCCAAGAATCTAGGAGCGTATTATGAAGCAATCAGTATAGGTCCATCGCACAACTATTACATGGGAAGAGCTGAAGCAGATATTACCAAGTGGATAGATTATTTTGTGGAAGGTGTGGCAATTGCATTTGAGAATGTTTTACAGCGTATAAACGAGGAAGGGCACAGAACTGACCAGACTGATCTTATACGTAAACTTGATCCTAAACAGCGTAGGGCTCTTGAGCTCTTTGGGGAATTTTCCATGATTACAGCTAGTCAAGTAGGCAAATTATTTAATTTTAAGCCTCGCACCAGTGCTCAGCTTTGTAAAAAGTGGGTAGAAATGGGATTTATTGAGGTTGTAGACTTTTCCAACAGAGGAAGAAAATATAAGCTTAGCAAGCAATATGAGGATTTGATTTCAAACTAAAAACTGTTTCTAATCTAGAATTCGGGTTAAAAGCACGCACTCAAGGCAAGTAGGACATGAGTACTAGCAGAATGGGGTATTGAAATCAAGCACGCTTCAGAGTGATTTTATTAAAAATGTACAGTATTTCTGTGAACTTTCTTAAGCAGACACGCAAATTGTGCCAATAAATGAAATAGATCAACTTACCCAGTTGCTTGGTTGAAAGCAAGAAGAAGACAAGGAGTACAATTTTACTATTATTTAACTGCTAGTATGGTATGTTAGGCAATCGTGTTGGATACAAAAATGGATAACTATGCGGGAATTAATAAACGCGTTGCAGCATATATAGTTGACCAAACGATATTCCTAGTCTGCTGTTCATCGTTTCTTTCATTAATTTTATTTATATTACCAGAAGAATTCCTTGCCAACTTTTTTAATTATTTCTTTCTTGATCCTGACATTGATACAGGCCTTATATCAGAACGATATGAAATATTAGAAGACTTAGGTACATTACTAGAAAGTTTAGTATATATAGCATTAGAAGTATTAATGATAACAAGACTTGGTTGGACTCCAGGAAAATTGCTACTTGGTATATACATAAAAGATGCAAGCACACTTAAAAACGCTGCTTTAATGCAAGTAGTGATGAGAAGCACTCTCAAGGCATTTTTGTTTGTACCTCTCTATATTTCTGAGTGGTTTTTAATTTTACCAATATTGATCCTAATACCTGCAATATTTGATCAACGTAAGCAGCTTTTCTACGACAAAATTGCAAAAACAGTAGTAATGGATCATAAGTCTGAAGAATGCTATCCAAGATTAAACTATGTATATGTGGGAATAACTAGGCGTGCTATAGCATATATTATTGACCGTCTTATTATTATGGGAATTTCTTTAGTCTATTTTCCTTTTGTAAAAATAATTTTTCACCCTGCTAAATCTCAACTATTAATCATATACATTTGCTTATTTTCTTTGCTATCAATAGTATTCGGAATATTCATAACAAGAAGATTTAGTGGTACTCTAGGGCAATTGTTATGCTGTATCCGTATAAAAGATGCAAATACACTTAACAATATTACTCTAATGCAAGCAACAATTAGGTATGTTTCTCTTGAAGTTATTAGCTTCATATTGAGTTCTTTATTCATTATGGATATATTATTTTTTGATAAGTATACTTCTAAATGGTGGCCTGAACCTTTATCAGACTTAATTTTTACAGCTATAATACTAATTTTTGTATCTGCAATATTTGACAAACGAAAGCAGTTTTTTCATGATAAAATTGCAAAAACAGTAGCTGTAAAAAAGAAAGCAGAAGTAATAGTGATAAATAAACCTACAGGCTAATTTACGTGTTTTGTTTTTTCTATTCAATTTCTGATCTGTATAAAATTTACTTAAAAAGTTGTTGACACTAAAAATATCCGTGTTATAAGCAAGGCTATACTTAGTATTTACATAAATTGTTTACGACCATTTAGTTTTACAGTGAGGGTAATTTCTAATTACACTTAAGGGGGGTGAAATGGTTATAGGTCAGCAACAGTTAACTGGTAAAATAGCTACAAGATATAATACCATTCAGTTGTTACGGTCTAGCACTTTAAAGCAAAAAAGTCTTAGTGATAAAATTAGTGATGTAGGGGTAAGTGGGCTAATAGATGATACAGTTAAACTTAGTCGTTCAAAGCGAGATATGGGAAGAGGTATATATTACTCAGTAGTCCTTATGTATCGTGCATATCGGCTGGTAGATAAACTGGGTTGGAAGCGTGGTTTACAGGTAGTCAATCGGTACTTAGTTACAAAACGTGGACAGGAGAAAACTCTAGAAACAGCCAGGGAACTTTTAGGTGATATAGAAGATATAGAAGATTTAAAAGATTTTATAGATGATCTCAAACAAATTTTGTCTACTGAAACAGGAAAAGAGCAAGTTATAGAGGAATATAGCAACACATCTTTACACTTAGCTGCCAAGCAAGGTAATTTAAATGCAGTGAAATATTTTGTAGAAAAAGGGGCTGATATTAATGCTAAGACCAATGGTGATGATACTCCTCTCTACAAGGCTGCATTTGTGGTCGAAATGCAGCTCGCTCGCGACAAGGGCTTTGAAAAACGCGCACAAGCATATGCTGGTAAAGTTTACTCAAGACAGTCTGGCAGATACACTAATTTAAAGAAGGTCTTCTTTATTGCGATTTCAAATTGTATTTTGTTTCCTAAGAAATCCAATTATATATCTAGCAATACTATAAGAGATGAGGAAACTAATGAGCATGACTTACAATGCTTAAGCTTAAAGCATTAGATGCTTTTTACAAGATACAAGGCAGAAACTTATCAATAAGCCCCCATCAAGAATCTTATCTGTTAGCTATATATAAAATTTGATACTCTGACTACAATATACTACTATAGATAAAAGTGTTATCAATGGAGCAAAGTATGGAATTAACAGTAGGAAATAATGTACCATACTACTATAATACCACAGAAGTGGTATTAATGGAGCGAGGTATGGAATTAGCAGTAGGAAATAATGCACCATATTACTATAATACCATAAAAGTGTTATTAATGGAGCAAGGTATGGAATTAGCAGTAGGAAATAATGCACCTGATTTTAGCTTACCAACAGATTCTGGTGAAAATTTATCATTGAGTGAATTTTTTGATAAAAAAAATGTAGTTCTTTATTTTTATCCTAAAGACGATACTCCGGGTTGTAGGATGGAGGCAAAAGGCTTTAGAGATAAAATAGATGATTTTTCTTCCCTTGACACAGTGATAATTGGTGTATCAAAAGATAGTGTTAAGCGCCACGCTAACTTCAAAGCAAAATATTCTCTGCCATTTTCCTTAGTTTCTGATGAGAATGCTGAAATGTTGGAAAAATATGGTGTTTGGGTAGAGAAAAGTATGTTTGGCAAAAAGTATATGGGAATAGAGCGCACTACTTTTTTAATAGATAAAAAAGGTAAAGTAGTGAAGATCTGGAAAAATGTAAAAGTTAGTGGGCATGTTGATGAGGTTCTGGAAGAAGTAAGGAGAATGTAAACTAAAGAATAGGTTAATGGCTACCCATTGCTACATAAAAAAGCTGAAATTACATAATTTTCGTAGCCACTCAAACTTTGAACTGGATTCAGATGATAGCTCAGTTGTAATAACTGGCGAAAATGGTATTGGTAAAACTAATATACTTGAAGCAATCTCGTTGCTTGCTAAAAGCAATGGAATGAAAAAAGCAAAAGCCAGTGAGATACAAAATAGATTCAGTAATGAAGATTGGGTAGTGCACTATGATTTTTTTAATGGAACGGATTTTAATTCAATTGGTATCGCAAAGAGTTTTGATAAGAAACTAATACAAATTGATGGAAAAACGCAATCAAGTTATTCATCTCTGTATAAGATATCCAATGTAATATGGCTGATTCCACAAATGGACTATGTTCTTCTTAATTCTCCAAGTGACAGATTAAAATTTTTAGACCGTATAGTTTCACTGTTTGAAGAAAATTACACTTGCTGCTACATGAAATATAGAAAAGCTAAACATGAGCGAAGTAAACTATTGAGGGAGAACATTTTGAACAAAAACTGGTTCTCTAGTCTTGAAAACATAATGGCCGTTAATGCAGTTAGTATTTTACATATGCGATCGTCTGTTTTAAAAATATTACAAGATACAATTGATAACCATTCCAGTAAGCTTTTTCCGAAGGCAAGTTTGAAATTCAGCAGCCAGCTAACTTTGGACGATACTGCAGAATATTTTCAGAATCGTCTAAAGGAAAACAGAGAAAAAGATTCATTGACTGGTAGAGTAACCCTTGGTGTGCATAACGATAATTTTCGGGTTTTTTGTCAAAAAAGAAACGTACCAATAAATCTGTGCTCCACTGGAGAACAAAAGTTATTACTGCTTTCTATTATTTTATCCAGTGTAAAAGCAAGGTGTATTCATTACAATAAGGCACCACTTCTTCTACTTGATGATATAATGTCTCATCTGGATAAACATTACAGAAAGGCGTTAATAGAGGAAGTGTTAAGTATTCAATGTCAAACTTGGATAACTGATGTAAATCAAGATAATTTCAATAGCTATCTTTATTCTTTCAAGTTTTTTGAATTGTTAAGTAAATAAGTGACAATATTCTTCTGCAAAAGGAAAGAAATACTTACGTCCTTGGTCTTGTATTATATGACTGTGACCTTACCCAGATGATATGAATAAGTATTGCTTGGTTGAAAGCAAGAGAAGATAATAACTTTTCAGAGTGGATAGGTGGCAGGTTGGTACTTCTTTTGAGGCACTTTCTTCTCTTACATGGAGTGTAGGAAGAAGACCTCGTGACCCAGATTCTGCCACCGGCGAGGCTCACAAAATGTGATGACCTCGTATAGGAGTTTGGAACAACCGGTACTCTGATATATTGAAATATGCAATTGGAGGAAAAAATGCGTCACATTGGAGTTATACTAATAGCTTTACTGCTTGTTATCTGCAAGAAGGGAAGCCAGAGTATATTCAAACGTTTTGCTTAAAAGACTTGGATAATTTTATCGAAAATCTTCAAGAAACAGATAAAGTGGCTATAGAAGCAACAGGCAATAGCTGTTTCTTTTATGATGCAGTTTCACCTTACGTTAAGCGTGTGGTAATAGTCGCTCCCGGACAGTTTGAAGTTGTGCGCCGCTCTATACACAAAACAGACAAGCATGATGCAAGAGCTATTGCTTTCTTTCTAAGCAAAGATATGTTGCCTGAGGCAAGGCATAAAAGCAAACAATGTTAGCAGTTATAGTATTTTCTAAAACGAATGATAAACGTCTAAAATGGTATTACCAACTAAAAGGTGTAAGTCTGTACATTGATGCATTAGAGGTCTGAGGCGACTTTTGATGATGTGCCAACAATGCTCTATCGGATTTAGATCAGGTGAATATGTTGGAAGATAAAGCAAATGACAGCCAAAAGACTCTATTAATGACTTTGTTTTGGGAGTTTTATGGAATGTAGCATTATCCATAACTATGGTTGTATTACGCTGCAATTGTGGTTCGCTCTAACCATACATTAAATACATCTTTATTACACCCTCCTGTGAAGGTCATTGGTGCAATAAACTTCTTTTTAATCCATCCACCTATTATACTCACTCTTTCCCGCTTTTTTCCTGGAACATCAGCATATATTTTTTCTCCTCTTGGAGCTCGTGCATATTCTCAGTATAGAATATATTATACCTTTATCATTCGCTTTTGAAAATACTATAAAACAGAAACAAAAGTGCTGTTTATTGCAGCTTTTGGGTAATTTAATAGTAAAAATTTTAGAGAGAAATTTTATACACTATCACTGATATTTTCCCTTAAGTTGACGCCATTGCCTGAACAGATACACTCGGATTTTTTATATAACTATATTTACTATCTTATTTGGTACAGCATATACAGTGCGAACTTTGCTTTGACCGATCTTACTGGACACAGAGTCTATCGCTATTTTCTTCAATTCTTCTTGAGGTAAGTTAATTGCTACCTTTATTGTTGTGCGTAATTTTCCATTGATTTGCACTGCTATAGTTACCGTATCGTCAACTAATAATGATTCATCAGCTTTTGGCCAAGGTTGACCTCCTATTTCTTGCCATAGGCTTTCAGCTAGATGTGGCATGAACGGTTCAATTACTCTGATTAGTATACATATACCTTCATCAATAAGAGATTTTCCAGTTTTTACATCTATTTCAGCTATTAAGTTCGTCATCTCACGAAATTTTGCCACTACACAGTTTAATCTGCAGTTTTCCAAGTCATCTGTAAGTCCGTGTAAGAGTTTATGAATTTTTTTTCTGTACTCTAGAAGTCCACCCGTAATACTTTCATTATCATAGTGTATATTTACAGGTCTCAGCTGCATGACCATACGCCACAATTTATTTACATAACGAGAACAACCTTCCACGCCATCATCGGACCATTCCATATCTTTTTCTGGAGGAGTGTCGGACAACACAAACAAGCGAGCAGTATCAGCACCATACTTTTCTATGATAAAATTTGGATCAACTGTGTTCTTTTTCGACTTGCTCATTTTTTCAACTTTGCCCACTTGAACCTTAGCTCCTTGTGCAATCAACTCTTTTGCTTCTGCGGGAAATAGCCACTTACCATTTTCGTCTTTATAAGTTGCATGGCAGACCATTCCTTGAGTGATTAAAGTAGAGAAAGGCTCTTTAATAGCAAAATAGCCACATTTGGTTAAAGCACGGCAGAAAAATCGTGAGTAAAGCAAATGCAGAATTGCATGTTCTATCCCACCTATATAATAATCAACAGGCATAAAACGATTACATGCATCTTTGTCTATTGATTTATCTTCACTACAGAATGCAGCAAAATACCAGGAAGACTCAAAAAAGGTGTCGAATGTATCAGTTTCACGCTCTGCTTGCTTTCCACATTTTGGGCAATCAACGAACTTCCAAGTTGGGTGCTTATCCAGCGGATTGCCACCACTTGTAAATTCTACATCTGCAGGTAGAACTACAGGAAGGTCTTTTTCTGGCACTTGCACAGTTCCACAATCTTTACAATATATTATAGGTATAGGGCATCCCCAATAACGTTGTCTCGAAATTCCCCAATCATGTAAACGATAGTTTGTTGTTTTCTCACCTATCCCTTTTTCTTTGAGCTTTTTAATGATTACTTCCTTTGCTCTACTTACCGTTAATCCGTTTAAGAATTCAGAATTGAACATTACCCCATCGCCAGTATACGCCTCCTTTGTCATCCCAGTGCTTCGACACTGGGATCCATTGTAAGAATTCTGGATTCCAGCGTCACGCGCTGGAATGACACCTAAGTGGGCTGAAGAAATAACGGGAATAATCGGCAAATTATATTTCTGTGCAAATTCAAAATCACGCTGATCATGTGCAGGGCAACCAAAAATCGCACCTTCCCCATATTCCATCAACACAAAATTCGCTATGTAAAGCGGCAATTCCTTATCAAGAAATGGATGCTTAACGTTTAATCCGGTGTAAACTCCTATTTTTTCATCATTCTCCCCATTTGTTTTTATGTTATCGATAAAGTCCTGTATTTCTTTATTTTTTAAATCCTGCACAATAGGGTGCTCTGCTGCCACTGCACAAAAAGAAGCCCCAAACAAAGTATGAGGATAAGTTGTAAAAACCTTCAATTTCTTATTTAAGCCAACTACTTCAAACTCTATAGTTGCTCCTTCAGATTTTCCTATCCAACGCTCCTGCATTGTTTTGACTTTTTCTGGCCAATTTTTCAAACTTTGCAGGCACTTGAGTAAGTCTTCAGCGAAATCAGTAATCTTTAAAAACCATTGGGACAACTTACGTTTTTCAACAACTGCACCTGATCGCCACCCTTTTCCATCAACCACCTGTTCATTTGCAAGCACTGTTTGGTCCACTGGATCCCAGTTAACCCATGACTCTTTTCGATAGGCAAGCCCATGCTTTAAAAAATCCAGGAAAAATTTTTGTTCGTGTTTGTAGTAATCAGGCTCACATGTGGAGAGTTCACGCTCCCAATTATAAGAAAGACCTATAGATTTCAACTGTGTACGCATATTATCTATATTCTCTTTTGTCCATGTTTCAGGGCTAATATTATTGTCCCTTGCTGCATTTTCAGCTGGTAATCCAAACGCATCCCAGCCAATTGGATGCAAAACCTCAAATCCACGAGCTCTCTTGTAACGCGCTATCACATCCCCTATTGCATAGTTACGTAAGTGCCCCATATGAATTTTACCGGATGGATATGGAAACATCTCCAATACGTAACATTTCTCTTGTTCACTATTCTTGCTTACAGAAAAATCCCATTTATCTTGATAAAATTTTTCAACACTTTTAAAATCATATTTCATATAAATCCAAATTCAATTACAGTTCACATGCATCAAAGGATCAACCGCTTGGCCATTATGCCGTATTGTGAAACACATCTGTGGATCTTTATCTTGTGTGCTTGATTTACCTGCAGATCCAATCACTTGACCTTGCTTTACTTTATCACCAATTTCAACATGTATGTTTTTTAAATAGGAGTACACAGTCATGTAATTATCTTTGTGTTCTACTATAATTAAATTTCCATACCATCTCAGCCCTTTGCCTACATATACCACTTTGCCGGGTGCAGAGGCAACTACATTCGTTCCATTTTGAGCAGCAATTTTTATGCCATCCTTACACATTTCATCAGAAGAGGTAGCTGAAATAACTGTACCTTTAACTGGCATTACAAATTTGCAATTTACCCCCACGTTTTGTGCATTATTGTTATCTTTGTATATCCTGTTTATGATGGCTTTTCTATTTTCTTTTTTTATTAAAGGCTCCCTAATTAAATGGTACTCTCTTGTATATTCCAGCTCTCTTTTTCCGTAAAATTCTTCGCCTTTAAGCAGCACAGGTGCAGGTTTTTGCAGGCCACAGCCTATTAATATTGCTAATAATATAAGAAATGAAGCTATATGCCACATTTTAGATATATCAACTCTCACAAAACTCCAAAATTTTAGCGAGACGTAGTGTTTCACGCCTGTTCGTTACTTTCCTCGTTATTTATTTTACTAGTTAAATAATCCCTCAAATCGGTAAGTTCTTGCAACAAATTCTTTGGATCAAGATTGACTTTTATATCATTACCAAATTCTTTTTGCACTCCTTTTATTGTATATCCTTTATCATATAGCATGTATTTTACTTTCTTTATGGCCTCTATACACTTAAGATCATATAGCCTTCTTCCTTTACGCTTTGTAGGCTTAATTTGATGAAATTGACCTTCCCAAAATCTTAAAACATGCTGTTCCAAATGTAGCTCTTCAGCTACTTCCCCAATCGTATAAAATAATTTTTCCTTATTCATTAATTATTGATTAATTTTTTTATAATTTTTGAAGGCCTAAAAGAAATTGAATTTCTTGCCTGAATCATCACTTTCTCTGATGTATTTGGTATATTTCCTGGTCTTTCCTTCTTTTTCTTAACCAAGAATGTTCCAAATGACGATATTTTTACTATTCCATCCTTTACCAAGCTTGTCTTTATTTCGTTCAATATATCATCTATTATCGAAGCAGAGTCTTCCTTTGATAATCCTATTTCTTGGTTTATATTTTCAGCTATCGTTGCCTTAGTTACTGTTGTGTCTTTTGTTGTAACGTGATCCATTATTGATAAATATTACAATACGTAAATATAATATAGCAATCGACTCGAGATTCAGCTACTTTATTTTTTAGGGTATGTCTCTTCTGTAGCATAATTTAAAATACTAGCAACTGCCAACATTACAAATATTGCAAAAAGCGCCATTTGATGATCTGTAAAAAGTGCTAGCATTGACACTATAATTCCGCTGACAATAAACATAAACCCATTGATAATGGATGATGATGTGCTAATGTATTTTCGTTTCACAATCTCGCTGCCGACAGTAAAATTAAGCATATGTCCTCCCGCAAAAAACCCGAACATTAACATACAAAAGTACACAACGTGGACTGTTAAGTGGCTGCACAACAAAATAATCATTGAAATACCTTGTAACAGAGCAAAAGCAGAGATTACATGCCTTCTATTTTTAAATAGATTTGAGATTCGATCTGCAATTGGAGCACCAACTGCAAGACCAAGCCATAATATTGCGGTTGCTACACCTGACTCCACTGCATCAAGTTCTGAGTTGCTCAGTAACCTTGGAGCCCACAAGGTATTCAGTGCTAAAAATGTTCCAAAAGTAATAGCACCCACCACTGAAGTTATCCAGATATCTCTTAATTTTAGCACTGTGAGTACAGAGCACATTACTGTTCTTATAGAGCTTTTTATTGTGCATTCTTCTGAACTGCTTTCTGGAAGTGTGTTTGGACAAAAAAGCGTAAGTACAAATATCAACACACCAAATAGTATTATGCATACAATCAGATTCTTCCAATCTGCACCTTCGGCAAGCAAGCTAGAGAACAACATTTGAATCACCAAAGCGGAAAGACTTGAAATTGTCTGCACTAGTGAAAACATTAATCCAAATTGGGCAACGGAAAAACATATGCTACTTGTATGAGCAGCACCAATAAAACCAAATGATGCTCCAGTTGCAATCAATACTTGAGATAAAATCAAATGGGAAAAATTATCACTATTAATAAGGACAAAAAACCCCAAGATCATAGTTGATAACGAGAAAAAATAAATTTTTTTACTGGAAAAAACATTAAACGTTGCCCCACTAAAAAATTGTAAGATAGCAAAAGTCCAAGTATATAATGAGTTAGCTAGCGCAACTTGCGCGATTGTAAGTCCAAGTTCTTTTTCAAGATTCACACTTATAAAAGTATAAACTATCTGAATATTGCTGAATATAACAACCAAGTTACTGATCAGCCAAATGAACCAAGCCTTAGCTCTGCTTTCCATAAGATTTATTTTTATAAGTAATCTATTAGAAATTTAACACTAAGTCTCTTTTTAAGCTATTGTTTCCTGAATAAGTGCTGGACTTGACTTCCTTTAGCTTTATTGTACAATTAAATAATTTTATCCTAGGGTTAGATTAATATGGCACCACGTGAGTCTCAATTCAAAGAGTTTAATAATATCATTGCAAAAATAAGTGATAACATTAATTCCGGTAGGGTTGGTCATGCTGAAATTTATGAGGAAATAAAAAATCAGTTAAGAGAAAATCTTAGTACTATATATGAAGAGTGGGGAAGTAGTCAATTTGATCCAAGTTTTAAGTTCAAGTTATCTGGTGGTTTGTATGGCACTACGGAGACGACGCTATTACATAGCGCAATTAATTGCAGAGAAAAAGAAACTGCATGTATGCCATTGGTTCAACGTCTATTAGAGAAAGGGGCTGATCTTAATGTAAGAGATAGCTACAATAGTACTCCACTAAGTGAAGCTGTTTACACCGAAGGAGACAATAATAAAGAAGTAGTAAAGTTATTGTTAGACGCTGGAGCAGATCCAAATGCAATAGACGATGGTGCTACAGATTCAAGAACCCTGTTATCTATAGCGTGCCGTTATTCTGATGAGAGTCTTAATGTAGAGGCAGCAAAACTTCTATTAGAAAATGGAGCAAACATTAATGAAGTGGTAGATAATAAAGAAAATACTGTTTTACATCAGCTTATTCGTCAATCATTTGACATAAGAGAACAAGCTTTCAAAAAACAACTTACTGACTTAATAGGACTTTTTATAAAATATGGGGCTAATATTTATGCTAGTAACAATTTTAGTAAGACTCCTGAAGGTCTTATTGACGTGTAGTTTCATGGTCATCACATAAATGATAAGAAATTTGTCACCTCTATACAAAAGTTTTTAGAGAAGCAAAAGGACTCAATAGAGTACCACAGAAAGTTATTTGAGGTAGTAGAACAGAATAAAGATCTTAGATCACTTGCTGATATTATAGCAGGAAATGGTCTAATTGGTGTAATGGGCATTCAAGTTTGCAGCAAAGTGATACCTCAAATACTTGGAATACCAGATATAAAGCTTGTCATTAAAGGTACTATTGCTGAAGGTGAGGTTGAGCAAGAGTTCTCTCAGGGAACAGGATGGCCTGTTATTGAGATTGAAGATGGTTCTCTTAGATATTATGACTTATTCGATAAGATTATTTCTTGTTTTGAAGATAATCCTGTAGTCAAAGACCTATCATCTCAAAAATCGCAAATCTTGTCATACAGAATATTTCGCTATATCAGGGAAAACACAGAGGCTATAAAACAAGAGCTTTGGGGTGAATCCAGAGTTAGTAGTGCACCGACTGAAGTAAAGAAAAAGGAAGACAGCATAACAGAAGAGTATGTTGCACAAAAGCCTAATAAAGATGATCAGGATACTGTAAAACAGCATGGTAAGGAAAAATCAAAAGGTAATGCTGCTAAAGAAAACAGGAATGAGATAAGTGATACTAGTTACACAGATAAAAAACCTATGGTAACTGGACGTTCTACTTTTAATTCTGGTGTTTATTCTCAAAAAGAGCCACCAATATTTTCTAGAAAACAAAAAATTGCAATTGCTGTTGTTATTGTTGCTGCACTAGCAACAGCTTTGGTCTGTTATTCAGTTCAACTACCCATTTTGGCAATAGTTGTGTCTGCATTAATAGCCGGGGTTGGTGCTTACATGGTGTCAAGTAAGCTCTACGATGTTTCTATCTGTAACGGTACTAACCAACAGCCTGGTTTTTAGTTGCTTTATGTAAAGTATCAATAACTTGAGATATAGCTGATTCACTTATAAAACTCCGTGGCTTAGGGTTTTGTTCTTTTAACCTATCAAGATTTCTCCCCAATTGTTCTAATACCAATTCTCATTATTAGTGAATCAAATAAGAGGCATTGCAGAGTTGTTTAATTGTGGAGTGAGAAAGAGAGGCAATAAATTTGCACAAAGCGCTCTCAAGCAGAGCAATTGTATCATAGATTTTATTGCGCAAAATGTTCTGTTTTATGTATAACCAAAACCTCTCAACAGTCAGGTGAATATGGAGGTAGGTATATAATGTCAATATTTTTAGGCACCTTTAAATTTTTTGACTTATGCCAACTAGCACAATCCATGATAAGAAATGCTTCCCTTGTTCCTAAATATTGTGACATCTGCTCAAGGAATATATTCATACAATCAGTATTGACGTTTGAGCCAGAACTCTCTCCATTTATGGTGCACTATAGAGATAAAAATTTTCCTACCTAGTTTTACCTTAACCTGTGTCCTAATGCCTTTTTTAAACCACCCGTGTCCAATCTTTGAATGTGTGCCAAACCGCGGTTCATCGAAGAAAAACAGCTCTTTTTCAGGATACATGACAATAGTTTCATTAAGATTTTTTTTTTAAACTCCTCTTGTTTACTTTTATCTTGTCCGTTATGCACTGGTCTTGGTGTGATATATGAGAATTTCATTCTTTGCATATTACGGTGTACTGTAGACTTGCTAAACCAAACCTTTCCTGAATTCTTATTTTCATTTCTTTTATAGTAATATTGGGGTTTTCCTCTATCCACACCTCAACTTGTTCACGTTGACTTTGGTTCAATATAGTTTTTCTACGGCGTTGAGGTGGAGCAAATAATTTTTCTTCTCTGCCAAATTTTAGGTCATGCAGTAAGTGCCTTTCTTGAAATGCAACATATTTTTGCTACGGCTGTTATACTATGCTTTTTTGCTGCAATTACAGCATTTAGTTTTTTTGCAACATATGCATTATTTCTTACTTTCTTCAGCATTTCTTTTGCTCACTTTTTCATCCAATAATTTTGATCTTAATGCCATTTAAACCTCGCTATTTTACTTACTCCAGTATGGCTTTTTTCCATTATTGTCTATCCGTTACTTGTATAGCGGGAATTGGTATAACTAATTTACTTATCAACATATCCACTAACTATAATCTGTATACCGCTACACAGTTAGAAGTATTTTTTGATTTTACAATACAGCTTGAGATTCAATTTTTATAATTTTCTTGTTGACTAGCCAGACGGTACCTACCTTCTCGGCTTGCTGCTTTTGATAAAGTGTGGTTTTCAAGACAATATCAAATAGATCCTATTAAAAATCAATCGAATCTTCACATGTTTGTTCTTCATAAAAGAAGTTCAATGTTATCGTAGTACCAAGTTTTGCTTCACTTTTAATGTCGAAAGTTCCACCCATTAACTCTACTAATTTCTTGCTTAGCGGTAATCCGATGCCCGTACCTTCATTTCTATATCCCGAATCTGCTTGGCCAAAAACAGACATAACTTTATATATATCCTGCTGCATTATTCCTATTCCATTGTCATGAAACTCAATAGTTAATAAGTTTTTTTCTATATTTTCTTTTATCACCATTCTTATTAAACCATCTTTGGGAGTAAACTTGATTGAGTTTGATAATAAATTTATTATAACTTGTTTCATTCTCTTAGGATCTGCAATGACTAATAATTGTTTATTAGTCGTCTCTTTTTTTAAATTAATCCCGGCTTCTTTTAATTTAGGTAATAGCATATTTACGCATGAATCTATTATTTTGTTCAGGTTAAACTTCACTTTTTCTACTGTTAAACTACTTGATTCAGCTTTTGAAAAATCTAACACATCATTAATTAAGGTAAGTAAGTGTGTTCCTGCATTATATATATCGTCTGCATACTCCTTGTATTGAGAGTTATCCATTGAACCTAAAGTTTCATTTTTGATCAACTCCGCAAATCCAATAATAGCATTAAGAGGTGTGCGTAATTCATGTGTAACGCTTGCAAAAAATTTTAGCTTATTTGCATTTTCTTGCTCTAATGCCTCTTTTATCTGCTGTAATTCAATGTTAGTTTTATGTTGCTTGGCTAGCATTTGGGTATTAGAAAATTGCAAATAGAACATTATTAATATTAAAATTATTAACAATAAGCCCAAAAATGTTAAAAATAGGCCATATGCTATAACATAAGAATTATTGTAGTTTCGAAGAATCTTCAAAAAAAACGAAGGTTTAACGCTATTTTCATGGAATATAGGAAAAATAGAAGTTAATGTATTTCCTGTAGTATAAAATATTTCTTGGTTACTTAATAGTTCATCAATTTCATCGTTTGTAAGTAACTGTTCATAATCATAATCTTGAGTGTTAAAATTACTGAATATTATTCTGCTGTTTTGATCATACAGTATTAAGCTGAAATCCTTTACTTTGCTCACTGATTGTAATAATTCAGCACGCAGTTTTACCAGTTGGTTTATGTAGTCAAAATTTTTGTATTTAATGTGATGCTTTTCTATTAGTAAATAATGGTATTTTTTTATTATGCCATTTTCCAGTATACTTTTTAAGTTTACACTTGAATCACGGTAAGAAGAAAGGAAATTACTCCTTAGTAAATAATTACAATATATCACACTGAATAAAATCATAAAGATCGATGAGAGTAATGCAATAACTTTTGTGTATTTGTTTTTCTCCAGCGCAGAAAACATTGATTTACCTAGCTTATACATATTCTTCTTATTGTGAAACAACGGTTTTTATGTTATTAATAATAAAATTTAGCATATAATATTTTATGACAATTTCTCCTATTTTGCCAGTTTATTCTCCTGTTAACATAAATTTTTCTTATGGTAAAGGTATTTACTTGTATGATATTGACGGTAAGCGCTACGTAGATTTTCACTCTGGAATAGCCGTTAGTAGCTTAGGTCACACCAATTCGCGATTAATTAGTGCTCTAAAATTGCAAGGAGAAGAATTATGGCATATATCAAATACCTATAATATACCTGCTGCCAATAATTTTGCAGAAAAATTAATAAACAACAGTTTCGCTGACACTGTATTTTTCTCAAATTCTGGATCAGAGGCAGTAGAATGTGGGCTTAAGATTGCTAGGGTCTATCAAAACGGAAAAGGCAATAAAAACCGTCACAGAATTTTAACATTCCATGGTGCATTTCATGGAAGAACCTTCCTAACTTGTGCTGCAAACGATAAACAGAAATTTTCTGAATTACTGAGTCCCTGTATTGATTGGTGTGATAATATCGAGCCCAATATTGAGAGTGTAAAGAAAGCAATTTCAAGTGGTATAGGCGTTATATTAATAGAACCAATACAAGGGCAAGGTGGTATCAAAGTAATGAATGAAGTCTTTATGAAAGAACTAAGAAAGCTGTGTGATGAAAATGACATATTGTTATTTTTTGATTGCGTACAATGCGGTGCTGGTAGGACAGGAAAATTATTCGCATACGAACATATAGGAGTGGAACCTGATATATGTGCTCTTGCAAAGGGAATAGGAGGAGGCTTTCCGCTAGGGGCTTGTCTTGCAACTGAAAAGGCTGCTAAGTATATGGCGGTCGGTATGCACGGTTCCACTTTTGGTGGCAATCCGCTTGCAACCTCAGTAGGTAATGCTGTGCTCGAAGAATTGCTCAGTCCTGGCTTTTTGAAAAATGTTGAAATTAGAGGTAAGTATTTAAAAAATAAATTAGAAGACTTAGCAAGTAAATTTCCAATAATAGAAGAAGTGAGAGGGAAAGGGTTAATGCTTGGAATAAAGGTGAAAGCAAACAATAAAAAGTTTGCAGAAGAGCTAAGTTATCGCGGCTTGCTTACTGTTGGGGTAACATCAGATAACGTTGTGAGAATTTTACCTCCACTAATTATCACCGAGAAAGAAATTGATGAAGGCATCGAGATTTTGACTCAATATTTATCTGAGAAATCTTCTAGTGAAATCAAGCAAATACACACGTAAGATCTGGCTGTTTACCAACTGTTGTTTGTACCGAAATTATAGTAGTAGCTACTTCATTCATGCATTTTACCTTATCTTGCTCTTTTATCAATGTAAGTCCATTTATATCACTTAGTGAGTCAAACTTTGTTGCATCCTCAAATATAAATGATTGTAAGATGCTTTTTGGAACCTGGAAGAAAACGCTATTACCAAATGATAATGTCGTTTCTGATAAATCCTGTACTAAATCGTTTCTAAAAACGCATTTCGATAATCCCTCTAACAGGATTGGTATTCCAAAAAGAAAAAATGTCCCTTTCACTAAATAGGTCGTTATTCCACATAATAATGCACCACACAAAAATGCTAGCGGTCCAAATGCTATGAAACCGCAAAGTGATGGCAATAGCATAGTATGGCCTAATGATATTTCATATATAAGCTTCGCTGAAACTATAAGTCCGATAAATAGCATAGCTGTACCCAAGACCATCCTTTGTCTAGAATGTTCTTTCCAGTTCTTGCGATACAATTCAGAAAAGTTATTGTTAACTTTTACTTTAAAAATATTATGGTTAGTTTTTAATTTAAGTTCTAAACCAAAATTTTCTTCCAACTCTGGAAAAAAACCTCTCAAAAGATTGTCCCGCTTTGAAATTACTCCATGACGCCATTTATGGCAATCTATAACTTCATCAATTACCATACTAATTTGATTATTGATCTTGTATAAATTGCTCATTTTATATGAACATCCACAATAATGCTTTTTTCTAAAGTCTGCGCAGCTTAAATTCTTTAAATCGTACAAAAAGTCTTTAATTTCTTGTGCTGTTTTATTAGCATCATCTCTGCAACCTACGGCTTTCAAAACTGTTGCTAAATGCTCATTTTCAATGCGAGAAATCGTTTTATCTAATGCATATATATATTGTTTGGATTGAAAATATGAGATGATTTTTTCTTTACACCTATCTCCATTGCCTTCGTACAAACTATTTTGTGTAAAACTATCATCATTTTCTCCGGCAATTTTTAATACATGACTTAACATATTTTGAGCCTTCACACTACTTTCAAAGTAGCAGTTTCTGATTATATGTACATATGCCTTTGCATCAGCATTTTCAGACTTACCTACATTATACGCTTTAGCTAAAAAGACTAAATAGTCAAATCCTGCCCATAGATAATACATGGACTTTACAATAGCACTTCCCACAGAAAATAGAACTGAGCGTGTGCAAGATAATTTACCGTTGTTTTTAATTCTGTCTTCATATGAACAAAGATATTTTTCTGTGCTTTTTAAAATCTTACGTAAATCTTCTTCTGTCTTTCCTACGTCAAAATCATTTATATCATGTACTTTTTCATACACCTCTTTTATCAAATCCTTTGAAAATTTTTTCAGAGCTGCGTCATCGATATTTCCTAGTGCATCCATGTTTTCGCTAATATAGATCTCTATTTTTTCTCCAAGCTCTATTCCCATTCTATTTTTTATTAGTTTATTGTACCTATCAGTGGCTGGAAATAAAACCTTTTGACAAAAATCCTGCGGTGCGCTTTTTAATTTTGCTAAAACTTTATCTACAAATAACTCAATTTTTTCACCTCCAGCAGCAAAAAACCAAGGTTGCCTGTTAGGATTGCGTTCTCTATTTCTTCCCAAATTCTGCAAAGCTTCTGCTGGATTGTTGAACTGACTAGTTGAATCTGTAAATATTGATGCAACGTGATTATACTCACTATCGAAACCACGACTTTTTGATTCGTCTATAATTGTTGTCAACGCATATTTAGCTAATGTATTTAAATCGCCTTGGTCATAATTACAATAGTCAGCTTCGTATTGACTTTTGCTATCATGCATGATTTTAAAGAAAGGTTTATCTTGTCTAATATCAAGATCATTTTTTCCAAATCCTGCAAAAATACATTTATTTTTTTCGCAGAAGTCGTTTAGGTTATGTAGTACATCCCCCTGTTGTTCTATGAAACTATGTAACTCCTTGCTTAAGTGCCAGTTATCAACTATTAGACTGCGTTGTTTATCATTGCTTTTACTCAATGCTTTAATTACTGTCTTTATCTGTGGTAAAAGCTCATCCTTAGCGAATTTCTCACTAAAACCTTTTTTCTTTAGAAAATCTGTAATGCTGCTATCATTAGCAGTACTAACCTTATTTTTAACCTCTTCTATTAATCCACCTAAATCTTTTCTTCTTTGTTTATCCAAAGCGGTGTTATCGCATTCCACTAAATACGAAAGTGTAAGATCAATCATTGAGTGCATTACTCTGTATTCTAGATACTTAGCAGTATTGCTAAAATCTACCTTGTCTTTCAATTTAGATATCTGTTCTTCCGTTAGACCAGGGTGTTGCTTTTTAACGCAGTTTATAAAGTTTGATTGACGTAATTTGAGTCTGTAATCTTGGTACGACATCCCTTCAGGCTGAAATTTATTATAAACTTCATAACGCGTACCATCTTCATATACCAAATTATTCTTACCTTGCAATGCAAAGCTAAGGTTAATTATGCTATTCACATCATCAACTAGAATAAGAGCATTTTCCCCAATTGGGCTTTGTACGTTCCACCTTACAGATTCCAGCAGATTATCAGAGTCAACAAGTTTATTGTAATTAAAAACTTCTTCACATTCTTCAACATATTCATGAGCTGGACTAGACTTTTCCCTAGTAAATAAGCTGCGCACGTTAGCAGCAAACCTAAGGAGCAGTTCTTTTGATTCTACTCCAGTTATTTTGGTCAACACCCACCAAATTGGCAACATTACTATAGAAAGTATAACGAAAGAAATTGTAAAGTATAGATTATTAATTAAAGCGGAATACAGCCAATAATCTGAAGTTAGACCAATTATTGCAGCAACATTACTATTTATAATAGGGAATAATGTAATTAAAGGTATTATGGTAGCAGCAACATTCACCACGAATGCTCGATTGAATTTTTCTCTTTCATTAGTTTTTGCAATAACATTTACTGTTTTGATAGTGTCTGCAATGCAGCGTCTACTTGATCTTGTAGGACTGATAATTTTTCCACATCTGTTTAAGATCCTTTTCTTTGGTGTTGCGGTTAGGTAAGTCGTAGGATATTCCGCATCAAGTTTGCACATATTTTCAAAGGCCTGCTGCTTGTTAATGCTATCTGCTTCATCAACACTAACCCACAATTTAGGCTTTTCACCGTTTTGCTCTTCAAATTTTCGATCATTCTCTTGCTGTAAAAGCAGATCATGTGTTACTATAATTGTTGTAGGTTCAGTGACTTTCAGCGCATCTTTAATTTCTTGCACAGTTTTAGGTGTTTTAACATCTACAGTAAATGCACCATCTATCATTTTCTTAGCTTGTTCAACTAAATTACCATTTGGCACTGCAACTAAATGGTGATATCCTGCTTGAGCTAGCGCATGACTCCACAATCCAATATCATAAGTCTTGCCAAACCCAGTTTCTGCATCAATCATAGTATTACAGTTAGTGATGGAAGAACTTTCTAGATGCTTTAGCATCTCTTCAACAACAGGTTTACGACGTTCTACTATTATAGATTCTTTGTCACTGAAGAGCTTTATAGATTCACCTTGTAGCTTACTATTAACTTCCTTTAAATGAGGGATAAGCTCTTTTATTTGATTAGTAATACGTTGACTCATATCTTCCCACTATCAATACAATGTATTCCATAATACATTGTATTGATAGAATTACAACAAACATTTTTAGGTATTTTATGCCTTATAGACAAAAAATCCAACATTAGTTATCATCTTAATATGAACGACAATCTGGTATGCCTCGGAATGATTACTTCTCCTCACGGAATTAAAGGAGCTGTTAAATTAAAAACTTTTACCGAAAAACCTGAAAATATCTCCTTATATGGTGAGCTAATAAGTGGTGATGAGAATTATAAAATAGACTTAGTATCCGTCATAGGTGATAATCTAGTAATAGCTACAATCAGCGGAGTAAATTCCCGTAATGAAGCAGAGCTTTTAAGGAATAAGAAGCTGTATATAGAAAGAAGCAAGCTACCGAAGCTAAATGATGAGAATGAATTTTATCAAAGTGACCTTGTAGATATGGAAGTAAGGCTGGAAAGTAATGAATTATATGGCAATGTAAAATCTATATATAATTTCGGCTCAGGGGATATATTAGAAATTTTAGTTATCAGCACAAAAAAACGCATTATGCTGTCTTTTACCAAAGAAATGTTTCCGCACATAAACATGAAGGAGAGGTATATGGTGCTCAATATGCCAGAATTTATTGACTAATAAAGACTTTGATATTTATATAAAGCTATTTATAATTGTAAGATCGAACTGAAAATGTAATTATGGCAGAAAGAGCTAACGATATCAGACCAGGTCAGGTGTTGGAACATAACGGCGGATTATTTTTGGTTGTAGGTATTATGCATACTCAACCTGGTAAAGGTGGTGCATACATACAAGCTGAAATGAAAAACATTAAAACCGGAGCAAAACACTATGAAAGATTTCGCTCTGATGCAACAATCAGAAGAGCAATTTTAGATGAAGAGGAGTATGTTTACCTTTTCACTGAAGGAAACATTGTAAATCTTATGCATCCAAGTAATTACGAGCAAATCACTATAAATTTGGACTTATTGGGAGAAAAAAAGATTTATTTGCAAGATAATATGAAAATTAAAGTAGTAACTTATCAAGACAAAATAATTTCTGCGCATGTACCTGATTATGTTACACTTGCTGTGAAAGAAACAGAGTCTGTTATTAAAGGACAAACTGCTACTGCTTCTTATAAGCCTGCAATTTTAGAAAACGGAATGCGCGTTAACGTGCCTCAGTTTATAAAAGAAGAGGATAAAATTGTAGTATATACTCCAGATGACAGCTATTATGAAAGAGTGAAAGAGTAAAAGGAAGAATGTCCATCTCATCACCACGAATTAATGTGATGCTTGATTCTGTGCGTAGTGCTTCCAGGCAGCTTATGCGCGATTTTAATGAATTGCAAATTTCTAATGTTAAATCAGCAGACTTCATTAATAAAACTTATTCAAAATCCAAGCAAACCATATACGATTGCTTGCACGACTACAAACGAGACTATGGGTTTATTTCCGAAGATGATACTGACCAAGAAATAAAAGATAACGGTTACACTTGGTTTATTATGCCTATAGAGGGCAGGGAGAACTTTTCTAGTTGCATGGTTTATTTTGCAGTATCAGTCTGTCTCATTCATAAAAATAAAGTTGTGGCAGCTGTAATTGATGCTCCGGCTCTTAGAGAAACTTTTTGGGCAGAAGAAAAGAAAGGTGCTTTTCTTGAGGATTTTAGATCTCGTCATATAAAAATGCGGGTGAAAAGCCGTGAAGGGGGTCTAATAGATGTAAGTGGTAATTTATTAAATAAATTGCTGCCTGGCAATAGTAATGTACGCTCCATCGGTTCAACAATTTTAGGCTTTGCGTACCTTGCAGCAGGAAGGCAAAGTGGAATAATTTACTCTGGAATTAACAAATATAAAGCCTTGCTCGGTAGACTTTTTCTGCAAGAAAGCGGTGGAAGGCTAACGGAAGACAACGGGCTAATCATTGCTGGAGATATAAAACTATAGCTAAAGTAATTTATGTTTACCTACAATTTGATAAGCGTAAAACTCGTCATTCCGCTACTTGTTAGCGGAATCCATGCTGAGATACCGCGAATAAATCGCGGTATGACGTAGGGCTGTACTAGCTATAGCATAAACAGGCTACAGAGATAGACAACTTCTCAAAAACTTTTACAAGAGATTCTGTTAAATGTTCTATCATTTCATCAGTATGATAAGGTGTAGGGGTAATACGGAAACGCTCAGTTCCTCTTGGCACTGTTGGATAATTTATATGTTGAACGTATATTCCATGCTCATCAAATAATAATTTTGATGCTCCTTTGGATAACTCTGGGTCGCCAATTATTATTGGAATTATATGAGTTTCTGTTGGAATGAAGTTAATTCCTGTATTTCTCAGTGAGTTTTTTACTTTTTCAACGACTTGCTTTTGCTTTTCCCTTTCAATGTTGCTCGATTTTAGGTGTTCAACGCTTGCCTTTGCTGCCGCTGCTAAAACAGGCGACATAGCAGTGGTGAAAATAAATCCTGGAGCGGAACTTCTTATTACATCTACCAAGCTCTTTGAAGACGCTATATACCCACCCATCACTCCAAAAGCCTTCGATAGTGTACCTTGAATGACGGTTATTCTATCCATCAGGCCTTCTCTTTCTGCAATTCCGCCACCATGTGAACCATACATGCCAACTGCGTGCACCTCGTCCAAATAGGTAATTGCATTATGTTGATCTGCAAGATCGCATATCGCTTCAAGCGGCGCTATATCGCCATCCATTGAATATACGGATTCAAGTGCTATTATCTTTGGTGTTTTTGTGTCTACGGACTTTAACAACTGCTCTAAGTGATCAACATCATTGTGTTTAAATATATGTTTTGGTCTTTTTCCTGATTTTATGCCTTCTATCATTGAAGAATGGTTCTTCTCGTCTGAAAAAATTACTACATTTGGGATAATAGACGATAAAGTGCTAAGTGTTGTCTGGTTAGCAAGGTAGCCACAAGCAAAAGTTAAAGCAGCCTCTTTTTTATGCAAACAAGCTAAGGATTTTTCCAGTTCTACAACCTCTTTTGTTGTACCAGATATATTTCTTGTTCCCCCCGCACCAATTGATGAATTTTGAATAGCGGCAATAACTTTCTCATTTTGTGACATTCCTAAATAGTTATTACTGCACCAGACTATTACTTCCCTATTTCTTTCATAGTCCATAATGTGGGGGAGCCTACCTGGCAATGACGCAAAGTGCATAAATTCACGGTAGCGCCCCTCATCTTTTATATCTTTGATTTTGTTTAAGAATATTTCTTCGTAGTTTACCAAGTTTTCATTCGCTAATAATTAATATAATTATAATAAATTATTAAATGGTAAACTACAATATTTATTCTTCAACTTACTGTTTCAACAAACTTTCTGTTAGCTACAGGTTCAACATTACCACCCTCAAGTGAACTTGAAGGTCTGTTACAGCAATATATGATTACAGCAGCAACTAAACAACAAGCTCCAACTGCTATTCCCACTGCTAACATCTCTAGGCAAACTACAATAGCCGCTCCCGAAGCAACTCCAGCTAGTGCTAGTGCAGAAGCAGCTATAACAGGCAGCTTACTACTTTTTGTACTTTGTGGGTGCGTTTCAACATCGTTATCTTCAACAACTACGTTATTAGAATTACTGATGACAATAATCTGCGGACCTTGTGAATCACCTTTACCTGTAGGTTGATCACTACCCTCTTTACTATCTGTTGTAGTTACCACAGGCTCTTCATTGTCAGTAATATCTTCAGTTGTAGACACATCGCCAGCATTTGAAGAGGTGCTGCTATGCTCATCACTGCTTGAGAGACTAGCATTATCATCCAAGGTGTTTGTATCGTTAACTAAAGTTTCTGGTTGTGGATTATCTTCACTTTCACGCTGGTGATTATCCTCCTCATCACTTGAGGAATCTGGCGTATCACTTGTTTGTAGTGTTATGTATTCAGTAGACTGATTAGCAAGAGTACCTGTAGTATCACTAACATCTTTACTTGAAGAATCTAGCTCATCACTTACTGATGGTGCATGATCATTTTGAATTACAAGCCATTCACTAAGAAGTTTCACAATCTCTCTGAGTTTGCCTCCTTGTTTACTTTTCTCCTCGCCCTCTAAACTAGCAACTTTTGTCTTGGCTTTGCTTAATGCTTCCCGTAAAGCAAATTCAGCAGATGCAGTTATATAAATTTTTTTCTGTCCCACTATAAGTTTTACTGTCTCAAGATCAACACTCTCAAGAACATTACAAAGAATTTCTTCTATGGCCTTTCCTTGGTTAGTTTGAATCCTAGAAAACGGAAACAATTCCTTAATTTCTTTAAGTTTGCTTTCTTGTTGATTCTTTTCCTCGCCCTGCAAACCATTAATTTCTGCCTCGGCCTCATTTATCGTTTCTCGAAGAGTAAAAAGTTCTCTCAAACTGGTCGACCTTTCATTACTTTGTGTCTTTTTTTTAGGACGGAAAAAATTAGAAAGTCTTTTCTGAACCGACCCCTTTTTACTTTGTCTCTCCTCTTTAGAGTTGGTCGACTTGTCAGCATCAGGAGTTTCTATTCCCGAATTGGTCAAAATATTAACATCGGAAAGTCCTCCTCCCAAACTGACTGACTTCTTTTTACTTTGTTTTAAATGGACCTGATTGACACCCATAGTAGGTACTCCTAGACGGGTGTGCTTACTAGGTTTAGGATTGTTCAAATACTTGTTAAAATATTCTACACGTTCAACCACAGTCTTTTCACCTTCTTCAAGATTATTCGGACTGCCAATATCAAAAATTTCCCCCGAATTGGCCCATTTTTCAAACGATTCTACCAAACTAGTCTCATCCCTTTTGTTTTGTTCCCTCAAATTGATCGTCGATCCTCCTTTAGAATTAGTCAAATTGTCAATATTAGGAAGTCCTCCTCCCAAACTGACTGACTTTTCACTTTGTTCTTTAAATTTGGTCATTACACCCTCCTTATTATAATTGCCTCTGGGCTTCTTTATTGAAGCCCTTATGTCACCCATAATACCATTTCTTCTATCTTTGTCAAGAAATTTATCATTTCTATTGCTGAGCTCAGAATATATATTAATTATTTCAGAGAATGAAGCATTCTTATGTTGATCTTTCACTCGTTCAAAATATTGTTTATCGCTACTTGAATGGGTGCTTGGAATAAGACAACTGGGTACAGTTAGTACATCATACACTTCCCTAGCAGTCCGGGAAAGGATGTAGCATGTTGCAGATGTATTATTATCCGACTTAAAATTTTTTGGCTTTATTTTTAAAATAAGATCATGATAAACTTCCAATTTGTGGTCATGTAGCGCCGGCACGGAATGTCTTCCTATTTTTAATTGTTTGCCTACATGTTTATAGCCCATAAAATTAGGTGGTAATGAAGGTATGGAATCTGATCGATCAACTACTCTAATAGTCTTTCTTCCGAAGAGCTCATTACAGACTTTAGCAGCATTACGGTTAAAAACCCTTGGTGCACCAAAAGTTGCAATATGCAAATCTTTTGCATCCTCTGTTACACTTAAACATAGAGCAGCTATGTTAGCGACAGCACCTCCCATGCTGTGACCTGTAAGATTAATTTTTAAATCTCTGATTTCTAATCCTTGATCGTTAGCATATCCTTTTAATATCCCGTAAAGGCTCTCCCAGGAATTTTCAAATACGGAGTAGAAGCCTAGGTGAATTTTACCACCTTTGGGCAGAAGTTCATATTGACGAATTAAAGGTATTTCAACATCTCTCTTGAAGTCATAAGAATTACAAGTACCGCGGTATGCTATAGTTACTTCCTTACCCCTTATGAAAACATAACCAGTATGTCGAACTTCTTGGTCAGAAATAATGCCATGAAATTGAACAACTTTGTAACCCTCTTTCTCAAGTTGAGCAGGAGTTTTATATCCTCCTTTCTTTAGCTTAACAAACTCATTGTTTTTACAACCACAATCACTAACATAATAGCCTACCATAGCGAAGTTGATCATCTCTAATAACTTCTTTTGGTTAAATCCTGCAATTTTAGTTAGATTCCTAGAATTATTCCTGCTTTTACCTTTTCCTGTAACACCTTCTGTTTGTGGAATAGGTTTTCTAAGTAGATTAATTATATATTACCTCACATAAATAACTAATCTAGTATAGTATTAGACAACAATCTTGCCAAGCAAATTATTAACTCTCTTAGCAAACAGACTTACATCATCCATCTCTTCACCTTCCACGATGCAAGCTTGGTAAAATAATAAATGAATCATGTCTTCCAATGTTGGGTTTTCACCATTTTCAGCGTGAGATTTCATTATGCTTTTTATTACAGGATGCTTAGTGTTAATTTCCAGTACCTTTGGCGTGCGGTAATTTAGCTGCTTTTGTTCACGCAAAAAACGCTCCATGCGAAGATCCATAGCACCTTCATCAACTGCTAGACATACAGGGCTGTCAGTCAGTTTTTTTGAGATTTTCACGCTTTTCACTGAATTGCCAAGAACCTTGGTGAAATATTGCAGTATAGAGTCCGTATTTTCTTCAGTCTTTTCTTCATCTTGCTTATTTTCCTCATCTTTTTTATCTTCTTCTGAAGAGAATTTTTCCAAATCAACATCAGCGCGGGTCACAGACTTAAATTTTTGATCTTTATATTCATGAATCACGCTAGTCCAGAAATCATCAACTGGATCAACAAATAGGAGCACTTCTAGTCCTTTACTGACGAATCCCTCAAGTTGCGGACTGTTTTTCACTGAATCGAGGCTATTCCCGGTGAGATAATAGATATGTTCCTGCTCAGGCTTCATTCTGCTTATGTAGTCATCAATGCTGACTAATTTCTCATCACCAGTGCTATGAAATCTGCAAATCGAGAGTAGCGCTTCTCTCTCATAAGTTGGCATAGCTTCACAAAGACCCTCTTTTAATACTGCACCAAAATTGGTCCAGAATTTTGTATATTCCTCTAAATTCTCTTTTGCCTTTTTACCGAGCTCTGATATCGCGCGTTTAGTTAAGGATTTTCTGATTTGCTCAACAACACGATTATTCTGCAGCGTTTCTCTGCTGATATTAAGAGGCAAGTCCGGTGAATCAACAATACCTTTCAGAAAACGTAAATACTGCGGTATGATCTGTACGTTATCTTCAGTGATAAATACTTTATTTACATATAACTTAACAGAGCAACGTCTATCTGGATGAAATAAATCAAAAGGTTTAATAGAGGGAACATAAAGCAAATTTGTATATTCTATTGCACCTTCATTTTTATTATGCAATATCATCCAAGGCTCCCCGCCAACGTGATCAACACTGCGGAAAAAATCATTGTGTTCCTCTTGAGTAACATCATTTTTTGGCTTAGTCCAAATTGCAGCCTTACTGTTTAACTTTTCACTTTTTCCTTCTTCATTTATGAATTCAACAGGAAAATTTATGTGATCAGAGTAAGTAGTGACAATGTTTTCAACACGAAATTTATCTAAAAACTCATTCTCTTCAGGACGCATAATGAGTGTAATTTTAGTTCCACGAGAAATTTGATTATCTAGTTTACTTATCGAATACTCTCCATCTCCCTTGGATTTCCAGACCCAAGACTCCTCCTCTCCAGCTTTTCTTGACTCTACTATTACTTCTGATGCAACCATAAAGCTTGAGTAAAAACCAACACCAAACTTCCCAATCAGCTTCACAGCTTGGCTTGAATCCTTGCTATTTTTAATCGCATCTAAGAACTTTTGCGTACCAGAGCTTGCAATTGTACCAAGGTTATCTATTAAATCTTGTCTGTTCATTCCGATGCCATTATCAGTGATATATAGCTCGTTCTTATCTTTATTGGAGCTAATAGTGATTTTTAACTCATCACTTGAATCTAGCAAATTTGAATTAGATTGAGATTCATAGCGCAATTTATCACATGCATCCGATGCATTTGATATTAACTCACGCAGAAAAATGTCCTTATTAGTATAAAGTGAATGAATCACTATATTCAGTACTTTCCCTACTTCAGCGTCAAATTTTAAATTTTCAGTTTCTTGTACGTTATGCATTTTGAGCTCCATTATTTGCCTACTACCCTAATAATCTAAGTATTGCACTGCAATCTTTCAAGGTCACGCACGCCAAAATTAATGTAGCCGCCATATTATGACACCCAATTTATGGGATCTCTTGCATAAAAATTCCTTGACACCCTTCGCCAACCCCCTTATCATGAAACTGAAGGTATTCAGTTATCTTCATCTGTGCAGATTAAACAGCAAGAAAACAACGTAGTTGGCGTCTTATTTTTAATTTTTTGCACTATGTGCACCTTATGTCTTCACAACATTTCTGGGTTTTTACCTATATAAGCTGAAACGCGCTTATAAGTCGTTTAAGACAGTATAGTACGCCAATTTGCAGGATTAGAGAGTGACAACTAGCTAACACGGGATTTCTTTTGCCTTTTTTTCTGCTTAGTAAATTTCTTAAACATTTAAGCTAAGGTTAGTTGCACTTAAAAGCAGCTAAATTGCAGCGTTTAAGACTTAAAAAAACGCCAATACAGAAAATAGACAATGACCAGGGCTTCTTTTGCCTTTTTTTCCGTTTGGTAAATTTCTTAAATATTTATAGCTAAACGACAATCGTCATCCCGCTGCTTGTTAGCGGGATCTAGAGATACCGTGACGGTATGACGAGGGAGAACAGTTAGCGGCTGAGATACCGCGAATGAATCGCGGTATGACGTAGGACTGCTGTCATCCCAGTGCTTGACACTGGGATCCAGTTTTCCATATAATCTCATCGAAAACGTTGTATTTTAACGTAAAACATCTATTTTTATGCTTACCAACTTAATAAAATTCCTGGATCCCAGTGTCTGGGCACTGGGATGACACCCTCCTGATAGACAATGTTCGTACATCTGTAGATTTATTCGCGGTATAGATTCTGCTAACAAGTAGCGGAATGACGGTTTTTCAAATTGTCGTAAGTCAGTTTAGCTATAATATCAAGTTTCACAACTTTACCAACTATTTCTTTCTATTAAATAAGAATAAATTACCTATACAAAAATAGATTGGCAATATTTCAAGTCTACCAAGCAGCATCAAAAACGACAAAAATAATTTTACTTCATTACTGAAATAAGAATAGTTACCTGAAGGGCCTATTAAATTACTAAATCCCGGGCCAGAATTTGTAAGCGTTGCAGAGACTGAACTGATGCTAGTTATAAAGTCTGCATTGCTTAAGTAAGACATCACTATTGATGAAATGGTAAACGTTAACATGAAAATTGCAAAAAATATAAAGACAGAGTGAACTTCATCATTCTCCAGGGTTTTTCCGTTGAATTTTACCCTATTACCTGCACCTGGGTTTAATAAAAGGCGAAAGTGATTTCCTATAGACTTTAGAAAAATGATCAAACGAAAGATTTTGATGCCACCACTTGAAGAACCACTACATCCACCAACAAAGGTTAGAAAAAAAGCTAAGACTGAAATGAAGCTCCAATCTATATGATTACAGATTGCATAACCAGTTGACGTAATTAAAGAGGTGATGGTAAACGTGCTGTATCTAAATGATAATGACACTCCTAAATCAACATTTTGATACAACCAAAAACAAGCAAATAAAGATGAAACAATAGCTATCTTAACAAAGTAAGAGACCTGTTCATCATAGCAAATGTCTAACCGTCTTATGATTTTTAAATAGCTAAAAAAAGGCAGAGAACCCAAAATCATAAAAATGATCGTTATGACTTCTAACATAGGGTTATTGTAGTGCCCTATAGAATCATTATAGTTAGCAAATCCACCAGTTGATACAGCGGACATTCCGTGACATATTGCGTCAAATAGTGGCATGCCAGCCAGATAATAGGAAAATATACATAACAAAATTAGGCCATAATATATTGCTGTAATATGAATTACTACGCTTCGCGTGTTCGGCAACTTCCTTTTTGTAGCATCTGAATATTCAGAATAAAGTAAATTATTTAGGCTGTGAGAATCTTAAACATAGGAAAAACTGCAATTCCTAAAGTGATTACACCAAAACCCCCCATGCCATGTAGCATTGCTCTCCATAGCAGTATTCCTGGAGATTGTTTTTCAATATCATTAAATATAGTTGCCCCTGTGGTTGTGATGCCAGATATCGTTTCAAATAATGCATCAACATAGCTCAGATTGTCAAAATAGAAAGGAATAGCTGCAAACAAAGACAAGGCAATCCAGGTGCAACTAGTAATTGCAAAAATTGCCGGCATGCCATTTAATTTACCGAGTAAAATAAAAATTACGCCAGATGTGCAGGTAATTATGAATCCAGCGAGAAAATTTTTCCATTCGTAGCTGAGACATTTATTAGTAATAACAGGAATAAGCATTGCTAAGCTAAATAACAATAGGAATATTCCCACAATAAATACAATTGAACGTAAAGTTTGTAAACGTTGATGATTTTTCGTAGAGTTATTTCCTCGCTATACAAAGCCATAAAAGCTACTCTAACGTCAAGCATTTTGTTGGCCTTTATTAACAGTTATTAACAATATACTTGACTTACTTGTAAATATATATGATAATTAAACTTTATAGAAAATAGAGGTAAAATATGACTGAATTAACTGACATACAACAAAAAATTCAAACTTCATTAATTACAGCAATCAGCGAGAACAACCTTAAAATGGTCCAGGAAATATTCAACAGTAATGAAAATGATGATATACAAGCAGCTTTGAGACACTAGGGAGCTCCGACTAGTGAAAAAGATATCATTTTATATTTTGCTATTACTCGCCTTAACGATATAGTTGAAGATAAAGAAAAATTTGAAAAAAGCGTAAAGATCATTGAACTAATTTGGCAGAAAACTAATCAAAAAATTCGTGATTCTGTGTGTGATCATGCAATAGAGAGTTTTGAAAACTCTCTAAGAGAAACTGTCCTTAGTGACATACCTGCTCTTGAAACAGTTATTCAAGAAATGGAAGAGCACAAGAGGGTAATGGATCTTAGTTCAATACTAAGAGATGCAATAAAAAGTCTTAATGTTAATCAAGTTGAAGCAGCATTAGAGAATTGTGGTGAAAATGTACAAAGTGTTTTAGATCGAATAGTATATTGGGTTGATGGAGACGTAGATGCCTTTTTAGTTTATCCTCTGGAAGTTAAATATAGTAAAGAATTGAACCAAGAAGATGTGGAAAAGATAAAAGAAATCTTTGAATTAATGTTTAATGCTTCTTCTCCACAGCTCCTTGGGTATGAGCACCGTGGAAATAACTATGTAATGAGTAAACTTGTAAAGGCACAAAAACGTTTTGCTAAAATACCTGGAGTAGGTGAGCAATGCTTTCAAGATTTGATTCAAAAATTTGAGGAAAAACTTAGTAAAGATACACTAGATAATGCCAAGGCTGATGATCAGATAGCATGGGATAAAGAGTATGCGACTCGATTTTCATAAGAAATCAATCATGATCTGTTTGAGAATGATGAACTTAATGCTTGTATAGATGACACTGATCTAGGTCAAAACCCAGTAATTAACACCGCAAACCCTGAATTAACAAATGAAGCAGATAACAAAACCCCAGAAAAGAACGATACAAACTTCTGGAGTGAACACAAAGGGAAGATTGCTCTAGGTGTTACTGGACTATGCGTAGCTGGTGCTGTTGCAGCCTATGTGCTAGCGTATCCTGTAGTTGCACTGGCTTTAACAGTTTTGGCAGCAGTTATATTAATGGGTGCTGGTATTGCTAAGTTTTGTGAGAAATCAGAAAGCCCAAATACGAAAAGCTCGGACCCAGATCTTTCTCAGTGTTGCAACAAAACAAGAACTGCCTAATTAGTAATCCATTGTCATCCCAGCGCGCTGCGCTGGGGTCTGACTACGCTAGACAAAGAATATGTATCCGTTCAGGAAAGCGACAAAATAAGGTAGACAAGGTAGTATAAAAAGATAACCATAAAAGTGAGTTTACAACAAATGGTGTCATGCCAGTGCGTGACACTGGCATCCAGTTGAGCTATTTCAACAAAAATACTGCATTTGAGGTGAACTTTTTTCTCACCAGGACCATTATCTATTACACTTATTTACGAGTATAATAATTAAAGTCTGGATCCCAGTGTCACGCACTGGGATGACAAAAAAAGGAGGCTGCTTGGATGACAGGAGAAGGAAGTGTTGCCGTCACGTTATATCATAAACCTTTGCTGAAGCTTTCTTTATATATTCACTTGAAAGTGGGATTAGACCAAGCCTAGATAGGTACCCATCTTCAATGCCGATCGAATCTATAATTTCTTTTATGAATTCTCTTAATCCATCAACAGTATCCAGGTGTTCTTTCTTTATATAAAGGTATAGAGGTCTTGCTAATATATATTTTCCCGATGATATATTTTCGTAAGTTGGCTCAATTCCTGCAATTGTGCTCCCTTGTATTTTATCTTGATTCCTCATTAAAAAGCTAAAACTAAATATCCCTAAAGCGTTCTTGTTACTTTTCAATTTTTGTATTATTATGTTTTCATTAATTCCAACTTCTATATACCTTCCGTCATCCCTTATATTACCACATGCTTTCTTTCTTTCTTCCTGATCTTTATAATTCTCTTTGAAAATTCTCGAGTTCATGCATGAATATTGATTGAACATAATAGAATTAACCAAAGTTTCGTATGTGCCTGTATTTTGATGTGGACCATAAATTTCAATTTCTGTTTTTGGTAAGGCTTGATTTACATCAGACCAAAACTTCTTATTATTTTTTACTAATTTATCATTTTCTTGAGAATATGCAGATAAAGTTTCAAATAAGTCCTTTTTTGTGAAATCAAATCTATGGCTTTGATTTGAATTTGCAATGACAATTCCATCATAGCCAATGATGATCTCTATCACTTCATTAATTTTATTTCTTTTACATAGTTCTCTTTCTACTTCCTTCATAGGGCGAGATGAAGTGGTGATGTCTGGCGTGTCTTCCCCTATTCCTGAGCAAAACATTTTGAACCCTGATCCACTTCCTATCGATTCCACAACTGGAGTCTTAAAAGAGAATACACGATTGAACTCCTCGGCTACAAATGAGATAAAAGGAAAAACGGTTGAAGATCCAACAATTCTGATGTATTTCCTGGCATCAGCATTTGACAGCGGCGTGAATAATACGAATACAAAAATCAGGAGAAAGTTTCTAAGCATTATTTTTAGTTAAGAACATAAATCTAATTATTGTAATAAAAAATCAAACTGAAAAGCTTTAATTTTCTCTTGTGATTGACCTATAGCTAATCCAATTGACCGCTATTTCAATTGCATGAACATTGTAACAATGGTGTCTGCAAGCAGCTTACTGTACGAACATTGTGATTTGAGAGCAATTTCCACTAGGAGGATGTCATCCCAGTGCCCAGACACTGGGATCCAGTTCTTATTACCTGGTGTAAAGTTAAGTTTTCTGGATTCCAGACTGGAATGACATCATTTACCATGTACAATTTGTTAGTTAATAATCCATTGTCATCCCAGCGTCATGCGCATAATTGTATGAACATTGTGATTTGATACAAGCTACTTGCATGACAAAAGCTACAGTTTACATTTAAATTTTATTTTATATTATTGTAAGTATTACACAACTTTAAGGGGCAATTATGGCAGTTATGCCAGATAAATGGATCAGAGAAAAAGCTGAAAATTTTGGAATGATAGAGCCTTTTGTGGATCACAAAAGCAGCAAAGGTGTTATATCTTTCGGACTATCGTCTTATGGGTATGATGCAAGAGTGGATAATAAATTTAAAATTTTTACTAACGTTAATTCAGCCATCGTGGACCCTAAAAATTTCTCTGAGAATAGTTTTATAGATAAAGAAACAGACGTATGCATAATTCCACCAAATAGCTTTGTGCTTGCAAGCACAGTGGAATATTTTCGTATACCAAGAAATGTACTGGTCATTTGTGTTGGTAAATCAACTTACGCAAGGTGTGGAATTATAGTAAACGTTACTCCCTTAGAACCTGGATGGGAAGGTCATGTCACACTCGAATTCTCAAACACCACCCCACTTCCTGCAAAAATTTACGCTAATGAAGGCGCATGCCAATTCGTATTTTTAAGCGGCGAAAGTGAGTGTGAAAAATCATATGATGATATGAAAGGAAAATATATGAATCAGCATGGTATCACTTTGCCGCTGGTAAAGTGATTACTTTAGGTAAAGCAAGATATTGTGCTATTGTACTGAAGATTACTAAGATAAGTTTTAACTAATTTGTCGCATTCTTTATCACCTAAAACTGCACGTGCAGAGTGGTTTTTAAATGACTCTACATAGCTTGAAAAGAAATTTGTAGAAGGATTACTTAAAGCTTCTGCAACTTCTTTTTTTTCTTTATCATTGGAAAGCTGATTAAATAGTTCTTCTCCCTTTTTTTGCAGCTCATTTTCAAATTCCTGCTTTATAGTATTCTTATCTGCTTTTTGCAAGAAGGAAAACTCTTCAAAAATGTACAAGGAAGAGACAATACTGTTGAAGGTACCAGTAAAACATGCACTTGAACCACGACCACCACGCACTCCGTATTCTGTTTGCGATTCTACTAAATGTTTAACCAGTTGATATTTTCTCTGTGATATGCGGGTATTAATATCTATATTATGATCAGCATTTGCTCTAGTTTGATCGTTGCAAGCCTTCCAAGCTAAATTTAAAACTTGCTTCAATGTTAACCCGCTTCCACTATGTGTATCAGGGTTATTTTTTATACGCTCCAAGCACTCAAGTGCATGTTTTTTCTCATCTTCTCTAAGTTGATCTTTATCTGCAGCTTTTTGTGTGCCATTTGCTATGCACTCTAACTGATCAATAAATCCTTCTATTTCCTCTATAAACTTATCATCAACATCAGGCTCGCCATAGTTTTCTTTTAGCTTTTGAACGTTAATATTAATTGCATCATTTACATTAGTATCATGCGTTGTTTGTGGGATACGTGCTGCCTCCATAAATGCTTCAGTTCTTTTGCCTCCTGCAAAAAGATATAGCTTACTCAATACCTTGGGGATTAAGAAAAACACCAGGGGAGGAATAAAAAATATTATAAAAAGTACTACAAATAAACCTGTGATTAGCCACCTTACAGGAGCTAGCAGAATTTCTTTTGCTTTTTTTAATTTTGACGGTCTTTGTATGTTGTCTGGTGTATTTACTACTGCTGGCATAATTAGTTTAAGTTAGTATCAATATTTTTAATATACTATATTTTTTCTTATTTTGTCAACTCAAATTTCTACTTCCGCACTTTTTCATTGTTGCTTACAATAATTATAGCTACACGATTTACTCATGTGCTTTTCTTAATTAAAAACTTCAACTATTCATTGTAAGCTATTGAATTTCCTACTATTTAGTGGCAAATTGTCATCCAAGTGGCTGTAAAACGACAAATTCGTCATTCCGCTACTAGTTAGTGGAATCTATACCGCGAATGAATCGCGGTATGACGGTTCGTGGCGGCATGACGTAGAGCCTACATTAACTATAGAAACAAAAAGGAGGATTATCATGTCTACAATAGTTTTATCATCAATTTTTGGTCAAGCAGGCAGCATTTTTGGTCCAATTGGCCAGATTATCGGCTCAGAACTCGGTGCTCTTCTTGGTGCGCAGCTTGATGGTGCGATGTTTAGCCTTGATGCTGAGCAGAAAGTAACGCATGGTGCGAGACTAAAAAATCTGCAAGTTCAAACCTCAACCTATGGAAGGACGATACCAATTATCTATGGCACTGCTCGCATTGCAGGGAACATTATTTGGTCACAGCCAATAAAAGAAGAGGCGATAACCACCAAAAGCAAAATTGGAAGAGGTATGAATGTTGAGTATAATTACTATGCAACGCTTGCAATTGCGATCTGCAAGGGGAAAGTAGAAAAATTAAACAGAATCTGGGCAGATACAACATCACTTAGCTTTGATGAAATAGATTATACTTTTTACCGCGGTACAGAAGACCAAAATCCTGATCCATTTATGTCGTCAATCGAAGGTGTGCCGGCTTATAGGGGAATATCTTACATAGTCATCAAGAATTTTCCTTTAGCAGACTATAATAACCGCGTTCCGGTATTCACATTTGAAGTGCAGACTATATTAAAGCCTAGCGGATTTTCAGTAGTAGAAAATATTCAGAATATCAATATAATACCAGGCTCAGGAGAGTTTGTATATGATACAAAAATACAGAAGAAAATCGCGCAAGAGAAAATAAGCAGCAACCAATATATCCCATATGGGCTGGCACAAAGGGTAAATCATAACAACCACACTAAAAAGAGCGATGCAGTGCTTTCTTTGGATCAATTAAAGGGAGATTTACCAAATGTTGAGTGGGTATCGGTAGTAGTCAATTGGTTTGTGAATGATCTGTGAACATTAAAGATTGTAAAATATACCCTGCAGTTGAATTTCAAGATGATTCCGCAATATTACCTGATGATTGGCAAGTAGGAAGTAGTACCAGAGATGATGCTCAGCTAATTTCAAAAGACGATAATGGAAACCCAAGATATGGTGGCACAGTTAGTGATTCAGCGCTAATAAGATATATAGAAGAGCTACACAGCAGAGGCTACAAGGTGATGCTCTATCCGATGCCCTTACTTGATACAAAGAACAAAGAGTGGCGAGGAAGATTGAGCGGGACTCCTGGGGATATAAGTAATTTTTTTAAGAATCAGTACAACAAATTTATAGAGCATTATGCAAGCATTGCCAAACAAACTAAAGTGGAAGGGTTTATCATTGGTTCTGAATTTGTTGAACTTACCAAAATCAGAGATGAAAAAGGTAATTACCCTGCAGTGGCAGAGCTAGTTAAGCTTGCAAAGCAGATAAAACTTGATCTTGGAAAAGAAGTAACAGTAACTTACGCTGCGGATTGGAGCGAATACCACTCATATGATGGTTGGTATAATATGGATGAACTGTGGTCTTCACAGTACATCGACGTTGTTGGCATAGATGCTTATTTTCCACTGACTGATGGTCCAGAGCCTCCTTTTGGCTATTCTGCGGAAGATGTAATGGGTGGTTGGAGCAGTGGAGTGGGGTATGATTATTTCTATGATTACTCAAAAAGTGAGCCTGAAAAAGTAAAGTATAACGACAGCAGGTATGCGTGGAAAAATATAGAGAAATGGTGGAGTGAAACTCACATAAACCCCGGTGGTAGTAAAACAAAATGGCAACCAAAAATGAAAAAAATATGGTTTACTGAATATGGATTTCCCAGTATGAACGGCTGCACTAATGAGCCAAATGTGTTTGTTGACAAAGGCAGCATAGAGAGCAAATATCCACGATATTCAAACGGAGAGGTGAGCTTTCTTTCACAAAAAATTGCAATTGAAGGAACGCTAAAGAAGTGGCAAAGCTCAGAAATGGTAGAAAAAATGTTTCTCTGGGCATGGGATGCAAGGCCATTTCCTTACTTTCCCAATTTGTGTGATGTGTGGACTGACTGACATAATTGGCAGACAGGACATTGGATTCAGGGAAAGCTTTCACAGCTTAATATTTCCGATGTTTTATTGGATCTGTTACAAAAAACAGGTTTAAAAAGCAATCAGTTCGATACAGGTGGCGTCAAAGGGTTATTGTCTGGATATGTAATAAATGACCAGCAACCCGTACGTTCAATTATTAAAATGCTGCAAAGTTGCTATTTTTTTGATGTGGTTGAGCAGGGCTCTAAACTGAAATTTGTCCAAAAGGGCAGGGGAGTTACAACTGTAATGCCAATTGGTGAAACGGTTTTCAGTAACAATTCAAAACTTGTTAATATTAGTCAACTGGATTTAAACAATAAAGTTAACGTCGTTTATTTTAATCGCAATTTTGGCTATCCAATTGATGTTAAATATGCTGAGTTGCCAAAGCAAGGCACTGCTGCAACAGTTGAAATACCGCTCATTATGGAGGAGGGAGAGGCGCAAAATATAGCTGAGGTTTTACTTTATTCTTCGTGGCAAGAGAGAAATATATACAATTTCAAGCTGCCGATAAAATATGCGTGGCTTGCGCCAAGTGATGTCATAACGATTTTAGACGGTGAGAAAAAGCATACGGTGAGAATTATAAAAACAAAATTTGAAAGCATGTCCATTCAAGTAAGTGGTGTTGGTTATGACAGCTCCATATATAAGCTTTCTTTTCCTTCAACAAGGTCTCTTATGCTGAAGGAATACCCTCCTTCTCATATCAGCAAAACCATCGTAGAAATGATAGATTTACCGCATGTTAAAGGTAATATTGCAAGCTTTACTTTAATTAGTGAGGAAAGGAATTGGAAGGGAGCAACGCTCTTTATTTCGTACAACGATAAGGATTATAAGCCTATCGCAAGCACAAATAAACAGTCTACTTACGGATATGTAATGGAATCTACCGATGAGGGGCTTGTAATAGTATTACGTTTTGGTAAGCTGCTAGGAATTATCGATTCAAATTCAGCATTAATCGGAAAAGAGATAGTGAAATTCCAGAGTACTAAACTCATAGATAAAAATAAATATAAGCTTAGCAACCTAATTAGAGGGCAAGAAGGTACTAAAGAGTATGAGCATACAGGAGGTGAGAAATTTACCTTACTTGATGATTCAATAATTTCTTTTGAAGTGCAATCAGGGAGAAAATTTTACCTCAAAGCAGTGACTTATGGTGATTCGTTGGATAACACGGAAGCAAAGGTCCTGAACAATTGATGCTCAGTATTTAAACTTAAACCTGAATAATTGAAGATAAGATATTGAAATTCAGGCTTTTTATGATTTTAGCTTAAGATTCCAGTGTCAAAGCACATAACTGTACGAACATTGTGATTTGAATCCACTAGGAGGGTGTCATTCCAGTCTGGAATCCAGCTTTTTCATAATCATCAAAACGTTGTATAAAACGGCTACTTTTATGCTTACCAACTTAATAAAATTCCTGGATCCAAGTAGTCAAGGCACTGGGATGACAAAGGAGGACAGTGTCCGCTACTCGAATGACATCGTTTACTATGTAACATTGTACTTATACTAATGAAAAAAATATATTATAATCAAGTATATTTAATCCAGTAAATCATTAAGTGAAAACAGCTCTTTCGCAAAATATCATCTCTCTTATTATGATATTGTCTGTAGCAATTGTCGATATGGCAACTGACCTATACTCAGTTGCACTACCAAGCATTGCCAATTATTTTAAAGTAGAAGGCAGTGTAGTGCAGCTTACAATTAGCTTGAATCTAGTTGGATTTGCAGTATCTGGATTAATTTATGGTCCATTATCGGACCATTATGGTAGGCGTCCAATGATGCTGATTGGTATGACAATTTTTACTTTAGCAAGTATCATGTGTTATATAGCCGACAGTATTGCGCTCTTGATACTAATTCGCTTCATACAAGGAGCAGGGGCAGGTGTTGCAGGTGTTGTTGGGTATGCAGCAATAAGGGATATGTACTCGGGTAGTGAATACTCGAGAGTAATTTCAAAGTTAAATATGGTAGTGGCACTCTCACCTGGAATAGCTCCAGTGGTGGGCGGTTATATAATTTCACATGGGTATAGTTGGAAATTTTTGTTTTTTATTATATCACTTGCGGCAATTGCTATGCTTATTTTTATTTACTTTAAGTTACAAGAAACACTCATTGTGAATAAAAATGAAACCAGTATAACTAACATAACTACTAATATCTTCAAGCAATACATATCAATATTTAGAAATTATCGTTTCCTTGGGTTTTCAGCCATTCATGGATTAACTTTCATGTGGCTTTGGGCATATGTTGCTAACTACCCGTTCATATTTGAATCAATGGGCATTGAAGTACAGTATTTTGGCTACCTCATATCGATCATAGTCATATTTTACATAATTGGAACTTTAATTAATAGAAGGTATGTACCAAAAGTAGGGGTTAGCAAAATGCTAATAATAGGTTTGGTGTTACCGATAATATCCGATAGTTTATTGGTATATTTTTATTTCGCGGACAAGTTAAATATATTAATTCTTCAAGTTGCCTGGATTCCAGCCAATATTGGGCTTGCATTAGTAATCAGCAATAACGTAACTTCTGCTTTAGAAACGATCAAAGGTATAGGGCTTGGTAGTGCAGTCCTCTCATTCTGCAATATGATGTTTGGGGCTATTGGAATATATATAGTAGGAAAATTTTTTCGCTATGGCATTTTACCAAATTTACTATTAACAATAATATGCTCTACAATTGCAATTCTTATGCACAGCCTGCTCAAATATACTGAAAAACATGGGCATTATTTGCGTGATCCAGGAACATAAAGGTCATAGATTATTAACGGCTTTGCCGTGATAATATAATTTTACAGGAGGTGTGGGATGAGTGATGTAAATGAAGATATAGTAACAGATAATTTTGGAAATACTCCTTTACATTGGTCTGCTCTAAATGGCGAAAAAGATGTAGTAAAAGCCCTATTGGATAAAGGGGCAAATGTTAATGCAAAAAATAATAGTGGATGTACTCCTTTACATTGGGCTGCTGAATATGGCAAAAAAGATGTAGTAAAAGCCCTATTGGATGAAGGGGCAAATGTTAATGCAAAAGATAATTCTGGAAAAACTCCTTTACATGAGGCTGCTCTAACTGGCAAAAAAGATGTAGTAAAAGCCCTATTGGATAAAGGGGCAAATGTTAATGCACAAAATGATGAAGGAAAGACTCCTTCCAATTTAGCCACTGATGAAGGAATACAAGATCTATTGCAAAGCGTAAAAAAGGCCAATGATAAACTGCTTAAGGCTGCTGAAAACGGTAATATTGATGATGTAAAAAATCTGTTGGGTAAAGAAGGAAAAGCACAGGTTAATGCAACAGATGATTCTGAAAATACTCCTTTACATTTGGCTGTTGAAAAGAATGACAAAGAGGTAGTAGAAGCCCTACTGAAAGTAAATGGGATCAATGTTAATGCACAAAATAAGGGTGGATGGACTCCTTTACATTTTGCTGCTGGAAATGGCGAAAAAGATGTAGTAAAAGCCCTATTGGATGAAGGGGCAAATGTTGATGCACAAAATAAGTATGGATGGACTCCTTTACATTTTGCTGCTGGAAATGGCGAAAAAGATGTAGTAAAAGCCCTATTGGATAAAGGGGCAAATGTTAATGCACAAAATGATAAAGAAGAGACTCCTTTACATTTTGCTGCTCGAAATAACAACAAAGAGGTAGTAGACGCTCTAATAAAAGCAGGAGCAAATATTAATGTAAAAGATAAAGATGAAAAAACTCCTTTCGATTTAACTACTAACGAAGAAATAAAAACTCTATTTCAAAAAGCCGCAGAAAGCCCTGATGCTGGTTTAATTGATGAGCCATCGACGGATAGTAAAGGGGTTCAAGAAGAAGATGCTGGTACAGAAAAGAAAGAAAAGCAAGAAGGTGATGCTAAATCAGAATCAGACATTGCAAAAAAAGGAACTGGTGTAAGCAACGGTAGTCAACCTACAGGACCTACACAAAATAATGGAGGACAACCCACCACCAGTGCAGGACAAGGAACTGGTGTAAGCAACGGTAGTCAACCTACAGGACCTACACAAAATAATGGAGGACAACCCGCCACCAGTGCAGAAAAAGGAACTGATGTAGCAACCGGAAGTGCACAGCCTATTGCTCCCATAGAACCTGCACAAACAGAAGAACAGCCGAGCTCTTTTTTTGGTAGTTTGTTTAGTATACTTATGAAGCCTTTTTCATTAATTGCATCATTTTTTGGTGGGGTTTTTTCATGGTTGTTTGGGTCTGATGAGCCAATACAATCATCATCTGAATCTGACCAACCAGTTGTGTTAGAACCACCGAATAGTTCAGGAGACCATGACATAATATAGCTAAAGGTTTACTAGATTCCAGCGTCACGCGCTGGAATGACATGGTGGGATGCATCCAAGTAGCTGACACTGGTTTCCATCCAAGAGGGCAGTCCCCAGGCACTGGTTCCTTTATGACGGTGTCATCCCAGTACCTTCTCCTGTCATCCCAGTGCGTGACACTGGGATCTCATTTTACTTTATGATGATGTCATGAAAGTAGCTGACATTGGGATCCAGAAGACTTAATTTCAACCAAATAATAAAGGCTAGATCCCAGTACCTTCTCTGTCATCCCAGTGCATGACACTGGGATCTCATTTTACTTTATGATGATGTCATGAAAGTAGCTGGCACTGGAATGACAGCAGTCCTACGTCATACCGCCGCGGTATCTCTTAGCATAGATCCCGCTAACAAGTAGCGGGATGACGGTTGTCGGTGAACCTAAGTTACTTTAGCTACAAACGTTAAGAAATTTACCAAACGAAAAAAAAGGCAAAAGAAGCCCTAGTCATTGTCTACTTTCAGTATTGGCGTTTTTTAAGTCTTAAACACTGCAATTTAGCTGCTTTTAAATGCAACTCACCTTTGTTTAAATGTTTAAGAAATTTACTAAGCAGAAAAAAAGGCAAAGAAATCCCGTGTTAGCTAGTTGTCACTCTCTAATCCTGCAAATTGGCGTACTATACTGTCTTAAACGACTTATAAGCGCGTTTCAGCTTGTGTAGGTAAAAACCTAGAAATGTTGTGAAGACATAAGGTGCACATAGTGCAAAAAATTAAAAATAAGACGCCAACTACGTTGTTTTCTTGCTGTTTAATCTGCACAGATGAAGATAACTGAATACCTTCAGTTTCATGATAAAGGGGCTGGCAGAGTTTGTCAAGTGGTTTCTATTGAATATATACAGTGGAATGATAAAATTCACACACACATTTTACTACGTGATCAGCGCTGATATTAAAATGCTCATAAAGTGTTTTATAAGGTGCTGATTCTCCAAAGCTTTTCATGCCAATAAATATACCGTTTGAACCTATATATTTATGCCAACCCATTTCACTTCCAGCTTCAATTGCAACTTTGATGCTGTCATTATTTAATATTGCCGCTTTATATTCATCACTTTGCTCATCAAAAAGTCTCCAGCATGGCATAGAAACAACCCTTGTACCTATACCCTTTTCCTGCAATTTCTCCCTTGCTTCAACTGCAATTTCAACCTCGGACCCCGTAGCAAATATTGTCACTTTTAATTCTTTTGAACATTCACACAAAACATATGCACCAAACTTCGATAGATTAGCAGATTGATCGATATCAAAATAGAATTTGCGCATGTAACTTACGTTTTGCCTTGAGAGCGCAAACAGTGCAGGTGATTCTTTTTTTTCGAGTGCAATGCTAACACACTCTAGAGTTTCAACTGCATCGGCTGGCCTAAAAACATATAGATTTGGTATAGCACGAAGAGAGGCTAAATGCTCTATTGGTTGGTGAGTTGGGCCATCTTCTCCCACTCCAATTGAGTCATGAGTCATCACATAGATAACCTGCTGTTTCATCAAAGCTGAAAGACGTATAGCAGGACGACAGTAGTCGGAAAATACCAAAAAAGTGCCACCATAAGGAAGAATCGCGCCGTGAAGTGCCATACCATTCATACATGCTGCCATAGCGTGTTCTCTCACTCCATAGTGGACATAAGAACCACTATAATTATTACTATCTATTACCTGCATGTGCTTATATTTAGTGCAATTTGACCCAGTAAGATCAGCAGAACCGCCGATTAATTCCGGCATATGTTGTGTTAAAAGTTCCATTACCATGCCGAAAGAAGAACGTGTAGCTTCGTTTGGCATTGTCTCGTGTATTTGTTTCTTCAAGTTAGCCAAAACATTATCGATATTGTCTGGTAGACGTTTATCTAGCCGTCTTTGAAGTTCTTTATTTTCACTGGATTCCAGTGTCAAGCACTGGAATGACACCGAATTGCTGTTATCTGGCAGACGCTCATCTAGTCGCCTTTGAAGTTCTGCATGATATCCTGTCATCCCAGCATTCTCTTCTGTCATCCCAGTGCTTGACACTGGGATCCATTCTTTTTCTTCTTCACTGGTCACATGCTGGAATGACAATGAATTGTAATTTTGCCTTGCTCTCTCAACAGTTTTCTTCCAGGCGTTTTTCACATCTTCTGGCACATGGAATGGCTCGTAATTCCAGTTTAATTTCTCTCTCATCTGTTTGATGTCTTCCTCCGAAAAAGCACCACTGTGAGCAGAGGATGTGCCAGCACGGCTTGAAAATATTCCGATAATAGTTTTGCAGCAGATCATTGTAGGTTTATCAGACTTTTTTGCTTGCTCTATTGCAAGGGATATGGCATCAAAATCATGGCCATCAATTTTGTCAACATTCCATCCATACGCTAAGAAGCGTTTCTCTACATCATCAGAGCAGGAAAGGCAAGTAGCGCCATCTATAGAGATATCATTATCATCAAAAAGGGCTATTAATTTATTCAATTTAAGATGCCCAGCAAGTGATGCTGCTTCATGGCTTATTCCTTCCATAAGACAGCCATCCCCTAGCATTACGTAAGTGTAGTGATTGATTCTGAATTGCTTTTTAAGGATTGATTCAGCAAGTGCCATGCCAACAGCAGCGGCAAACCCCTGACCGAGCGGGCCTGTTGTTGCCTCTACCCCGGAAGTCAAGCTAAACTCTGGATGACCTGGGGTCTTGGATCCCATTTGCCTAAAGTTTTTTAGCTCATCTATGCTAGTATAACCTGTCAAATATAATATTGAGTATAGTAACATTGACCCATGACCGTTTGATAAAACAAAGCGATCTCTATTGAACCATTTAGAATCATCAGGATTATGATTCAGATATTTAGCAAACAAAACAGTTGCAACATCTGCCATGCCAAGTGGCATACCTGGGTGTCCAGAGTTTGCTTTTTGTACTGCATCAATTGATAAAAAACGGATGGCGTTTGCCATAGATTCCAAATGTGAATGATTCATGTGTTAATAGAAAAACTTAAAAATGAAGTATAAAAGATTATATCAGCAAAAACAAGTTGACACTGAATGCTAAAATCCTTAATAATCTAAAGTTAAATCGTGAGAGTTTTTATATGACAACTGTTATCACTAGAAAGTATAGGATTAGCCGTAGACTTGGTGTAAATTTATGGGGTAGAGCTAAAGACCCAGTAAACAAAAGGAAATACCCTCCAGGTCAACATGGTATTCTTGGATTCAAGAAGTTATCCGACTTTGGTAAGCAGTTTGCTGCGCATAAGAAATTTAAGTTTTACTATGCGATTTCAAGTAAGCAGCTCAGACGTACATTTTTAGATGCTTATAACAGAAGGGGTTATACGGCTGATAATTTTATCGGTATTTTAGAATCAAGGCTCAGTTCTGTTTTATACCACTCTGGTCTTGTGCCAACAATTTATGCAGCGAAGCAGCTCATATCTCATAAGCACGTTACAGTTAATGATAAGGCGGTCAACATATCGAGTTATCGAGTGAAACCAGGTGATATAATAAAAATAAGAGAAAGGGCAGCAAAAATCCCTGTAGTAGTAGAGGCTGAACAAAAACAAGAGCGCAAGGCTCCGGATTATTTAGAGACAGATAGTAAAGAGCATTCAGTGAAGTATTTGAGGTCACCTCAATATTCTGAGGTTCCTTATTCAGCAGACATGGAAGTCAATTTAGTAGTAGAGTTTTACTCTAGATAGATAAAAAAAAGCCCGTGTGGCGGAATCGGTAGACGCAGCGGACTTAAAATCCGTGGGTTTTGCGACCTTGGGAGTTCAAGTCTCCCCATGGGCACCAATTTAACTTAGCAGATAAATACAAAAAAGTATGAAATGGCTTGATATAGAAGATATTGTAGAAGCTCTAGAGGAAAAATTTCCAGATGAGAATATAATTAATATCAGATTCACTGAGCTTAAAAAAAAGGTCTTGAGTTTAGAGGAATTTGATGATGATGAAAAACGCTGTAACGAGAAAATACTCGAAGCCATTCAAGCAGCTTGGATTGAGGAAAGATCTTAACAAATAAGAAATAACTATCGCTATTAAAAGTTAGCGCGTGACGCTGGAATCCAGAAAAAAAAAGAAAAATGGATCCCAGTATCAAGTACTGGGATGACAACAAAAAAGAAGGAGTCTAAAATTCGGACACCGTATATCATTCATTTTAGACAATACTGTACTTTTTAAATCTAATTTAAAATTCACTCAGGTTAATAATAATTTAACTAATTACAATTAAAACAGCTAGAAGGTTAATTATGAGGCAAAGATGGCAGCACAAAAATTTTTGGATGGAACGTGATTACGACTTGCCTGACAAGTGCTACGTTGAGATAAATTTTACATAAAAATACTGCTTTTTACGGTGTGAGGCTAGAGGTTTGTAAAGTAGTTAGAAGGTTGTCATCCCAGTGTTAGCTACTTGGATTTGGCACTGAGGAAATCCAATGTAGTAGTAAACCTTACTTATTTAGTTATACTAGAAACAAAACAGAAAAATGCTCAAACGTAGCGGTCCAAAAAAATTAAAGTCTATAATTGAAAATTACGCATTAAAATGCATGAAAAATAAGATTAGCAAAAATGAAATACGTCTGATTTTAAACTGGCGAAATATAGTAGGGAAAGAAATAGCAGAGTGTACAAAACCGAAAAAGATCTCATATGCACAGAATGTAAATTCTGGTGTATTGCATCTAGTAGTAACAAATGGCAGTAAAGCATTAGAAATTCAGCATATGATTTCTCTTATAATAGAAAAAATTACGATATTTTTTGGCTATAAAGCAGTATATGGTATAAAAATTAAGCAAGAGAGTATTGACTATTTGACTATATAAGGTAATCTAAGTACATAGAATAATTTGGTATATTGAAGTGAGTAGAGTTTGTGAATTAACAAATAGAAAAAAATCTTTTGGTAATAAGGTATCACATTCGAATCGTAAAACAAAGCGTACCTTTCTTTTAAATTTACATAAGGTTACGTTGACAAGTGATATATTGAATAAAAAGTTTAGATTTCGTGTGGCAACAAGAACTTTGAGAACTATAGATTACAAAGGTGATTTAGATGCTTTTTTGCTCAACACAAGAACGATTAAACTAAGTGAAAAAGCGCAGAAGATAAAAAGAAGGTTGAAAAAAGTTTTAGTAAAGCAAGAGGTAGAGTTAGCCGTTTCAGATGCATAGCAAACCTCAATGGCTCAGAGCAAAAGCTCCGACCGGTGAAGTATTCAATGAAACTTTAAACATCGTTAAACTGCATAACTTACATACGGTATGTGAAGAAGCTGCATGTCCAAATATTGGTGAATGTTGGAATAAACGTCATGCTACTGTGATGATTCTTGGTTCTGTTTGTACTCGTGCTTGTGCATTTTGCAACGTTGCAAATGGCATTCCTGATAAACTAGACCCTCATGAGCCAGAAAATTTAGCAAAAGCGATAAAAAAGTTAAACTTAAAACATGTTGTCATTACCTCTGTTGATCGTGATGATTTACCAGATGGTGGCGCAAATCAGTTTATACAGTGCATAGAAGAAATTAGAAAGATAACTTCAGAAACAACAATAGAGATTTTAACTCCTGATTTTTTAAATAAGAAAGGAGCATTTGAAGCAATTGCTGTTGCATCACCTGATGTCTATAACCACAATATTGAAACAGTGCCGAGATTGTATGCAAAAATAAGACCACGAGCTCGCTATTTTCATTCACTATATTTGTTGAAGATGGTAAAGCAGATTAATCCTAAAGTTTTCACAAAGTCAGGGCTTATGGTTGGTCTTGGAGAAACAAAAGAGGAAATACTTCAGGTTATGGACGATTTGCGCAGTGCTGAGGTTGATTTTATTACAATTGGTCAATATCTACAACCAACTCCAAAACATGCAAAACTTGATAGGTATGTTACCCCAGAGGAATTTGAGCATTATAAATACGTTGCTTACTCCAAAGGTTTCTTAGTGGTTGCATCAAGCCCACTAACTCGGTCATCATACCACGCTGAAGAAGATTTCAACAGGCTCAAGGCCTGTCGTTGACATTTGTGTTAATTCAAATTAATTTTTACTAATTATAAAGGAGTTGAGCGACTTTACGTAATGTCTACTATAAAAATCGAGAAGAAATCACAATTAGTTAAAGAGGTATTCGATTCCGTGGCAAGTCGCTACGACACCATGAATGATATAATGAGCCTCGGAATGCACAGATTATGGAAAGATAAGATGGTAAATAGTGTGCATTTTACAAAAAACTCTAAGATTTTAGATATTGCTGGAGGAACTGGAGATATAGCAATAAGAATAGTAAGAAAAGAGCCAAGTGCTAAGGTTACAGTATGTGACATAAATCAAAATATGCTAAGCAGAGGACGTGATAAAGCTATAAATTCAAACCAAATTAATTTTGATTGGGTATGTGCGAATGCAGAAAGTTTACCATTTGAAGACTCCGAATTTGATTATTGCACAATAGCTTTTGGCATTCGAAATGTTTCTGACCGCAAGAAGGCTTTAAATGAGGCGCACAGGGTATTAAAACCACATGGAAAATTTATCTGCTTAGAATTTGCCCCTATGCACTATCAAAATGAGATATTTACCAAACTTTATGACTTATATTCATTTAAAGTAATTCCTAAAATTGGCAGCATAGTTGCTAAAGACAGGAGTTCTTATGAATATTTAGTGAAGAGCATTAGAGAGTTTCCAACTCAGGCTGATTTTAAAATGGAAATTGAAGAGGTAGGCTTTAAGAATGTTGAGTTTCATAATATGAGCTATGGAATAGTGGCATTACACATTGGAACAAAATGAATATTAAATTCTGGTATAGAACGCTGGATTATTATCTCATCCTTCCAGTGTTTTTTTTGCTCACTATAAGCTTCATTCTTGTTTATTCAGCAAGCCCTGTAATTGCGCAGCGTCTTTCTTTACCACAAGATTATTTTATACGGCGCCATACAATTTATATAGTCCTGTCACTAATTACCCTGGTGACATTTTCTTTTCTCAACACAAGAACTATACTTAACCTCTCATTCGCAGGTTTCATTTTATTTACTATTTTAGTGGCAGTTGCGATAATACTTGGTATAGAGGTAAAAGGTGCGAAACGATGGTTACATATTGTCAAAATTTCAGTTCAACCATCTGAGTTCGTAAGGCCATTTTTTTCTGTTGTTATAGCTAGTATCTTAGCCAGCGGAATGAAGTTTAAAATGCACATATCAATCATAATATTTCTGTTAGTTTTTGTGTTGTTACTTTTGCAACCTGATTTCAGTATGTCCATGCTTTTAACATATTCTTTTATTGGTCAAATGTTTATTGCATGTATACCACTTTTATACTTTCTATGCATAATAGGAATGGCCACAACTGGAACTACAATAGCTTACTTATGCCTCCCACATATAAAGCAAAGGATTTACAATTTTGTCTTTTTTACGCAACGCGATAACTTTCAAGTCACAAAATCATTAGAAGCATTCAAAAGAGGTCAATTAACTGGAGTTGGACCTGGTGAAGGTAGCGTAAAAACCTCTCTTCCTGATTGTCATACAGATTTTGTGTTTTCTGTTTTAGCAGAAGAATTTGGTTTGATTACGTGCTTAGCCACATTGATGTTATTTGGCATCATTTCCGCCCGCTTGCTTTACGTTGCATATAGAGAAAATGAATTATTCAATCTATTGGTGATTCTTGGTATCTCAATTCAATTCATCACACAATTCATAATAAACACAGGGGTAACATTGAGTGTTTTTCCCACCACCGGCATAACCCTGCCACTACTTAGCTATGGTGGTTCTTCTCTTTTATCTTCGAGCATCGCACTTGGCATAATGCTGTCTTTCAGTAGAAATCAAGCTATCGCATTAAAGTTTCGTGAGCGTGTTATGCTTGTGGACTAGTGGTCACCCGCTCACAACTATTATTGGTATCCCTCCAAAATGGGTATCTGTTCAGATGAGTGGCAAGAGATATTATGAAATCTGAAAGAGTTATGCATAGCTGTACAAACATTCATTTTTGAAGACAGCAAATGGTGTCATTCCAGTCTGGAATCCAGAAATTTTGCTTATAACTGAGCTGATGAGCTAAAGGTAGTTGTCTTACGCTAAAACAAACGTTTTTAATTAAGTTGCATAGAACCAGTGTCTGGGCACTGCCCACTGGTGGCCCAAACTACAACGTTCGTACAGTTGTGCGTGGCGCTAACACGTAGCGGGATGACAGCAGTCCTACGTCATACCGTCACGGTATCTCTAGATCCCGCTAACACGTAGCGGGATGAAGGTTGTCAGGGTGTCATCCAAGTAGCCTCTTTCTTGTCATCCCAGTGCCCAGACACTGGGATCCAGGAAACTTAATTGCAAGTAATGCATTGGGTTTGGTGAGTATGGGTTTTGCGTTATAGAATGAAGCACTTTTGGTGAATTTGTAAAGAAAACTGGATTCCAGACTAGAATGACACCTACAGACACTCCACTTGTTATTCTAACGCGTGACACTGGAATCTAGATAACAATTAGACCATATTGTCAAGCAATAGGATTACATAAAATACCCTGCATATATTTTCTGCTCATTTGGTGGGCCTTGTTCTTCTTTCACTTCTTCTACTTTAGTACTAGGTTTTAACATCATATATGTGATACCACCAACTGCTAGTGCTGCTGCTGCAATTGCAACCACTGCTGTTACTATAGGTATTAACTCAACTGCAACCGTTCCGGTTACAAAAAGTGCCACTGCTACAGCAGTGCCTAATACTGCGACTGCACCACCTGCAAAAACACCTTTTTTAATCGCTGATGTAGGTTGTTTTTTTTCTGTTTCTTCCAGAAGAGGTGTTGTATCCTTATTATCATCCTTATCTTGCGGTAAATCGTTTTTTTCTTCGTTTAGTTTTTTTAGCTGTTTTTCTTCTTCTTCCAGAAGCTTCTTTATATCACCAGTTCTAGCTAAATCTCTTGGAGTTTTTCCAGAATTATTCTTTAATAAAAGATCTGCTCCTTTTTTTAATAGAACTTTTACTATATCTATATGACACTTGTAAGCAGCCAAATGTAAAGGAGTCCATCCATCTTGATCTTTTGCATTAACATCTGTTCCTTTTGCTATTAGAACTTTTACTGTATCTATATGACCATTTCTAGCAGCATTATGTAGAGGAGTACTTTTAAAATTATCTTCTGCATTAACATTTGCTCCGTTTTGTATTAGAGCATTTACTACATCTGCATGACCATTTTTAGCAGCTGAATGCAATAACATAAATCGATCATATGCTATTAATGTATCATCTTCAATTTCAAATAGGTAATCTACATCAAAACCAGCTTCTTCCCATTTCTTATATTCTTCTGGATATTTCTTTAATTCCTCTTTTATTTTGTCAATTACGTTGTCTTTACTTAAGCCTTCCTCCTTATCAACTGCGCTTAACATTCTTTTCCACTGCTCATAGTTCATTGTCATAATTTTACCCCTACTTCAATAATATTTTAATTATCATGTATTATGGCAAAAAAATCAACTCATTTCTTCCAAAGGCTCTATATTGAAGATAGAAAGTCCAGAAGCGATGACGTGTGCTAAGGCTTGTACAAGGAACATTCTTGCAGCGGTGAGGTTTAAGTTGTCTTCCAGTATGAACCGCATGTTTAAATCACTCTTGCCATACCCCCATAAAACGTGAAACGCTTCTGCAACTTCAAGTAAGTAGAAAGTAATTCTGTGTGGCTCATAAAGCCTTGCCGCTGTTTCTATCACATTTGGCCACTTTGCTAAGGTTTTTATGAGGAAGAGCTCCCCATCTGTCTTTAAAAGTGAAGGGTCTGCTGTTGGGAGCTCTTTTGGAGCATTACGCATTAACGAATGAGCACGAGCATGCGCATATTGCACGTAAAAAATAGGGTTGTCTTTTGACTGTTCTTTAACTTTAGCAAAATCAAAGTCCAAGACCATATCATTCTTGCGTGTTAACATTATAAAACGAGTTATGTCCCTGCCAACTTCTTCCACTACATCTCTTGCTGTGAGGAAGTTTCCTGATCTTTTGGACATCTTAACAGGTTTGCCATTCTCGAAAAAATTCACAATATTATGCAGTTTTACCTCTATTTTTGCTTGATCATCACTTAGTGCAGAGACAACTGCTTTTAGCCTTTTGATATAACCACTATGATCACTACCGACTGCTACTATCATATTATTAAAACCACGTGATATCTTATCAAAATGGTAAGCGATATCTGAGGCAAAATAAGTCCAACTGCCGTCCTCTTTCTTCAATGCGCGGTCAACGTCATCACCAAATTTTGTAGAGCGAAATAACATTTCTTTTCTGGAAGTCCAGTTTTCACTTTCTTTGCCTTTTGGTTTCTCCAGGTACCCTTCATGCACCAAACCCTTGTCAGACAATATCTTTATACTCTCTTCAATTTTGCCACTTTTTTGTAGCTCATACTCTGAAGTAAAAACATCATGACTTACCCCAAGTAAGTTCATGTCTTCCTTTATGATTTCTAAGATAGAACTTAAAGTATATTCCCTAATCACCTGATTATCTTGCTTTTCTAGAAGCTCCTTGCCATATTTTTTGGCTAGCCCATTCCCTATCGGTTTTAAATATTCACCTGGGTATAAACCTTTTTCAATGCTGATTTTTTCTCCCAGAGCTTCCTTATACCGCAAATATACTGACTTTATTAGTGTATCTATCTGCGCTCCAGCATCATTAATATAGTATTCCTTAGTAACTTTATAACCAACTTTTTTCAATAAATTTGCCAAAACGTCACCAAATACTGCTCCTCTTGCATGACCAATATGCAGTGGACCAGTTGGATTTGCCGATACAAATTCAACATTGATGGCCTGATTGTTCCCTATATCTAGGGTGCCAAACTCTGTTTTTAGCTCATTTATTTGTTTTAAAATTCCATGCCATACTTCTATTTTTAAGTGCATGTTGATGAAACCAGGGCCTGCTATTTCCACTTTTGCAACTTCATCAAAAGGTTTAAATTCTCTTGCTAAGATCCCTGCAATCTCAACTGAATTCCTCTTTTCATGCTTTGCAAGCACCATGGCAACGTTTGTGTAAATATCTCCATGCGCTCTATTGCTTGGAGGCTCTACAATAAAATTTGCCGCACTTGTATTTATGACACCCCTTTGCTTCAACTCATTTAATTTGCTGGAAATTAGAGAGGAAACCTGTTTGAAAATGTTCATTAACTAAAAAGCTATAAGACTTGTAGCAGTATAGTGGATAAATGGAAGGAGTTGAAGGGTTATCTGATGTAATCTATAGCTAAAGTGACTTAGGTTTACCGACAATTTGAAGAACTGTCATTCCGCTACCCGTTAGCGGCCGCGGTGGTATGACGTGTTGCTCCGTGTCAGCTACTTGGATGACACCTATAGCCCTGTCATTCCAACGCGTAACGCTGGAATGACAAAGAAGAATGGGCTATTGGTTTTTCATATGGTTATGCAAAAGCCTAATCTTGCAGTCTTTTCTTTAATGGCACATGTATCAAAATCGTATAAGCTTATACCATTCCCTGTTCAAAATATCATTTATATAAAAAACACTGGCACTACCTCCGAAGAATCCCAAATTACTTCTTTGCACAATTCACAATCTCTGCCACCTTCTGTACAATCAGTTATTCTTTTCTTCTGATCAAAAAATGTTCTGCATTCATCAAAAGTTTTATTACTTATTGTTCCATCTTTTCTTACAAGTCTATCTGTTTTCTTGTCAGCAATCATCAGTGATTGACTTTGAGAGAGCACCACCACTGGCTTGCCTCTGTCAATACTGTCAGGGTAGTAATATGCTCTTGTGTTAACTAAATAACTATTGTCAGAAAACATGTCATTCTTACAAGATGCATACCAATCAGGCCAATGATCTTTGTTACCAACTTGGCGTATATTATAAGATTCTTTGCAAGTACTATTCGAAGGAATAGTAACGCACCATGAATTCATAGTTCCTCTCCAAGTGATAAAAGGGTATTCCATGCCATTCTTATTGCAGTCAGTTGCCGTTATACCAAATTATTTTACATAATAATCATTAGTTTTAATCTTGTCAATAATGTCTGCACTTAAGTCAGGGTATAATTTATTTATTGCCTCTCTTATATAAAGCTTACCATCGTTACTTACGTCAATATAGTTACCATCTTTTTTGCTGTTTTCACATCCTTTTCGGTTACACCCACCATCATCAATTATTTCTTTAGTTTTCTCTTCAAGGTTACACGTTTTTAATATGTCACAATTTAACTTTACCTTTAATTCTTTGTCTATTTTTTTTTCTACTTCCTTTATCAATTCACCCTTAGTCTTATCATCAATCTCACAATTAAGATCTTTCTCTAGTTCATTTTTAATCTTTTCTTTTATTTCATCCTTAGTCTTATCATCAATCTCACAATTAAGATCTTCCTCTAGTTCATTTTTAATCTTTTCTTTTATTTCATCCTTAGTCTTATCATCAATCTCAAATTTAAGATCTTTCTCTAGTTCATTTTTAATCTTTTCTTTCAGTTCATTCTTAGTCTTATCATCAATCTCAAATTTAAGATCTTTCTCTAGTTCATTTTTAATCTTTTCTTTCAGTTCATTCTTAGTCTTATCATCAATCTCAAATTTAAGATCTTTCTCTAGTTCATTTTTAATCTTTTCTTTCAGTTCATTCTTAGTCTTATCATCAATCTCGGACTTAGGGTCTTTACAATCATCTAGCTTTGTATGTAAATTAATTTTTAACATACGTGGCAGCTGACGTACATGACTTGCATGCTTATAATTTGAATAAGGAAAAGTGTTTTTTAACATAAAATAGCTCCATTAATAAATAAGAATTAACATAAAATGGGGGTGTGTACTAACAATGTACACACCTTGGTTGCCTTTATATAATATGAACAGTATCTTCTGGTACTGACATTTTTTCAGAAAAAAATGCTGGTTCTTTGCGTGAGTCTATTATAGAAGCATTTATCGCATCCACACAAGCTTTGCATTCAGAATTGCTATCACATCCTCCTTTGAGACGATTGTCTGGATCAATTTCAAGGTTGTTGTCAGTTTTATCTATAATTTCTTTACAGTCTGCAAATTTTAAGCCACTAGTTTTCTTAGTAATGGCATCTTTAATCTCTCCAGAAGTTGCGTCAACTGCTATTGTAAGTTTTGAAAAGTCAATTGGTTTTTTAGGTTCTGGACAAGCAGGACACTCAGGACAAGGAGGTATTTCTACATCAGGACATTTTACATCAGGACAAGGAGGTATTTTTATATCAGGAAGCTGTATATTTAATTCGAGTCTATCATAACACGGATCAAAGTGGTCATGGCAATGTGGGTTAAAGTGGTTATGACAATGTGGATCAAAATTATGATGGTACCGTGGGTCAGTTGTGCAAGCTGTGCGCGTAGGAATACATGAACCAACACGTGGAGATGAGGAAAAATTATAATTCATAAGAATCCTTTAAAAAATAACTATTAGATTATTATAGGATAAAAAAGTTAATGATTTAATAATTTTGAGGCTAAAATTAGCATATACAAACTTACAGTACATTTCAAAATACGACTTTAATGTAGCAGATATTAGAGTTAAAAGTTTTACTATGGTAGAATAATGATAAGATTCCAAGAAGAAGCTGTCAGTAGTCAAATTAGTCGTGTTGCTGAAATAAATTGTAATATATGGTTACTGTGAATAACAAGTAAGCACCTGTTTATTATATTTTCAAGCAAAATGTGAAGCACATGGGAAACCATGTGCTCTTGGAAGCACGTATAGCTAGACGTGCGTTTATGAGTTGTTTAAAAACAATCTTCTAATAAAGAAACCCAAATTCATCACAAGGATTATAACATGTGTCATAATAGTTATGATATGAGTTAAAATGATTGTGGCACGAATTAGTAGCACAAGGTGCGTATGCAGGTGCACAAGCTTGTGCACAGTTCGATACTGGTGCTGGTAAAGCTGGCAAATTATAACCCGTACATGGTAGTTTTGGTAAATTACTGTAATGATAAGTCATAATGATCCTTAAAAAAATACTATAAGATTATTATAAATTAAAATGATTAAAAATTTAATAACTTTAATTATAAATCTAGCATATCAACTAACGATATGATGTAAATTTTCTTTCAATTCCACTGTATCTTCGCCAGTTTTGCATACAACCCGTCTTTACTTATTAGGGAGTCATGAGTCCCTACTTCTTCTACTTTTCCGTGATTAATTACTATAATCTTGTCAGTTTTAAGTGCAGTTGATAGTCTGTGTGTAATTACGATCGTTGTTCTGTTTTGCATTAACTTGCTTAATGCTTTTTGCACGAGGTTCTCACTTTTATAATCAAGGGCAGAGGTTGCTTCATCCAGTATTAAAACCTGAGGGTTTTTGAGCATGGCTCTTGCTATTATAATACGTTGTTTTTGTCCTTCAGAAAGTTTTAATCCTCTTTTTCCTACAAATGTATCAAATTTATCAGGCAGCTTATCAATAAATTCCATCGCATAAGCGCTGATAGCTGCTTGCTTCACTTCTTCATATTCAGCACCAGGTTTGCCATATAGTATATTTTCCATTATTGAGCAAGAGAATATTATGTTATCTTGTGGCACTAAGCCAAACAACAATCTGAGGTCATTTAACGCAATTGACTTAATATTGTGCCCATCGATAGTAATGCTGCCTCTGCTTGGATCATGAAAACGGAGCAGAAGTTTTAAAATGGTGCTTTTACCACTGCCAGATGGTCCAACAATTGATACTACTTGACCTGCCTTTATAGAAAATGATATGTTATTTAACGCTGGCTTATCAGACTGAGATTCATAAAAAAATGTCACGCCATTAAACGAAATTCCTTTTTGAACACTACAAATTTTTATAGGATCATTGGCATCTGCTATAGAGCTTTTCATATTTTTAAATTCAAATAAACGCTCTACTATTCCAAGACCTCGTTGTAAATCACTGATATTATCGCTCAAATTATTTATAGCTCCTGCCGCAAGCGCTGAATAAAACACAAATGAGGAGAGTTCTCCAATAGTTATATTATTGCTTAAGACTTCTTTAATACCAAAAAAGAGCAAAACAACTAGTGAACCTATCACACACGTGATAACTAGAGTTACTAAAATAGCACGCAAGAGTACTAATTTTACGTATGATTTTGATACTGAGTTTAAATACTCTTGAAAACGGATTTTTTCATTTTCTTCGAGTACAAACGACTTGATAGTCACTATAGATCGAAAGTTTTCCTCACTAAATGACGCAAGCTCACTTAATTTATCCTGGGCAAAGCGTGCATAGCTACGCACTTTTTTTCCAAGTGAGGTCATGATAATGAGTAGTATAGGTACTATTGCGGCTGCATACGCAGTTAGGTGCAGATTTGTATATAATAACATGGCAACACTGCCAATTAATATTACAAAATTTCGCAATATGGTGAGTAGGCTGCTATTTATTATTGATTGCAGCGCAGAGGTATCAGTAATGAGTGCTGAGATAACATCTTGTACGCCTGTGTTCTCAAAGAAACTTGGTTGCAAGTCAGTGATACTGCTATATAAGTCATATCTGATTCTTGCGATAACTTTCTCGCTGCCAATGCCAATGAAATATAACCGAGTAAATGCAGTGAGAGAAATGGCTAAAACTATAAGTATTGCAACTAATAGTTTGGTAGTAAAATCGTGCTCTGTGCCAGAATCAATTATGTTGCTTAAGCCTCTGCCAAAGAGGAGGATCGTTAAGGCTGAAAATAAAACTGCAATAAAAGCTATGATGAAATAAGATAGATTAGGCTTTATATAGCAAAATAACTCTCTAATATTAGATCGCATCGTATTTTGAAGTTTCTAAAGTTAAGTATATAGATTTTAGTTTCAGGGGAAAGGGGAAAGGGGAAAGGTGTAGCACAATAGCTAACGTCATACCGTGTACAAACGTTGCAATTTTTAAGCAAAGTGATGTTGTTCAAGTAGCTGACACTTGGGGTCTATGTTTTTTCTGGTCACACGCTGGAATGACAAAGTGAGCGTGCGTAGGTGTCATCCCAGTACTCCTTTCTCGTCATCCCAGTGCCTATTTCTTTGTCATCCGAGTAGCCCCTTTTTTGTCATCCCAGTGCCCAGACACTGGGATCCAGAAAAGTTTGCTTGTAAGCAAGCAAACTAGCATAGAAAGTGGTTACAACATTTTCGATGAGATTATATGGAAAACTGGATCCCATTGTCTGGGCACTGGGATGACAGCAGTCCTACGTCATACCGCGATTCATTCGCGGTATCTCTTAACATAGATCCCGCTAACAAGCAGCGGGATGACACCTCTCTTGTGCTCTTTTAGCTACAAACATTAAGAAATTTACCAAATGAAAAAAAAGGCAAAGAACTCCCGTGGTGCGAGTTTTGACTCTATATTACTGTAAGTGGCGCTGTAATAATGTGCTGACGCTTAGTTTAAGCGCGTTTTGGCTGAATGTAGAAAAAATTTAAAAGACATGCAGCCGCTATAATTTTATGTAATCCGTCAAAAAATACCCTAAGTTTTTTACTGAATTTTGTCATTGAGCCTGCAGGTCAAAAACAAGTTTTGAGTCATAAATACCCTTATTGTCATAATAAGGGGGCCGGCGGAGTTTGTCAAGTAAGTTTTTTCGTTTCTATTCCCAAGAAAAGTTCGTCATATGGTTATGCAAGAAGTCTATTCGTGTAGTTGTCTAGTTATAAATCACTCACAATTGATATGCTTGAATTATTCTCAGTAAATAAATCAAGCATAATGTTAGGTATTCTACCATCAACTATGTGAACAACTCCAGCACATTCCTCTACCATTTTAGTATATGCCATAAGCCTTCTAATAAATTTTTCTCCTTGAATTTTGCCACAATCAATCGATGCATTTAAATTTTTAACAGATATCTTCCTGCCACCAATTTTATCTATTTCTTCACCTGTATCGCTAAAGGTTATCATTTTAGATGCAGAAACTGCAATTGCAATTGTGCTTGCAGTGCTATCGGCATCAATATGATATGTTTCCCCATTTTTTCCATGACCAATTGGTGCAATAACTGGTATAAAATCTGATTCTTCAATAAAAAATAATATATCAGGATTGATTTCAGTGGGCCTACCGATGAATCCCATGTCTAGTATTTTTTCGATGTTATTTGATCTGTCTTCCTTAAGCGTAGCGCTTATCTTTTCAGCTTTTATTAAGTTGCCGTCTTTTCCACATAATCCAATAGCTGAACCACCAGCAGAATTTATATGCTGAACAATTTTTTTATTAACTGAACCACACAGTGCCATTTCAATGATTTTTATAGTGTCTTTGTCTGTAAGTCTGATACCATTCACAAACTTACTGTCCATACCCAGCATTTTTAACACTGAGTTAATTTCATATTCTCCGTCATGAACTATCACCGGATTTATACCAAGCTGCTTTAATAAGACAACATTATGCACAAAAGTATAGAATAGTGTTTCATCTGAGATCGTTACGCTGCCACATTTAATGACAAAAGTTTCACCCACAAAGCTAGGTATGTTAGATAACACTTCAAGTAATATTTCTGCTTTTTGTTCAAATGATACTTCACCCTTTAAAAATTCACTACTCTTCATTTTTTTATCTTGTAAACTTGAAAAACTCATCTCTTACCTTGGTTATTTTATGCTTAATACGGATGCTTATTTGATGAATTGACACATTCTCATTATTAATCCATTTTTGAGTATCTTCTAGAATGGCATCTAGGCTTTTTTGACTCACTTTATCTATTTTTGTTAGCACAACGTTAAAGTTAATATTATTATATATTAACCAATAAATGAAGTCTTTGTCTATTTCTTTTAATCCTACCTTGCTATCTATCAACACAAACACTCTTCTTAGATTTTTTCTTTGAATTAGATAATACTCAATTAAGTTTAAATATTGTATAATTTCCTCCTTACCTGCATGAGAATAACCATACCCTGGTAGGTCAACAAGTCTGAATTTATCATTGTACATAGAGTAAAAATTTATTTGTCTAGTACATCCAGGTTTAGAGGAAACTCTGGCAGCTTTTTTGCTGTTTATCAGTAAGTTGATCAGACTGGATTTTCCTACATTTGATCTACCAGCAAACGCAATCTCTGGAGCCGACTCATCTGGTAATGATTTCATGTCCGAAGCTCCAAATATGAAATTGCAGCTTGATGTTATCTGTCTTGCCATTATATTCAAGTAGAAGGTAGTAGATATATTATAGTGTTATTGCTTGATATAAGAAATTTTTTATTTCAGTATATATTACTTAGTTAAAATACTAGATCTGTGCTATATGAATATAGAGAATAATTTACAAGACTTAAAGAAAAAATTTAGTGATATAGAAAGGAACTTGGAAAACCCTGCCAATTTAAGTCAAAAAGAATTCATTACTCTTTCAAAGGAATACTCTGAGCTCAGGCCAATAATCAAGATAATTGATGAATATAACACGCTGAAAGAGGAAATTTCAGACTTAGAGGAAATAATGAAAGATGAAAACAGCGAAGGTGATATAAAAGAGTTAGCAAAAGAAGAATTTTTCGAAAAGCACAAGGTATTATTACCAAAAGTAAAAGCAAAACTAAAATTAGCATTATTGCCTAAAGATGAAGATGACTTAAGAAATGCAATATTGGAAATCAGAGCAGGTACAGGAGGAGAAGAAGCAGCATTATTTGCAGCAATGTTATTTCGTATGTATCAAAAATATGCAGAAAGAAGAAATTGGAAGTTCGAGCCAATAAGCATTTCTAATACAGGTATAGGTGGCTATAAGGAAGCTTCTGCACTCATTAATGGAACAGAAGTTTTTGCAAGGTTGAAATTTGAATCAGGAGCACACAGAGTACAGAGAGTGCCAGAAACTGAATCCTCAGGAAGGTTACATACCTCTGCCGCTACTGTTGCGATATTACCTGAAGTAGAAGAAGTTGACTTTAAAATAGAAGAAAAAGACTTACGAATAGATGTTTATAGATCCAGTGGTCCTGGAGGGCAATCAGTGAATACAACTGACAGCGCAGTAAGGGTCACCCACTTGCCAACAGGGATAATTGTAATACAGCAAGATGAAAAATCGCAGCACAAAAATAAAGCTAAAGCGCTTAAAGTATTGAGGGCAAGGCTATACGAAATTGAAAGACAAAAAAAAGAAATGGAAAGGTCAACAATGAGAAAAAGTCAGATTGGCTCTGGTGATCGTTCCGAGCGCATAAGAACATATAATTTTCCACAATCAAGAATAACAGACCACAGAATTAATCTAACTTCACATCGGCTAGAGCAGATTATAAAAGAAGGTGAACTAGATGAATTTATTGAGGCATTAATTTCACGTAATGAAGCAGAAAGATTGGCCGGGGAAAGTTAATCGCTCACATCTGTAAAAAGATCATTAATTATACCGGATCTTTTAAAAACAATAAACAGGCAGTAAAAACAAGTTCTAGTACTATCGCGGATAGAACAAGAACAGCTACACTAATTGCTTGACCGTTGTAAACGTAGCTTGTTAAGCCGATAAAAATAGCCATGATAAAAGCTCTAATGAACGAGACTGCAGAAGAAGCTGTGCCTTTAATTTCAGGGAAAACATTTATTGATGCATTAAAAATCACTGGCTGGCAAATTGCACAACCGATAGAAAAAATAATCATAGACAGTGTTACTAAGTAGAAAGAGTGGGGTACAATTATACTGAATATTACAAGCAATAGAGACCCAATAGCACCCACGCTTGTACCAGAAATTACACACCATATTGCTCCAAGTTTCTGTAAGATTTTGCCAGCAAATAGACTAATGAGTGAGAAGCACCCAACTATTGCACCTTGATGTAGTGCATAAATAGTGCTAGATAAACCAAAAGTCTCCATATACAAAAAAGGTCCACAAGTAATGAATGACATATACGCAGCAGAAAAGAGGCTTGACATTAAAGACAACGTAACAAACCTCGGACTAGATAGTAGTTTTCTGTAATCTTTCATTATTTTTTTCAAACTGAAAGCATCGCGATCCTTTTTTGTTTCTGGTAACAGAAAAAGCAGCAAAACCCAAGAGATCAAACAAAGTATTGCAACAGTTGCATAATTACCACGCCATCCTACAATTTCATTAATGAAACTGCCTAACACTGGCGCAATTGCCATGACAACTGTAAGAACAGAATTCATGATTCCAATAAATTTCACCGCTTCGTCGCCTTTGTAGCTGTCTGCAACGATTGCAAACACAACTACAGATGTGCTAACACCAATGCCCTGAACAAAGCGAGAAATTAAAAGCCAAAAAATCGACGGTGCAAAAACACAACCAACAGCGCCGATTAATAACAAAGTGTTACCTATGATCATAATCCTTCTTCTGCCATAGCATTCAGACAATGGACCAAAAAACAACCCTCCTATGCAAAAGCCTAGGAAATTATAAGCAATAGTTAATTGAATTGTGCCTTCTGATACGTTAAAATAGTGCACCATATCAGGAAAACTAGGTACGGAAATGTCAATTTCAATGAACTTAACAATTAGAGACAGGATTAATAGAAAGGGTAGTAACATTTGAAATTTTTAATTAATGAATAAAAATATCACATTTAAAGCGTTGAAAGAAGAACATTTTTTACTGTTATTAAAATGGTTAGAAACACCTCATGTGAAGCTATGGTGGGTAAATTGGACACTAGGGTTAATTAAAGAAAAATATGACAACTATGTTAAAGCCCTTACTCTCTGTCCTAACTTTACTTATTTCCTCTTACTTTTTCAACAGTCCGTCTAAATTACCACAAGCAGTTTAATTTTTCATCATTATTCAAAAATATGCAAGGAGCTTTATAGAAACTTAACATAATTTTATCATAAAAATGTCATTCTTAAGTCTTATGTAAAAACAAATTTTGACACTAAGTGAATCTTTTTTAATTAACTATGAACTGGATAAATTGGAAAATAAATTTTGTTTACTTTTATAATACCTTAAGATCTAATATCACTTTATCAGTCAAAAGTATCACAATAGGCTAGTATGTTCCTTACTCTTTTCCTAAAAATATTACCTATTTATATTACAATATTTATTGGTTATTTATCAGGAAAATGTCTTAAAATTGACAGAAACACTATATCTCAAATACTCTTTTATATAGCTAATCCAATAGTGATTTTATATGGAGTCTCTCATACAGAAGTTAATTTAAAAGTAATTTCTCTGCCGATTTTGATATGGTTTATAGGTAGCACTATGTCCTTATCAGTGTATTATCTTTCTTCTTTTTTATTTAAGGATAACACGAGAAACATATTAGCGTTTAGCTCGGGCAGCACAAGTATGGGGTATTTTGGCCTGCCGATTGCCATGGCTTTGTTTGATGAAGATTCAGTATCTGTATATGTTGTTTGTTATATAGGAATGGCGTTGTTTGAAAATAGCTTAGGATTTTACATAGCTGCAAATGGTATTTATACCGCAAAAGAATGCATATTAAAGTTGTTCAAACTTCCTTCGCTTTATGCGATGGTTCTGGGCTTCTTTTTAAGTATATATGATATACAAATACCTACTTTTTTAACAGATGTTATGATGAATATTAGAAGTACATTTGTCACATTAGGGATGATGCTACTTGGAGTGAGCATTGCAAATATTACAAGCTTTAAAGTAGATTGGAAGCTTACTTTGATCACTATTACAGCAAAGTACGTATTCTGGCCACTGTTTGTTTTAGGAATTGTCCTTCTAGACAAACATGTTATAGGTGTATACGACGAGAGTATATATAAAGCACTGATGTTGCTGGCTATTATTCCAGTTTCTGGGTCCAGTATAATACTTGCTAATATTTTGAATTATCAACCAGATAAAGCTACTCTGTTGCTTCTAATTAGTACTGCAGTGGGACTATTTTATGTTCCACTAATAATATCATTATTTTTTACTAAACTTATTCTTTTTTGATCAAGCGGTAGATAAAACTTAAATTTACACTAGCTTCTTGCATAATCACATAAAAAACCTACTCTTTTTTGTCATTCCAGCGCGTGACGCTGGAATCTAGTTTCACTTTATGATGGTGTCATGAAAGTAACTGGCACTGGAATCCAGAAAAAAGAATGGTGTCATGAAAGTAGCTGACACTGGTTCACTCTATAATGATGTCATTCCAGTGTCAAGCACTGGAATGACATCATAGGGGCACTGGGATGACAAGAAAGGGGCTTGAATGACAGGAGGTAACGCAAGAAGTCTACTGCTATTCCACGTCAAGAACAACCATAAGTTCATTAGGGTTCACATAACCTAAAGCATTTTTTGCTTGCTCATCAAGCAGATCTAAATCTAAGCTTTTTTCATATAAGCCAAATACTTTATTGTCCAACTTTTCCTTTTCAGAAGAGACATCCTTTAGCAAAAGCTTATTGTACTCAATCTCTTTTTTTAAGTCGATTAACTTCAATAAGCCACGTTTACCTGTAATTGTGCTAATGCTAAAATATAATGTAAGAGAAGAAATGAATAAGGCTGCGCTTAAACACAATAACTTTTGCTTCTTTTTAGGTATAAACACCGTACTTTCACATACAAGAAATGTATAACATGAAAAGGTGAACAAAAAGCTAAGAACCTTGACGCGCTTTACACCTTGGCTTTACCTTGTTTATAATGTAAATCTTACCACCCCTTTTCACAACTTTACAATTTTTATCTCTGTTACGATGAGATTTTAGCGACCCTTTGACTTTCATATCTATAGTAAGAATTAAATTACCTTACATTATGATCACTTACAGAGAGTTAGTCAATTGATAAATTTTTCACATTTTATTAAAATACTGTATAATTGTTGCTGATACTTCTTCGATTGACTTTTGCGTGACATCAATAATTGGCCAGTTATTCTGCTTAAATAGTTCCTCTGCTTCTTTAATTTCCTTTTCTACTTTTCTAGGATTAGCATATATATTATTATCTTCGTTGTTAATTGAAGTAAGTCTATTTTTGCGTATTTCTATTAGCCTACTTACGTCTATTGTTACCCCTATCGTTAGTTTATTTTTTAATTTTGCCAAGTCGACATAAAAGGGTACTCCACTAACAAAAGGAATATTTGCAACCTTATAGCCTCGATAAGCTAAATACGTACTGGTGGGAGATTTTGATGTACGTGAAACTCCAACCAAAATTATATCTGCTTTATCAATATCTTGAATATTTTGCCCATCATCATGATTAATAGTGTAGTTTATTGCCTCAATGCGCTGAAAATATTCGTTATTTATCTCATTATGCAAGTCAAGCTTTTCGTCTTTTTCAATTTCAAGATAGGACGAAATTTCTCTAATAATATGTGATAATATTGCTCTATAGGGAATTTTCAACTTTATACAGTTATCTTTTAGATATTTTCTTAGCTCATCATCAGTAATAGTGCATATAACAAAATTATGCTCATCACTTTTCCTATTAATTTCCTCCAGAATTTTGTCAATCTGCTCTTCTCCTTTCACAAAAGACCAAACATATTCGATTGTTTCTACAGAACGAAAGTGTTTCAGAGCTGATTTTGCAACTGATATAACAGTTTCACCACTTGAATCTGATACTAAGTGTAAATTAAGCTTTTTAAGGGTCATGTTTTATATAGTGTTATACTAAAAATAATAGCAAGCAATCGGCTACTGAAATTGTGCTAATTTGTTAATCTATGTCAATGCAGAAAAACTATCCTGTTGATAAAACTCAAACTAATTGGTAAATTCTTAACGCAATTATTCTCAAAACGAATGTTTTTATTAAAGCCTACAAATTTCACTTCTTTTTCTAAAAAAGCACTACCTTGGCTTGGGGTTATTTGTTTCGCATGTTTTTTAATTGGAATGTTTTTAGCGTTATTCTTCTCCCCAGAAGATTATAAACAAGGAGAAATTGTACGAATTATGTACATTCATGTGCCTTCTGCATGGCTTGCTCTTGGAATATATGGACTCATTGCATCACTTAGTTTCATTTCATTGGTGTGGAACAATAGCATTGCTAGTGTCTTGGCACATGCTGCTGCTCCTGCAGGGACAGTCTTTTCTGCAATATGCTTAATCACAGGTAGCATCTGGGGAAAAGGAACCTGGGGCACTTGGTGGGTATGGGATGCAAGGCTTACTTCAATGCTAATTTTATTTTTCCTATATGTTGGCTACCTTTCATTGTGGAGCGCTTTTGATAATGAAGCGAGGGCAGAAAAATCAGCAGCAGTATTTGCCATTTTTAGTGCTATAAATATTCCCGTAGTAAAATTTTCTGTGAATTTATGGTCTACTCTCCATCAGCCAGCAAGCATTTTGAGAAGAGGTGGAGTAGCAATAGAAAGTTCTTTGCTGTTGCCACTCATTGTAATGTTTATGTTTTTTGCCACATTTTTTTTAGTAGTGTGGATACTATACTCACTTCACTTAATTAATTTGTACAAAATAAAGAGAGAAATCAGTATGCGGTATTAGGTAGCTTTGTAAGTATACAGGTAAATATGCTAGAGAAAATTAGGTAAAATATCTTTGGTCACTTTAAATACTTGCCTGCTGAAACTGAAGAACGTGCTATGTTATGTGATCTAACTAATTTTAAAAGCAGCAATGACCAACTAACTAGAATAGATCAGGTATTGAATCGAGATCAACTTGAACATTTTACCAACGTTCTTGAAACATATGATGCAACGGCACGTAGTTTTTACGATTAGGTGCATTGTAAAATAGCAACCGTTGCAACCATGAACTCTAAAATATTCAAGGAGCCTACCAGTATCTTTAAAGTAAATGTTCATGTGATTCCACAGATAATTTCTGTTTTTTGATTCTATCTGTCCATTTATCATTTTCTATATCTTGTTTGTTGGTTGCTCTTTTTTCTTGCTCAACAATTGCCTTATCTACCTTCTGATAAATTGCATCAATTGCATTAATTGCATTTTTTTCTTTGTATACTTCGCTTTTCCCTTCAATAATTAACTTAATAAAAGTATTTACAACAGACTGCACTTGATTATGATTAACCTGACCTTTTATCAAAGAAGGTAAAGATCCTAATTCCATTATATGTTGACCTATGTTATTCTTTATACCTTCTGTATGCATTAAATTTATTATTTCATCATCAAACTCTTTCAATACTTCTGATGCTATTTTATTTTGAGTGGAAAGCCCTAAATTATCTGCTACTTCACTTGTTAATAACTCTCTGTTTTCTTTATTATCTTCCAATTTAGCATAATTACTCAACAGATCCATAACTGTAGATACTCTGACTTCAACAATACCATCAACATCTTCATTTCCTAAAGCAACTCCTGATTCCAATAACCTCCCTCTGAGATTTTTGCTTAAAAGATTGATAAACTCTTTATTTGCATCCGATCCTGTAGCAGATATTGTACCATCTAAATAGTTACTTTGAGTACCTAAGCTATGCTCTATTTGTATTTTTGTCTCAGGTTTAAATCCTAATTTTGCACAGAATTTCTGAAAATATTCTTTAATAATGTCAAACAAGCTCTTGCCATTATCTTTATAATTTTTTAACTCTTTAGGAATAGTAAGTGACAATTTACCATCTCTGTATGTTACAAAGTCTTTACCATCTTGAGACTCAAGTGTAAATTCTAATGAGTTAGACAGATCACATATCTTATCACCATGCATAACTTGATTTTTAACAGATAGTATTGGTAGCCTCATGTCAGATCTAATTCTTACATTATTTTGGTTAGCACAATCAATATTTATTACTTTTTTAGGATTTTCTACTATGAACGACTGTCCAAGTGCAAGTTGGGTTTGTATAAATGGAGCAGCCTCATACCCTGCTTGATTACAATTGGTGACTAGCTCTTCTAAAATAGCATTACTTGGAACTTCTGCTCCAGCGTATCTAAACATTTTTTTGAAAACTTCTTTTGCAAAGGAACGGTAGTCTTTGTTTTCATCTTTCTCTGTTGGTAATAGATGTTGGCCAGCATTGTAAAATTCTTCAAATTCTTTCTTATATGAATCGGTTTTTTGATGATTGGCAGTTTTGGGATTTTCACAGTGATTTTTCCATAGCTCACCCAATGCATTACTTACAAGCTCTTTCTCAATATCTTCGAGTACTGAAGCAACAAAAGCTTTGCCATGATCCGTATCTATTTCTCTTGTTCCTTTTTTGTTAAATATTTCGTCATTATATATATCATCACTATTAAAAAGTTCGCTTTTGTGGTGCTTAGCTCCTTCCTTAAATGCAATAATAAGATTTTTATCTATTTCTTTTCCGTTAATAATAAAATTCATCCTTTGAAAATCTAAGAACATTGTTTCACCAGAATTTGCTAATTCATTATCTTGACCTGCTCTTAATTTACTAAAATTGAACTCTTTAGCTGTGGCCTTTAATCTAACTACTGGACTCTTATTATTTTTTCCTTTTGCCTCTTTCATAAATAACACCTTACTGTAAATATGCTGTAAGTTATATCATATAATGATGAATAGTTTGGTAATATATTAAGAAAATCGACAGTATATTTCTTTATTTAAGAGGTGCAGGAAAGGCGCAGATTTCTCTTTCCATTTGTAGCGTACTGCATTAATATTTATGTATTAATTTAGAAAATAATGATGAATAACATTGTAATTGTTGGTCTGCAATGGGGTGACGAAGGCAAGGGTAAAATAGTAGATTATCTTTCTGGGAATGCAGATGTAGTTGTGAGATTTCAGGGAGGAAATAATGCAGGGCACACTATAGTAATAGATGATGAGGTTTATAAATTAAATTTACTGCCCTCTGCTGTTTTGAGAACGGGCAAAATATCCATCATAGGAAACGGTGTTGCTCTTGATTCACATGCTCTAATCTCAGAAATAGAGTCATTGAAAGTTAAAGGAGTGGACGTAAACTATAACAACTTGATGGTATCCGAGAGCTGTCCATTAATACTTAGCGTACATAAGGACAAGGAAAAGCTATTTGAAGATTTAAACGGAAATCACAAAATTGGTACAACAAACAAAGGGATAGGGCCATGTTATGAAGATAAAGTTGGAAGGAGAGCTATACGCCTTTGTGATTTAGAAAACGCAGATGAGCTCAATAAAAGAGTGGATACTCTTCTGAATTACCACAATGCTATCAGAAAAGGCCTTAACTACCAGGTGGTTAAAAAAGAAGAAATATTAAAAGAAATTCAAGGGATTTCAAAAAAAATTCTTTCATATAAAAAACCTGTGTGGAGGATATTAAATGACTTTGTGAAAGAAGGTAAGAAAATAATATTTGAAGGCGCCCAAGGCACATTTTTAGATATCGACCACGGAACTTACCCTTTTGTTACTTCAAGTAATACTGTAGCGTCGCAAGCAATAACAGGCTCAGGATTAGCCTCCAATGCTTACATTATTGGTGTGGTAAAAGCTTATACAACAAGAGTGGGCAATGGTCCATTCCCTACTGAGCAAAAGAACGAGATTGGAGATAGCTTATTTACTATAGGCAAGGAGCTTGGAACAGTGAGCAATAGAAGAAGGCGCTGCGGATGGTTTGACGCAGTTTTAGTGCGCCAGGCTGTGCAACTTTCTGGAGTTTCAAGCATTGTATTAACCAAATTAGATGTGCTTGATTCTTTTGATACAATTAAAATATGCACTGGTTACAAGTATAGCGGGAAAATGTATGATTATTTACCCGCATCGCATTCAATACAGGAGGAATTAGAGCCAATATATGAAGAGTTTCCTGGCTGGAAAGAAAATACTCAGGGTAAAAGGTCGATTGAAGCATTGCCTATCAATTTAATAAAATATATAGACAAGTTAGAAAAATTAATAGGTGTACCAATTCATCTAATTTCAACTAGTCCAAAAAGAGAGGATGTTATTAAGCTTAAAGATTTCTGAAAACGTCTTTTAACTTTTATCCAATAAAAAAAATACTTGCATAACTCAAAATACTAAGTCTATTATATAAGATATTATTGTAAACTTATAGTGAGTAGTGCATAATGAAAGACAAAAGCTTAAGTTTAACACTTGCAGTTATTTTCAACACAATTAAGTTAATAATAAAAGTTAGTGTAGAACGTGGTTATACAGTTTGATTTTTTTGAATATATGTTAATTAGTATAATGTAAATATAGTTAAAGGAGGTGTGTGATGATTGGAGGTTTGACTAAGGGAGACAAAACAGCAGAGGCAGGAAAAACAAGTGATCAGTCAGAGAATTATGATGTTGAATCAGTTATAAGGGCAGCATCATGTACCTGGTATGCAATACATCGCCTACTGGTGTTGTATGGAGAAGAAAAAGAAAAATTATGTTATTCATCACGGTTTACACTACCTTTTATATCTCTCAAGAACCGTATCAATGAAGTGGAAAAAGAAAATCCTTCCACTAAGGACTCTGCTACAATAAAGTTCTGCCGCTCAATTGCAGAAAATGATAAATTATGCAAAGAATTAAGAAATTTAAATAATCTTGCTGAAAATTTTGCCAATAAAGAATTTGATTCTCAATTAGAGAAGATAATAACAGGTTTTAAACTAAAAGATCTAGAAGACAAGGTAGGCTTCTGAGTACTTTTAAAAGAAGAAAGTGGCTTCACTGCTATACAAAAGGCTTATAGGGATGAGTGGAGTTTTTATGACCTAATAAACGATAGAGATTTTAAACAAACGTACATAGATAAAGCAGTAACAGAGTCTGCTAATAAGAGCTTTAAGGAAGATATAAATAAATGCATAAAGTTGGCAGAGCAGGGAAAAAAAGCTGCAAGTAAATATTTTGAGAGGAAAGACGTAGAGCTTCAAGCTTATTACACAGAAACTGATAACGCTCATAGAGTTTTGAATGTTAACCTTATTAATTACAATAGAAGTGAGCCAACAAGGATTAGTGACATTTTACAGCAAGAGAAAGATATTAAAGAACTGAATATCTATTGCAATAAAAAACATGAAATATACGCTCATCAAGAAGATAAGAAAAGATATTATGAATTTAAAGAAGGCGCATATTATGAAATGACAAGCACTTGGCCTGTAGAGAGTGGATCCAGAATGTGTACCATGATTATGAATGTGAGTAGTAGCGGCATAACTGAAGTACTAAAATTTGATGGTGAAGATTTTGTGTCATCGGAGGAGATCCTAGAATTAATAAAGCAAAATGATGAATTATATATTCAAGGCCTCGTCTTACATGATGCTGTAATGAAATCACTAGAAAAGGGTAAGGCTGCTGATATTGTACCTACTGCTAATAATAATTTTCAAAATGAATCTATAGTGGCCTATCAAGATAAGGAACCAGGGGGGGAATCGAAAGGTCCAGACCCTAAAGTTGATGATGACAATAGCCTTCCTTCTTCTCCTTCTATTAATAGCAATGCATTAATTCAAACAGAAGTCAATTTACAGCACACTGAAACTCAACCAGAAGTTGCTTCACAACAAATGGATGAATTGATTTTAAATAATCAGATGCTGTCCGAAGAAAACGTTGAATTGAAGCAAGAAGAAGCAGAGTTGCAAGTGATAAATAAAAAGCACCATGAATTAACACAAGAAAATCAGCAACTACAGGAGAAACTAGAAACAACCCAAGCAGAAGATAATCAAACAATTGTAAAAGAGAGGCAGAATAGCGATTTACAAGATAAACTTGGAGAAGAGAGACCAGAATTCGACATTCCAGAAAACGAGTACGAGGAATTTCCAGGAGATACAATGCTTATACTTAAACTCACTGAAGATGAAGATAACGTTAATGTTACACCAGAGAAGAAAAAATTACGCAGATTTTCAAGCGTTGATAGTGGACTTGGTGATGAGCATTATGTATCGGATCAGAGACCTGTAGAAATTGAGCAAGAGCAAAAAAACACAGAATTGCAAACTGAACTGGCACAAAAAGATAAAAAGTTAGCAAGTGCGTTAGCAGAGCTACAAGGGAAAGCACAAGAACTTGAAAGTGTATGTGAAGAAAAAGGAAAGCTAAGGCAAGAGCTGGGAGTTGCTAATGCAAAAAAGGAGGAGTTAAAAAGTGAATTAAAGAAATCGCAAGAAGAACTATATCATGTGCAGGAAGGAAAATCTGATTTAGAGGACAAGTTTAACCATTTAGAACACTTGAATAAGAAGATGGATGGAAACCAAGAACAGCTTTCAGAACAAGTATTAGATCTGCAAAAAAAATTATCATGCTCGGAAGAGGTAACCCAAGAATTAATCAATAAGTTAAAAAGTGCTGAAGCAGAAAAAAAAGAAGTGAATCAGAAACTTGCAGAAGCTGGGCAAAGAATTGAAACATTAAAAAAATGGACTAGCGATTTACAAGATAAACTTGAAAAAAAGGAGCGAGGATCAAAGGCAGAAATAGATGCAATGCGCAAGGAGTTAACGCAGCTTAAAGAAAACCTGAAGAGGAATGAGGAAGAATTTAAAAGTGTGCATGAAGAAAAAAGAAAGCTAGAGGACAAGCTGAAAGTTGTTAATACAGAAAAGAAGGAATTAGAAGAAAAATTAAAAGAACGTGAAAAAGAGATAGACCAAGAAGCACAAATAATGGAGGAAAAGGAGCAGTTTATAAGCAATTTAAAATGTCAAATGCAAGGGTTGGAAAAAGAGCATGAAGATGAGATTAAGGAATTGGAAGAGAACCTTGATGCATTGAGCGACATCATTGCAGGTAAAGTTTTGGATATTGAAGGTCTGATGAAAAAATTACAAAACAGTGAAAAAGAAAAAGAGTTTTTCCGTGGTCAAGTAGAAGAGTTAAGTGAAGAAACGTTTGCTGATAAACAAAAAGGCTTCAACAATCAATTTTATACTCTAACAGGAGACATTTCTAGTGAGCCTGATAATGTTCCACGAAAGAAGATAGAGTTATCCAGATCTTTAAGCTTTGATAGTGAATCTGATAATAAGTCTTATGTTCCACAGGAAGGGGACAATGATAGCGCATATGATAGCAATGAGGAGAATTGTGATAATCATCCTTGTAGTTCAGTTCTAGTCCTAGGGTCCGTAAGTCCTATCAGAGCACAGGCAAGGAGTAGAAACGTAGGTAGGTAGCTCACCTTCCTCTCGCATTATTGTGAAGATGGTTGGGGTTAAGTTGCAAGAGAAATACTTAAGTGGGGTGCAAAAAGTCTTTTGTGTTGATAATAATTTAAAATCTATAGTAGACTGAAAAAGATTATTAAATTATAATATAACATATGATAAAAGACGAGAAATCGAAAACAATTTTTGAAGTGGAAGGGGCAGTAACTGCTTTACTACCTGCAGCAGAATTTAGAGTGAAACTGGACAATGAACATGAGATTATCTGTCATGTATCAGGGAAAGTGAGAAGAAGTAAAATACGCATCATTATCGGGGATAGGGTGTTAGTTGAGATGAGCATTTACGATAGGAATGCGAAAAAAGGTCGGATCATTAGAAGGCTTAAAGGTACAAGTGACAGAACGATCTCTAAATAATCTTATTCTTGCTTCATCATCGAAAAGGCGTATAGCTTTACTAAAACAAATAAATATTGAGCCAGGTTTAATTTTGCCAGCAGACATAGATGAAGCCCCTTTAAAAAAGGAACTTCCGAAGGATTACTCAATCCGTATGGCAAAAAGTAAAGCTGAGAAAATACAAAGTTCAAATCCAAATTACTTTGTGCTTGGTGTTGATACAGTTGTTGCTTGTGGTAGAAGGATATTGCTTAAAGCTGAAAACGTTGAGCAAGCAGAAAAATGCATCCGCTTGTTATCAGGAAGAAGGCATAGAGTATATACCAGTGTGTGTCTATTAACTCCCGATCAATCTAAACAACATATTAGAACTGTGGTTACAATAGTGAAATTTAAACGTCTCAGTGAACAAGAAATTAAGTATTATTTAGCATCAGAAGAGTGGAAAAATAGGGCAGGGGGATGCAATATACAAGGCCTAGCTGGGATGTTCGTATTGTTCTTACGCGGCTCCTACTCTTCCGTTATAGGGTTACCATTACATGAAACCTATTGTTTGCTAAGTAATTATTTTAACCGGGAGTGTTAAATAAACCATACGCGTCAAGTTAAGGCCCAATATAGCACCATTTAAAGTGGGTAGATAGCCTTTCGAAATCCCTTAACAAGTGTGCCCAACAAATCTGTCTTTTTTCGTCACTGAAGTAGTGGGAGTGTTAAATAAACTGTGTCAAACCGAAAAAAAAGTAATAAATTGATATAAAAAAATGGAGGTTTGACAATGAGTCAGAAAGTAGTAAACAGAACTACCGGTTTGGTAGATTATAAAGAATTAGAAACAAATATCCTGTCGTCTATACGAGAAGGAAGACCGTTGACAGGAAGAGATGGAGCATTAACACCGTTTATAAAAAAGTTGCTGGAGGTAAGCCTGGAAGGTGAAATAGAAAACCACTTGTCGGCTGAAAGCGAAGAGAATAATCGAAGAAATGGGAGGAATGCAAAGACTTTACGTACAAGCGCAGGGTCATTTGAGCTTTTGACGCCAATAGATAGGGAAGGAAGTTTCGAACCACAAATAGTCAAAAAAAGGCAAACAAACTTACATCCAGAGCTTGAAACGAAGATTTTGAGCACATTTGCCAGTGGTATGGGCTATAGAGATATAGTGTCACATGTTGAGGAAATTTATGATCACAAAATATCGGTGGCAGAGATATCAAGTATTACTGACAAATTGCTACCAGTAATCAACGAATGGCGTAGTCGCCCGCTGCAGTCTGTATATCCGATAGTTTTCATGGTTTTTTAAAGTCAAAGAGGACGGGCATTGCGTAAGTAAATGCATGTATAACATATTAGGCATAGATCAAAATGGCAAAAAAGAAGTATTAGGTTTTTATTTGGCTGAAAGTGAAGGAGCTAACTTCTGGTTGGGAGTGCTAAATGACCTCAAAGAAAGAGGAGTAGAAGATATCCTTATTGCCTGCGTTGATGGGCTGAAAAGCTTTCCTGCAGCTATAAACAGTGTCTTTCCTAATGCGGAAGTGCAGATGTGTATAGTGCATCAGATACGCAACTCACTGAAGTATGTGGCCAGTAAAGATGCGAAGAGTTTTTTGAGCGATTTAAAGAAGGTATATCAAGCTTCAAGCAAGGAAATTGCCGAGAATTATCTGTTGGAATTGGATGAAAAATGGGGCACAAAGTACCCTATGGTTATAAAATCTTGGCAGAATAATTGGGAAAACTTGTCTGGTTATTTTAAGTATTCTGGTCCAGTTAGGAGGATAATCTACACCACCAATCCCATAGAGGGGCTACATAGGCAAATTAGGAAATTCACTAAGACCAAAGGCTCATTTACCAGCATAAATGCCTTGTATAAGCAGGTATATTGTGCTATAAAGAAGGCAGAGGAAAAGTGGACGATGCCTGTACATGATTGGGCATTAACTATCTCTCAACTTGATGTTTTCTTTCCTGGCAGATTGAAAATTGAGTTGAACTAAAAATGCGGTTTGACACAGTTTATTTAACACTCCCGAAGTAGTTGTAAACCGCATACCTATCGGTAACAACCAAATTCTTATAACTAGAAAATGTACTACTCTCTAGAAACTTAACTCCTCTTGTGTCTGCTAATTTAATAAGGCTTGCTTCATTATTAGCAAACACCCAGCACCAGCCAAGTTTACCTTTAGAATAATGGCTAGTTTCATCAATATGCAAAACTTTGCTTGCTCTCTCTACTTGTTCATATACATCTTAATACATAATTCTCTACAAAAACAATCTTCAGGGAGGAGCTGGATAATTATAAGCTCAGCATTATTGTTTGGCGCTATAGGAGCCACAATGGCTACAATGGGAATTATACCTGAAATTGCTGCTATTGGAGTAATTGCAACTGTTGTGTTGTCAGGAATCGCTGGTACTATAGTAGGTGGTGTAGCGGGATATCTTGTTAATGTGGCAATAAATCAATGCTGTGGAGCATGCAGCTCAGTAGTTCAAGAATAAGACCAATCCGGTAAAGAAGCATTTGTGGGAGTGGAAACCATTTTTTGATTTTTCTTTACTAAGTCTACTAAATATAGTTTAGAGTTGCTTGGTGATTCTGTTCTTGTGAAAATGATTTCTCTACCATTTGGTAGCCATGCCGGAGATTCAATTTTATGCCCTTCTGAAAGTAGACGTTCTTCTTTGCCATCTGGCTTCATAACTCCTATGTAAAATTTTCCTGACTGAATCTTTGTGAAAGCTATCAGATCTCCTTTTGGCGACCAAACAGGCGTAGCATATCTTCCACTTCCAAAACTAATTCTTTTAGGTTTTTTACTTTTGTTAGTAAAATCGATAACATACAGCTGCTGACTCCCACTCATATCGGAACTAAAAACCATATACTTTTGATCTGGAGAAAAAGAGGGAGAAGTGCTTATAGCTGAACCTTTAGTAATTTTTTTTGTCCGTTTACTACTTAAATCCAAAGATAATATATTCGTTTCACCACCCAATGAGTGGGAAATTAAAAGAGATTTACCATCAGGAGAAAATCTTGGTGCAGAAATAACTCCTTCAAATGCGCTGATTATTGATTCAGTGTGGTCTTTTAAATTTTTTAATACTATATAACTTTTACCATTTGCGTATGAGATATAAACAATACCCTTTCCATTTGGTGAGAATCTCGGTGTTGACACAAATCTATCGCCATTTGTTAAGTATTTTATATTACTTCCATCTTGATTCATCACAGCAATTTTACGCACAGATTTGTAGTTGCTATCTTTTTCTTCAGCGATATACGTGATTTTTGTGTTGAAGTGCCCTTTCTCACCAATCAATCTATCATGTATCACATCCGAAACGAGGTGACCAATTTTTCTCCAGTCTTTTGCTGGAAAAACAACTGACTGAGTAAGTAATTCTCTTTTTGTAAAAGTGTCAAATAAACGAAATGATAGCTCTAATGCACTACCAGATACTTCGCTTAAACTTACTGTGACTACAGTATCGCTTTTCCAAGATTTAAATTCAGCTTCCGCGCCACGTTTTACATTAAATAAGCCACAATTAGATAAATTTGTTCCTATTACCTTTGCAATATTTTCGCTTAATTCGCTTTCCAGCGCTGTTTTACATGTACATTTAGATACAACAAGACCAATGTTACCAACACTGCTTTTTTTTATATCAACATATAAAGCAGCTTTTGTAAAATAAGGAATAAATAACGAAACAAGCAATATTAATTGAACGAATAACTTCATTCTTTCATTTCATACCTGTTCTATCTGGACTTCAATTATAGGTCTTTTTAGTAAATATTCCTTTAAGATACTCAATATTGAACTTTCAATCTTATTTTTAATTTTTTTTGTTGGCTGCAAACTAAACAACGACTCAACTTTCTTGACAATTTTCTGTATAATAGCTGCATCTTCTAGCACTTCAAAAACACCAGGTACAAATACTTTCGGTTTAGTAAGCAATTTATTTTTCTTGTTTACAACTGCTATTACCACAATAACTCCGGCATCTCTCATTCTTTTACGCATTTTTATAACACTGCTCTCCGGATGACGTATCAGCATACCATCAATACCAAAGTAGTCAACATCGATTGAATCAACTTTTTCTCCGTTCTCCAAATTAACAATATCACCTGGTGCAATCATTATTGCTTTTGCCACACCGCACTCTTTAGCAAATTTTACATGTGCATGCGTGTGAATATATTCGCCGTGAACTGGAATAGACATCTTCGGTTTTATTAAAGAATACATTTCCTTTAGCTCTTCTCTTGTTGGATGCCCAGAAGCATGAACATGCTCTGTTTTTTCAGTAACAACTTCTACCCCCATCTCAATAAAGGCATTGAGCATGTTGTGCGCACGAGTTTCATTTCCAGGAATGATTTTTGACGAAAAGATCATGGTATCACCTTGCTGCATTTTAAATGCTTGATGACTCTTATTAGCAAGCCTTGAAGTTGCTGCCAGTGGCTCACCTTGACAACCTGTGCAAAGTAGCACCAGTTTTTCCCTTGGAAAATTTACTGCTTCCTTTGCTTCAAGAAACTGAGGAGAATCAGTTAAATAACCACTATCTTGCGCAACCTTCACTATTCTCCATAAAGATCTACCAAGTAAAACTACTTTTCTATTTAGTGCTTTTGCAGCTTGGCTTATCGTTTCAATTCGTGCCACATTTGAAGCAAATAGCGAAACAGCAACTAATTTTTTAGACCGCTTTATTATGTTATAAATGTTGTTATAAATTTCACCTTCTGACTCAGGGTGATGCTTGCTTAATATATTGGTTGAATCGCAAATTGCTGCAAGCAGGTCACCTTTATCGCCAATTTCTTTTAGACGCTCTATATTAGAAGTTAATCCAACAACAGGTTTTGGATCAAATTTCCAGTCTCCGGTATGGAGTGCACTACCCATTTCAGTGCTAATTAATATTGAATTTGCCTCAGGAATTGAATGAGCTATATTTATAAACTCGACGGTAAAAGGACCCAAATTTGTGCTGCCATTTATGTCCACCTCTTTCACAGGTACTGTATCTTCTAATCGAAACTCCTTTAGTTTCTCCCTAAGAAAATTAACCGTAAACTTTGTTGTATATATGGGGCACTGCAACTCTTCCCACAAGTGGGGCACTGCACCGCAGTGGTCCTCATGTGCATGTGTAATTATTATTCCAAGCAAATCTTTTTTTCTTTGAGCAATAAAATCTACATCAGCAATGAGCAGCTCAACACCTGGCATAGTTTCATCTGCAAAACCAACACCAAGGTCGATCATAATCCACTTACCTTGATAATGATATAGGCTAACATTCATCCCGATTCTTCCTACTCCCCCAAGCGGAAGAAATAAAAACTCATTTTTGTTTATATTCATTAAATTTAAATTATTAAAACCTGAGAATAGCAAAACTTCGACCTTAAATAAAGAAATTTATTGCTTTTACATAATTTTAAGGAACTAAGAAGTTTCTGTTGGCTAATAATGTTGATATCAACACTATTGTTAAGTTTTCCATTAATAAGGTCAAAGAATTGCAGGATTAAATGAAAACCCGTAAACAGTTACTCCTTCATGTCATTTAGCAGATTTCTTATTTTTTTTTTACTTTACTAAAAAACCCTTCAGATCGTTGTTGTACATTTGCATTTTCCTCTTCTTCAAACGCTTTTAATAGCTCAATTTGCTTTTTGGTTAAACTTTTTAGATTTAAGGTTTCAACTATTACCTGTACATACAAATCACCGCGAACATGTGAACTCATATGCGGCATACCCTTCTCCTTACAACGTAACTTGGTACCAGTTTGAGTGCTCTCTGGAACTTTTACTTTTGTTTTAGCTCCATCAATTGACTGAACATCAATTTCACCACCAAGCACAGCTAGTGTCATTCTTATAGGTACTTTACAGTGTAAATCTGCCTTATTTCGAGTAAAGATTTTATGGGGAGCTATTTTCACGTATACGTATAAATCTCCACTTTTTCCACCTCTTGCTCCAGCTTCTCCTTTACCACTTATCCTTACCTTAGCTCCTTCTTCTATGCCCTTTGGAATTGAAACGGATATATTTACTTCATCTCTTCTACGTCCACTTCCACCACATTTCTTACATTTATTTTGTATTATTTCTCCTTCCCCATAGCATGTAGTACATGTTCTTTCGATGGTAAAAAAGCCTTGTTGAGTTCTAATCCTACCGCTTCCCTGGCATGTGGGGCACTGAACTGGTTTAATTGCTCCTTCGCTACCTGTGCCTTGGCATGTGTCACATTTTACATTTGTCACATAATGTATAGGCGCTTGTATTCCTTTAAATGCATCTTCTAAGGTAATTTCAAGATCATAACGTAGGTCTGCTCCAGACACTCCTGTTGTGCTCCTCTTTGCTCTTGATCTACTTGCACCACCACCGAATCCTCCACCAAAGAAGTCATTGAATATGTCGCTAAAATCTCCTGCAGAGCTAAAGCCTTGAAACCCACCAGAAGCACCTTCGTGGCCATAACGGTCATAGCTTGCCCTTTTCTCAGAGTCAGATAGAAATTCATATGCAGCTGTTACTTCTTTAAATTTTTCCTCTGCTTCTTGATTGCCAGGATTTCTATCAGGATGATATTTTAACGCTAATTTTTTATACGCTTTTTTTATCTCATCAATACTGGCATTTCTTCCTACTTCCAGCAGATCATAGTAGTCTTTTTTGCTCATATATAATAGTTTAGTGTTTAACCTTTAAAGATAGGTATTGCATATATTAATTTCAAGTGTGACTTCTGTTTCCTATAAAATGTGGTGCACCCTGAGCGACTTGAACGCCCGACCTTTTGATCCGTAGTCAAATGCTCTAATCCAACTGAGCTAAGGGTGCTTTCATAAAGTTAACTTTAGCAGGTTTTGTAGCTTGATTCAATTAATTTGGCTAAAAATAAAACTGTTAATTTTTATCATACGTGAAACCTGCAAAAAATTGCATTTGTTTTCTTAAGAATCATTTTATGGTCAAGCTCACAACTATACGAACATTTGTAGTCAAGGCACTGGGATCTGAAATTGCAATGTTCGTATAGTTGTGGGTTTAGAACCCCTCACAATTCCCAAACTGCTGTTCCGAATTAGAATTATTAAATTCACTATAAGGAGGAGAGTAAGGAGGAGGTGGTCCATAATTCCTAACTGCTTCTTCAGCCTCCTCAATATTGTCTGATTCTTTCTCATGCTTCATATGAAAAGCTAAACCACCAGCAAAACATACGAGAGAATTAACGCCAAGGATAGCTAAACCCCACACTGGTAAGACTGGGTAAACAGCACAAGCTACCTACTTTCAAAACACGTCCCCTCAGATTCTCACTTTGGCATCATTCTACCTTATCTAAAGCCATTTTATACCTTTTTATCCCTTCTGGGGTAATCTTTTTTCAGTTAGCTATAGTAGATCTTTCAGAACAACTAAACGTGACTTGTTCTACTTCCATCTAATACAATGTAACAAAGGGGTATAACTCAGAGCTAGAGGTTATGATTGTAATAAAGATATAAAAAAAACGGATAAGTCAAGCAAAATTACATTTGTAACTTTGCTTGACTATCCATTTATTACCACCTAAAATAGCTAACAAAGCCATCCCGTATGACATTTTATCTATATCTAATCAAGCATATTAATAAGTAAGTAAATTTTAATATAATCTTATTATACTTATAAATATGCTGTATGGAATGAAAGTATGGATGATTTCATAACTGCAAGAAGGAAAGATGATGCTGTAGTATCTGTTTGTCAGGATAATAAGAAAAAAAACGTATTAATTTTAGGGCTCAATCAAGCCGCAAGGAATTTGTTAAAATACGAGGAAGGGAATTTACTTAATAAGCCGTTAATCAATATTTTAAGTGCAAGAGCAGCTGACGACATGAAGAATTATTTAGAGTATACCGAAAATGGACACGATTTACTTGATGTATTACCTAAAGTGATAGGTTTTTCCTTAACTGATGCTAAAGGAGAAGATATAAAGACAAAAGTAAAAGTTTTCCGCACTGCACAATTTGCTAGTAATAAAATAAATTATGAGCTATTGATACGTGATATCAGCTTGTCTCATAAATTAGGAATCTTTAGAGATGAATATCTAATGGGTAAAAAATATAAAAACCATGACTTATTCGATATACCAAACAATGAGTCTACTATTCTAGAGTTATACGTTATATTAAATTTTGCCTTTCAACATCAAATTAATGCAGCTATAGGAGTGATTGGCTTAAATAGTAGCTGTAGTGAGACAAATGATGCACTGAAAGTTATCATAGAACATTTTTGTAAAAATTGCCGTAGTGATGATTTTCTAGGGTATATTGATGAGAATAAAGTGCTTTTTGTTTTGATTAACTGCGATGTAAAAAGTACGTCTAAAATAATTAATCGTATACATTCTGCCATTAATAAGCAGTTATTAAAGCGAAAATTACCAAGTGTATCAATAATTTATGGGAATATAGCTCAAAAACGGGCAGCAAAATCTACCAGCGGCGCCTTCTGAAAAGTTGTTTTTTATTTATATTGAGTTTAAACTTAAATTTTTATAAAAATTTAAGTTTATTTATGAAGTTAAGGTACTACCTGGTAGCACTGCTTTCATCATTATTTTTGCAGAGTAGTGCTAGCTCTAGAACAATTTTGGATAAGGAAATATTTTATGTAGAACTAGACGGAAAAATAGATTTGAGATTCGGCTACGCCTTCAACAGAGGTTCTTTCAATGCTAAGGCTAAGGATAAAACTTCAAGTTATTCATACTTGCGCTTTCTTTATTTACAGCAAGTTTATCCAAATACTCAAATGGGGTTTAATGTTAAGGCAGGAGTTTCTGGTATTGCAAACCTAAAAGCGTTAGACATAGAAAAGTTAGACATGGAGGAATGGTATTTCATCATTAAAAATCAGGTGCTTGGATCAATTGAATATGGTAAAAGAAGTTTAGTTAGTCAGGGCATGTTAATTAACACTTCAAAAATTTATACAGCTGCTGGAGGAGTAAATGGTCATTGGACAAACTATGCAAATTTGCGTGGTAACGAAAACAGAGATAATGGCCCTGGATATGATAAAGACAAGGTATTTTGGGTAAAACCCAACATTTACAGTAATTATAATGGACTCGAACTAGGGTTAAAACAATCATCAATTAACTACATCTCCCCTGAAATCTATAACTTTCAACTCGGGTTCAGTTATGTCCCAGGAAAAAATAACTTACAGTACAGCAATTTAATTGCTGCTGGCCTTTCCTATAAAAATGGCCTATCAGATGATATAAATTTTACTACTGCCTTAACTGGTGAATTTGCAAGAGAAAATTTAACTGATTGCTCAGATGGAACTTCTAAAAATTATGAATGTCGTAATCAATTACTGCACTGGAATTTTGGTTTGAAGCTAAAATTGTTCGATCTTGATTGCATTTTTTCGTATGGTAATGGCGGTAAATCTGGTGAGAAGCGTAATCCTGAAATAAATAATACGTATTATATGAATGCAGGTATTGCTTACCATTCTGATTCTCGCAAATTGAGCTTAACATATTTCAATAGTGGTAGGGATATTGCAGCAAACGAGTTAACATCATATGCTTTAAGCCTTGAATATCCATTTTTTATGGGCACTTCATACTATTTCGATATTGTAAAATTTAGTACCAAAGAGCCTGAAGTAGAAAATAGCAACTCTGGTTATGTGCTCTTGACTGGACTGAAATTAAGTTTTTAATGAGGTTACATTGCCTCCTGTCATCCCAGCACTCTTTTCTGTCATCCAAGTAGCGGATAACATAGAAACGAAAAACTTACTTGACACGTTTTGCCAGCCCCCTTATCATGACGTGTATAACAATGTTACAAAAAATAATATCATAGGGTTCTCTCTACTTTTTCTGGGTAAGATCAGAATTTCCTCTTAAGCCTTTAGCTCCTCAAATACTTCACTTGCTCTATTTAAAACAGAATCAGGAAAACCAGCAAGTTTTGCTACATGTATTCCATATGACTCATCTGCAATGCCTTCAATTACTTCATGTAGAAAGATAACCTCTCCGTTCCACTCTCTTATTTTTACACAAAAACATTTCACGTTCTTCAAGTATTTGCTTACTTTAGTTAATTCATGATAATGAGTTGCAAAAATGGCGCGGCACTTATTTACATTGTGAATATGTTCAATCACCGCCTGAGCAATAGATAAGCCATCATACACTCCTGTGCCCCTACCAATTTCATCAAGTATCACCAAGGAACGATCTGTTGCCTGATTTACTATCGTTGCTGTTTCGATCATCTCTACCATGAAGGTAGAATAACCAGCTGTTATATTATCTGTTGCACCAACCCTGCTAAATATCTTGTCAATCACTCCAATATGCGCACTCTCTGCTGGCACAAATGACCCCATGTGAGCTAAAACTGCAATGAGAGCGTTTTGCCTCAAGAAAGTGCTTTTTCCAGCCATATTAGGACCAGTAATTAGATGTATACCAGCTAAATTGATGCTATTTGCAATGAATTTATCGTTAACTTCAACCACTGGATGTCTTCCATTGCGAATATTGAACTCTTTACTGTCATCGATAATGGGTTTTACGTAATTATTTTGCACTCCAAGCTCCGCAAAAGTGGCTCTAATATCAAGTTTTGCCAAAGCATTTGCAGCAAGAGCAATTTTTTCAGATTCTTTAGCGACTTCACTACACAGTTCACTAAAAATTTTCACTTCTAAGCTGATTGCAGCATCACGTGCCGTAAGAATTTTATTTTCTAGTTCTTTCAATTCATTAGTAGTGTAGCGCATGCTATTTGCTAAGCTTTGCCTATGAATAAATATGTCCGAAGTTATTTTGTGATTTGCTGACACTTCAACGTAATAACCAAGTATATTGTTGTGTAATATTTTGAGTGCGGCAATGCCAGTTAGGTCGCGATAAGACTCACGGAGCTTAGTTACCAACTTGTTACTGTTGTTCAATATATAAGATAACTCAGATAATTCTGAGTTGTATTTTGGATTGATAAATCCTCCTTCTTTCACGGAACTGAGGTTATTATCAAGTATAGCGCTGTTTAGAAGCTCGAATAGATCTTTATGATTACCAAGACTTTTATGTATTGTGCTTAGTTCACTCTCGTCTGATTTTACTGTCATTCCAGCGCGTGACGCTGGAATCTGCATCTGGATTCCAGTGTCAGCTACTTGGATGACATATTGTTGTGGGAGAGATCCATTTTCACCTGATTCAATTTTACATAAGAACTCAGACAACTCTAAAGTTTTTTCTAGGCCTATTTTTAATAGGTTCATATCCTTTGGTGAACCACGCCCTAGTATTAAGCGCGATAAAGACCTCTCAATATCTGGAATGTTAGATAATATTTCTCGTATTTTTCTGCGTGGCTCATGATTATTTACAAAAAATTGAGCGGTGCTGAGCCTCAAATTGATTGCCTTGGAGCAAGCAAGTGGTGAAGCGAGCATTTGTTTGAGCAGGCGTCCACCAGAGGCTGTAACTGTGTGATCAATAACTGAAATTAGTGAACCTTTCTTTTCACCAAATTGAGTTGAAAACAACTCAAGATTTCTCCTTGCTGAAGCATCAATAAGCATGAAATTTTGTTGCTTATAGGTTTTTGGGAATTCAAGCCTTGGAATGGAGCCCCTTTGTGTTACTCTGACATATTCAAGCAGTGCACCGCACGCCATGATTTCTACTTTGCTGAAATTTCCTATACTCCCAAGTTCCCTGATTTTATAAAACTCGCATAACGTTCTGTGAGATTTACTATACTCAAAAAAACTCTGTGCGTGTTGTGTAATTGATATTTTATAATTTTTTAAAATCGATCTAATTTTTTCGTCCTCAGTGAATTTTTCAGAAATTAATAATTCTCTTGGTGATATACGCAATAAATCACTATCTAGAGCTTTCAAATTCGTTAAAGTGTGAAAAAATTTTCCCGTTGATAATTCAAGCCAACTAATAGCATATTCGTCATTTTGTTCAACTATGGATGCGAGATAATTATTGCTTTTATCCTCCAGTAGCGAATCTTCTATAATTGTACCTGGAGTTACAACTCGTACTACATCACGTTTTACTATGGATTTATAGCCCCTCTTTTTTGCTTCATCAGCAGTTTCTAATTGGTCACAGATTGCTACTTTGAATCCTAAATCTATTAGCTTGTGTAGGTAAGATTCGCTACTGTGTGCTGGCACTCCACACATTGGTATTTCTTGCCCATTTGAATTGCCCCTCTTGGTTAGCACTATATTCAGCAATTTCGCAGCTTTAATAGCATCATCGAAAAACAACTCATAAAAATCTCCTAGCCTATAAAATAGCAGATGATCCTTGTATTGAGCTTTCAGGTTCAAATATTGCTCCATCACAGGGGTGTTTTTTTCTCTTACGAAGCTCATAATATTTTTTAATATATTGTATTGGTAATAAATTCAATGTTATTATAGATTATATTGCACATGTGAATAACATAAATTTTAGATAGGTGTATAGAGGGGAAAATTTAAAACAATTAAATTTCTTGGATCCAAGTAGTCAGGACACTTGGATGACACCCTCCTTGTATGTATTATAGCTAAAGTGACTTACGACAATTTGAAAAACGACAAATTCGTCATTCCGCTACTAGTTAGCGGAATCTATACCGCGCATAGCTGTACGAACATTCATTTTTGAAGGTAAATTGCACAGCAAATGGTGTCATTCCAGTGCTTGACACTGGAATCCAGCTTCTATGCAACCTCATCAAAAACATTCATTTAGTGTAAGATCAGCTACTTTCCATGCTAGTTTGCTTGTGAACAAGCAAACTTTTCTGGATCCCAGTGTCAAGCACTGGGATGACATCATAGGGGCGCTGGGATGACACCCTCCTTGTGTGTATTATAGCTAAAGTGACTTACGACAATTTGAAAAACGACACATTCGTCATTCCGCTACTAGTTAGCGGAATCTATACCGCGAATGAATCGCGGTATGACGTGTTGCTTGGGTCAGCTATACGTAGGTTGTGGCCCTTCTTTTTGCACCATCAACAGATATTTCAGAGCTAACAGTGCTAATAGTTTTTTCTATCGCTTTAGCCTGTTCATAGTCTTGACTCAAAAAATACATGGCCAGCCCAACAGCTATACTAGCAACAAGAACAGGTGCTATCATTACACCTAGTATCATACCACCAGAAAGACTTACTGCAACACACACACCAGCTCCAAGTACAACACCAAGAAAACCACCAATTATTACGCCAGGCACCAAACTGCCTATCATAGCGCTTTCTTTTTTCGTATTAGCTTGTTCTTTCATACTTTTAATAAGCACTTTTTTTGTTTCTCCTTGAGCTAAATCTAAAGGAATTTTATTATCCGCGTTTTGTATCAAAGGATTTGCACTATATGTAACAAGAAGGGTGATTATTTCTTCAGTTTTCTTACCTATAACTGCATGATGTAGTAATGTATTTCCCTTTTCATCTTTAAAGTTTATATGAGTACGAAGTTCCTCATCTAGATTTCTTATTGGGTTGTTTTTTGCATATATCCTAGGTTTTATTGCTCTATCTAAGCATTGTATCACTTGTTCTAGTGATTGCTCGCCAGGATTTTGTATAAAATGAAGCAGAATTTCGTGTACTATTGCTTCCTTTGTAGTTTTTTGGTATCGTAAAGCACATGCAAATGTGTCTTTATTAATAGTTATTTTTTTGTTTTGTTTAAGGAAATCTTTTAACTTTCCAACTCTATTTATACTGTGATTTTCGCTAGCAATTATCGATTGTAAAGTTTTTCTGTTATCGTCACCAGTCATGCTATCCTCCTTGATTTGATTGCATTACTCATTAATAAATAATATAATAAATCCTGCTAAAAGTCAAGCAATTAATTAATAAGTTAATATAATTCTCCAAAAGGAGCTCCTTACTTTTTGTTCAGCATGTCCATTGGATCAGACTCTTTAAGCTTGCTGTTTGCTGAATTTATTCATCACAATAGCTACAATGTGCTATCGAAGTTCTCTGTAATCTTAGTTGGTTCTTCTAGAATATTCAAAATATCAGTTGCACAATAAACCCGATCTCTCTTTCCTTGAGAAGTTTGTGAAACGATGCCTAAATCTTCAAGCTTTACGATTGCTCTTTGGGCTGTTGTAAATACGACACCTAAGTTTTCAACCACTTTCCTTATAGTAAAGTAAGGGTTTACAGCGAGATACCTTACAATACCACTCGCAACTCCCTCAGTTTTAGAACTAACTTCAGTTTGCCAATTTGCAATCAAAATGTTAATTCGTTCTGCTCTTGACAATGCATCCAATGATTGCAGTACTACACCATTTAAGAAATAAGAGAACCAATCATGCCACGTGCCTCTGTTGCTTATATTGTAAAGTTGGTCATAATACTCACTTTTTGTAGCTTCAAAAAATGCACTTAAGTATAACAGAGGTAATGGTAATAATTTTCTTTCGATCAGAAGTAATGTTATTAATAAACGTCCAATACGTCCATTGCCGTCCAAGAATGGGTGAATCGCTTTAAATTGATAATGACATAGAGCTATATGTATAAGTGGGGGTAATGTTCTATCATGTAAAAATTTTTCAAAAGAGTCCAAGCAACCCATCAATTCACCTGGCATTGGTGGCACATATTTTGCTGTGTCTATTGTACATCCTGGGCTTCCAATCCAATTTTGCACTCGGCGAAATTCTCCTGGAGTTGCGTGAGAACCTCTTACACCTTGCATAAGTTTTCCGTGAATTTCTTTAACCAACTGAAGCGACAGTGGAAAAGATTGTAAACGTTTTAGTCCATAATCGAGCGCTGATATATAATTGCGTACTTCTTGTAAATCATCGGGATTGCGATCTACATTAGCACCTGCTTCTTGAGCCAAAATTTCACCAAGAGTTGCTTGAGTTCCCTCGATTCTACTTGAAAGAACTGCTTCACGTGCTATAAAGGGTCGTATGAGAAGATGAGGGTTAGGCAATTTAGCCCTTTCCCTGGATAACATACCCAAAATATGATCTGCTCTGGAAAGACTATTAACTAAATCATTGTCCCATTCAAATTTTGGTGGCAAGGGGTTAGGTATAAATGCCTGATAACCAGCGAATACTTTGCCTGATGGTGATCCTTTAATATATATTCATTCAACCTAGTACACTATTTTTATAGTATATATTATTTTCAAATAAAGTCAAAAATGAAAATAAGGCTTTATCTTATTTGCGTGCATGAAAATAAGAAACTCTCTTATTGTCGATTTTGCTCAAAAACAAAAATAGAAGAAGCTGCTGAACTTTATATTAGCAATTATCCTGTTTTTCTGGAGAGCTGCTATAAAACTTCTGAGTGAAGTCACTTAATTTTTACACATCTATTGTAGAGTAAGAAGAGCCGAATTTGGGACAAAAATGCTAGCTGATGCTTGGACTTTACTGACACTTACACTACTTGAAACTATACTTAGTGTAGACAATTTAATCTTTATTTCTCTAGCAATAGATAAGGTACCAAATGCGCTGAGAGAAAGAGTGCGCCTTATGGGCCTTGGATTAGCGCTATTAATGCGTTTTGTAATACTATTTTTTACATCATCTATATTGTCAATGCAAAAACCTATATTTCACACTGCATCGCTAAATATTTCAGCAAGGGATTTACTTATGATCGCAGGGGGATTATTCCTTATTGTTAAAAGCTCTATGGAGTTATGGGATGACATCTTTGTATGTAAGAAAAATAAAAAGAAAGCAAACGTTAAATCAAAATTTTTTTTAGTTGTGCTACAAATTATATTAATAGATTTAGTTTTTTCAGTTGATTCGATATTAACTGCTATAGCATTAACTTATAACATGATAATAATTGCTACAGCATTTACATTTTCCATGCTAGCAATGCTGTTTTTATCAAGTTATACCGCCCAGTTAATCAAATCTAACCCAGGTTTAAAAGTAATTGCTATCTTATTTATTTTACTTGTCGGTGTGTACCTCATACTTCATGGATTTCATATAGAATTACCAAAAGGATATTTGTATTCTTCATTTATGTTTGCACTGCTTGTGGAAGTTATAAGCAAAATAAAGAAAACGTAGTGTGTAGATATAGCCTCACTCAAGCGAGATTTTCCTGTGGATTTAAGGTAATAAGAGGAAGTAGTAATGTTTTTTCGGGGTGAAAGTAACCTCTTGCATACATAAGTTTTTGTGCCATAATGGTTCTTTATTGAAAATAGCGTTGATGGATATCACTACTAGCTTATTAGGGGATATTAGTAATTTAATAGATAGAGCAAAGAATCATCTTGCTACACATTTCAATTCTACTCTAGTATTGTTAAATTGGGAAATTGGCTTCAGAATTGGTCAAGATATCTTAAAGCACAAACGTGCAGACTATGGCAAACGAATCATCTCCCAACTTGCAAAAGAACTTCAGATTAAATATGGACGTGGGTTTGATAGAGCTTCATTGTTTCGGATGGTGCAAATATAGGAATGGGGAGAAATTGATGAAACATGCATCCAGTTTGCCTGAGTGGCAAAAAAATGTTGTTGAGTTCTTATCTAGTCGTAGAAAGTATCGGTTATTTGGATGGGAGTTTGGTCCAATTTTATTTGATGAGTTATATAGGATAAGGGATTATCGCACAGACTATATAAGAGTTGGAGCTTTTTTCACTCCTATAGTTGCTTTTTCTGCTGGGCTTGTTTCATTTGTATCAACACGCAGGGTATATCTTGCTGCAGTAGTAACTTCTAGCCTAATAGTACTAGGGATTATAACTACACTTGCCGTTGACTATCAAATGACAAAAAGAAAGGCTGGGGTGGTAAGCCAAGAGGATTGTGTTAAATTGCTGAAAGCACTAGAGAGAATGCCGCAGTATTGTTGGTGGCCATGGAGTAAACAGATAGAGGATATTACGATCACTAAAGAACAAATAAATAGAGCAGTGAACTACAATGATTACTCGATTGCTTCACGCTTAATCTATTCCTTATTTACTAACGTTGCGTTGCATCAACTTTACGTTGCAAGGCTAAGTTATCTTTATAGTTATCATAAACTTGGAGGGAAAATGGTATTAGGGTTTGATATAATAGGTTCATGTAAAAAATTACTACAAAGCAACAATCTTATTTCTAGTGATGAAAAAGTACCTGAAACTGCACAGGAAGCATATAGGGAAGAAAATAGGTTAGAAGAGGCAAGTAGGATTGATAAATTAGTCAGGACCATATGTAGAGTTGATAACAAAGAATTGAGTTTAAGTCAGGCACTTGATTTATTGCAAAAAAAGTGGATGCCATTTTATCTTGATAAAAGCTTGGGTGGAGTGAGAAAAAAAACAAAGAGTGAAGAGGAACATAACAAATATTTTGAAAGTCTTATTAAACAATTTAGGAACTTATCATTAAAGCACCATCCAGACAAGGGAAAAGTTAAAGATGAAGAAATGCAAAAAATAATTAACCAGACTACAAAAGCTCTGAGGAATATACATTCATACATCATGCAGGATGAGACGTTTATTCTCAATAAAGACTGTTACTTATTGTATGGAATGTATAACCGCATACCATTAAGCACATTAAGTAGTGATGAAAAAGATATATCTAGAGTAGTAAAGGTGTCGTCCATAGATGGAATGTCTGATTTGTTTGAGTTGAGTCGCTTGGCTGATCAGGAAGAAGAATTTTTGATGAGGGCAAGAAATAGGTACTTAAAAGATGCAAAGGCATCTGTTGAATTCCTTTGTGAAAAGTTGTTGGCAATAAAGAACATAACATATAAAGAAATTGAGTCTTTAAGCAACGTTATAGAAGTAAGATGGAAGGAGTTTGATAGTGCTTATAATGGGTATGTGGAGGAATATTATAAACGTTGGGTAGATTACTTAGAGTCTTTGAATGCTCGTTGTGAAAAATCTGAGTTGCTTGAGGTAATAAAGGAAGCAGTAGAAAAGTTCTTAAAAGAGAGCAAGGAACAATATGAAATGCTAGTAGGGCAATCTTATGGCGTGAATCCAGATGAGAATTTTGTACTACCTATGTTAGACTATTTTACTTTGATGGAAGCATACTATAAGTTTGCTACTAAACTACTTAAGGACAAAAAGAATTGCTATAGTCTTCAGGGTTATCGTTTCGACTCAGATGCTCTTGATAAGATAAGTTCCATACTGAAAGAAAGTAAAGATAGCAAGGAAGTTTTGAAAGAAAAAAGCAAAGAAGAGGTAGAGGGTGAATCATCGCATGAAGAGAGAATAGAGAAGAAAAATCAATTATCTTATAAAGATAACATAAAGGAGGATAAGTTATCCTACAGAGAATTACTATTTCATACAAGAGCTATGGTAAATTCCTATGTTAAGAATGATGATAATGAATTAAATGAAGAGGTAAAGAGATCCTATAAGGAATCGAAGGTAGGTAAAGTACCGACTAAAGAAGAAATAGGAAATGTAATAGTATTCATGTTAAAACGCTTAGAGGAATTATTGAGTAATAGATTTCAAAGCAAGAAAACAGCTTTCCAAAGGCAAAGAGAAGAATCTAAGCAATTGAAAGAAGAACGAGAGAAATCAGAAGAAGAATTAAGACAAGCAAAACACAAAGCAGAACTTACTGAGGAGGTAAGTGATCTTTTTACGAAAAGGTTATCTGACTTCAACATGGATAGTAAATTAGGGAAAGCAATATTGAAAGATCAAAGAAAGATTAAACGGAAGATTGTGAAGTGTATTATGGAGTACAACTTTTCTCTAGAGCAGGTGCTAGGTGCAATAATGGAAGGAATAAAGTTTAATGAAGAACGAGTTGTAAGAGAAGGCGCTGTTAGTGATGAATTGATAGAAGTAGTTATAAGAAACTTTTTGACTATTAATGAAATAGTTGAAGAAATGGTAGAGAAGGTAGTAATAGAAGTTGATAACAGTACTGTTTTGCAAGATATGCAGGCGCCAAGCTCTGTATTTAACAATGTAACTAATGAACCAATTGCAGGACCTTCTTGTAGGAGATAAGAGTTTTAAAGTTTGTGAAAAACTTGGATTTGTGGCTATTATTTTGTATGCTCTTTTTATCATAAAAAGTATTACTTTTATAAAAACACAAGTCCCTTTAGCGTCACAAAAAATTTGTTCATTTACTTTTCCAAAAATCACAAAAAAGTACCTACCTTTGTGAGAACAATTTAAATAAAAGCAGCGTTGTGAAAATAAAAACGCAAAATTGTTGCAACAAAGCCAAACAAATTAGTTCATATCTAAAATGTGGCAAAAGTAGGTTAATATAGCTGACTTTATAGTATAGTAGAATTATTATATAGAAAAGTTCGAACGTATTGTTTGGTAAAGGAAAGAAACTACAAAACAATTCAAGTAGCAAACTCTTCGATGGAAGTAGAGAATGGGAACCGTAGCCGTCGTTCTATCAATCAACCTTATTTAAAACCACTTTTGTTCCAGATCCGAGGTTGGTTTGTAAACATAATGAGTCGATTATCTTTTCAAAGCGTTTCCAACAAGCAGACTCTATTATCAGCGCCTTTAGTAAATAAAGAATTTGTAAAAGGAATTGACGATAAAACTAAAGTGGTGCCAGACATTAGAAGCATTTCAGCACAATCTGATATAAATGGAAGAATACTATTAGCTGATATGTTGCTGGCCAAGAGAGGTAAAAGACAAATGTATACTTCTTCAGCAGATAAACAGATTTCTTTGCAAGAGGCACAAGGCTATTCATTAAATATCGTAGATAAGTTTGAAGCAGAACTAAAACAAGCAGCTTTTCGTTGTGGTATATCGGTACAACAATTAAAAATTAATTTTCAAGAAGTACAATTAAGTGTACTTAAGAAAGTCATAGCGGGAAACTATCATGAAATCTCAGGTATGCTGTACTCATATGCAGAAAAAGCTTGTCCAGCATTAGAGCAAAAGGAGAAATTCTCAATGTCTTTTAAAGGTAAAATCGAGCAAATGTTGCAGAAAGAAATGATGCCTTTACTGGACAAAGCAAATGTTGATCCTTCATCAGTAAGTACTAATAAAGCTGTAGCTCTATCTGGTCCTAGAACCAATTTAAATAACGTATCAATTACAACTAATTCTACTGAATTGATCAGATAGAGCCTGAGTGAAGGAAGGAGCAGGTGTTTGCATTTTTTGTGGCTACTTGCTCCTACTGTTTCTCTAACTAATGTTGATTGATCAGAAAGTCTGTTTGATTTCGTCAAGGGAAAGTCCGGTGATTTCAGCTATAACATCTATAGAGACAACGGCCTTAAGTGAATTTTTTGCCACTGCTATTTTAGCTTTCATTTCACCTTTTTCTTCGCCGATTAGGATGCCTTTTTCATGTCCGATTTGGATGGCTTCTCTATTTATGAGCTGTATTAGCTGTGGTATTACGTAGCAGGATTTCCTATTATCCAATCTGGTGCTCCTCTGCCATTTTCCCACTTAGCAAATCTCATCTTTTCCTTGAGATAATATCTCCTATAAGCTTCCACAGAACTGCTGCATTTATACTGATCCGGCAGTGCTTGTATAAAAGCTTGCATATCAGTTGATCGAAAAATGAGTAAATCCTTATTACTATCACACCAATTTATTACTTCCTCTGATTTATGCTTTCTTTTGTATCGCCAAGTGTACTCTTTACATAATTCTCTTCCGTACTCTATCAACCAACAAAAATTCCCTTTCGATTGCCTAGCCCACAAAGAACAAGGATGATTGTTGTGAGTCAGTTTATATGGGACTTCTATATTCTGATTTATGATACTGACAAAAGGATTTGGCACTTTCAATGCTGTTGAAAAAACATTACTCAATAATTGAGCAGTTTCTAATGGCATTTTTACTATATGCTTATCACATAACATTTGAGCCGCAATTGCTGGGTTTTCATCTAGTATAAAGATGTTCATCTATACACCCAAAGATAGTATTAGCTTAAGTCTTTGACTTCGTTAACTGTAAGACCAGTAGTTTGAGCTATAATATCAATAGAAACCCCTGCTTTAAGTAGATTCTTTGCAACTGCTATTTTAGCTTTCATTTCACCTTTTTCTTCGCCGATTTGGATGCCCTCTTGTCTACCTTCTTGTCTACCTTCTTGTTTAGCATCATCGAGTTTTTGAGCGAGGACAGCCTGTTCATCAAGAATACGTTTTATTTCCTGTTCGTAGGCAATAAATTCTTTCTCTGACCAATTGAATCTATTTAGCTCTTCATAGGCCTTTTTAATTATTACATCACTACCTATTATTTTTTCCAGCTCTTCTTCACTAGTCTCATCTGCATATTTAAAGAAGTATATCCATTTTTCAACTATATTTTCTAACTGATCTTCTTTTGTTTTCGGAAATTTTGGCAATTCAATAAATATAAAATAAAAATCTTTTAGATCGTGTTCATTAGTGTCTTCATCTCGAATAGTATGCTTTGATTTGTACTCAGATTTATTAGGAAACAGTACACAATCTGCTATAGCAATGAAGATAATTTCCTTAAGGTCATGGTATTGATCGCCCTTGTCAGCCTGTCTTGAATAGGCTTTGGCAGCATAGTATTGGGCACGTTTTTCAAAGCCTTTAGTTTTAGCGACCTGGTTAGGTAAGGAAGTAGTATTACTACTACTCCCTCCCTTAGAAACGCAGCATGCAGGTTTCCCAGCACTGCGCTTGAGCCCCTTATCTAAGTTCTTCTTTTCTCGAACCGGCTTGTCTTTCATGATTCCTCGGAAAACAGCATCTTTAGTGGTGACACTAACAGTAGAGAACCTTCTCTTGAGAAAGAGCTTGCTAACATTCTTGTTCGTTTCACTCTTTTATCAAAATACTTTTTCCATTTTAAGTCAAGTGGATTTGCATCCGCCCTGATTTTAATATGACGTCTAATAGGAATATCGCTTAGTTTGAGTAAGCTCATAAACCTTATTTCCTTTGGTTTGTTCTTGCATACAGAAGTAGCAAAGACCCATTGACGATGATTCGTTACTTTGAAGTAGCGATTCTTTATCCAACGTAACCCTTTACGGGGATGTCTTTTCTTTGCCCATTTCCATAAACTATGCCAAATTTCATTGTCGATCTTACTAAACGCTTTTTTAGCACACACATGACGGTAATAGTTTCCCCATCCTCTTAGTAGAGGATTGAGTGATTTAATTACTACAGCTTGTGAACTACCTATATTTGCTTTTATTAATGCACGCGCTTTTTTAAGAAACCTCTTAACACTTTCCTTCGAAGGCGTAATAATTAATTTCTTGCTGTATCTACGTACATTACAACCGAGAAAATCGAACCCTTTTGTAATAGGCTCTATCTTTTATCGTGGGTATTCCAAGAGGTCTTCTTTTGCCATTAGATTTACTGATATAAATTCGTTTTAGCGGAGAAGGTTTATACCCTCTTTGTTTTAACTGCTTTATTCCTTGAAATTTAGCATTGTAAGTTGACCATAGTTGACGATCTACACCTGCTGTGTTTTTCCTTGGTTTTCAGTTACTCTTTTAATGGCTAAAGCTTTTCCACTAAAAGAGCGTGTTAAGAGATGTTGTAAAGATTTTACCTTACTCCATCTTCCTTCTTGAACAGCCTTAACAATACGCCTTTGTAGCCTCATAACAACCTTTTGGCATTTCTTCCATGGCAACTGGTTCCATGCTTCGGAGCTGTTGGTAGGTGCACTTACAGTTTTACTTGTAATCATCTGCTTTCCTACCTTAAGTGGTTGACAAAGTTTCTTGTCACGAGGGACCAAATGGAAGTCTGCTCGTTTTCACGCGAATTAATGTTACAAATTCTATCCATTTCGTTACAAAATGGCATTCGCTTTCTCCATTTTCCTTTACCTGCATTTTCATCAGCGTTCCTTGCGGTTTGCTTGCCATATAGGCGGAAATACAGGCTTACCCTGTTCCTTCTTTCATACAACAGTGGGTTAGGTGACTTCTCTATACCGGTGGAGTTATTATTTGCGTACATCTAGAGATGAAAAATGTAACTTATCCACATTACCTTTTGGTCAGAGCTTATCAGCATCTTTAGCTCTTCAATTTTTACGATACTTACGAAGCTTCACTTACGTTCACCATACCACTAGCCTAGCCCTCCAACCACATGATGCTTGTAGTTTATGCTCCTCTTACGATTACGCATCTTCTTTTTTCAAGAGGAGGTTCATTGTCCGCATCGCTCGGCACCAACCGGTTACCCGATTCGCACTGATGCGTAGACTCAGATGGCAAAACATCTGGTTTAATAAGTTTTAGAACTCTTTCAGTTTCTTTCTGAAGGAATTCCTCTCCCTTTAAACAATATGACCGAAGACTTTCAGGTCGCACCATCTCGCAAATGTATTGAGCACCTGTAGAATCTCTACAGAGAACATCAACAATACTTTGCTTTTTAGCGGCGATATCAGGGTCTTGAATAGTACTTAAAAACTCTATATCCTGTATTGCATTTTTGCCAGCAAAACCCAGAATATCATTGAGGAAGTGAATAAGGATACCTTTATTTTTTTCAGTACCAAAGATACGGCGAAATGCGAGGAGAGTAGACCAGGAAAACTTCCTTCCTGGCCCCTCGCAGAACCCTACGTGAGGTAGAGTGGGCAGCCAGCGAGTTACTTGTTAAGTACTTTTCCAACAACCCCTCTCCGAACCACGCATGATAGTTTCCGTATCACGTGGCTCTCCAATAATCTAACGTTTTAAGGAGTCACCATCATATTTTCCATATTGGATTTTCTTATGGCATTCATGACAAACAACAAGAGTCTTCCTCTGTCGTTCAATCATTCTCTTTTTCCATTTCGGTAGCTCAGTATTACGTTTACCTAGCAAATCAGCAAGTTTACGTACGTGATGTACTTCAATCTGCTCTTGTGATTTACATAATTCACAAGTTTGTGCCAATAGTCTTTGCTCTATTTCACTACGCTTATTCCATATTGGTATAAGGTTATCACTTATACTTACCCATTTATTCCATTTTAGTGACACAGCACCAAAGTGTGTAATTAATGGTATCTTTGATGGTAAACGATCTACTCTGACTTGGATGACTTTTCGTTTTTCACCTTCGTCGTTTTCAATCATTGCACCAAATTTTCTATAAATTTTCCTGCAAGTTGTTTTGTATTTAGATGCTAAAGTCTTTACTAATGATACTTCCATCACATACTTCAAATAACTTAGTGTGTGAAGGTTGTAGGCCATTTTGTAATATTGTACAATTCCTCGATATTCAGTTTGATACTGAGCAACAATACTGTAAGCTGTATCAAGTGTACGTTGAGGTAAATGTATAGGCTTTCCACAACGCATATATTCAGAACACTTTTTCTGCTTTATATGATGTGGTACACGTAACCCAATACTACCGTTAATACATCGTTGTGTCCGATGATCATGTTTATCATCTGCATGCAAGACGTGTATTTTATAACCTAAAAAATTGGCTTTGCTATCACACGCGTGTGTAATAAGCGTTTTATCTTCATTAAGCATAAGTTTGAGCTCCTCATTGAGGAATTTAGCAATCTCATTTTTAATTTGTTCAGCTTCATTTTTTGGTCCTGCAAACCCTACCAGAATATCATCAGCATACCTAACATACCAAAGACGTCGATAATTTAGATCACAAGAATCCTTAGATGGCATACCCTGCACTAATTGACGCAGTTGTTTTGCTTGATCCCAGTTCCCTTGTTTTCTCATCATCGATACTTGCATGGTTAACCTTAAATATTTTGGATTTGTCTTTCTTCGCTTACCTCGGTTATTTGCTGGTATTAGTATATGTTCCACATGTTTATCTAACCGATCGAGTAATATGTTACTCAAAATTGGACCAATAATAGAACCTTGTGGTACCCCACTATGACTCTTATTGTACTTCCAATTTTCCATATATCCTGCTTTTAGCAGTCGATTGATTAGCTGAATAAAACGGTTATCTTGGAAGCTTTCACTCAGTATTTTCAACAACATAGTATGATCAATTGAGTCATAACATGCACTGAGATCTCCCTCTATAAACCATTTTGTACCTCTGCCTTTTTGCATTACTGCTCTTAATGCAGTGTGGCATCCACGCTTTGGTCGAAATCCATGTGAACATTCACTAAATTTAGGCTCATAGTAGGCTTCCAATATTAATCGGATTACTTCTTGAAGTAACTTATTTGACCATGTTGGCAATCCTAACGGCCTGCGTTTACCACTCTTCTTTAAAATATAGATACGTTTTACTGGTGTCCACCGATATCGCTCATAGCGTAAATCCTCTATGATTTTATCGATTTTCTCCAAAGACATACCATCAACTGTTTCAGTTGTCACACCTTCTGTCATAGCACCTTTATTACGACAAAGTTTGCCATACGCTCGAAGGTAAAGATCACGCTGATAAAGTAGGCGATATACGTTTTTAACCGGCAAATTTCTTTGTCCACGTTCACGTATAATGTTAAGTATTGTTTCAGCTTTCCGCATCTTGCGTACCTCCCAATTTCAACATTCAATTATCTGTCACCCTTTGCCCTGTATGTGGCTTTCCCACGCTCCCCGGTGATTCGTTACTTTCACGACTACTACGATGACTCCGTAACCATAGAACTCGCGTTCCTTAGGTCATCCCATGTTCCGTCACTAAGAACTGTTCTAGATCAACTTAGGTTTTCCATTCATCCTCTTAAATAAGTTCACTACTTATCGTTCTACAGCCAGAATGTCACACAAACGAAAGTTTAATCTGTGCTTACCGTAGACATGGGGTTTTAAATGCGATACCCATGGATGTGAAGTCCCACCCCTGAAGATTAGAATTCAAGCAGTTTAGCTTTAACCATATTGATCAGGTGTTGCAAGCCGTTATCTTACACATCTTCAGATAACTCTCGCTTTACATACATGCTCTTGTCCTCCTTCCCTTTCGGGTTAAAGTTAGTTGTTCACCTCGAGGCCATTTATTCTGAACCCCGCTTAGCTCTGCTAAGTATTTCTTAATGCGTACCACGGCGCACCCTCGCGTCTCATAAAGCTCCCACTAGTCATTGCCCTAACCCTATACTTAATTTCCAGTGCACAAAAAGATTTGGTCTACTCTTTGCGATTCTTTCTAGTAACTTAGCTGCTTTGGTTTTATGCCTACTCAGCTTCTTGTACTTTGTCTGAAACCACTTTCTGAGTTTCCTATTAAACATTCTTATTATGTCCTCTAGCGCAGTTATGTGATACTTCCCGTAATAGTTAAACCAACCCCTTAGAATTGGATTACATATTCGTGATATATCTTCTATTTCCAAGTTTGTTCTTCTAGCAAATTTCCAGCCTCTAATTTCTTTCTTCATCTTTCTCAGACTTTCTTTACTTACGGTTGGAGTAAAACTTACAAATAGACTACCATCTTTTCTATTTCTTACAAGCCTTTTGCGAAATTCATATCCTAGGAATGTAAATGACACATTCTCATGACTATCCTTTCGTTTTCCATCTTGACAGTAGATGATTTTGGTCTTTGTATGTTTTATTTCCAGCTTGCAAGTCTTCAGTCTCTGCTCAAGTTGACTTAAAATTAGTTGTGCTTGGATCTTGCTTACACAATGTATAACACCATCATCAGCATATCTTGCCCACTTTACACTTGGATATTTTCTTCTCATCCACACATCAAAGCTGTAGTGCATGAATAGGTTACTTAAGATAGGACTAACTACACCTCCCTGCGGCACTCCGCTGAGACGCTTTATCTTTGTTCCATCTTCAAGTTGTATATCTGCACTTAGCCATCTTTGTATGTATAAGAGAACCCATTTGTTTGTAGTGTGCTTTCTGACTGCTTTCATCAGTAGATTGTGGTCTATGTTATCATACATTCCCTTGATGTCAAACTCTATTAACCAATTTTGGTCGAAGCATCGCTTCCTGGTTTGTCCTATGGCATCTAATGCTGATTTATTTGGCCTATAACCATATGAATCCTCATCAAATACCTTCTCAAGTTCTGGTTCTAAAACACTTCTTACAACTTCCTGTGCTATACGATCCGAGACAGTTGGTATTCCAAGTGTCCTTGTCCCTCCATCTGCCTTGGTTATATCACAAGCCTTAACTGCAGGTGGAAAATAACTACCAGATGATAGCCTATTCCATAGCCTGTAAAGGTTCTTGCTTAAGTCTTGATCAAACTTTTCAATTGTTAGATCATCAATACCTGCTCCTCCTCTGTTTTCTTTCACTCTTTTATAAGCCATAAACACTAGAGATTTCGGTATATCAAAAGGCTTTGTTCGTTCAATCATTTTCATCCTCCTTCAAGTTGAATGATTTACTAAAGTCGACTAGTTCAACCCCTTCGCTCCATGGTCATTACAACCACTTCTTCACTACTACGAGTTGATCCGCCCCAGTGATTTGTATCGCTACTCTAAAGCTTGAGGATTTGCCTCTTGCTTGTCTCGCTTTGCATCAAATCGACTGGTTCCTGCAGTTCCTTATTAAAGCCCAGATCAGACTCACGCCACCTTTATGCCGAACACCGCCTACACAGTAATCAGGTTCCCTGTACGCTTTTAAGAGGAGAACAACTCACTCCTCCTTTCGATGTTCACTTCCCTTTTCGACACGTTCATCAGTGGTTCACTTACGTTCGCCTTTCTGATCCACACCTTCCAGCTCTTACGCTGATTTTTCCTTAACGCTTATGACCCTATCTCTTAAATAGAGCCACTTAAGGTGGTTTGAAACCTGCTCCTGAAAACCGATTTCGAAGGACCTTCCTTCATCTTCAATAAAGCTTCTCACAGACATTACCCTGTTTGTTGCTGCAGCACACCATCATTCTTTGGATCGAGAAACTTCGAAAGAGCCATAACGAACTAACCTAAAAAGCATTAATAATTATACACAATTCTGAAAAAATATTCAACTTCTTTATTTTTAGTTTATTTTTTTAAGTTTTGAATGCGTTGATGAAAAAAATGTCTCCCATAGGTGGCTTTAGAATACTACTACGCACCTTAGAGGTCCTTTTGTAGATCTTTTTATACCCCCCTCATAAAGCGCCTAAAAACCCCGGCAAATGAATTCATGGATTTAGTAGCTATAAAGAGCTTTAAAAATACTTATTTTTGGTGTGAGAGCCTAATAAAATACGAGCCAAAAGCTCAAACCTACCATCGAGCTCTCACATCTTTCATAATAAAGAGCTTGAAGTCAACATTTTCATAGTAAATTTATGCTAACCTGTGTAATAATGTGTAGTTTATTTCTGTTAGCGGCATGGCAAAACGTACTACTATCTCCATAAGGTACAAAATAGCACAAAATATAAGAAGCTGGATATTAAAGCGAAAATATACCCAAAAAGATTTAGCAAATAAAACAGGTATAGAATACTATACGCTGCTAAGGTATGTAAAAGGAAAATGTGGCATTCCAACTGAAAAGTTAAAACGTATAGCAAAGGCATTGTCAGTTCCTATTAGTAATCTACTTCCTCCACCAAGAGAAGACAGTTGTTTTGATAAAGATAAGGCGCAAGAGACGTACGATTTCATGGGAAAATACATGAAAACAAAGGGGAGAGAACCGCGCAAGGCAATTAATCCATTAACCAAATTTATTCGAGCTCAAGAGGAAAGTGATGTAAAAGCAGCAAGAATAAGAATGGCAAAAAATATGCTCGAGTTAGAATTTGATGCTGATATTATCTACCGAGCAACAGGCTTATCAACAAATGAATATAATAATAAAGAGCTAGTTGTCTGTAAGCGTTACAAGGAAGGACAAGAGATGAAGAAATGGAGGATAATAAGAGAATATACTCAAGAGGAATTGGCAAAAGAGCTAGGTGTAGCACGTTCACAAATACATAACTATGAACAAGGGAAGAGTACCTTTTTAAGCGAGGTGGCGTGTAAAGTTGCAGAAATATATTATCAGTGGATGCTGAAGATCTAATAACGGAAGAAGATTACTATGAAGGTGAAGACGAGGAAGCGGAAAATGAGCTATTAAGTTTGACGAGAGAATTCAAAAGAATTGATAATCAGGAATCAAGAGATGAACTGAACATACTAATAGAATTTTTGTCCGAAAGAAGGCAAATCTACAGAGAAAAGATCGACAAAGCAGAAGGGATAAAAGTAGCAAATAATCTACTTATACTAGGTATTTCTGTTGATGCTATTTCTTCAATAACTGGCTTATCTAGAAAACCCATATATACCTCCTAGTCTAAAAAGTACAATATATGAAAACAATATGGTAAAAATACAAACATTATTTCGTATGTCAAGTTTTTTTTACTTCAGAATATCAGAACCAATCATAAGTTATTCCTAATCTTAAAAAGCAACTAGAAATGGGAATTAATTTGGGAAAGTGTTGAAAAAAAAAGTACATAAATCTTCAAAGAAATGTATCTTTAGGTACTACATGCTTGTTTGACTGCTTTAATTCTTTCTAAAAACGCGAAACTATCATTGCTAGTATGTGTCTAAATAGGATGAAAATAGGCCAACATATTGGACTTTAGGTTACTTAAAGCTTGTGCATATGCTGATAATTTGAATCAAGATTTAAGAATACACTGGCGATTTATTGTGCCCAGTAGTCCATACACTAGAAAGGACGCTCTTAACAGCATCACACGTACCTATATCGGGATCTTCTTGCTTTTCCTCACTAACTCTCTCGCAAAACTTTCCAACACCATAACCTACTAATGCACCAATTACTGCAGCTACAAGAAACACCGCAACAGCACCAACAGGAGTTAAAGTAGCAGCTCCTGCAAGATATGCTATGCTCAAACCTAAAAACAAACCAATTGCTATACCGCCACAAACATAGTATTTGTTGTTGTTTTTAGATTTTATTTGTAATTTAGGGTGTCTTTTAAAACATATCCCGCAATGTATAAGATTAGCTAACTCATTTGCACCTTCATCACCAATGTTGTTATCAGATAATTCAAGTTTAGTAAGATTCGTAAGACTAGCTAAAGCTTTTGCACCTTCATCACCAATGTTGTTATCAGATAATTCAAGTTTAGTAAGATTCGTAAGACTAGCTAAAGCTTTTGCACCTTCATCACCAATTTTGTTACTACCTAACCAAAGCCATTCAAGATTTGTAAAATTACCTTCAGCTAATCCTTTTGCACCTTCATCACCAATTTTGTTATCAGATAATTCAAGTGTAGTAAGATTTGTAAAATTACCTTCAGCTAACCCTTTTGCACCTTCATCACCAATATTGTTACATGTCAAATCAAGTGTAGTAAGGTTTGTAAGACTAGCTAAAGCTTTTGCACCTTCATCACCAATATTGTTATCAGATAATTCAAGTTTAGTAAGGTTTGTAAGACTAGCTAAAGCTTTTGCACCTTCATTGCCAATATTGTTATATTTCAAATCAAGTGTAGTAAGATTTGTAAGATTAGCTAAAGCTTTTGCACCTTCATTGCCAATTTCTGCTCTGTGCAAACTAAGTTTTGTAACGTCTGTTCTATTTTGTAAAAAGCTTACTAGTTCACTTACGTTTACGGCGCAATGACAATAAAGGACACCGTACTTAACATGTTCATTAAAATCCATTTCTTCTCCTTACTAAAATTATCATATAAATATTTTAGCCAGTATTTCAGTGATTGTCAATTTTGTTAACAAATTACGTGAAAATTTGTAGAAAATACCAGACTCTGTAGCGTCACAAAAAATTTGTTCATTTACTTTTTCTAAAACCGCAAAAAAGTACGTATCTTTGTGAGAGCTTGTTTGGTAAAAATAAGGTTGTGAAAATAGAAGGTTGAAATTGTTGCAACGAAGTTAAGCAAATTGGTTCGTATATAAATATGGTAAAAGTAGGCCAATATAGCTAGTTTTGTGGTATAGTAAAATTATTACAAGAAAAGTTCGAACGTGTCATTTGGAAAAGAAGATCATTAGAGGGAAAAGAGGAGCTTGATGATTTGGAAGAGAGCTTAATTGATGAAAGATAGCGCTATGTGTTTCCAAAATTGTGCATAAAAGTAAAACAAAACGAAGGTTAACAGTTGCGTCTTTTTCGCAAGAATAGCTGATAAATGGATTTATGGAAAAAAGGAGTGCCTGAACTATGAAAACATTTACAGGAGAAACTATGAGAAAAAGAACATTAACTGTTACCTGTCGATATGAGCCTGATGAGTTAGCAGATAAACGCTTATCGGATGTATACGGGCAACTGATAGAGAGATTGATAAAGAGAAAAAAAGAAAATAGAGAGAAAGAAACAAATGAAAGTAGTGAGTTTATATGCGAGAGTGTCATCGTGCAAAAAATTAAGCATAGTACGACAAATACAAGTTTTCTTGTCGTTTTAATCTGCACAGATTGCGAAGTTAAATGAAATAGCTTCAGTTTCATGATAAGGGGGCTGACGAAACTTGTCAAGTAAGTTTTTTCCTTTCTGCGGGCTACTTCTTGACACCAGTGGTGTTAAGTATTCGTACAGTTATTGGTATTATTAAGATACTCCCTAATCTTCTTTAAATCCTCCCAGGCTAAACGTTTTTGCATTGGCTGACGCAGTAGGTAAGCTGGGTGAAATATAGCAGCTGTAGTGATTGAGTGAGATAAATATTGGTTAGTGTACGTATGAAATCTACCACGCAAATTCGATATAGTTTTTGTGCTGTCAAGAAGGCTATAACACGCAATTCCCCCGACCAAAATTAGAATTTGCGGTGAAACCAGTGCAACATGCTTCTCAACAAATGGTCTGCACATATCAAGCTCTAGGTCGGTTGGCTTTCTATTGCCAGGTGGGCGCCAAAATACGGTATTGCTTATGTATACCTTAGTGCGATCAAGATTGATTGCATTTAACATTTTATCGAGCAACATTCCACTTGCACCACAAAATGGTATGCCTTGAAGGTCTTCATTTGCTCCTGGAGCTTCACCAACGAGCATAATTTTTGCGTTTGGATTACCATCGGAAAAAACAGTATTAGTTGCAGTTTTTTTTATCTCACAACCTTCAAATGATTCAACTGCACTTCTTAGTTCATCCACACTACTACATTTACTTGCAAGTTTCCTTGCTTCAATTATCCAATCACTTGGAAACATGTCTTTTCCATCTTTAGTGTCACCCCAGCGCGTATCTGCATCTTTCTTCTGGGTCCCAGTTTGGATAACAGAGGGTTGCACACCCTCTTTGCTCTCCAACTTTTTTTCCTCTTCACCCTCTGTTAGTGTGCAATCAACGCCCACTTCATGGTAAAATTTTAATAATTCTAGGTCTTCATTGCTCATAATGCTTTTTAACCTTTTGTGCTTTTTTCATGGCCATATCATACTTTAATTTAGATAAATGTCTAATATATAATATGCCATTTAAGTGATCTAGCTCATGCTGAATACACCTTGCGAGCCAGCCGCAAGCTTTTAGCGTCTGTTCCTCATTATTTAAATCCTTATATTTCACAGTCAAATATTTTGGACGCTTAATTTCATAGCTTTGCTCTGGAATTGAAAGGCACCCTTCTTTGAGAATTACTTGTTCATCGGATAATTCCGTAATTTCAGGGTTAATCATGTAAAATTTGCCAGTCGATTCATACCCTACTGGCTCGTCTTCAGCTCGAGAGAGCTGAATGTCCATAACAAAAACTCTCCTCAGCACTCCAACTTGCACTGCAGCAAGGCCAAGACCTTCTGCATCGTACACAGTTTCGAACATGTCGTTTACTAATTCTTTAATTTTATCGTTTATATCTGTTACTTCACTGGCACGTGTGATTAGTCTTTCATCAGGGGCAATTACAATTGGTAATATGGACATAAAAATTATAATTCTATGTTTTGCTTTTCCTTTTGTCCAGAATTTAGTGTATATTAAAATGTTGCTATATCTATAATAGAAATATAAATATTAAAGAAAGCTACAATTTAAATGAAATTGCGTAATAAGGTTAACTAATGTACTCTGCAGTAATAGCAAAACCAAAGAGAAACGTTTTTGCTGTTTTAGACATAGGTACAACAAAGATTATTTGTCTAATCGTTAAAATAAATGGCAACTTCAGCTATAAAGTGACAGGAACGGGCCATAAGATTGCAGAAGGTGTAAACGGTGGGTCGATAACTAATGTAAAACACGCAAATTACTCCATCTCATCAACTATAGGTTTAGCTGAGCAAGTGTCAGAGGAAACTATAGACCAGATATATGTGAACATTGCTGGATGTGGCATCTCATCTTTTAATGTACATAATGAAATTATTGCAGCTAATCATGAAATTTCTGACCGGGATATAAAACGTGTAGTTTTTCAGACGTTTGAGAAATATATTGAAGAAAATGTTATCATTCACAATATACCACTGAAATATCACTTAGATGACATGACTGACATAAAAGAAGTTGGTGGATTGTACGGAAAAAGACTATCTGCTGATGTTAATGTTGTCACTGCTTCGCGTCCAGCGCTTACCAATATTGAAAACTGTATTACCAATAATGGTGGATTAAATATGGCAGGTTGTATTGCTTCTGCATATTCTGCAGGTCTTGCCTGTCTGAGTGAAGATGAAAAAGAGCTCGGGACTGCTATTGTTGATATAGGCGGTGGGTGCACTGCAATTGGAATTTTCAAAAGAGGGAAACTTGTGTATGCAAGCAGCGTTCCAATTGGTGGCGTTCATATCACTCGAGATATTGCTTACGGGCTATGCACAAGCATAGAACGTGCAGAGTATATAAAAATACTGTATGGTAGCACTATCGTAACTTCAATAGATGAGAACGAATATATTACAGTCCAAAATAGTGAAAATGATGAACCTACTCAAGTATTCAAATCTGAGCTTATTAACATCATAAGACCAAGAGTTGAAGAAATACTTGAAATGGTAAGAGAGCAATTTCAAGAGCAGAAAGATCCAATTAATAAAGTAGTGATCACAGGTGGAACTAGTCAACTCACAAGCATGAAGGAAATTGCAGGCTATATATTCAATAAGCAAGTTCGAATTGGGTGCCCTGAGTCTTGTAGCGGTCTTGATGGCGAATATGATAAAAATCCTGTATTTTCTGCTGCTATAGGTTCTATAAAGCTAATAGTTGAAACTTTTTATAAGAATAACTCTGGAATGCTCGGTCAAGATGGTAAAATAAGTAAGTTGTACCATTGGGTTAAATCAAAAGTTACAGTTTAATTTTACTGAATGAAATTCTTATATCTGTCAAAGGAAACATTATGAATAAAAAACATTGTTTCAAAATTAATAAACTTGTTCGTGATCATACAACTGAAATTATACGTTCCCATGGAATTATTGTTTATGAGAGGGTGATGGAAAAAGATGAATACATTGAACGTCTCAAAGATAAACTTTTAGAAGAAGTAAAGGAAGTTATTGCCTCTAAAACCTCAGATGAAAACCTTGAAGAGTTAGCTGATTTACTTGAGGTCATACATGCATTAGGCAAAGAAAGTGGACTATCTATAGAACAAATTGAAGAAAAGCGTATCTCTAAAAAACAAGAGAGAGGTGGTTTTGAGAATCGTATCTACAATACTTACATTGAGGTGAATTCTAATAGCATCGATTACTATCACAAAAAACCTTCAGATTATCCTGAGATAGTAGTTGTATAGTTCAGATTATTAAATAGACTTCTTGCTTGACCACCTTTCATACAAATGACTTGACACTAGGATCCATAGGGCTTATTTTCATAATACGTAAAGTTATTACATTTATGTACTTGCAAGTAAGCGTACCAATTACAATAAGACATGGAAAATATGAACATAACTATACACTCACAAGAAGATTTTGAATTTATGCGCAAGGCTGGCAGGCTTGCTGCTGAAACTCTTGATTTCATTGCACCGTACGTAAAGGTAGGGGTGACAACTAATGAGTTAAATGATCTATGTCATGATTTTATAATTAATGCAGGTGCAATTCCAGCACCACTAAACTATAGGGGGTATCCAAAATCGATTTGCACTTCAAAAAATGCAGTTGTGTGCCATGGTGTTCCCGATGATAAAACGCTTAAAGATGGAGATATTTTAAATATTGATGTCACGGTGATTTTAAATGGTTGGCATGGTGATACAAGTCGCATGTTTTGGGTTGGCAAGCCATCAATAAAAGCAAAACGTTTGTGTGACGCTACTTATCATGCATTGATGGAAGCAATTAAACAAGTTAAACCCGGCAATAAGTTAAATGAAATAGGGCTTGCTATAGAGAAACATATTAGAGATTTTGGATATTCTATCGTACGCAGCTACTGCGGACATGGTATAGGAAAAGTCTTTCATGCTCCACCAAATGTAGTGCATTTCTATGATCAAGATGAAAATCTCATCTTGAAGGAAGGTATGTTTTTTACAATAGAGCCAATGATTAATGCTGGAAAACATGAGACTCTGCTCAGTAAAATCGATGACTGGACAGTGACAACACGCGATCTTTCACTTTCTGCTCAATTTGAACATACGCTCGGAGTAACTAAAGATGGTGCTGAAATATTCACATTATCACCTAAAAATTGGCACTTCCCACCATATAATTAGATTTTTTTAAACTCTGCTATACTGCAACTATACTTGGATCTTGAAGAAAGCTAATCCTTAATTTGCGATATAGCAACTAGCCCAATTAATGCACAGAAAATCATGTAAAAACTAGCTGAAGTCTCTTGTCCTGTAACTTTGATAATTGTTGTGCATATAAATGGTGCAAGGCGACCAAAAAATCCAGCAGCTATATTTCTTGACAAGCCAAATCCGCTGTACCGAACCTTTGTTGGAAATAATTCACACATAAATGCACTGACAGGACCAAGCGATGCAGCTATTGGAATTATAAAAAGAATATGTGCCGTAAAAGTGAGTAAGTAATTGCCACTACATAACATTGAGAAAACTGGATAACTCACTATTACAAAAGCTATAAATGAAAATTTCATAACTTTTTCTCTTCCTACCTTATCAGAAAGTATTGCAAACAATATTGTCAATCCTCCGAGCGCAATTTGACTCAGTATTTCTACCATATGGTTAAAATGAGTATTTATTGTTGATGTAAGCACATTGAAAAATACCAGATATATGTAAAGAGATGAGTTTTCAACTATATCAACCCCAACTGATATCAGAAAAGGTTTTTTATAGCTATTCAATAACTCTTTTAATGGCAGTTTAGATGGATTTTTCTGTCTTTTATACTCTGGGCTTTCATCAAGTATATATCTCATATATATGCTGATTAATCCCATTGCTAAACTGAAAATGAAAGGTAATCTCCACCCCCAAGATTCAAAATCAGATACTTTTTTGCATATGAGTACTGCTATCAGGCTTAATACTGAACCAAAAATTGCGCTTAATACTTCAATGCTGCCAAAAAATCCTTTTTTGTTTTTAGGAGCGTGTTCTATTAAAAATGGTGCATTTCCTGCTTCTCCTCCAAGGGATATACCCTGCAATAATCTTAAACAAACTACCAGCATTGACGCTAGTATTCCAATGCTTTGATAACCTGGAACAAAAGCAATTAATACGGTTGATAAAGTCATTAATATAATCGAGAGCAATAAGGTAACTCTTCTGCCATGCTTATCACCAATGTGACCAAATATAGCAGCGCCGACTGGTCTCATTAAGAAACCCACTGCAAACACTCCAAAAGCCTTCAATACGCTGGTTAGTTGATCATCCGATGGAAAAAACACACCACCTATTATGTTTATTAAGTGGCCAAAAAGCATGTGGTCATACCACAATAAAGTGTTACAAATCAAACTTGAAAATATTACTTTTGTTATTTGCTGCATAATTTTCTATAGTTTGTTTAGTATTTAGTAATATACATTACTTTTTTTATATAATAGAAAAATTTGAACATTATATTAATAATAGTATCTTATTAAATCTTAATATTTTTATATCATTGACTATATTCAAGTATTTTTATATTATTGCCTATATATTTCCATATGTTTTAGTGGGAAGCTATTTTTATTTGTATGCACAGAGTCTTTTGATGGAGCACTATGACACACACTCCAGTTTTGTTAAAAGAGATGCTATCACTACTATCACCGCAGGATGGTGGTATATACGTGGACGCCACATTTGGAGCTGGAGGGTATAGCAAAGCAATATTGGAGTCAGCTGATTGCAAGGTATATGCAATTGATAGAGATGAAACGGTAACTAAGTTTTATGATGATTTAAGCGTTAGATATCCCGATAGAATAAAACTATTCATTGAGAAGTTTAGTAATATTAAAAGTATACTAAGCAGCGTTGAGCCATCTCCTGTCATCCCAGTACTTGATACTGGAAAAAATAACTGGTCACGCGCTGGAATGAAATCAAACGGAGTGGATGGGGTGGTTTTTGACATCGGAGTTTCATCTATGCAGCTTGATAACGGAGATAGAGGGTTCTCATTTTTACATGATGGTCCACTCGATATGAGCATGGATAACTCTTCTTATATAAACGCTTCAACGTTTGTTAACGCTTTACGCGAAGAAGAAATTGCAAATACTATATATAACTACGGAGGAGAGCATCATTCTCGCAAAATCGCAAGAGCAATAGTAAGTGCACGGAAGAAGAAAACTATCAAAACTACATTTGAGCTTGCGAACATTGTACGTTCTGTGGTGTTCCGTGGAAAAAGCAAAATTGATCCTGCAACCAGAACATTTCAGGCAATCAGAATATGGGTAAACGATGAGCTGGGAGAACTTGAGAGGGGCATTAAAGCTGCATCTGAAATTTTAAATGAGAATGGCAAATTAATTGTTGTCACCTTTCATTCTTTGGAAGATCGTATAGTCAAAACTTTTTTTAAAGATCTATGTGAGCCAAGATCTACTGATTGTAAGACATTCTCTCTTCTAAATAAAAAAGTGATCAAAGCAAGTATAGAAGAAGTAAGTGCAAATCCGCGTTCACGCTCAGCAAAACTAAGAGCTATACAGAAGTTTTCATGAGAACTTTCTGCATCATCTCAATAGTTATGTTTTTTCTTAGCATTGTAGGACTATTTAAGATAAAACTACATGTTCAGTCATTAAATAGAGAGCTAATAAAAATAAAAAGTGAAATTAGTTTAGTACAAAGTGATATAAAAGTTTTACAAGCAGAGTGGAGCTATTTGAATAATCCAAAAAGACTTGCAAGCCTTGTAAAGAAATACCTAAAAAATAACTCTTTAATACTGGCTAGCCAGGTTAAAAATCTTGACTCTTTAAGTGGCCGCAGTGTGTTAGCACAACTTAAAATCCATGATCAACAGTGAGATTAAGTCTTATTTTTTACAGATGAGCACATCACAATAAAACTTACTTTGTATCCGTTCAGGATAGCGGCAAGGTAGTATAACCATAGAGTAAAAGTGAGTTTACAACAAATGGTGTCATCCCAGTGCTTGACACTGGGATCCAGCCTTTCCATAATCATCAAAAACATTGTATTTTAACGTAAAACAGCTATTTTTATGCTTACCAACTTAATAAAATTCCTGGATCCCAGTGTCAAGCACTGGGATGACAGCAGTCCTACGTCATACCGCGATTCATTCCTACGTCATACCGCGATTCATTCGCGGTATCTCTTAACATAGATCCCGCTAACAAGCAGCGGGATGACGGTTGTCAGGGTGTCATCCAAGTAGCCCCTTTTTTCTGGATTCCAGACTGGAATGACAGCAGTCCTACGTCATACCGTTACGGTATCTCTAGATCCCGCTAACAAGCAGCAGGATGACGGTTGTCAGGGTGTCAGCTACTTAGATGAAACCCTTTTCCGGTGGAGATCACTATCAAATCACATAAGAGAAAACTAAGACCAATCACATTTTTTATCTTGCGGTTTTATTTGCAATATTGCTACCACACTGATCAACAAGCAGAAGACTATAAAAAGCCCAGCAGCAAGGTTTGTTTGAGGAAATGTTACAGTCAACCAAATACAAACCATAGGAGTAAATCCTCCATGTAACGCATAAGAGATGTTGCGTGATAAGCTCACACCACTAAATCTAACATTGGTGGGAAAGAGTTCAGATGCAACTATTCCTATGGGAACTATACCTCTTTCTATTATAGAAAGAGCCATTACACTAAGCATAATTATAAGGTAATTTTTGTAGTAATATGCAATAGATAACGCAGGACAACATAGTGCCATTGTAATTGCTATAAATAAGATTGCAGTGCGCTCTTTTCCAACTTTATCAGCCAACATTCCAAACGCTATTGAAGATATCGGCATTAATACACTGGTTATAATGAGCACAATTTCGTTGATATATGTCGTTACATACACATCCACTGATGCTATTTCCTTTGCGAGTGTTCGAAGAAATATGGTAAATCCGACAGCAACATTAACAGGTACAGATATTAAAATAGCAAGTATAAGAGCTCTCTTGTGGCGCTTTATAAGCTCTATTATTGGCAAATCAGGTAAATTTCTTTGTTTTCGATTTTTTTCATATGCTGGAGTTTCTCCCAATGTGTATATGCTATACGCGCTAATTAATCCTAAAATAGCTGAGAAAACAAATGGCAATCTCCAACCCCAGGTACAAAAATCAGTAGTTTTTTTGCAGATAATTACTATCACCGCAGAAAGCAAGACACCAATGGAGCGACCACAGCCCATTATTCCAAAATACATTCCTAAGTTCTCTTTCCTACTGGATAAATGTTCTATAAGATAAACAGAACTTCCCTGTTCACCACCAAGTGCAATTCCTTGTGTCACATGGATTGCAAGAAGCAATATAGTAGAAATTATACCTACTTGATTGTGACTTGGAATAAATGCAATGAGACTTGATGGTATCGATATTAGCAAGATAATAATTATTAATGCTATCCTTCTTCCATACCTGTCACCAACGTGACCAAATATGAATGCACCAAGTGGCCTTACAATTGCACCTAGCCCTACAATTCCAAATAATTGCAGTATGTTACTGTAGACATCTTTTGCAAAACAAAACTCTCTGCTAATTATGTTAATCAAATCAGTGAAGAGCATGTAGTCATACCATATTGCGATTCTGCAGAGTATGGTTGATATCAATACCCTTATTTGGTGATTATCCACTAAATTTAATTCGTAAATGTTTGCTTATTCTATTCTGGCTGCTTTTTGGGATTTTGCAACCTAAGCATGTGAAGTTGACTGTTTTATTATGGTGTGTGATAATTGAGATTGTTAAAATTTAGGTATTCACTGACCGTTCTTGTTATAAACACCAGAATAATAAGCTACTGATATTCTCCATCTTTTTTATCTTTAATCCATCATAGCTAGCGATGCAACAAAGCCATTCCAGTGTCCGCTACTCAAATGACATGGTGAGGCGTCATCCTGCTGCTCTTTTCTTGTCATCCCGCGCAGAATAATTAATCGTCATACCGCTAACAAATAGCGGTATGACGATTGTCAGGATGTCATCCTAGTAGTGTGACACTGGTTCACTCTATAATGATTTCATCCCAGCGCCCTCTTCTTGTCATCCAAGTAGCTGACGCTGGTTCCTTTATGACGGTTTCAGCCCAGTGCCTTTGTTACTTCTTTTTCCCATTCTCATTTACTTCTTGTGCTTTCGCTCCATCTACTTGAGTACTAGGTAATGCTACATATGTAATACTACCAGCTACGAGTGCAGATGCTACTGCTATACCAATCATTACTAACATCTCTAACCTAACTGTACGTTCAAGTGCAGTAAATGCTATCAGTCCAGCAGCAAGACCCATACCAACAGTAGCGGTGTACCGTGCTCCATTGCCTTGTTTTGGTTGCTCAGTTGTTTTGTTTTTAGCTTCTAGTGCTTGTTTTTCTTGATCGAATTTAGCTTGTAATTCTGTTTTTTCCTGCTCAGCTTTCAGCTTTTCAGCTTCTAATTCTTCGCCTTTCTTACTTAATTGTTTTTCTAATTCTGTTTTTTGCGTATTAGCTGCACCCAATTGAGTTTGTAAGTCTGTTTTTTCCTTCTCTATCTGCTCAAGTTTATTTACTTTTTCTTGCATTTCATTTGATAGTTCATTTTTAGCTTCAGTTTTTAGCTTTTCGGTTTTTAGTTCAGCTTTTGCAGCCGTTATTGTTGCTTGATCAGCTTTGAGTTCAGCTTTTGCAGCCGTTATTGTTGCTTGGTCAGTTTTCAGTTCATCTTTTGCAGCCGTTATTGTTGCTTGATCAGCTTTAAGTTCATCTTTAGCTTCAGTTTTTATTGCATCATCAGCTTTAAGTTCATCTTTAGCTTCTGTTTTTAGTTTCTCTCTGAATGCACTTACTATGTTTTCTGAAGTTTCTTCCTCTTTACCTTCCAACACTCCTTTAAGGAAAACTCTCAGCTCTTCTTTTTTTGTAGCATCCAGATTATGACCATTCTTATCTAAAGCACCCAAAATCCCTGCTAATCTTTCAAATCCTATCGTAACGAACCTCAATATATATAATTAACATTACATAATACCTTTAGAACCTAAGGTCAAGTAATATTTTTATCATAGCATAGAAAATTTATGTTCGTAAACAAAAAATTTTGGCGTAAAATTGCCGTATTTACTTAATTGTGCTATAGCTAAAGTAATTTAGGTTTATCGACAATCGTCATCCCGCTGCTTGTTAGCGGGATCTAGAGATACCGCGAATGAATCGCGGTATGACGGTTCGTGGCGGTATGACGATAACCTCGTCATCCCGCTACTTGTTAGCGGGATCTATGCTAAGAGATACCGCGGCGGTATGACGGTTAAGTATCCTGCTACTTGTTAGCGGCTTAGATACCGCGAATGAATCGCGGTATGACGTTGCTAGCTTAAGGTTTAAAATTGAGAAATATTTATGTTAAAAGAAAAATACGGCTTTAAAGAAGTTGAAGACAAATGCAACATATTATGGGAAGGTAGTAAAGTTTATAAATGGAATGGTGAAAAGGATAACACTTTCACTATAGACACACCTCCACCAACAATATCGGGTAAATTGCATATCGGCCATATATTTAGCTATTGCCACACAGACTTTATTGCAAGGTTTCAGCGCATGCTGGGAAAAGATGTGTTTTATCCAATTGGGTTTGATGATAATGGGCTCCCCACTGAAAGATTGGTTGAACAAACCTATAAAACCCGTGCAAAAGAAGTTGGCAGAGAAAAATTTATAGAGATGTGCCATGAAGTTATTGAAAAATCAAAGCAAGAATTTAAGGAACTATTTAAATCGGTCGGCATTAGTTATGACTGGAGTTTGGAATATCACACGATCAGCAAGGAAACTGTGACACTTTCTCAAATGTCGTTTATCGATCTATATAATAAAGGGTATGCATATAGAAAAATGCAACCTATTCTTTGGGATCCGGTTGATAAAACCGCAATTGCGCAAGCAGAAATAGAAGATAAAGTTTTTGAGTCATCCTTAAACACGATAGTTTTCTCTACTCACGAAAATGAGCAGATCAATATTGCAACTACGCGACCTGAGTTACTTCCCGCATGCGTTGCAGTTTTTTGCCACCCAGAGGATGCACGCTATACCCATCTGATTGGCAAAACAGCCGTAGCGCCAATAACAAAGGAAAAAGTTCCAATAATAGCTGATGATAAGGTTAAAGTAGATAAAGGCACTGGGCTTGTTATGTGTTGTACATTCGGTGATGAGCTCGACATATATTGGCAGCAAAAGCATAATCTGCCGATGAAAATTATCATCGATCAGGATGGGAGGATGAACCTGCATCCACCACATGGTCAGAAGGAAAGAGCATGGATCCCAGTGTCTGGGCACTGGGATGACACCATAGGGGCTACTCGGATGACAGGAGAAAGGGCTACTCAGATGACAAAAGAAGACGTCATTCCACCACACCCCGGCGTCATTCCAGCGCGTGACGCTGGAATCTACAATGAAATCAATGGATTGAAAGTTACAGCAGCAAGAAAGAGGATGATCGAAATCCTAACTGAGAAGGAGTTACTAATAGAAAGCACTAGCATTTCTCATTCTGTTAAGTGCGCAGAAAGGTCTGGTGCACCACTTGAGATATTGCCTACTTATCAATTGTTTATCAAGACCTTAGAGCAAAAAGCTCAAGTATTAGATAAAGTAAAAGAATGCAATTGGCATCCAAGCAATATGCGTAAACGCATGGAAGTGTGGATAGAAGGGCTAAATTGGGACTGGTGCATCTCAAGGCAGCGCTATTTTGGTGTGCCATTTCCAGCGTGGTATTCCAAACGTAAGGGAGAAGAAGGTAAAATTATTCTAGCTGAGATAAAGGACCTACCTATAGATCCACTCAAAGATTTGCCAAAAGGGTATAGCAAAGAAGAGGTTATCCCAGATCAAGATGTAATGGATACCTGGGCCACAAGTTCAATTACTCCTCAACTAAGTGCACTGGCAGTAAACAGTGAGTTTAGCTTACCAAATCATCGCTATAATACAATATTTCCTGCAGATCTGCGCAGCCAGAGCCATGAGATAATAAGAACTTGGGCTTTTTATACTATTTTAAAGGCACATTATCATGCAGATTCTTTACCTTGGAAAAACATTATGATCAGCGGTTGGTGTTTAGCCGATGATAAGAAAAAGATGAGTAAATCAAAAGGTAACATCATCACTCCTCATGTAATACTTGAAACTTATGGAGCTGATGTAGTACGCTATTGGGCAGCGAACTCAAGGCTTGGAGTTGATACAGTCTACTCTGAAAATATATTTAAAATTGGCAAGCGCCTAGTTACAAAACTTTGGAACGCTAGCAAGTTTGTTTCCATGTTCATGGAAAAGCATCAAGTAATGAGCATAAATTCTGCTCACGAGACAATAGATAAGTGGATATTGTCTAAGTTATACAAAGTTATAGAAAGAGCAACGAATAACCTATTACAGTTTGAATACTGCGAAGCTTTGGGCGTAATAGAGGAATTTTTTTGGAAGGATTTTTGTGATAACTACTTGGAATTAGTAAAAAAACGCGCGTACGGAAGCAGTGAAGCAACCTTAAGTGCAAAACAAAGCTTGGCGTATGTGTTAAATGTTATTTTGCGGTTATTTGCACCTTTTTTGCCTTACATTACAGAAGAGATATACCACCAGTTGTATAGTTATAATTCTGTACACAATCAAAGTAATTGGCCAAAATTAGAAGAGCTTATCTACGATAAATATTCAGAGGAAATGGGAGACAATTGCGTGCAGATATTAAACATTATCAGAAAGATAAAAGCAGATAATAATGTATCAGTTAAGCATTTGATAAAGAAATTAGTGATAAAAGCAGATCTACGAGAGGACAAATTGAATCAATCCGCGCAGAATGACCTACAAGCAGTTTGCAATGCGGAAATGATAGAGTGGATGCAGTCTGAGCTTGAAACTGAAGACGGGAAATACATAGTGAATATAGACTTATACTGATTTGTATAGCTTTACTTCCCTTGACATTTATGCTATTATAATACTTTAGTTGTGAGGGAATAATAATGGGGGATTTATATAATAAAGCCAATGCACCATATCTTATAGCTGGTGCTTTTGCTACTTTGGTATTGCTTGCATCTGGGACACTTGCTGTTGCCCATTATGTTGAGTTCTTGTCTTCAGTTGCAGTCTGTTGCCTTGAGTTTATCTATACTATCTACTTTGATACTCGCACTTTCATGCAAGATGATTAGTAATAATAAGAAAATAGAGGTTGAGAAAAATAAATTTGCTGAAAAAGAGCAAGAGTTAGAAAGCGTAAAACAACAATTTGAGAGTAAGGTACAAGAGTTAGAAAATAAAATAACTCTAGAAAAAGAAGCTAAAGAAGCTGCAAGCAAAGAAGTGGAGGAATTGAATAATCAACTAAATAGATTAACTCGAGAAAAGCAAGGTTTAGATGAGAGAATAAAAAAATTGAATAAGAAAGTAAGTCAGTTAGAATGTGAAAAGAAAAATTCTCTTGATTTTACTAAAGAGTTACGTGATGAAAATACGAAACTAAATGAAAAAAAAGGTAATTTACAAGGTGAATTATGTGAGATGAAGAACAAACTGAGCAACTTAGAACATGAATACAATGACTTACCTTGTAAATTAAAAGAGAAGGTTTCTTCTCTAAATCATCAATTAACTATGTTAGAAAAAGAAAAGATACAATTAGAAACAGAATTAAGAAAAGAAGTAGAAGAATTAGTAGTGCAGTTAAGAATAAAAAGTGATGAAGCTTCCTCTCTGAAGGAGGAATTAAAGAAAAGAGAAAAAGAATTAAGTAACGACATAAAAGAATTAGAGAAGAAGTTATACCAGTTGGAAAGGGAAAAGAAAAGATTAGAAGGTGAAGTTAGTTATGAGCGTCAAGAGCACACTCGTTTTAAAAATGAAGTTGACAAATTAAGTACAAAGGAGAAAAAGCACTTATCTAAAATTGAGGAGCTGGAAAAGGAATTATTATCTTTAAAAGCAGACGAGGAAGAACTTGTTAATCAATCAATAAACGTTAAGGATGATTACAAGAAAAATGTAAATAAATTTGAAGAAAAAAAGAGAGAATATGTAACGAAAACAGTATTTACTGTACTCAGTGTAGTGAAAGAAAGAGTAGAGCAAGGACTTTTTAATTTAGAAGAACAAGACATGCAAGATACAGACCGTATACAAGAAGCAGTTGATGAATTTATGCAACCTATATATGAAAAGTTAGGTATAAATAATCAACTAGATATAAGCAGTGAACATTCATCAGAATTTGAAGGAACAGGTGAAAATAAGCTTGCTAATGGACTAACTTTCCCGAAACCACTTTCTCCTCGCACATCCACACCAAGAAGATATTCTAGAAAATCTCTATCTCCTAAAAAGGAAGATGAGGATGAGAATAAAGAAAATTCAGAGCAACTAAATCACGAAAATCCTAATACAAGTACCGGCAGCCCTAATTTATCGCTTTTAGAGATGCAACAAATAATTCCTATCACACCTTAACGATGTAAGTGCAGGGACCTCCACAGATAAGAGAATTTTAATAAATATATACAAGACTGCTGAAGTTTTGTTCATGAGGGGAGGGGAGTAATGAGCAATTTGTTTAACAAAGCTAACACATTTTATTTTGTAGCTAGTTCCTTAGCTACTCTTACGTTACTTACATCTTTAGCGCTTACTGTAACTTCTAATGTGCCTCTTCCTCTAATTCTTGCTTTAGCTGCATTATCTGTTTTGGTGCTTGCACTTTCGTATAAAATGATTAGTAATAATAAAAAAATAGAGGTTGAGAGAAGTAAATTCGCTCAGAAAGAGCAAGAGTTAGAAAATAAAATAACTCTAGGAAAGGAAGCTGAAAAAGCTGCAAACAAAGAAGTGGAAAAATTAAAACATGAATTAACTCGAGAAAAGCAAAATTTAGACAAGAGAGCAAAAAAATTGGATCAGAAAGTAAATGAGTCAGAAGTTGAGAGAGAATCTCTTCTTGAAGAAAAAAAATCTTTAGAGAAAAGATTAGAAACAGCAAAGAATCGTACGTTTGAAATAGACAATGAATTGGACAAAACAAAAGAGGAAATAGATAAGCTTGTTGCACGAGAAGAAGAATTGCATCTTAAAATCTCGCGTTTACGTGAACAGTTACAAGAAAAAGAAGGTAATCTAGCTGAAAAAGAAAAACGCATGACGGAATTGAAAAGGAAAATAGACAATAATAAACATGCAGAATTAAAAAATGAAGAATTATATAAGGAAATAGAAAAATTATCTAAAGAAAAAGAGGAATTGTGTAAGGAAAAACATATATTATGTGAAAAAAAAGAAGAATTACATAAAAGACAAGAAGAACTTTGTGTAGAATTAGATGAATTACAATGTAAATTTAAAGAAATTAATCAGAAAAATAAAAACTTATCTCAAGAATTAAAAAGGAAATTTGAAGAGCTATATAAAGCAGATGATTTAATTAAAAATCAATCTTTTGAGTTAGATGGGATAAGAAAAGATTGTAATAACGAAGTGAAAAGTTTAAGAAATTCACTTTTAGAACGAGACAGTCAAATAGAAGATTTTTTGAAAGAGAAAGAAAAACAAGTGAATTTTGTGCAACTGTTGATAAGATGCGTAACAGACAATATAGAAGAACCTATAAGAAATAATGATGGAAAAGCAATATTAAATACGATTCAAATATTAAAGTTTGCGTTACAAGAAGAATTTGCACGGCTTTTGCCAGACAAAACGCCTTCTTCTTCGCTGGAAGATCTTGTATATGCATCATCGCCAGACGAAACATCTGTTCCTTTACATGCAGGAGATCCTGGATATGGATCCGAGGAAGATTCTGGATATAACAGTCGCTCATCCACCCCGATCAAATTGCCAAATTCACTATTGACAGAATCTTATGAACGTAATCAGAGTGAAGGTATTTGCAAAACATAATAATTAGCTTTATTATAAAAAAAATTATGCAAGATAATGAACCCAATAATATGCGCACTGGATACACAAGACTTAAATAAGGCTATTTCTCTAGCTAATGCTCTGCGTGGTAAAGTTGGCATGGTAAAGCTGGGATTAGAATTTTTTGCTGCTCATGGTCTCTCTGGAGTGCAAGAAGTTGCAAAATGCAATGTACCAATTTTTTTAGATCTGAAATTGTATGATATTCCGAGCACTGTGGCTAAAACAGTTGAAGTAATAAAAGTTCTAAGTGTTGAAATGTTAACTCTGCACATCAGTGGCGGAACAAAAATGCTTGAAGAAGCGCTAAGTGTGGTGCAAGGCACAAAAATAAAGCTGATTGGAGTGACAGTGCTAACTAGTATGAGCAATGAGGATTTAAACGAGCTTGGAGTAGCAAGAGAGGTAAAATCACAGGTAATTTTGCTTGCAAAGCTTGCAAAAAAGATTGGACTCCATGGAATAGTCTGTTCTGCACTAGAAGCTCAAGAAGTGCGCCGAGAATGCGGTGAAGACTTTAAAATTATTACTCCAGGAATTCGTATAGATCCAGGTCATGACGACCAAAAAAGAACAGCAACACCAAGAGAAGCAATAAATTTAGGAGCTGATTATATCGTCATTGGCAGACCCATTACAAAAACTGCAAGTAGTGCAGAATTAATATTGAAATCCCTTATCTAATCGAAGCAGATAAAAAAAAGTTTGAAGCAGATAAAAAAAGTGCTTGACATAAAAAAACGAACATTATATATTGTTGTTGTCTTTTGTTTTACCTCGCTTAATTTAATTACTCGATTAAGCTTACAACACTAAGCGTGGTACAAAGTGCCACGCTATTTTCCGATTTACATTTTCAACAGATAAACAAATGATGTCATGCCAGTGTCTGGGCACATAACTGTACGAATATTCATTTTTGAAGATAAATTGCACAACAGATGATGTCATTCCAGTCTGGAATCCAGAAATTTTGCTTATAACTGAGCTGATGAGCTAAAGGTAGTTGTCTTACGCTAAAACAAACGTTTTTAATTAAGTTGCATAGAAGCTGGATCCCAGTGTCTGGGCACTGGGATGACACCCCACTGGTAGGGAATTGCTCCCAAACTACAATGTTCGTACAGTTATGTGCCCAGACACTGGAATGACATCGTTTACTATGTACCATATTGCAATATTCGTACAACTGTGGGAAACATCTATGGGTGCCATTCCTATTACCTTATTTCCATTCTAATTTTATTTTCAAAGGAGGCTATTATGTCACTTACCGATATCGCTCACCGTATCAATGAACTCGCTTCATCATGGGAGCAATTTAAATTAATAAATGATCGCAAATTAAAAGAAATTGAGAGCAAAGGGCGTGCTGATTCTGCAACGATTGAGCAGCTATGCAAGGTAAATAATGCCATTGATAGTTGCAAAGAGCGTTTAGACTTGATCGAAACTGCAGCTCAACGTCCAGAAGTAAATACAGATTTTAGCACAAGTGATAAATATTTTTCTGATTATATCCGCAAGGGAATGGAAAGCGGTTTATCACACAAAACCCTCAGTGGAGATGATAATGATATCGGAGGGTATCTAGTTACTCCGCATATTGTAAAACGCATAAACAAGCGCGTAACTGATTCGTCCCCAATGCGACAAATATGCTCCAGTCAAAGAATCTCTACTGAAACATTGGATTACATTATAGAAGATTTTGACCGTGCCGGTGCAGGTTGGAGCAGTGAAACAGTAGATGATGAGGACGGTGGCAATAAATCTAAGTATGATTTTGCAAAAGATACGGACACGCCTAAAATCCAAAAGATTTCTATCACGACTTACGAGTTATATGCTCAACCACAGATATCACAAAAGTTACTCGATGATGCGTTTGTCGATGTTGAGAGTTGGCTGGTGGAAAAGATTGCCGAGACTTTTAGTAAGAAAGAAAACGAAGCCTTCATTAAGGGTGATGGCACTTTTCAACCCAAAGGAATTTTAGCTTATGATGATGGAAAGGGCTACAATAAAATAGAGCAAGTTAAAACTGAAAAATTGGATAGCGATTCAATAATGATATTGTATTACTCTCTGGATGAATATTATTCCAAAAATGCATCATTTTTGATGAACAGGAGTACGTTGAAGAATGTTAGGCTACTAAAAGCTCAAACAGGTCAATATCTTTGGCAACCAAGTTTGTCGCTTGAAGCTCCAGATACCTTAATGGGAATACCAGTATATCAATCTGCCGATATGCCACCGGTGCCAAACAATCAGCTACCGGTAATTGCGATGGCAGATTTCAAACAAGCTTATAAGATTGTAGATAACAGAGGAATGAGAATATTACGAGACCCTTATACGAATAAACCTTATGTGAGGTTTTTTGTCACTAAGCGTGTCGGCGGAGAGGTTGTAAACACCAGTGCTATTAAATTGTTGAAAGTTGCGAGCAAGTACTAAAAACTTCTATAGCATCATCTTTAGAGCCGTTTTACTTCTTTTTGTATAGCTCCGCTCCTGTCATCCCATGCCCTCTTCTTGTCATTCCAGTCTGGAATCCAGCCTTTTCATAATCATCAAAACGTTGTATTTTAACATAAAACGGCTACTTTTATGCTTACCAACTTAATAAAATTCCTGGATCCCAGTGTCAAGCACTGGGATGACACCCTCCTGGTAGACAATGTTCATACATCTGTGGGCTTGACCATAAGATCCAGTCCAAAAAATTTGGATCCCAGTGTCACGCACTGGGATGACATCAGCGGTTAATATTTTATATACATTTTATAACTAAACTAGACATTCGTACAGTTGTGTGCGGTATGACGTTGTTACTTATAGCTATACACACAAAAATCATATAGAATTGTAAACGCAGTTTTTTTATTCTGATGCTTTTCAATTCTATAGCTCTGGTTGTCTCTCTATTACTATTTTTCTACATTATTGTAAAAAAACTGAGCGAAAAGAAAGCAAACCTTGAGGGTAATTTATGTAAATTAGAGCGTGAGCTTCAAGAAACAAAGCAAACTTTACTTACAAAGAATGAAGAAATAGTTGATTTAAGGGTCAAAAGAGCAGAGCTTGAAGTAACTCTGCAAAAAGAACGTGAGGAAAAGAAAAAGGAAATAGAGTTACTAACAAAAGCAGAGGAGAGATTAACAAACACTTTTAAAGCGCTCTCTCTTGATGCTTTGCAGACAAATAACAATAATTTTCTGAACTTAGCAAAGGAAGTAATCGATAGTAAATTAAAAGAAACAGAAAGCGATTTCAAAAAAAGACAAGCAACGATCAACGAAGTTGTAACGCCAATAAAAGAAAAATTAGAAAAATTCGATAACGAAATACGTGAGCTAGAAAAGGAGAGGGTAGGGGCCTATGAAGGTTTAAAGGAGCAAATTGGAGCGCTGATGAACCAAACTTCTAGCCTTGCTAATGCCTTGAGAAAGCCCCACATTAGAGGAAAATGGGGTGAAATGCAGTTAAAGAGAGTGGTAGAAATGGCGGGAATGATTGAATATTGCGATTTTTTTACTCAGCCGTCAGTGGTTGATAAAAACGAGGATAATTTATTGCGTCCTGATTTAATAATCAAAATGCCATCTGGAAAGCAAATAATAATAGATGCTAAAGTGCCGCTTGATTCTTACATGGATGCTATATCACAAAATGATTTGCAAATACAAAAGGAGAAATTAAAGAATCATTCCCTGGCAATAAAAAAACACATAAATGACTTGGGTAAAAAAGAGTATTGGAATCAATTTAAAAATACGCCAGAACTTGTGGTGCTTTTCTTAACAGGGGAGGGGGTTTTTAGCGCAGCACTGGAATATGAGCCTGCTTTGATAGAGATTGGAGTGGAAAAAAAAGTGATCATTGCAACACCGATCACTCTAATTGCATTGCTGAGAGCAATAGCATATGGATGGAAGCAAGAGATGATAGCTGAAAATGCAAAGAAAATCAGTGAACTAGGTCATATTTTATATGAGCGCATTTGCACAATGGGCGAAAACTTTGATAATTTGCGCAGGAGCTTAAAAAGTGCTGTCGATCATTATAATAAAACTGCTGGTTCACTTGAAGCAAGGGTGTTTCCTGCTGCCCGAGAATTCAATAAGCTTGGTATACATGCAAAAAATAAAAGTTTAAGTGCTGCAAAGGAATTAGAATCTTTACCACGCAATTTACATACTGAGGAACTGAAAGTGGATTAGACTTCTTACATAACTATTCAAGAGCCAGACCATAGGCGTTTTCCTGCGCTAACATGGAAGTTCTTCTGCTCCACAAACAAATAGTATTGTGCTCAATGCTGCAAATGAAATAGCTATTTATTAATATATTAAGGAAAAAGTTGACTTTTTGTCTAAGATAATATAAAATAAAATAATAGTTGGTGAGGTAAAAATGTCAGTATCAAAAGAGCGTAAGGAATATTTACTAGAAAAGTTTAAATATGCTGCCAAAGAATTTGGCAAATCTGGTACAAAGTCCAATCATAAAAAAGTACCAAAAGAACAGCAACTCTCTATTGATTTAGGTAACAAAAAAGTTTTTGGTATTATAAACAGAATTTTACACTGGATAGAAAGTAAATTTACATATTTTTTTCCACGCTATAATTTATTTTCAGAAGTTGGAGTTAAAGGAAGAAAAATTCCTAGAACTAATACAAAGGTTAAGTATTTTAACTCTGATGAACAGTTTGATCAAAGCAAATTTATTGGTGAGGAAGATGGGGAACTAAGGTTATACGACTTAGAAGGCAAGCTATATGATACAACTGATAAAATTAGTAAGGGTAAAAAAGGTTGTGTAGCTTATGTGATCACGCTTGATGGCAGATTGGTAACTCATGAACATATTAATGTTAATAAAAACGAGTGGGCTTATCGTCATTCAACTCTTGCAGGTGGTAGGCCAGTTTTATGTTCTGGTTTAATAAAAGTGGTAAATGGTAAAATAACTTATATAGACAATAATAGTGGGCATTATAAACCAGAATCAGCAAACTTATACAATGCAGTGAAAAAATTAGAAGGTCTATTTTCGAAAGATGCAAAAGTTGTCTGCTTACCATATTGAGTTGGCTTGCAAAAACAAATTCCGTTTATACGCAAAATTATTCCAGCTAAACAAGAGCCAGCAGAGGAATTCTTGAAAAGGATGGAGAAAAAAGGAAAAGATGGATTGACTCAATATGAAAGACATTTTAAAGGGGTAAAAGAATATAATGAACAGTATGAACAAAAGTTGCTTCTTGCAAGCTATAAGTCACCTACAAATGAACTGCCCTGCAAACCAACTATACATAAAAAACACAGGTTGAAATACTCTGAATATATTAACTTACACCTTAATTTTTTGAAAGAGTTCGATGAAAATCCCAAAGTGCAAAAAATGGCAATAGAATACTCAATAAGAAGGATTATTGGAGCAAATTATGGCCATAAACCTACAGTTGCGCTTGCTAAGGCACAGATAGCTAAAGATGGAAAGTTGCAAGAAACGGACGAAATAGTAGGTATAAATGTAACCTTTCACCATGAGAACGATTGTAATAGCTTTGCTAAATTTCTGGATCTCAAAAAGCATAGCTATAATTGCACATCTCATCTGAAGGACAAAGAAATTGATGAGCTTCTTAAATATACATATGACGAAAAAGATAGAGCCACTATAGAAAAATTAATGCCCAATAAACATACAGTTTTTATGAGTACAGACCAGGCTGATAAGTTTATAAAGGACACTTTACAAATTGAAATAGACAGTGTTGAACAATTGGGTATCCGTTTAGTGGAGCGTTAAAACAGATAAACAAAGCAAGACAAAAAGGTAATCAGAGAGTAAATGTGAGAGAACTCTGCAAAAATTTACAGTAAAAAATAGAAAAGTTAGAAGCAAAAAGAATGAAGTGGTATTTTTTGAATGATCCAACCGCTACCATGCTGAATGACAAATACGGCATACGGATACATTTTTTAAAGTAGCCAAGCTACTTTGATGACAGAAACCTAATGATCCAGGATATACTCCTTTGTTAAGGGAGATTGAGCATTTTCGAATATTTCTTGAGTGCTTCCAGACTCAACAATTCTGCCATTATGAAAGAAAATTACACTATCAGATAACTTTTTAGCTTGCTTCATTGAATGAGTTACCATAATTATAGTAAACCTTAATTTCAGCTCTTGTATAAGATTTTCGATTGCATTGGTTGCCATTGGATCAAGAGCGGAGCACGGTTCATCCATTAATAAAATAGTTGGCTTCACTGCAATTGCGCGAGCGATGCATAGCCTCTGTTGTTGGCCACCGGATAAATCGAGTGCACTATCTTGCAATCTGTCTTTTAATTCTTCCCATAAGCCAACTTTAGTTAAACTATTTTCCACCATCTCATTCAATTTTTGCTTATCCTTCACCATACCATGCAGTTTTGGCCCATAAGCAACATTGTCATATATTGATTTTGGAAAAGGATTTGGCTTTTGAAATACCATGCCAACTTTTGCTCTGAGTAGCACAACATCCATATCGCGTGAATATATATCACCCAGCCCATCGATATCTAATTCACCAACAGTTTTGCATCCAGGTACATAGTCATTCATACGATTAAAACAACGCAAAAATGTTGATTTACCGCACCCGGATGGTCCGATAAAAGTAGTAACTTTTCTTTTATAAATATTCAAATTTATATCGAATAAAACTTGCTTAGAGCCATACCAGAGATTTAAATCTTTAACAGAGGCACGTGTATTGCTCATATCACATCCTGCATTGAATAGAGCCCCGGAATTTCTCTTTTATTTTCATATAGCCATACTGCTGCTTGAACAGCTCCTCTAGCAAATGTTGTGCGATCAATTGCTTTGTGGTTTAGTTCTATCCGTTCATCAGAATTAACAAACATCACGCTGTGATCTCCTATTACTCCACCTCCACGAGATACTGCAAAACCTATTCCCCCCTTTTTTCTTATGTTTGAACCACTATGTAAATATTGATTGGACTGAAAATCCACTTTTGAAGCGTTAGCAATTGTTTTGCCAAGTTCTATAGCTGTTCCAGATGGTGAATCCTTTTTTAAGTTATGATGCATTTCCCAAATCTCAACGTCATATTCATTACCTAAAAGCTCAGCAGCTTTTTTTACCAATTTCAGCAACACATTAACCCCAACACTCATATTTGCTGACCATAATATTGGAACTTCAGCAGCATATCCTTTCAAATCGACACCTTCTATTCCAGTTGTGCCACTAACCAGCGGTGTTTTAAATTTTACAGCTGCTTTAAGGCAGTCTAACATACATTCTTTAGTTGTAAAATCTATTACAACGTCGGATAACTCAAATATGCCACTAATAGAACTTGTAACCTTGATTCCTAGATTGGCTATAATTGGTCCAATATCTGAATCTATGTACTTACTGCCTGAACGGGCAACAGCACCTGCTATTTCCACTTCGGCATTTGTAATTAATTCATTGAGTATTTTCTTGCCCATTCTGCCTAAGCAGCCTATTACTCCAACTCTGATTTTCATAAAGCTTTTTACGTTTATTAAGAATGTTATGCCTTTTTTTAAGCTCTGTCACTTCTGATCTATATTCTATAGCTGACCCAAGCAACACGTCATGCCGTTGCGGATAGATTCCGCTAACTAGTAGCGGAATGACGATTGTCGGTGAACCTAAGTTACTTTAGCTATAGCTGACCCAAGCAACACGTCATACCGCCGCGGCGCTAACTAGTAGCGGAATGACGGTTTTTCAAATTGTCGGTAAATCTAAGTCAGTTTAGCTATAGGCAGCAATTTTCTGTATTTATTTTAAATTGAAGAAAGCTCAAATGAAAGATCATGTTTTGCTAAAAATCACAGAATGCAGTCTGGTTACACCTTATTTTTGTTAGCTATAGCAAGTAATTGTATTTGTAATATGACAAATCACCTGCTGAAAAATCATTTTATGATCTAAATCAGTTTTTTTACAGGTAACTTCTAAGCTTATCAATTCTTCCAAAATCTTTTTAAGTTCTGAAAGTTGCAAACTTTTCAAATGAGATTTAAAGCTCTGCAATTGTTTAAAAAACAATGGAGGGCTTAGCTGATCAATCGCAGCCTGCTCACTCATTCCACCTTGCACTGACAGCAAAACGTTTTCAAGGCGTAGGAAATAATTTGATATAATGCGAATTAGCGCTATCGGTGAAAAATTTTCTTGCGATATCAATGCATCAGAAATTCTAATGAAGCGCGACATATCTTTACTTGCTATGGCAGAGCATAGATCATCAAGTGTAGCATAGTCGTTGCCGGAAGTTGAAAAGCATAATTCTATATCAGTAAGTTTTAGGTCTTTTCTCTCCCCTAAGTACAAAACTAACTTCTCAAGTTCTGAACATATAGGCAGCTTGCTATGATTAAAGTAAGATTGCAAATGGTAGATTATCTCATTTGTGCATTTTATATCATTTTGTTTTAAGTAACTTGATATAATGTCATAAAGATTGCTGTTGCTGTCCTTATAGCAAGCAATCACACCAAAAATTTTTGAACTCTCCATATAACTTTTAGTCGCAGAATTATATGGAAGATCACTTGCTACCATCATTACATAGTGACCACTTGCGTTATAATCCAATACGTTTTTTAACTCTTTGGATATACCTCCACTCACATTTATCAGCTTAATTAATTTTTTGCTGTTAAACATCGAAATGTTTGCCAATTCAGAAAACAGTAAACCGGGTGACTTATTCACTATTGCAAAATCCATCACCTGAACTGAATACTCATCCAAATTGGCAATTATTTCTTGTACATAAAAACCAACCCTACTGTTATCACTTCCATGAATTAACACACCACTTAAAGCATCAGGTTTCTCTAGGAATTTTTTAACTTTGGATGGTATGACCCTCATGCCATCTATATGATATCATTCTCATTTGATTGTACATGAGTATCCAAAGACTCTGAGTTTTCTTGCGCAATATTGTGCACATCATCTGCCGTACTCTGCACATTATCCGACTCTTCTGTTTTTCCTGTAATATAATTATAAAATTTTTTCACAGGTTGAGATATATATTTGGAAAAAAATCCTTCTTCGCTCATATTGCTTACTCCATAAAATTAACAGCTTATCATTAGCACATAAACAATAATATAGCAAAGACTATTTTGTGCTAAGATAGTGATGTTTTATAATGAGTATATTACAAAATTATTAACATTCGAGACTAAAATCAAGCCAAACTGCTTAATACTAACCTTATAAAATAAGCGATAATTAAATATACGGCTGCAACAAGTATAATTGCAGGTCCAGTTAACAAATCAAAACTTGCAGATAACATCAGACCTGATATCCCAGAAATCACAGAAAAAACTGTTGCAACAATAATCATCTGCATTGGAGTTTTCGAAATGAGCCTTGCAGATGCTGCTGGTATTAGCAAAAATGCAGCAATGAGTAATATTCCTATTAATTGGGCAGCAATTGCTATAAATATAGCAAGAGTGATTAAAAATTCTAGTCTAACAAAATTAACATTAATCTTCTCAACTACTGCTAAATCTTGATTAATTGAAATCATTAACCAATAACGCCATCTAAATATTAATATCAAAGTAACTATTACAGAGATTAAAAAAATCAATATTATATCACTTTGATCGAGCGTTAATATATCACCAAACAGTGAGCTAATAATACTATTATTGCCCGATGGAAGAAAAGACATAAGTATTAAACTCGATGATAAAACTACATTGGTAACGATGTTCAATATCGTATCAGCAGAATATAATCTGTTAAAATCAAGAGAAAGTAGTATAGCAAATGTAATTGCAATGAGCATTATGCTAAGCGATGGGCTAATCTTAAAGATTAAAGCAAGTGCAACACCAAGCAACGAAGAATGGGACAAACTATCACCAAGATAAGATAACCTTTGCCATATCATAAACGATCCTAAAGCGCCTGTTACTAGGCTAATTACGACTACTGCAACTAGACTATTGATGAAAAAGTCCTGGGTAAACATTTCAAGCATGCTATATGGCTATTAGATAACTGACAACAAATCTATCTTCGGATATTAAAACGTTATGGGTTCTGCATGCTGCACCGGTTGTCATAAATTCAAAATTTAAACCTTTTTGTTCCATAAGATAGGACTTCACTGAAGAACTTGGTATATTGCGTGTTTTACCAGTACCTATTATCAAAATTTCTATTTCCTCTGTTAAAAAAGATTTAAAATGTTCCTTGCTATTTATATCACTTTCTTTCAATTTAATCACCTTTTCAGGAAAAACTATAATTGAGCCGCAATATTCTCTATTATTCACCAAAAATTTTCCTTCCCTGTAACCATTTATAAGATTTTTATTCTCGGAAATTAAGGGCATAAAGTCAAACTATTAATTGAGTGTCACATACCCACCATTCTGGTTGCTTTTCTCTGATATTAACTGCAGCAGCTTTTGCATTTTCCTCACTATCGAATATTCCAAAGCATGATACACCACTGCCTGACATGCGAGAAAGTATAGAGCCTTCTTGTGACTCAAGTGTTGATATCACATCCTGAATTTCAGGTACAAGGCTTATTGCTATTTCTTGAAGATCGTTTCTCGTCTCTTTAAGAAACTTCAACAAATCCTTTTCAGCGTCATCGCTCCATTTAATTGGCTCAGAAAATTCTCCTTCATGTTTGGAAAATACCTCTAGTGTGCTCAAAAACTTTTTTTTCGCCTTCACCAGTACTATATTTGTGGGTAGAGAGAATTTTTTTATGGGACACAACTCTTCACCAATACCTCTAACAAAAACTGGCTTGCTATCTATACTCGCAGGAACATCAGCACCAACGCTTAAAGCTATTTCATTTAAAATCGTCCTATCAATCTTCCACAGCTTCCCTAGTATGCGTACCACAGCTCCAGCATCTGAGGAGCCACTGCCCAAACCCGCAGCAATTGGTATATTTTTCACAACCTTTACAATGACTTTAGTTCGCGCAGGAGCATATCTAAGCAATAGATTAACTGCTCTCATTACGGTGTTGTACCTGTTATTAATTCTAAGTTCGGAATTTACAAATTCAACTGTAGAGTTATCGTATCTAGAATCCTTCTCACCTACTTTTATTTCCAAAAAATTAGAGAGATTAGCAAAGACAAATAAACCTTCAATCAAGTGATACCCTGTTTCTTTTTTGTCTACAACATGCAAAAAAAGATTGATTTTTGCAGGCGCCTTTACACAAAAACTTTTCATTATATATCTTCACTAAGATTATTTTTACATTATATGTATAATGCTATTTTAGTCAACTTCTATAAGGTTTTCGCACTTCTGATGAGATCAAATGCCATAAATCCCAATTTCTCTGTATGGGTAAATGCGTCCGCTGGTACAGGCAAAACAAAAATCTTAATAGACAGAGTATTGAGACTTTTATTAGAAAACAAAAGAAATATTCTCTGCTTAACGTTCACCAACGCTGCAGCAAACGAGATGGAGAATCGCATTCACAGCATACTCAGTAAGTGGGCAATATGCTCAGAAAGTGAATTAATAATGGATCTGGAACAACTAGACCTATTGCAAATCAGAAAAAAAGAAACCTGGATCCCAGTGTCAGCTACTTGGATGACAGGGGATGACGCAGAAATAACGGAGAATGATGCTGAGGTGATAGCACCACATAATCACGATTTAAGTGAAAATCCAGTAGCTCACCCTTCGACGTCATCCCAGCACCCCTATTTGTCATCCCAGTGCGTGACACTGGGATCCAGAAAAAATAAAGATTATTTAACAAGAGCAAGAAGGCTTTTCTCTGAATTGGAAAATCTTGGTCTAACTATACAAACCATACACGCTTTCTGTTACAAACTAATTTCCAACTTTCCCATAGAAGCTGGCATCGCCCCAAATTGTACGCTGAGTGAATGTAAAGAATTACATTCCATCATATTCAATAAAGTGCTTCATAACGAAACTGTGCAGGATGATATCAATCTTATTGCGGCTGAATTTGATGAAAATAAGCTACGCGATTTGCTTTATACTTTATGTATAAAAAGATCGATATCAGAAAATGATTCAGAATATATCAAAGATAAACTCAGTGCTCCAGATGAAATTCATGACTTACAGAGTGAAACGACTGAGCACATAAAAAGATTAGCCGAGATATTAAGTGAAGGCAGTAAAAGAGATCAGAGTTATAGTGAAATACTTTATTCTACTGTCATCCCAGTGCTTGACACTGGGATCCAGAAGAAAAGAAGTGTAGATTCCAGCGTCACGCGCTGGAATGACACCAAAATAGAAAACCTAGCCAAGGTATTTCTCAAATCAGAATCGCACGAAAAAAAGAGCATATTATCCATTGCAACAAAAAGTACTTTGGAAAAATTTAGAGATGCAGAGCAAATAATAGAGAGCGTTCAGAATGTAGTGTTTACTCATATAAAAGACATGAACTCTTATCAAATATTCAATAGAACCAGTAGCTTACTTGGTATATTTAAAGTATATGTTGATCTATACAGTAGCGAAAAATCAAAAAACGCACTGCTTGACTACAATGATATAATTGGCTTAGCAACAAATCTTCTCAGCAATCCAAACTACAAAGATTGGATATTGTTTAACTTGGATCAAAAAATAGATCACATCCTTGTTGACGAGGCACAAGACAATAGCATCAGCCAATGGAAAATTATAACAAATCTCTGCGATGAATTTTTTGCCGGTAATGATGAAAAGCGAACCTTATTTGTAGTTGGTGACGTAAAACAATCCATATACAGATTTCAAGGAGCAAATCCCCATCTATTCAACTACATGCAACAATACTTTCATACGAAAACTGGTGGCAGAGATTGGATATCATGCCAACTTGAAAAGTCATTTCGTTCAACTCCAGAAGTTTTAATGCTTGTAGATAGAATATTTAATAACTTCCGCGCAGAAATATCTTTTGTTGATAATGAAATAAAACATGTTCCACATAGAGAGAATGACCAAGGATATATTGAAATTTGGCCAGCGTTACCAAAGTGTAAAGAGAAAGAACAGCGAGCTTTACAAATTCCTCTGACATGCAGGGAAAATTATATAATAACAGATCGATTACTTGCTCAAACAATAGCCAACAGAATTCACAATTGGTTAAACGAAGGGCGGATTTTAGTCGCTAAAGATCGCCATATAGAGCCAAGGGACATTGTGATTCTGGTACGGCAACGAAACGTGTTAGTTGATTACATAATAAGCGAACTTAAAAAAGCAAACGTGCCAGTTGTAGGCCGAGATTATTTTAGAATTATGGACTATATAGCCGTGCAGGACTTAATAGCTTTGGCCGAATTTTTACTCCTCCAGGCAAATGATTTAGCTCTTGCAAATGCTTTAAAATCACCGTTATTCAATTTTACCGAGGATGATTTATTTAACATTGCATATGACCGTAAAGAGCATTCACTATGGGAAAGAATTCGGGATTATTCTGTGGTTATCTATAGTGAATTAAACTATCTCATTAACTTATCTCGCATAGAGTCTCCTCTTGCACTATTTACACATATATTGCGTACAGGTAAGAAGAAATTTGCTGCAAGGCTAGGTCTTGAGTGCTTCGAGGTTCTAGACGAATTTATGAACCTTGTGTTGCAATTTGAAAACCCATCTCTTCAAGCGTTTGTTCAGTGGATCAAGGAGAATAACCCGGAGATTAAGAATGATATGCAATCAGAACGCAATGCTGTGCGAATAATGACAATTCACAAATCAAAAGGTCTGCAAGCTCCCATAGTATTTTTGGTTGATACAAACACAGTGCCAAGAAACAGTGAAAGCATTATCTTTGATGGAACGGAAGTGCCATTTTGGTGTGGAAAAAACAATAACGCTTATTGTGATCAAGTAAAAAGAGAGAAAAAACTAGAGGATTATAACGAATATTTGCGTTTATTATACGTAGCACTCACACGTGCTGAAGATGAGTTATACATCTTAAGTAAAGAGCCAGTGCAAAAGGGCTCTTGGTATGATCTAATCACTCAGTATGGAGAACGATATGAAAAGAAACAAGCATACTTACAGCCAATATTTAAAGAAAAAGTTGAAGTGCTATGTGTGAACGCAAACTACCCTTACATTTATAAAAAACGTGATTATTTTGACGTTCCAGTCATTTCCCTTCCGCCAAACCTATCAATGTCATTCCAGCGCCCTCTTTCGTCATTCCAACATCCTTCCTTGTCATCCCAGCGTCCTCCCCTGTCATCCCAGTGCTTGACACTGGGATCCAGTAAAAAAGAAGGAAAATCAGCATCAGCTACTTGGATGACAGATGGTTATACAAGAGGCTTAATAATCCACAGCATATTACAATATATGCCCAAGATAGAAAAAGAAAGGAGAAAAAACTGGGTCAGAAAATATCTTGACAATATAAACACCAGTGAAGATAAGGATGAAATTTACAGTAAAATATTGGCCTTTAATGAAAAATATGGCTATTTGTTTGACTTAGAAGGCAAATCAGAGATTACACTGAGTGGAATAATCGATGGCGAACCAGTATTAGTACGACTAGATAGGCTATGCATAACGCAAGATAAAGCGATCATAATTGACTACAAATCACACCGTAACGTTTCTGTTTCCTTATTAAATGAAATAAAAAAGCAAATGCTGACCTATAAAACCTTAGTACAAGAAATATATCCAAACAAGCAAGTAGAGTGTGTGGTTATTTGGGTGGAAGATTTAACCATTCAATCTGACCTTTAACGAAACTTGATTACAAGAAATAGCTACTACGTCATACCCCGCGGTATCTCTTAGCATAGATCCCTTACTTAACCGTCATACCGCGATTCATTCGCGGTATCTCATCCGCTAACAAGCAGCGGGATGACAGCAGTCCTACGTCATACCGCTGCGGATAGATCCCGCTAACAAGTAGCGGGATGACGAATTAATTAACTGTCATGCCGCCGCGAACCGTCATGCCACCACTCCTTTCTCGTCATGCCACCACGAACCGTCATACCGCGATTCATTCGCGGTATCTCATCAGCTAACAAGCAGCGGGATGACGAGGCTTATCGTCATGCCGCCGCGAACCGTCATACCGCCACTCCTTTCTCGTCATGCCACCACGAACCGTCATACCGCGATTCATTCGCGGTATCTCATCCGCTAACAAGCAGCGGGATGACAGCAGTCCTACGTCATACCGCTGCGGATAGATCCCGCTAACAAGTAGCGGGATGACGAATTACTTAACTGTCATACCACCGCAAACCGTCATACCGCGATTCATTCGCGGTATCTCATCAGCTAACACGTAGCGGAATGACGAATTACTTAACCGTTATCCTGCTGCTCCTTTCTCGTCATCCCGCTACGTGTTAGCGGGATCTCAGCATAGCTATCTTAAAGCTAAGTAATATAAGTCAACCCAGCTAGGATTCTTTTGATTGATCAAATTAATTTTCCACTGCCTTGGCCATTCTTTCAGGCGCCTTTCTCTTGCAATAGCTAAACTTATATCTTCAAACTCTTCAAAATATACAAGTTTATTTACATTATATCTTGATGTAAAACCTGAAACAATTTTGTTTTTGTGTTTCCAAATCCTCTTGATCAAATTTGCAGTTACACCAATATATAATGTGCTATTAGCTTTATTTGTAAGTATATAGATATATGATAACTTCATCTTAATCGTTTATAGCTAAAGTAACTGAGGTTTACCAACATTATACTACACCATCGTGCCACAATAAAACTTACCGTCATCCCGCCGCGCCGCTAACACGTAGCGGAATGACGATTGTCGGTAAATCTAAGTTACTGTAGCTATAAAAGCTTTCACAACAACCTATTTTCCTTGAAACTAAAATAGCTACTGAATGTAATAATAATGTGGTCTATTAATTCTATTCCTATACTTTGGCAAGCTTCTGCTAGTTGCCTAGTGAGAGATATATCGCTATTTGAAGGTTGTGTATCTCCGCTTGGATGATTGTGAGATATTACAATGGATGTTGAACCAATCAAAAGTGCGCGCTTGATGATCTCTCTGACATAAAGAGGAGTTTGATCTACTGTACCAACGTTTTGCAGGTCTTCCGCTATTAGACGATACTTTTTATTCATATAGATGACGCGAAAATTTTCCTTATTGAGGCTTCCTATGCTTATTCTTAAATAATCAAGCAATTTTTCCCAGTTATCGATTATAGGCAGGTCTTTTATTTCTTCTCTTGCAGAACGAACAAAGGCTTGTTTCACACAAAAGATGGCAGATATTGCTGCATTGCTGACACCATCAACATTTTGCAGTGCTTCCAGGTCAGCATTAAAAACTTTATTCAAACTGCCAAAATTTTCTATCAAACTCTTTGCTATCGGCTTTACATCAATTCTACTGTATGCTGAATATAAAATGTGCTCTAAAACTTCATAATCAAGTAATGATTGTCCATTATCTAAAATAATTTTCTCTCTTAGGCGCTTTTTATGCCCCTTTTCGTAATTTTTCATCATTAGTGAATTGCTTATCTCTTGTATAATAAGAAGTTAGATTTTTAAGTAAAATATTTAATAAAGCGCATGACGCACAATTGTAAGAACATTCATTTTTAAAGACAGTAAATTGTGTCATCAAAGTAGCTGACGCGAGCTCTACGTCATACCGCAATTCATTCGCGGTATCTCAGCAGATCCCGCTAACAAGTAGCGGGATGACGAAGTTATCGTCATGCCACCGCGAACCGTCATATCGCCGCAGACCGTCATACCGCCGCGGTATCTCTAGATCCCGCTAACAAGCAGCGGGATGACGAAGTTATCGTCATGCCACCGCGAAACGTCATATCGCCGCAGACCGTCATACCGCCGCGGTATCTCTAGATCCCGCTAACAAGCAGCGGGATGACGAAGTTATCGTCATGCCACCGCGAACCGTCATATCGCCGCAGACCGTCATACCGCCGCGGTATCTCTTAGCATAGATCCCGCTAACACGTAGCGGGATGACGAAGTTATCGTCATGCCACCGCGAACCGTCATATCGCCGCAGACCGTCATACCGCCGCGGTATCTCTTAGCATAGATCCCGCTAACACGTAGCGGGATGACGAATTACTATCTACACCGTCATACCGCCGCGGTATCTCTTAGCATAGATCCCGCTAACACGTAGCGGGATGACGAATTACTATCTACACCGTCATACCGCCGCGGTATCTCTTAGCCGCTAACACGTAGCGGGATACTTAACCGTCATACCGCGATTCATTCGCGGTATCTCAGCCGCTAACAAGAGATCCCGCTAACACGTAGCGGGATGACGGTTGTCGTTTAGCCATAAATATTTAAGAAATTTACCAAACGAAAAAAAAGGCAAAAGAAGCCCTAGTCATTGTCTACTTTCAGTATTGGCGTTTTTTAAGTCTTAAACACTGCAATTTAGCTGCTTTTAAATGCAACTCACCTTTGTTTAAATGTTTAAGAAATTTACTAAGCAGAAAAAAAGGCAAAAGAAACCCCGTGTTAGCTAGTTGTCACTCTCTAATCCTGCAAATTGGCGTACTATACTGTCTTAAACGACTTATAAGCGCGTTTCAGCTTATATAGGTAAAAACCCAGAAATGTTGTGAAGACATAAGGTGCACATAGTGCAAAAAATTAAAAATAAGACGCCAACTACGTTGTTTTCTTGCTGTTTAATCTGCACAGATGAAGATAACTGAATACCTTCACTATCATAATAAGGGGGCTGGCGGAGTTTGTCAAGCAAGTTTTATGCAAGAGATCTATTGAAATGCCCCTGTAAAATTATACTATTAATTAGTGCACTGTAAATTTAAAATTATAGATATGTTAAGCAGATTGGTAATTTTGCTATTAGTTTTTATACTTCCTTTTTCTTCATACTCATACCAGTTTAGAACCAAAGCAAAGCAAGCAGTAGTCTTAGATTTAGCTTCAGATTCATTCATTTTTGACCATAATTCTGATGAAAAAATGGCCCCATCTTCAATGAGCAAGCTAATGACTTTATATATAGCCTTCGATTATCTAAAAGCTGGAATAATACACATGGAGGATAAATTTCGAGTAAGCAGAAAAGCGTGGGAAAGAAAAGGCTCTTCTATGTTTTTGAAAGAAGGTCAATCCGTTACGGTGAGGGAATTACTCGAAGGAATTACAATAGTCTCAGGTAATGATGCCTGCATAACACTAGCCGAGGGTATTGCAGGATCAGAAGAGAATTTTGTGGCTGAAATGAATGAGGTTGCACAAAATTTGAACCTGAATGACAGTCATTTTGTCAACTCAAGCGGGTGGCCAGATGGAGATCATTTTATGAGCGCAAAAGACTTGGTAATGCTGGCAAAAAGGATTTTCACTGATTTTCCTGAATATTACGATTTATTTTCTGAACAATATTTGACATATAACGAAATTGCACAAAAGAATAAAAATCTTCTACTTTTTCACGACATTGGGGTTGACGGTTTAAAAACCGGTTATACAAATGCTGGTGGTTATGGCATTGTAGCATCTGCAAAACGAAATGATAGGAGAATTTTTGCTGTCGTAAATGGTTTAAACACTGAGAAAGAGCGAATAGAAGAAGCAAAAAGACTGATACAATACTCCTTAAAACATTTTAATACTAAGAAAATATTTGCTAAAGACAGTGTAGTTGAGGAAGTAAATGTTCTCTATGGAAAAGATAAAAAAGTGCCTATTACAGTTGCAAACGATGTTACCATAACTTACAACCGCAAATTGCATGACCAAATTAAGGTGCGTATTGAATATAAAGATATGATACCTGCACCCATTAAAAAAGGTCAAGAAGTGGGCAAAGTTTTTGTAGAAATACCAGGTGTTGAGCAACAAACTACGCCTCTTTATGCAGCAAATGACGTACAGGAATTGAATTTCGTAGAAAAGTTTTTTAGAATGTTATTTTAAGTTTAATATATTGGCTTTCAAAGCAATTTCGAAAGAGAGATCTATTGCACTTTAGTGTAGTTTTAACTAACAATTTCTGTTACAATACAAGATTGAAATGTTACGAAAATGTGCTGGTTATATTTGTTGCTGTCTAGTATCCTAGAGATACTGTGGGCTGTAACGTTAAAGTTTAGTAACAGTTTTACTAAAGTTGTGCCTTCGATTGCAACATTGGTAATTATGATCATTAGCATTTACTTTTTATCTCTTGCAGCATGCTTTCTACCTATTAGAGTATGCTATGCAGTTTCCTCTGGAATATGCACAATTGGAATAACTATAATTGGTGCAACCGCTTTCACAGAGAATATTAATTTATCTCAAGTTTTATGTATCATTTTAATTGTAATAGGAACCATAGGGCTAAAGCTCTCTATTTAAACCTAAAAATTTATGCATGAATTGGATATATTTACTCTTATCGTCACTAATTGAAGTGTTCTGGGTCATAACACTTAAGCATAGTTGTGGATTTACTCATCTCGTACCATCAATAATTAGCATACTCTCCATGGCTCTTAGTACGTATTTACTTTTGCTCGCTATACGTTCTATACCTATCGGAGTATGCTATGCAATTTGGACTAGAGTAGGTGCTATAGGAGCTTCGATACTTGGAGTTTACCTATTTAATGAACCAGTTAATTTATTCGAAGTAATATGCTTTATTTTAGTTACATTCGGGATTATAGGATTAAAATTGTTTGATACTGCAAAACAAACTGTTGATAAAATGGAATAAGAGATCCCACAATTGGAATTATATTAAGGAAATACTTCCTGCACATTCCCATTTACGTTTTGCGCTTCTTTCGTTTCATCCATTTTAGTACTAGGTTCTAACATTCTAACTGTAGTATAAGCTACCGCTAATGCTGCTGCTACAACTGTAACTACTGCTCCTATTACAGGATATAGCCCAGCTGTAATTGTTCCAATTGCAAAAAGTGTTATCGTTATAGCAGTACCAAACAATATTGTTAAACTGAAAGCAACAAGAGATATTTTACCCTGTTGGTCATGTCGTTTCATTCTTTCTTCAGATAAAAGAAAATTCACATGCCGAACTATATAATGATTTTTGTCAAAATCGCTCGGAATTTTATTATCATTATTCTTTGACAAAAGATCTGCTCTTTTGCCTATTAAAGTCTCAATTACCTCTTTGCAACCACGTCGAGCAGCCATATGTAAGGGAGTGCATTTATCTTTATCTACTGCATTAACCTTTGCTCCTGCTCCTATTAGAGCTTTTGCTGTCTCTTCATTCTTGGCATTATGCAAGGGAGTGCGTTTATCTTTATCTAATGCGTTAACCTTTGCTCCCGCTCCTATTAGAGTTTTTACTGTCTCTGCATCTTCAGCAAAATGTAAAGGAGTACATCCATATTTATCTGCTGCATTAACATTTGCTCTTGCTTCTACTAGAATTTTTACTATCTCTTTACGGCAAAATTGAGTAGCTATATGCAAGGGAGTGCGTTTATCTTCATCTGCTGCATTAACATTTGCTCCTGCTCCTATTAGAGTTTTTACTGTTTCTTTACAACCATATTGAATAGCCAAATGTAAGGAAGTGCGTCCATCTCTATCTATTGCATCAACATTTGCTCCTGCTTCTATTAGAGTTTTTACTATCTCTATGCGACCTTTTTTAGCAGCCAAATGTAAAGGAGTATTCCTATATTTATCTACCGCTTTGACATCTCCTTCTCCTTCTATTAGAGTTTTTACTATCTCTATGTAACCTTTTTCAGTAGCCAAATGTAAAGGAGTATACCCATCTTTACTTATTGCATTAACATCTATATCTTCTCTTTTCAATAGGAGATTTACTACTTCTGTTTGACCATTTTCACAAGCCAAATGCAAAGGAGTACATTCATGATTATCTTTTTCATTAACATCTGCTCCGTTGTCTATTAGAGCTCTTATTGTTTTAGTGCAGCCACGGCGAGCAGCCTTACATAAAGGAGTGTCTCCATATCCATTTTTTGCATTAGCATTGATTCCTTCTACTCCCAATAGAGCATTCACCACATTTTCTAAATTATTGTGGATAGCTAAATGCAATAATCCATATTCTACTGCAAATAAGTGGTTTACACCAAAACCAGCTCCTTCCCACTCTTTATATTCATCTGAATATTGTGATAATTTCTCTTTTATCTTCCCAATTACGTTATCTTTACTTAAATTTTTGTCAGCATCAATTGCACTTAGCATTCTTTCCCACTGCTCGTGTTCAATTGTCATAACTTTACTCCTACTTTAACAATATTTTAATTATCATATATTATGACAAGAAAGTTAACCCTACCTAATTTTGCTTAGTAAGCACACTAACTATGAAACAATCTATATTACCATCAAAAACAGAATTTATATTACCCACTTCATGTCCAGTTCTTAAATCCTTCACCATTTGATATGGATGCATAACGTACGATCTGATCTGATTGCCCCAGCCTATATCGCATTTTTTACCATATTCTTCAGCCATCTTTTGTTCTTTTTTTTCCATTTCAATTTGGTACAAACGTCCTTTAAGTAATTTTAACGCCTCATCCTTATTTCTGTGTTGAGAACGACCATTTTGGCATTGAACTACAACACCAGTTGGAATATGCGTAATGCGTACCGCACTTTCAGTCTTGTTCACGTGCTGACCGCCTGCTCCGGAAGCACGGTAGGTGTCGATCTTTAGATCCTTTTCATCCACAGCAATATCAATTGAATCTTCTATCACTGGAGTTACTCCTACACTTGCAAAACTGGTATGACGTTTACCATTTGCATCAAACGGCGATATTCTAACCAGCCTGTGAATTCCACTTTCACTTTTTGCCCACCCATAAGCTTTTTCTCCAACGATTTTTATCATTGCAGACTTTATACCAACCGACTCTCCTTCTAATTTTTCTACAACTTCAACTTTAAAGTTGTGATAAATTTCTGCCCATCTTACATACATGCGCATCAGCATTTCAGCCCAATCATTGCTCTCTGTTCCACCAGCTCCTGAGTGGATTTCTAAAAAGCAGTTATTGTTATCTGCTTCACCAGTAAATAAGGATTCTGTCTCTTTAAGTTTGATTAATTTCTCTAGCTTAGCTAATTCACTTTCAACTTCAGAGAAAAATTCTTCATCATTCTCATCAATAGCAGACTTCATTAAGCTAATGGCATCGTTGTAATCGCTTTCCAACTTTAAAAACAACTCTACGTCATGCTTAATTTTAGAACGTTCTTTTAAAATTTCTTGTGCCTTTTGATTGTCTTGCCACAGATTATCATTCGACGCTTGGGAATCCAGCTCTTCAAGACGCAACTTTAATTTTTCTATGTCAAAGACACCTCCTGATAAGAGAAATACTTTTATTTAAGCCTTGAAAGTATTCGAAAATTTCTGAATAAGTTTTCATTATACTTTAGATTTTAATATATTTACTATTACTAACAATAACAGCAAACAAAATAGAAATTTAACCATATGATAGTTAATTCAAAATAATTTCATTATACTTTAATGTTTAAGGAAATCAAGTGTGTATATTTATTAAAAAATAAGGTAAAGTAATGAATATTAAAATAAGTTCTCATTATGGTTTAGACAAAAAGGCTATTGATGACTTAATAGAGTCACTTGATAACGAGGAGCTAGAAAATGTTTGTAATATTGTAAAAACGATAGATAGCGTTCAGTTAGCTTATTTTTTATCTACTTCAATCAGTGATCACAGGGAGAAATTAGTTAATATCCTCGATCAACATTTGTTAAGTGATGCCCTAGTGCATGTAGTGCCAGATTTACAAAGAGAGATCATAGAAACATTGGGAATAGAAAATACAGCAAAGTTACTAATGCTCCTTGATGTAGAAGATATAGTAACCATAGTGAAAGATTTGGATAGAAAGTCTATAGAAAACATACTTAACTACTTACCCAATGCAACTCAAAAATTAGTAGAGGAGTTGTTATCATACCCAGAAGAAAGTGCAGGAAGGTTGATACATAAAAATATGGTTATAGCTCCATATTATTGGACGATAAATCAGCTAATGGAATTCTTGCGCAACTATAAAAAAATACCAGAAAGATTTCACCAGATATTCATTATCAACTCAAAATTAGAGCCTATAGGCAGTGTTAATTTAAATAAGGTAATATCTCACTCAGGAGACACAATAATAAAAGAGATAATGGATCATGACATAAAAATCATTAAAACTGGAGTAGACCAAGAGGAAGTAGCAAGAATATTTAAAGATTACTCTCTATTATCGGCTCCGGTAGTAAATAAGAATGGTAAAATTATTGGTGTGATCTTAATTGAAGATGTGATAAAAGTTGTTCAACAAGAAACAGAAGAGGATGTACTCAAAATAAGCGGTGTATCTTCTAAAGCCGATATAAATGCCCCTATACATAAAACTATAATTAAAAGGCTACCTTGGTTACTGTTTAACCTCTTAGCTGCAACAATGTGTTCCATAGTAGTTGGCTTTTTCGATGATGTAATAAAAAGTTTTATAGTACTGCCAATAATCATGCCGATAATTGCATCAATGAGCGGAAATGCAGGATCCCAAACAGTAACGCTAACCATCCGGGCAATCGCAACAAAATATCTAACTGAGCAAAATGCAAAAAGAGTACTGATGAAAGAATTTTTAATAGGTCTTATAAACGGGGTAATTTTATCTACCATTTCACTCGTAGTATTAGCAATAAGATTTCACAATTTCAAAGTGGAGATGATTTTTGTGGTCTCCATGATTATGATGTCAATTATTGCAACGTTCATCGGAACTTTCATTCCTATAATGCTTCACCGTTTAAAGTCTGACCCTGCAGTTTCTTCTTCAATCCTAACATCGGCAACAACTGATATTCTCTCAGCTCTTATGTTTCTTGGTTTAGCTACGATCTTTTTATTAAACAGCTGATACTATCTATAGCTATACCGCGATTTATTCCATAGCTGTACGAACATTCATTTTTAAAGGTAAACTGTACAGCGAATGGTGTCATTCCAGTGCTTGACACTGGAATCTAGCCTTTTCATAATCATCAAAATGTTGTATTTTTACATAAAATGGCTACTTTTATGCTTACCAACTTAATAAAATTCCTGGATCCCAGTGTCTGGGCACTTTAGACAATGTTACAAAAAATAATATCATAGAATTCAATAGGATAATTCCTAGAGAATTACTCATCTACAAAAAGCCAAATCGTGTTAATGCTGTTTAGATGTAAAAGATAAGCTAAATCTTTACATGGAATTTAAAACAGTAGAATACCTTTGATTGAAAGAAAGCACCAACTTTATGGGGTGAGCAACTGCAACTACTACCACTAAATCAATAAATCTTAATAGGGGAAAACATTATGAAAACGTCAAAATTGACATTAGTATGTGACATATATGAATTAATAAATAAAGATAGAAAGAATATTCAAAAACTAGCAAGAAAAATAGAAGAAGGGGAAGGTGTTGCCGAAAAGTTTAGAAATAGAATATTCAAAAAGTCCAGCTATAACGCAAGCACGATTCTTTTAGCGAAAATAACTTACGAGTATCAGGGTAGAGAGGAGACATTGTCACTACTACATTATGCTATAAGTCATAAAAATAATCAAGCTGTAAAAGATCTTTTAGAAGAAGCCAAAAAACAAAAACTATTAAAGGAAGTTCTGAATGAAGAAATAACCACAAAACATTCAGATGGTCGGGAAGAAACTCATACAATACTTACAGATGCTATATCACGTAGAGACAATGACATGATTAGAGCAGTGTTAAAGATCTCTGAGGAAAATGGTATCTTGAAAGAGATTGTCAAAAAAAGAATAACGATAAAACATTCAAATGGCGAGGAAATGACTTACACCCCATTTACCTATGCTGAAGCACGTAAAAATAGTGAGGCTGTAGAAGAAATCTTAAAATTCTCCGGAGAACTTGTTAGTAGGAGAGCAACCCAGAAGCCCACTGTTGTAACAGCCAAAACTACTACAGCTAGAAGTGAAAAAGTGCTTCAAGATACTATTGGTAATATCGAGACACCGGCTGACGCATATGAAAATAGTAATAAAAGTAGTCTTGAAGAATCTATAGAACATGAATATCTTGAGCCATGCGAAAATAGTAATGAAAGTAATACAATAGCTATAGAGCACATCGCTGCTTCAATAGAAAAGCTTGATAATACTGGAATATGCGAAAAAAATGAAACTGCTGTAACAGAAACTGACATACAAGAACCAAATGCTTCCAACAGCCTTTCTTCTGCTGCATGTTTTGATAATGGATCTAGCAAAGAAAATACTGCAGACAAAAAAGAAAAACCATCAATGCAACAAAGACGAGCAATCTTGGCTGGTAGTGTTGGTGCGGCGTTACTAGTCAGTAGTGTTGTAGCTTATATATTGAAAATGTATGCCATAGCGATTATTGGGGGAAGTGTTGGATTAGCGTGTATAAGTTTTGCGTTGTATGATGCACTAAAGCCCAGCACACAGCTCGAGAAAGTGGAAAATGTAGAGCAACTAGATGTGAAATCTCTTCCTAGTTTGTGAAGGAAATGCTCTACCGAAATTAATATATTGATATCCTTACTATTATTAATAACAAATAAATATTTAAAAAATTTCTTGACTTCCGCCAAAATAGATGGCTTTATGCCAATACTACTAAGAAAATAGTAGTAAACATTAAAAAAAATTGAAGCGTTAATTAGTGAGGATTTTTACATGAGTAATAATAACAATAACCGAGAATCAGTGTTAGCACGACTACTATCAAAGACCCCTGAGCAGCTAAAACTATACTGCAAACTGCTCGATAATGAGAAAAGACAAGATCTTTATCAAAAGGTGCTAAAGGAAATGCGTGAGAACCCAGAGGTTAATCAGGTGAAGAAGCTGAACGAAATAGCTGCTGTTATAGAAGAGGCCATTGAAGAGTGAAGAAAGTGAGTTTATTAATTAATACATATAAGATATTAACACGATTAGGAGTATCCTCATGAGAGAGAATAAGCAGTGCATATAGGAATTTATACGGGTTTTACAGTTAATAAAAAAATAATGTTTGTGTCTGTAGAATGGAATAGTTTTATTAATTTAGTGAGGTTGGTATGTGTAATATCATAGAAAAGTATTTAGTAGATAAGAAAGATGTTAATGTTAAGAATGATGAAGGGAATACGCCTTTGCATTTAGCTGTGGAAGAAGGTAATCTTGAAGCAGTTAAACATCTTATAGAAAAAGGTGCTGGTATTAATGCTGTTAATAGGTATGGATATACTCCTTTGTATATTGCTGCTTATAAAGGTAGCACAGATATAGCTGTATATCTTGTAGAGAAAGGGGCTAATGTTAGTGATAACATTCTACATGAAGCAAGTAACTTAGATATAGTAAGACATTTTATAGCAAAAGGAGCTAATATTAATGCTACTAAAGAAAATGGTGAAACATTTCTGCATATAGCTGCTATAGACGGTAAGTTAGAAATAGTTCAATATCTAGTGGAAGAAAAAAACTTCAACATAAATGCAGCAAACAAGAAGGGTAATACTGTTCTGCATCACGCTGCTCATGGTGGTTGTGAGAGAACAGCTAGATATCTAGTAGAAAAAGGAGCAAACGTGAAAGCAACTAATAGACATGGGATAACACCCTTGCATATAGCTGCTTTTTGTGGGTACTCATATGTGGTAGAAAATCTTATAGAAGATGGTGCCGACAAGAATGCCATTAGTAGCAATGGTTGTACGCTAGCACATTATGCAGCTATAGGCGATGAGTCTGGTATGTCATGTGTCCTTGAATATCTAGTAGAAGAAGAAGGAATAAATTTTAATGTCACTGATAATCTAGGTAGTACACCACTACATTGGGCAGCTTATTGGAATAATAGTGAAGTAGTAGAGTATCTTGTGGAGAAGCGAAACGTGGATATAAATGTAACTGACAATTAGGGCAGAACGCCTCTACATTGGGCTGCTTACCACGCTAACATTGATTTAGTAAAATATTTCATAGAGAGAGGAGCTGAAATTAAGGCCACTAAGAAATATGGGAATACACCATTACATTATGCCCTTAATGGTCAATGGAATGATGATTATTTAGAGGTAGTTGAATACATAGCAGGAACAAGAAAATTAACTATTCCCGAAAATGTTGAAAACGTTGAGAAGGACAGCTTGGACATCATCAAATATGATTTTTACTGAAGTCTTACTCTCTTACGGTAGTGCAAAGGAAAGTCTCCTTTAATAGAATCTTAGGTTAAAGAGTATATCTTTTCTTGAGATTCTTTTAAAGAGACATGACTAATGACACAAAGTTAACAGACTACGAAGTAGGGAAAAAATTAAAACATGAGAGGGAAAAGAAAAGATATACTCAGGCAGGTCTAGGAAGTAAAGTCGGAGTATTAGAGAAGCAAATGTCCAGATATGAGCGAGGGGAAAATCCGATTTCAATCATTATATTCTGTATGATAGTAGTGGAACTAATGATTGATATGGCAAAACTACTGCCTGAATCGATGGCATCAGAGAAAGGTGAGGTAGAAAAAACATTAAATCTAGTTAGAGAATGTAAAAAATTTAGGAACCAGGAATTATGTAAGATAGCCTATGCATTAAATAAATCTATCCAGGTGGGGGAAGAAGAAGGTAAAAAAGCAGGAAAGATTAAAGTAGCAAAGAATTTACTTAAAGCGGGTATTTCTGTTGATATCATTCTCCAAACAACAGGCTTGTCTAAAGATGAACTTGAGAAACATAATAAAACAGAGATAGTTAATTTTATAGCCTATAAAACAGGGGAAAATATGAAAGACTGGAGGCTAGCAAGAGGACGTTCTCAGGAGGATTTAGGAAATGAAGTCGGTTTAACAGGTGGTCAAATACGACGCTATGAGCAAGGAACACATATCATGACAATAGGAAAACTATGTAACGCAGCAGACAAATTATCAACGCACGCTCAAACTCTACTGCCGAAAATTAGTGAACTAATAGAAAAAGGCAATGTTGAAATTGAAAGAAGTAATGAGGATAGAGAAGGAGAAAATGGAGTACTAGATTTAGTGAGAGAGTATAATAAAATTGAGGATGAAGAAATACGTGATAAATTTTATTCATTAATTATGTCAGTATCTAAAAGAATACAGATTGATAAAGAAAAGGGTAAAAAAATAGGGAGAACAGAAATGGCAAAAAATCTACTTGAAGTGGGTATTCCTACCAATGTAATATGTCAAGTGACTGGCCTACACAATCTTGAAGCTATAAGATAATTTCTTTAGAAAATCTCTTAAACCATTAACCTAACATTACCTCCTTTCACACTTGTGCCATTTCCGCTTAACTTGCTACGCCTGTCAGATTAACGACATTGTGATCTGCTGTCTATTTTAATATCACTATCGTTATAATATAAAGAACTTAATGACTGACTGTGTGGAATTGGTTGCACTTTACTTAACCTGCTACTTGGACCTGACTGATCGTTATTGCTACTGCCAGAACTTGACAGGCTTGACGACCTACTACGCGACATTGGCAGCACATTTGAATCATTGGCAGCTTGAGCATTTGGTTTTTGTTGCTGATCAAATTTAGCATTAGAAGCCTGAATAGCTGATTCTTGTTGTTGATCGTTAGTACCTTGAGCATAGGGTTGTTGTTGGCTAGTACTTGCCTCTTCATTCTGAGCTATTCTGCTATATCCTATATAGTTAAACAATTCTTGCGTAAAGTTTTGTAACTCTTTTCTCGTTTTTCTACTCTCTTCTGTAGATCTCCTACATTCTTCTTCAAGTTTTGCATTCCCTCTTATGACCCTATCACAATCTTCTCGAAGCTTCTTATTCTCTATTCTAGAGCTCTCTATATAAGTGTCAGTATCAGCTATAGACTTCTCTGCTCTTTTCAATACATCATCCATAATCTTTGTCCATTTAATGTACTCTTCCATAATATATTTTCCAACACCACCTTCTATATAAGAATCAGGTTTAAATTTATGTGCTAAATTATTCTTGATTATTTTTATGATTTCAAAAAATCTATTTCTCACTTTTTCATGGCTGATTTCCTTATTACCTGTTATTTCAAGGATGTCTCTTACTTTTTTTCCGTATTCATTATTGCCGTTAAAATACGATGCTAAACAATGCGCATAACCGTATAACACCCTTTCTTGTTCAAAATTAATCTCTGAATTTTCCTTCGTTTCCTGTGATGAATTCCCTTCCAGAAGGAAAGAAAACCATGATTTCTTCTCTTTGTTTTTCTTTTTTTCTACGTTAACACACATCTTACTGCACATCAATAAAACGCTAACATATTCTATAAACGGTAGCACAAAATATTCATCCGCATCTTCATAAACTCTGGGAGGTTGAAACTTTTTTTGTAAGGAGTCTGTAGCAAACTCATCTAATTCTTGCAACATATCCAATTGCATTTCACTCTCAATTAACATATTACATATTGAAGAATATATACCTTTCAGTTCTTTATCTTTCTCGCACACTTTCCCACACTCTTTTTTTACTTCATTAAACTCTTTAACTAATTTTTTATATCCCTTAACACACATGCTTAAATAGAGTAGAGCATCATCTCTATTTCTTTTAAAATTATCCAACTCATCATTAATAAAGCTTTCTATACCACATTGGCCTGCCTTTAAAAAGCTATTTATGTTTGCTATTATTTTCCCTTGTTTAATTTCTGACACTCTAGCTAATTTATTTAATATTCCAAAATTCAGCTTGTTTACCTCATCTTCATTTCCTAGTAAACTAATTTCCATTTTTGCATAAAACCCATACTTATAGTCAACATCAAGATCCTTTAAAAATGCTTTAGTAAGGCTATTTAATACCGTTCTTGTTGTACCCAGTGCGGTTTGCATCTCTTTAGCTTGTGCTACTTCTTCATCAGAGCCACCTCTATTTTGAACTCTATCAGGGTGATACTTTAAAGACAAATTCCTGATTTCCTTATCAGCATCCTTAACACGTTGTTCATGTTCTTTTTCATCCTTTATATGCCTTCTTACCTCTTCAAGACTAACGTCAAGTTCTTGTAGCAGCTTAGGTAAACCAAACAATTTTAATACATCACCCAGAGTCATCAAATCAGGTCCTTTATTTAAATTATCAGAAATATTAGTCGATGTTGTTGGTACTTCTTGACTTCTGTTTCTTGCTTGATTTCTGCCTTCAAAACTTCCCTTTTTAAACATACAACCCCCATAATAATTTGTAACTAAACTGTTCCATTGTAGAACCCGGCAATGAATCAAAACTGAAGTAAATAGACCCAAAACTATCTTCCAAAACCAAGAATAGTTCCCATATTCTCCTGCCCTCTGACATTGTTTCTTATCTATTTGAGCATCTTTTAGCTTACCACTCCACGGCCACCACCAATACAACTTTTCCTCACCAAAAGCCTCAAGCAATGTTATACACTGTTCTTTTATTCCTTCAGAAAACTTATCTTCTAAAAGTTTTTTAGCATTAAAGCCTTTCTTTTTGCATAAACTCTCAAGCAGAGTGGGGCCAAAACCCCACCATAGTACTCTATATTTTCTCTGCCCAGCAAGAAAATTAATTGCTTCTTCTTGCCACATTAACGACATTGTGATCTGCTGATTATTTCAACATCACTATCGTTAGAATGTGAAGAATCCAGTGACTGACTGCGCGATATTGGCTGCACTCCACTTAGCTCGCTACTTGGATCTGGCTGATCATCTGCTTGGTTTGCAGGCTGTTGCTGGCTAGATGAGCTACAACTAAGTTTGTTGCGTTGTTCTTTAACACTTTCAATCATTTTTTTTAACCTTTCCTCCCTTTCTGCACTGGCTGCTTCCTCACGTTCTAAATGTCCTATTAAGAACTCTGAATCTTGCCTACAAGACTCTGAAGCTTGTTCACAAAGCTCTGAAGCTTGTTTATAAAATTCTCCTTGCTCGCGAATTTGTTCGCACATCTCTGATACTACTTCATTCCGCTCCAAATGCACTTCGTAAAGTTGCTCATTGTATTGCCTCAGATCTTTACAAAATTCATCACCCAAATTTTTCATTGTCCTCAGAAAATTCATCTGCACTTCTGCAACTTTTTCATAAAAATCCTTTTCAGGCTGAAATTCCTTTTCTAGACAATTTGAGTATACATTGATTATTTGAACAAGCAGCTGTAATGCATGTTCTTTATCCAATGAGTTAATATGCAAAAGCTTAGCAGCTAATTTTCCATTTTCCTCATTTCCATAGCAATAATATGTTACAAGGTAATGAGAAAGTTCATGCAATGATAAAAAGCTATTTAAATTTCTAATAACCTTGTTATCAGCCACAGTTTTATATATCGTTTCATTACTAACAAGCTCTCTCCACCTTTTTGTATTAACTATCTCATTACATATAGCTAAAATGTTAGTATACTCTATAAACGGTAAAGTAAAATCTTTCTCTGCTTGTTCGTAACTTCGTTTATCATTAATGCAATAAGAATATTCGTGATTTATTAAATGACCAGAAACTTTATTTAATATTTTACCCTGAGTTTTACACTCTTCTAACATCTGAGTTGCAATAGGTTCCATGCGATCATTTTCTTTGCATAGATCACAAAACAACTCTAGATTAGTACGCAATTCTTCATAACCAATTAAATAACTTTGAAAATAACATTCAGCATTATCTTTTTCTTTTTGGAAGTGGTCCACATTATTTGAGATAAAACCTTTCATGCTAGCTTGACTTGACCTTAAAAACCCATTGAGATCAGGTACCAACCTCTCGTACTTAATATGAGATAACTCGCCTAGCTTGTTTAGTACTGTGTAAGTTATGTTTTTTAATTTTTCCTTGTTACCTAAAAAATCAACTCGTACTTTGCTAAAATAGCTGTATTTAAAATTATCACATTGGGAAAAGTTTTCATTAAAATGCTTCAATATACTTCGTATGTCATCTAATTTTGCCTGTATTGCTTGAGCTTTTGGTCTTTCTTCTTCAGGTATACTGTGCCATTTTGGCGAGTTAGGATGATATTTTTTACAAAGTTGTGTAAGTTTCTTGTCAACTTGTGTTTTAAAATATTCCTTGTGGTTTTCTATAGTTCTCTTTCCCGCTTTAACGTCCTTTAGATCATCATCAAGCTCAGACAACACGTTATCAAGATTTAAGTATCCTGAGCGTATCTTCCAAAGTCATATGATCTATTACTGTTAAATCATCTTGCCTCTGTTCTCTTTGAGAATTAGATGCAGTAGGAATTTCTTTATCCTTACGTTCTACACCTTGAGAATTAAGTGATACATTAGGAACTTCTTTATGTTGTACACTTCCCATACCAGTGCTACTAGCACCACCATTTTTATTTGGTAACATTTTACTACCCTCCTTTTTCCATTTAAAAAAATACATTAACAATAAAATAAGCAAAAGAACCACTAATGCTAAAATTAATAAGAGGACTACAAGATCCCTATTTTTCACAAAAACCCCCTTATAACTATAACATTATAAATCATCTGCTGAGGTTATTACTTACGTGATTAGACAATACAGGCTCGTCTATATCAGAGCTTGGGGGAGTGTTAAATAAACTGTGTCAAACCGCATTTTTAGTTCAACTCAATTTTCAATCTGCCAGGAAAGAAAACATCAAGTTGAGAGATAGTTAATGCCCAATCATGTACAGGCATCGTCCACTTTTCCTCTGCCTTCTTTATAGCACAATATACCTGCTTATACAAGGCATTTATGCTGGTAAATGAGCCTTTGGTCTTAGTGAATTTCCTAATTTGCCTATGTAGCACCTCTATGGGATTGGTGGTGTAGATTATCCTCCTAACTGGACCAGAATACTTAAAATAACCAGACAAGTTTTCCCAATTATTCTGCCAAGATTTTATAACCATAGGGTACTTTGTGCCCCATTTTTCATCCAATTCCAACAGATAATTCTCGGCAATTTCCTTGCTTGAAGCTTGATATACCTTCTTTAAATCGCTCAAAAAACTCTTCGCATCTTTACTGGCCACATACTTCAGTGAGTTGCGTATCTGATGCACTATACACATCTGCACTTCCGCATTAGGAAAGACACTGTTTATAGCTGCAGGAAAGCTTTTCAGCCCATCAACGCAGGCAATAAGGATATCTTCTACTCCTCTTTCTTTGAGGTCATTTAGCACTCCCAACCAGAAGTTAGCTCCTTCACTTTCAGCCAAATAAAAACCTAATACTTCTTTTTTGCCATTTTGATCTATGCCTAATATGTTATACATGCATTTACTTACGCAATGCCCGTCCTCTTTGACTTTAAAAAACCATGAAAACTATCGGATATACAGACTGCAGCGGGCGACTACGCCATTCGTTGATTACTGGTAGCAATTTGTCAGTAATACTTGATATCTCTGCCGCCGATATTTTGTGATCATAAATTTCCTCAACATGTGACACTATATCTCTATAGCCCATACCACTGGCAAATGTGCTCAAAATCTTCGTTTCAAGCTCTGGATGTAAGTTTGTTTGCCTTTTTTTGACTATTTGTGGTTCGAAACTTCCTTCCCTATCTATTTGGCGTCAAAAGCTCAAATGACCCTGCGCTTGTACGTAAAGTCTTTGCATTCCTCCCATTTCTTCGATTATTCTCTTCGCTTTCAGCCGACAAGTGGTTTTCTATTTCACCTTCCAGGCTTACCTCCAGCAACTTTTTTATAAACGGTGTTAATGCTCCATCTCTTCCTGTCAACGGTCTTCCTTCTCGTATAGACGACAGGATATTTGTTTCTAATTCTTTATAATCTACCAAACCGGTAGTTCTGTTTACTACTTTCTGACTCATTGTCAAACCTCCATTTTTTTATATCAATTTATTACTTTTTTTTCGGTTTGACACAGTTTATTTAACACTCCCTAAGTAAAAAAAGTCGAATATGTAAAATAGGATCTGAGCGTATTCGCAAAGCTCTTTATATGCCAGCTATAGTAGCCAAGAATCATAATTCTCACTTTCAAAAGTTTTGCCAACGTTTAGAAAGTAGAGGAAAATGCCCAATGGTTATAATTGTTGCGCTGATGAGAAAACTAATGCATGTATTTTTTGGTATTCTTAAAAACAATCAACCATTCAATGGTGGTTTAGTTAAGTGACTCATTGACATGAGAAAGTTGCTTACCTTTTCTAACTCTTTGACCAGAGATAGTAGAGTTTTTACTGAGAAATGTAACAAATAGGTCAGCTTCCCTAAATTAGTGTAGCTGTGCGTCCGCACAAACTTAAAGCACAGCTACACTAATCAATGGAATTTAAATTCGGTTTAAAAAGTTTTTTAAAATTACTATTGACATGAAAGACAGTATCTGGAGAAGTTTTATGATCTTAATTTATAAAAACAATAGGAGAAAAACATTATGAGAACACCGAAAAAAATATGGAAAAGTATTGCTAAAAAATTCAAAAATAGCGCTGCCGCAAAAGAACAAGAGCCAAGTGTTTCTAGCAGCACAGAAAAGAGAAGAAGGCAAAAAATTTTAGAAGATATTCCTAGCATAAAAACGACCATAGAACAGCAAACCACACCTACAACCAAAACTACTACAGCTAAAGATGAAAATAGTAAGGAAGTGCGTGAAGTATGTAAATATGGTGTAACAAATAAAGATACTACTCACGTAATTGATAAAGCTACAGAAACTGACACAAAATTATGTAATATAAATAGTGAAGATCTTCAACCTATAAGTGAAAGCAGCGAAAAAGCGCAAATAGAAACTACTGTAGAGCCAACTTCCGAACCATGTTTTGATAGTAGATTTAGCAATTCTGTAGACGAAAAAAACAAACCGTTAACGCAACAAAGGCAAGCAATCCTGGCTGGTGTTGTTGGTGCGGTGTTATTGGTAAGTTGTGTTGCATCTTATCTACTGATTGAATATTCCAAAGTACACGTTATAGCGGTAGTTGGAGGGATTGTTGGGTTGGTTTGTATGGGTTTTGCGTTGTGTATAATGCTCTAAAGCCTGGCACAAAGCTAGAAAAAGTGGAAGACATAGAACAACTGGATCTACAGAATCTTAAAGCTAGTAGTATGATTGAAAGACCATAAATGTCAAGTAATTTTTCAAACAAGATAATTTCTTTAGAAAAACTCCTAAGCTATTAATTTAATATCACCATAGGGATCTCCACCCTATAAATGGCCTACTGTTTGACTTGAAGCTTCCTTCTTTTTCGGCGAGTCTAAACTACCAATCGGACTCACAAGAGTAGACGGAACGCCTGATTCTTTCACTACACAATCTGATTGTTTAATAGTTTCAGCTAACTCTATAGGTATACCACCGTTTCTTTCAAAACCTCCATCTTTTACAGCTTGTAGAACACTTTTCCCTCCTAAAAAGCAGCTTTCTCCTAAACTTAATTGATCTTTTAATTTATCAAACTTTCCCTGGCTCTTTTCATCGAGCTCTACTTTTATTCTATTACTACCTTCATCCCTAGAACTTAGATAAATACTAATCTTTCCTACCTCAGTAGTAAAAGACATCTCGACGCTGCCTTCTAAGACATCTGTGTAATTTCTTTTTCCTCCTACATTTTCAACTCTTATTATACTTTCTCCAATCTGTAAAATGCCACTTTCTATATTGAAATTTTCATTCACCTTACTATTTATAACCTTTGCAACTTCAACAATACTGTTTTGTGGCCACCTAAAAAAACAAGATTGTTATCCGCTTCTACTGTTAGATCATCATCTTGAGCTTGTTCATTCTTGTTTACTAAACCTTTATATGCTATACTTTTTAGTTCTTTCTCAATTTTTCCGCATTCTGCAAAAATAGGTTCATCATTTCCCCACATAACTTCACTTACCATACTATGATCATAAAAATCAGACTCTATTTTTGCACCTGCTGATAATATCTTATTGACAATATTGAATAAAGGTTCTTCACCCTCTGTCCACTCATCTATTGCCTCTTCCTCTTCCTTATAATCTTTATACCGTGATCTAGTAGTAGGCGTTATACGCATAACACTATCAGCATTAGCAATATCAATTATTTTTTTGAACACAAAGTTCGCTACAGTGTACTCATAGCCATCACAGCGTAAATTTAGCTTTATTTTCTTTTTCAAATATTCATCTATTAAATGTTCCATATTCTCCAGGGTAACCTTTGTAGAATTTCTGTGTTCACCTTGGCGAGGCATTTCTACCTTTGCTCTTACTATATTTTCCATCTTTCTATAAAATTCATCAATCAAAACTTTTTCGCTTTCAGTTAACAGCTTTCCTAACCCCATTAAAACTGAGTTTGCTGAAATAAGAGAATTTTCAACAACAGTATTTTTATCTGCAATACCGGACTCATCCCAGTAATCAGAATCATCACTTTGTTCTTGACTTGACGATACTGTACCACTTTCAAGAGTTTGCCGATCAAAATGTTCTGCATACAGTTCTTCAGTAACTGACCCACTAGGTGATTCTTCTGTCTCACTTATTTTGAGATTTATTTTTGCATTAGAAACCTGCTCAGGTTCGAAAATACCTTCAGTCATACACCCCCTCGATAAAGATATTATGTATAATATACATAGCACGGATAAAAGCTAATGCAAGAATAATTTTTCTAACTTTAGTATTCTTGACTTCCACAAACTTCACTGACATTGATGTGCACACCTCTGATCCTGCTATGCTTCTGCTTGTTAATTAGCTATGCCTGCCAGATTAACGACATTACGGTCTGCTGATTACTTCAATATCACTATCGTCAGAATGCAACGAGCTTAGTAACTGAACATGCCGGCACTGATTGCGCTTCACTTAACCTGCTACTTAGATCTGGCTGATCATTAGTTTGATTTGCAGGGCTAGTAGTTGCTTACTGTGAATCTCTTGCAGCTCTAAATTCCATAAGCTGAGCTCTTATTTCTTCTATTTCTCTTGCCGTGTTTTGCCTTTCTTCTTTTAACTTTTCTATTTCTCTTGCCATATCTTGTCTTTCTTTTCTCAATCTCGTTATTTCGGTTTGGTGCATCTCTTCCATTTCTCTTAATCTATATGCTGTTATTTCAATTTGATATCTCTCTTCTAATTCTCTCACCCTATTTTGACTTTCTTCCATTTCTCTTAATCTTGTTGTTTCAGCTTCACGTCTTTCTTTCAGTTTAGCTAATGCTCCTGCACCATCATCACCAATACTGTTATTATATAAATTAAGTTTAGTAAGATTTGTAAGATTACCGTTAGCTAAGGCCTTTGCACCTTTTTTACCAATATTGTTAGACTGTAAGTTAAGTGAAGTAAGATTTGTAAGATTACCGTTAGCTAAGGCTTTTGCACCTTTTTCACCAATATTGTTAGACTGTAAGTTAAGTGAAGTAAGATTTGAAAGCTTACCTTTAGCTAAGGTCTCTGCACCTTTTTCACCTATACTATTACCCCTTAAACCAAGTGAAGTAAGATTTGCAAGATTACCGTTAGCTAAGGCCTTTGCACCTTTTTCACCAATATTGTTAGACTGTAAGTTAAGTGAAGTAAGATTTGAAAGCTTACCTTTAGCTAAGGCCTCTACACCTTTTTTACCAATATTGTTAGACTGTAAGTTAAGTGAAGTAAGATTTGAAAGCTTACCTTTAGCTAAGAACTCTGCACCTTTTTCACCTATACTATTACCCCATAAATTAAGTGAAGTAAGATGTGAAAGATTCCCATTAGCTAAGACCTCTGCACCTTTTTCATCAATATCGCAAAACGGTAAAAAAAGTTTTGTAATGTGTATTTTACTTTGTAAAAAGCCTACCAATTCGCTTATATTTATTGTGGCGTTATATGATACTAAAGCGTCATCTTTGACATATTGAGAAAAGTTCATTTTACCCTCTATATTAATGCTATCATGTAACATACAAGCATACATAACAAATATACCTATACTAACGCTATCGTTAAGATATCCAAACTATAAGTCAACCACTTTTTCACAAAATATTTTAACAAAGATACCATGTCAATTAGTGTCATAACAAATTTGTTTATTTACTTTCCCCAAAAACACGAAAAGGTACGTATATTTGTGAGAACAATTCAAATAAAAGCGGCGTTGTGAAAATAGGCTAATTTTGAACTAAAACTGCAACGTTTTAGAATACCCAGTAGCAAATGCACCAAAAAGCACACTCTTAACAGCAGCACATGTACTTATATCAGAATTCTCTCGTTTCTCTTCACTAACTTTTTCACAAAACTTGCTAATACCATAACCCACCAGTGCGCCAATCACTGCAGCTACAAGCAACACTGCAATAACAGTAGCAACAGAGGTTAAAGCAGCAGCTCCTGCAAGGTATGCTATAGCTACTCCAATAATCATACCACACCCTATTTCTATAGCATAGGCTTTACTGCTTGTTGATTTGAATTTTGTTTGTGTACTACCACTTAAACCATTACATACAGATTGTACTCCTATTCGTTGTTCATCATTTTTCTCTTGTATTTGATTTCTAATATCATCTGAAGAAGCAATAGAGATACCACCAAGACCTAAGTTGCTCATGTAGAGTAGCTTAAAACTCGATTACAAGGCATTTCTAAATTATTTTTTATTTTAAACTTTTACTTGTTATAAAAAAATCCCTGCTTTAGTTTATCACGTTTTTTATTCGTTGTAAAATATTTTTTCAAAAAAGTGAACAGTTTTCATAATTTCGGTATAGCAAAGTATGTCAGTAGAACAGCTTTTGTTTAAAATCTCTGAGCAATTAATTGCAAAACTCTCAGTGATGAAATCAGCAAATTGTAGAGGTAGCTCAAGGAAAAAAGTTTGAAGTTACTGCCATAGAAGAAGAAACACCGGATGAGAGGCTCATGGAATATTTCGATGATAACAACAACCCTTTTAATGCAAAAGCAATAACAGGTTTCTTTGCTTAGGCGTCTTATGTTCATTATGCACTCTTCAACTCATGATAAAGATTTAAAGCAACTTAGACAAGCTTTTGCCTAAAAAAACTAAAGCTGAGACTAACAAATATGAGAAATCATGCAGAAAAGGAACTTAGACTTTTTGCGCGACAATATTGATGTTTTTAGACTTTTAGAAGAGGCTGAAATCTATGGCTATGTAGAAAAAAGAAAAGAAGCAACGATTGAGCTCATAAGGCTATTGACAATACAACCTGAGCTGAATTATAGAGGAGATAAATTTATACTAGATCTTATTTTGGATTATATAAAAGTTTTTGGAAAAGAGGTAGAAAGCTTAGAATCTGATATTAATATCTTAATCAACTTGCTGGAAAAAAGTATAGAGAGAAGAGAAATAGAAGAAAACTTAGATTCTGATATCGAAACCCGGATAAAAAAAAGGATAGAAGAAAGTAAAGACAAAAAAGAAGTGGAAAACTTAAAATCTGACACCAATGCCTTCATTGACCTACTGGATAAAAGGATAAAAGGATAAAAGAGTCAGAAGAAAACTTAGAAGAGATTGAAAAATGTAGAAATGAAGTGGAAAAGACTGAAAAAGAAACAATGGATAAAAGAAATAAGGTAGTGGAGCAACTATCAAGATTTAGATTATCTCAAACACCTTTACCAAATTGTGCAATAAAATGATAATTAATACTGAACAAAAAGTTACATTTACTGTATATAACTATTAGGGGGAGGAAACTCAGCTTATTGGGCATTAGCAAGTTTTTGATTGTCAAACAGGCTACTCATAGTTTTAAACAGTAAAATTATAGCAAATGATAACACTCGACCTCGGCAAACAAACTGGCTGGGCTATTCTTACAGATGGAGTAATTCAAAGTGGGAGCAAAAATTTTCATGGTAGCCGTTTCAGCGGAGGTGGCATGTGCTTCTTAAGTTTTAGTAATTGGCTTAATTCCTTGAAAGACATTTCTGTAGTGTATTTTGAAGAAGTAAGAAGACACCTTGGAACTGATGCTGCGCATTGTTATGGTGGTTTCTTTGCTGTTTTAGCTACTTGGTGTGAAAAGCATCATATACCATACAAAGGTGTTCCGGTGAAGACGATAAAACGTTTCATAGCAGGCAAAGGCAATGCAAGTAAGGGTGAAGTCATTGAAGCTGTGAAAGGCAAAGGTTTTTTTCCTCAAGACGATAATGAAGTAGATGCTTTGGCATTAATGTTTTACATAATGAGTTTTAGCGAATGCTGTGATATTAATATTTTACATAATGAGTTTTAATACTAATTCTACTATAAATAACGATTTTCATAACAAAGGACCAGAGTGAAATATGGGTCCTTCCCGCCAGCCAGGCTGACTTGGTAGCAAAAAGCCCAAACCTTCTCTAGCGTCAGACGTATTTTGATTATTAACTTTTTAATTAGTTGTTAAGAATTTAAATATAGCAATTTAATAAAATATTAAGAATATGAATTTAGCAATACACTACTATCCTATTGAAAATCTTGTCGAATATGATCGCAACCCTCGCAAGAATGACGATGTAGTAAACAGAATGTGCGCTTCAATTCGGGAGTTTGGTTTTCGTATTCCGATAGTTGCAAAAAGCGATGGAACTGTAGTTGATGGTCATTTAAGGCTTAAAGCAGCAAGGAAACTGGGTATGGAAAGTATTCCAGTGGTGCTCAGTGATAACTTAAGTGATGCCCAAACCAAAGCTTTTCGGTTACTGGCAAATCAATCAGCTAACTGGGCAAAGTGGGACGATGATCTTTTAAAGGTAGAAATTCAAGAGTTAGAAGATTTGCAGTTTGACCTCAAAATGACTGGATTTGAGCTAGAAAAAGTCCAACGCTTTCTTGATAACCTTGATGGAAGGGAAGAACAAGGGGAAAAGGGAGAAAAATTTTCTGATTTAGCTGGTGATGACAAAAAAGTGGAAATAACAAAACCAGGGGATCTGTGGATTTTAGGTGGTCATCGAATCTACTGTGGTGATAGTTGTCTGGTTGAATCGTTTAAAGCGGTATTAGACGATAAAATGGCAGATATTACGGTGTGTGACCCTCCGTATAACGTAGCATATGGTGACAGTCAAGAGAGAGAAGACAAGAAGATATTAAACGATGATCAAGGTGAAAAATACGAACTTTTTCTGTATGACATTTGTACTCACGTTTTAGCATACACCAAAGGGGCAATTTACATTTGTGCATCATCATCTGAGCTTTTGGCGACCTTGCAAAAAGTATTTGAAGAAGCAGGTGGAAGATGGTCGACATTCATCATTTGGGCAAAGAATCATTTTACGCTAGGAAGATCTGATTACCAAAGACAATACGAAGCAATACTCTACGGTTGGAAAAACGGCAATAAACGTGAGTGGCATGGAGGACGCAATCAAAGTGACCTATGGTTTTACGATAAGCCAACGTACAACTCGCTGCACCCAACGATGAAACCAGTGGAGTTAATGGAGAGAGCGATAGTAAACAGCAGTAGACCAGGAGACATAGTTCTTGATCCATTTAGTGGTTCTGGGAGTACATTAATTGCCTGTGAGAGGACAGGAAGAATCTGTAGGACGATAGAGCTAGATCCTACGTTTGTAGATGTAACGATAAAGCGTTGGCAGGTGTATACGGGAAGAGATTCCACCCTTTTTGGTTCTGGTAAAACTTTCGCACAAATTCAAGAATCAAGACAGTAAGGGACGAAATAAGGGAAAAAAGAGGGGAAAGAAAGGTGGAAAGAGGAAAAATCACGCAGACGGAATGGGCAAGAGAACTGGGAGTTTCAAAGCAGTACGTCTGTTACTTAGTAAAGAAAGGAATAGTTGAGCTGGAGGATGGTTTGATTGACCGAGAACAAGCAAATAGAGCAATAGAAGCAATTAGAGATCCAAGTCAACCACTGAGGAGAAAAGGTGGAGAAGAAGGGGAAAAAAGAGGAAATAATGAACTTTCCACGATGTTGCTTAAAACCCGGATAAAAAACGAGATGGAGCGGGGAAAACTGCTGGAGGCAAAAGCAAAAGCTGAAATTGGTGAACTTATCTCAGTAGAGGAAGTAAAGACTGAAGCATTTAACGTGGCAAGAGTAGTGAGAAACAATCTCCTCAATATCCCAGACAGAGTATCAGCATTACTAGCATCGATGAACGACACAGAGAAGATCCATGAGACACTGACTGAGGAAATCAGAGTTGCATTGGAAGAACTAACACAAAGTGTATTTTGCTGAAATTGGTGAACTTATCTCAGTAGAGGAAGTAAAGACTGAAGCATTTAACGTGGCAAGAGTAGTGAGAAACAATCTCCTCAATATCCCAGACAGAGTATCAGCATTACTAGCATCGATGAACGACACAGAGAAGATCCATGAGACACTGACTGAGGAAATCAGAGTTGCATTGGAAGAACTAACACAAAGTGTATTTTAATGACTACATATAAATTACTAAAAAAGCGTCTTATCGCCTTAGTGAGCCTATATTAGTTGCAATAATGATTTTAAGTAAAGCGTCAGCAGATACTTACTGCAGACAAAAAATACCTCTTTTTCTCCTTAAAAGTGCAACAATTGCAGCAAATAACATTATGATCTATAGCAGTAGCTTTTATACAGGGTTAAAGCCAGATCCGCTACTTAAAGTATCAGAGTGGGCAGATAGGAGTCGTCAACTTTCAACAATAGCATCATCAGAGCCAGGGAAATGGAGAACAGAGAGAACGCCGTACCTTAGAGAAATAATGGATTCACTATCTTCGTCTTCACCGGCTGAAAAGGTGGTATTCATGAAAGGAGCGCAGATTGGAGGAACAGAAGCAGGGAATAACTGGATAGGTTATATTATTGATCAGACGCCAGGGCCAATGCTGGTAGTACAGCCAACAGTAGAAATGGGCACGCGTTGGTCAAAGGGAAGATTTGCGCCGCTCATTGAAGATACCCCATGTTTAAGGAGTAAAATAAAAGATCCAAGGTCGAGAGATTCAGGGAATACTGTGCAGAGCAAAGAGTTTCCGGGAGGAACGGTAGTAGTAACAGGTGCCAATAGTCCAGTGGGTCTGCGTTCAATGCCGGTAAAATATCTTTTTTTAGATGAGGTAGATGCATATCCAGGAGATTCAGGAGGAGAAGGAGATCCAGTTCTTCTCAGTATCGCGCGAACTAATACATTTACGCGGCGAAAAATATTCTTAGTTTCAACACCAACGGTTCATGGAATCAGCAGAATAGAGAAGGAATTTGAGAGTTCAGACAAACGATATTTCTTTCTCCCATGTCCGCATTGTAATTACTATCAGGTGTTAAAATGGCCACAGATAAAGTGGAAAGATAAAGATCCCTCAACAGCCCACTACGTTTGCATAGAGTGTAGGGGAGAAATAAAAAATCATCAGAAAACAGAGATGCTAGCCCGTGGAAAATGGAGAGCTACAGGGAAAGAAGGAAAAAAAGAGGCAAAAGAAGGGGCAAAAATAGGATTCCACCTTTCAGCTTGTATAGCCCAGTAGGCTGGTATAGTTGGAAACAAGCAGTGGAAGATTATCTGCATGCAAAGGAAAATGAGCAATTACTGAAAGTTTGGATAAATACAACACTCGGAGAAACCTGGGTAGATAAAGGAGAAGTACCAGACTGGAAGCAACTATTTGAGCGTCGAGAAAATTTTCCGATAGGTACGGTGCCAAAAGGTGGAAAAATAGTGTTAACGGCAGGGGTTGATGTACAAAAAGATCGGTTAGAAGTAGAAGTAGTAGCATGGGGAAAAAACCGAGAAAGTTGGTCAATAGACTACCAGGTATTTGAGGGAGATCCGGGAGGAGAAGAAGTATGGGGAAAACTTTCGGAGCTACTCAATCATCATTTTATCGGTGAAAATGGGCTTGAATACATGATAAGTATGATGGCGGTAGATGCTGGATATGCAACACAAGAAGTATACAACTGGGTAAGAGGTCACCAGGGCTCTGGGAGGGTTAATGGCAGTGAAAGGTGCAAACAAAGCGCTAGTGCCACTTAGCAGCCCAAGTAGAGTTGATGTAACAGTTAGCGGACAAAAGCTAAAGAGAGGAATGAAGCTGTGGCCAGTTGGAGTATCGATATTAAAGTCCGAGCTTTTTCAGCTACTTAATGTTTTAACAGAAGGGGCGCCGGGGTATTGTCATTTTCCCGAATATCCACCTGAATATTTTAAGCAGCTAACCGCAGAGCAACTAATTACCAAGGTAGTAAAAGGATATACCAAACAAGAGTGGCAAAAGATAAGAGACCGAAATGAAGTACTAGATTGCCGAATTTACGCAAGAGCAGCGTCTATTGCCCTGGGGATTGATCGTTGGCCAGAGAGTAAATGGGAAAGTTTAGCAGGTGAAAAAGCTAAAAAGTCAAAGAGAGTGAGAAGAAGTCAATGGTTGAGTGAGAAAAGTTGATGTACAACCAAGAATATTTAACTCAAGTAGAAGAAGCGATAAAGAAGCTACAGAGCGGAGAGAGAGTATTATCAATTGCGTACGGCGATCATGTGGTTAGGTATGGGGAAGTTCAGATAAAAGATCTATTGGATTTAAGACAACGAATCAAAGCAGAGTTAAAAGTTGCAGGTGTGAAGCCAAAGAGAAAGATTGTTATTTCAACGAGTAAGGGGATTGACAAAATTGTGTAAAAATGTTATAGTCTATAGTTGATGTTTTCTGGTTAATCATATGGCTCAAAGTCAAAAAAAGCTCAATATTAATGTAAGTTTCGAGGGTGAATTTGCTCAGTATCTTACAGAGGTCGCAAAAGCATGGAATAAAACTATACCAGAAGTTTTAGTGTGTCTTGTGAAAGAAGAATTTGAAGCAGAGAAAGAGATGGCTGAAATTATAAAAGAACGTGATGTGCCAGATGCAAAGACGGTCAGAAGTGAGGATGTCGATTGGGATAAAATATTATCTGCAAAGACAATTAAAGATGAGTGAAATACAATATTATCTATTCAGAAAAGGTTCTTGAGAGAGATTTCCTTACTTTACCACCAACAATAAGATCAAGAATTAGAAGAGCTATAGACGAGCGGCTTACAATTGATCCAATTAATCTTGGTAAACCATTAAGTGGTAGATTAGTAGGAAGTAAAAGATTAAGAGTAGGCGATTATCGGATTATTTATAAAGTAGATAAATTAGAGAACACAGTAATCATCACAGAAATAGGACACAGAAGTACCATTTATTAAGAGGTAAAGGGAGTGTTAAATAAACTGTGTCAAACCGAAAAAAAAGTAATAAATTGATATAAAAAAATGGAGGTTTGACAATGAGTCAGAAAGTAGTAAACAGAACTACCGGTTTGGTAGATTATAAAGAATTAGAAACAAATATCCTGTCGTCTATACGAGAAGGAAGACCGTTGACAGGAAGAGATGGAGCATTAACACCGTTTATAAAAAAGTTGCTGGAGGTAAGCCTGGAAGGTGAAATAGAAAACCACTTGTCGGCTGAAAGCGAAGAGAATAATCGAAGAAATGGGAGGAATGCAAAGACTTTACGTACAAGCGCAGGGTCATTTGAGCTTTTGACGCCAAATAGATAGGGAAGGAAGTTTCGAACCACAAATAGTCAAAAAAAGGCAAACAAACTTACATCCAGAGCTTGAAACGAAGATTTTGAGCACATTTGCCAGTGGTATGGGCTATAGAGATATAGTGTCACATGTTGAGGAAATTTATGATCACAAAATATCGGCGGCAGAGATATCAAGTATTACTGACAAATTGCTACCAGTAATCAACGAATGGCGTAGTCGCCCGCTGCAGTCTGTATATCCGATAGTTTTCATGGTTTTTTAAAGTCAAAGAGGACGGGCATTGCGTAAGTAAATGCATGTATAACATATTAGGCATAGATCAAAATGGCAAAAAAGAAGTATTAGGTTTTTATTTGGCTGAAAGTGAAGGAGCTAACTTCTGGTTGGGAGTGCTAAATGACCTCAAAGAAAGAGGAGTAGAAGATATCCTTATTGCCTGCGTTGATGGGCTGAAAAGCTTTCCTGCAGCTATAAACAGTGTCTTTCCTAATGCGGAAGTGCAGATGTGTATAGTGCATCAGATACGCAACTCACTGAAGTATGTGGCCAGTAAAGATGCGAAGAGTTTTTTGAGCGATTTAAAGAAGGTATATCAAGCTTCAAGCAAGGAAATTGCCGAGAATTATCTGTTGGAATTGGATGAAAAATGGGGCACAAAGTACCCTATGGTTATAAAATCTTGGCAGAATAATTGGGAAAACTTGTCTGGTTATTTTAAGTATTCTGGTCCAGTTAGGAGGATAATCTACACCACCAATCCCATAGAGGGGCTACATAGGCAAATTAGGAAATTCACTAAGACCAAAGGCTCATTTACCAGCATAAATGCCTTGTATAAGCAGGTATATTGTGCTATAAAGAAGGCAGAGGAAAAGTGGACGATGCCTGTACATGATTGGGCATTAACTATCTCTCAACTTGATGTTTTCTTTCCTGGCAGATTGAAAATTGAGTTGAACTAAAAATGCGGTTTGACACAGTTTATTTAACACTCCCAAAATTCCTTAAGCTATTAACTTGATAGCACCATCCATTTTACCCTATAGTACGGCTTGTTGTTTGTTCTGAGTTTGAGACTCTGCTTATTCTTTCACACCAACTCTCTTCTGTTTTTCCATTAGATTGACTCATTGCTTCAGAACGCATCAATTTTCCAGACCTTTCAAAATATCCCTGTTCAATAGCATCGTATACTAAATACCCACCAAATGAGCAATTCTTACCTAATTCTTCTTTACAATTTTTGAACTTTTCCAGTATTTCCTTTTTATTACTCACTTCTACTATTATTTTATCTTGCTTGCCAGGGTATAAATTAACTTCTAATTCCCCTAAACTAGTATAGAAAGTTAACACTATATTGCTATTGTCCGCAAGATCAGTGTAATGCCTTATGCCATTTGCCGTTATAATTTCTACCTCACTTTTACCGATCTTTATTATATCTCTTCCGTATTCTATTTCTCCTTGAGTTAGTCCTAAACTCCTTGCTCCATCTGTAATCTTCGCAACATCTATTTTACTGTCCTCTGAGTATTCTAAGTAAAAAGTAGAATTATCCATTTTTGCATTTTTTACCTTACCATTATGCGCACTTTCAACAATTTCCATAAACTTCTGAATACGATTAACATGATCTGTATAAGCTTTTTTCATATTGGTTTTATGGTCTTTAAACTCTGATTCCAATGCATTAATTACTTCCATACTATCTTTGTTATAAAGCACTGCTCCTTTTGATACTAATTTACATATTATATCACTAGCAACTTTAGGATCCTTTTTTAATTCACTAATTCTTTTTATCACATAATCTGTTAAATTATATTCAGGTCCACATCTAAGTACATGATACCCCAATACATATTTCCCAGTAGCCTCATCTTGCAAAATTTTTTGTTGAGGAAAATTAAACCTTACCCCAAATTTTATGGCTTCATCTACAACTTCTTCTAGTTTACCCATATTTTGAACTTGAGACACCATATCAAAGAATTTACCTAGCATTTTCTGTTGGTATGGTGTTAAATTATTCCATAAAGTCTTAGATTCGTGCAAACATCCTTCGCTACTACCACATCCTTTAATATGACATATATCCCTTTCATAGTTAGTTGCTCCTGCTTCTAAAAGTAAGTTTTCTATTTCGCTGCCATCACCAAAATGATCTCTGGCACGTCTAAGTACTTCCGACTGTCCGTGTGGATTTCGAGTATTTAAGGCCACCTTTAGATCTTGATTATTTCTGTGCTTGTCTAAGAACTCTTTCAGGTTTTTAGTAACTTCAATATTGTAATCTGACCAATCAATACTACGAACGCCACGTCCTTTAATTATCCCATGCAACTCGTTTGTTAACCGATATTGATTGTCAGTGATAAGGTGCAGTTCACCATCGTTTTTACGATTATCAACCGCAATTAGCAGTGGGATTTTTCCTTGTTTATCAAGTATATCGCGTTTAGCTCCGTTTTCTAGGAGCAAATCTATATTTTTGCTATTACCAGAATGAGCAAGCATAATGCAAAGGTGTCTTCCCCTTAATATCATGTGTGTTAGGATCAACTCCTGCTTTTATGAGAGAAGATATGCAATCAGACCAAATAGCAGCATAATGTAAGGGTGTCTTCCCTCTATTATCCCTTATACTATGATTAGCCCCTGCTTTTAAGAGTAAACCCATTAATGCGTCATCACCTATACCTGATACCATATGAAACATCGTTGTTCCAGACTCTCCTCTTTTCAAGTTAAGAACAGTTTTTAGATCTTGATTATTCTTATTATCTCGTAAAAATTTCTCAAGTCTTTCAAAGCTTGCATCATGAAGCTTTAACTTTTCTTCATAAGAGCGATATTCGTCAGGATGCAAATAATCTTCTTCACAACAAAAATAACTTTCTATATCACTGTAAATGTAATCGCAATAGTGATGAAGAAATAGACAGTCGCTAAGAATAGTTAATAATTCTTCATCTAACTTCTTTTGATTTTCTATTAAATCAGATACTTTAACAAATAATAGACGTACTAAATTATTTAAGTTACTTGCATATGAACTTTGAGTACCACCTGTTAAAACGTCACTACGGGACAGCTGTAAACATTCTTTTATTAACTCATATTTACTATCCAAGTGTAGCTTTTTAGATTCCTGAGTACCTATCATTGATGCATTTACCTCTCTAACAACTATAAGGACATTATATGATACACATAAAAAACTAATGCAAGCATAATTTTTATAACTTTAGTATTTTTTAGAGAATTTATATTTTTTTCTTTCTATACCCATTTTACTTCAATAAACTTCACTGGCATTGGTACGCTTTCTTTTGAATTTGCTACATGGATTTCTTTTACCTATCTACTCTATAAATGGTTGTGCAACAAAGCTGAATTTACATAAACAAAATCTTTGGTTTACTTTTATTATAGGAATAGTTAATTTAAAGGACGGTTCGTAAGAAATTTGTGGAAGGGCAATATCTATGAAAAGATTTAATTTCAGCAAAAATCAGAGACATTATATAGGGTTTAAAGTACAAACTAGGAGTTTATTAATCTTATCACTTTTGATACTAAATAGTAGTTTCACATATGCTGACAGAACAGTTATATCTTCATGTGATAAAGTACCTTCAGGTTATAATGGTAAGGTTTTTAGGATTAAGACTGATTACCCAACTGAAATTAGTAATGCAAAAAACCCGTGGGAATATATATCATTTAAAGAGGAACCACAAAAATACGCTTACACAATTTTAAAATACATATATGACGGAAATATTAACTGTGATTTTGATTTACATTGTAATAAGGTCGCTAATTGGTATCATGCACCATGGATGCATTATGGGATAACTGGTAGAGAATTTGTTAATGGTTTAACAAGAGAAAGATCCTTTAAGTCTGGTGAATTACACAGCAATCAAAAATCTATGCTACAGAATTGGGCAATTTCTATTGTTAATGAGCGAGGAGCTTATACATATGGACGGGTATGGCAAGATATAAACAATCCTGATATTACTAAAGGTAAATTCTTAGATGGTACAGTAAGTGCAAAATTAGTATTTACAGAAGCAACACAGAACGATATTCCAACTCTTAAAAACAGTATCTCTTGGACTAGCTATATTAATCAATCTGAAAAAGGAACTCCAAAGGTATTTAAGCAACTGAGATTATTTCAAATTGACTTTTTAGTCAAAGATAAGAGATCAGAAGAAACAGGATGGGTTGCAGGTACGTTTATTTATGATTGTACCATAAATAATAAAAATCCATGGTTGAATATGAAGTTAATGGGTATTGCTTGGGGTAACGACACTAATTATTTTACGGCAGATTATATAATCGGAAAAAGGTTATTAGAATGTTGGATAAATCCCGATGTGATGAAAAGTTCTTTAGGATATTTAGGTAGACTTAATGGTCCAATAGATAATAAAAAATCTTCATGTTTGTCATGCCATAGTACAGCACAACATCCTGAGAAATCTTCATCAGTACCACCAGAGCATGCAAAGGAACAAGAAATAAAACATTGGTTTAGGAATCTAAAGGAAGAATCATTTGATGATGGAGCATTTAATTTTGATTATTCCAAGCAGTTAAGCCATGGCATTAGAAACTACTATAGTGCTAAAAAAGAAAATGATCCTATTGGGTGTAATGCCTTTAATTATAAAGATATCACTCAAACTCCAATCAACTAATACAGTTTATGGCTTATTTATAATGGTCTTTTAAACGTGTGAGGGTGAAACTGTCAGATGGAAAACACAACAAGGCAATATCTTCTTGTGGATAGAATACCTTTGAAAGAAACACCTAACTTTAGCGTCACAAAAAATTTCATTATTTACTTTCTTCAAAAACACGAAAAAAGTACGTATATTTGTGAGAACAATTTAAACAAAAGCGGCGTTGTGAAAATAAAAACGTAAAATTATTGCAACAAAGCTAGGCAAATTAATTCGTATATAAATGTGGCTAAAGTAGGCTAATATAGCTGGTTTTACGATATAGTAGAATTATTATATAGAAAAGTTCGCACAGAACAAGCAGTAGACCACGCGATTCCAAGAAAAAATCTTCTCACGCTAGCTGATTTTTGTTGCTGGAAATGGTTGCATCATTTAAATTTATTAATGTTATACACTACCAAATTAATAGTTGCTCATTTAAGAACCTCCTTCAACTTTACCCAACTCGACACATATACTTTTTGAAACATTGCTGCAAGTAGAAAAAAACAGGTTACCCACCTTAACTTCTTTAAATTTGCTCACAATCTTTACTTGATGCATAAGGTTTTTGTTACACTCCTTTCATCTACCGATTACCTCTACTTACCGCCTTTACCTTTGCTAAGGTCAGAAACACGACTAGCTTCAGGACCTTCTAAACTCGACTGTGGCAGGTCACCAAAATTACTGGAATCACTAACACCAAGCGATATAGGTGCTTCTACTAATCCATACCCTCCTCCTACTCTGTGATATCCTAATTCTAGATAAGTACGTAGTAATGGATCAATTTGTTCTCTATTTTGAATGTATGCTTGCAATTGCACATCTTGAAATCCCGGATCATTCCTGAATAATTGTGAAATGCCCACTCTTATGTTCTGAAAGTAATTTCTATCTCTGTTTGGGTGGCCTCTTCCAAGAAAATCGCGTATTATATTTATGATATTCTGCACTTGCCCAACAGGATTTTCGTTTAGAACTCGATTAATATCACTAGCATTTTCTAATGCCCATAAACCACAATTCCAACCATCTGTTTGCTGACTAACAGAAACATTATTAATCCTGATATTATTTCCTAAGTTATTTTGAATGATATCAGTAATACCACCTGGAACAGCAGTAGCAGTTGAATCAGCATAGTACCCAACATAGTTCCCATTTTGACGTTCAATCACTAGTGTAACCCAATGAGTATTATTTAAAGTAATGATTAAAGTTAAACGCTGTTGTTCTTCATTTTCCCTAAATTGATTAATACTCTAACAATGTGCTCGTTACCGTCATTCCTTGCCAAATTAGCTACTTCAAAAGTGTGATTACCTTCAGTACGAAGCTGATATCGCAATCTTCCAGCGTGAGCTATATCAATTTGTTGAAGCCAGTAATCATAATGTTCATTTCTCGTCGCAAATTCTAGTGTAAGTAGATCATTTACTTCTATCCCTTGATTTCCAAGAATATCTCTTATTTGTCTTCTTATCTCTTGTGCTGTAGGAATGGAATTATCACCTCCCCTTATTCTTGACTTTAATGTTTCTATTACCTGTGCTCTAGTACCTTGCAAGTAACTAAATGGAACGTGCAGATTATCATCTATATCAAGCAAAAAAATAGAGTTCTGTCCTGGTTTTCTTTCCGTGTAAAAGCGCCTGAAATTTTCACGAGTCTGATCTGATAATAGACCCTCTGGTGGATTTTCATCAATAACACTTTCAGGTCCCACTAATCCTCTAGTACTGCGGTCAAGCCTATGTATATATAGTTCTTGTGGAATAGATATAAGATCTTCTACTCTCTGTGCACCTGCATTAAATACAGCAGAAGATAAAACCACCTCATTTCCAGGAGTAATAGGCAAATATCCCCTTTGCTTGTTCATAAGTTCTTTTATTCGATCTTTTGCGTTATTCTCCTTTTGTGCTACTTCTTCTGCATTATCAGCAAATCCTAATACATATACAATCGGGTGAGTATCTGGAGCATTCTCCGTAGATTGTCTTAATAATAAAAGGTCTAATCTCTGTTCTGTAATTCTTGTGAGCATTACCCTTTCTCCTTCTTCTTCCTGCCTCCTTTTCAAACTATATGTTTGACCAATTTTATACATAGCAAGCACTTTATCAGGATCGTCACTAGCATAAAATGTACCATGTAGTATAGAACGAAACTTATCCTCACTATTAACATTTATTGCATCCCTAAGTGGCATCAATGCTCCAGAGATCTCTTGAAATAATCCTCTATGCTGACCTACATTTTTCCAGCCATCATTCATAACCCTTTCTGAAATACCATTTACATTTTCAGCATTAGGTACTTGTACAAGATCACCATCAAGAAAATTATTTGCATTATTATTTTGGTAATCGTGATATAAACCAAGGTCATTTGGTTGATCAATATCTAGCTCAAATTGGTCATTAAGTGTGCATGAAACTTCCCATACATGAACATTATTTCCATTAATATTAAGATTTTCTAAATTGATTGCTCCTTGTTGTTGTGCATCGTGAGCTCTAATATGGAGTATAACTATATCAGAACCTTCAGCATGAAAGACCATAGTCAATGCGCGCTTTCTTAAATTGGGGTCACAATGTATAAATGTGTGCTTTATTATATGTACTTCATCTTCCTCTACACCTTCTAGTTGTAAAGGGTGTATATCAAAAGCACTACTTCCAAAAGTAAAACCAGTTATACAATCAAATACTCTGTTATAATTATCTGCATTTCTTGGTATTTCACCAGGAAGATGTTGAAGCAAGAAATCTCTAATATTCTCTCCAACCTCTTCATCTTCTATATACTCAAACAATCTTTGTACTAAAGGAAATCTATCCTGTTGAAGCCCTACTGTATCAACACTAAAAGGATCTAGATTTAAATTAAAATTTAATCCAACACAAACAGTATGCTCTGATGTGGTATGAATAGGTATAAATGAAGAATTGTGTAACCTTCCAGCGTAGCCTATGGCACAGTTTAATGCAACATCTGACGGTGTGTCAAATATAGCAAGATTAATAACAATAGGAATATTTTCTCTTTCTGCTTGATGACGTACAAGAAAAGCAACATGTGAGTTTCTAGGAGATAAGTCAAGATCGATGCCTATTGTGTAGCGATGACTAAAATTTGCTAAAAAACCTAATAAAAACCCGTGACTCTCAAATTTTTGACTGCGATTTTCAATATTATTTTCTAGCGCTTGTCTGCAATTATCATAGATGTCAGTGATGTATGGCAAAACTTCCCTGTGCATTCTACGTTCTACATTTTGTCTTTGGTTATTTGCTAGTATTCCCATAAAGTTGTCAATCCTTTGTTGACCTTGTGCTACCTGTGCAAACTTGACTGATCTATCAAGTTGTCTGAGCTGATTGTAATTGAGTTGTCTTCCTTTTATTTCCTGAATTGTCAATCCGTGATCTCCTAAGAGTTGTCTAAGAAGACTAATCTCAGATGCTGAATACTTGGCAAATTTATCTCTATCTCTAAAATCCTTTTCACGAATCACCTCGAATACTGTTGCAATTGCCTCTCCCTGACTCTTGCCCTTTCCATGCATGCATACTTTGTATTGCTCAAAATTTAAGTCTTCTTCCCTTAAATTTGGATTTTGCCGTCTAATCTCTCGCACTAGAGCATTTCTCTCCCTTGTACTGAACCTCAACCCATCACTATTAGGACGATCAGAAATACTGTAGCATCTGACAACTTGCTGTCCGTCACGATAAACAGCGACTTTTAGATTTCCTGTATTTCTATTTCTACCACCTGTATCAATACCATGATTATCAAAACGAAAATACACTCTCTCATTTTCATTTAAGATATTAGCATCATGTGCAGTAGAAAACATACTAAAAAAGAATACAGGAAGGAAACGACCTGCACTCACATGATACAAGAAAGATGGACATTGATCTAAAAAAGATTCAAATCCTTGTCTGAATCCTTCAAGATCTCCATCCACCAAACTCCTAATAAATCCATCACCATTACTCGTACAAAATACCCCTTATTTACTACGACCAGAAACACCAAGAGTTCATAAGTGGATTACTTATTACCACTAAGCGTAAAGACGCTTTTTTTCTTATAAGAAGAAACACCACTTACACTAGGAGTTCCAAGCTCAGACTGTGGACCATCATCAACTGGCAAAGTTGTTTTCTTACTACCATGAGCTTTAGATCGTGACCGTAAATTATTCCAAGGACCATCACCTACAGGTGGTAAAATTGTTTTCTCCAACTCAGAGAATAATTCTTCCGCAAACAGACCGTAATCTACATTTACTCTTTTACCTTCTCTACCACATAATCTAAGACTTTTTATTATCCTTCCCTTAAAGAACTCAAATCTTTCAGGAAAGCTATTTTTAGCAAATAACATCATATCTAGTATTTCTTTTTTCTCTATTTCTTTTTCCTCATCAGACTTATAAATGTCTTCTCGTTTCCAGTTAATTATTAACCCTGCAAGCATGTCCTGTATAGGAACTATACAATTAGAAATATTAACAGAAATCTTTCTGTATTCAATAAAGCAGTCACATTTCCAAATCTTCATAATAAGAGATCTAGCTTGAACATTTGATTCAGGATTTTTCAACATTACATTTGAAAGTGAGTAAAGAAGGAGGTCATACTCATCCTGTGAGAGTATTTCCTTTGAATGATCACCTCGTGCTGAAGCTTCCTCATAACACCAGCACTGTACCAAATCATGAACCGTATCAAAAAAACATGACTCTATTAATTCAGCAAGAAGAGCATATACTCCCTTATCTTTCTGCAATAATTTCTGTAAAAGAGTATCTTTATCGACTATCTTATTTACACAAAAATCTAAAATAGGAGCATCTTTCTCAACAGATTGAACGCGGGACAGAGCAATAATAGCTTCTGTAAGTTTCTTTTCCTTATCTTCTTCTTTTAAATGATTATAAAAATACTCTACTCCTTCACTCCACTTAAGTTTTACAGCACTTTCAAAGCCTTCTACTGCATCATACTTCTTTAATTCCCCAGATTCTCTATCGATCCAGAAGTTGAACACATCACCTTTTCTCTTCATGCTATTTAATAGGGAGTTTCGTATGTATTTATCAGTTATAGGATTACCGCTACCATCAAGTGTGCCAGGAGGAAAACTGTTCTTGTAAAATTCAAATCTTTTTTGAAAGAATGGATGAATTTTATCCACTACACAGTAACTACAAGCCATCTCATATTTGCGAAGTGGATTATCTATTCCACCTATTTTCTCTTCAGTAAACCTTTGACCTAAAGCAGCATTATCCAACCTTACACCTGACCAGCAACCTTCATCTTGGAATACATTGTGCAAAAAACTTCAACTTATCACCCTTAAAGTATTTTATGTGCTCCATAAAGTTATCTTGAAGGACTCCCACCCATCTCTTGATAGCTGACTTCCTCCCGGCAGCAACTGTTGGATCTGGATGTTTAATAGCTTCCTGTAATTTTTTGGACATCGTAGCCCGAAGCTCTTTCTGTGTTGGCATTAACCCCTCCTATTAAGTATTTATATAAAAAAGGCATTGTACAGACATTAGAATGGATTGCAATATTAAAATTACTAGAATAGAGGGTTTAATAAAAAAAACGTTATGGCTAAAACTTCTTTTCTTGAATTTTCTCAATATAATCAACAGAAAACCCTGTTATTTCAGCAATAACATCAATAGAAACACCCGCCTTGAGTGAATTTTTAGCCACAGCTATTTTAGCCTGTTTTTCGCCCTCTTCCCTGCTTTTTTCATGTCCGATTTGGATGGCTTCTTTATTTATGAGCTATATTAGCTGTGGTATTGTGTAGCAGATTATCCAACCTGGTGCTTCTCTACCTTTTTCCCACTTAGCAAACCTCATCTTTTCTTTTAGGTAATATTCTCTATAGGCTTCTATTGGATTACTACATTTATATCGATCAGGTAACGCTTGTGTAAAAATTTGTATATCAGCTGATTGAAAAATTAGCAAATCCTTATTATTATCACACCAATCTATAACTTCTTCGGATTTATGCGTTCTTTTGTATCGCAAGCTATACTCTATGCACAATTCTTTTCCATGCTTTATCAACCAATTAAAGTTTCCTTTTGAGTGTCTAGCCCATAGAGAACAAGGGTGGTTTTTGTGAGTAAGTTTATATGGAACTTCTATATTCTGGTCTGTGATGCTGACTAAAGGATTTGGCACTTTTAATGCTATTGAAAAAACATTACTTAATAACTGAGCAGTTTCTAATGGCATTTTTACTATATGCTTATCACATAACATTTGTGCCGCAATTGCTGGGTTTTCATCTAGTACAAAGATGTTCATCTAGACACCCAAAGATAGAATTAGCTTAAGTCTTTGACTTCGTTAACTGTAAGACCAGTAGTTTGAGCTATTATATCGATAGAAACCCCTGCTTTAAGTAGGTTTTTTGCGACTTCAATTTCCCTTTCTTTTCTGCCTTTTTCATGACCGATTTGGATGCCTTCTTCTCTGCCTTCTTCTCTGCCTTTTTCAGTAGCATCATCAAGTTTTTGAGCGAGGACAGCCTGTTCATCAAGAATACGTTTTATTTCCTGTTCATAGGCAATAAATTCTTTTTCTGACCAGTTAAATCTATTTAGCTCTTCATAGGCCTTTTTAATTATTACATCACTACCTATTATTTTTTCCAGCTCTTCTTCACTAGTCTCATCTGCATATCGAAAAAAATAAACCCATTTTTCAACTATATTTTCCAACTGATCTTCCTTATTCTTTGGAAATTTTGGCAACTCAATAAATATAAAATAGAAATCTTTTAGATCATGCTCATTAGTGTCTTCATCTCGAATAGTATGCTTTGATTTGTACTCAGATTTATTAGGAAACAGTACACAATCTGCTATAGCAATGAAGATAATTTCCTTAAGGTTATGATACTGGTCACCTTTATCAGCTTGCCTTGAGTAAGCTTTAGCAGCATAGTATTGAGCACGTTTTTCAAATCCTTTAGTTTTAGCGACCTGCATCTCGCAAATGTATTGAGCACCTGTAGAATCTCTACAGAGAACATCAACAATACTTTGCTTTTTAGCGGCGATATCAGGGTCTTGAATAGTACTTAAAAACTCTATATCATTTATTTCATTTTTACCAGTAAAGCCAAGAATATCATTGAGGAAGTGAATAAGGATATCTTTATTTTTTTCAGTACCGAAGATACGCTTAAACGATACATCATTTTTGGGATCAAGAAACTTAGAAAAAGCCATGAGACATTAACCTAAAAAGCATTAATAATTATACACAATTCTGAAGAAATGTTCAAGTTTTTTATTTTTTTAAGTTTTGAATGCGTTGATGAAAAAAAATGTCTCCCATAGATGGCTTTAGAATGCTACTACGCACCTTAGAGGTTGTTTGGGGTAGATCTTTTTATAACCCACTCATAAAGGCGCCTAAAAACCACGGCAAATGAATTCATGAGCTATAAAGAGCTTTAAAAACACTTATTTTTGGTGCAAGGGCCTAACAAAAGTGCGAGCGTAAGCCTACCATTAGCTCTCACACCTTTCATAATAAAGAGCTTGAAGTCAACATTTTCATGGTAAATTTATGCTCACCTGTGTAATAATGTGTAGTTTATTTCTGTTAGCGGCATGGCAAAACGTACTACTATCTCCATAAGATACGAAATAGCGCAGAATGTAAGAAGCTGGATATTAAAGCGAAAATATACCCAAAAAGATTTAGCAAATAAAACAGGTATAGAATACTATACGCTGCTAAGGTATGTAAAAGGAAAATGTGGCATTCCAACTGAAAAGTTAAAACGTATAGCAAAGGCATTGTCAGTTCCTATTAGTAATCTACTTCCTCCACCAAGAGAAGACAGTTGTTTTGATAAAGATAAGGCGCAAGAGACGTACGATTTCATGGGAAAATACATGAAAACAAAGGGGAGAGGACCGCGCAAGGCAATTAATGCATTAACCAAATTTATTCGAGCTCAAGAGGAAAGTGATGTAAAAGCAGCAAGAATAAGAATGGCAAAAAATATGCTCGAGTTAGAATTTGATGCTGATATTATCTACCAAGCAACAGGCTTATCAATAGATGAATATGATAACAAAGAGCTAGTTGTCTGTAAGCGTCACAAGGAAGGACAAGAGATGAAGAAATGGAGGATAATAAGGGAATATACTCAAGAGGAATTGGCAAAAGAGCTCGGTGTAGCGCATTCACAAATACATAACTATGAACAAGGAAAGAGTACCTTTTTAAGCGAGGTGGCATGTAAGGTTGCAGAAATATTATCAGTGGATGATAAAGATCTGATAACGGAAGAAGATTACTATGAAGACGAGGAAGCGGAAAATGAGCTATTAAGTTTGACGAGAGAATTCAAAAGAATTGATAATCAGGAATCAAGAGATGAACTGAACATACTAATAGGATTTTTATCCCAAAGAAAGCAGATTTACAAAGAAAAGATCGACAAAGCAGAAGGGATAAAAGTAGCAAATAATCTACTTATACTAGGTATTTCTGTTGATGCTATTTCTTCAATCACTGGCTTATCTAGTGAGAACCAATCCTGAGCTTATTTTTTAAGAGTACGAATACAAAGTGATATCGCTTAAAGAAACCAATAATTATTAATATCTTCTATCTTTTCACAAAAAAAATAAACAAAAAAAAATCGAAAAAATTGACTTGACTCCCGCCAAAATAGATGGCTTTATGCCAAAGCTACTAAAAAAGTAGCAGTAAACATTTAAATTTTATAAGAAACTAATTCAAGGTAAATTTTATGAATAATAAGAATAAAGACGAAAATGAATTTATAGAAGAAATAAAGAGAGTAAAACAAAGCGGAGGAGAGGCTCTACTAGATCATGAAATAGTTGTAATGCTTCTAAGTTCAGTTCATGACAAAGCACAAGCTCAAGCTATTGCTGGAAAGCTAATGGATACTTGTAAAGGAATAGGAGGAATTTTGGGTCGAGAAATGTATGAGCTGAAACTAATAGATGGGGTAACTGACTCTGCAGTTGCAGCGATTGAATGTGTTAAGCAAGCTCCAAAGAGGGCACTAAGAGAGGATTTAAAGAAAGGGCCTGTAATGGATAATTACGCAAAACTCGTAGAATATATAAGGGTAAATATAGGTCTATCAGCAAAGGAAGCTGCAATGATAATTTATTTGGATAAGCAGTACCATTTGATAGAAGATGAGGTGCACATGGGTACAATAGATGAAGTATATATTTATGAAAGGGAAGTAATAAAAAAGGCACTAACAATAGAGGCAAAATCAATAATACTGTCGCACAACCATCCAGGAGGAAGTTTAAAGCCATCCAAGGAGGATAAAGCTGTGACGAGTGAATTAGCGGCAGTATGTCAAGGCGTGAGAATGGAGCTAGAGGATCACATTCTTATATCAGGTAAAAAACATTTCAGTTTTAAGAAAAACGATCTGCTTAGCCTTCTTATTCATGACTTTGCTTAAAAGGACAGACAACGGGGTTTTCTTATCAGTTTGCTTTTCAATAGCATCCAATATTCCCGCTAATCTGCTTACAGTTTCCTTTGTGGACTGCTTGATGGTACGACTCATACCTCTAATAGCATCCAATATTCCATTTTTCGACAATCTGTCAAGATCTATGGTTAACTCGTACGTATTTCCCTCTTTATCTTTAAAAGGTACAATTACTTTATTATTCATATAAACCTCCAATATTAAAATATTATCTAAGTATACATTGTCATTTGTTGCTTTATTATTAATTCACCATGTGAATATTATAGACATAATAAATGAGCATTCTATATTATGCAACTCTTTTCAATACAAGTTTAGCTAAGGATGTAAAGACTGAAGGTATGCCTTCCCCTCGTGACAAGTCAATCAATTTTGGAGAAGGACGTGGATTTTATAACACAAAATCTTTAAATCGTCAAAGTTCAAATCCATTTATTCCAGCTTTAAACAAGATAGAGCCGAGTGCAATTGAAAATGCAGAATTGATATGGTTTAAAAATGCAGTGGTAAAGGTAAAAAGTGTAAGTGAACTGAACAAAGTTGTAGATCAAGCACTAGATGCTGGAATCAGGATAAACGCATATAGTGAAGGACAGACGAGTTTTGCTGATGCAGTAATATTGAAAATGCTTTCGATCCCATGCAAAGAAAATGAGAAGGAAGATATAATATGTGAATTGATGCTAAGTGGAGCAATGTTCAGTTACGATCTATTGCAGGATAAGCGAATAAGTGAAGTTCACAACAAACTGTACCAAGAGGTAAAGCCACAGATAGACGAGCGGCTTAAAGAACTGAAGGAGGCCGGAGAAAATGCTGTTCAAGGAGGAATCGTAGAAGATGTATGTATAGATAACAAAACATTTTATATGAAGTTTTCTAAAGATAGCACAGTAAAGCCTGTGGAAGTGCTAGAAGGTGCAAGAAGGTTAGGTCTAAACACAGGATGTGTGGAACTAGGTGGCAACATTATAAAAATAGGTGACAGCGAAATCGAAGTCAGCGAAAAAGGAGGTAAAAGAAACTATACCGATTTATCCGGTGACGCCGTTATGTTAGAACTTCCTACGAGTATCGGTAAGCTAAATATTATATTGCCACTAATGACGAGATCTACTGCCTCCATAAGGCACAAAATAGCACAAAATATAAGAAGCTGGATATTAAAGCGGAAATATAACGCAAAAGATTTGGCAAATGAAACAGGTATAAAATACTATACGCTGCTAAGGTATGTAAAAGGGAAATCTGGCATTCCAACTAAAAAGTTAAAGCGCATAACAAAAGCATTGTCAATTTCTGTTAGTAATCTACTTCTTGAACGAAAACCACTGAGAGAAAACAGTTGTTTTGATAAAGATAAGACGCAAGAGACATATAATTTCATAGGAAAATACATAAAAATAAGTGAGAGAGAACCACGCAAGGCAATTAATGCATTAACCAAATTTATTCGAGCTCAAGAGGAAAGTGATGTAAAAGCAGCAAGAATAAGAATGGCAAAAAATATGCTCGAGTTAGAATTTGATGCTGATATTATCTACCAAGCAACAGGCTTATCAATAGATGAATATGATAACAAAGAGCTAGTTGTCTGTGAGCGTCACAAGGAAGGACAAGAGATGAAGAAATGGAGGATAATAAGGGAATATACTCAAGAGGAATTGGCAAAAGAGCTAGGTGTAGCAAGTTCACAAATACATAACTATGAACAAGGGAAGAGTACCTTTTTGAGCGAGGTGGCATGTAAAGCAGCAGAAATATTATCAGTAGATGCTGAAGATCTAATAACGGAAGAAGATTACTATGAAAGTGAAGACGAGGAAGTAGAAAATGAGCTATTAAGTTCGACGAGAGAATTCAAAAGAATTGATAATCAGGAATCAAGAGATGAACTGAACATACTAATAGAATTTTTATCCCAAAGAAGGCAAATTTACAAAGAAAAGATCGACAAAGCAGAGGGGATCAAAGTTGCAAATAATCTGCTTATATTGGGCATTCCCATCGATATTATCCCCGAGATAACTGGCTTAACTGTAGAGGAACTTGAAACCAAATAGGCATCCATAGCAAGAATTTCATATAGAGCTTATGGTTTCAAAAAAAGCTAACAATAACACAAAGTGTGCTACAAGGTATGAAATAGCACAAAAAGTAAGAAGCTGTAGGTTAAAGCGAGGATATACCCAAAAGGACCTAGCAAATAAAATCGGACTATTATTTGTGCCGAGGAAATGACGCAGTAGATACAAGAATTGATCGAGAAGGGTTTATTCTTCTCCCAAGATTAATTTATTAAATTTTTCCTCAGTTAAAATTTTAACACCTAGTTCTAAAGCTTTGTGATACTTTGACCCTGGATCTTTACCTACAACCACAAAATCCTTATTTTTGGACACACTAGAGCTAACTTTTACACCTAAAGATTCGGCTTTTGCTTGCGCTTCCTTTCTCTCCCTTGACAGCTTGCCAGTAAAAACCACTATTTTACCGCTGAGCGGGGAATTACTAACATTAGCACTTACAGACAGAATAGTTAATTGATTAGTAAGATCACTTACCATTTCAATATTATCCTCATCAGAGAAAAATTCCTCCAAGGAAGTTATGGTCTCTTCGCCTACGCCTATTATGCTCATTAATTCTTCTTCATCAGCAGAATACCAATTTTCATATGAGCCATAATGTTTTGCTAGTAATTTTGCTACGTGTGGTCCTACGAATCTAATTCCCAAAGAAGATATAAATTTTTCAAGAGTTATGGTTTTTCTGCTATTGATAGAATTCAATAGATTAGATACGGATTTCTCAGCCCATCCATTTAGCTCACTTAAGTTGAAATTTTTGAGTTTTTCTTCGAGAGCAAAAATATCAGATATTTTCCTTATCAAACCAAGGTCATAAAAGAACTCTATTTGCTTATCGCCAAAACCTTTAATGTCAAGAACTTCCACAAAATGTTTTAACTTTCCTATTCGCTGTGCTGGGCAATCATTTCCTCCAGAACATATAGCTATAGTTCCCCAGTCATCAACTCTACTGCCACATTCCGGGCAAATATCAGGAAAAACAAACTTTGGTGTATTACGAGGACGAAACTTTTTGTCCACTTCGACTATCTGAGGAATTGTGTCACCCGCTCGTTTCACTACTACAATGTCACCTTCCCTTATGTCCTTACGCTTGATTTCATCTTTATTATACAGATTTGCTCTAGTAATGATCACCCCACCTACATTTATCGGAGCTAATTTAGCAACAGGATTCAATTTGCCCGTTTTGCCTACTTGTATTAATATTTCAACTATCTTAGTTTTTCCTTGAGCTGCTGGAAACTTGTGTGCTATAGCTCCTCTTGGTGCTTTACTGGTATTACCTAGATGATCTTGCAACTCTAAGTTGTTGATTTTATATACTATGCCATCAATATCATAACCTAATTCATGGCGATTATCGTAGATTTTGTTATAGAACCCCAGCATTTCGTACACATTTTTTGCTAAGCATTGATGTTCATTTACACAGAATCCAAGCTTTTTCAGCGTATTTAATACTTCAGACTGGGTATTTTCTGTTCCACCAATTAAAGAATAGGCAAAATACTTCAGTGGCCTACTAGCGGTGACCTCTGGATTTAGGTGTCTTAGTGAGCCTGACGCTGTGTTGCGTGGATTTGAGAAATTCTTATTTAATTTTAAAAAGTCGTCATTACTTATGTATGCTTCCCCTCTCACCTCTAATCTACCCTTTACATCAGGTAAAACTTTAGGCAATCCTTCTATAGTTGCAACATTTTTTGTTACATCTTCACCGTAATGGCCATCACCTCGAGTTAAACCTTTAATGAACATACCATCCTCATAAATTGCAGTGAAACTTAAGCCATCAATTTTCAGCTCGCACATTATCTTCAGCTCATCTGTATTTAGGAGTTCTCTGGACTTAGCAATAAATTCTTCAATGTCTTCTTGGCTGTAAACTTTGTTTAACGAGAGCATAGGCACAATATGCTGTACCTTGGAAAACCTATCGTCAGGCGCAGTACCAACGGTTTGAATATCTACCTTTTTTACCAGTTCATCGTACTCTGCATCGGTTATTTCTTGCCTATTTTCCCGATAGTACAACTCGTTGTGGCGTTTTATTTCTTCTTGTAGTTTTAATGTATTTTCAGTCATAATTTTTACCTCAACCACTGTTTCAGTATACAGCGTCAGTTGTAAATTAATTATTAACCATTACGTACGTTTTGCATGTATTTTATAAACAAGATTCTCGCTTTGCTTCTACTTTTATATTCAATATATAATATTTAAATAGAAATAGGAAAGTATTTAATTACGTACATTATGAAGTAGTAAAACTTTAATAAAACTCAATAATACTGTATTATATTTGTTCTGCAATTGTGCAAAAAATGACCACTACCGAAAAGAAAGTTGCTGCTGGCTCTCTAAGTGACCAAATAATTCAAGAGATAAAAAATTTGAGGTTATTAAAAGGATACTCTCAAGCGTATGTAGCAAAAGAAATCGGTGTCTCAAAGAGACAGATGGGAAGATATGAAGAAGGGAGAGATAGCCTTTCGCCTAAAAAATTTGAGGATATCTTAAAAGTATTATCAATTGATGTTGAAGCTACATTTTCTAAATTAATAAAAGAAAATTGTATTAACAGCAAAGATGAGAAAGCATTAAGTGTAGTGCAAAATTTTAAAAAATTTAAGGACCAAGAACTTCGCAATGCATTATGTGTACTAGTCAAGATTTTATCAGAAGGTACTCAAATAAACAAGAGTATAACTGGTACAAAGCCTTTGAGCAACAAAATAAGACAAAAGTTAAAAGATTGGAGGTTTGTACAAGTGTGTACTCAAACGGATTTAGGAGACAAAGCAGGGTTATCACCTCAGCAAATACACAGATATGAGCAAGGAGTAAATGACATATCATTTAACAGGATATCTGAAATGGAAAAAGCATTATCATTGAGTAATGGGGCACTACTGCCAAGATCAAAAGACGAAATTTATTATGAAGATGAAGATACTGAAGGAGAAAAAAAAGTATTAAGTTTTATGAGAGGGTATCAAAATATAAGGAACGAAAGACTACAGAATACCATTTGTTCGTTTTTATCTGAGATTGCAAAAATTTGTGAAGAAGAACAGACACTTTGAGAGACTACAGATAGCAGCGCTAACATATGCGTCAAATGGAGCTATCTTCTCCTTCCCTTATACTTAACCCTGGGTTGAAGCTTGAGCTTTTACAAATAGCTCCCAATATCCCTTCTCATCGCCTTCTTCTGCTATCAATTGAACCAAACGCTGCATCAACCCATCATTCAGTATAACCATTTTTGTCCACTTACCCACTGGCTTTACAATATCGACTACTTTTAGATTTTCTTTATAGACCTGGATGTCATGATTCTCAACTTGATCTGTTTTCTTTTCACTCTCTCTCAAATGAAATGTTCTGACGAGGTTTTTGTATATTCCCCTAAAAAAAAGAAATATTTTAATAGCAATAATTAATATTGTACCGTATATAACGATCTGCTCGTAAGACATCTCCACTACTCTAAAATGATTCCATGAAGCATAAATAATTCTATAATTTCTTCGTTTTTATTCGCTTCAGCGTTTTCTAGCGCTGTGTAACCTTCTTCAGAGTTATAAGAACATTTCAGATGAACGTTTGCCTTTTTCTCTAGCAATAATTCCACAATTTCTTTATTGCCATTCATAACAGCAAGATGTAGCGGAGTACAACCATCTCTTCCGATTGCGTTAACATCTGCTCTATTTTGCAATAAAAGCTCCACATGATCTTTTTTATTCAATGAAACTGCAAGGAGAAGAGGAGTACTTCCTTCTATATTTTTAGCTTCGAGAAAAGCTCCCCCTTTTATCAGCAACCCCAACATTACTCCATCAGCATATTGTACAGCCAAATGAAGGGGAGATTTACCTAAACGATTTAGGCAATCAATATCCCCACCACATTGCAACAACTTCTGCATAACTTCCAAATGCTTATACTTTATTGAATAATGTAAAGGAGTATCACCATAAATGTTATGGACATTAATATTTTTAGTCCTTACTACAACAATTCGTAATATTTCTATAAACTCAAGTATGGAAGCAATGTGTAGTATTGTATTGCCTTCTCTATCTGCAGCATCAACGTTAGCACCATGTTTGACAAGGAATCGAATGATATTATAAAAGTTCTTTTCTGCAGCAAAATGTAAAAAACGAACACCCAATCTACTATTTATGATCCATTTGAAGACTGCACTAACTAATAAAGAAAAGAGGCTAGGATTTCTAAACTTATAGATTTTCTTTGATGCTTCATCTAAAATCTTTTCTACTGTCATAGCAACCCCACAAAAAATGTGTTTGTATTAGAGTATGCAGCGATAAATGTTTTGAAATTATTAACCGTTGCGTACGTCTTGCATGCATTTTACAAACGTAATTCTCGCTTTACTACTACTTTTATATTCAATAGATAATATTTAAATAGAAATAGAAAAGTATTTAAGGTAATATATGAATATAGAAATCTATTCCTTAGAAATTTGCTCTGAATTTTCTTTACTTACTGGTTTTTTTGACCGCGATACTGAAACTTGCTATAGTCTTTACTCAAGATTAAAACCTCATTCGATTTTTTTCAGTTGCCCATTCCATAACTCCATTTGGGTTCAATGATGTGGTATTCTGTATACATATCCCGTATTTCCTCACAATCATTATACGATAACATCACGAGTCGACAAAAGTTTCTTCATGGTCAAAATCTCTACCTCTTCTTCCGTATAGTTTTTGATCAATTAAATAAGGAGGATCACAATATATTTGCATGTTTAGGAATACTTTTTTTAAAGTCAGCTAAATCCACAGTAAGATTTTTAATTGAGCAATCTTTCTATTGAACTTAGTGTAAAACGTGGGTGTCCTGGCGCCCGACAATGTTGTACCGCTGAAAGATGAGCGATTTAATGCAAAAAATGCTGCAGCAATTTCAACTCTATCTTTCAAGGTGAAAAATGTTTTTTGTAGGCTATAAAACATGGAAGATGTCATATTTTGGTATTTCCGCACTACCTCTGCAAGACAAGAAGCATCTTCTAAAAGCACCTGCCAAAATTTTACTAATGGTTCAAAGGCGTCATAGCCATAAACTTTTGTTCCTCTGCTGGCTAATGCTAACTCCTCCACCTACAAAAGGAGCACAAAGCGTAGGTAACCCTTTTGGAATATATTTATTAATAATTTGAGAAACGGCACGACTCTTGCCACCAGGATAACGAAGAGGAGACTTTACAAGCAAAATTTGTTTCCTTTTCTTTATTTGCTACACTGAAAATATGTCTGCATTAGAAGTTGCCAATCTATTCTCTGGAAATTTGCTTAGAATTTTCTTTTACTGGTTCAATTGACACATCTTGAATTTCTTCTTCCGGCTTGTTTGGTTCAGCTAGAGTTGACTCTTCTTTAGATACTGCCTCTTTAGATTCTGCTGCTAATTTGCGTTGTTTGATAAATTTCTTCAATGTTTTGACTGCGATAAAGTTTATACTGAAAACACATGCAGAAGTTATTGCTAATGCTGGAAGAGGAGCTAAATTGAACATCGGCAAAATTGCCACAATCGTGCCAGATGTCAGTAAAAATGCTAACTTCTTGCTCCCGATTATCTTGTTTTTCTTAACCTTTATGGGGTTTAATTTTTTTATTTTCCCTTTTAGCTTTTTGAAGCCTTTTTTGAACACGTTGCCCTTTTTCAGCTCTTTTTCTACGGGTTTTGCTTTCTTTGTTTTTAAGCTTTTTATTTTCTCTTTTATTCCTTTTTTATCTTTTTTTACTTTAGAGGTCTTCTCCATCAACTTTAGAGGTTGCTCATGTAGCGGTTTTGGCTTATCGTTTGAAATTTTAGCTTCTTGCCCCTTAGTCACAGTTTTATGCTTTTTGGGCGAAACTATGTTTTTTAAACCTTTCTTTGCTTTGTGGTATAATTTCTTTAGTCTGCTTGGCATTTTTATGTAAATTAAGATACGATATCGCAAAATTTATCGATTACTTTTTGATTACCTTCTATCATTGCATTTGCCTCCTGCTGCAGACATTTAATATTTTTAGGTGTTACATTATCCATCTCAGCCGACGCTATTGTCAGTTGTGATTGTATTCTTACGTATCTGTCGTCCATTACGTTACCTAGCTGGTAATTTACTACATCAAGGCTTGATGCAAACATCACATTTAACAGCGGCTTTATCCAGGCTATCTTTCCTAATTTCCTATACTTTATTCGATTAGATAGCCGAACTGTGCCAATTGATACCAGCACTATTTCTTCATTAGGGAAAAGTTTTTTGCTATTTGCATATGCACAAGCCGCTGGGTTATTGGCAAAAACACCGCCATCCACTAGTACTCTTGTATCTTTGTTCACTTCTAAATACTTAGGTGCAAAGTATGTTGGTGCTGCTGTTGTGGCTCTGAGTGCATCTTTCAACTTGATAAAATTTCTGTCTTCTCTCCAGCTTTTGAAGAAAAATGGACAGTTATTGTGAATATCATAACTTGTTATCAGTACCTTGCTTAAAGTATTTTTTAGAATATCCTCACCAAAATACTTATCCAGTACTGATTCGATGTTTTCGTATGGGTATTGTGCGCAGTTAAACCAAGACAGTATTGATTGTCTGAAAAATGAAGACTTGAAAATATATGCTCCATACTCCTGGTAAAGCTCAACTAAATCATTAGCTGAATATTGAGGATTTCCTTGGTTATCTTTCTTGCATAACCCAGCAACAACAATACCCGCCTGTTGATGTACCAGCCACCAGATCAAAGATTTCTGCTACCTTTTTTCTTGATCTTTTTTCTATTTCTGCTAGTATTATCGCTGGTATTATTCCTCTTATGCCTCCGCCATCTACTGAAAGTATATATTTTGTCATGTTTAGATATTTATTAGTTCTGTTGACTTGCTCACTTTTATCAGGATGTGTTCCTTGTCCAAAAGCTACAGTTTGTTTTACACCTAGAGAAAATTGTACTAATCAAATAACCAATGCTATAGATCAAGCTCAAAAATCCATATTAGTTCAGGCATACACGTTTACTTCAAAGCCAATTGCACAATCTTTAATTAGAGCAAAAAAACGTGGTGTTGATATTAAGGTTATCCTAGATGAATCACAGGTCAGATCAAAATACAGTGTCATCAATGAATTATTTGGGCAAAAAATACTGATATACATAGACTATAAACCTGCAATTTCACACAGCAAAATTATGATCATTGATAATCAAAAAATCATAACTGGATCTTTTAATTTTTCCGATGCTGCACAGAAAAAAAATGCTGAGAATCTACTGGTTATAACAGGAAGCCCTTCATTAGTTGAACAATACGTTGAAAATTGGAAAGATCGTCAATCTCAATCTGAGGTTTATATACCATTAGCAGAAAAATAATTACTTGTACTTCGAGTTAGCTTTGAATTCATCCAATTCCTCAGAAAGATTTTTTACCCGTTCTTCCAGGCGATATACCGTAACAGTCAATCCGTTGTTCTGCTCTATAAATTTATCATGCATGTGTACCCGTAAATCTAGCTTGGCAAGCCACCATATCGCCGCTACCGTCTGTATTAACATCGTTACAATTACTGCTAATGGTATTTTTTGATTTTGCATAATGTAATAATTTATTGTAGATAATTGTTGAAAATTTCTACTGTGTGTTGTATGTACAGTTTATTGCTCTGGCTTGTACTGCTTTTCTGCGTTATACAATAGATCTATAATTTCTCTGTAGGGCTTATTATTTTTATTGTGCCGTAACATTATAACAGCTAAATCCCTTGGCTTTTTTCCCCTAAATTCTTTGGCATTTGGATTTGCACTATTTTGTAACAGGAATCTGACAATTTCTAAGTTACCATGCTCTGCAGCGTAGTGTAAGGCTGTTCTGTGACTTGAATCACCGCTCGTAGAATTGATATCAACTTTCTCTTCTATCAAAAACTGAATACCTTCTAGGCACTCTTTTTCTGCAGCATATCCTAACAACCTTTCTTCAAAGACTAGGGTATTATGAATATCTACTAAGTTCCTCTCTGTCAAAAATTTCACAACCTCTAAATCACAATTTCTAACAGCAATCGATGTTATCTTTTTATAGTTCTTGGTTGCTTCTGCATTTGCTAATTCAGCCTTTCTGTTAGTATCAAAGACAAAGAAACTTATAATAACTGCAACAACAGCACCAAATGCTATCAACCCAGGTATAATTTCTATCCAATACATCCAATTTTGGTGATAATAGCAATCTTGATGATGACAGTGCTCTTGATAATAACGGCGATTTCTTCTTGGCATACTTTTGTTGCAATACTCTGCCTTGCGTATAGCAATTGTTTGTTGAATTTTTCTTAATTAATTCTGCTTATCGCTGCTTCTATTGTAGTTTGGTATCCCCTATTATCTAAAATATGCTCCGCCCTTTCTATTACCCATTCGCCATCTATTTCTTGGCAAAACCCTGATAAGTTAATTTTAGCTTCTGCAAATAACTCTGGATTTCCTGGTATTGTCACGTTTAATTTTGCTTCATTTTGCTTTAATCGTCTGAGCTTAGCGCTTGCTGCATTGATCGCTGATTCTGCAGTAGGATAAAGCTTATATATCGGATAACTTGGTTCTTCATTGCCTACTTTTTCTTCTATGGTTTCTCCTCTTTCATAGCTGTACCATTTTGCTATAACTGATCCATATTTACTACGTACATTAAAATTTACTTTCCAATTTATTACATCTTTAGGTGTAAGTACTGTTGTACCTAAAACCTTCTCTGTTGCTGATTTTCCTCCTCCTTTGGGAATAAAAATTATGTGTCCTCCTATAGGTTTTACCGTTGCTTCATGTTCATCTCCTATCCTTTTCAAAAAATTCATATCACTTTCATCTGTTTGAGTGATGTGTGATATAAATATATCTTCAAATTTTTGCGCAATTTTAGCTTCATATCCGTGCTTTTTTGTTATCTCTCTTACTAAATCACCTAAAGTAATTTCTTTCCATTCTTTTGATGTTTTTTCTTTCAGCGATCCTCTTAAGTTTGCTGCTTGGCATTTGACCCTTAAAATCTGTGGTGGACTTTGTATAGTGATCTCACTTGCTGTATAAACCCCCATAGACAATAGCCCGGTCTCTTTATACCCCAGAAAAACTTTCAACTCACCCTTGAGTTCATTACTTCCATATTCAAGACATATTTCAGCTTCATCACTCGTTGTCCCTGATTCATCAGTAATATGCAGAGATATTAAGCTACTCCTTAAGGCCTCTGTAATAGAGTTATTTTCTGCTATTATGTTAAAATCTGGCTTCATTAATCTAAAATTTTTACAACAGACTTCTGTGATATCTTTTGAATCTTAGGCAACTTAATTTTCAACCCTGCAGGCAAAAAGCTTCCATACTCTGCAAGTCCAGGATTTTTTTCCAAGACCACTTCCACTGCTCCACTACTGTAACCATAATGCCTCCAACAAATATAATCCAGCATTTCTTTATCCTTGGTAAAATAGTAAATCACTTGTTGTAGCTTTTTAACTTCAATTGAAACTCGATCTTTCTTGGTAGTGCACAAGGAAGATATGATCTCTGTCTTTCTTCTATATGAGTAATCACAAAGTTTCCTAGTACCTCTGAACCATAAACTAAAACATTTGGTTCTTTGATGTCACGCATATTTCTTAGTTGTTCTAAACTACTATTTTGACGATGTGGATAAATCACTCCTGTTAAATCAATATTCTCAATTCCTGAGCCGATATTCTGCAGTGATGTCTTCTCGATACATTCAATTGTATGCCACCTATGCTCTTTACTACGCCTGAGGCTCACTGGATCAAATTTAAATTGCCCAAGTAACACTTAATTTATTTCCTCCACAACATCAAAAAGAGCCCCTCTTGCTTGTTCTCTAAATCTTTCTATTACTGCATCAGCAATGCTACGGGCGCCTTGGTTAGGCTCTGCTTTCACATTTATGTTAAACGTTTGATGAAAGGTTTGGTTGTATGTTTTTAATTCTTTTTTCTCAAATCTACTTTTCTCAAATGCTTTATCAATTTTGTTTTGATTATCTTCTATGGATTTTTTCTCCTCGATAACACTTTTGATTTTTACATTATTCTTGCTCCTCTCAGACATTTCTTTAATCGCACTATTATTTGACAAATTACTAGAAATGCTGCTCTTAAGGGGAGTATGTATTTCAGCAACAATACTTTTTCTTTTTTCAAATTCTTTCAGTGGACTATTTTCGGCAACCTTTCCAAATATGCTACCAACAGTATTTCCCATCCATGAAAACATTTCTCCGATGGGCTTTATTATCGATTTTATATATTCCCAAAAACTAGCAAAGAAGCTCTTTACTTTTCCCCAGTTACTAATCACAAGTATTGCACCAGATATAAGTAAAGCAATAATAGCTCCTATAGGGTTACTCACTATTGCCGCCGTCAAAAATCTCACTCCTGCTGTGACTGCTGGAATAGCTGATGTTGCTAGGCTCAGAGTCGTAGCTTTTAAAACACTCAGTCCAGTAATTACTGCTGGAATAGCGTATGTCGATAGAACAGAAAATGCTGCTATTGCTTTTGCTGCTAAACTCCAAGCTGTTCCCATAAATAAACTAAGTATGTAACCACCACCTACTAATAGAACTTTAAGACTTATTAGTGCTGCTATGGTACCCATGATTGCTGTAGTTACAGTGGGATATTTTTCTGCAAATGAGGCTATATGTTCACTTACCCATTTTAACCTTTCAGCTATAGGTTTTAAAATAGGTAACATCACTGAACCCAGATTCATTCCTACTTCTGCTATTGAATTTTTTAGCAATCGCAATTGGTTGGCTGTAGTACTCACACGGTCATTAAATTCTTCCTGCAATGAATTTGCACGTTCCCCTTCATCAGCTAATAAATCCAGCACCTTTTCATATACTTTTGAGTTTTCAAGTAGTAGCGCTATATCATCTTCTGCTCCCTGTTGGAAGAGCTTTAGCAGAATGCCAGCCCGATCATGTTTATCTATTTTTTTTTAAATTTCAAAAAAATCTAGTAGTGCTTTGTGAGGGTTTTCCTTGATACTCTCTTCAAGCTCTTCTATATCTATCCCGATTTCTTCTAGTGTTTCTCTAAATTCATCTTCTTGCTTCCCTGCCGTTTGAAGTTTAACCAGCATACCACTTATCATTTCTGCTGCTTTTTTGGGTTGTTTTCCTAAACTAATGAAGGCGTTTAATAAACCAGCTATCTGATCAACATTCAAACCAAACTGTTTTGCTGCCCCGCCAGCTATCGTCATTGCTGCCATCAGATCTTTTGCCTCAACAGTAGTATTACTTGATAGATGATTTATCGTATCTCCCCACTCTTTTAGATCTTCTATTTTTGTTCCAAAAATTTTATAGAGCTTGCTAGCAGCACTTCCTACTTCTTCTGCGGTCATACCAAAATTTACTGCCATTTTCGATACTGTTTCTGTAAATTCTAGAAGATCTTTTTTTTCTTCAATACCAAGTCGAGCACCACTTGTAGTTATTTGTGCTAACTCTGCAGCAGATAGTGGTATTGTACGGGATAACTCCTTTATTCCCTGGCCAAGTTCCATAAATCCTCTATCATTGGCTTCCTTCTCTTTAGAAAATTTTTTCACTGCCCTGATATCAGCCATAACACTTTCAAAATCAATTGCAGCTTTAAATGGAGTTCCAAATGTTAATGCAAGTGCCCCTGTTTCTAGTAATTGTGATTTAAAGTGTGTCCTTTGTGCTGAAAATCTCTGGTATGCTTTGGTAGCAAAGTTTAACTTACTATATTGACTTCTCAGCCTACCTACAGAAGCACCTAGTTTATCTTGATCTCTTATCAAAGACTGTATATTCTTTCCACTTTTCTTAAATTCTTCACTGAGCGCATGTAAAGTGTCTCTCTTCTGTAAGTACGCTGTTTTGGTCTTTATTGCCGATTCCTTAGCCTTATCAAACTGAGCCTTTAAATCTTTACTTGGCTTTGCTGTTGTTTTCATTTGCTTAGCCAAGGACGTTACTTGCACTTCTAAGCCTTTCCAGGATCTCTTGGCAACTAATGTGTTACGACTTAACTCCTTAAATTTTGATACCGATTTCATCGATGCATCAAGTTGCCTTATTGTACCCCCAAGACGGGAAAGTTGAGCACTACTTCCTGCCATTGCGCTATTAAAGCTACCATCTAGTATTGCACCTATTTTTACTGATAATGTTGACATTTAAACTCTCCCGCAGCTTTGGCCCATAAAATAAATTCGTTTATTTCCATCTCAAGTACCTGCTCAATTCCGCCACCTACAACAGAACAGAGCATTAGTACATTTAATCTTAAGTTCTTTGTGTAACCGATGGAAAAAAATCTTTCAACGCTTCCTGTATTTTCATGTAGTCTGCAAAATATAACTCCCAAATTGTTTCTTTTGTTACAGATGCAAGGTTTGCTATTAATCCAACTTCTTTTTCAAAATCACTACTACCGGCACGTTCCATTGCTAGGCAGTCTCTTACTTTGACTGGTCTAAAAGTTAATTCCGAAACCGGAGTTCCATCTACTGTTATTGGGTTATCAAGTTTTACTGTTGTCATGTTTCCCCCTAAAAGTTAATTAAATAAAAGTCTTCGTGGCTTTTACATAACTAATTTTTTACTTGAATTGCAGAAGTTGTGTTTTATTGAAGTGACCACACCTTTTCTAAACTTTTTCAACAAAAAATATATTTAAAGTTTTGGTAGTAAGTCTAACAATCCTGCCCGTTTATAAATGTTATCTCTATGTCCTGCTGTAACGAGAAATACTTTGCGTTTTGGAATATTCACACGATAGATAAGGCGATAGTTATCAAATCTCAGTCTTCTATATCCTCGTAACTTGCCACGTAATGGTTTACCAGCTTTATTTGGGTTAACTTTGAGTTCCTTTTCTATAGCTTCTTCAATACCCAATCTTATTTCTTCTGGTAAAGCTGGAAAATCCTTTTTAGCATACCTCTTTAAGAGTTCAATTTCGTAAATACTTTATCCCCTCTTGAATTCTTCATACTTAATTGTTTCTGCGCCTGGAACATCACTCTCCTTGACAGTATCAGATAACGCAATCTCCTCTATCTCACATTCAATTCCTTCTATGATTAGCCTTTTTGCTAATTCTTGAATAGGCTCCTTGGTAACTTCAGCTAATCTAGTAAGGTGATGTGAAGTTTTTGGGTCAAGTGCTATGTTAATTCCTAAGTCTGCCATATGTTTTACCAAAATATACCACAATAATTATACAACATTTCTCTGAATTTTTCAATAAAAAAATATGTAAACTACATCAAATTCCTAAAACTGCTTGTAATAAAGCCATCTGGTCAACACCATTAATCTTGCGAATCATATTCTCAGCATCGATTTCGATAAGTTCTCTAGCACCGATAGTAAGTTTGTAATAATGCGCAGCTACGGTACACTTCAGCGTTGCTTTTTCAGCCGGTTTCCAACTGCCAAAATCAAATTCTCTGAATATTCCCCTAAGGTTGATAATTACTCCTTCAATATCATTACTTCCACTGCCTTGAAGACCACCCCTTAGCGTCAAAGAAACCGAATTTCCATCTATTAAACCAAACAGCCTAAAAAGCTCTGAATCATATTCGGCAAAAGTAAACTCAGCTTCGAGCTTTTCCATGCCCATATCAATATTTATTGGAATATCCATACCACCAGCTCTATATTCTTCTGTTTTTATGGTAAGTTTTGGCAAGGTTACTTCATCTATTTTTCCTGCATAGCCTTTACCATCTACGAATACGTTAAAATTCTTTAAAATCTTCGGTAACATTCTTCTCCCCCTTTTCTCCCCTTTTTACGATATTGCGCCACTCACAAGGTGTGACCTGAAAGTGATCTGTTCTGCTGGATATGGTGGTGTAAACTCAAAATCAAAATACACTTTACCACTTGCAATATTTGCTTGGGTATTAAGCTCTGGATTGGCATAACACCTTCCACTGATAATCGCTCCTTGTGCTTTTAAACTTGCTAGGTAGGAATTAACACTCTCTATCACTTCATCTATATAAGTTTGGTAATATTGCGATCAGCTGCCCATAGATGAGCTCGCAGTAGACTATCATTGATTAAATCTGCAGTACGCCTAACAGGCAGAAAAGCCCACCTTTCATCGTTTGAACATGTTCTATTTCCCCATAGTCTGTAGCCATTTTGATGAATGATTGTCGTGACTTCATTTTCATTTAAGTAATTTGCTCTACAACTTGTATCACCGAGCGTAAAATCAATAGCTCTGCTTGTTCCAACAATACCATTTATCTCTTTATTTGAAGGCGAATGCCAAAATCCTTGTTCACTATCTATTTTTGCTATTAAACCAGCAACAAATGGACTTGGCGGTTTTTCCTCCCCTTCAAACACCTTTACCCATGGATCAACTACGTAAACTCTGCTACTGCCTACACTTTTTCTCCACTTTATTGCTTCTTCATCATTGGTATTTGGCCCATCTGCTACTATTATTGCTCTTAGCTTTTCTGCTATCGGTATTAAAGCGCTAACCACTGGATTCACAGACCCTTCGGGCAATTGATGAGTAAACTGAGGGGCAATTAGTATTCTTGGGGCAACATGGACTATACTTTCACTGCTGAGGAATGCTTGAATCCCTTGATATTCCCCGGTTTCTTCATCAACTCCTCCAATGATGTTTTTTAACGTTTCTTCTTCTTGATCAGCATCTTTAACTCGAATAACTACTACTGTTGCACCAACCTGGGAAAATATTCCATTCACTGCAGAAGGCAGAGTTCCTCTCTTTCCAAGTTTTGCTGCTTCCTTTAAACTTCCCGCTATTAATACTGGTTTATTCAGTGGAAACTTTTGCTCGTCAGCTTCCGGAGCAGTACCAATTACGCCAATTACCGATGATTTAGCTGTGCGTACTGTCCTTGCTCCAGAGGTAATCTCAATAACATTTACCCCATGTAAAAACTGTTCTGTCATTTTTCTCCTTGTAATGTTGAATTTCGGAAAGTGGATAGAGAAAAGGTTTCTTTTTTAGCTCTCTAAAACCTTTTGCATTTTTTGCTTAAAATCGTTGAGTAAACTCTGCAGCTCTTCTTTATTCCTGACTTCCTTAATTTTCTTCTTAGCTAAGTCTTCAAGCTCTTCGCATTTGATTATTGCTTTTACTGCTTTTTTTGCTTTTTCCTGAATTATTCTTGCCATTTCAATAACCGTAATATCACGGACTTTTGCTAAAGGTTCTATGATTTCTACATCTTTTTCGTCTATAGATTCTGGTGATGCTAAAATGTTCTCTGCGGCTTTTGCTTGTATTTCGTACGACTTAAGCTTCTGATGAGAATATCCTGTGTATTGGTGAGTATAGTTATCATAATAAGCACGAAGACTAGAAAATGCAGAAAGTTTCGCATTTTGTAATAATTCCAGCTCAATATCTTCTTGACTCCGTTCAACAATTTTTCCCCCCTTTGTTAGACAATAGCTCTTTTGCCAATCAAAATTCTTTGGCGCTTCATACCAATCATTCCCTGTTGGCTTACTTTCAAGCGTTGTTGTTTCTACTTGTTTGTTATTTTCAAAATGAATATAAATTGGCATTGGTTTTCTCCGTTTTTAATTCCAGATTTTGTGGGTGGCATCTAATCCTGGACATTGCCACGCTCTTAGTGTTCTCTCTACATCGATCTCAAGTCCTGTGGTTAGAAAATTGTTACGTATGTTATAAATCCCCCACTGGATAAATTGACTATAGATATGTATATCACCTGAAAGCATACCTTCACTAACTTTTCCTCTGGAATATAGATAAGATGATGTATAAAGTAATACTGCAACTGTTTTTCCTGCTGGAATTTCTACATTCCCAGATCCAGCAAAGCTGCTACTATAACCCGTGTGTACGTAAACATTTTTCCACGTTATCCTTGAAATTCTTGACTTATTAGCATTTGTGTTATCAGGAGTTCCCACAAATAATCCTGCACTTGCATATTCCGCACTCCAAGATGATCCAACAAATTCTATTGTTTTATTTATGTTCGCATTGGTTGTATTTTTTACAAATATTACTCCAAGTGCAGCATATGGGTAGTAATATATTGAATCATGACTACTCGAAAAACTGTTTGTGTATAACTCTCCGTAAATAAATGTACCTTTATTTCCCTCTATAAAACTGAGTTGTCTTGGTCGATAAAAACTGACGTAACTTGTATCGTATATATGGCTACCTGCTAGTAGTTGTAGCATGTAGTCGGTTCCACTGTTCCACTTTCCAAGTTCAGTTGTGAAAGTTCCATAGCCAAGGTAATTATTTTTTCTACTGAGTACTCCAAACAAGAAAGGTAATGACCCTGGTTCAACCATATTTCGATTTTTTACTTCTTTCATGATTGACGACCCACTTGGTACATCATTGATGGAGTTGAATTTAGTTGTCAGTGTATTTAGTTTATCTTCCCTGGTTTTTACCTCCTTCATAATTGATGAACCGCTTGGCAAATCATTGATGGAGTTAAATTTTGTTGTCAGTGTTTTTAGCTGGTCTTCCCTGGTTTTTACCTCCTTCATAATTGATGAACCGCTTGGCAAATCATTGATGGAGTTAAATTTTGTTGTCAGTGTTTTTAGCTGATTTTCCCTGGTTTTTATTTCCTTCATGATCGATGAACCATCTGGCACATCATTTACACCACGAAAATCTTCTACTAAACCTTTAAGACCATCTTTATGATTGTTGCTAATACTGTTTATTGCCGCAATATTCGCATCCTTTCTCGTATCAAGTAGCGATACATATGAATCTGATGACGCTTTTAAAGTATCCAAGGTGTTAGTTTTTAGCGTATTGATCTCATTTACAGACTCTGTCTTTGCTCCAGTTATCGCCGATATTGAATTTTCCTTGTTAGTATTTATATCATTCAAGTGCGATCTTGCAGCGTTTAGGAGCTCTTTTAACTTTCCATCAGTCATCTGTACAATATCAGACACTGCACTTTTGTCGACTATTGATTCCAATGCTTTAGCAAGATATGCTAGTTGATCAGGTGTACTATTTGCTGCTAAATCCTTAAGTCTTTTTTGTAGTGCATCGATTATTCCTTTTATTGTGGTCATCTGCACAATATTGGAGATTGCTTTTTTATCCACTATCGACTCCAACGATTTCGCAAGATACGCCAGTTGATCGGGTGTGCTATTTGCTGCTAAATCCTTTATCCTTTGGTGTAATGCTTCTATTGCTTCTTTCATTCCCAAAAATTCAAAAAAGTTTCAAATCTGAATCGTTCAAAATTATTTTTAAGTTCATCTTCTCTTTCACTCATATCTTCATCTATCTTTTCTATGGCTCTGCGTATACGTACTACATCTTCTACAGCTATGTTCTCTGGATGCGGCAAAGGATATCCTCTTTTGGTCTCTTCGTTTGGCATTACGTGATAATTACTCGTAGATTCTTCACCTTTGGACGATAGACAACCGTTCCGCTAAGCACTAATTTTACCCTTGTCTCATTACCATTAAAATTTGATAGCACGTGAGTTCTTTCCACCCAATTTTCTCCGATTGGTTTTCCCGTTGTTAAATTTACTAACTGCCATTTTTCTCCTTTTTCCACCCCCTTCTGCACATATGCTTTAACGTCTGCAGTACCAGGTATCAGCGCATCATAGGTAATTGTTATCTTAGTGTTGGATCCTGCTGTAATGCTCCTAGTTACATAATCTCCGGACTCTGAAATATTCCCCATAACTAGCTGTAACCCAGGGTAGAGAACTGGACTTTTTTTCCCCGATCCTTTGAGCGCTACTTTTACCGTTAATTCTCCACTTATTCTTGCGCGCAGTGCGAGCGGCAAATTATCAGACAGAAAATTTTCTTCTCCTTTCTCATCTGTTAAGATAAATTCTACATTAGTATCAAAACCCACTTTTTCTATGTTGGTTAGAGCGATTAAGTCTGATGTATTATTTGCAGTAACTTTGCCAAGATCAATAACGTGAAAACTTTCAGTAAATTTCGCTGCTAAAAGTCGAAAGGTAAGGTCAAAATTCTGATGCGGTGTCCACGTACTTGCATTGCTCGATGACAGTAATACTCCCACCTGATAAGGCTGACTGGTTACCCATCTGCTGTTTACTGCATCGTATTTGCCAAGTTCTGCTATCTTTACCGCTGTATCTGCATCATCAGTCAGTAAAACTATCGCATACTCTTGCCCTCCATGGCAAAATACTGGTGACCAAGTTATACGTGTTGCTGTGCCATCAGTATTGATCTTAGTTGGCTCGATGGAATTTTCAGCGATAACTGTTTGCGAGGGCACTCCAACTGTTGTTTCCCGAATCTGTACAACAACACGTCTTTTGCCGCTATTTGTAAACCATAGCTCTACACCTCCTATATGCCTACTCTCATCCAAGGTAAATGTCTGTGCTAAAGGATCAACACGTTTGCTGGAAAAAACTCTTCTTCGTTCTTCTATGGTAATAGTTTTTTTACCAGTATATGTTGCTTCTCCATAGCTTCCTTTATCCCCATAAAACTGTACTAATTTAGTACCTGCTGGAATATTTGCCGGTACTTTCACCTTTCCCTTTAATTTTCCCTGGTTGTTAGCTTCCACTTTTTTTTCCCCCTATGCCACGGGTTGAATGACGATGCCATCGAATTTTATCTCTTTAAGCTTCTCATTTGGCTCAAAACCTTCGATCTCAAAATCTTGCACTGCTTCTCTCATAAACTCTTCCTCTTTTGTACTACTGGATAAAAGTTCAGAAACTTCAGAAGTAGTAAATTCTCTTGTCACTGGACTTTTCCACACTGTCTTTACCTCGGTCCAGTGATCGATGTTTTTGTTCATGGTAACTTTTGCTGGTACTGGATCAAATGCCTGATAAGGATTTATCTTCATCTCTTTAGTTTGTAAAAGCTGCTCAAGCACTGGCTCAAGTTCATACGGCAACAAATAAGGTTTTTTTCCCTTCTCAACATCAATAATTTCTACGTCTATCGGTAAAATTAGTTCCTTATTTACTATTGCTGCAAACTGAACAATTCCTTGATCACGCATATCATCATCAAAGAACGGATCAACAAATACTCCTTTTTTAGTGGTAGGCTCTCTTGAATTTGCATCATTACGTAGACGTTCCTCTGCAATAAGTAGCATAAGATCATTTATGCCCCTTTTCATTGCTTCAAGCTCATTCATCGGTACAGCATGGATAGCATTATTCATTACTTTCACCCCTTCTTTTTCCCCATCTTTCCACGTCTGATGAATGTAGCAGAGTAACAGTTGTCCGCTAGGGGCTTTAGGCATCGATGGTTTCCAAGGATGCGCAATTCCTTTTATTCTCCTTACTACCCCTTTTGCGTCTATGGTGATTAAATCATAACGGGGCATCTTCCAAGTGTAATCAACTAAAACCAAGCTGTTATCAACTGCACCCCTTACTTTACATCCTTGTTCATTTATATCTTCAGGGCTCACATGAGTACGACAGCGATAAGTTATTTGATAACTACTTCCTGGTGCTGGTTCTCTTCCTGGTAATGACCAATCAACATTTCCACTACTTAGCTTATAATCTGTACTGTTTTCATAAATAACATTGCCTTGTTTAATTTGGATAATCTCCTGAACTGCAGAGTCAGGTATCGGATCAACAACTCCAGAATATGAACCGTGAGTAACGGCAAATGTTTTCTGAACAGTTATATCTATCCTTTTTATCTCACTAACCGGAAAATCATGAACTTTAAGTTCCATTACTCCTTGGCTATTTGCCTGAAAGGTGTGAAATTCTGATTTAACTGTTTTTATGTCTGGATCTTCATCAAAAGAAACACGAATACTGTGAGGAAGTTCAATCTCATAGCCATCAACATGAGCTTTACCCTCATTAATCACAAATGTTTTCGCCCCTTTTTCGCCTCTTTCTTCTCTCTGCAAAAACATTACTTCTAGGCCATTTACTACGTAAGATCCATTTGCTTCTTTATCGTAACGAGCAAGTGCAGTGGTTACTATGTTTGCTTGTGGTGGCGGTGAATGCTCTACCAACACTCCGTTTTCAATGTTATAAATTGGATAAAATTCTCCTTCAGAAAAACGTGGAGAAACACCTTGAGCTTGATAACCCCAAATGGTGGAAACTTTAAGCCTTGCAGCTCCAACTTCTTGATAATTACGTGTACCAACTGCAGGATCACGAAGATTTTCATCCTCAAGTTCTGTAATGGTGGATTCTACATAATAAACACCTATGCGAACTGTGGTATTTAGTGGAATAGTAAACTTTTCCTCTTTTACCCCCCTAACCGCTCCACGAAGATAGATTTTTCCTGCTTCAAGTGTAACTTTTTCCCCGTCTATGATACAATTGCTTCCCGTTATAATATCACCATCACGAAATATCGCATCTCCTATGCCTTTGAGCCTCAAAAGAGCATAATCTTGAATCTCATTTAATTCTGCTGACTGCAAACCTCTTCCTGCTCGGAATAAGCACTTCTCATACTCCTCGTCGGGATTAAAACTATTATAATAGTCTTTAAGCGTCATATCAAAAAGTCACTACAAATGAAAATGTTTCCCGAGTTGCTGCAGTCCTAATGAGCGGTACTGTATGTTCCAAAACCAACAAAATCCCAGGGTCTTCTATATCTTGTGGTTCAAAATATCTCTGTCCTGGCGGTAATTCTTCTTTTACTTTTGTACCAACCATAACTCCTAACTCCTAACTCTCTTATCACTTGATTTGCTGCGTCCGTGAAATCGAAAGTAAACTTGAGATAAAGATTATTGGTTGGTACAGCGGAAGATTTAAACCTTCCAGAGGGAGTAACAAGCTCTCCGTTTTCATCACCCACGCAGAAGAGAACCTCATCGACAACGCGTCTGCCAAGTTCATTGAGCAGTTTTTCAGACGTAATGGACTCTGGTGGTGTATCTTGAGTATACTCTACAGTAACTGCATTATTTGCCGTGATAGAGCTATTTTCTGTGCGCTGAATAACACCAGTACCGCTATCAACTGTATAGTCTATACTTGGCTGATAAATTGTCTGTCCTGTAAAAACTTTTACGTTTTTAATAGTGGTATGATCAAGCTTTATTTCGCCATCAGGGGTGAAAGAATTTTCGACCTGATGGCTACTTCCAGAGTTTCCATCACCACTGCCCCAGGCAAGATGTATAACTTGCTCTTTTATACTTGCTGCTATTGCTGCTCTTCCCGTTTGTGTTAGGATTGACATGTTTGACCCCTCTACTATATATATACCGTGTTTCCCATGGGTTTTTATGAAAAAAGTGGAAAAATTTTTTAAGCACTCATAAGTTTTACCTTCTCATACAAGTGGCCCTTTAGTTCTTGAGATAAGCTATCTCTCACAAGTTTAAAATCAAGGTTAGCTAGCTCACAAACAGTTTCAAAAGACTCTGAATTTAACCATTTTATCGCTTCTTCTTTCAGTTTTACGTTTTTTCCTACTGCATCTTTCATAGCCCTCTCAATGACAGCAATCCAGAGCTTCTCCTCGTCGTACTTCAAAACGGTACCCAATCATTTTCAGTATTTTCTGAAGTAATAACCGTAGCAATCTTGTTCTTTTCCCCATACCGATCAGCTTCAATACCTACCTTTGCTCTGAATTCTAACCCATTTAAATCTGCAATAGAGTTTAGCTTACGGGCAAGTACCGCCTTTTCTGAATTATCATGTGGGTGAATATTGCGTGCTGACTCTAAAATGCTTCGAATCATAGCACGACCCATTTCTCCCCAAACATCCTCTCTTTCAACGCTTGCTTTGCCACTTTTAATACCAATTACTTGATAAATCTTACGTTTTGCATATGGCCCTTCAGTGACAGTAAATTCAGCGTTTAAATAGATGCTGCCAGTAGCGTAGCTTTTAGTGAGCCAATCTTCATAACCTCCAGGTTTAATGGCCATTTTGACTTTTACCGCTGTACCTTTTGGTATTAAATTACTTTGTGATTTTGCAGTATTAAAATCAGTTAAATCCTGTAACATAAATACTCCCATAATAAAGTTGAATTAGCTGTTCCACTGGTCCACAAGCTGCCAGTAACCGTTTATTTATCAACAAACTTGTTTGGCACACGTTCACCATTTCGCAACTCAAACACTATTTGACGGGTAGTGCTTTCTTCATCTTGACCGAACATCACCATTCCAGTAGTGTAGAAGCCCCTTAAAGAACCAGCACCGCTTAAACCCTGAAATGGATCCTCTTCCAGCATTTTCTTGGATAATTTTTTTGTGTGGTGGGTAAGTATTATGCCAGCATCTGGGTTAATAGCATTACGAAGTTTTTCAAGTGTTTTTTGTAAAAAGAATAGCATAGCGCTGTTATCATTTTCGTTGCCATATTCACTACTAAAGATATTTCGCAGAGGGTCAATTGCAATAATATCAGGTTTAAAACGCTCTTTAACGGTGTTTTTGATTTCATCTATTTCTTCACTATTGAACGATAATTGCACTCTCGGCGTGATAATTAAGTTATTGGCAGCTATATCCAAAAGCCCTTTATCAAGTTGAAGTTGTTGCAAACGTTCTTTCATATATTCGTATTCAATTTCAGTTTGCATGTAGAAGATCTTCAAAGGTCTACTTGGTGTCATGCCAAGGAACGAAACTTCAGCAGCCATATGAATGAGCCAAGAAATCAAAAAGTCACTCTTTCCGATCTTAGGAGGGCCACCGAATACTAGTAAACCTCTCTTGGTTAAAATTCTTGGCGAGACAATGTCTTCTGGTATTGGCAATTGATCATCTAAATATTCCTTAACACTAAAGAAAGGAATTTTTTGACCAATATTTAAAAAGCTTTGTGTCATAAATTATGCTCCAAGTTGAGTAGCAGTAGAAAAAGCCTTGGTTTTAATTTTTGTAAGCAGCTTACCCAAATGCGGTTCTTCAACCATATTCAGGAATCCACTTCAATCTTTAGCTGGATATCCCCAAGAATTAATGGTCTGACAGACAAATGAACGTACCTCTGTGCCATCATCTTTCTTGATCCCAACCATGCTGATTACTTCATCAACAATTCCAGGAATTTCACTGGCAGTTTTAGCCCCTTCACATTGAGGCAGCCAGGTTGGACGATTGCAATCATCAAGATACTGACCTAAAGTGCCAACTATGATGATGTCTTTATCCCGAATATGTTGAAACTGATTGAGCCAAGCCATCATCTCCTGAGCAAGTGTGCCGTAAGCAGCTCTTTTATCTTCTCTTCCCGATCTATCGGAAAAAGCCTCAGGTTGCATTCTTGCCCATGAAAAGCATAAACGTGATGCAACAGTGATACTATCGATAAAAATGCAATGATATTTAAAAAACTCCGAAGAAAGATCTTTGTACTTGCCAGATACATGCTCATAGTGCCTTTGACTATATGCTTGATCAGGTTTTAATGCAGGATTAGGCCCACCAATAAGACAAGCTATATCTCTTTGCCTCGTTCCAAGTACGAACGCTGATTGAATCTCCTTTCCAGTCCTGAACTGCTAAAAGCCCTGCTTCAAAATCAAGACACAGTGTTGTTGACTCATCAAGAGTTTTAAGTAGACTGGTTTTGCCGATTCCATAAGGTCCAAAGATTACTATCTTCACACCTGTAACCATCTTTGCCCTTTCTTCGCTGTTTATTATTTTCATATTTTTTTCCTGTAAGGTGTGTTTAACTAAATAGGTACGTTTTTAAGTGGGCAAAGTTCTTACGTAATGCTTTAATTGTGCTATAGATTGTTTGTTCTGGTATTCCGGTCTTTCTAGAAATTTCACTAACTTCATATTTCATGAGTAGCTTACATATCTTTCTTGCCTTTGGAGGTAATTTTTCAATTGCTTCATTTACATCAATACGCACCGCAGAGTCGTATTCAAAGTCCTCACCCTCTTCTTCACCTGATGCATAATCAGTCTCGTCAACAAAATCAATAATACGTTTTTTACGTAGTTGTTTCTCTTTTAGATTGAGAGCGCGACATTTTACATACTGAGTAATTAAAGCATCGTACCGCTCTTCAAGTGCATTGTAATTCTCCAAGCCAGGTAAACAATCAAGTAAGAGTTCTTGCTCAATATCTTCGATTTCTTCATGAACAAAAGCTTTATCTCTTCTAAGACGTTTTGCATAATGTCTTATATTTTTGACAATTTTCTGATCAATGCCAGTATAGGAATTTTTTGAAGTCATAATGATTCTTGGTAAAAAAATTTTAAGAGAAATTTAGGATGTTAATGTTTGGAAAGTTCAGCCGTGATAAACCCAAACGTTTGGATTTTCGACAGGAATGACGCTCCCGTAATGCGGTGATTTGTAGTGCGTCGGTAGTAACCTATTGTAAACCATGATCTTTTTGTTCTTTTGCCGATCAAATACTTTCTCTCCGAGTTCCATACCTTCAACACAGAGTATCCCGTATTTGTTTCTTGCAGCATTTTTGCCTTCTTTGTTGAATTTTATGTAACCTTTCGTGGCAAGAACATCAAGACGATCACGAATAGAATGCCTGCTACCTAAACCTTCTTTGTTTTCAAATGCCTGACAAAATTGATTAATCGTATAAACGTTGCCATTACGTCCTTCTAAATAGATTAAATCTAGAATAATGTCTTGCCTACGAGAACGTTCAGCATCTAGCTTTTCTCCATAGTCCTTGTTTATCAGCCTATGTGACTCAGAACCAACTTCATACCAACGGTCATTAACTTTATCAACACACTTTGGTGAAATGGAATTACCATTACGTAGCTCGAACATCAGTTGACGGTTGCTGTTCTTTTCATCTGGCCTAAACATGATCATTCCGGTAGTATAAAATCCTCTTAGGCTGCTAGCACCACTAAAGCTTTGAAATGGATCTTCTTCCAGTAACTTCTTTGGCATCTTTTTCGTGTGGTGTATGAGAATAATCCCTGCATCAGGATTAATTAGAGATCGTAGCTTTTCAATTCTCTCCTGGAGAAAGAAGAGCATAGCATTGTTGTCATTTTCGCTACCATATTCATCAGCATCAAAAATGTTACGTAATGGATCGATAGCGATAATATCAACTGTATTTGGAGCAAAGATCTTCTCTGCTTCAGTGACAATGTCCTTAATGCCATCTTCGTTTAAAATCAACTTTGTTTGTGGCGTAATGGCTAAATTACAGGAGACTAACTCAAGAATCTCTGGATCAAGTTTAAGTTGTTTCATGCGCTCACACATGTAGAAATAGCCAATCTCTGTCTGGAGATAAAGAATCCGTAAAGGTCTTGTTGGAGCCATCTCTAGAAATGGTTTGCCTGCTGCCATATGTGCGAGCCACGAGATAAGAAAATCGCTTTTACCAACCTTAGGAGCCCCGCCAAATACCAAAAGACCTCCTGGAGTTAAAATCCTTGGTGCAACGATATCTTCTGGCCCAGGAGACTTTTCATTTAGGTATTGATTGGCAAGGAAAAATGTAACGTTCTTTCTGCATGGTATGGGAATAGTTGTAGTTAAAAACTTTTCAACATCTATTCCCTCTTGAATACAATCAGCAGCATCCCAGCCTTTTGGTTTATCTTGGGAAATTTTTAAAATAGAAAGTGATGCAACCCCAAGGTCTAAAAGCTTCTTTTCAGCGTTTTTGGCATATTTATTACCTGCTTCATCATTGTCTGGCCAAATGATAATATGTTTACCTTTTAGCGGAGTCCAATCTGTTTTATCAATAGGTGCATTCGCTCCAAACATCGTTGTTGTTGCTGTTATGCCCTTATTTATTAAACTTTCAGCACATTTTTCACCTTCAACAAAAACAATTTTATCGGATTTAATTATACCTGGAATGTTGTACAAAGGTCTTGGATTTGGAGCAGTATCACTTGAGTTTTTTACATCAAAACAGCTATATCGTTTTTTTCCTGCAGTATCATTGTAACGATAGATTTTCGCTATTACTTGGTTGTTTTCATCGCGGTAATCCCAATATGTTTCTGATTTATTTAAATATTCTAACTTATTTGGTTGAGATGTTGAGCGACCAAGCCATTTTTCTATATCTTCTATGGTATCAAGAAACTTGGTCTGACCAGTAACATCCCACCAGAGATTAAGTATATCTCCGCCTTCACCTGTAGAAAAATCGTGCCATAATCCAGCTCTTTCTCCTCTTGTTTCTGCTACTAAACTTTTTCCCCTATCTCCCCTAATGTTGCCAACATAGAATTTACCACCGTGAAAAGTACCATTTGGTAGTAAATAGGATAAACACAAATCTATTTTTGAAAGTAGTTCTGCTTTTACTTCTGCTGACCTCTCAAATAAAGCTTGTTTGTCATGCACAATATACATATTAACTCCTATAAAGATATTTGCAAAACACTACTAAAGCTGCTCACTATGAAATTTATTAAGTGCTTACTTCTAGCTCTCTTCAGGCGTAACTTAATTTTTTAATGAAATGAAAAGAATGTGAAGTTGATAGGGTTTTTTCACTGCCCTATATTAATGTATTACCGTGTTTCTCATACAATTTTATGAAAAATTCGAAAAAAAAAGTTGAAAAAAGTTTGGAATCAGATTCGAGATTACGCCGGTTTTGGGCAGTTTAGGCCAGTTTAGATTGCAAAATAAAATCTTACTAAATCAAAAAGTCGGCTACTCTAGAGGAATTTAGTGCAATTTAAGATTACAACTCAAGAAAACTACCCAATTACTGTGAAAGGCTGGTATTTGGCTGACTTTATCCATACCTCAGTTTTGAAAAGAACCCCTATTATTATAAATAATAATAAAGTATGTACTTTTAAGATACATACTCTAACTATTTATATGCTGTTTTTATATTGCTTAAATTTTTAATAATATGTTTCTCAGGAATTTGAAATTTAAATGAATAGCTCAAATTGAAAACAAGTTACGCGCGCGTAAGGCAATAAGCTTCAGTTGTATTGAAATTGCTTTGAGAAGAAGCTTTCAATTTTTATAAAAGGCAAAAAAACACGTTTTAAAGCTAGGTATAACTTTTAGCCCCTCTGATCAAAGAGCGCTTATAACACCCCTTTAAACTCAATTAAAATTGCTATTACAAAACAAACCTACTCATAAGTTTAACACGATTTTTATACTTTGTAAAGAAAAATTTGAAAAAATTGTAAAAACACAACTACGTAACCGACAATCAACTTTGCAATTTAAAATTATTTTAACTTTTTTTTCAAATTCATCATAAAAAACCATGAGAAACACGGTAATACATTAGTATAGGGGCAATGAAACAGATTACCTTGTAGGATGATTCTTGGATTTCCGTTGTTGGTCAGCAAAAAAACTATAAACCGCTTTTTATTTGAAGAATCAAACGATATTTAATGCTACTTTTACTAATATTTTGGTAATTTTATGATAAATGCAATAGATTGTGCAAGAATAGATCTTTCGAAGTGGGTTGGTTCACCTCCTGAAAAAGAGTTTATAGTACAAGATTGGCTTTCCCTAGGAGAAGTATCGTTTCTTAAAGGTGAACGTGAAGTTGGTAAATCACTTCTTGCTCAACAATTAATGACATCGGTTGCTACTCATTGCTCAATATGGATGTCAAACAGGTTAAAGCATATGGTGTATTTTGTGAGAGCAGTAAACGAGATATAATACGTCGTCAGTGTATGTCTTTACCAAGTTGAAGAAACTTTATTTGAAAGCCAAATACAGATTCTGGCAAGAGATGGAGAAGATAATCTCTTAATGACTTTTAATGATAAGGGTATAGCCCTTTCTTTCATGAATTATTTGAAGATATTAAATTATTTCAATCAAAACTTGTGGTGTTAGATACAGCTTTAGATTTATTTGGAGGAGATGAAAGTAATTCCTCTCACCTTAAGCAGTTTATGCAGGGTTGCTGTAGCAAAAACGTTAAATTGTGCTGTTTTGCTGTGTAAACACGATACAAATATAGATATGTGGCATAATAGGGCATTTTACTTATCTAGATCAGAAGAAGCAAGTGATGAACGTGTTCTACAGTTCGGAGGATTTAGTCATTTTTTGCGTTATCAAGATGGGGTCTTTGTAATTTAGGATGTCTATTTTAACACTCGACCTCGGCAAACAAACTGGCTGGGCTATTCTTACAGATGGAGTAATTCAAAGTGGTAGTGAAAACTTTCATGGTAGCCGTTTCAGCGGAGGTGGCATGCACTTCTTAAATTTTCGTAGGTGGCTCAATGAGATGAGAGAAAGATTTTCAGATATTGAAGCAGTGTATTTTGAAGAAGTAAGAAGACATTTAGGTACTGACGCTGCACATTGCTACGGAGGCTTTCTAGCTCATTTAACAGCTTGGTGCGAGGAAAACAATATACCTTATCAAGGTGTACCTGTCAAGACGATAAAACGCTTTATCACGGGTAAAGGCAATGCAAGTAAGGGTGAAGTTATTGAAGCTGTAAAGGGAAAAGGGTTTATTCCTCAAGATGATAATGAGGGGGATGCTTTGGCATTGATGTTTTATGTTAATGATTTTAGTAAAGATTTTAATATGCTAAATATCCCATAGAAAGTGGGTCCTTTCCTCCAGCCAGGCTGATTTGGGCGCGAAACCCCAGGCCCTCTCTAGCGTCAGACGTATTTTAATTGTTAACTTTTTGTTAAGAATCTCCACTAGTAATTTAATAAATTATTCCACTAATATGAACTTAGCAATACACTACTATCCTATTGAAAATCTTGTCGAATATGATCGCAACCCTCGCAAGAATGACGATGTAGTAAACAGAATGTGCGCTTCAATTCGGGAGTTTGGTTTTCGTATTCCGATAGTTGCAAAAAGCGATGGAACTGTAGTTGATGGTCATTTAAGGCTTAAAGCAGCAAGGAAACTGGGTATGGAAAGTATTCCAGTGGTGCTCAGTGATAACTTAAGTGATGCCCAAACCAAAGCTTTTCGGTTACTGGCAAATCAATCAGCTAACTGGGCAAAGTGGGACGATGATCTTTTAAAGGTAGAAATTCAAGAGTTAGAAGATTTGCAGTTTGACCTCAAAATGACTGGATTTGAGCTAGAAAAAGTCCAACGCTTTCTTGATAACCTTGATGGAAGGGAAGAACAAGGGGAAAAGGGAGAAAAATTTTCTGATTTAGCTGGTGATGACAAAAAAGTGGAAATAACAAAACCAGGGGATCTGTGGATTTTAGGTGGTCATCGAATCTACTGTGGTGATAGTTGTCTGGTTGAATCGTTTAAAGCGGTATTAGACGATAAAATGGCAGATATTACGGTGTGTGACCCTCCGTATAACGTAGCATATGGTGACAGTCAAGAGAGAGAAGACAAGAAGATATTAAACGATGATCAAGGTGAAAAATACGAACTTTTTCTGTATGACATTTGTACTCACGTTTTAGCATACACCAAAGGGGCAATTTACATTTGTGCATCATCATCTGAGCTTTTGGCGACCTTGCAAAAAGTATTTGAAGAAGCAGGTGGAAGATGGTCGACATTCATCATTTGGGCAAAGAATCATTTTACGCTAGGAAGATCTGATTACCAAAGACAATACGAAGCAATACTCTACGGTTGGAAAAACGGCAATAAACGTGAGTGGCATGGAGGACGCAATCAAAGTGACCTATGGTTTTACGATAAGCCAACGTACAACTCGCTGCACCCAACGATGAAACCAGTGGAGTTAATGGAGAGAGCGATAGTAAACAGCAGTAGACCAGGAGACATAGTTCTTGATCCATTTAGTGGTTCTGGGAGTACATTAATTGCCTGTGAGAGGACAGGAAGAATCTGTAGGACGATAGAGCTAGATCCTACGTTTGTAGATGTAACGATAAAGCGTTGGCAGGTGTATACGGGAAGAGATTCCACCCTTTTTGGTTCTGGTAAAACTTTCGCACAAATTCAAGAATCAAGACAGTAAGGGACGAAATAAGGGAAAAAAGAGGGGAAAGAAAGGTGGAAAGAGGAAAAATCACGCAGACGGAATGGGCAAGAGAACTGGGAGTTTCAAAGCAGTACGTCTGTTACTTAGTAAAGAAAGGAATAGTTGAGCTGGAGGATGGTTTGATTGACCGAGAACAAGCAAATAGAGCAATAGAAGCAATTAGAGATCCAAGTCAACCACTGAGGAGAAAAGGTGGAGAAGAAGGGGAAAAAAGAGGAAATAATGAACTTTCCACGATGTTGCTTAAAACCCGGATAAAAAACGAGATGGAGCGGGGAAAACTGCTGGAGGCAAAAGCAAAAGCTGAAATTGGTGAACTTATCTCAGTAGAGGAAGTAAAGACTGAAGCATTTAACGTGGCAAGAGTAGTGAGAAACAATCTCCTCAATATCCCAGACAGAGTATCAGCATTACTAGCATCGATGAACGACACAGAGAAGATCCATGAGACACTGACTGAGGAAATCAGAGTTGCATTGGAAGAACTAACACAAAGTGTATTTTGCTGAAATTGGTGAACTTATCTCAGTAGAGGAAGTAAAGACTGAAGCATTTAACGTGGCAAGAGTAGTGAGAAACAATCTCCTCAATATCCCAGACAGAGTATCAGCATTACTAGCATCGATGAACGACACAGAGAAGATCCATGAGACACTGACTGAGGAAATCAGAGTTGCATTGGAAGAACTAACACAAAGTGTATTTTAATGACTACATATAAATTACTAAAAAAGCGTCTTATCGCCTTAGTGAGCCTATATTAGTTGCAATAATGATTTTAAGTAAAGCGTCAGCAGATACTTACTGCAGACAAAAAATACCTCTTTTTCTCCTTAAAAGTGCAACAATTGCAGCAAATAACATTATGATCTATAGCAGTAGCTTTTATACAGGGTTAAAGCCAGATCCGCTACTTAAAGTATCAGAGTGGGCAGATAGGAGTCGTCAACTTTCAACAATAGCATCATCAGAGCCAGGGAAATGGAGAACAGAGAGAACGCCGTACCTTAGAGAAATAATGGATTCACTATCTTCGTCTTCACCGGCTGAAAAGGTGGTATTCATGAAAGGAGCGCAGATTGGAGGAACAGAAGCAGGGAATAACTGGATAGGTTATATTATTGATCAGACGCCAGGGCCAATGCTGGTAGTACAGCCAACAGTAGAAATGGGCACGCGTTGGTCAAAGGGAAGATTTGCGCCGCTCATTGAAGATACCCCATGTTTAAGGAGTAAAATAAAAGATCCAAGGTCGAGAGATTCAGGGAATACTGTGCAGAGCAAAGAGTTTCCGGGAGGAACGGTAGTAGTAACAGGTGCCAATAGTCCAGTGGGTCTGCGTTCAATGCCGGTAAAATATCTTTTTTTAGATGAGGTAGATGCATATCCAGGAGATTCAGGAGGAGAAGGAGATCCAGTTCTTCTCAGTATCGCGCGAACTAATACATTTACGCGGCGAAAAATATTCTTAGTTTCAACACCAACGGTTCATGGAATCAGCAGAATAGAGAAGGAATTTGAGAGTTCAGACAAACGATATTTCTTTCTCCCATGTCCGCATTGTAATTACTATCAGGTGTTAAAATGGCCACAGATAAAGTGGAAAGATAAAGATCCCTCAACAGCCCACTACGTTTGCATAGAGTGTAGGGGAGAAATAAAAAATCATCAGAAAACAGAGATGCTAGCCCGTGGAAAATGGAGAGCTACAGGGAAAGAAGGAAAAAAAGAGGCAAAAGAAGGGGCAAAAATAGGATTCCACCTTTCAGCTTGTATAGCCCAGTAGGCTGGTATAGTTGGAAACAAGCAGTGGAAGATTATCTGCATGCAAAGGAAAATGAGCAATTACTGAAAGTTTGGATAAATACAACACTCGGAGAAACCTGGGTAGATAAAGGAGAAGTACCAGACTGGAAGCAACTATTTGAGCGTCGAGAAAATTTTCCGATAGGTACGGTGCCAAAAGGTGGAAAAATAGTGTTAACGGCAGGGGTTGATGTACAAAAAGATCGGTTAGAAGTAGAAGTAGTAGCATGGGGAAAAAACCGAGAAAGTTGGTCAATAGACTACCAGGTATTAGAAGGTGATACTGGAAGTGAAGAAGTATGGGGAAAACTTTCGGAATTATTAAATCATCATTTTATCGGTGAAAATGGTCTTGAATACATGATAAGCATGATGGCGGTAGATGCTGGGTATGCAACACAAGAGGTATACAACTGGGTAAGAGGTCACCAAGGGTCTGGAAGAGTAATGGCAGTAAAAGGAGCAAACAAAGCGCTAGTGCCACTTAGCAGCCCAAGTAGAGTTGATGTAAAAGTTAGCGGACAAAAGCTAAAGAGAGGAATGAAGCTGTGGCCAGTTGGGGTATCGATATTAAAGTCAGAGCTTTTTCAGCTACTTAATGTTTTAAAAAACGGGCCGGGGTATTGTCATTTTCCAGAGTATCCACCTGAATATTTTAAGCAGCTAACCGCAGAGCAACTAATTACCAAGGTAGTAAAAGGGTATACCAAACAAGAGTGGCAAAAGATAAGAGATCGAAATGAAGTACTAGATTGCCGAATTTACGCAAGAGCAGCGTCTATTGCCCTGGGGATTGATCGTTGGTCAGAGAGTAAATGGGAAAGTTTAGCAGGTGAAAAAGCTAAAAAGTCAAAGAGAGTGAGAAGGAGTCAATGGTTGAGTGAGAAAAGTTGATGTACAACCAAGAATATTTAACTCAAGTAGAAGAAGCGATAAAGAAGCTACAGAGCGGAGAGAGAGTAGTATCAATTGCGTACGGCGATCATGTGGTTAGGTACGGGGAAGTTCAAATAAAGGATTTATTGGAGCTCAGGCAACGAATCAAAGCAGAGTTAAAAGTTGCAGGTGTGAAGCCGAAGAGAAAGATTGTTATTGCAACTAGTAAAGGAGTGGTATGAGAAGTTATATGATAAAAAATGAGTATCCGGACTTTTTAGAGCATTTAAAGTATATTATAGCCACAGGTAATATAGCATCAGGAAAGTTTATAAATGCAGTGGTAGACCTCTCGCATTGGGATAAGAACGTAGATTTCAAATTAGCAAAAGAAGATGGTATAGCTGGCGTCATTCATAAAGCAACGCAAGGACTGAAGTATATTGATCCAACGTATGTAGAAAGAAGAAAAGCTGCTGAAGAAGAGGGACTTTTATGGGGTTCATATCATTTTGGAGTAGGAGAAAACGGAAAAGATCAAGCTAACCATTTTTTAGAAACAGTAGGAGATCATTCTCAAGTATTGCTTGCGCTTGATATTGAAGAAAACCAAAGCGGAAAAAACATAACGCCAAAGCAAGCAGAAGATTTTGTTGATAGAGTTCACGAAGTAACAGGTCGTTTACCACTGATTTATGGAAGCACCTATTTTTTAGAAGATTTTGTCACACCAATTTTGACGAAGTGCCCATTGTGGATTGCAAGATGGGGAGAGGAGCCTGTGTTACCAAAGGGGTGGAAGAAGTGGGCTCTGTGGCAATACACTGACGGCAAAAGCGGAAAAAAACCGCATGAAGTAAAAGGAATCGGCCGATGCGATCGAAATAAATTCAACGGAACATTGGAAGAATTAAAAGATTTTTGGATATCAGGATGTTATTGAAATCATTCAAACAATTATTTCGGAAACCAACAAAACCAAAAAGTTCAGCATGGGATGGAGCTGGATCTGGCAGAAAATTATTGCACTTTCAACCAGAGTCAGGAAGCATAAACAATTTGCTGTCTCAAAGCCTTGAACACCTGCGTAGTCGTTCACGTGACATGGTAAGAAAGAACTCCTATGCGGCAAACATCATCGATACGATAGTAAGTAACTCTGTTGGGACAGGAATAAAACCGCAGTCAAAAGCCAAAGATGCAGAGTTTCGCAAAAGAGTTCAAGAGTTATGGCTGAGATGGACAGATGAAGCAGACAGTAGCGGAGTGAGTGATTTTTATGGGTTACAAGCTCTAGTATGCAGAAGTATGATAGAAGGAGGGGAATGTTTTGTAAGACTCCGAACAAGAAAACGAGAAGATGGACTTTGTGTGCCGTTGCAATTACAAGTACTGGAATCAGAGCATTTAGACAATAAGAGTAATCAAACCCTTGCCAACGGTAATGTAATTAGAAACGGGATTGAGTTCAATAGGCTTGGGCAAAGAGAAGCGTATTACCTTTTTCGAGAACATCCAGGTGAAGGCTCGTTTGGTGAATCGGTGAGAGTGCCAGCAAATGATGTTTTACATATCTACAGGCCACTAAGACCTGGGCAGATTCGAGGAGTACCGTGGTTGTCCAGTGTACTGTTAAAGCTCTATGAACTTGATCAATATGACGATGCGGAATTAGTGAGAAAAAAGACTGCAGCGATGTTTGCAGGGTTTATTACCAGACTCGATCCTGAGGCAAATATTTTAGGTGAGGCGCAAGCAAATGAGCATGGAGTAGCACTATCAGGTTTAGAACCTGGGACTATGCAACTTTTAGATCCAGGGGAAGATATCAAGTTCTCGGAACCATCAGATGTTGGAGGAAGTTATGAAGCATTCATGAAACAGCAGCTCAGAGCAATAGCAGTAGGCATGGGAATAACTTACGAGCAGCTAACAGGAGATCTAAGTGGTGTCAATTATTCATCAATCCGAGCTGGGTTAATAGAGTTTCGCCGGAGGTGCGGAATGTTACAGCATAACATAATGGTATTTCAATTTTGCCGTCCGGTATGGGATAGGTGGTTAGAATTAGCCCTACTCTCAGGAGAACTTGATATAGGCAAAGAATGGACGAAAAAAGGGGGAAAAGAAGAAGTAAAATGGATAGCACAAGGATTTGATTGGGTGGATCCGCTAAAAGACCAGCAAGCACAGCAAATAGCGGTAAGGAATGGGTTTAAGAGTAGGTCAGAGGTGGTTTCGGAACTTGGTTATGATGTAGAAGAAGTCGACCAAGAAATTGCCGAAGATCAAAGACGTGCGAGTGAACTGGGCTTAAATTTTGATTCTGATGTGAATTCTAATGCTGAAATGATATAAAATTCTATTTCTATGACAAATGGGTTTTTATTGCCCCAGACACAAATAAAAAATTTTAAAAACATATGACGACACAAATAAATTGGATGAATAAGCCGATGATGATAGAGCAAAGGAGTTTTGAATTATTGTCATTACATGCTGGAAAACACCCTACGTTTAAAAACATAAAACATGTAACAAGAAATAGTGAAAGGGGAATAAAAGTAATACCAATACATGGAATCTTGACGAAGAATTCAGAAGCTTTTGACGATATTTTAGGGATGACATCATATGAGAAGATACGTGAAGAGATAGAAGAAGCTTTAATAGATAAAGAAGTAGAAACAATAATTTTGGACATAGACAGCCCCGGAGGGGAAGTAAACGGTTTATTTGACCTTTCCGACTTTATTTACGAAGCAAGAACAAAAAAGAGGATTGTGGCGATAGCAAATGATGATGCGTATTCCGCAGCGTATGCAATTGCATCAAGTGCTGAAAAAGTATTGGTAACGAGAACATCAGGAGTTGGAAGTATAGGAGTAATAGCAAGTCATATAGATCAAAGTGGATTTGATGAAAAGCAAGGTATTAAGTACACAACTGTTTTTGCTGGAAGTCGAAAAAACGATTTAAATCCGCATGAGCCAATAACATCTGAGAGTTTGGAAAGCTTACAAAAAGAAGTAGATCGTCTATATGAAATGTTTTTGCAGCTTATAGCAAGAAATAGAGGTCTTTCAACGGAAAAGATCAGATCAACGGAAGCAGGGCTATATTTTGGTTAGAAAGCAATAGAGATTGGACTTGCTGATGGAATCACAACGTTTTCTGAATTTATAGATAATTATAGGAGAAATATGACTAAAACTGAGATAAAAGAACAAGCAATAGATATTGATATTGAGCAAGGAAGATGTTTAGGGTACGAGAGCTGCCGCACGGAAGTATTAGAGGTGATAAGATTATGTAATTTATCAAAGATGCCAGAGAAAATAGGAGAATTTATTGAGCAAGGTGTAAATGCAAAACAAGCCCAAGAGATATTAATGTCGATACTGGCGGAGAGAACGAAGAAGACAGAGATTTTGAGTACAATACCGCAAAATACACCAGAAGACTTGATGATGCAGGTAGCGAAAAGTCGGGGCATTTGATGGTCTTAACCGCGGTATATAATGCTAACATACGCCGCGGTAAATAAGTGTTCAAAACGCGCCACAATTATAACCGCCGCATATAACAACTATAAACACGGCGGTAAAACTAAAGGAAAAAAAGGGGAAATATGACAAGTATAACTGAAACAAATAATTTAGCAATGATATTTGATAAATTCATAATTCCTCCATAGAATAACATGTAATACTGCATTTTCCACCCTTATATACGAGCCTAAAAGCTCAATCAGTTGTTCGGAACTTTTCAGTAAATAATCAGGGAAGAGAACCTTGCTAAATTACGGTCCTTTATGACCAAGGCGATCTACGGTTCCTCTTCTCTGCATGTTCTTAATATTACCACTTTGTAATATTTATGAACTTGTTTTTAACATATAAGGTGACCTTCTGAAATATGAAGTATATAGAGATTATACAAGAGAGGAAATAACCGTAGCCAAAGGACAAAACCTCAAACTTGGAACAGTTGTTGGCTATGATAAAGATAACATGATTAAGATAATAAATCCAACGGCCACGGATGGAACACAAACAGCGATAGGTGTAATAACAAGTGATGTAAACGCAACGGAAACCACCAAAGCAGTAATCATTACTCGTATTGCAATGTTAGCAGATCATGCAGTGGTGTGGCCAGCAAATATAACAGAAGAGCAAAAAGCTGCAGCAATAAAACAACTTGAAGCACGAGGCGTTATCATCCGCAAGGGAGTTTAACGAGCTACCAGACTCAGCAACTTACATAGAAACAACTTAAAACACACAGCATTAAAGGGAAAGGGGGAAAGAATGCAAAATCCATTTACAAATCCAGCATTTAGTATGACGGAATTAACTAAAGCAATAAACATATTGCCGATAAATTATGGTCGCGTCGAAAATTTAAATTTATTTCCAAGTAGATCGGTAAGATTTCGACATATTACGATAGAAGAGCAAAACGGAGTATTGAGTTTATTACCAACGCAAGTTCCGGGAGCACCAGCAACAGTGGGAAAACGTGGAAAACGAAAAATAAGAACATTTACGATACCACATATTCCCCATGATGATGTAGTGTTACCAGAGGAAGTGCAAGGAATAAGAGCATTTGGGTCAGAGAATGAACTGAAAGCGTTGGCGAGTGTAGTAACAGATCACCTGGAGTTGATGAGAAACAAACATGCGATAACGTTAGAACATTTGCGGATGGGGGCGTTAAAAGGGATTATTCTGGATGCTGATGGCAGTGAGTTATTAAACCTTTACAACGAATTTGAAATTACGCCAAAAGTAGTAAATTTTGCGCTGGGAACAGCAACCACCGATGTCAAGCGTAAGTGTCTGGAAGTATTGAGGCATGTTGAGGACAACTTAAGTGGTGAATATATGACCGGGATTCATGCGCTGGTAAGCCCAGAGTTTTTTGACGCTTTAACTTCTCATACCAAGGTAAAAGAAGCATACGAGAGATGGCAAGAAGGAGCAGCACTCCGGAACGACATGAGATCAGGATTTACGTTCTGTGGAATAACATTTGAGGAGTACAGAGGGCAAGCAACTGACCCTGAAGGAAATGTGAGAAGATTTATAGAAAAAGACACGGGACACTGTTTTCCACTAGGAACAGCAAGCACATTTACTACTTACTTTGCCCCAGCGGACTTCAATGAAACAGTAAATACACTAGGGCAACCGTTATATGCAAAACAAGAGCCAAGAAGATTTGATAGAGGGACCGATTTACATACTCAGTCAAATCCTTTACCAATGTGCCATCGCCCAGGAATATTAATCAAAGTCGTTGCAGCATAACAATACTGGTAGAGCAACTACAAAAGTGGTGAGGCATGAAAGTGCTCTACCAGTATGCCCCTTCTTAGCGTGCATGTAGAGATTAGTGCATAAAGGTAAAGTATGCAAGAAAAAATAAAAAGATTATTGAAAGATTGTTTTGCACATCTAGGGCAGCAAGCGTTGTATGAATCAAAGGATAAGTCATACATGGTGCAGATATTAAAGCAACAGCCAGATAGATTATACGGGATTGGTGAAGGGCAATTTGTAGGAGAAATTTTGACTTTAGAAGTAAGTGTGTTTGATGTATTAAAGCCAATGGTGGGAGATACTTTTTCTATAGGTAGTTGTAGATACAGAGTACACACACCACCACTCAGAGATAACTCTGGAATGATCTGGAAAATTCAAGCATCGGGGGTGTAAATGTGTGTTGAGATTGAAGTGATCGGCAGCATTGAGAAAATAATTCAAAGTATTGAAGCTAGCCAAGCTAAGATAACAAAAGCAACAGTAAGAGCATTAAACAAAACGGCATTGTGGACAAAAGAGCAAGCTACGAAAGAACTAAGTAAAGATACGCAAATAAAACGGCAATTAATCAGAAAAAGATTATGGACAATCAGAGCAACAAGAAATTATCAGAGGGCTCTAGTAAGGATAGGGTTATACGGAGTAAAATCTTCAAAGCTTGGCGATATAAAACAAATGGCAAAAGGAGCAAAAGCAGGAAAACATATGTTTGAAGGAGCATTTATTGCTAAGATGCCAACCGGACATAGAGGTATTTTTAGACGAAGAGGAAGGACAGCCTTGCCAATTTATGAAGTTACCGTACCGATCGGAGAAAATGTACAAAAGATAATAAAAGAAATGGCTAATTATAAAACAGGAAAAGTGTTTGAGGAATATTTTGAGCATGAGTTGAATGTTCTTTTAAAGAAGCAATGAAAGAATTTTGGAAAGGTTTACATGAAGCAATTTGTAAAACGCTAAAAGAAGAAATCCCAGCAATACAAACGTGCGAAGTGTATAGAGCAGAACGTCGGAAAATAATAGCGCCAGCAGTATTTGTAGAGCTTGCAAGTTTAGAACCAGGGAAAGACCCTGGGACAGAGGAACTTGCGCTGAGAGCAAGATTTGAAGCAAGAATTGTAGTTGATGGAACAGTCGAGGATTCCTCGGTAGTTGTAAGGTCATTAGCAGCAGAAGTTGCAAGAGTAGTGAATAAAAACACTTGGAACGTGGAAAATGTTTTGCCGGGAGAATTTTTATCAGCGGAAGTAGACAATTTTAAACCAGAGTTGGATGCATATTTAGTGTGGCTGGTAGAATGGGCTCATGAGATGCACGTAGGGAAGTCAGTGTGGTCAGAAACTGGCGCATATTATAGAGATGGGTAAAGTACATGTTGGATCATAATTTTGCGATTGCAGAGCTAAATAGAAGGCTAGCGAACATTATTCGTATAGGTCTAGTTAAAGAAGTAGATTATGAAAAAGCAAGAGTGCGGGTAAAAATAGGAGAATTTATAACTGATTGGCTTCCGTGGATAACGGCAAGAGCAGGAGAAGATAGAAGTTGGTTTGCGCCGAATATTGATGAGCAAGTAATAGTATTATCGCCATATGGAGAGTTGTCATTAGGGGTGGTGTTACCGGCAATTTATCAGCAGAAGTATTTTCCCTCGGAATGCCGAAAAGACGCGCATATTTTAGAGTTTAAGGATGGAACGAAATTATCGTACGATAAGGAGAATCATCATCTTGAGATTGAAGTAGTAGATAAAATAACGCTAAAAGTTGGAAAATCGAGTATAGAGATGACAAAAGAAGGAATAAAACTTAAGGGAAGGAGAGTTGATCTCAATTGACATGAGAAGAGCTATAGTTTGTATAGGAGATCATTGCATGGGGATACCGGTTCATGTTTGTATGAGTGGTAGTAACGACGTTTTTGTAAACGGTAGATCTGTTTGTCGAAAAGGAGATATCTTAACTCTAGGTGAGAAACTAACGCAAGGGTCAAACAGCGTATTTGTTAATGATATTGGTATTGCACGAGTTGGTGATTTAGCCTCATGTGGTTTTAAGGTAGTAAGTGGAAGTAGCAGCGTTTTTTCTGGATAAAGATATGAAGGGAATGAGTGCTGAAACAGGTAAGGCATTAGAAGGTTTGGAGCATTTAAAACAATCAATTACTGATATTTTAACCACTCCTATTGGATCACGTATTATGAGAAGAGAGTATGGTTCTCGATTATTTGAATTAGTAGATAAGCCAGTAAATCGTGATTTTACGTTAGAAATTTACGCAGCAACCGCTGAGGCATTGCAGAAATGGGAAAAGAGATTTAAGTTAGAAAAAGTAAAAATAACAGAAGTGAAAGAAGGAAAAGTAACGCTTGACCTAGAAGGATTGTACTTACCAATGGGGGAAAAGATTCGCTTTGATGGAGTTGTGGTATAAAGATGGAGCAGCCTAACATTATTGAGCCACTGAACTTCGAAGAAATCTTTTCACGTATGAAGGAGGAGTTGATACGTCGAGACTCAAGTTTTACAGCATTAGTAGAAAGTGACCCAGCAATAAAGATTTTAGAGGTAGCAGCATGGCGAGAACTTTTGCTGAGAGAAAGAATAAACGAAGCAGCAAGGGGCAACTTACTTAAGTTTGCAAGGGGAGAAGAACTTGATGATTTAGCTGAATTTTACGGAGTGGAAAGGGAGAACGGGGAAAAGGATGAACGATTTAGAAAAAGAATCAAGGCAAGAATAGTTGGCTCAAGCACAGGAGGAAATTATCGGTATTATGCATTATCAGCAGATACGAGAGTAAAAGATGCATTAGTAGAATCACCTGTACCAGGAAAAGTACAAGTTTCAATCTTATCAACAGAATTATCCACAACTGGCATACCCCAAGAAGAATTACTAGAAATTGTCAGAAATCAGCTAAACAGGGAGGATGTGAGGATTTTAACAGATACAATAGAAGTGGTAAGTTGCAATATTATAGAAATAGATATCCACAGTAAAATTAGCATTAAAAGACCAGATATTATTGAAACGGTGAAGAAGCAATTTATAGAAAAATTTGAAACAACGAAAAGATTAGGATGGAAAGTAACGAAATCATGGATTATAGCCAACCTGTTTGTGGATGGGGTAGAAAACGTAGAATTAATCGAGCCAAGAGAGGATGTTGTGGTACTGGGGAATGAGTGTGCTGCCTTAAGAAGTTTAAATGTTGAGTTGAATTAATGCTATTACCACCAAACGCAACAAAGCAAGAAAAAGCGCTGATTGATGCAATCGATTACAAAGTAGACCCAAGCTGTGTAAAAGGATTTAAATTTAGCCTAGGGGAAAAAATATTGCCGTGGTTGGTTGAAGAATATGGATTGGGGGAAATTCTACGCTGGGTAAAAGACAAAAGAAAGGCGATAAAAGAAGGAATAAAATTTCAGCGTTTGAGAGGAACACCAGCATCGCTGAAAATAGCACTGAAGTGGGCAAATATAGAAGATATTACAATTATTGAAGAGCCACCCGGAGAACACTTTTTTGAATTACAGATAGGGATAAAAGATGTTCCGAACGACTTCTTCGTTGATGCAGTAGTAGAATTAGCAAAACTATCATTGCCAGCAAGATCACGGCTAATGAGGATTTTTAACGATTATTATAATGCGCAGAGATTTATATTGGATGAGAGTTTATTTGGAGATCTTCTTTCTGACTATTCGGGGGTAAAAATAGAAAAAGATGGACCAGTGTTATCATTTGGGAGAGTAAATTTTTTCAGGTCTAGTGGTCCAGTTATTAGGATTATAGAAAACTATCTACGCGATCATTATGAGCAGGCATTAAGTAATGATCTGTATAGGCTAGATGTAGCAATACTTGGAGAAACCGAGCCTCACACAAAGAATTATAACGGTATTTATGAAAGAAGTCATCAGTGGAATAATTTAAAAACGTTATATCCGCTACCACAGAGCTTATTACCTGAGATTAAGTTTGCTAAAGCGCAGATAGTATTATCGGACAGTTGGAGTTTAGGAGAAATAAACGCATGTTTTCCAGTAAGTAGTATAGAAGAGAGGGGAAAAAGGTTTTTACTAGGAAGTGATAAGCTATCTGAACAACTGTGGAATTTAAAATACAAGCCAATTTTAGAAAGATTTTTTGCCGTTCACCACTATCAAGTAAAGAATTTCTCTACCCCCAAAATAATAAGATTTAGCGTAGCAGAACACTACATTCATTTTGAAAACGAATTGGATTCAAAGCAAAAAAATGCAACATACGAGCTAGAAAACTACATTTTAGTGTTTTACCCAGGTGTACTAACATGGCATGAACATCGACATTTGAACAGGTCCTGGGAAGAAAAACAACCTATATGCTTAATGAATTAAATACATATATTTATATCTTCATATACTACATTAACATTCGGTAAAAATGTGTGTTTTTTGAAAAAAAGAAGTTGCTTTTCCATGCCAAAACAGCTATAAATTAGGTAGGTGTAGGTAAACATAAGAAATTGATCTTGCACTGAAGTGAGCCAAATTGGCGACTTTATGTATGTTTTTATAGTGGGGTAACTAAAATGTTCAATTTAAATAAAAGACTGGAAAAATTAAAGGAGAATTCATTTCGTGGAATAAATGAAAAAGACGCAGCAGGTTGCACAATATTGCACCGAGCAGCACAAGTGTCAAATCCAGAAGTAATAAAGTTATTAATAGAAAAAGGTGCAGGTACAAACGATAGAAACAATAGAGGCGAGACACCATTGCACCTAGCGGCATTCTATGGAAAGGTAGAGAATGTAAAAGCACTGATAGAAGGAGGAGCAAATGTAAATGCTATAGATGATGGAGGATATACGGCATTACATAGTGCGAGCTTAATGAGTTGTGAAAAGACAGTAAGGGAGCTAATAAAAGCAGGGTCGAATGTTAATACTGGGAACTACATAGGAAGGACCCCCCTACATGAAGCAGTATTTATGAGGGAAATAGTGAACGTGAGGGCAATATTAGAAGCGGGAGGTGAAGTAAATGCGAAAGACCAAAAAGGATATACACCACTACATATAGCATGCAAGACAGGAGAAACAAAAGAGATAATAAAAGAGCTAGTAAAAGCTGGAGCAAATGTAGAGCAAAAGGATAAATTTGGCAAAACAGCAATGTATTATGCGAGAACTGAAGAGTTGCTAGAAAAACTAAGGGAGTTGTCGGAGCGGACAGTAGATGCGATATTTAGCCTAGATTTAAAAGAAAAAGGAGAAAGAAGGTTTGAAGAAATAAGGGAAAAGTTAGAAGAAGCGCCATTGGTCAAGAAGGCACTGATGGAAGTGGAAAAAGAGCTAGAAGATATGGATGAGAAGATAAAAGGGCTATAAAAAGAGCTTTCTGTAAGAGAAGGGAGTAAAAGGGTTGGCTACAAGATAATAGGAAAAATAGGAAGCCTAAATTTAAAAGAAAAAGCTGACAACAGCAGGAGAGGAACCGCTTATTATTTAACAGATTAAGTATATAGATTTATATCTTAATCTAATATGCGAAAAAAATGTGTATATTTTGTAAAAAAAACTTGCTTTTTATGCCAAAACAGCCCTAAGTGAAAAAGTAGCTAGTAAATAAACAAGATTTGCTAAGCGCTAAAGTGAGCCAAATTGGAGGCACTTTAAATTGCATTAATAGCTGAGGAACATTATGGTAAAATTTAGTAAGAAAGAAAGAGAAGAGTTTAATAAGTCGTGGAAAGAAGTATTAGATAACTCAATAGAAAATATTAATAAAAAAGACACAAAAGGAAGGACGATATTGCATTACGCGGTGGGAATGCCAGATCCAAAAAAAGTGAGGTTATTAATCAAAAAAGGAGCAGATATAAATGTGGCAGATGCGGGACAATATAGACCATTGCACTTAGCAGTAATGGGACAACGTGTAGAAAATACAAAGGAGCTGATAAAGGCAGGAGTAGAGGTAAACGCAGTGGAACGAAGTAGCAAATTTGCCGCGTTACACCTGGCATGCATGGTAAGTGAGGTAAAAATAGTAGAAGAGCTAGTAAAAGCGGGAGCAAATGTAGAGCAAAAGGATAAATTTGGCAAAACGGCAATGGATTATGCGAGAAATAATAAAGAGATAAAAGAAGTGTTAGAGAACGTAAAAATCGCAAATAAGCAGAGAGAGTTCATAGAAAAATAAGGGTCGTATCAGCAGCAGGTGTGATAGTGGCAAAAGAAGAGCTTGTGAAAATTTAGAAGGGCTGTGGCTAAGAAAGAGGTGATTATGGAAAAAGAGAAATTTTATCATTAGAGGGAAAAAAGAAGCTTGATGATTTGGGAGAGTGCTCAATTGATGAAAGATAGCGTATGTGTTTCTAAAATTTTGCATAAAAGCTGAGAGAAATAAAGGTTAACAGTTGCGTCTTTTTCGCAAGAGTAATGGATTTATGGAAAAAGGGAGTGCCTGAACTATGAAAACATTTACAGGAGAAATTATGAGAAAGAGAACGTTAACTGTGACCTGTCGATATGAGCCTGATGAGTTAGCAGATAAACATTTATCAGAAGCTTACGAGCAGTTACTAAAGTATTCAGTAAAAAGAAACAACGAAAAGGAGGTAGAAAAAGATGATAGCGGTGGCCTTGTATGCAAGAGTTTCATCAGACCGACAAGTGCGGGATCATACAATAGAGAGCCAAATTGCAGAGCTTAAGCGTAGAATTGCTGTAGATGGACATGAGTTATTGGAAGAATATGTATTCACTGACGATGGCCGTAGAGGGTCAAATTTAGAGCGTGAAGGTTTAAAGAAATTACGTGATAAAGTAGCAGAAGGAAAAATTAATAAGATTTATATCTATTCACTAGATCGGTTGTCACGTGATCCTGTAGATCAAAGAGATGTAATAGATGAATTTAAGAGAGCAAGAGTAGAAATAATCTTTTCAAATCATAAGGTTGATGATACACCAGAGTCCGATTTAATGACAGATGTGCAAGGAGCAGTAGGAAGGTTTGAACTGAGACAAATCTTGATACGAAGCATGAGGGGAAAACTGCATGCAGCAAGAGAAGGTTGTGTGAGTGTAATAAGCAATGCACCTTATGGTTATCGATATATAAGAAAGCATGTAAAAGGAGGAGAAAACAAATTTGAAATTAATGAAGAGGAAGCAAAAGTAGTGAGAGAGGTGTTCATGTGGATTGGAGAGGAAAGGATAAGTATTAGAGAAGCGGTAAAGAGACTAAGAGAAGCTTCTGTTAGAACACAAACAGGAAAAGAGGTGTGGCATTCAAGCACCATCCATAAGATGTTAAAAAATCCAGCATACAAGGGGCTAGCAGCATATGGTAAAACAAAGGCGGGCCCAGTAATGCTAGAAGTCAAACCAAAAAAAAGCAACAGCCGGCGAACTCACTCTATTTACAGTACAGATGAGGAGAATTGGATTCATATACCGGTGCCGAAAATAGTTGACGAGGATTTGTTTAATGTAGTACAAGAACAATTGATTGAGAATAAACAGAGAGCAAGAGTGCAGCAAAGAAAAGAGACATATCTGTTGCAAAAGCTAGTTGTGTGTAAGTGTTGTGGACGTGCTTACTGCGGAAGGCGAAATTACAGCAAAGAAAAAAAGATTGTGTATACTTATTACACTTGCCTGGGTACAAGAAATTTTTACGGTAATAAGGTATGCACTAACGGATCTATTCGTGGAGAAGTGTTAGAAACAGGTATGTGGGAAGAAGTAAAAAGTGTATTAAAAAATCCAGATAGGATGGTAAAGGAGTACCAATGTAGAATTTCAGAACATAAGAATGAATTATTAGATGAAAGGTTTGCAAGACGTGAGAGTCAATTAAAACAAAATATTAAAGAACTTATAAATGATTATTATATTCAAGAGAATACAAGTGAGGAAAAATATATAAGTAAGGAAGACTTTAAGCAGGCAATGAAAAAAATGAAGGAACGTTTAAAAGAGATTGAAGGAGAGAAGAAAAAGGTGATTGATCAAAAGGGACTACAGGAGAAAATGAATCTTATTACAAATAGCATAAAGGGCTTTTATTCTAGTGTTAAATCGGAATTGGAACAACTAGATTGGCAAGCTAAACGTAGTCTTATTAGGACATTAGTAAAAGAAGTCAACATTGATCTTGATGAAGTAAATGTAGTATTTAAGATCAGAGAACTCAACAATCCCGCCCAGAATGGACAAAATCAGAAGTTGGCAGATTGTCTAAGGGGGAGTGTTAAATAAACTGTGTCAAACCGAAAAAAAAGTAATAAATTGATATAAAAAAATGGAGGTTTGACAATGAGTCAGAAAGTAGTAAACAGAACTACCGGTTTGGTAGATTATAAAGAATTAGAAACAAATATCCTGTCGTCTATACGAGAAGGAAGACCGTTGACAGGAAGAGATGGAGCATTAACACCGTTTATAAAAAAGTTGCTGGAGGTAAGCCTGGAAGGTGAAATAGAAAACCACTTGTCGGCTAAAAGCGAAGAGAATAATCGAAGAAATGGGAGGAATGCAAAGACTTTACGTACAAGCGCAGGGTCATTTGAGCTTTTGACGCCAATAGATAGGGAAGGAAGTTTCGAACCACAAATAGTCAAAAAAAGGCAAACAAACTTACATCCAGAGCTTGAAACGAAGATTTTGAGCACATTTGCCAGTGGTATGGGCTATAGAGATATAGTGTCACATGTTGAGGAAATTTATGATCACAAAATATCGGCGGCAGAGATATCAAGTATTACTGACAAATTGCTACCAGTAATCAACGAATGGCGTAGTCGCCCGCTGCAGTCTGTATATCCGATAGTTTTCATGGTTTTTTAAAGTCAAAGAGGACGGGCATTGCGTAAGTAAATGCATGTATAACATATTAGGCATAGATCAAAATGGCAAAAAAGAAGTATTAGGTTTTTATTTGGCTGAAAGTGAAGGAGCTAACTTCTGGTTGGGAGTGCTAAATGACCTCAAAGAAAGAGGAGTAGAAGATATCCTTATTGCCTGCGTTGATGGGCTGAAAAGCTTTCCTGCAGCTATAAACAGTGTCTTTCCTAATGCGGAAGTGCAGATGTGTATAGTGCATCAGATACGCAACTCACTGAAGTATGTGGCCAGTAAAGATGCGAAGAGTTTTTTGAGCGATTTAAAGAAGGTATATCAAGCTTCAAGCAAGGAAATTGCCGAGAATTATCTGTTGGAATTGGATGAAAAATGGGGCACAAAGTACCCTATGGTTATAAAATCTTGGCAGAATAATTGGGAAAACTTGTCTGGTTATTTTAAGTATTCTGGTCCAGTTAGGAGGATAATCTACACCACCAATCCCATAGAGGGGCTACATAGGCAAATTAGGAAATTCACTAAGACCAAAGGCTCATTTACCAGCATAAATGCCTTGTATAAGCAGGTATATTGTGCTATAAAGAAGGCAGAGGAAAAGTGGACGATGCCTGTACATGATTGGGCATTAACTATCTCTCAACTTGATGTTTTCTTTCCTGGCAGATTGAAAATTGAGTTGAACTAAAAATGCGGTTTGACACAGTTTATTTAACACTCCCGTCTAAGGTGTCTGGGCACTGGGATGACACCCTGACAATCGTCATCCCGCTACTTGTTAGCGGGATGAAAATGTTGTACCAAGACCACGGTAGCTATAAAATTATCAAGGGAAGTACCACACACTTCCCTTCTTTTTCAAAATAAGTTTACCTACAGGTCTGATTGTATTAAGATTACTTAATACAATCAGGTCTATTATATGCGTTTATCCAAATATTACCTACCAACTCTAAAGGAAAAGCCTACCCATGCTAAAATTATCTCCCATCAATATTCTTTACGTGCAGGTTTAATAAAGCAGATAGCATCTGGCATCTATACGTGGTTGCCGCTTGGTCTGCGCGTGCTTAAGAATATTGAAGATATTATCAGAGATGAAATGGATAAATCTGGTGCAATTGAAGCATTAATGCCTTGTGTGCAACCAGCAAATCTTTGGCGAGAATCGGGACGTTACGATGATTACGGTAAGGAAATGCTACGTATAAGGGATAGGCATGAGGAAGATATGCTTTTCGGTCCAACGCATGAGGAGGTAGCAACTGATCTAATTAGAGATGTGGTAAAAAGTTACAAAGATTTGCCACTTTGTTTGTATCATATCCAGTGGAAATTCCGTGATGAGGTAAGACCACGTTATGGTGTTATGAGGGGTAGGGAATTTCTGATGAAGGATGCATACAGTTTTGATGTAGATTACGAAGGTGCACTGAATTCATATAATTTGATGTACAAAACTTACATAAAAATCTTCAAACGCATGGGACTTACTCCAATTGGAGTGAGAGCGGACACTGGGCCAATTGGAGGAAATTTGAGCCACGAGTTTCATATATTGGCAAACACTGGTGAGAGCACTTTATATTATGACAATAAATTTTCTGAACTACTGGAAAGTGAAGATGTTGAAAGTTTGAAGAATATATATGCAGTTGCAGATGATATGCACGACCCTAAAACTTGCCTTGTGCCGCAAGAGCAGTTAAATGTTAGTAAAGGTATTGAAATAGGGCATATTTTTTATTTTGGCGACAAATACTCAAAGCCTATGAAGGCAAGTGTTACTTCTCAAGATGGAAAAAATGTCAACATGCATATGGGTTCGTATGGCATTGGGGTTTCAAGGCTTGTCGGTGCAATAATAGAAGCTTTTCATGATGATAAGGGAATTATCTGGCCAGAAGCGGTAGCTCCTTTCAGAATTGGTTTAATCAATTTACAAACGAAAGTAACGGAGGCTGCAGATAAAATATACAAAGCTTTGAAAAGTGATGAAGTGCTTTACGATGATACGGAAAGAAGTATAGGAGTAAAATTTTCTAGAATGGATCTGATAGGCTTGCCGTGGCAAATAATTGTTGGAAAAAAGGCAATAGATGAAAATATAGTTGAAGTAAAAAATAGAGCAACTGGAGAGGTAAAAGAAATGCAGATTGAGGAAGCAATAAATCGCTTTAGCACAAAATGATACGCGGTATCGGCACTGACATAGTATATATACCAAGAGTATTGAGAATATTACAAAAATACGGGGAAAAATTTCTCAATAGAATCTACACTGAAAAAGAAATAGAGCTAAGTAGAAAGTATAATAGTCAAGAAATGCGAGCAAGGTATTTTGCCAAACGCTTTGCAGCAAAAGAAGCTTTTGTTAAAGCACGAGGTACTGGATTTAGCCAGGGCATTATAATGAAAGATATAGAAATATACAGCGATGTAAGAGGAAAACCATATATTGCTGTCAGAAAGGATTTCATCTCAAAGGACTACAAGATTCATCTTTCTCTGAGTGACGATGGAGATTACGCTACTGCATTTGTTATAATTTGCGTCTAGCAGATATTGTTTCAATTTATGCAGTTGACTTTATGCTATCTATATAGCTAAACTGACTTAGGTTTACCGACAATTTGAAAAACCGTCATTCCGCTACTAGTTAGCGCCGCGGCGGTATGACGGTTCGCGGTGGCATGACGATAAGCTTGTCATCCCGCTACGTGTTAGCGGGATCTATGCTAAGAGATACCGTGAATAAATCACGGTATGACGGTTCGCAGCGGTATGACGATAACCTCATATCCCGCTACTAGTTAGCGGATGAGATACCGCGAATGAATCGCGGGATGACGTAACGACAAATTCGTCATCCCGCTACGTGTTAGCGGGATCTAGAGATACCGCGGCGGTATAGCTATAGCATACACAAACAACTAGTTTGCCAAAAAAACATGGCGGTTTTTCTATGATTTGAGTATAATTCTAGCTTTACCTAAACAGAAAATTTAATGGACTATATCTTAATGTATCTTTCCTTACCATTTTCAATTACTGAGAATTACTTATTAATTACTGCGTTGATTCCGCTTTTAAGTGCTTTTGTTATCTTTTTTACTGGTAAATGGCCCGGAGTGAACAATAGTATTACTGTCATTTCTTCTGTACTTCTGTTTACGTATACGTGTCTGTGCACTTTATATTGGGTATATGGTGATCATTCTCAATTTATTCTCATGGATTTTGGTAATAATTTGCACATTAGTTTAAAGCTAGAGTCTACCGGAGTAATATTCAGTTTATTAATATCGTTTTTATGGATACTAACCAGTATATATGCAATATGTTATATGCAGAATAACTATGCTGATGGCAATCACTCAAGTTTTCTATGCTTTTTTTCAATATCGATTAGCTGTGCAATGTTTATTGCTTTTTCTGGAGATTTGCTCACTACATTTGTTTTTTATGAGCTTCTAACTATTAGTACATACCCTCTGGTTACTTACAACTCAACAAATGAATCAATGATTGCAGGGCGCTATTACTTTGGCGTGCTATTTTTCTCTTCTTTAGTATTATTTTTTCCTGCAATAGGCCTTTTATATAATGAATTTCATACTTTAGACTTTGTAAGTGGTGGAATATTCAAATTTGATACTTCACTCATCACTTTCATTGCAGTGTGTTTTGCTATGCTGATTTATGGAATAGGAAAAGCTGCATTAATGCCAATGCATTTTTGGTTACCAAAAGCAATGGTTGCACCAACTCCTGTGAGTGCACTATTACATGCTGTTGCTGTTGTGAAATCCGGAGTTTTCATCATCATAAAAGTTATATTATACACTTTCGGCGTCGATAACATACAACGTTTTGTGCAGCAAAATTGGTTTGCTGGAGGGTGGCTTCCGTACGCTGCTGGATTTACTATTATTACTGCATCATTGATTGCATTAAAGCAAAAAGAATTAAAGAAATTGCTTGCTTACTCTACCATCTCTCAATTGTCGTATATTATATTATTTGCTTCAATTTTTAGTGAGCTCAGCATGAGGGTTGCAATTTTTCAATTAGTTTGCCACGCATTTGCAAAAATCACTTTGTTTTTCATTGCCGGAGCAATAATAACGAAAACAGGTGAGAAATATATAGATAAGATTCACGGTATAGGAAGCAGTATGCCAATTAACATGACAGCATTTGCTATAGGTGCATTGTCTATGATAGGGGTGCCGCCTGCTCCGACTTTTTGGGGTAAATTTCTCATTTTTCAAGCTGTTTTCAACTCTGGCAATGTAATACTTTCTGTGTTTGTAACTCTAGTGTTAATTGTTAGTACTATACTTAACGCTCTGTACTTTTTACCGATAATTTACAATGCCTTTTTCTTAAAACCTTCTCAGAATTACTTTATTAAAAAAACGCCAATTCTTCTAGTTTTACCTCCAGTTATTACTGCTACATGCACTTTAGTTATTTTTTTTAGCTACCAAGTAATATTTTAAAATCTGTATTTATAACCATTAACAATAAATTTAAATGGTATTATACCAGCCAGAGTTGCTTTTATACTCGACAAAGTGAAGCTAATCTCCACAGTATGATCTTTCACCTCCTTATTTTGCTCGGTTGTAAAAACTACAGTAGCATTTCCAGCAAATGTAACTAAGTCCTTGGTCGATCGATCAATAGATAATGTTATTACATTTATGTTGGCAGTTTTTCTTTTGGATGAAGGTGAACTAACAGCTTTATTGTTCGTTTTTTCCTGAAAGCCTTGATAGATTTTATGTATAGAATTGTTTCTTATAAAATTTTCTTGGTACTTCGGTTCAACGATCTTAATGGACTCGTATATTTCAATGTATTTACTTATTAAGTACCTCGCTGTGGAAGTGTATTCATCTTCCTTTTTACTGAAACTAAGCTTATGCATTGCAGAGAACTCATCTTCTGTGTGGTTCATGTACTTCACAAAATTTAAATCTTTTTTAACAGGAAATAACAGGTATATGTTTAATATTAATAAACATAAGCATACTAGGAGAAGCGATACTATTAATGCCATCCAAGATCTTTCTGCTACACAAAACAGATACCTATGGCAGTACCATTCGACTGCTTTACTGAAATAACTTTTGTTTTTTACTGATTCAAGCAATTTATCTTCCATAACACAATGCTACCAAACCCAATTATAATAACAATAAGATTAGATACTCTAAAAAACTTTAAAATATGTCTAAATTTTCCAAAATAGGATGAATGATTATATCACCTTGTTCCGCAATAAGGTAGAATTTATCGATTTTGCTCACATCTACATTGATCATTTTTACACTGAAATTTTCAGGATTGTAAATATTACTTTCAGCACTTTTGTGATAATTATAATAATGTAATTTATTTTGATCATCAAAATAACCAAATTCATCAGCGAGGGTTCCCACTTTGCTACCTTTACCACTTTTGACTAGCTCAAATAGATCAATTGCATGGTTTTGAGATCCAGGCTCAATATGCCCTTCTGCAGCAAAAAACTTAGGTGCATGACCAACGTATTCCTTAAATTTTAGATTATGAGTCTTTTTTACACTACCAAAATCCACAAACTTATATTCATCTGAAACGCCAGAATATTGTGGATCATACTTTTTATATTCAAAGAACTCATTACCTAAAAAATTACAAAACGTTAATTTATAATCATCATGATCGGATTTAACGACTTTAAGGTAATGAAAATCTCTAGGAATCTTTACTTCCTCTTCCGTGATATGATTACGTACAACAAGCTCACCATTTAGCATATGATAGCCAATTTTTGGCAAAGTAGCTATATTGATTGCCTTGTTTAGCTTAAAATTTGCTTCATAAATGCCGCTTAACAACTCCTTTCCTTTTTCTAAGGTGACGTCCTGGTCTAAAGCTATATTCTTGATTGAACTTAATTCTTTCTGCATGTTTAGTATGGCTTTCGTCAAAACTTCTATTGATTGCCATACAGTTAATTTATTATCAGTCAAATTATATACTTCGAGTATTAAATTAACAGAATTTTATCATGAATTTATGTTAAAAGTATTATACTTTGTAAACTTATGTCATGATATTAACTACATTAGCTAAAACATGCTTTTTATCTAAGTGAAGTTGCTTAGCAACAACGAAAAGTTCATCTATTTTTTTCCACTGACCTAGTAAAATTTCAACACCATTTACCTCTCTCTTTATGCTTTCTAAAATGAAGGCCTGAATTATATATGATGCTAGTTCTAGTTCGATTTCGCTATTAATTACTTTATTAATCATATTGGGATTCTTTAAATCATGAAGAAATTTATAAAAGCATTTGTATGCTTCATAAGCATCACTACTTATTGCATTTATTATCATTCCTGGCATTCCAGGAAATAAAGTAATCATTTCGTCAAACGTTTGATCATCAAATTTACATTGAGATGAAGCAACTTGCTTTGTTTCGTCATAAGTTAATGGAAGTAAATTTAGCTGAAAGCACCTACACTGGATAGTAGTTTGTATATCATATGGCTTATGGCTAATTATAAATATCTTAGAATTTTTTGGCGGCTCTTCTAATATTTTCAATATTGCGTTTTTAGCGTTATTAGTCATTGCCTCTAAGCTATCTATTATAGCTATTTTGTGTTCTGATTGAATGGGACTTAAGTGTAGAAAGTTTTTCATTTCTCTGACTTTTTCTATTCCGATAGTATCACCTTCAACAATGTGTAAGTCCAATGCTACTTCATTATAGCTTTTTATGAGTAACCAATTGGAGAAGGATTTTGCAAGTGTTGCTTTTCCTATACCTTTTTTACCACAGATCAGCCAAGACTGAACAGATAAGTTGTTCATTAATTTTTTTTTGGCCTGGTTGTGACCTATTACTTTTTTCATTCTTTCTCCTATAGATCTTAGTTTGAAAATGCATTGGTTACTGTTTGTAATAAAATTGCACCTTCCCTTAAAACCTTAATCTTATCTTCGGTTAAGTCAATAATAGTAGATTCTATACCAGAAACTAATTCATCATCTTCAATCACTGCAGATAAATGTTGCTTAATGGATTGTGGTATATCGTCTGCCTTACATACACTTTTTTCTCCTGAAATATTTATACTAGTTGCAACTATTGGAACTTTCAGTTTGTTTAGTATTGAAATTGCAATAGGATGCTCAGGGATTCTGATGCCTATACTATCTTTAAAGAATTCGTTTGGCAATATATTATTGTTTTTAAGTGGTAAAATATAGGTAATCGGTCCAGGAGAAAAGTGATTTACTAAACCAATATACTTTTTCTCTAGCTTTGCTATTCTCATCAAGCTGCAAATATCACTAACAAATATAGACAGTGGTTTATTTTGAGAGCGTTTCTTTATCTGATATATTTTTCCTATAGATTCATTATTTAATGCATTACAAGCAAGAGCATACACTGTTTCTGTTGGAAAACACACTAACAAGTTGTTCTGTATTGCATTTATTATTTTAGATACCATATAGCTAAAAACTTATTCATAACAACTAGATCAGTTTTGTTGCATTGTATCTTATATAGTAACTGCTAGTTTTTGTGAACGCAATGCAATGCAGCTTACCATTTGTTATGCAGACTTGCTACAACCCAAACTCTTCATTGACTTTATCAACTATTGCCTGTGGTGGATCCTCTCCCCATCCTGAATACAAAATCTCTCCATAGTCTGCAACATCTATAGAGCCAGTTCTGCTTTTTGCTAGAAACATTTCTCTTTTCTCTTTATCAACTAATACATAATGCCACGCTGATTTTCCACGATCTTTACCACGGACTAAATATATAAGATCTGACCTACTTCTTTTTGTTGCATCAGCAAAAGATCTTTCATTGACAGTTCTGCTTTTACTTTTTATGCCGCCACTTTCAGAAAAAGCTTCCTTGGATTCGGTTTTTTTGTTTGCTAATTCAGAAATTCCCCCTTTTTCCCCTAATGCCCGTTCTTTGGTGTTTTGAGACGAATACTTACTGGAAAAACCTTCCCCTGTACCGCCAGGAGTCCTGTTTGTGAAACGCTTAATAAATGAATTATTGTCGTTGTTTTCTGCCATAAAAATCTCCAAACTTTAGATTGTAGGACCCAAATTTTTACTACACTCTATCATATGTTAATTAAATTAATATAAATGAAAAATAATATAGTAATTATTACAGGAATTACAGCTTCAGGTAAATCAGAATTGTGTGATAACCTGATAAAAAAATATAATAATATCAGCATAATAAATTGTGATTCAAAGCAGGTATATGAAGAAATTCCCATAATTACTGCTCAACCACTAAAGCAAGAAGAATTTTATAAATTATATGGTTATGTTTCAGCAAAAGAAAATTATTCCGTGGGTCTATGGTTAGAGGATTTAGAAAAAGAAGTTAATCACGCATTAGAAAATGCTCAAATACCTATCATCACTGGAGGAAGCGGGCTTTACATCAGCAGTTTAATCAAAGGCTTATCATCAATGCCACAAATAAGTCAGAAAGTAAGGAAAAATGTAAGCGAATTAAGGAAAAATTTAAGTAAAGAGGAGTTTTACAAATTAGTGCTAAGCAAAGATCCAAGGATTCAAGGTAAAGTATTCATGAATGACTCGCACCGCCTTTCAAGGGCACTTGAAGTTATCACTGAAACTGGTAAGACAATCTTTGTATGGCAAGAAAATAGACAGCCTCCTTTATTCGATAATTTTAAGATATATACAATTTTGCCTAAACGTGAGGATGTATACCAAAAAATAAATTCTCGTTTTATCAAAATGATCGAAAATGGAGCAATTGATGAAGTAAAAAAGCTACTTAGTATGAACTTAGCTCCATATTTGCCAGCTATGAAAGCACATGGAGTGCCAGAAATTGTAAAGTATTTGAAAGGTGAGATTACTTTAGACGAAGCGATACAGATTGCTCAAACAAACACAAGACACTACGCAAAACGCCAGTACACTTGGTTTAAAAACCAGTTCCCAAGTTCTGAAGTAATTGATTGTGCAAATGAGCTAACAGCGCTTGAAATATTTTAATTGTTAGTTTCCAGGTGTATTTCCATGCTCATTGCTATGAATGGGCGGTTCCATATTTTCCAGATGGCTGTTTACTTCTAGTGGATTACCTAAACTATGTTCTATCTCTGCTTCAAACTTAAATCCTAACTTCTCGCAAAATTTCTGGAAATACTCTTTAATAATATCAAATAAATTTTTGCCATCAATTTTGTAATTTTTCAGTTCTCGAGGAGCAGTAAGTAACAATTTACCATCTTTATATGTTACATCATTTTTCTCATCTTGGAATGCAAGTGTAAACTCTAATGAGCTATTTATCTGACAAACTTCTTCTTCTGGATTATCAGATTTTACCGTAGGCACTGCCATCTCAGATTTGACTTTTACATGATTTGGATCAGTGCAATCAATAACTATTGTTTTTTGAGGACTTAGTAGCGTAAATTCGGACTGGCGAAATGCTTGAAAGAGAACATCAGTGAATAAAGTGCCTTCATACCCTGCTTGATTACAATTAGTAATTAGCTCTTCTAGAATAGAATCACTTGGAACTTTTGCTTCAGCATATTTAAACATTTCCTTAAAAACTTCTTTTGCAAACGGGCGATAATTTCTGGCTTCTTCCTTTGGTAATAGGTGAGCATACTCCTTGCCTAAATTGTAAAATCTCTCAAATTCCTTTTCATACTGGTCAGTTTTTTTATGATCAGGAGTATTGTCATTTTCACAATATTCGCTCCAAATTTTATCGAATTCACGTTGCTTAGCTCCTTCCATCAACGCACTAGTTAAAGTTTGGTCTATACTTTTACCATTAATAACAAAATCCATTCTATTGATGTCTTTATACATCTGTTCACCAGAGTTTGCTTCAGCATTATCTTTACCAGCTCTTAATTTGCCAAAATCAAACTCTTCTGCTTGAGCCCTTAATGTAACTACTGGATTGGTACTATTCATTTCTATCATAGACCTATTAACATCATAATTAATTATATCACAAATTATTAATAATTCAATAAAATACCTGCTATAAGCCCTATGATAGCAAATATAGTTAGGGGTAACTTAGGCTTACCGACAACCGTCATCCCGCTGCTTGTTAGCACCGCGGTGGTATGATGTTAGAGAGAGAGAGCTGTGCTAGCTATAGTGCATACCTGACCATAAGGTGACAAGATTTTAAAAAGGCTCTATTATTGATAAACAGTTTTTACACATGTATGAATCTCAATGAGCAATTAGATGTGCTGGCTTTTCTAAATGGCAAGCTGGAAAATATGCTTAAGTTCCATTCCGCAATATTACCTAAACTCTGTGGTGGGAACAAAGTGGTGGACCTGCTGTTTTATAGGCCGCTTGGTTATATAGATAGAAGTAAGTCACTACTTGATACTCAAGTTGGAGAATTTACAACTTTCATGGCAAAAGTTTATGAGCATCAGTCGCCCACTTTTAGAGGTAGACCATATAAAATAGTCGTTGAAAGTGAGAGTCAGTATATATTCATAGTCTTTTTTAATCACTCAGTTAAGTATTTATATAAACTATTTCCAGTTGGAGCCTATGTAATCATCAGTGGCAAACTCGAAAAATTTGCTGAGCATTGGCAGATTACTCATCCAGATTACGTGTCGCTTGACATCAACCAATTTAAAGAAATAGCTCGCATAGAGCCAGTCTACCAATTATGCCGTGGCATTACCAATAAGAGCATTGGGAACATAATAAGCTCTAACCTGAAAGAATTGCCTGATTTGCCAGAGTGGATAGATGATACATTAATCAAGCAAAAAAAATGGCTAAGTTGGAGGGAAAGCATCATAAAGTTGCACAGACCAAGCTCATTGGCGGAAGCCGAGGTTTGTAGAAAAAGGCTTGCTTATGATGAATTGTTTGCGTATCAGCTAGCACTGAAACTTGCAAGAGAAAATCATGTAAAAAAAAGGGGAAGAGAATTTATAGTATTGAATAAATATAAAGAGCAAGTTTTAAATGAATTATCGTTTCAATTAACAAACGATCAAATTCGTGCAATAGATGAAATTTCAGAGAGGCAAAAATCCAAGTATCGCATGATGAGCTTGCTGCAAGGTGATGTTGGTAGTGGCAAAACCGTAGTTGCACTTTTTGCGATGCTAAATGTGGTAGAAAACAACATGCAGGTAGCTCTAATGGCACCGACTACTATCTTGGCGGAGCAACATTATAATTGGATTGAGGAAGTTTTATCCTGTACCGATATAAAAGTTGCGCTGCTTACTGGTAAAACTTCGCGCAAGGAAAGAAAGATTATCATGAACGAACTTGCAAGTGGTGTTTTAAATATAGTGATTGGCACCCACGCGTTATTTCAAGCTAACGTTACATTTAAAAATTTAGGGCTTGCAGTCATAGACGAGCAACAGCGATTTGGAGTGATGCAGAGAAATCGCTTGGTAGGAAAAGGAGAAAATGCCGATATACTTTTCGTTACTGCAACTCCCATTCCAAGAACCTTGCAGCAAGCTATGTATGGTGACGTTGAATGTTCAATTTTGAGAGAAAAACCAAAATCCAGATTGCCAATAAAAACTGTAACTATGAACATTAGTAGGGTGCCAGATGTTATTGAAAAGCTAAAAGGTGCTATAAACAGGGGCGAAAAAGCATATTGGATTTGTCCATATATAGAAGAAAACGAAGAGACCAATATTGCTGCAGCAGAGATGCGTTTTCAGGAATTACAAAAAACATTTTTTGATAGAGTCGGGATAATACACGGAAAATTGACTCAGGAGCAGAAAGATCAAGTTATGTTTTCCTTCAAAAGAAATGAATTTTCTTTGCTTGTTGCAACCACTGTGATAGAAGTTGGTATAGATGTGCCAGATGCAACCATTATGATTATAGAAAATGCAGAGCAATTTGGGTTATCGCAATTACATCAGTTAAGAGGCAGAGTAGGGCGAGGAAACAAGCCATCTTTTTGTGTATTATTATACGATAATTTAAGTAAAAGCTCATCTTCAAAGTTAAAGATCATGTGTGAGTCACAGGACGGATTTTACATTGCTGAAAGGGATATGATGCTAAGAGGCAGTGGAGATATTTTAGGCACAAAACAATCAGGATGTATGGAATTTAAATTTGCTGATTTATATCAGGACAAAGAGCTGCTCAATCTCGCGTATAATAACGCAAAAGGCGCAATGGCTAATTTTGAATTACTGCTTGATATATTTGAATATAGAAGTAGATTACATTTTTCAAAATTTCAGTAGGAAAACCAGGTAGCTCGCAGAAACGAATTAAATGCAAAAATTCCTTGACAAACTCCGCCAGCCCCCTTATCATGATAGTGAAGGTATTCAGTTATCTTCATCTGTGCAGATTAAACAGCAAGAAAACAACGTAGTTGGCGTCTTATTTTTAATTTTTTGCACTATGTGCACCTTATGTCTTCACAACATTTCTGGGTTTTTACCTATATAAGCTGAAACGCGCTTATAAGTCGTTTAAGACAGTATAGTACGCCAATTTGCAGGATTAGAGAGTGACAACTAGCTAACACGGGATTTCTTTTGCCTTTTTTTTTGCTTAGTAAATTTCTTAAACATTTAAACTAAGGTTAGTTGCATTAAAAAGCAGCTGAGTCGCGGTTATTAGACGTTTAAAACATAAAAAAACGCCAATACTGAAAATAGACAATGACTAGGGCTTCTTTTGCCTTTTTTTTCGTTTGGTGAATTTCTTAAATATTTATAGCTAACATGAACTGGGCAGTGCGTCACGCGCTGACCATTTACTGTGCAAATCACCTTCAAAAACAAACGTTCGTACACATATATTCTAGTTATATGATAAAATAAATGAAAAACATCAATTATCTAAATGAAATTCACATCTTAAAAGGATCATATACATCGATTTCCTTAGAATTACTCTTTTTCAATTTTTCACTTAATAATCTTAAAATAGGCTGTAAATCACCATTAATTGATAAGCACAGCACTTCTTTATTGAGATAATTAGCTAGGTGATTCTTCTTTTCCAGAATTTCTGCTTCCCTCAATAAGTCGCATTTGTTTAATACTACAATCTCTTCTTTTTCAACAAGATCACTATTGTAAAGTTCCAATTCATTATGGATACAACTATAAGCCGAAACAACGTCATCGTGAGTTACATCGATTAAATGAAGTAAAATTTGACACCTTTCTATGTGCTTTAAAAATTTATGCCCGAGCCCAACTCCAAGGTGAGCATCAGTAATTATTCCAGGAATATCTGCTATTACAACTTCGCTATCATCCACTTTTGTCACACCTAAGTGGGGTCTTACGGTGGTAAATGGATAATCGCCTACTTTTGTATCGGAATTTGAGCAGCGAGTCAAAAATTTTGATTTACCTGCGTTTGGCATGCCAATAATTCCAACATCTGATAAAACTTTTAGTTTTAATAATACATGTTTTTCTTCGCCAGGCTGACCGTAAGTAAAATGTCTTGGTGCCTTATTAGTAGAAGATTTAAAATTAGTATTTCCAAGTCCACCTTTTCCACCCTGTGCTACTTGAAATTCCATACCAGGCTTGTCAAGATCTACTATTATCTCTTCACTTTCTTCATCAATTATTTGTGCACCGACTGGAACTCGAAGTATAACGTCTTTCCCTGCTGTGCCAGATCTATCCCTGCCTGCACCATTTTTCCCATTATCTGCTTTAATGTGTCTTCTATAACGAAAATGAAGCAAAGTGTTGAGATTAGCGTCGCTGATGAAAACTATGTTTCCACCCTTTCCTCCATTACCACCATTTGGACCACCAAATTCAACGAACTTTTCTCGACGAAAACTTGCACAACCGTCACCACCATCACCGGCTTTTAAGTACAATTTTACTTCGTCTATAAAACCCATGCTAACCCATGATAATATTTAGCATCTTTTCCTAATGTGCCTTCTATTCTCATTAGCTCGTTATACTTCGCGAGCCTATCAGAACGCGACAGCGACCCGGTTTTTATTTGCCCGCAATTTGATGCAACTGCTATATGAGATATTGTTGTGTCTTCTGTTTCACCTGAGCGGTGAGAAATAACAGCTTTGTAGTTGTTTGATTTTGCCATTTCAATAGCAGCAAAAGTTTCTGTTAACGTCCCTATTTGATTTGGCTTGATCAGTACAGCATTTGCCATTTTTTCTTCTATTCCTTTGCCTATTAGTTCACAATTTGTAACAAATAAATCATCCCCAACCAATTGAATTTTACTCCCCAATTTTGCAGTAAGTAATTTCCAACCTTCGTAATCGTCTTCACTCATTGCATCTTCTATAGAAATTATTGGATATCTTTCCACAAGACTACAATAATATTCAGTCAATTCTTTTGAAGTAAGCTCTTTATTTTCAAATTTGTAAATTCCATCTTCATAAAAAGTAGATGAAGCAACATCAAGGCCTAGTGCAAAATCACTTTGCGCTGAATAACCTGCTGATTCTATAGCGTATATGATCAAGTCAAGTGCTTCTTCAGTACTTTCAATATTTGGTGCAAAACCGCCTTCATCTCCTACGTTTGTGCTATAACCCTTTTTCTTAAGAATGCTACGTAAGTTGTGGAACACCTCCGCAGATATTCTGATTGCTTCACTGAAAGTCTCAGCACCGACCGGAAGAATCATGAATTCTTGGAAATCGAGCTTATTGTCTGCATGTACTCCACCATTAATTATGTTAATGAGTGGAACCGGCATCTGCTCTCCTCCCAAATATCTATACAACGGTATTTTGAAACTGTTTGCTGCTGCTTTTGCAACCGCAAGAGACACACCCAAAGTTGCATTTGCTCCAAGTTTAGATTTATTTTTTGTTCCATCTAGTTCAATTAATGCTTTATCAATTGCACTTTGGTTTGTTGCATCCATGCCAATGATTTCATTTGCTATCACTCCATTTACAGCTTGAACAGCTTTCAGCACTCCTTTACCACAATACCTTTTCTCATCTTGGTCTCTGAGTTCCAAGGCTTCTAATTTACCAGTTGAAGCTCCAGAAGGTACAGAGGCCCTACCTATTGCTCCATCACAGAGTTCAATTTCCACCTCAACAGTGGGGTAACCCCTGCTATCTAAAATTTCTCTTGCAAATACGTTGTTGATTATCTTATTCATCGCATTAAACCTTAACTTCCGCAATAAGTGCTGCAGTTTCCTTTGCCAATTTAGCTATATTACTACCAGCACCAATAAATAATACTATATCACCTGGACTTGTCGAATCACTAATAAAATGTGAAATGAGTAGAGCATCATTCATAATCTTTACATCATTAAACCCATTACTGATTAAAGCTTTTTGTATATCATCAATCCCACAACCAGGAATAGGCTTGTCTTCTGGGGGATGAATAGGAGTAAGGATTACATAGTTAAACATCATAAAGATCCTTATGAATTCACCAAAAAAATTACGAACGCGAGCAAAACGAAGTGGTTCGATAATTCCTATTACTTTTCCTTTAGTAATCGAACGTGCAGCCGTTAAAGTTGCATATATTTCATTTGGATGATGGGCATAATCCTCAATTAACTTAACACCTTTAATATTGGCAATCAAAGAGAATCTTCTTGCTACTCCTTGAAATTCCAAAAGGCCTTTTTTAATCTCTGCATTGCTAATCCCGAGCTTTATCGCAACTGATATTGCAGCCAAGGCGTTACTCATTTTGTGAATACCTATTGCGTTTGATAGTACTATGTTTTTTAAAGGGCTGGATCCCAGTGTCACGCACTGGGATGACAGAGGGTGATGGGATGACAGAAGGTGATGGGATGACACCTGCTTTTTTGTCATGCAAGTAGCTGATGCTGGAATCCAGTTGTTCAACACGTCAAATTCTATGCTGTTAGCATGCTGTTTAATGTTGCTGGCTCTTATGCTACCATTCTCAAACCCAAACGTTATAGAATTACTCGCATCATAATTAATGCCTACAGAATCAGGCAAAACTGCAAAACCTGCTTTGCTTATAAACTGAGAAAACGCATTTTTAATATCGTCGAATGTACCATAATGATCCATATGATCGTCGTTAATACTCGTTATGACAGCAATATTTGCAGGAATTTTTAGCATGGTTCCATCAGACTCATCAGCTTCGATTAAAAAAATGTCACTCTTTCCAAGTCTTGAATTACTCTGATACGAATTTAGTATTCCTCCTACAATTACAGTCGCATCAATGCCAGAATGATCAAAAATAGAAGCAATCATAGCCGTTGTTGTCGTCTTTCCACTTGAACCTGAAACTGCTATCACATATTTATCTTTCATAATTTCAGCAAGTATGTCTGATCTATGCAAAATGGTTTTATTGTTATTTCTCGCTGTTACTAACTCCACATTATCAGATTCTATCGCAGAAGAATGTACAACTATTTGAGCTTGGCTTATATTATTAGCATTGTGACCAATAAAAACCTCTATGCCCAGCCTTTGTAATCTATCTACATTGTTGTTTGATTGTGCATCACTGCCTTGAACTTTGTAATTGGAATTGTGAAGAATTTCAGCAATGGCACTCATTCCGATTCCACCTATACCAATTATATGTATTATTCTTTTTTGAGTTTTGTTAATATTTAGCAGTAGATGTTTACTCATTACTAAATTTATTATAGTATAATTTAAAATCCTCATAGTATCGAACCCTCTTACCGAATACAATGATAAAAAACCTAGCCTTCCTATGTCTAATATTTGTTTTGATAAGTAGTTGCAGTTTTAGCAACAGGTTTAATTGCACTGCAGGTCATTATAAAATTGGCTGCAGCTACACAATAAATGGTATAACTTATTATCCAAAAAACTGTAAACACTATGAAGAGATAGGGATAGCGTCGTGGTATGGAATAGAAGATCATGGCACGCTTACAGCAAATGGTGAAGTGTTTAACCGTCACTTGATCTCTGCAGCGCATAAGACTTTGCCCCTACCCTGCTTTGCTCTTGTCACTAATTTAGAAAATGGAAGAAAGCTTGTTGTAAGGATTAACGATAGAGGGCCTTTTATTGAAGGCAGAATAATAGACTTATCAGAAAAAGCAGCTCAAGTCTTAGGATTTCATAAAGTAGGGCTTGCAAAGGTAAAAGTCCAATACCTAAGAAAGATGTCAGAACAATTGATACAAAATACTCCTCATTACAGAAAGCAATATGAAAAAGAAATGCAGAAACGTCACCCGAAACAAGACAGTGCAGAAAGTAAGGGATATGTTGCATTTTTTAAAAGTGCTCAGGCTGCTAAATCAGCTGCATCAAAGCTTCGCAATCAAGGAATAAAAAATGTTAGATTGCTTTTTAAGAACGATCAATATTGCGTGAAAGTGAGTTATAGGTAGTGGTGAGTGCAGAATTCGAAAGATTTGGTTAATGTAAGAAACGCTGGCTAACTATTGTAAGTTAAAAATGTGATATAAAAAAGATATCAACAATTTATAGCTATACCGCCGCGGCGCTAACACGTAGCGGAATGACGAGTTACTATACCACCGCGAACCGTCATACCGCCGCGAACCGTCATACCGCGATTCATTCGCGGTATCCCAGCATAGATTCCGCTAACACGTAGCGGAATGACGGTTTTTCAAATTGTCGTAAGTCAGTTTAGCTATAGCACTATAGAGACAAAGATCGAAATTTACTTATTTACGTCTCCAATTTCATTGTGTATAATGGAGACAAAGATTTATATTTTGTATTTTATGTCTCCATCATTTATTGGTAGGCAAACCGAGTTGAAGCAACTGCTGGAGCTTACGGAAAAAAACACTGCATCTTTTGTAGTAGTCAAAGGAAGGCGTCGTATAGGAAAAAGTCGTTTAATTCAAGAGTTTGGTAAACATTTCGAACAACATTACTCATTTGCAGGTTTGCCACCAGAAAAGCATACTACAACATCCCACCAACTTAATGAATTTTCTAGACAAGTTGCTAGACAATTTAATACATCTTTTGCTAGATATGACGACTGGAGTGACTTACTATGGGCAGTTGGTGAACGTTTACTATCTGGCAAAATATTATTGCTCCTTGATGAAATTTCTTGGATGGGCTCAAAAGATCCAACTTTTTTAGGCAAAATAAAGAATTTTTGGGATACACAGCTAAAAAATAATAACAAGCTAATTTTTGTTGTCTGTGGATCAGCTTCATCCTGGATTGAAAAAAATATACTTAGTAGTACTGGTTTTGTAGGAAGAATATCGTTGACTTTAACACTCGGGGAGTTATCACTTTCTGATTGCAATGAATTTTGGCCAAAAAATATTTCAGCATACGAAAAGTTTAAGGTGCTTGCAGTAACCGGTGGAATTCCAAAATATTTAGAAGAGGTAAATTTTAAACATGGTACTGAAGAAAATATTAAAAAGCTTTGTTTTACAAAAGGTGGGTTTTTAGTTGAGGAGTTTGACCAAATATTTTCAGATCTATTCATGCGAAAAACAGCTTTTTATAAGCAAGTAGTGAGAGCTCTTTCTACTGGAGCTAAAGAACAGGAAGAAATTTGTACTGCTTTAAACATTGCAAGACACGGACGCATTTCTGAGTATCTATATGAGCTCGAGCTTGCCGGTTTTATTGCAAAGGATCACACTTGGGATATAAAAACGGGTACTGATTCACGACTCAGGAAGTACAGACTTCAAGATAATTATTTAAGGTTTTATCTAAAATATATTGAAAAAAATCTAGGAAAAATTAATCGCGACACCTACTCTATAGGGTTACTTACATCTCTACCAGAGTGGCATACAATTATTGGACTTCAGTTTGAAAATTTGGTGCTTAACAATAGAAAGAGCATACATAATATCTTGAGAATTGATGGAATAGTAAGCGAAAATCCATTTTTTCAGAGGAAGACAGGTGCTGGTTGTCAAATTGATTACATGATTCAAACAAGGTTTAACACTCTCTACATTTGCGAAATCAAATTTTCAAAAAATAAAATCGGTCATTCAATAATACAAGAAGTACAAAAGAAAATAGATACACTAAAGCGTCCAAAAGGCTTTTCATGTCGTCCAGTCCTTATTCACGTTAACGGTGTGAGTGATGACGTTATAGATAGTGATTACTTTTCAAACATAATTGATTTTGGAGAATTATTGAATTGTAAGTAATTCTTGCTCTACTTTTTCAACTTTGTGTTGTTTAACATTGGAACAAGATTCCAGATGACATCTTTCATGAACTCTTATTATAACAATGTTCGTACAGATGTGTGCCACGCGCTGGAATGACATGGTGAGGTGTCATCCTGCTGCTCCTTTCTTGTCATCCCGCGCGGAATAATTAACCGTCATACCGCCGCGGTATCTCACATAGATCCCGCTAACAAGCAGCGGGATGACGATTGTCAGGGTGTCGTCCAAGTAGCCCCTTTTTTTGTCATCCCAGTGCCCAGACTACTTGGATCCAGGAAAAAGAATGGTGTCATCCCAGTGCCCCGACACTGGGATCCAGAAAAGTTTGCTTGTAAGCAAGCAAACTAGCATAGAAAGTGGTTACAACATTTTCGATGAGATTATATGGAAAACTGGATCCCAGTGTCTGGGCACTGGGATGACAGCAGTCCTACGTCATACCGCGATTCATTCGCGGTATCTCTTAACATAGATCCCGCTAACAAGCAGCGGGATGACACCTCTCTTGGGCTCTTTTAGCTATAAACATTAAGAAATTTACCAAATGAAAAAAAAGGCAAAGAACTCCCGTGGTGCGAGTTTTGACTCTATATTACTGTAAGTGGCGCTGTAATAATGTGCTAACGCTTAAAATAAGCGCGGTTTGGCTGAATGTAGAAAAAATTTAAAAGACATGCAGCCGCTATAATTTTATGTAATCCGCCAAAAAATACCCTGAGTTTTTTACTGAATTTTGTCATTGAGCCTGCAGGTCAAAAACAAGTTTTGAGTCATAAATACCCTTATCGTCATAATAAGGGGGCTGGCGGAGTTTGTCAAGTAAGTTTTTTCGTTTCTACCAGCTACTTGGATGACACCACATAAATTAATAAATAGGAAAATTACTACAAATCTTTTCAACTTTAGTTTTTACTGCTTTTTCGACACTTGAGCTATTTCCGCTGATTAATCCCTGAACCACTTCATTTACTAGGCTGGCTATCTCTTTAAAATTTTCTGCCTCAAGTCCGCGTGTTGTCTCAGCAGCGGTGCCAAAACGGAGCCCTGAAGTGATGGTTGGCTTTTCTGTATCAAATGGTACAGAGTTTTTATTGCAGGTAATGCCAGCCCTCTCAAGGCTATCTACAACGTCTTTTCCAGTTAATTTCTGCGATCTTAAGTCAACTAGCACTATATGAGAGTCAGTGCCACCGGTTATAATGTCGAGTCCATGCTTTTGCAATTCTTGAGCTAGTACTTTCGCATTTTCCACGATTTTCTTGCTATAAGTCTTAAACTCTGGCGCTAATGCTTCTTTAAATGCAACAGCTTTTGCAGCTATTACATGCATAAGTGGCCCGCCCTGCAATCCTGGAAAAACTGCAGATTGAATTTTTTTGTGTAATATTTCATCATTGGTCATCACTATTCCACCACGAGGACCACGCAAAGTTTTGTGAGTCGTGGAAGTCATAACATGTGCATATTCAGCAGGAGATGGATATTCGCCCGCTGCAATAAGCCCTGCATAGTGAGCAATGTCTGCAAGCAAATAAGCACCAACTTTATCTGCAATTTCGCGAAAGCGTTTGAAGTCCATTTTTCTCGGATAAGCAGAAGCACCAGCTATGATCAATTTTGGTTTATGCTCCAGCGCCAGCTTTTCTATCTCATCCATATTGAGCAGATAAGTGTCTTTGTTAACTGTATACTGAATTGACTTAAACCATTTACCAGAAAAGCTTGGTGCCGCACCATGAGTTAGATGTCCACCGCAACTCAGTGATAATCCAAGTATTGTATCGCCTGGAGTAAGCAGTGAAGCAAATACCGCCTGATTTGCCTGAGAACCAGAGTGAGGTTGAACGTTTGCAAATTTAACACCGAACAGCTTACAAAGTCTTTCTATAGCTAGACTTTCAACTTTGTCCACATGCTCACAACCACAGTAATACCTTTTGCCTGGATAGCCTTCTGCATATTTATTAGTCAGAAAAGAGCCTTGTGCTTCCATTACTGCTTTACTTGCAAAATTCTCTGATGCAATTAATTGCAATTGTGACTTTTGACGTTGTAACTCTTTTTCTATAAACTGATAAACCTCGTTATCAAAAGACTTTAAACTATTTTTAGAGCCACAGATTTTTTTTAAAACACTCATCATAGATCAAACCTCGCTTTAATTTTAAGATGCACAAGCAATTTTAAGACTACTTATCCTGCTTTTTTAACCATAAGAGCCCAAAAACAGCTATTAGCAAACATACAGGAATAATAGATGTTGCTTTTATCAGCAATTCAGCACTATACAAAGGATTTCCTTGTATTACTGTTCTATCCCAACACAAATTTATTATTTTTGCGATTCCAGTGTGAAAAAAATAGCCAAAACCCATGACTATCATGTTTGACACAGCTGTAGCTAAGCCTACTAAGTTATTATTTACATAACTTAGTGCTTTATAAATTGTAACTACTTGATATCCAGATGCAAAGCCGATAATAAAAAGCGTAGGTAATACAACATACAAGCCAACAATCTGAGTAAAAAGTAATAGAAAACCGGCGATCATTGCAAATGAGCATGAAATTATTACTTCATAATGCTTATTTTTATACTTTTCCAATAAATAAGCCAAAGAGAATGATCCTGTTAACATTCCTATCAATATTACGGAAGAGAGAGAAGATGCCAAGCCTTCATTCATTTCATATACTTCAAAAAAGAATGCTTTCGCCCAACCATCAGCAAAACCTTGCATTGGACCGACCATGAGTCCACCAAAAAAGCTAATTAGAATAATATGCTTGTTGAAAAGTATGTTTTTCAAGTCTCTAATGCTAACTTTTTCCTGTTGAGCATTGCTTTCAGGCGTTACTAAGAACAGTAACAGAGCAAGTAAACACCCGAATGCTGAGAAGGTATAGATAACATAGTTCCAGCCAAATTTATTGAGTAAGAAGTCTAACGGTAATCCGCCACATATCCCCCCCAAAGTTCCTATAATTATGGATAAACTAGCCATTCTTGCTGATTTTTCTTGCGCAAAATACATGCTTGCAACTTTAAAAAGCCCAATTGCTGAAGCGGACGACCCAATTCCAACGACTATTCTGCCAAGTATTGAATAATACCACTCATCAAAACATATAAGCGGTAATGTTCCGGTAAATGTTAAAACAATACAAGCAGGCAAAACAAATTTTGGCCCAAATCTATCAAGGAAAAGACCAACAGGTATATGAGCTAGCGTATAGCCTACATAGTATAACCCACCAAACTGGCCAACATCTGTAATACTTATGTTAAATTTTGTTATCAATCCAGGCGCAATTATGTTTGGAATTACGCGTAATATATATTGGTACGCATAAAACAGTGACGCCAACAACCAGATTAAAAAATTCCTCTGCAGTACTTTACCCCAAAGCTAGTATTATAGATACTCTGTTTATAGAAAACAATATTTTTATGAATACTTATTTTAATTTACCGGAATTTTATACAGTTGAACTCATAGCCAACATAAGTAGTTTATGCATTAACTAAATTTTCCAGGTTCAAGTTTGGATGATGGAAAAAGTTCACTTTTTCTATTTTTAAAAGAGACCTTTTATTTTACTTATAATTTTTTCTACCATATCTACAACTGGCTCATGAATAAGGTATATGAAAAAAATTACACCACAAATGACAAGTATATTTATGATTTTGCCCTTATTCATCTTTATCTTGAGCTTCACTTTTGTTACAAGATCCATTTTATTTATGTTTTTATTTCATGCTAACAATTATATATTAAATACTATAATTTTCAGTAAAATTTGACTTCAGAAGTACCCTATTAACTCAATATTAACCTTTCTACATGTAAAATAGTTAATATAACATTGAGGTAGGTTGATGAACATAAGCACAATAGACAACACACTGCAAAATTACATAACAAAATACATTGAACAAACATTCGCTACACATGTGTCAGGCAATAGATATGACAAATTGTATAGGGAACTTCTAAGTGGTATAGAAGAGATAATAAAACTCACTATAAACGAAGCAAAACATTATGACAAAAGTTTGGAAAATCTATATAACGATTCAAGATTTAATAAGAAATTTATTCAAGCTGTTGCTAAACATCAGGTGTCGGAATTTTTAAATACTCACCCGAAAAGAAAAGAAATTGTTGCAGAATTTTACAATGAACATCACATTAACGAAAGTGATTTAAAGACTCTGGAGAAAGGGAAAGATTTAGTAAATAAAATAAATAACATTAACTTACTGCAACGAAATGAAAAAAATGAGGAATTCAATATTAGAAAGACACTTGCTCACTCAATAAAAATGCCTTCCATAGAAAAATACAAGTTAGAACATTCAAGATAACCTTAGTGAAGGGAGTGTTAAATAAACTGTGTCAAACCGAAAAAAAAGTAATAAATTGATATAAAAAAATGGAGGTTTGACAATGAGTCAGAAAGTAGTAAACAGAACTACCGGTTTGGTAGATTATAAAGAATTAGAAACAAATATCCTGTCGTCTATACGAGAAGGAAGACCGTTGACAGGAAGAGATGGAGCATTAACACCGTTTATAAAAAAGTTGCTGGAGGTAAGCCTGGAAGGTGAAATAGAAAACCACTTGTCGGCTGAAAGCGAAGAGAATAATCGAAGAAATGGGAGGAATGCAAAGACTTTACGTACAAGCGCAGGGTCATTTGAGCTTTTGACGCCAATAGATAGGGAAGGAAGTTTCGAACCACAAATAGTCAAAAAAAGGCAAACAAACTTACATCCAGAGCTTGAAACGAAGATTTTGAGCACATTTGCCAGTGGTATGGGCTATAGAGATATAGTGTCACATGTTGAGGAAATTTATGATCACAAAATATCGGTGGCAGAGATATCAAGTATTACTGACAAATTGCTACCAGTAATCAACGAATGGCGTAGTCGCCCGCTGCAGTCTGTATATCCGATAGTTTTCATGGTTTTTTAAAGTCAAAGAGGACGGGCATTGCGTAAGTAAATGCATGTATAACATATTAGGCATAGATCAAAATGGCAAAAAAGAAGTATTAGGTTTTTATTTGGCTGAAAGTGAAGGAGCTAACTTCTGGTTGGGAGTGCTAAATGACCTCAAAGAAAGAGGAGATACCGTCTTGTTAGTCAACAAAAAAATTATAAAATTTCCCAAGTTGCATCATAAAATCAAAAAATACTTCCAATTGTGTAACAGTACACAGATTATAGTTAGTGGATATGTTGATAAGTAAATTAGTTTTATACGCACAAAACAGATGAAGTTTACTTATCAACATATCCACTAACCAACAACATTCAATAAATTTGTGTAAGATACCACTTTACATAAGAAAGATCCTTGTTATTTTTACTGTTTCACATAAATTGTGAACTTCTAAAATCTGTCTATCACTTTGATAAAGTACAAAAGAGAGGTTTCGTATCATTTGCTCTACAGAAATCACCAAGACAAATAAACACTTCATTCAAGGAATTTATGTCACAAGAAGCTGTAGAGCAGATACTGAAGTTTGAAAACCAATTGCAGGGTTTTTTCCATCATCAAGATCGGATATATATGTTTGTACGTCGAGGAAGTGACATGGATTTACTGCTTAATTCAAACAAAGTTGTTCATGGCCATAAACCTGAGTGGATGATTTTAGATTTTTCGATTGATGGTACAAAGGTTAATCTCTGTGCTAAAAATACCAATAAAGCTGTGGAAATAGCAAATAGTATTGTAAGTGGGTATTTTGACTGCGAATGTACTTTTGTAAATATACAAGATAAGAACTTTCCACTACAAGTGCACAAATTCCTTCAAGCATGTATAGAGGGTTCTGATCCTAATATTTGTATATTTGAGTTAAATTTTAAGTCAGATTATTTTAAAAATAGTAATACATATCTTACTTTGAGTGTAAAGCCGTATGATCCTATTGCACTAGAGTTACATATTTTAAAGCCATCTATTGGCAACATACTACAATCTATTCAATCAGCTAAAGTAATGTTCCAAAACAAAAAGGTAACATTTTCTTTCAAATCAAGTGGGGAAATTTATTATTCAGAGCATCCGCTCAATAAAAAAGAAAGAGAGGAGCTAAAGAAACATATGGAACAATCTTATGGTCTTAAAATCCTTTCACGAGCAAATTGCTGATCTTTTAAGTTCAAATAGTTCTTGGGTTAATCCAAGTCAAAATCACATTCAAGCAGCAAGATACTTATTTGATCTTGGATTGATAAAAATGCAAGAAAGGTACTATATTGTTTGCTCTCGTGAAGAAGATCATCTTGATTGGCCAAATGTAATTGATTCAAGTTGTAGCAATGAGATTTTTATCGATTCAGACTTTGATGAAGCATGTGATGACGCTATTTGTGAAAACTGTTCTCGTCATATTCTGCCTAATACTTATCAAAAACAGAGATTTCATCTCTTATCCATATACTTAAATACAGAAAAGGTCATAGACTGGTTTGAAACAAAGTTGAATGATTCAAAACTTATGTGGGAAAAAGTAGAAAAAGGAGTTTATTATATTTGTAATCAAGGTCGTATTGTAAATCTAATAATCCTTGATTTTTGTACTGATGCGATATTTTTAACTATAGATAAACTTAGAGTTCACCCTACAGTTCTCATCACTCTAAAAAAAGATATACCAAATCTATTACTGAATCTATATGTAGTGCCAATGGTGAAACTGTTTTGTCAGCTTAAGACTGTAACTGAGATATTCCGAGAGGCAGCTAAAAGAGGAGTAGCAAAGGTAGTAGAAAATACTTCTTTGCAAGTTTTACCAGCTTCATATATTTCGCTTAAACGTGTTGAACCAATTATACCAACAAAGCTTTTGGAGTTACAGGTAGTTAAAGGTATGGTATATGTTAATAGTATTGAAGTTATAAATAAAAAAGCTGCATCATGTCTTAATATTTTTCGAATATTATTTAGGCAATTTTTACATGACTGTGAGAAAGAATTACCACCTGAAAAACATACACTTCTCAATATTAATCAGTTAGAAAAACTCTTGGGACTTAGTTTAGAAGCAGATTTAGAACAACAAATCAGAAAGCCATTAAATAAGATGCAAAGAACAATCAAAGCTACACTTGCTGAGAAATTAGGATTAAGTATTGAACGTGATGATGTAATACAAACACTTGGTTGGCAAAGATTATCACATGGTTATCGAATTAACCCTTTTACTTTGACTATAAAAAAATAGAGTTTTTTGTTATCAAAAATAGTTTTTTTCAGCTCCATGAATAAATTTTCCCACCCCACGTGCAAATGGTCCTGTTTTTACATCAAGCCATTTATCTTCTTTTGAACCATTAGCCATTCCTTTAACTATTTGCTTTGCTTGTAAAAGCTCTTGCACTATACGCTCTAGTCTATCCCTTCCCATACTATGAAAAACTTCAGGCAATTTATGTCGTTGTTTATGTATTCCTGCACTTCCTGTATGAGTAAATGGATGTCCTGAAATAGCAGCTCGCGCAATTGAATCAATAAGATATATTTTAAGATCTTTATCGCTAATATTTTGAGCTTTTAATTGTTCAGTAATGTCTTCCAATAGCCCTGTTTCTTCATTTCTCAGATAAGTACGTACAGTACGATCAGCCAGGCCATTTGCCTTAACAACAGCTCCATAAAATAAGGCATTTTGTCTTGGGATTTTTCCAATTGATCTAAAAATCATTGGTTTAGTCATATCTTCAACAGGCCAAAAAGCAAAAGAACACCTGACTCCATTTACGAGAGCAGAAGTACCTCGAATAGCATCTCGTGCTTGCTCTACTGTTGATATAGGCTTTTCTCCCTTCAGCTTTCTCATATGATGTGCAGTAATTATTGAAGCTCCAGTGCTACATGCTAAATCAGATAATAAACACATGAGATAATCCCCTACTGCTGGGTCAGCATTTAAATCTGCATGAATGAAAGAAGCAAGGGGATCAAATATAATGAGCTTTAAATCCTTTATTCTGCTCAGCTGCTTCATTACCAACTCAAATTCTGGAGATATTTCTACAACTTTACCGCGAACATTCTTAAGTATGGTAAATGATCCTCCTATATTTGGCAATGGTACAATAAATAGCCTATCTTTATATTTTAATCTCTCGCATTTTGGATCAAGTCGTTCTAAGCGACGATGTATTTCATTTGTATCATCCTCTGCGGAAAATACCACCACAGACCCATGTTCAGTAACAGGTGGGCCAAATCCACACACCTGGTCTATGCTACTTGCAACCTTGAGGGCTAGGTCAAGAAGAAGCATACCTTTGCCTGTATCTCCCATTGCAGCCAAAATGGAGGTTACACCCAAAGGAAATAATCCTTCAACCAAGAATCTTTGCTTTGGTACTGGACCTACAAAACGCTCTACACTCCAGATGAAAATATCAAGTGGTGGTTTAATAATTATTTTTCTTGAGTTTTTTTCAATAAATTCCGAAACATTTATTCCCTCTAACAGACAATCAGCAGCATCCCAACTCCTTGGTTTATTCGGTGGAATCTTAAGCGTAGCAAGTGATGCAACACCAAGTTCTAAAAGCTTCTTTTCAGCGTTTTTGGCATATTTATTACCTGCTTCATCATTGTCCGGCCAAATGATAATATGTTTACCTTTTAGCGGAGTCCAATCTGTTCTATCAATAGGCGCATTTGCTCCAAACATCGCAGTTGTAGCTGTAATTCCTTTCTCTATAAGTGCTTCTGCGCATTTTTCTCCTTCTACAAGAACAACTTTATCGGACCTTAAAATACCCGGAACGTTGTAGAGTGGCCTTATCTCTGGCTCTTTGAATCTTTGTTTTTTAACATCAAATGGTTTAAACTGTTTTTTCTCTAAAGGAGGATCATAACGATAGACTATTACAATCAATTGGTTATTTTCATCGTAGTAATTCCAACTACAAGTCAGATATTGTTCTAGATTTCTGATATTGTTTTGTTTCTTAAGACCAAGCCATTCACTTATTGAAGCCATTACTTCAGGAAATTCTATTTTGGCATTCTTCCCATGTACCGTTGCCCAAAGGTCAATAATGTCACCGCCTTCTCCTGTTGCAAAATCTTTCCATAATCCAGCTCTTTCGCCTGTTAATTCTATTACAGTACTTTTGCCTTTGTTACCCTGTACATCACCTACATAAAACTTATCACCACGAAATGTCCCTCTTGGTAGTAGATGAAAAAGACAAGATCTGATATTTTGCAAAAGCTGAGTCTTTAGCTCTACCATAGTATCCGTTTTTTGCGGACAAGTTAAGCCGTAGCTATAATTTTAGAATTCTGCCAACGCCCATTTACCCTGCTAATGAATTTTGCTGGTATTGATTTACCGTTTCTTAGTTCATATACTACTTGCAAGACATTTGCACGTTTACTTGGTTGAAACATTACAATACCAGATGTATAAAAGCTTCTTAAAGCATTAGCACCAATTAAAGCTTGAAAAGGGCTTTTTGCGAGTGTAGCTGTCGATACTTTTCTGGTGTGACGTGTAATAATGATTCCAGCCATAGGATTAATTATAGAACGTAGTTTTTCTACTCTGCTTTGCAGGCCAGAAAATATATTTTCATAGTCAAGGGAATCCAAAACGATAAGGTCTATCATTTTGATATCAAACTTTTCTTTTATAATATCTTTTATTTTCTCTATACCTTCATCATTTAAAGTTAATCTCATCTTTGTAGTAACAATCAAGTTTTCTTCTGCTAGATTTGGCAGCCTTTGATTAGTTATGATTTGTTGTATGCGTTCCCTGATATAATTGTACTCCATCTCATTTTGCAGATAGACTATTTTTAGCGGTCTTGCTGACTTCATCTTAAGAAACGACACTCCTGCTGCAAGATGTGCAAGCAAAGAGAGAAGAAAATAACTTTTGCCAACCTTTGGCGTACCACCAATGACTAAAAGACCACCTGGAGTGAGAATTCGTGGAGCTATTATATCTTCTGGTATTGGTGATTGATCACTTAAGTACTGCTTTACAGAAAATATTTTTTCTTCTCTTTTCCCCCCTTTTTTTTCTCCACTCTTTGATTTTTTATTGAGCCACTTTCTAGCAGAATATATATCACCCTTAATTAAAATCCAAAGATCAATAATATCACCACCAGTTCCTTCAGTAAAATTACGCCAATCACCAGCTTCCTTACCTACTATTTTAACTGTAATTGTATTTCCATTTAAGTCTCCAATATAAGTTTTTTCTCGGTAAAACTCACCATTTGGAAGTAGGTAAGAAACACACTCCTTGATATTATCAATCAATAACATCTTTAACTCTTTTTGCTTTTTAGACATAAAATTCCCATACATATTTTTCATACGTGTAAAGTTGAGATTAGCTAGCTCACAAACAGTTTCAAAAGATTTTGAATTCAGCCAATTAATTGCTTCTTCTCTTAGCTTTGGGTTTTTTCCTACTGCGTCCTGAATACCTCTAGTAACGACAGCAGACCAAAGCTTTTCCTCGTCGTACTTCAAAATGGTACTCTGTCAATTTCATAATTTTTGCGGTATTCTGGAGTAACTACTGAGGCAATTTTGTTCTTCTCTCCATATTCATCAGTTATAACACCTACCTTTACTGTAAACTTCAACCCATTTAATTCTGCAATTGAATTTAGCTTACGAGCAAGGATTGCACTTTCTGAGTTATCATGTGGATGAATGTCACGTGCTGATTCCAAGATACTGCGAAGCATAGAGCGACCCATTTCTCCCCAAGTATCTTCTGCTTTATTACTTTTAATACCAATTATTTGGTAAATCTTGTGCTTTTCATATAGACCTTCAATAACGGTAAATTCTGTATTTAAATAAATGCTACCGGTAGTAGGGCTTTTAGTAAACCAATGCTCATAACCTCCAGGCTTGATTGTCATTTTTACCTTTACTATTGTACCTTTAGGTATTAGTCTACTTTGCGGTTTTACAGTGTTAAAATCAGTTAATAGGTTTTGTAACATATATCACTCTCCATGTTTAAATTTTAAAACTTGCTTTTAATCTTTGTAAGCAGCTTACCTAAGTGTGGTTCTTCAACCATACTCAGACGTCCACTACGATCCTTAGCTGGGTATCTCCAGGGATTTAAAGTGTGGCAAACAAAAGAGCGCTTCTCCGTTCCATCATCTTTCTTGATTCCAACCATACTGATTACTTCGTCAACTATCCCAGGAATTTCACTAGCAGTTTTAGTCCCTTCACATTGAGGTAGCCAGTTTGGACGGTTAAAATCATCTAAGTACTGACTTAAAGTGCCAACTATGATGATGTCTTTGTCTCTGATATGCTGAAATTGGTTGAGCCAGGCCATCATTTCTTGCGCAAGTAATCCATAGGCAGCTCTCATGTCCTGTTTTCCCGATCTCTCAGAAAAAGCTTCAGGTTGCATTTTTGCCCATAAAAGACATAAACGTGAAGCAACGGTTATGCTATCTACAAAAATGCATCGGTATTTAGAAAACTCAGAGAAAAGATCTTTATACTTACTAGATACATGTTCATAGTGTCTTTGGCTATATGCTTGATCAGATTTCAGCGCAGGATTAGGCCCCCCTATAAGACAAGCAATATCTCTAGCTTCATTCCAAGTGCGAAGACTAATTGAATCTCCTTGCCAATCTTGAACAGCAAGAAGCCCTGCTTCAAAATCAAGGCAAAGTGTTGGTTCATCTACGGTCTTTAGGAGACTTGTTTTACCAATACCATAAGGACCAAAGATGACCATTTTTACAGTTGATATTGTTTGCAATCTTTCATTATTATTCAAAATTTTAAGAACCATTATTTATCCATGCTACGATGTATATATATACAAGAAAGGCAAAAATTTTGTTCAATTTTTCTTTTTGCCTTCGTAGTAAATAGGAAAAAGTTTGGCACGTATCTTCTTGATAATATTGTTTAAAGTGGTTCTTGAAACGTTGTTCATTTTGGCAACTTCATGTAAGTTGAAAAATTTAAGTTGCTCACATATATTTTGCCATTCCTTTGGTAAAACCGAGATCATATAGTCTACATCAATGCGTTTTGTTATTTCACCCTCAAGTAGCTCTGTTACATCAATACTAATGTAATTGTTGATATCACGTTTTGCACATCGCTGTTTCTTTAGCAAGTTAATAGCTTTGTTTTCAGTTAATCTTGCTACAAAGGTGTTAAAGCTACTTTTATCTTCATCATACTGATCAAGGCATGGCCAAATTTCACAGAAGAGTTCTTGCTCAAGATCTTCGTGAGCTTCATTAATAAAGCACTTAGCAAGTTTCAGTCTATAAGCTTGATATTTTACATTTTTAATAACTATATGGTAGTTTTGTAATTTCATAACTTTCCTTAAAAACAAATTGATGCTTTTAAGGATGAGAGTTATTAATGCTGTTATGTAGGACAGGAGCAAAAATAAATAATACTGATGCGATTTTTAATCTATTGATATTCTGTTATTTTTTTTTTGAGAATAATACTGATGCAATTTAAAATAATACAGTTCAGGTTTTTGGAACCTATTTTGAATGGATTTCAAAGAATGGGTAGCTCAAGCTTCCTAAAGTTATATTAAAAATATATAAGAATTCCATATTTTGAAATTCAATATCACCTAAAGAGCTAAAAATTTAGATTTCGCTATTAAAAGAATAGCTTAAATTTTTAAGAGGAAAATAGTTGAAAAGTATGCTCTCTATAACCTTAAGTTCCGTTCCTAATTACTGGCTTCCTAAATCAGGAATTAGGAATCAGGAATCTAGAACTAGCCTGTATGGCGGGGTTTCACCATGCATTCCTAAAATCGTTCCTAGGAACGGCATATCTGAAGTCCGCCAATATGGAGGATTCTAGCTTCCTGAAACCCTTATATATAATATATATATATATATAATATATATATATAATACATATATAAAAATATACACATATATAAAAACATATAAAATATCAGATTAGAATAATAAAAGAACCTCTGAAAGTAGAAAAATCATGTTGGGGATAAATAAGGTTTTCAAATTCGAGAAAAATTTTTCAAAAATTGAAGATTTTTTGGACGAAAATTTTCTAAATCTTGTATATATATGTACTCGGCAATTGAAAGCTCACTGGATCTTGGTAAACAAACTGGCTGTAAAAGAGTTTTCATGTTAGTTTTTAGTTGTTAAATTTCGAAAATTAAAGATTTTTTGGACGTAATTTTTTCAAATCTTGTATATATATAACATAAAAGTGCGTTTTCACGCAATCAAATCAAATGGAACATAACAAAGATACTTTACAAAAGTCTACTATTGAGGCCAAAAAGCTTGAACTGCCAAAAGGTGGTGGAGCGATAAAAGGAATAAGCGAAGCTTTTCAGGCGAATTCATTCACTGGTACTCTATCCTTTTCAGTACCAGTTCCACTGCCAACATGCCGTAATTTTTCGCCTTCTTTAAGCGTTGATTACAGCTCTGGTAGTGGTAACGGAGTATTTGGTATAGGATTTAATGTTTCAATAGCAAGTATTATCAGAAAAACATCCAAAAAAATTCCAACTTATGATGATGAAGATATTTTCGTACTTACAGGAGCAGATGACTTGGTTGCGATTAATCAAACAAGTAATAGCGAATATGATATTACTTGTTATCAGCCACGTGTTGAAGGGTTATTTGCTAAAATAGAACGTTTGGTAAGTAAAAGTGATAACACTATTCATTGGCAAGTTACCAGTAAAGATGGCAGCATTGCTATTTATGGTAAAAATAAACAAGCACAAATTTATGATCCAAAGAGTAATACTCACATAGCAGAATGGTTACTTGAGGAATCAAGAGATGTATATGGAAATAAAATATTTTATTATTATCGCTCAAGTACAGCTAATTTAGAGAAACAAGGTGGTGGTAAAGTAATAGATCGCATTGCTTATGGTTATAATGAAGAATTAGAGCACAACCATTTTGAAGTTCTGTTTGATTATGATGAAAACGATTTTACCAGCCCGATAGATAAAAAGTACAGTAAGCAAAGAGAAGCTATTCTCCGTCAAGATCCGTTTACCTCACACACTACAGGATTTGCAGTTAGAACTGAACTCTTATGTCGAGCGATAAGGATTTATCATCGATTTGACGAGCTGGGTAAAGAGCCAAAGCTAGTAAATGGAACGTACTTTGATTACGACGAGAGACCAACGATTACATACTTAAGAGCTGTAAAACAAGTTGGCTATTATGAAAGAGGAGAAAAAAGATTTACTAAGACTACGCCAATTCTAGTTTTTTCTCATAACAGCGATGATTCTACCTACATTTCAACAGTTTCATCGGTAACACTCAAAGATGGTAACAAGCCATCTAAACAGCTTTTGCAGATTTTAAAAGAACAAGATTTTGTCTTTTCAGAACAAAATGCAGAAATCTCTGAAGAAAACTCAAATTGGAAAATCACAGACAGTGAAAAAACTCTTATCATAAAAGAAAAAGGAAATTTTTTAGACCTTCACAATTCAAATAATAGAAACTCTTTTAAACCGGTAAAAATTCAAGGGTTTGCTGGGTACCTAAATGACCGAAGATTTCAATCGGTAGATCTATATCAAGAAGGTATTGAAGGAATATTATATAACGATGGCAACACAATCCTTTATTTCAGACCAAATGGTGATGGAGAGTTTGCTCAAGCTAAACTACTGGAGCGTTTTCCATCGCTGCTTCGTAAAACTACTTATTCACTGACGAGCTTAGAAGGTAACGGTGAGTTACAGCTTTATGTGAATGAAAGTGGTTTTCAGGGTTACCATGATTTTGATGGTAATAGTAAATGGAGTGAATTTAAGCCTCTTGAATCGCAAGTAGTCAATCTAAGTAGTGAAATTCAAGAGATGATAGACGTCACCGGAGATGGAAGAACTGATGTTGTAGTATTTGAAGGAGAAAGCGTCAGAGTATATCCATCTGCTGGTAAAAAAGGATACAAAAAAGCTATTTACAGTAAAGCGCCAAAAGATCTACCAAATCAACGTGCCAGTTCAGAGAGTACTTTAGTACGCTTTGCTGACATGTTTGGTGATGGTAAAAGCCATCTAGTTAAAATAGAAAACGGTAAAGTAGAATGTTGGCCAAATCTTGGCTATGGTAAATTCGGCGAAAAAGTTACATTTAAGAATGCTCCATATTTTAGAAATGGATTAAATACAAAAAGACTTTACTTTGCTGATATTGATGGCTCTGGTACTACAGATTTAGTTTATGCTAACCACAACAGCTTAGATATCTACTATAACAACAGTGGTAATTCATTTAGTAGACCAGTGAATTTAAAGCTACCAGTTGATTATAATCATATTGGTCGAATTGAGTTTGCTGACATTCTAGGGAATGGAACTAACTGTTTGCTTATTAGTTACCTTGATCAAAGTTTAAAGTTACAGCATTTATATTATGATTTTTACAATGGAGTAAAACCGCACTTACTGAAGCAAATAGATAATAACATGGGTAATCTTACTCGTCTTCATTATGCAGCTTCTACTAAGTTTTACTTGCAAGATAGAAAAGAAAATCGTCCGTGGGTAACAAGTCTGCCGTTTCCAGTACAAGTAGTTGAAAAAATAGAAACCATAGACAATATAGTAGGAAGTAAACTTACCAATAAGTATCGTTATCATCATGGATTTTATGATTACACTGAAAAAGAATTTCGCGGATTTGGTTTTGTAGAAACTTGGGATACTGAAGATTTTGCTACAATTGATCAAAAAGAACATTATGTAGCACCGATTTACACCAAAACCTGGTATCACACTGGAGCTTATAAGAAAGCAGGAGATTTAGTTGAGGGCTACAGAAAAGAATTTTACCAAGGAGATACTGAAGCTCTAAAGATAACGCCACAAATATTTGATGAAAATATCACCTCAATAGAGGATAAAAGACAGGCTTACCGCGCCATTCAAGGGCAAATGCTAAGACAAGAAGTGTATGGTTTAGATGGGGATGAAAATCCTGATCTTTATCAGCATCCATATTCGGTAACAGAGTCCAGTGCTTGTGTAAAATTGCTTAGTACAAACAGCTCTCATAAAGTATTCAAATACGGAATTTTCTTTGTGAATTTACAAGAAACTATCAATTACCATTATGAAAGAAATTGTTGTGATCCACGTATTCAGCACGACTTTGTTTTAGAAGTTGATGAGTATGGTAATGTCATTAAATCAGCAAGTATTACTTACCCTCGTAGAATAGAGCCAAATAATTATTCAGAGCAGCAAAAATTACATGCCACTTTAGAACGTAATTTTTACGTTAATAATACTAAAGAATTTTACTTACTTGGAGCTCTCTATAAATCACAAGCTTTTGAGATTGGTGGCCTAAGAGTTGCAGTTAGTGGTTATACTAATATTAATGACTTAAGGACTCACGTAACACAGTCCTTGCAAAATACGATAAAATTTGAAGAGAACTTAAATTATACGAGTCCACAAGTAAGGCTCTTAAGTGAAAGTCACAATTACTATTGGAATGAAGAACAAAATTCTACTTTACCGCTTGGCTCGGTAACGCAGCAAGCGCTTCTTCACCACACCGAAGCTATGGCATTTTCAGATAGCCAAGTAAAAGAAGTATTTGCCGGAAAAATCACCTCTGATCAAATGCTTGAGGATCTTGGCTACAAAAAAACTTCTGACTTTTGGTTGGTGCCAAGTCCTACTCAGTACTATTGTGGTAGTGATAAATACTATTTACCTGAAAAAGTAATTGATGTTTTCGGTGGTGAAACTGCAGTTGTTTATGATCAGTATAATTTACTGCCAATAAAAACGATAGTAAAAGCAACTGAAAGCTCAAATTATGAAACTACTGTAGAATATGATTATCAACGTTTAACGGCAGTAAAACTAACTGATCACAATGATAATGTTTCAGAAGTTATATTAAATCCACTTGGGGTGGTAGTTGCCACATCTCTTTATGGCAGTGAAAAAGGGGAAAAGAAAGGTGATAAACCACTACTCGAATATCAAGTCAGAAAAAATCCAAATTTTGAAGATGTTTTAGGCTTGGCAGATAGAGCAAATGGTCCTGAGTACTACTTACAGAATGCAACCAGCTTCTTTTATTATGACTTAGATGCTTGGAGAAAAAATGGCCAACCTGTGCATGTGATTAATTTGCAGAGAGAAACTCATGTTTCAGAAGGAAGTTTTACAAGAATAAGGCAAATTGTAACTCACATTGATGGCTTTGGTAGAAACCTCGAGACTAGAATGCTAACTGATTCTGAGAGTGAAAAGTGGCTAGCATCAGGGAGAGTTGTATATAACAATAAAGGCACGGAGGTGAAAAAGTATGAACCTTTTTATAGTAATTCACCTTTTTATGACCTCGAAGAGAGTGTGCGTAATCAAGGAGTATCTGACACTCTTTATTATGATCCTCTGCTAAGGAATGTTCGCATTGATACGGCAAAAGGGTTTTTCAGCAAAGTAGAATTTTATTCATGGAGTACTAAAAATTTTGATCTTAACGATACGGTAAAAGATTCAGAGTATTACAGAGAATTTACCGAAAAATGGAATACAGCAGAAAAGGCAGCTTTAAAGGATGAAAAAGATGCACTCAGCAAAGCAGAAAAACATTATAACACGCCAACAATAGAGCATCTAGACAGTTTAGGAAGAAAGTTTCTGCAGATAGAGACCTTAAGTAAGGATGGACAAAGCAATGTAGAGTTAAAATCTCATGTTAAACTTGATATTCAAGGAAATGAGCTAAAAAGTGTTGATGCAAGATTTTATGAGCAAAATCAGGGTAAGGAAGAAACTGAAAAAATAAAGAATTTTATCCACGTTTACTCGATGGCAGGGCTTTTAAAAAGCACCAGTATTGATGCCGGAGAAACTTGGAATTTAGCAAATGTTGCAGGAAGTGCAGTATATAATTGGGATGGCAAAGGATCACTTACTTATACAGAATATGATAAATTGCAACGGCCAGTAAGAGTAAAAGTTACTGATAAGGATCTAGATTTAAATAGCAATATCGTTGAAAGATTCTTTTATTCTGAAGACATTCAAGATAAAGCTACCAATCGCTATGGAACGCTGATTGCTCATTATGACCAAGCAGGACTTACAAGAGTCGAAGAAAATGATTTTAAAGGTCAGACATTAAAAAGTAGTTTTCTTTTAAGAAAAAACTATAAGCAAGAAGCAGATTGGAAAAGCGTTGAAAGTATTGTTACAGTGCATGCAGATCTTGAGCTGGAAGTGTTTAATTTCGTCGCTAAGTATAATGCCTTAGGTGAAATAATTGAAAAAACAGATTCGCAAAATAATGCTCATATTCCAATTTATGATATAGCTGGAAGAGTAAAACAAATTAACCTTAAGAAGCAAGGAGAAAACATAAAAACCTATGTTTCTGATATCAGTTACAATCCTAAAGGTCAACGTACATCTATTACCTATGGCAATGGTGTTGTTACCAGCTATAGCTATGACCCTAAAACTTTTCGGCTCACTAAGCTAGAAAGTCAAAAGGAACAAAAGAAATTACAAAATATCAACTATACGTATGATCCAATAGGAAGCATTACTACAATGGATGATGAGTCTTATAAGACAATCTTTCCAAAAAACAAAAGTATAGATACTAAGTCCGATTATCATTATGATTCGCTTTATCGACTAATTGAGGCAACAGGAAAGGAACATCCGGCGCTAAGTGGAAAGGAAGAAATTATTACACCGATTCCGCATTTAAATAACCAAAATGCGATTAGCAATTACACGGAATATTATGACTTTGATTATGGAAGTAACATTACAAAAATTAGGCATAATGGAAAAAATAGTTCCACTAAAGAATTTTACATATCAGGTAATTCCAATAGAAGTTTGCCGATAATAGATAGTAGACCTGTGAGTGAAAATGATATAGATAAAAATTATGATGAAAGAGGTAATTTACTAAAGCTGAGTGGCTCACAAGATCTGCATTGGAATTACCGAGATAACATCGCCTATGTTGATATTATAACTAGACCAAGTGGAAAAAATGATAGTGAATATTATGTTTATGATAGTGGTGGACAAAGAGTTAGAAAAGTTACTGAAACATATCAGAATAATGAAACAAACTCTACTCGAGTGGAAAAAATTTACTTTGGCGATATTGAGGTTACGAGAACTTATCAAGAGAGTGGTTTAATTAAAGAAAAATACACTCTTCATGTTGCAGATGATAAGAGTAGAGTAGCACTGCATCATTATTGGACTAAAGGCACTTCAAATGAAATCAGAGAAAGTCAAGACCGTTATCAGCTGAGTAATCATTTAGATTCAGTGGCTTTGGAATTAAATGATAATGCTGAAATTATAACCTACGAGGAATATCTGCCATTTGGTGGCACAGCGCTAATTGCAGGCAAAACAGCTCGTGAAGTAACGGAAAAAGAATATAGGTATTCGGGGAAAGAGAGAGATGATTCAACGGGTCTATACTATTACGGTGCACGTTACTATGCACCATGGCTTCTCAGGTGGATTAATCCTGATCCTGCTGGGGCTGTGGATGGGCTAAATCTTTATCAGTTTGTTAAGGGGAATCCCATTAATAGTGTTGATATTGGAGGAATGGTAGAGGAAGAGTTAAGTTCCAAAAAGAGACCACATGTTCAGACATTACAGAAAGAAGGTAAAGATGAGATAGAAAGCGCTGTGGAAGGCCTCTTATTAGACGATACGCATGAGCAAAAAAAAATTAAGCTTGCTGATAACGATCAGTCAGAAGAGCGGGCAAAAAAATATGTAATACTTATTTCTGCAGGAGACCTCTCGGAAGCTTTAGCACGAATAAAACAGAGTGGAGAAGAAGGTGGTAAGCTTCTAGCTAAAAGAATGGTAGTTACCACTTATTTTAGTGATGCTGAGTCAAAGAAACAGTACTCAGATTACGATAGAAATAAAAGTGAACTTCTGGAAAAAGATGTTACTATAATAAATGATATGAATATATCTGAGAATAGTAATTCCATAAAAGAGTTAGAACCTTATCTAACTGAAGGCAGTCAATTACACTTTCACATGCCTAGAGTACCTAGAGCAACATCAGGATACTCAACTCAACAATTAATTAAGGATTTTTTGAAAATACCGTCAAGCCTTGATATTAAGGATACACAAAACCTAGAGCTTTCCCTAACAGTTCCTCACCCTAAGATGTATCAGGCAAAAATATTCAAAGGATTGTATGGCCTATACAAAAAATCGCCGAAAGATAATTTCTATAAAGTTTCAGAAGGAATAGAGGATCTTGAGACTGTATTAAGTGACTCGGAATCGGATAATGAACAAGATCTTTCTTCTAAGTTTGATTATAAACACAAACAATCGACGTCAGATGATACCGCAGACGTAGCCAAAAATAAGAAAATGTTCATATTTTGGTGGAGAAAAGCAAGTAGACTAAATTGGTCATGACACGCTCAATTCAAGATCAAGTTATAGAATATGCCTTAATCCATAGTAATATTAGTAAATTAAAGAAAGATACTAAAAAATCATTATTAAACATAAAGTAATTAGAAAATTATAGAAGACCAAAAATGATAGAGTTAAACAGTAGCTTTTGTCTTCAGCTGAAAAAGAAGGAGTCTCCTTTTTCTGGCTAGACAATAGAGTTCTTAATTAAGAGCATGTAATCAGCAATTATACGGAGAAAATCATGATCAACAAAAACACACCCAACAGTTCTCGAATTCTCTTAGAGAAGATGGGAATAGAAAGCGTTGAAGAAGCTGAAAAATTACTCAGTTTTAAAAATGAAAATGATGAGTATTTATATGACTCAGCATTTAAAATTACAGATTTATGTGAGGATATCTTTATTGAAAAAGTAAAAGACACAATCACAGAGCAAGAAGCGAAGGATATTTATCAGAAAGCGCTAAATAGGAGAGAATTCGTCTCCCGTTATATAGAAAACGCCAGAGAAATGACCGAACCACATTATAGAGCACTACGCGTTTGTAATATCGACCATGATACTGCAGAGAAGTGCGATGCAATTATACACAGTTTACAAGGGGAATAATATGACAACAGATAGCAACGTAGTTGAAACTATATTTAAGACTAAAGAAAGTTATAACGAATGTGACCATTGCCAGTCAGTTTTAAGTCCAGCAGCTTATTTTGTTAAGTTGGTTGAAACTATTGAAAAGTATATTCCAGGGCATAAACTTAAAGAACGTCGTCATGACTTATTTGAGCTTCCACTAGATTGTAATAGCACTAACAAAACAAAGTTATACCTGGAGATTGCTAATGAAATAATGGAGAATAATCTGAATAAGAAACTAGGTGGCAATGCTCTAGAAAAATTAGCTAAAGCTAAGTATCCATTTAATCTACCAGCAAATTTTCCTTTAGTTAGCATATGTGCTTATCTTGAAAAGCAGGGTATAAATTTAGCTGATGTATATAAGGTACTGGAACCAAAAGCTGATAGTATAGCAGAATCTTTAGGCCTTTCTCCAGAAGAGTACGAACTTATTACTACTCCAAATCATGACATAAGCGAAGTTTATGGTATAAGTAAAAGTGAGCTTAAAAACGTTGAGAAGTTCATTGCTCAAACTAATATAGACTCTGATAAATTAAAGCAGCTAATTGACTGCTATAACAGAATTGATCCTACCAATAAGCTAAGTATCAATTCTGGTACTATAGATAACATTGATCAGGCATTAGGCTTTTTACACCGCTTTATTCGCCTTGCAAATAAACTTAATTGGTCATTTGCTGAACTGTGTAATGTATTACTTGCAATTGATAAGAATGAAATTGGTGCAAATTCTTTAAAGGAAATAAGTAGAATCAAAAGTTTGCAGGCAAAGTTGAAAAAGCCTGTTAGCGAGATATGTAAATTATATACTAATGCTTCTATATCAATAGAAAAAAGTAAAAATGAAGAAGACGCAAATAATGCAGCAGAGTCTCTATTCTTTTTACAAGGAGTGAAAGAATCAGACTTAAAGAAAATTTATGGTATAGAGGAACCTTCTGAACCATTTAAAGAAGAAAATTTTGATGAATTCATTGTAAGAACTGGAGCAAAACGTCAGAAAGTGGAATGGCTGCTCAGTCAATCTATTACTCATGTCAAAAAAACTAAGAAGCAAGAAAAAATTAGTGTTAAAGAGCAAAAGTTTCTACACAACTTTACTCAGCTTGCTGGGCAACTAAAATTGTTGTTTGGTAAGTTAAACACTCTAATTGCAGAGTTACCAAGTGAATTTAAGCTTAAGGATTTAGTTACAAACACAAATAATAGTACTATACTAAAGAAAATTTGGAATATTAGTGATAACGAACTCACTTCTTTAGTTAACTATAACGATAAAATTTCTAACAAGATTGGAAGATCATTAATCTCGGAAGTACATAAGCAAATTCTGCTAGCAAGGTTGATGAATATATCAACAGTAGAAATAGTACAAATTTTACTGCAGCTAAACATCACTGATCTAAATCTAGATAATATAAAGCGTATTTTTGAATTAAATGATTGGCTAAATAACAACTCTATTACCATTGAGCAGTTAAACACATTGATCAACTCTTCTGCATTTTCTCACCAGCATGTAAAGGAGATAAATGAGATAGAGGAAGAAATAGAAAAGAATCAAGAATTAGAAATCAGAAAAAGGCTAGACTCGTTAGTGAGTCACGCTGAGCTTACTGGCGAGTGGAAAATACAAATAGAAAAAATACTGGAAGAATCAGAAATCAAAAAATTAAAAAACAGAGAGAAATTAGATGCGTTGATGAATAATTCTACACTTTCTGTGGATTGTAAAACGAAAATAAAAGGTATATTGGAAGAATTAAAAAGCAAAGAAAAATTAGATTCGCTAATTAATGACTCTACGCTTTCTGAGGAATATAAAATAAAAGAAATAATAGAAGAAACGGGGAACAAAAAATTAACAAGCAAGGAAAGGTTGGATGCATTAATGAATGGTTCTATACTTTCTGAAAAATGCAAAACAAGAATAAGTGAGGTAATAGAAGAACGAGAGAATCTTCATAATGAAGTATGTAAACATTTCAATGTAAGCTCTGACGTATTAGCCGCAGCTCATCAATTTACAGAAAAGCAGCCAACAAATTTGCAGTTATTAAGACTTGAGTCTCCAAATAAAAATATTGTTCATGATGTAGGTATAATTGGCAACAAGGCTGTTTTTCTTGGAAAAAGTGAAGTACAAAGCAAAAATTCTGTAGAGTCTTCAATGCGTGAGCCACGAAAAAACGTAGCAGTAGCAACAGTTGGCACACAGTAATTCAGTAATTTCTCCATTCTCTTTTTCCTTAGCAAGTTGTAATGGTGTTTTACCGTCTGAATCCCTCGCGTTGATGTCTGCTCTCTTTTCTATTAGTAACTTTACAAGTTCAAAATAACCTTCCTCTGCAGCATAATGTAATGGCGTTTTATTATTTTTGTCTGGCTCACTAGCACTCACTCCATGTTCGAGTAAGAACTCAGCAACATTTTTGTACCCATTTTTGGTAGCAACATGTAACGGGCTTTCACCACTAATGCTTTTTATGTTTAGGCTCGCTCCTTTACTTTGTAAAAACCTTATCATCGATAAGTCGCCATTTTCTGCTGCAATATGCAACATTCCCCATCCCCATTTATTAGTCACATCAACATCAGCTCCACTAGTAAGATATTCACTAATCTGGTCACGATCTCCCTGCTTAACGGCATTAAATAATGCCTTATCTTGTAACAATTTAATAATCTCATGGTCAGTTGCAAGTTGCAATGGCGTGTTCTCTTCAGAATCTTGAATATTGATATCTGCACCTTTCTCTATCAAAAATTCTACAGCTGCTGAATGGCTTTTCTCAGCTGCTTGATGCAAAGCTGTTTTTCCACTTGCACCTTTGTCATCGATACTCAACCCTTCTCTGTTTCTCCTTAGGAAAAACTCCATCACATTTGTATGACCATATTGAGCAGCAACATGCAATGGCTTATTTCTGTTAGTATCCTTAAGGTTGATATCCGCGTCTTCTCCTACCAAAAATTCTACTACTGCCAAGCGTCCATGTCTAGCAGCATAATGTAATGGTGCCCAATTATTTCTACCACGACTGTCAACACCCTCACTTTTCTCTTTCCCTACTATCAAAAACGCTACTACGTCTTCGTATCCATTCCTAGCAGCATAATGCAAAGGCTTTGCATTATAAGACTTAGCATCAACATTTGCTCCTTGCGCCTTTAGAAGCCTAACGATTTCAATGTAACCTTTGCTAGCGGCATCATGCAGCAATGTCCAGTCATTTTCGTCTTTGTAGTTAGGGTCTGCTCCTTCAGCAAGATACTGTTCAACTTTACTTAACTCTCCTTGTTTCACAGCATTAAATAATGCTTTATTACGCAATAATCTTGCTGCTTCCTGATGGTTTTTACCGCTTGCTAGTTGCAAAGGTGTTTTGTTATCAGTACTTTTAGCATCAATATCTGCTCCTTTTTCTATTAAAAATTTTACAACTTCTGGATACCCTTTGTCAGCAGCGTAGTGTAGCATAGTCCAATCATTATTACCTTTATCGTTAATGCTTAGCTCATCCCCGTGCCACCTAAGGAAAAATTCTATAATACTTCTATGCCCGTTATCTGCAGCAATATGTAAAGGCTTATTTCCGTTAGAATCTTGAGCATTAATATTTGCCCTCTTTGTTATCAGAAGTTCTACAATTGCCAAACCACCTCTGCTTGCAGCATAGTGAAGCGGTGTCCATCCATTTCTATTTGCATCATTAACACTAAGGCTAGCTCTTTCCTCTTTCAGAAAGAATTCTACCACGTTTCTACGACCGTAATCAGCAGCAATATGCAAAGGCTTGTCGCCATTTTGATCTCTAGTATTAATGTTTGCCCCTCTTGATATTAGAGCCTGAGCAACTCTTAGATGTCCTCTACTTGCAGCTTCATGTAATACTGTCCATCCATTCTTATCTGAATAATTAACGTTAGCTCCATTATCAAGGTATCTTTCTACATCATTTAAATTTCCCTGCTTTACAGCATGTAATAATGTTTTATTTTGTAATAATCTTTTAATTGGCCCTTCATTAGCTAGTTGCAGAGGTGTTAGATTATCATAGTCAATTGCATTAATATCTGCACCATTCTCTATGAGAAACTCTGCAACTTCAGGGTGGTTGTACTTGGCAGCATAATGAAGCGGTGTCCAATTATTTTTGCCCCTATCATTAATGTTAGCATCTGCCTCATTCACACCATTTTTTCTACTGAGAAAATATCTTACAACATCTAAAGAGCCTTTCTCGGCAGCAATATGCAAAGGTTTATCTCCATCTCTACTTTTAGCATTAATATTCGCTCCCTTCTCTTCCACTAAAGACCTGATCAATGGCAAATTATTTCTCACAGAAGCAGCGTGTAAAAGCCCCCATCCCCATCTGTTAGTAGAGTTTACATTAGCTCCATCTCTGAAAGAGTCTTGTACTCTCACTAAATTTCCTTCTTTCACAGCATCAAAAAGTGCTTTATTTAACAATAACTCCTTGACTCTTTCATCCTGGGCAAGTTGTAGAGGTGTTTTGCCACCAGAGTTTTCTGCATTGATATTTGCACCTCTTGTTATCAAAAGCTCCACAACTTCCGACCTGCCCTGCTCAGCGGCATAATGGAGTGGTGTCCAGCTATCTTTGCCTAAATCGTTAACACTGAGCTTTTTATCAAGAAAAAACTTTACTATATCCGTATGTCCATTCTTTCCAGCAAGATGCAGAGGTTTATCCCCATCAGCATCTTTAAGATTAATATCTGCACCTTTTTCTTCTACTAAATATCGAACAACTTCAAAGTGATTACTCTCAGCAGCATAGTGTAGTGGTGTTTTATTATCTTTACCTTTATCATTAACTTTACCATTAAGTAGAAGCTTCACAATGTTTATGTGGCCATATTGTGAAGCAATATGCAAAGGTTTGTCCCCATCAGAATTTTCAGCATCAGTGCTTGCTCCTCTTTCTACTAGAAGCGAAGCTATTAGCAAATGACCTTTTTCAGCTGCACGATGCAACAGTGTCCAATCATTACCGCTCAGAGAGTTAGGATCAGCTCCATTATCAAGATATCTTTGAACTTGAGCATACTCTCCTTGTTCTACAGCATCAAATAATGCCTCATTTTGTAATGATCTGACAATTTCCTGATTACCAGTTATAAGCTCTAAAGGTGCTTTACCTTGGGCATTCTGGATAGTAATATCTGCACCTTCTTTGATAAGAAAATTTACAGTTTGTGAATAGTTGTTTGCACTAGCATAATGAAGTGGTGTCCAATCGTCTTTGCCTCTATCATTAACATCCATGCTTCGTTCATTAATAAAGAACCTTACAATTGGCTGATGGCCATTCTTAACAGCAATATGTAAAGGCTTATCGTTTTCGATATTTTCAGCATTAATGTCTGCTTGATTGTCTATTAAAAATGTTACAACTCCTAAATTTCCACCTTTAGATGCGTGATGTAGAGGAGTCCACTTATTTACATCAGCTGCATTTACATTAGCTCCATGCTCAATTAAAGGTTCAACTATATTTAAATAGCCATGCCGCGCAGCATGGTGAAGCGAAGTTCCGTTACTTTGATCCCTATAGTCAACCTCAACTCTTGTGCCGTTAACTTCCTTATTAAGATAATTTGTCACATCCAACGCCTTATTTTGTTTTACAGCACCAGACAACCCTTCATTTAGTAAGAATTGAATTACTTCAGGCTCGCTTGCCAGATCTACTGGTAACTTTCCTTGAGAATTATGAGCATTAATATTCGCTCCTTTCTTTATAAGAAACTTTACAATCTCAATATGACCTTCTTTAGAAGCATGATGTAAAGCCGTCCAATTATTTCTATCTTTGCTATCAATAGTAGCTTCTTTTTCTTCAATCAAGTACTGTACAACATTTAGACTATTGCTTGCAGCAGCATAATGCAGAGTCGTCCACTTGTTTTCCCCTTGTTCATTAACACTTAATCCTTGTTGATCGATAAAAAATTCTACAATATCTTTGTGCCCATTTTTTGCAGCAATGTGCAAAGGTTTTTCTCTATTATCTGTTCTTGCATTTACATTTGCTTTTTTTTCTACCAGAAATTCTGCTGCTTTTGTATAACCGTTGCGAGCAGCATAATGGAGTGGTGTCCAGTTATTTAGATCTGAATAGTCAATATCAATCTCATTTGTAAAAAAACCTTTAATCCTATTAATATCATCACCCAGGTTATCTCCTTTTACAGCATTGAATAGCTCTCTACTCCGCAATAACTTTGCCACTTCCCTGTGACTATCTCCTTTTTCAACAGCAAGTTGCAATGGCGTTTCTCCACTTAAACCCGTAGCACCAATATTTGCTCCTTTTTCTATAAGAAATTTTACTACCGGTAATCGATTTTCATAAACGGCATAGTGAAGCGGTGTCCAGTTATTTTTTCCTACTTCATCAATATTTGCTTGCTTACTCAGAAAAAGCTCTACCACGTCACCTTTGCCATAAGTAGCAGCAAGATGTAAAGGTGTATTTCCGTCAGAATCTTTAGCGTTAACAACATTTGGATCTTTATTGATAAGTTCTGTTGCTAGCGTTTTATACCCTAAGCTAGCAGCGTAATGTAACGGCTGCCATCCATTTTTCTCGTATGAATAATTAAGATTTTGAATATATTTTCTGACCTTTGATACATCATTTTTCCTTATAGCATCAATCAACGCCTTGCCCTGCAACATTGCTTTAACTTCTTGCCGATTACTTTCACCTTGGGAAAGCTGTTGAGCAAGCTCAAGTGGAGTTACACTATCAGAATTTTCAGCATAAATATCTGCTTCTTTTTTTATCAAAAACTTTACTAAATCGCTGCTACCTTTGTTAACAGCATGATGTAGCGGTGTCCAATTATCCTTTCCTTGATCATTAATATCTAGTCCCTTCTCATCAATGAAGAATTTTACAATTTTTGTATGTGCATGGCTGGACGCAATATGTAAGGGTTTATCTCCATCATTAGTTGTAGCATTGGCATTTGCTCCTCTTTCCACTAGTAGCCTCACCAGCTCTTGAGCTTCTGTTTTTTTATTAGCAGCATAGTGTAACGGGGTCCATCCGTTATTATCTTCACGATTAATTTCAGCTCCTTCCTCAAGGCATTTTTTGATCTTGTTAATATTTCCTTCTTCTATTGAATTAAGCAATGCTTTACTCAATAATAACTGTGTTGTTGCCTGATGGTCTTTTTCTTTAGCTAATTGTAACGGTGTTTTGTTACCGGAATTTATAGCGTCAATATTTGCTCCCTTTTCAAGAAGAAGCTCTACAATATTTTTATGACCTTGATCAGCAGCAATATGTAAAGGCGTATTTCTCTCATGGTCTTTATCATTAATAACGCTTAAATCCTCTGCTATGAGCACTTCTGCTGAAGCTTTATAACCTAAACTTGCAGCATAGTGTAATGGAGTCCACTTATTACTTTCATACAGATAGCTAACTTTAGCTTTCCTCTGAATAAGATTTTCAACTTCTGTAATATCATTCTGCTTTACGGCATCAATTAATGCCTTACCTAGCAGTATTTCTTTCACTTTTTCATAGTTCTTGTCTTTAATGAGGTCAAATGGAATTTCATTGCCATAATTTTTAGCATTGATATTTGCTTCCTTTTTCTCTACCAAGTACCTAACGACATCAACGCGATTACTTTCAGCAGCATAATGTAGGGGTGTCCAATTATCCTTTCCTGGGTCATTAACACTTAATCTTTTTTCATCCAGAAAGAACTTTACGATATTTTCATGTCCATTCCTTGCAGCAATGTATAAAGGCTTATTATTATCAGAATTTCTAGAATTAATATCTGCATTTTTATCTACTAAAAACCTTACAAATTCCAAATCATCTACTGTTCTATTAGAAGCATAATGTAAGGCTGTCCAACCATTCTGATCTTTATAATCAATTTCTCCTTTTTCAAGACATTCCTGAACTTTTTTACTACTTCCTTCCTTTGCAGCATCAAGCAATGCTTTATTTTGTCGTAACTTTTCCTTTTCTGATTCTTTACTTTTTAAAAAGTCCGTAATAGTTTGATATCCTTTTCCCTCAGCAAGCTGTAATGATATTTTACCATCAGGATTTTTTTTGCTAATATCTGCTCCATTTTCTACGAGAAATACCACAACTGAGTACTTACCTTCTTCAGAAGCGTAATGCAATGGTGTCCAAGCACCATTAGCTAGAGCATCAATCGTTGCGTTCTTTCCTACTAAAAACTTTACCATCTCAAGTTCACCTTTTTTAGCGGCATAGTGAAGTGGCGTCACGTAATCTTTTCCTGGATCATTAACATCCATTTTTTTCTCATTAATAAAAAACTCTACGATTTTTGTATGTCCATTATCTGCAGCAATATGTATAGGCTTCTGCTGAGCATTGGTTTTACCATCAATAAGGTTTATATCTGTTAAGTTTGCTAAAAATTCTGTAGCGTTTAAGTTGCCATACTGAGCAGCATAGTGTAGCAAATTCCACCCATCTACGTCAGAATGCCCAGCAATAGTCACATTATCGTTTATAAGTTCTACAACTTTTCTGTTATTATTATTTCTTATAGCTTGTTTTATATTTTCAAACTGCTCTGATAGCATCTAACCCTCTCTAAAATTGACAAAATCCTCACCAAAAAGCTCTTTGCATTAATAGGTTATGTATAAACATTTTACAGTGCAATATTTATTTTAAAAATGCAAGTTTTGGATTAAAGGAAAACAGAAAAGACCGGAAAGTAGAGTAAACTCAATAATTACAAAATAGAATACAGTCTACTGGAATAAAGTAATTTCCTGCGCGAAACAGCGCTATCCATGTTAAAGAATTAAAAAAATGGAATTGCTGTCTTTCTATAGTAAAAGTACAAATAACTGATTAGGTGGCTTTAGGAAAGAATGCTGAAACAATACCTTAACTTCTCTACTCTGAGATTGATGTGCATTTAACATCCCCTTTGAAGCCCGTATTAGCAAGAGCTTTAATCACTAAATGAACAATATCGCGCAATGCTTCATCCTTAATTTTTCTATATTCCCTTACTAATCTTGATATTTCTTCGCTACCTACACCGCTGCTGCTATAGTGGAAGGCCTTATCATGCAAGTCTTCAGAGGTTTTAGTAAAAAAATATGACATATCAACTGACAAAGCTTCTGCCAAATTATACAATCTATCAACTACAAGCCTTACCTCTCCAGTTTCATATCCTTGTATATGCTGAAATGAAATTCCAAGCTTCTTTCCTAAGTCTCTTTGACTAAAACCACACATTAACCTTCTTTTCCTTATTCTTTCCCCTATTTGTTTATCGATAGGATGTTGTTCAGCTTGTACAGTCATTTATTAATATCTTAACTCGCATATTAAAACAATACTAACTTTCACTGTAACTTTGAGAAAAAGATTTTACTAATACATAAACTACACTACGCAGCCTTTTACTCTTAATTTTATTATATTCTTTAACTAATTTTAGTATTTCTTCATCATAATTTTCATGTGAGTCAGTATGCATAACAGTAAAGAAATCAGCAACATCTATCGATAGTGCTTTTGCTAAATCATATAATCTACTGGCCAAAACACAATTTGAACCATTTTCGTACCTTTGTATCTGTCTATATGAAACACCTATTCTTCTTCCCAACTCGGTTTGTGTCAAACCACAGTATAACCTAAGTTCCTTTATTTTTTTACCTAATTGCACCTTTTATCCCTTACTCAAATTTACAACAAATTTTATGAAGTGGAAAAAAACTAGCAAAGTAATTGCTTTAACAATTTCTGCCTCTCGCTAATTAAATCGTTTGGCCTTATGTATTTTTTCTCAATCTCCCTCATCTCTTTTTCTCGTTCTGCAATGTTATTTCGTATTACTTCAGCTGAATATCTGCTTTTGCCATTTGCAAACTCCGATCTTAATCTCCTGACCTTATATTCGAGCTCAGCAAATCTTTCATGCTGCTCAAGGAGTTCTATCATGTGACTAATTTCAGAATTTAGCTTTTTTTTCTCAATATCTCTCACAATAAAAGAAAGCAGAAGCTTATCTATTTGGTAATCAATATTTGGTTGAGCAGCAAATAGATCAATCATGGCTTTTACGTCAGTGGGATTTGCAACTAGTAAGTTAAAATTACTACATAAAAAACTATAGAACTTCATTGTCTTCTCAAGATAATTTTTCATATCTTGTGATAATTGCAATTCTTTGTGAATTCCTGACAGCAATATTTTTAATTCTTCCAAGTATTCTACATCAAAATCACCTACTTCTGTAGGTAAAAGGATCATTAGCAGCTTTTTTACAAGCTCAACATCATTTGACTTAACTGCATTATAAAGAGCTTTTTCTTTATCTTTTTTTAAATCATAAAGCTCTGATGAGTTATCTATGCTGAACAGGTAATTTGCCACTTCAGTGTTTCCTTGAGGAGAATAGATTAAAATGTCTACTTCCCTTAGGGGGTGATCATCATTAAACTTTTCTAACAACTCTTTATCGGTAATTTCCTCTATCGCTACAGCAGCTTTACTGATCTTTTTCAGTTTAGAAACATTATCTCTTGAATTTTCAAGTATGTCTTTAGCCTTGTCTAGGAGCTGCTCATATAGAATTATTTTTTCTTCATCATCAAGTAGCTGACAATGCTTCTTCAATTTTTCAGTGGAGTAAGATAGGAGATCCATTTCTTTTAATTTTACAATCACAATACCCTATTTTTGTTGAAACTGAAATAATTTTTATAGGATGTGTTTTTCTAGTGTAAATGCCCGTAAAGTTTGTTATTATAACATACAGTAAATCAATAAGTCGTATAATATTAATAATTAAATAATACTTATTACGATATGATTGAATAGTAATGAAATTAAGTGAGGGTTACAATGAAAAAAATAAATGGTAAAAAATTGTCTAGTAAAATGTTAAAAGCGGTAGAGCGAATAGCAAAAGAAGGGTTGTTACCTAATTTTATAAAAGCTGCTCCAATAGCGAATAAAAAGATTAGTAAATTACCTGTCTTAACATATCCTGAGGAGCTCAATCCATTTCTATCAGCTTTATGCAGGACAAGACTAAGTGAGTATGAAAATATGAAACTAAATGAATTCCTGGAAAAAGCTATTGCAGCTAAAAATATAAACGAGTTAAGTAAAGTTATCGATGAAGCTTTGGATTTAGGAATAAGAATAAATGCTGCCAATGAAGATGGCTTTGGCTTCGCTAACGTTACAATGTTTAAGATGTATCGTGATGAATTCAAAGGGAATAAACAAGAGGATATAATCAGGAAGTTAGCATTAAATGGAGCAGATTTTAATGTACAAGTTGATAAGAAAATAACTGAAATTCATCAAAAGGTGCAAAAAGAAATTGAGCCACAAATATATAGTAGGCTCAAGAAACTTAGGGAAGTTGGAGAGAACGCTACTATAGAAGGAACTGTTGAAAATGTGGAAATTGATAATAAGACCTTTTACATAGAGTTTTCACATAGTTGCATAGTTGATGTTGCAAAAGTTGTAGAAGGTGCAAAAAATTTAGGCTTAAGTAAAGGAGACTTAAACCTTGGTGGCAATATTATAAAAATAGGCGATGGTGAAGTTGAAGTCAAAACTGGGAAAGACGGTAAAAGAAATTACGTAGATATATCCGATAACAGCGCTTTTACAGTAACACTTTGTACTAGCCTAGGAGAGCTAAATTTAATGGTATATCACGATACAGAAGACTATCATCAAGTACAAGTTGAGGTGGAAGATGAAGAAATGTGGAATGAGTTGCAAAAAATAGGAGAAATCGTAGGACAAGGTTGTTTATTTGGTGGCATGTCTGTTAAAGAAGCAGTAGAAAAAGGCAGTTTTACTAGGTGTGGAAGATGGGGCGATCCAAATTCTAAGAGTAGTGAGACTTTTTCTTGGGTAGATAAATTAAAAAATGACAAAACGACATCTGTAGGACGTTTTTGATTGATGGCTATGTTTTACATAGCCATAATTATTGCAAAGTAAAGTAGTTCTTGAAATTTAATCAAGATTACCATAAAAAATTTACCTTAACTAGCATTGCTTGTAGAAGTGGATTGAAGATATATTCAGGCAATATTATTTATTGGCAAGCGCTTTTATCACTGAATGCACAATATCACGCAACGTTTCATCCTTAATTTTCCTGTATTCCCTCACTAGCCTTGATATTTCTTCACTACCCACATCGCTACAAAAGGCCTTATCGTGTAAGTCTTCAGAAGCTTTGGTAAAAAAATATGACATATCAACGGACAAAGCTTCTGCCAAATTGTACAATCTATCAATTACAAGCCTTACCTCTCCAGTTTCATATCCTTGTATATGCTGAAATGAAATTCCGAGCTTTTTTCCTAAGTCTCTTTGGCTAAAACCGCATATTAACCTTCTCTTCCTTATTCTTTCACCTATTTGTTTATCAATAGGATGTTGTTCATCTTGTACAATCATTTATTAATATATTAACTGAGGTATTGAAGCAATACTAACTCTCATTGTAACTTTGAGAAAAAGATTTTACCAATATATAAACTACGCTACGTAACCTTTTGCTTTTAATTTCATTATATCCTTTGACTAATTTTAGTATTTCTTCATCATAAGTTTCATGTGAGTCGACATGCACATCAGTAAAAAAATCAGCCACATTAATCGATAGTGCTTTTGCTAAGTCGTATAGCCTACTGGCCAAAATTTGGTTTGAACTATTTTCGTACCTTTGTATTTGTCTATACGAAACGCCTATTTTCTTTCCCAACTCAGTTTGTGTTAAACCACAGTATAATCTAAGTTCTTTTATTTTTTTGCCTAATTCCACCTTTCATTACTAATTTTAGCTGTTCAAGCTTATATTGAATTTTTTAATTTATGAAGTGAAAAAAAAGAAGGAGAGCTAGAGAACTCTCCTTCCAGTCTACAGATTACAATAAACCACTGTCATAAAAACTAAAGTGGCTCTTCTGTGTTACGATTATATGATCTATCAATTTCATCCCTACATTTTCACAGGTTGCAGCTAATGTAAGTGTGTTATCCTCATCCTCCTTTGACGGCTCTATATTTCCACTTGGATGATTATGTGAAATTGCAACAGATGCTGCATCAACCAGTAATCCCTGTTTTATTATTTCCCTGACATACAGAGGTACTCTGTCTATAGTTCCACAGTCTTGAATATACTCATATATTAAATGACCACTTCGATCTAAGTATACCACTCGTAAGCTTTCCTTTCTTGACTGTCCTATTGCTGCTTTAAAGTATTTTAGTAGCTCTTCTCTATTATCAAGAATCGACAGCTTTTTTAACTTACCTTTCAATATCCTATCGAAAATCTCTTTCAGGCAAAAGATATTTGCTATTGCTCCATCGTTCATTCCTGTAACATTTTTTAGCTCGTGAAGATCAGCATTAATTACCCTTCCTAAACTACTAAAGAGCTCCATTAGCTTTTTGGCAACTTCTCTTCCTTCTGTGTATGCAGATAGATTACGTTCCAGTAGCTCATGGTCAAGCAAAGACCTACCTCTGCTTGATAGAATACGAGTTTCTAATTTCTCTTTTCTCTCACTATTATTCATAAAAACCTCCAAGGTCAACATTATATACAAATTCAACGCCAGCTTTCTGACGCAGGAGTTCTTGAGGAATAACCCTTTTGAACTCTAAATTTGCAATGTTGTCCTTGTTGCTTGGGCACTGGGATGACACCCATAAGTGTTGAAAGTGCAATCACACAAGGTGATTAATGGTATGTAAATCTCCTCTTGATATCAACCTTCGTTGTTGGGAAAGCAGATAAACCACGTCGAAAATTCGCTTAAACCTTCTAACCACAGGCAAAAAGGCGCTTTTTTAATTTATTTTATTACCATTGAAATTTATGCCGTTAACCACCTTATATAATGCCACTTATAGCACTTTCAACACTTATGGATGACACCCCACTGGTGGCCCAAACTACAACGTTCGTACAGTTGTTAGCGCCGCGGCAGTATGACGGTTAAGTACGTGTTAGCGGCTAAGAGATACCGTGGCGGCATGACGTAGAGCTCGCATTAGCTATAAGATTAGCTAACATTCTGCACATCCATAAAAAACAAACCTTCTTTTTCGTCTTGAACGCTAATAATAGCGTGAGTGTTAAGAGGTAAAGGGTCATTTGTATGTCCATGGCCTACCCCTTTCATTGTAAATACAGGAAAGTTAACACTTTTTGCAAGCCTTTCTTTTACAACTTCAACAAGATTATCATTATAACAGTTAACGAAATCCCCAAAGATTACTGCATGCACTCCATCAAAAATGTGAGCTTGTTTTAGGTGTTCTAAACTGCGCTCTATTGCGTATGGGTAAACTCTTATGTCCTCTAAAAATAGAATTTTACCTTTCGCATTTATTTGCCAAGCGGTTCCTATACTATTTTCAACTAAAGTCATATTACCACCGATGACTTTAGACTCTAATCTGCCATCTTTTAGTCTAATGCCATTGTTTATCATCTTTAGGTTATCAAATCTGATAGAATCCCGCTTGTTAAGAATTAACTCTTTCAATTTTTCAACAGAGCTTTCAGAAACGGAGCTATTTACTATCATTTCCAACATGGTGCCGTGAAGAGTTTGCCAATCATATTTAGCTTGTAGATAGATGTGCAAGGCAGTTATATCGCTATAGCCTATGAGGATTTTTTTGTTTTGAGCAATCCTTTCTTTTTTATCATTGGGTAACTTTTCTAGATAGGGAATTAACCGAGAAGCCCCTTCTCCTCCTCTGATACACCAAATTATTTTACTATCATTAGTTAGTGCACTAACCAAATCATTTGCTCTGAATTCATCAGAGTTGGAATAAAATGGATTGTCATTACTATATATTTTTTCCGAAATATGGGGATTAAAATCCGAAGCTTCTACATATTCTTTTATAGTAGTCAGATCTGATTCTTTTCCCTTGGAAGAAGGAGCAATAATATCAACTCGGTCGATTGCATGAATACCTGTGTTAGCACATAAAGTGAAAATAAAATATAAAAGGTAAATGATCATTAAAATATCTTATAAAACTCTTTTTTTAGTATATCATCCAATTCAGAGAGTGGAACTTTCACTCCTAGTTCTTCCATTGATGTGAAGCCATAACCTTGCAGTCCACAAGGAATAATACCCTTATAGTGAGAGAGATCTGGAAAGACGTTAAGCGCTATGCCATGATAAGTTACCCATTTTCTTAAGCGAATACCAAAAGCTGCAATTTTTTTTTCTACTCCATTGTTATTCACCCAAACACCTATTCTATCCTCTTTAAATTCTCCAAGTATATTAAATTGCTTTAAAACATTTATTATCCACTTACTTAGGTCTCTAATATATAGCTTTATGTCACATTTATTTCTTTTTTTAAGGTTTAACATTAAATATATGATGCGCTGTCCTGGACCATGATATGTGTGTTTACCACCCCTTCCTGTTTTATATATAGGAAATAGTTTTTCAACAATATCATCATCTGTTGCACTGATTCCTGCAGTATAAAGTGGAGGGTGCTGGAGTAGCCATACCAATTCGTCTGCTGAATTATTGTAAATTTGTTGAATTTTTTCTTCCATAGATTTTACGGCACAGTTATAATCAATAAGCTGATTAGATATTAGCCATTCTGTCATGTTCAATTTCTTTTCTTTTTGTATAGCAATGCATTCTTTTCCTGTCATCCAAGTGCCCTCTTCTTGTCATTCCAGTGTGTGACACTGAGCGCAGCCTTTCTTATTCCTAATATACTTAATACTAACTTCTGTGATATTTCTCCTTAACAAACATAGTACATGACAAATGTTTAATTGTTTGTCAACACAGGTCCTCTTTACGTATAGGCAACTTTTTTTATTGAAAAATTCAGAAAAATGTTGTATAATTATTAGTAGATTTTAGGTAAAATATATGGCAAACTCAAAATTTAGCATAACTTTCAACAACGAAATTTCAGAGTGTCTTGCTGGACTAGCTAAAATAAGAAATAAGTCCATTAAAGAACTAACAGAGAAGCTAATACAAGAAGCAATTGAAAATGAGGAAGATAAAATACTAATTGAGCGTGCTGCTAAACGTAATGTTTCAGGTGTAAAGAAAATTAGAAGTGAGGATGTAGACTGGAATACAATATTATCTTCATAGAAAGCGTTCTTGAGAAAGACCTTCCAGCTCTTCCAAAAACAATAAGATTAAGGATCATAAATGCGATAAATAAGCGCCTTACAATTGATCCCATTAACCTTGGTGAGCCATTATATTACAGATTTAAAGGACAAAGAAGATTAAGGGTAGGTGATTATCGCGTTATCTATTCCGTAAATATTATAAAATATGAAGTGGTTATCACAGAGATAGGACACAGAAAAGATATTTATAAGTAAGTACATCATATAAACATTAAATATATTTTTACTCCTTCCTGATTCATTTTCTACCTTAGGTGGCTTCGCTCAGCTCAAAAAAAAAGCTCATTCTTTTTGCTACCCCTTATTGTGCCTGCCATTTAACTACTGTGTAGAGATTGCTCTCAAACATAATGTTCGTACGTTAGTATATCCTTCCTGTGACACCAATTGATATAATTCTACCACAAATTCAATTTTTTAGGAGGCACATATGAATTTCAACATTTTTCAAAGAAAGAAAAGCAGTGAATATTCTGCTTTGCAGCTAATGATGGAACCAAGTTGGAGTAAGCGTGATTACGTAAGTTTTGCTGAGGAAGGTTACATAAAAAATGTTATTGCCTTTCGAGCAATTAATATGATTGCAAGTGCTGCATCTTCGGTACCTTTTACTCTCTGCCAGCTTACTGAACAGGGAAAATCGCAACTAAAAGCCCATCCATTACTGAAATTACTTTATTCTCCTAATCCAATGACATCAAAATCGGAATTTATTGAGGGGATTGTAACTTATAGGTTAGTTAACGGCAATTCTTATATATTGATGGTTGAGTCGCAGAACAATAGAAAACCACCAACAGAGCTTTATCTTCTGCGCCCTGATAGGGTTGAAATTGTTCCAGGGAGAAATAACGTTCCTTATATCTATCGTTATACCATAAATAACAACGGTTATGACTTTAAAGTTGATAAACTAACCGGACGTTCAGCAGTGTTGCACCTAAAGACCTTTAACCCTTTGAATGATTGGTATGGATTATCACCAATTGAGGCAGCTGCATACAGTATAGATCAGCATAATCAGGCGGGTGCTTGGAATCAAGCGATGTTGCAAAATGGGGCAAGACCAAGTGGTGCAATAGTTGTGAAATCAGCGAAGGACGGGAGTGGTGGAAGTTTAAGTCAAGAGCAGTACCAACGCTTAAAAGAGCAAATAAATGATCATTATTCAGGTTCTGTCAATGCTGGAAGACCGATATTGCTTGAAGGAGGCTTGGAGTGGAAGGAAATGAGCTTATCACCAAGGGATATGGATTTTATTGAGTCCAAACACAGTTCAGCTCGTGATATTGCCCTGGCTTTTGGCGTCCCACCGCAGTTGCTTGGCATACCAGGTGATAACACTTATAGCAATTTAGTCGAAGCACGCTTATCCCTCTGGGAACAGACGGTTTTACCAACGCTAGAAAATATTATCTGTCACCTGAATTCTTGGCTAACACCAAAATTTGGCGAGGATCTGTGCTTGTCGTACGACAAAGATGCAATAGAAATTCTCATGGAAAAGAGGCAAAAGTTGTGGAAATACGTAGAAAACGCAAGCTTTATGACACTCAATGAAAAAAGGGAAGCATTTGGCTTGCCACCACTGCCAGGTGGTGATGAGTTAGGTTAAGTTTGATCCGTTCAGTTGTGCGGCTAAAAGACAACTTAAAAGAGTTTAAGTTTTTGCTTTGTACTTTGTAAAATATTAAAAAAATCAGCCAAATTACACCATATTTAGTCTATTTTATCCTATAGTTTTGGGTTTACCGAGGGTTCGTCATTCTGCTACATGTTAGCGCCGCGGCGGTGTGACGTAGGGTTGCACTAGCTATAGCAACTTTGTCTGCGCAACCATTTTCTACCGCACCATTGAACAGATATGCTTGAAGATATCCGTTCAGATGAGTTTATTGTCTCCTAAACCGTACACGCCTAACAAGCTACCGCTAGAGCTTGTGAAAAATTCTCTATTTTTATTCCCTTTAATTTACTGGATAAGTTGTCTACAAACAAATCTGATTTAGTGCAGATCTGCTCTATTTTTTTAGGAGATAAAGAGGAATCTAATTGATTCGCTATACCAGACACTCCATTTAAAACTACTCCAGCACCATATGGTACATATGACACAGTATATATAGCACCTGACGTAAAATCTAGTAAGTTCTGAGAAGAAGTGGTAATTTTATACCCTACTGTGTTTTTATCTTCTCCTTTGCATTTTTTAAGCACTTTTGATGCACCATGAGGAATATAAGATATACCAGCTATACCATATGAAGGCCCATTTAAGGCGTACGATACAACTACCGTTGTTGCTGATAGCGCTTTAGCTCCATATTTTGCAGTATAAAGCAATGGCTTAAGGGCATAAGGGCATAAGAAATAGTTTTACCTTGTGATTCAGATTCAAGCAACGAATTTAGTTCTTCTTGTGTTGCTGCACATTCAAAAAATTCTTTCTCATCAATTTCTGCAAGATCAATCTCTTCAAAACCCTCATCAATATCTACAGGAGTTACTGTTTCTTTTATAGGGCTAACTTCTACATCACTTCCAATAACACTTGAATTATTAGAATTTTTGCCAAAAAGATTCGAAAACATACTAAACATTTTTTTTTACCTACAACTTAACGCTCATATCAATATATTAACCTAATATTAACCAGGTGTCAAGCACATATGACTCTTATAAACAGATGTTAGTAAATTAACTATTCCTCTTGCCAACCAGAGCGATGAAGATTTGGTCTACATCAAAACTCATCTTAGGACGCCAAATAGGGCCATCCAAATGCATATCGATATAGATTGGATTACTATAGTTTGGTGGTATGAAAAAGAACCTGAATATAGAAGCTAAAGCGAAGTTAGATAAGGTTAAATTAGAAGAGATCGACCCTGATGCTTGATCAATCCCGAATTGTAAACTAGTTGAACATATACCACTCTTAATACTTGCTTTTCCGCTAATATTTTCAAAAAATGTACTGCCATTATATATATCAACATAAGCAAATGTGGAAATTTCAGACTTATTCTTACTGCTTAACAAATTAGCGATAAATGAATTGAAATCTACATTAGTAACTTCTATTCCCTGCGCTTGTAAGTTTACATCTCCTGATAAGCTATTAGCCCAATCATGAAAACTTTTTCCTTGAGTTTTGATTGCACCACTTAAGCTTATCTGACCATTTACATTGTCAATTCCTATAACCTTACCAATCTTTTTAGTGTCCAAATTTACAATAGAAAATCTTGTATTCATTGAGTCTGATCTTAAATAACCCTGAAAAAACACTTGCCCGTGTTCTAATACGTAACTTGCCTGCCTGATAGTGATAACGTTGTTTCTCATTACCGCATCCAAATTAAAATCTTTCAAAACATTCTGCTCGGTTTTAAATTCTGCAGTATTGATTTGCACATTTGCATCAAAGCCTTCTTTGTCATCCAAAAAATCAAGCTGCTTTGTTGACCATTGAATTTGATCTATCTCATTTCTTGAATTTCTTTTTACCTCTACTAAATTTGGTAATTTAAAGATATTTCCATTAAATTTATTGCCCGTAAGGTTCACATCTAATAAAGGTTTGGCGTATTTTTGATCTACTAATATTTTTGCATTACCGGTAATATCGAAATCTTCTCCAGATAGTTTTATTTTATCTGCAACTAGCTTACCTTTTTCCATTTTCAGCAAAAAATCCAAATTTTTAATTTTCGTATCATTCAATGTAAGGTTATTAACACTGGCCTTTATATTTGCATCATACTGAAAATTTTTCAGCCGTTGCATTTTAGATAAACTGCTAAATAATGAATGATCATATTTATCTGCATCAAGATTATGCATGCTAAATTTACCATCAACCACACTGCGTTTTTTTGTGTGGCTTGCTCTAATTGACCCTTGCAAGGATTCCTTATTATTTAGCAGTCTAATGTCTGAGATAGATAATATTCTTGGTGCAAGGTGCAGTTTAGAACTTAGTGTAAATTGATTTTTCTGGTTTTCTTTCATCTTTATAGAAGGAAAAAAACATGAAATGAATGACTCAAAATCATTTCCTTCTACTAACAAATCACCGTTGAATTCAGATAGGACATTATTGTTTGAGATCTCTCCTGATAAGTAAGATATATTATTGATTCCAGGAAATTTAAGAAGCGTATTAACTTTTACTTTGCCATCAGTGGATTTTAGTACAGCACGGAAATTGTCCAATATTTTGTTTTGATATTGAATGTTAGAAGCTTCCATATTAAAATTTAAGCTCAAGTTCTTTGGCACAACTGCTCTAAAACATTCCAGAAGGTCTTTTATATTCGTTGTTTTTTGTGAATTGTCTTGTATGGAATCTAAGTCAACTTTACTGAAGCTAATATTGAAATTAGTGTGATCGCTTTTTCTATCATTTTGTATTGTACCGCTGGCTTGCATGCTTTTGGAATCAATTTTTAAGTCAGTTGCCGTAAACTCACTTTCATTAAGACTTATATTGGATGATATCTTGATATTTTCGCTAGGAATAACACAAGAGAGAAAGCTAAGATTAATGATTTTTGCTAAATCACCCACAGAACCGGAACTGTTATTAATTGTTAATGTTAAATTACCCTGGAGTTCTTCTTGATTTCTATTACCTGTAAATAGCAAATTTACAAAATTTGATTCAACACTAATGTGTACATTCTTTTTTGTGATATCAACCTTTCCTGAAAAATCGTAATTATTATCACCTACCTTTACTTTACCGGAGAATTGCCTATTTTTTTTTACAGCAACTTCCTTTATATTAACAATGCTGCTATAATTAGCGAAATCATTCTTAAAACTTACTTGGCTGTCTTTTATTACTATATCGACTGTGTTACCACTGGCTTTTGTATTTATAATATTAATTAAATTTTCTTTATTGCTTTTCATGCCAAACAATGTGATTGACTTTGGTTGCAACGAGAATAAAAGCAACGATAGGAACGATGGCCTTATTTCAATTTTTCTTACACTAATTAAATCTGATAGCTTTTGCTCTTTATTTTCGTTGTATTGTATATATACATTATGAATAGTGAGCTTTGGAGTAATGAGTGAAACTTCAACTTTCCCTCCAATATGCACTTTAGCATCATACGTTCTCTCCAACTCTTTTATGATATATTTCCTGTAGCCACTCCAATCCTTAAAAGTTGCAGCAACGTGCATGAGAATTAATAGCAGCGAGATTGATAATATGGCGTATATTGAGAGCTTCATAATATGCCTCTTAATTGCAATGGAGTTACTCTATTTCCTACCTTTGTCATCTCAATGTCTATCTTTGTCATCCCAGCACCCACTCCTGTCATCCCAGTGCTTGACACTGGGATCCATCTTATTTTCATCATGGGCATTATTTCAGCGTATGCTCCTAGAATCTGTTGTCTATTGCATAATTTGCAAATATTTTTATATCTGGATCCCAGTGTCAAGCACTGGGATGACACCGTTTGCTGTTCCTTTAGCAAAAGATCTAGTTTATACATATTTCAAATTATTCAAATTTCCTCTAAACATTAAATAGAGAATACCAAAATAAACAATAACACTCAAAGCTATTAAAGTCGTTAAATAAACAATACGAGCCAATATTTTATCAAAAAATAATCCTGCCAACAAAGAATTAAAAATATAAAGGGCTATTGACATGACTACCGTTGCTACAAAAATTTTCATGATATTTAACAATAACGCTTGGCTAACCTTATATATTTTATTTATTGTTAAATAACTAATTAATAGAATGGAGTTTATCCAAGTGGAAACAGAAGTAGCGATAGCAATCCCCGTGTGCTGATACTCGTTCATTAACAAAAGGTTTAGCACTACATTAATTCCAAGGCACATTAGTGAGAACATAGTTGGTATTTTTAGATTGCCTTTAGCAAAAAACGTGGGTAGCAATACTTTATTTATAATAAATGCAGGTAAAGAAAGAGAAAATGCTATTAACGTGGGAGCAGTTTGCTGCACTGCATAATGATCAAACCGGCCGTAAGAAAAAAGCGTAAGTAAAATTATGTCGGGAATAATAATAAAGGCAGCAGTTGTTGGCATAATTAACATTAATCCTATGTTGAGAGCCTTGTTCTGTATTTTGACTATATTTTCAGTATTATTTACCTGTTTTGAAATTAAAGGAAGAAGCACTGTACCGATTGCAGTACCGATTATTCCCTGCGGTAGTTGATTTAGTCTATCGGCATAATATATATAGGACACCGCATTTGGTATAAAACTCGCCATGATTGTGTCAATCCATACACTTATTTGAGTTACACAATTGTTGATAATTGCAGGTATCACACGCTTAAAAAACAACCTTACTTCATTGCTTAATTCAAGGCTAAAAGAAAAAGCTGCCTTTAACTTGTATGCACTAAATAGTATCAAAAGTAGCTGGAAAATTCCTCCTATAAGGACAGCTATAGAAAGGTTGTGCGCTGGAGTTTTTATGTAAGGCACAAACAAACTGATGATTAAACAGAGATTCAAAACGATTGGTGCAATAGCTGTTGAAGCAAAATGCTGCTTTACTTGCAGCATTCCACCAATAAGTGATGCAATTGAAACAAAGATTATGTAGGGCATCATAATTCTTGATAAAGTAACAGTAAGGGTAAACTTACTTTGGTCAAATCCAGGAGCAAAAATTTGAATCATATAAGGGGAGAAAGTTTGCATGATAAGGCAAAAAATTACTAAGATAATAAACGTAATGGATATTACACTACTTGCAAAATTAAATGCCTTTTTATCATCGTGTGATTCTATTGAATATAACGGTATAAAGGACGTGGTAAATGCTCCCTCTGCAAAAAATGCGCGAAATAGATTGGCAAAACGAAACGAAGAAAAAAATATGTCTGCAAGAGAGTTTGCACCAATAACCGTAGCAATCAAGACATCTCTTATTAACCCTGAGATCCTTGAAATAGCCGTAAAAAAACTAAATGTGAAAATACTTTTAAACATACCACTACTTCATTAGTATCAATACAATTAACTATAATAGTAAAAGTATCAATGAAAATATTTATTGGCTAAACTTAAAACCCTCTACAAAAGGAGAGTTAAATAATCAATTGACTATTTGCGCTCGTATGTTAGATATTTTATATCTTGGCGGGCGTAGCTCAGTTGGTAGAGCGTCAGTTTGTGGTACTGAATGTCGCCAGTTCGATCCTGGTCGCTCGCCCCACTAAAATTTTCTGCTTTACAGAAATATGAACAAATGGTAATATATCAATTAATTAGGGAGGTTGTATGGATAAAGGAGATTTAATACTTTTAGGTGTAGCATCAGTAATAGGTGCACTTACAGGTTTGGGATTGAGTTTCACAGCTTTGTCACCTTTGGTTATAGGTGGAATTATTGCTGACGTTCCTGTAATATTATTGACTGCATGTGATATATGCGAAGGAGAATGCTCCAAGAAAGATCTTTTCAATATGGCCGTTTTATGCGTTGCAAGCGCTGCAATTGGAGTTGGCCTTGCTGCAGCCGCAACTGCTATTTTTCCTGGTGCAATGCTTGGAATGGGCTCTGCAGCTTTAACAGGTGCGGCAATAGGAGCCATAGCGCCAATTGCAGGGATATTTGCAATCATAGCTACATCATTTGCTGCTAAAAAAGTGAATGAATATATTATTTCTCCTATAGTTGAGTGTTTTTCTTCAAAAGGGAAGGGGTGCTAATCACTTTAAACCAATTAAGTAAGGTTTCTGCTTTCTGTTATTCTAGTGTGCAGCATATAGCTGTACGAACATTTGTTTGCAAAGGCAGTGTGTTAAGTGTTATAGCCGGTTTTGCCTCAAACACAAAGGCAGTGCCTGGACTCTTGCTTCAATGTTAAACAAAATACCATAGAATTCAAAATGCAAAAAGAAATGTTCAACATTGTATCAGAATGGTGCTATATTGGGCCTTAACTTGACGCGTATGCTTTTTTGAACATTCCCTAACCTCAATTTATATTGAAATACCTTTATTGGTATCTTTTTCTTGTTGTGACTCAGCAATACGTTTAGTCCAATCCAGTGGCCTTTTATTTCTGTTACCTAATGCAATTCTATTGCGATCATAACTATCAGTGTGTTCCGTTAAAGTATCTTTTCTTTCTTCTTCTATTACTCCAATTTTCAGTTGTGCTTCATCTTTCTCTAGTAATTTATATAGATTACTATTTTTATCTACAATTGAATTAGTGTCATTGTTTTCTTGTTCTGCCACTGTTTTTATGTCTGTTGAACTGTCTTTTAACAATCCTGCTGCTAATAAATGTTCTTTGGTTTGTTCACTAATTCCTTTTTGATCCACCGGTTTTAGTGGGAACTTCTGAGTTTCTTTATCCAACTTACTGATAAATTCCGTAAGTAGAGTGTCATCTCTTTGTTCAACATTCATTAGGCTCGCTTTTAACTGTCCAGGATTTACTTGAGATTGTCCATGATTGGCATGAGTTGGAGATGAATAGCCCGAATCGTTTGTTTTTGCATCTGTTGAACTGTCTTTTAGCAACCCATCTTCTTTATCTTGTGACAGTTTATCAGTAGGATCAACTTGCCTTAATCCTCTATTATCTTGCTGTGATCTATCTCTGATTTCTTTAAGAAGATTTTCAGGTGGAGTTTGGTCACTTTGTTCAATGTTCTCTAAGCTCCTCTTTGGCTGCTCAGGATCTACTTGAGGTTGAGCATGAATTTGAGGTGAATAGGCCGAATCGTTTGTTTTTACATCTGTTGAACTGTCTTTTAGTAACCCATCTTCTTTATCTTGTGACAGTTTATCAGTAGGATCAACTTGCCTTAATCCTCTATTATCTTGCTGTGATCTATCTCTGATTTCTTTAAGAAGATTTTCAGGTGGAGTTTGGTCACTTTGTTCAATGTTCTCTAAGCTCCTCTTTGGCTGCTCAGGATCTACTTGAGGTTGAGCATGAATTTGAGGTGAATAGCCCGAGTCACTTTTGCTATTGGGTTTTGGAACAGAAAGTGGCTGTTTACTTTCTTCCCACTCAGCATCACTGGCACCACGGTTATCACTGTCGTGTTCATGTATATTTGAATAAGGCAAGTAAGGAACTTTGTCCTTTAATGTTTCTAATATAGAAGACGTTGATTCATTTTTCCTGCCTCCTTCCATTGATGCTCCGCTACCATCAACAACACCAGTGCGCCGTAAGCTGTTTCTCTTGAAATTTCTGATGTCTTGTAATAGATCGCCTTTGCTATTTCCTTCTTGTTGCTGGGTTTTAGGTTGTTGCTGATTATTAGGTGTTTGCTCACTTCTATCTGGTTTTTGGCTTCCAGGTACAGCATGTCCAAATGTAGGATTGTCATACCGTTCATCTTTTTGCCTATTATCTTGATTGTGGCTTACAGACTTGGTGAAAGTAGAACTGTCCGAAGGATCAGAAGTTGCACCTTTTTGCTGATTATTAGGTGTTTGCTCACTTCTATCTGGTTTTTGGCTTCCACTCCCTTGCTCATTGAAAACATCTTTTTCAGGTGTAGTTCTAAGTGGTGGCAGCGAAGGGGTCTGAGACCCAATTTCTCGATTCATATGAGTAGCTTGGTGTTTTTGAACAGGTTTTTTGACCTCTTGCTCAATATCTCTACTGTTACTTTTTATTGCGATTTTAGATGATTTGTTAAGGGCTTGATTGTCTTTTCCGTCATGTTGCACCTCATTCACTTTTCCTTTTTCCCTGAATTTTATTTCATGCAAGAATAAACCACCTATTTTTACATCTTGATTCGCTTCTAACCGTTCTAGAGAAAAATCATCACCTTTAACAAGGTCTACATCGTTAGCATCAATCTTAATTTTGATCTTGCATTCTTCCCCTTTCGCATACCATTTCAGAGTCATCTCATATGAACCATCGGTTACGACATAATGTCTTATTTTTTTCCCTCCTTCCTCGGCAACAAAACCATGCATTCCGCTCTTTCCATCACTATGCAACGTTGAAAATCCCGAGATTCCATTCTTCTGACAAAAATCACTGTTTAAAAATTCGCTGATTTTGAACTCTTTCTTGTTATCCTCCAGTGTAATACTGGCATGATTACCGTATATTGAAACTTTTTTATCTTCAACATCATCATTAATGTTATTAGCACTAGTAATATATTTATTCAACTCTTCTTTAGCTTTATCTTCAAGCTCTTGTCTAGCTGTCTTGTTGCATTCCTGAAGAATAACTCCACATGCTTTATTTTTGTTTTCATCTTCGTCCCAATTCCAGTCGGCGTGTTCTGTTAAAAACTTTACTGTGTTAAAATCAACTCTAACATTATAAATTAGGTCGTCTTCCTTTTTTATTTCATCAAATAAAGGAAAAAATTCTTGAACGCGCTCATTATAAATGTGTTTTTGTTGTATATTGTTAGTATTCATATACCCCTCACTAATAACCCTCTGCCTTTAGTTCTAGCTAATACTAGCTAATATAATTATCACGAGCATTGGTTGAATTTTTATTAAGGAAGGTTGTGTTGTTACTCAGATGGCAACTTTTAGTTGGCGCCTAATTTTAAATATCTGTTGCTCACAGTAAACACTTCTGGATCTTGAGAAGTTAGCTTGAGTATAGCGAGTATGTTGATAAATAACAAAACAGCAATCGAGATATCAGCGACATCCCATAGCAATCGGACTTTACCTATTGCACCAAGCGGAATGATCATGGTAAAAATTACAATCCAGATTTTAGTGTATTTATTATCCATAGACACATAGCGTATTGTCTGTTTTGAGCAAAAAAACCAAGTAAAAATAGTAGTAAAGGCAAAACAAAACATTATGGCCATAATTAAATAGTCAATATAGGGCCAATTCATAGCTTTTCTAAAAGCAAATATGCACATGTTAGTACTCTCTAAATCAGTGACCCAAGAATCTGTGACAAGCAGTACCATTGTTGTAATAAACACTATAAATGCAACTATAAAAGGCGATATTATTGTAATTAGACTCTGCTCAATAATAAATTTATTATTATTTTTCTTAGGAACAATTGAAGAATGTACGATTCCTTCGAGGCCAAGCCCTATATCTGTTGCAAAAATACCTCGCAAAGTTCCGACTTGAATAATAGTCAACATTTCTAAAATCAAACCTAGAGATAAACCAGAGTTAAAGCTACTAGCTGTCAAAAAATTGCTTGTTATTAATTTTAGAGAAGGAGGGATATTTTCACTAAACTTAAATAATATGATACCGCAAAGTGTGAGGTAACTTACCGTCATTATCGGTATCATAGCCGATATAAAAATTTTAATTTTTTTTAAGCTGAGAACTGCAACAACAAAAAATATTATGGCCATTACAATGCCACCAATGACTACAGGCACATCTATCATGTTAAGTGGTATTGATAGAGAATTTACCTGAACAAGGTTACCAGCTGTTATTGAAACCATCATCATAACAACCAGAAACACAATTGTAGCTTTTCTAGAATTAAATGCATCAGCCATATAGGCTACAGGGCCACCTATAAACCGTCCGTTCTTTTCCTTTCTGGTTTTTATACTTAGATAACAAGTGACATATTTTATCACAGAAGTGATAACAATAATTATTGCCATCCATAAAATAGAGCCCGGTCCTCCGGTTTTTAGAGCAACAGCAGTTCCTGAAATGTTTCCTACTCCTAAATTTCCCCCTAAGATTGTAAACAGGGCGGCTATAGAAGAAAATTTATTTTCCCCTCTTTTAACTCCAATGAGTGAAAGGGCGTACGGCAATCTAAATATCTGTAGCCATTTTAGTTTAACCGATAGGTAAACACCAGCAACTAGCATGAGTAATATTGTTGGCAGTAATAAAACAAACTTTACTGTATCCATCTGTAAAAGTGAGATTTTTATTTAAGTATACAACAAAAATTGAGAATACCTAACCTATTTTCTATGTATGACTTCGTTTCCGTCATTCTAGAAACCTTTTCTTGTCATCCCAGTGCGTGACACTGGGATCTAAATTTTTTATGCGAAACCATTATGTTTATATACTTGTAGGCCCAAGTTCCTCACATAGTGAACAAAAAAGTAAATGAGATTCCAGTGTCACGCACTGGAATGACACCTACCCCATGAGAACCCTATTTTTCATACCACTCATTTATAAGTTTATTGATATCAGAATCTATAAAATCCTTTAGTGGTTGCCTGGTTTTTATCTCAACATTTTTAGGGATGCACCTATCTTTACATATCGCATAATTTATATGGAAGTTAAGGTCAATATACCCTTGATTTGAAAACACATTCATCTTAAAGGGAAATAATACCATATCCTTATATACGTTACTGATAAATATCTCTCTTCCTACTTTATCTCTATGTTCCTTTGGAGTAGGCCAGTAAATATCTATGTTTAATGTGTTACCCTTACAATCAAAAGAAGTGGGAAGACCGAAATCTCCAGGATCTTTATAATATATGTGCCAGCCTGGTTCTACTGTAACCTTTATTGCACCTTTAAGAGTGAGGTTTGCTTCATTTATCTCGCCAATAAGTAAATCAAATTTTGCAATTTCCTCGTCAGCATATAGTTGGGTGCAAGAAAAAAATAAAAACAATATTAAATATATATGTATTTTCATTAAGGCAAATTTCTCCTTTTATAGAGAAAGTGATTTAGATTTTAAGTGTTATATTTAATAGCATTATATAGATTATTTATTAATATAGCATTATTCTAATATATACAACTGTAATATAAATGGGTGAAAAGAATAAGTCATTGTGGAAAACACATATAGCTAAACTGACTTAGATTTACCGACAATTTGAAAAACAAAAATTCGTCATTCCGCTACTTGTTAGCGGAATCTATGCCGAGATACCGCGAATGAATCACGGTATGACGTAGGATTGCTGTCGTCCTGCTACGTGTTAGCGGATGAGATACCACGAATGAATCGCGGTATGACGGTTCGCGGCAGCATGACAATAAGCTCGTCATTCCGCTACGTGTTAGCGGGATCTATGCCAAGAGATACCGTGAATGAATCGCGGTATGACGGTTCGTGGCAGCATGACAATAAGCTCGTCATCCCGCTACGTGTTAGCGGGATCTATGCCAAGAGATACCGTGAATGAATCGCGGTATGACGTGTTGCTTGGGTCAGCTATAGTATAAATATACTAGGGATTATAGTTTTCTTATACTGCCTTTTTGTTATTAGACAACCACAATATAAAGGGGTGAAACGGATGCAAACAGTAGTGCCTTTCTGCACCAAACGTATTACCTTTAACGAATAGTAAAATGTGAGATTTTTTGGAACTACCGTGGAGCAATTGCTCCACGGTTTCACTCTACTTAGAATCCACCCATGCCACCCATTTCTCCTGCGCCCATAGGAGATGAAGCATTTTCTTTGCTTGGTACATCAACTATCATAGATTCAGTAGTAATCAGCACACTCGCAACAGATATCGCTGTTTCAAAAGCAATACGCACCACTTTTGCTGGATCAATCACACCAGCTGTAAATGCATTAGCGTAATTCATAGCCTCAACGTTGTATATAAGCTCTTTATCATTCTGCTTAATCAAATAGTCAATGATAACAGCAGATTCAAGACCAGCATTTTTAACTAACCTTCTAATTGGAGCACTGAGAACTTTCTTAATAATGTTTATGCCTATTTGCTCTTCGTCACTTGCACCTTTTAATTTGTCGAGAACAGATGAAGCATAAAGAAGTGCAACTCCACCACCTGGAACTATGCCTTCTTCAATTGCAGCTCTTGTTGCATGCAGCGCATCTTCAACTCTATCTCTACGTTCTTTAACTTCCACTTCAGTTGCTCCACCAACTTTTAGCACAGCAACACCACCTGATAATTTCGCTAAACGTTCTCTTAGCTTTTCTTTATCATAATCAGAAGTTGAAGTTTCAATTTGAGATTTGATCTGCTCGATTCTAGCTTTCACACTGTCAGAATCGCTATTTTCGCTGACAACTGTGGTATTATCTTTAGTAATTTTAACATTTTTAGCAGTACCAAGATCATCAAGTGTCAGATCTTCCATCTTGATTCCAAGTTCATCTTTTATGACGTACTTAGCACCAGTCAAAGTTGCTATATCTTCGAGCATTTCCTTTCTTCTGTCACCAAAACCTGGAGCTTTTACTGCAGCAACTTTTAAACCACCACGCAATTTATTGATAACTAAAGTGCTTAATGCTTCACCTTCGATATCCTCTGCAATAATAACTAAAGGTTTACCAGATTTAACAACAGCTTCAAGAATAGGAAGTAAAGGTTGAATAATATTTAATTTTTTCTCTGTAATTAATAGATAAGGATTATCAAGCTCCACGATCATTTTTTCATTATTTGTAATAAAATACGGAGAAAGATAACCGCGATCAAATTGCATGCCAGTAGTCAGCTCAACTTCTAACTCTTTTGAACCTTTACTCTCTTCAACAGTTATTACACCCTCTTTTCCAACTTTTTTCACGGAATCAGCGATACTGTTACCTATATCCTTATCACCATTTGCAGAGATTATCGCAACTTGCGCTACTTCATCCATTTTCTCTAGAGAAATTGTACGAGACATTGATGCAATTTCCTTTAATATTACATCTTTTGCCTTCTGTATTCCGTTTTTAATACCAACACGATCGTTTCCAGCAGCAATTGATTTTGAAGCTTCCATGATCATGCTGCTAGTTAATATTGAGCACGTTGTTGTACCATCACCAACTTTGTCGTTACATTGAGAACAACTTTGGGCAAAGATGCTTGCTATTGCAGCATTTAGTGGTTTTTCAGGCTTGATACCCTTCATCACCTTATAACCATCTTTTGTAATTTCTGGTGCTCCATAGGGCTTATTAATCCCTACTGTTTTTCCTCTAGGTCCCGCAGTTATTGCTACCGTTGAATCCACTATTGCTGCGACTTCACGAAAGGCTTCTTGTAACTGCTCACCTGATACTACTACATTAGTCATTTTTATCACCTCTTGTTAATAAAAAATTTAGAAAACTATAATAAAACCATTTACAATGCGCCATGTTGCGCTTTGTTTCAATTTAGTAAAATAAAGACTGCTATTTAATGACAGCAAGTATATCGGACTCTTTCATCACGATAAGCTTTTCATCATTATGTTCTATTTCTGTACCAGCCCATTGACGATAGAACACTTTATCACCAGCCTTTACAGTTAAAGCTATGCGTTCGCCATTTGAGTTGCGTGAACCTTCACCAGTTGCTACAATTTCACCTTTAGTAGGTTTCTTTTCAGCACTTGATGGAAGCATAATTCCACCCTGCTTTTCCTCGCTAATAGGCTTGATCAGCACGCTATCATCCAATACATTTAAACTTATACTTGACATTTGCTTTTCCTCTCAACAAATTAACCTATAACTTTATATATATACTCGTAAGTTAGATTTCAAGGGCTGGAGCTTGTAAAATATGCACACCATATAAAATATGCACGCCAAAAGCAGTTTCTAAAAGAGCCTAATGTTATATAATAAAATTTAGGTTTATTTATAGAGATTTCATGAGTTATATACCATTCTTAAGTCGTGGTGTGATAGTGCTATATGGGCCTGACACTAGAGATTTTCTGCAGGGCATTATAACCAATGATATTAATAAGCTAGATAGCCAAAAAGCTATTTACTCTTTATTGCTTAGCCCTCAGGGAAAATACCTATATGATTTTTTTCTTATTGAATATGGTAGATATATTTTCTTAGAGTGCGAAAATGTGCACTTACAGCAAATAATCGAGAAACTAGATTTACTTAAAACTTATTTGAGAGTGAAAATTAAAGACATTAGTGCACTATATAAGGTTGGAGTTTTGTTTGATACTAAGTTGGCGGAGTGTAGTAGTAAGTCACAAGTTATTTTTCAAGATCCAAGGCACAAGCTGCTAGGAATGAGGATCATACATAAAGATGAAATAAAAGAACCGGTTGGAGATTTTATTCAGTATGAAAAAGTTAGAATTAAAAACCTTGTCCCAGATGGAGCAAAAGATATGGTACAAAATTCATCGTTCCCATTGCAATATTTAATCGATAAGGCAAACGGTATAAGCTTTAATAAGGGGTGTTACGTAGGTCAGGAAGTCGTAAATCGAATGAGCAGACAAGAAATATTCAGAAGAAAACTTTATCTTGTTGAGGGGGATAACGCACTTCCAGATATTGGCACTAAAGTGACAAATGAAAATAATGAGGAAATAGGGGAACTGCGCTCTAGTGTAGACAACATTGGACTTGCATTGCTTAATACTCAAAAAAGTCATGCAAATTTATATGTCGATGGGGTTAAGTGCGTTAAGACGTTGTATAATTAAAGTCTTAAGGTAGCGCATATAGAAACGAAAAACTTATTTTATGGCCTAGCGTCACGCACTAGAATGACATCATTTACGATGTAACATTTATTACTTTTGCAGATACAATTTACATGCTATAATTGAATCTTCATAGTTGGTAAATTGGAGTGCAAAGAAGTAAAATTAAAGTAGAAATAAAGAGATTATCACACGGAGAAGACTTGTCTCTTCCATGTTATGCAACTACGCAGAGTGCTGGTATGGATCTTTATGCTGCATTGAATGACTCTGCTGTTTTAAATCCACTTGAGAGATTACTTGTTCCAACTGGAATTGTGATTGCAATACCAAACGGTTTTGAGGGGCAAATCCGCCCACGTTCTGGTCTTGCTGCAAAACATGGAATCACTGTCTTAAATTCTCCGGGCACTATAGACTCTGATTATCGAGGTGAGGTGAAGATTTGCCTAATTAATCTAAGTAATCAGTCGTATGAGATAAAAAGAGGAGATAGAATTGCACAAATCCTTATTTCTCCTGTATCTCAGGTAATTTGGGATGACAGAGAAGAATTCTGCACAGAAGAAACCGGTCGCAATGCAGGGGGCTTTGGCTCAAGTGGCAGGTAATTTGCGAAAAAGCTTGACTATGACAGTTCTTTTATATACAATTTAAGCATATTAATATTTTATTAAATGAGGTCGTTTATGCTAACTTTCAAAAATCATCGAGGTCAGTTCCACAAAACAAACACTGCACTTGTTGCACTTACTTCTTTGTATGTCATAGGCGCAGCAGTAGCACTTTCAGCACCATATTGGGTGTCTTCAACTTCCATGCTAGCTCCACTTGCAGCTTTTGCAGCTACACCACTTGGAATGGGTGTTTTAGCATTTGTTGCTGTTGCACTGATTTGTTTAGCAGTATATGCCATCAGCAAAAATAACGAAATATCTGAGTTGAAAGCTCCGAAGATTGTTGTTGATGATAAACAAGCAGCATTGCTAGTAACAAAAGAGGTGTATGAGGAAATAAAAAAGAATAACCAAGTTAAAGATGAAAAAGATAAGATGAAAGGTAAATGTTATATAGACTTCAGCTTAGAAGGCAAGAACTACCGTATTATTGTTGGGTCTTTCAGTTCAGCAGGCAATACTTTATTATTAAGTATAAGTTCACTAGAAGTGAAAAACAAAGAAGGTGAGTTCGAGGCAGTAAATAAAACAGAGTGGAATAAAACATTAGGTTTAGACAAAGATGATGCTAAAGAGGTTAACACTTATTTAGGCTCACTTATTGTTGAACAAGTTGCTTCTGAAGAAAAAGCAAAAAGCTAGACAGCTAAGTATAAAAGAGGTAGATTAAGTCTGCCTCTTTATTTTTTAGTGTCAGTTACTTAAATTTATTATGGAAATTGCCTTAACTTTTATATAGTTGTGAGAAGCTGCTAAGGATTTTTATTTAATTTAACTGCATCTTTTGCCTTATCCAATAACCCATTAATAAAACCAATTTCGCTTGGTTTATCAAGTAAATCAGATGCAATGTTAGTATATTCATTAATGACAACTGGAACTGGCGTATCACAATTAGCTAACTCACATATTGCAACACGCAAGATAGATAAGCTTATAAGATTTAAACGTGAGAGGGACCAGCTTGGATGTAAATAAGACTCTATTATTTTATCATATTCTTCACTGCTTTTTATAACCTTATATAACAAGTTTTCTAAGAACTGATGTTCAAATTCTTCACATTCAAATATATCTTTCAACTTACTTATGTAGTTCTTAAGCTCACAATTTTCCAGTTTAAAAGTGCTTTTGTTGTAACCTACGAAAATATTTGAATAAGCAATTTGTACAGCAAGAAATCTTGCCGTACTTCTTTTTATGCGCCACTTTTTATCTACTGGTTTTTCCTCCATTATTTTAATTTATTGTGTAAATCTATCATATGCAAAACAGTTGAGGCTGCATGGCCACCAACGTTCTTTTTGTTTTTGTCAGCTCTAACTAGTGCTTTATCTTTGCTGTCAGCGGTAATTACGCCCATACCAAAGGGTATTGCATAATGCATAACAACCTCATTTAAACCTTCGATTACCCCTTTACAAACGTATTGATAATGATCAGTTTCACCGCGAATCACGCACCCAAGAGCTAAATAACCGTCATAATTAGCATTCTTGCTTTTTACTGCAAAGAGAATTGTAGCTGGTATCTCAAATGCACCAGGAACTTCAATTATGTCATAGCTTGCATGACTTTCTTTTAATCTATCGACTGCACCTTCAAGCAAAAGGTTTGCTATTTCAGCATAATAAATTGAATTAACTATTAGTATTTTCGACATTTACTACCACTTTTTTCGTTAAAAACAACTTTATTAATGATTGTTGAATTAAAGTTATAATATTACTAAATATCCAATATATTACCAGGCCGGCAGGAAAAGAAGAAAAAATAAAGACAGAAATGTAAGGTAAAAACTTCATAACATTTACTTGAATATCATCTTTATTGGTTTGATCTTTCTCACTTAGCTTCTGCTGAATTATCATGGTGGCACCGAAAATTATAGGTAAAATGCCTATAGAAATAGGAAAGTTATAATTAAACAACCCAAATAATGTAAAGATGTTCGTTGGGTCAGGAGCTGAAAGATCCTTAATCCATAAAAAAAAAGGAGCATGTCTCATCTCTATAGTAACAAATAATACTTTATATAGAGCAAAAAATACCGGTATTTGTATTAGCATGGGAAAAATGCTCGACATTGGGTTTACATTGTTTCTCTTGAACAACGCAATTGTCTCTTTGTGCTGCTTTAAGCTGTCATTTTTATACAACTCTTTTATACGAGTTAATTCAGGCTGCAGGCTTTTCACCTTGAACATCGAAATATATGATCTATTAGATAAGGGAAGCATCAAAAGTTTGATTACTAAAGTCAGCAATAATATTGCTAAGCCAAAATTTTTTAAAACGAAGTTAAAATATTCAAGCAGTAAAAACACTGGCTTGGTTATAAAATAAAGAACACCAAAATCTACAGCTTTATCAAACAAAGGTATATTGAGAGTATCCTTATAAGAATCCAGTAAATTCAACTTTTTTGCTCCAGCAAAAAAATAATTCACATTAGAAACACTTGCGCCAGGAAGTATGCTCTTATAAGGTTTGACAAAATCTACTTGAAATTTATCAATATCATTAGCGTTAGTATGCTTAATGCTTACATTTATTTTATCGGATTTCTCAGGTATGATGGCTGTAAGCCAGTATTTATCAGCAAAACCAAACCAATTTTTTTCACTCGTGCTTGCTTTTATTAAATGTTTTTTGGAAATATCCTTATATGTCCACTCCTCTAGTTTATTATCAAATGCACCCAGTACTCCTTCATGGGATATCCAATAAGATTCGTTGATATTGTCACGTTTACGGTTAATTCTACCATAAGGAACCAAAACTACATTATCTTTTGTATTGTTTTCAATAATTTGCTCAACTTTAAACATGTAGTTATCGTCAAGGCTAATTTTCATTCTAAATAAAATGCCATTTTCATTATCCCAAAATAAATTGACCTCTTTTTGATTGAGTTTATCTGCTTGCCAGACTGCCTTAGAATCTGGAACTTTAATCTTTTCATTCGGATCGAGCCACCCAAATTCTGCGAAATATACATCTTTTGATTCTGCAGGTGACAGTAACACCACTTGTGGAGAAGAAGAACTTGGTTCTAAGTGGTAGTTAGTTAAGATTAAGTCATCAAACCTTGCACCTTTCAAAGAAATTGATCCTTTAATCATGTTATTGGTTAAACTAACCCTCTGTTCTCGAGTGGAATTAATAATTTCAGAACGATTTTGGTGTATTATAGGAGCAAGGTCGTTAAAAGATTCGATATGTTCAATATTTTCAATCAATGGCTGGTTGTGGTTTGCACTAAAAAAATTATCATAAATAATGCGCCAAGATACCATGATCAACATGGAAAGGATAGCTGCTAAAATTAAACTTTTTGCTTCTGACATGAAATTAAATCAAACATATCTTCTTAAAGTGTATATTAAATATTGTACTAAAACAATGAAATTTACTTATTTTTAATAATAACTTTTAACGCTAATCTTTAAAATTTATTTTAATAGCTTCAAATTTTAACAATATGAACGCGTTGAAAAATCTAGTTATTTGGTTACTAATAATAGCTACCACTTCAATGCTTATTGATTCACAAAGGGACAAACTAAGCGACAGATTTCTCAGTACTTTTTTACCATATAAAGGGAGAATTCAGAATAGTGGTCAGAATAGTGGAAGTATCGAATTTACGAAATCATACGATGGACACTTTTATATTCAGGCTCAGGTCAATGATCGCAATATAACGTTTTTGCTTGATACCGGAGCAACCGATATTGTTCTATCACAAAAAGACGCATTACATGTTGGTATTAACTTACAAAACGTTCAGGATTTTAAAATATATGAAACTGCTAAAGGTCAAATAAAAGCTGGTGTTGTTCACATCCCTCAGGTTAAAATAGGGAATTTTTTAGTTAATGATGTACAGGCGAGCGTTAACACTCATTCTATGTCTCATTCACTACTTGGAATGAGCTTTTTAAGGTATTTTCATTTCACTATAAGAGATAATAAGTTGATATTATACCGCGACTAAACACTTCTACAATCTACTTATCAAAGCTCTGTAGGTTAATATAGGAGCAGAAATAAATATTGCAGAACAAGTGCCAATCAAAATACCAAAAAAAATGATCAAGCTGAAGTCTCTCACTGCATCTGTGCAGATTAATGTCAAAGGAAGAGCAGCAAGAAGGGTTGTACCCGAGGTTAATATAGTGCGAAATAATGTAGCGTTGATACTTGCATCTACTATCTCACTCATCCGCCCACTTTTACCACTCTTGCAATACTCTCGAATCCGATCGTATATAATTACTGAGTTATTGATTGAATAACCAATGACAGTGAGGAGAGCTGCAACTGATGAAATATTAAACTCAATGCCAGTTAGGCTAATAAAACCAACAGTTAAAATCACGTCATGAATCAGTGCTGTTATTCCACTGAATCCACATTGCCAATTAAATCTAAACCAAACGTAAAAAAATATTCCAACAATTGCGATCAACATGGATAACATTCCTTCAAATATTTGTGTTGAGCTTATTTGTGGGCCAACATAGTCTATTTTACGATAGCTTATTGAGCTACCTAGCTTTTCTTCTAGTATGCTTTTTATCTTTTTGATTTTATCTTCATCTCCTTCATCTTTAAAACGCATGACTAAATTATCACCCGCTTTTGAACTCTGCACTGTAAAACTATTTTCTTTTAATGCATCGAGAATAGAGTGATTCTCATCTGAAGATTTTATCTCTATCAAAATTCCGCCTGCAAAGTCTATGCCTAAGTTCACTCCACGCAGAACAACAGTGAGCATTGAAAAGATGATAAAAATAATGCTAACGAGTGCAGTCAAATCCCTATATTTACTAAACTTGATATTGAGGTTATCTGGAATGAGTCTAAGTGCCATGCTATTTACTTAAAATAATCACTTGAATTTTATATACTTTTCAAAAAATTCACTAGTTTATTCTGTGATTGGACTTCTCTGTCATCCGAGTAGCTGACACTGGTTCACTCTATAATGGTATCACAGCAGTCCTACGTCATACCGCTGCGGTATCTCTAGATCCCGCTAACAAGCAGCGGGATGACGGTTGTCAGGCTAGTACCCCTATGATGTCATCCCAGTGCTTGACACTGGGATCCAGAAGAAAGAATGGTGTCATGAAAGTAGCTGAGGTTTTCATCCAAAAGGGTGTCGTCCCAGTGCCCAGACTACTTGGATCCAGGAAACTTAACTCTACACTAAGTAAATGTACAATAAGAACTAGATTCCAGACTGGAATGACAGCGGTCCTACGTCATACCGCCGCGGATAGATCCCGCTAACAAGTAGCGGGATGACGAATTACTATACCGCCGCGAACCGTCATACCGCCACGAACCGTCATACCGCCGCGGTATCTCTAGATCCCGCTAACAAGCAGCGGGATGACGGTTGTCGTTTAGCTATAAATATTAAGGAATTTACCAAACAAAAAAAAGGCAAAAGAAGCCCTAGTCATTGTCTATTTTCAGTATTTGGCGTTTTTTAAGTCTTAAACACTGCAATTTAGCTGCTTTTAAGTGCAACTAACTTAAGCTATAAATGTTTAAGAAATTCACTAAGCAGAAAAAAAGGCAAAAGAAACCCCGCGTTAGCTAGTTGTCACTCTCTAATCCTGCAAATTGGCGTACTATACTGTCTTAAACGACTTATAAGCGCGTTTCAGCTTGTGTAGGTAAAAACCTAGAAATATTGTGAAGACATAAGGTGCACATAGTGCAAAAAATTAAAAATAAGACGCCAACTACGTTGTTTTCTTGCTGTTTAATCTGCACAGATGAAGATAACTGAACACCTTCAATACCATGATAAGGGCGCTGGCGGAGTTTGTCAAGGAAGTTTTTTCGTTATAGTATAAAGGAGTCCTATTAAAATCTTCTCAATAAAGGAAAAGCAGCAAGGAGCGAACCAAAAGCGATGAGGAAGGATCCAAGCCAGATTATAGACATTCCAGGTTTATAGTGCACTTTAGCTGCGATTTTGCTCTTACTCTTATCAATCTCACCGATTACAACATAAATATCAGAAAGCAAATTGTGGTAGATACTGCTTTCAACATTTTTCTGACCTTCCACAAGGTAAAATCTATATTCAGGGGTTATCTCACCCAATATCTTATTATTCAGCAAATTCTTGATATCCATTGTACCTCTCACTGCATGGAAATTTTTTTCTTTTATTAGCTCAATATTTCGTAAAGTAACTTTAAATTTATTGACTGTTATGCTATCCCCTATTTTTAAGTAATTTTCTTTTTTCTCCTGCCAACCAACTGAATAAGCTATACCAAGCACTAAAATTGCCACTCCAGCATGAGCTGCCATCATTGCATAGTAGGATTTAGAAACTTTTCTTGCTAATAAAATTGATTCACCAAATGCTACCTTAAATAAACAAATTCTTTTACTATATGCTTCTAAAACAAAGATTAATAATGCTATGGAGATAGTAATTGATAGCACAATTATTAGCTCCATGTGAAAGATAAACGGCAAAATAGCTGCAGCACTACAGAATGAAAATCTGTATTCACGAAATATTAGCAATAGACTATTTCCCTGCCAACGGCAGTATTGCCCGATCATGGTGAGCACTAGAATAGCCAGTGCAATAGGATTAAATAAAGAATTGTAATATGGTGCTCCAACTGAAATTAATTCACCGGTTAAATACTCAAGCACTGTAGGGTATAAAGTGCCAACGAACACGATGAAAAAGGCAGTAATAAATAATAAATTGTTCATCAGCATCATCGTAAGGCGTGAAAAGAATCTTCTACCCTCTGTCACTTGAGTAGCAGATTTCTTTCTGGATTCCAATGTCGAGCACTGGAAAGATGTGCGATTTTTTCTCGTAAACACTACAAATATTACTAAGCTACTGACTGTAATTACACCAAGTAGAGCTAATATATACAGTCCATACCTTGAGTCATCTGCAAACGTGTGCACTGAGGTGAGTATTCCTGAGCGGACTAGAAATGTTCCAGTTACACTCAATATAAAAGTTGTAAGCGTAAGTAAAATAGCGAAATTCCTTAAAGTATTGAAATTTCGTACAACGAGCAACAAATGTGTCAGCGCCACTGCAATTAGCCACGGTATCAAAGAAACGTTTTCCACTGGATCCCAAAACCAAAATCCACCCCACCCAAGTTCGCGATATGCCCACCAGCTACCCAAGCTGATGCCCAAAGTGAGCAGCGACCAAGAAATAAGTACCCAAGGCCTGACAATTTTAGCCCAAACATTTCCTTCAGTATTTGCAATTAATCCAGCTATAGAGAGCGAAAAAGGAACGCTAAATCCAAGGTACCCCAAATATAATATCGGTGGATGAATAGCAAGGCCTATATCTTGCAATATCGGATTAAAACCCAATCCATCTTTTTCAACGCTTGGCATTTTAGTGAAGGGGCTGGATTCAAGTAAAGTGAACAGTAAAAAACAAAAGCAAATCAAGCCTTGGGTGATCAAGGATACTTTCTTCAATTTACTGTCGTTATCAGTAAAAATACCCATCATAAATAGGTAAAAGGTAAGCACTAATGTCCAAAGCAACATAGACCCTTCTTTATTTCCCCAAACTCCACAAATCTTATAGATCAAAGGTTTTGTTGTGTGTGAGTGGTAATATACGTTTTCGAGTGAGAAATCATTTGTAATGTGGCAGTAGATCAAAATAGCCATTGATGTTGATACACAAAAAAATATGGCAGTGGTAATAAACCGACAAGAACTAAGCGGTAAAAACAAATATGTCAAAGACAATAAGCAGGCTATGAGTAGCAATATATTCCCAAGTTCAGGCATAAAAAATTATAGTTTTTATATAAACAATATTACTGATGACAAGTTAGAAGTTAAAGTGTTAATTGACGCTTGCTATTGATGCTAGCATAATGCCCCCGTAGTTAGCTGTGCTAGTATTAATTAAAAATTAAATATTAAATCTTTATACTTTTATAGATAGCGTTAATATTGAGGTAACATTGTGGGTACAACTAAGATTAGTAAATTTCCATTCAATATAAAAGGTAAAGTGGCAAAACAACATGCCGAACCAATAGTTGAAAAAAATCTCTATACTATTTTAGGATTCAAAAGTAGAGAAGATTTTGAAAATAAGACAAGTAAGCTTGTTAATAAAAAAGTTTGGCAATCATTTGTTGACTGCTTTGCAAAAGAAATAGATTATGCAGCAACTGAAAAAGTTGTAAAAAACATCGTTTGTAACATTGCAAAGAGTGATCAAGGTAATGCTTTTACCAAAACTGAACATCTGATATTAAATGAAAAGCAAGATAATAAAAAGAGAGAAAAAGCGATTAGAAAAACTGTTGGTATTTTGAGAAAAATCAATCCAGAAAAAGCCTTCAATGAACTTTCAGTAATAAAAAAACAAGCTGAAGATTTTTTACAAACCGATTTTTATAAAGCTCAGAGTAAACCACTTCAAGGATTTGCTCCATCTGGTGGACAGCTCTTTGCGGAAGTTCTGAAATATATAGAAACACTAGAAAAATTAGCTGAAGTTAAAAAGGAAGAGCTAGTTAAAGATTTCTTGTTAAATCATGTTAGTTCATTGAATAAAAAGTATCCTAAATCACAAGGCAAAAGGGAAGATGCTATAACAATACTATCAAGTAATGAGTTGAAGAATTTTTACAATAAAGGTGTAGAAGAAGGAATATTACAACCAATGGTATCTTACAAAGAATGCAGAAACCTGTATGACAAAATGAACCAAATGAAAAATGAATCCAAAAGTATAATTAAAAGAGAAGGACGGGAAGAAAATTTGAAGAAAATAGATAAGTCGATAGTCAGTGCAATTAATGACATAAAAAAACATAGAGAAGCAATCCTTAACTGTAAAGACTTTCAAAGTTCTTACATAAAAGAGAAAAAAGAACATCCATTTAGAGGCAACGCATGTCAAAAAATAATTGATATATATCAAGAGAGAATTGCTGGATATCAGGAGAAAATTCGTCAAAATTTAAACCAAATAAAAGCGATATTAAAAAGTGCGCCGCAAGAAATGGATGATGTGGAAGAATTAGAGGAAATAATCGATGGTATGCATGAAGCGAAGTAGTGTGATGAAAATTTTGACTCAGCTTTGATTTGTTTATCGAACATACAGAATGAGCTAGATATTCAACTGGAAAATCCTTCAACAGAGCTAAGAGTTTTTCATATTAACGTTAAAACTGAAGTAACTCGGTTATAAGAGCCAAATTTTTGGGACAATTTTAATTCAAGACAGCTCTCGCAACTTTAGTCTGCGTTTTTATTTGGTTGTATTTTGTTAAAAAAACTTTAGATTTATTTTATAATCGATACTCAAATATAATGACTCAAACTTGGAATTTGCTGCAAACAGGGCAAAAGGAAGGCTATAAAATTGCATATATTAATGCTCGTGTTATCGATCCCGAAACTAAGCTTGATATAAAAGGTTCATTATTGACTGAAGGGGATAAAATTGTTGACTTTGGTGAATCATTATTTTCAACAAGTGGGGTCGATGAAACAATAGACTGTAAAGGGCTTGTTCTAATGCCAGGCCTTATTGACATTCACGTACATTTTCGTGAACCAGGCCAAGAACATAAAGAAACTATATATACAGGCAGCAAATCTGCAGCTGCGGGAGGCGTTACAACTGTAGTTTGTCAGCCGAACACTGTTCCAGCAATTGATAGCGTTGTTTTGGCTAAATATTTGAAATATAGAGCACTTGAAACTTCACATGTAAACGTTGAATTTTACGCTAAAATTACCACTTCGGAAGAAAAGTTGACTGAAATGGCACTTTTAAAGGAAGCAGGTGCGGTTGGGTTCACTGATGATGGCATGCCAGTTATGAACCCAATGATTATGAGACAGGCGCTGCTTTATTCAAGTATGCTGGGTGTTCCTATTGCTCAACATGCAGAAGATTTAAATTTATCAGCAGGTGGTGCAATCAACGAAGGTAAAATTTCTGAAGAATTGGGAGTAAAGGGAATCTTGAGTGCGTCAGAATCGGTTATGGTAAATCGTGATATACTGCTCATGAAAGATATGGAAAATGTGCACTACCATATTCTACATGTCTCTTCAAAAGATTCACTTGATGCTATTAAACGTGCGAAAGATTTGGGATTAAATGTTACATGTGAAGTAACCCCTCATCACTTCACTTTGACTGAAAATATAGTAAAACAACATGGAGCAATTGCAAAAATGAACCCGCCGCTTCGCACTGAAGAAGATCGTTTAGCTATGGTTGAAGGTTTAAAGACAGGTGTGATTGATTGCATTGCAACCGATCACGCTCCGCATGATCGTAATTCTAAAGATCTTCCACTTGAAAATGCTGCATTTGGTATTGTTGGCCTTGAAACAATGCTGCCCCTTTCACTTGAACTTTACCACAGTGGGCAAATGGGTCTACTTGATGTGCTTGCAAAATTGACATATAAGCCTGCAGATATAATACACGTATCACGTGGTCGTATACAAAAAAACCTTGCTGCAGACTTAATTTTAGTTGACCTCAATCATGAATGGGAAATTAAAACTGACAACTTTGCTAGTAAATCAAAGAATTCCCCTTTCGATGGGCGCAAAGTAAAAGGGCACGTGGTACGTACTGTTGTGTCTGGCAAAACTATATACTCACAGAAAAGTTAGTTATCATACCTTATCTGTTCCAATTTGTTATCACCAGAATGGGCTAAGTGCACCTGAATTTAAATTAAGAAATATTAGCCAATTCCACTAGACTTCTTGCATAACCATATAATAAACTTTTATTGGGAATAGAAACGAAAAACTTCCTTGACAAACTCCGCCAGCTCCCTTATCATGAAACTGAAGCTAATTATTTACCTTCGCAATCTCTGCAGTGGATTAATAACAAAAAAACTTAATGTATTTGGCGTAAATCATGCTTAATTTTTTGCACTATGTGCACCTCATGTTTTTATAAAACTTTTAGGTTTCTACCTATACAAGCCGAAACGCGCTTATAAAGCGTTTAAGACAGCAAAAGACGTCAAATAGACAAGGGAGAATTTGAATACTAGCTACCTTAGGGTTTCTTTGCCTTTTTTTTCACTTAGTAAATTTCTTAATGTTTGTAATTTAGGTTAGTCGCATTTAAAAGCGGCTGAATCGAGGTTATTAAGCGTTTAGAAAAAAAACGCCAATATTTTGAAGTACATATAAATAACTAGTTAACCATGGGGCTTCTTTTGCCTTTTTTTTTATTCGGTAAATTTCTTAATATTTATGGCTAAACGATAATCGTCATCCCGCTGCTTGTTAGCGGGATCTATGTTAAGAGATACCGCGAATGAATCGCGGTATGACGGTTAAGTAGGGTGTCATCCCAGTGCCCAGACATTGGGATCCAGGAAAGTTTGCTTGCTCACAAGCAAACTAGCATAGAAAAACGTTTTCGATGAGATTGCAGAAAGGCTGGATTCCAGTATCTGGGCACTGCCGTCATAAAGGAACCAGTGTCAACTACTCGGATGATACCTTTTTCTACTTAGTTTGGGTTATGCAAGAAGTCTACTGTCTCCGAATAAACGCATCCTCTTATCTTTTCCTAATTTGTAAAGTTATTTTGTCTATCAATCTGATTCCAAAACAGCAAAATTGTTGTATAATGTTACTTTGAAGTTTTATTTTCAATGCACAAGTTTGCAATACTCTTTTCTATACTGTTTGCAATAGTTGCTTACTATTTAAACAGTGAGATTATATTTGAAATAGCAAAGCTGTTTAGTGACATATTTGTTAGTTTGTTGAAATTAATAAGTTTACCTTTAGTTTTTCTATCAATAGTTTCCACAATTTCAGGACTTAAAGACTCAATCGAAATTAAAACCTTAGTTAAGAAAACACTATTTTATACGCTGCTTACAACTATTATAGCTGCGTTTGTTGCATTATTGTTTTACCTGCTAATAGACCCAGTGAAAGAAAATTTCATATGTAACACGATAGGAAGTTTGGATAATAACAATTACAGTTACTTTTCATACTTAAAATCACTCATTCCTTCGAATTTTGTGCAAGTTTTTCTTGAAAATAACGTTATTGGTAGCATATTGATCGCTTTTTTGATGGGTGGAGCTATTGTTTCACTTTCAAAAGAAAAGCAGGACATATTACATCAAATATTCTCTGCACTTTTCGATACGTTACTTAAAATTGCTCAGGGGTTACTAAAGCTTGTTCCACTTGCTGTGTGGTCTTTTATTACATGTTTTTTGCACGAATTAAAAGGTGGTAGCGAGTTCTACAGTCTTTTATGGTATTTTGTTTGCATAATGTCTGCAAATTTTGTGCAGGCATTTCTGATTTTACCGCTACTTATGTGGTATAAAGGCATATCACCAATTCAAACGCTGAAAGGGGTTATGCCGGCACTCACACTTGCGTTTTTTTCTAAATCATCCAGTGCAACATTGCCAACAACTATAGACTGTGTGCAAAATAAGCTAAAGGTGCCAAAGAAATTGTCGTCCTTTATTTTACCAATATGCACAACAATTAATATGAATGCATGTGCTGCATTTATACTAATCACTGTAATGTTTGTTGCAGAGATGAATGGATGCGCATTTTCCTTAAGCGAAATGTTTATATGGATTTTTTTAGCAACTAGTGCAGCAATTGGTAACGCTGGAGTGCCGATGGGGTGCTATTTTATGGCAACCAGTTATCTCATGTCGATGAATGTTCCTCTGCATATTATGGGACTGATTTTGCCTATTTATACAATCATCGATATGTTTGAAACTGCAATAAACGTGTGGTCTGATATTTGTATCACTCAGATAATTAATAAAGAATGTAATAGTGAAACTTAAAAAATGATATTAGACGAAAACAACCTAATAATAAAAGAATTTAAAGAAGCAGAAGCAATTTTGCATGGGCATTTTGTTTTATCTTCTGGATTGCATAGCAATACATATATACAATGCGCTAAAATTTTTGAAAATCCAAGCAGAGCCATGAAAGTTTGCGCATTACTGGCAGATAAAATAAAAAAAGAATTAAATAGCTCCATAGATTTAATATTATCTCCTGCAATTGGCGGAATAGTTGTAGGTTATGAGATTGGCAGGCAGCTTGGAATAAAGACAATGTTTTGCGAGCGCGTTAATGGCAAGTTTGAATTACGCCGTGGATTTAAGATCAAAAAGGGTGAGAAAATATTACTTATCGAGGATGTGATAACCACAGGCAAATCTTCACTTGAAGCAGTGAAATGTGCAGAAGGGGAGGGAGGTAAAGTCATTGCTGAAGCTTCTCTAATAAAGAGGAATAGTGAAACGAAACTGCCTTTTCCTGTCATATCTTTGATTGAACTGAACATCCAAAACTACAGCGAGGAAGAACTTCCAAGTGAATTAAAACAACTACCCATAACAAAACCTGGGAGTAGAGAATATTTAACAAAGTAATCCTATAATATCTTGGAAACACAGCACTTATACACAGCTTTAGTTATTTACTCCAAGTGTATTTTATGTATACTTATTACTAAATTAATTTTGAAATGATAGAAAATGAACGAATTTAAATCGATCCGTAATATAGCAATAATCGCACACGTTGACCACGGTAAAACTACTTTGCTTGATAACATGTTAAAACAAAGTGGCACGTTCCGTGAGAATCAAGAAGTTCAAGAGCGAGTTATGGATAGTGGCGACCAAGAACGTGAGCGCGGAATTACAATACTTGCAAAATGCACATCAATAATGTGGGGTGATGAAAAAATCAATATTATTGATACGCCAGGGCACGCAGACTTTGGTGGAGAAGTAGAAAGGGTATTGTGCATGGCAGATGGTGTGTTGCTGCTGGTTGACGCTGCGGAAGGTCCCATGCCACAAACTAAATTTGTGTTGTCAAAAGCACTAAAAGCAAATTTGAAGCCAATTGTGATAATCAATAAGGTCGACCGACCAGACAGCAGAATTGATGAAGTATTAAATGAAATATATGAGTTATTTTTTAACCTTGATGCAACCAAGGAGCAGCTAGATTTTCCAGTGTTGTATGCTTCAGGTAGAAATGGTTGGTGTGCTAAGGAGCTTTCTGATGAAAGAAAAGATTTAAGCCCATTATTTTCAACGGTTATAGATTATATAAAACCTTCTGTTTATGATCAAAATGCCCCTTTTGCTATGTTGGTCACTCTACTTGAGTCTGATAAGTTTCTTGGCAGAATATTGACAGGAAAGGTTTATCAGGGCGTTGCAAAAGTCAATTCAGATCTTAAGGTACTTGATCTGGACGGTAAAGTAATTGAACGAGGGAGATTAACTAAGTTGCTCTCATTTTCTGGCTTGAAACGTATTCCAGTAGAACAAGCTGTGGCGGGAGACATAATTGCAATTGCAGGACTTGAGAAAGCTTCAGTTTCTGACACTATAGCAGTACCAGAGGTTACAACTGCAGTAAGCTCAACTCCAGTTGATCCGCCGACGATGGCGATTACTCTGAGTGTTAATGATTCACCTTTTGCCGGACAAGAGGGAACAAAGCTTAACTCAACCGTTATAAAGGATCGTTTATATGCAGAAGCAGAAACAAATGTTGCAATTACCGTAACTTTGGCATCAAGTGGTGAAGCGTTTGAAGTAGGTGGACGTGGTGAGCTACAGCTTGGAGTGTTAATTGAAAATATGAGGAGAGAAGGTTTTGAGCTTTCAGTATCACGCCCTCGCGTGCTATTTAAGGAAGAAGATGGCAAAAAACTTGAACCTATAGAGGAAGTAGTAATTGATGTAGATGATGAATATAGTGGAATCATCATGGAAAAACTCAGCTTCCGAAAAGGTGAAGTGACTGACATGAGACCTTCTGGTAATGGTAGGACAAGATTAACGTTTTTAGTGCCATCAAGAGGATTAATTGGTTATCAAGGAGAGTTTTTAACTGATTCTCGGGGCACAGGCATAATTAACCGTTTATTTCATAGTTATGCTCCACATAAAGGTCCAATTTCTGGAAGGCGCAATGGAGTTTTAATTTCTACAGATAAGGGTGAGGCTGTGGCGTATGCAATTTTCAATTTGCAAGACAGGGGAATTATGTTTATCAAGCCACAGGATAAGGTATATTGTGGCATGATTGTCGGCCAGCATAGCCGTGACAATGATTTGGAGATAAACGTGCTAAAAGGTAAGCAATTAACAAACGTAAGAGCTTCAGGTAGTGATGAAGCCATAAAACTCACTCCTCCAAAGATAATGACACTGGAGGATATGATAGCGTATATAGATGATGATGAATTGGTGGAAGTAACTCCAAAATCTATACGTTTACGCAAGAAATTCCTTGATCCAAATGAACGTAAGCGTGCAGGAAGGGCAAAGAATAAGGAGTAGAGGTTTCTTTTTGCAGGTAATTTTCGTAGCAGCGTACTATCTCGCTTGTCAAGCGTTTAAAACATAAAAAACGCCAATATTTTAAAGCGGATAATAACCACGGGGCTTCTTTTGCCTTTTTTTTCATTTGGTAAATTTCTTAATGTTTGTAGCTAAAGTAACTTAGGTTCACCGACAACCGTCATCCCACTACGTGTTAGCGGGATCTATGTTAAGAGATACCGCGAATGAATCGCGGTATGACGGTTCGTGGCGGTATATTCGTCATCCCGCTACGTGTTAGCGGGATCTATGTTAAGAGATACCGCGAATGAATCGCGGTATGACGTGGGACTGCTGTCATTCCAGTGCTCCTTTTTTTGTCATCCCAGTGCGTGACACTGGGATCTAGAAAAAAAGAACCAGTGTCAGCTACTTTCATGACATCATCATAAAGTAAACCAGTGTCAAGCTACTTGGATGACAGGAGAAGGGGCTACTTGGATGACAAGAAAGAGGCTACTTTCATGATACTGTCATAAAGTGAACCAGTACTTGGCTTGTGTTCTAGGCAAAACCTGCTATAACATTTAACATACTGTTTCCGAAACAAATGTTCCGCACTGGGATCTGCTATGTAAGAGGTCTAATGATCAACGAAGAAATTGTAAGAGAGAACTTAAAAAAAGTCATAGAGCAAAAAAGCGGTAAAGATGTGATCGCTCTTGGCATAATATCCTCAATCATTATTAAAGGCGGGGACATTGGTTTTGCGCTTGAAGTTGCCGGTAACACGCAAGCAAACGAAGAATTAAGAAGAAATTGTGAGCAAGCTGTTAAAGCTATACCGGGGGTGACAAAAGTGATCGTGGTTGCTACTTGTCAAAAACAAACTGGGCAACAAAAAGCTAAATTACATATCGAAGGAGTGAAAAATATAATCGTTGTGGCCTCTGGTAAAGGCGGTGTGGGCAAGTCCACAGTTGCGCTAAATCTTGCTCTCTCATTAGCAAAGTTGAAACATAAAGTTGCGCTGGTTGATGCAGATATATATGGTCCTTCAATTCCTAAAATGCTTAGCACTGAAAAATTAAAGCCAGAAATACAGGGTGGAAAAGCAATACCTATAGAAAGGTATGGACTGCATACTATTTCAATCGGCTATTTTGTTGACAAGGATCGTGCAGCAATATGGCGCGGACCTATGATCACAAAAGCACTTTATAATCTGCTCATGGGAACAAAGTGGTCCGATATAGAGTATTTGATAGTTGATACACCACCTGGAACTGGCGATGTGCATTTAAGTCTTATGGAAAATTTTAACTTAACCGGGGCGATAATAGTTTCAACTCCACAGGAGCTCTCTTTAATCGATGCTCGCAAAATTTATGATATGCTTAAAAAGCTCAGTATACCGATTATTGGCATTGTGGAAAATATGAGTTATTTCATTCAAAATGACTCAGAAATATACATATTTGGAAAAGACGGCGCAAAAAGAATGTCTGAGGAGCTGGGCATCAAACTATTAGGCAGGATTCCTCTGGATCCACAAATATGTCATGCTTCTGATTGTGGAAATCCTTTAATGCTAAGTGAAGATTTGGCAGAGATTTATGAAGACATTGCTAAAGATGTTATAGCTAAAGTGGATTAGGTTTACCTATAATTTGAAAAACCGTCATTCCGCTACTAGTTAGCGGAATTTATACCGCGAATGAATCCACAACTGTACGAACATTGTCTACCAGAAGGGTGTCATCCCAGTCTGGGATCCAGGAATTTTATTAAGTATAAAAATAGCTGTTTTATGTTAAAATACAACGTTTTGATGATTATGGAAAGGCTGGATTCCAGACTGGAATGACATCATTCTTTTTTCTGAATTCCAGTGTCAGCTACTTCCATGACATCATTATAAAGTAAAATGAGATCCCAGTGTCACGCACTGGGATGACAAGAAAGGGCTACTGGGATGACAGGGGAGTTGCCTTTTTTCTACTTAGTTTGGGTTATGCAAGAAATCTAATATGATTACTTCTATGCTTAGCCATTTTCAAGACAGGTTCTAAGAGACTTAATTTGTATATAGGAAAACCTTAAAGTCTTTTACTCATAGTATACAAAGTTTGTTTAAACTATTTTCAAAATAGATAAAATATAATTTTACAATTAGCGTGAATAAAATGAATTATGATGTAATCATTTCAGGTGGTGGGTTACTTGGTCTTATTACTGCAATTGGCCTCAGTTGTGACTCTGTGTCTGTAGCTGTGATTGAAAAAAATAGTCTACCACGTGTAGTAGATGACAACCGAGCATTTGCTATTTCTCAAGGCTCGAAAAAAATATTGGAAAAATTAGGGATTTGGCAGTTTATAGAAAGCGAAGCTGAGCCAATACTTGATATATGCATATTAGATGCGGTTACTGTGCATTACAATCATAAAATGGTTGGTGAAGAACCAATGGGTTATGTTATTAACAATGCTACTATATGGAATGCAATCAACAATAATTTTCTGAATAAACTAAATATATACTCTCCACATTCCTATAAAACAATTGCTTGTGATTCAGGATATGTGGAAGTTATTCTTGATAATAACCAGGAATTAATATCATCGCTACTTATCTGCGCTGAAGGCAAAAACTCTAAACTACCAGAGTTATTTTCTATACCGACAGTGAAATTTGATTATAAACAAAGTAGCATAGTATTTAATGTAAAGCATGAACTGCATCACCAAAACTTAGCTGTAGAGCGTTTTTTTCCTGGCGGTCCATTTGCAATTCTACCGATGAAGGGTGGCTATACTTCTTCGATAGTTTGGACAGAAAAATCTGGAATTTCAAAAATGCTAATGGATCTGTCTGAAGAAGAATTTATTATAGAGCTCAAAAAAAGATTTGGTTCTTATTTAGGAGAGATAAAATTAGAGGGTGAAAGAAAACTTTATCCTTTAAGTTTTGTTTTCGCAAAAAAGTTATATAAGGGTAGAGTTTTGCTTATCGGCGATGCAGCACATTCAATTCATCCAGTTGCAGGTCAAGGGCTTAATCTTGGAATTAGAGATGTAGAAAGTGTTATAAAGCACATAGTTGCTGCAAAAGCATCTGGTATTGATGTTGGCAGTAGTTATTTATTAAAGAAAATTTCACGTAACAGATACTTTGATAATTTTACAATGGCGCTTGCAACTGATGGATTAAATAGGATGTTCTCCAACAGAATATTCTGCGCTAAAGCACTAAGAAATCTTGGCTTGATTGCAGTTGAAAATTCAAATTTTCTCAAAAAAAGCTTCATTCGGCATGCTATGGGATTTATATAAACTACTATTTTATAGCTAATGCAAGTCATACCGCCGCGGTATCTCTAGATCCCGCTAACAAGCAGCGGGATGACGAATTTGTCGTTTATCAAATCGTTGGTAAATCTAAAGCTATAGCCATTAAGCACGATAAAGAAAATCATTTATAATCGCTATAGCAACTAGTGTAGACACTTGACGTTCCTTGTGATTTGATAAATAGAGGTTTTTATCTGATTTTACAACAAGAGCTTCTGGATGACATTGAAAGTAAATATTACCGTGCTTATCTTCAATAGCCTCTATTACCCCATCACTGGAAAATGCTGCAACTTTATATCCAAGTAACTCCAATTTTCTTCTATTTTCTGGTGTATTACTTACTGCCCCTGAATGAGCATCTGGAAAATATGTTGAAAACCAGCCATTTTCATTAGGTATTAAGAATTTAGCTACTAATTCCGCTAAACGACTGTTTGGAACGATCTTTATCTGCTGGAGAGGTGCATCCTCTTTATGTGGATTAGATGCTGATTTTAAATGAGATCTTCGCTTCTCTTCATCACTCACAACACTCACTACTTCAATTCCCTTTGCATTCATTATGCCTTCACATATGCCAAGTAAATGAATTGCAGGGTTATCATCCACTATTTTTGCAATTGCTTCAGTAACAAGCTGGCGACAAGGAGTGGGTGCTGAGTGTAAATTATCCGGAATAAATATTCTATTTATTTTGTGCTCTTTAATAAACTTTGCAACTTCAATTTTTATTCGGTCTAATGTCAGCTTCTTTGCCAATGTTTCATCTTGTTTTGCGAGATTAAGTGACTCTGTCTGAATTTTTTTAAGGCTAATTATCTTATTATAATCAATCAGTACAGTCTTAACCCCAAAGTTATTAAACATCTCGTAGATATTTTGAGATAGCCCAAGCTCATGTGCTTCTTCCGTTTTCAACAAACCAACAACTATGTCATTATTTACTGTATTTTCTGCCGTCAAGGCAGTTGACGCTGGTTCTTCTTTTCTGGTTACATGTTGAGATGCCGGTTTTTCACTAACGCCAGCATAAGTAATATTGCTTAATAATAGAACTATAATTAATAAGATCTTAAATACTTTATTGTAATATTTATACACCATAACTTGCCTCTCTAATATTTATATTACGATATAGAGTATTTTATAACAAAAAGGCAAATTTGCCAAGAAAGAGAAGGTGGCCTGAGCAGGAATCGAACCAGCGACACAAGGATTTTCAGTCCTTTGCTCTACCAACTGAGCTATCAGGCCAACTGTATACTTTCATTTTTAGATAAAAAATGTTATTATGTCTATCAAAAGTTTTTAAAGTAGTTTATATAAAAATAAAGGATGAACATTAATAACAGAATAGGAATCTACCCTGGCACATTTGACCCTATAACTTTTGGGCATATTGACATAATCAAAAGAGCGTGTAAACTAGTCGATAAATTAATAATAGGAGTTGCAGAAAACGTTAATAAGCATGTTGCCTTTGACACAAAGCTACGCACAAGCATGGCTGAAAGTGAAATCAAAGGGCTAGGAATTGATGCAGATGTTATATCTTTTAATGGGTTGCTAGTGAAGTTTGCCAAAGAGCAGAATGCTTCTGTTATTATTAGAGGATTAAGAGCAGTATCGGATTTTGATTACGAGTTTCAAATGAGTTGGGTAAATTATAAACTTCTTCCTGAAATCGAAACCATATTTCTTCCTGCTTCTGAAGATACTCAATTTATCTCATCAAGTTTTGTAAAGGAAATAGCAAGATTAGGAGAAGATGTTAGCAAATTTGTATCAAAAGGCGTTCAAAACGAATTGATTAACCTGAATAGGATAAAAAATGGAGAATAGTGCTTGTTGTTTTTTATTTCTGAATGGGTATATTCAATATATAAAATGTTATAAGCTAAAGGAGTAGCATGTCAAAAGTGAGGGTTAATAATAGAAAAGTTTGTTGTCATGGTGATGAGAATAATGAGGGTTCCGGCCATCCATTAATATATTTAGATATGGGAGAAGAAGAGGAAATAGCCTGCCCTTATTGTGAAAAGACGTTTGTCCATGACTGTACTGTAGAAGCGGTTGGGGAGCTGACTAGGGATGACCTCTAATGGCACTTTGTTTCTTCTGCAGACTTAGCTTATGTAAATAGCAAGAAGAGGGGCAGTAAAAATGAAACTATCCATACGATCGAGCACTCCTCCATGGCCAGGTATCATACTTCCACTATCTTTAACACCGTAAGCTCTTTTAACAAGCGACTCAGTGAAATCGCCAAGTTGCGCTAGAATAGCGATTGCAAGGCCAATGATTGGAGAATAAAAAATTGAAAATAGACCAAAAAATATTGATCCAAAAATTGTGCACACTACTCCAGCTAAAATCGCACCAAGAAGTCCTGTCCAAGTTTTTCCAGGGCTAAGAATTGGGCAAATTTTAGCTCCACCAAAATTCTTACCAAATAGGTAGGCAGTAATGTCAATTCCCCAAATGGTTAAGACGAACCATACTAATGCGTATTTTCCCTGTGGTAGGTTATATAAATATATTAATGAGGCGCTTGGTAGTGCAATCAATAATAATGCGAAAACGTATAAAATTTTGTTTCCTTGGGTTAGATTATACCATTCAAAAGAAGATAAAACTGCTATTGAAAAAATCAATAGGTAAAACGATAAATCACTGAAATATGTAGCAAAGGAAAATATGAATAATATTACTATTGAGGACAACATTCTAATTATAAAATTATTATCTACCATATTTTTTCTCTCTTTTTGTATAATCTTCTAATGCTTTACTCAAATCTTGACAAGAAAAATCAGGCCATAAAGTATCACAAAAATACAATTCAGCATAAGCTGCTTGCCATAATAAAAAGTTGCTTAATCTTTTTTCGCCGCCAGTGCGAATTAATAAATCCAATTTTGGCAGATCTTTAGTATACAGAAATTTTTCAAATTCCTCTTCTGATACATAAGCAATATTTTCTTTTATAATATTGCTTATAGCTTGTGTAATTTCTTGCTTTGCTCCGTAACTGACTGCCACAGTGAGTAATAAACCATCGTTCTTATGTGTCATTTCTTCTGCTTTTTTAATTTGATCCAATATTTTACTGGATAACAGACTTAAATTGCCAATAAAATTCAACTTAATGTTACAGTTGCAAATGAAATTGACTTTATCTTCATTAGTTAAAACGGAGTAAAATAAATCAAATAGACAGTCAGTTTCGTTTTTGGGTCTAAGCCAATTCTCCATAGAGAATGCATACAAAGTTAAGTAGGGTATGGTTAGGTCCGTACAATACTTGGCAATATCGTATGCAACTTCACTGCCCTTTTTATAACCATCAATTTTTACCTTTCCTTGATTGTTCGCCCATCTACCATTACCATCCATAATAATTGCTAAATGTTTCGGTAAAGATTCTTGATTCAACATTTAAAGTTCACCTAAACCACCCGATATCATCTGAGTGCTTAACATATCACTGTACAAAAATAGTGATTTAGTAGCAATCTCTACTTGAAAGGTGTCATCCCAGTAGCCCTTTTTCCTGTCATCCCAGTGCGTGACACTGGGATCTAAGTATAAAAATATTTGCAAATTATGCAATGAACAACAGATTCTTGGGGCATATAATGTCCATGATGAAAATAAGATGTATCCCAGTGTCACGCACTGGGATGACAGGAAAGAGGGAAATGGATAACAGATTCTTAGAGCATATAATGTCCATGATGAAAATAAGATGTATCCCAGTGTTACGCACTGGGATGACAGGGAAAAAAGGCACTGGGATGACAAAAAAGAGGACACTGGAATGACATCATTTACTGTATAATACTGTGCAATATTGCAACGTTCATACAGTTGTGTGTCGACTACCTCCATGACACCTTTGCATATAATTTTTTCTTTTTCACTACTGAAGGTTTCTTTCATATTACCTTAGTGATGCAATATATCCTTTTCTTTGATGGACAATTCACCATCAATCTTTTTTATATTATCATCAGTAATATTTTGTATTTCCTTCTTAGCACCATGAAAATCATCTTCTGAGATCTCCTTATTTCCCTTCATTTTCTCTATTTCTTCCATAACATCTCTGCGTATATTTCTGATGGCAATCCGCGCATTTTCAGAAAACTGATGCAATAATTTTACTAATTTTTCACGGGTTTCTTGTGTTAAATCCGGAAGAGCTATACGTATGGTATTGCCCTCAACAACAGGATTTAAATTCAAGTTGGCATTTAATATAGCATTTTTCACTTCACCTACAACATTAATATCCCAAACTTTAATTGATAGGGTTTTGTTATCTATAACTGAAACGCCTGCAACCTGATTTAACTTTTGATGTCCACCATAGATATTTACAACTATACCATCAAGCAACGATGCGCTAGCTCTACCAGTGCGTACGCCTTTAATATCATCATGAAAGGACTGAAGAGTTTTTAGCATTCTTTCTTTTGTTTTAGCTTTTATTTCATTTAACATAAATTACCTACTGTTTACAATCTGAAACTATAGTATAAGTACCTTGACCCTTAATAATATTGACTATTTTTTCTCCCTTCAAAGAAAAAACTATAATTGGAATAGAATTCTCACGAGCAAGTGAAATTGCTGATGCATCCATAACTTTTAAATCACGAGTCAATAAATCCGTGTAAGAAAGCCTATCATACATTACAGCATCCTCATTTTTTTTCGGATCAGCGGAGTATACACCATTTACTTGTGTACCCTTTAGAATAACATCACAATTCATTTCAACAGCACGTAAGGCTGCAGCTGTATCTGTAGTAAAAAATGGGTTGCCTGTGCCTGCTGCAAAAATTACCACTCTACCTTTTTCTAAATGACGAATAGCTTTCCTTCTTATGTAAGGTTCACATACAGTGGCCATGGGTATTGCAGATAATACCCTAGAAGCTACTAAATTTTTTTCTAAAAAGTTTTGTAAAATTAAAGCATTGATTATAGTTGCAAGCATTCCAATATAATCACTGCTTGCTCTTTCACAGCCACTTAAAGACGCAGATGCGCCACGAAAGATATTACCACCACCAACAACAATACATACCTGAACTCCAAGCCTGTTAACATCAGCTATATCTTTGCATAATTGGCTTATTATTCCCATATCATGGCCAAAAGACTGTGACCCCATCAAAGCTTCACCAGAGATCTTCAATAACACTCTAGAGTATTTTACTTTATCTGCTAAGGAAGACATTTCTTGCCATTTAGTTTGCACTGCCCAAAACAAGTAACTTGTAATCAGATAATTTAATAGCACTCACCTCGCTTGATTTTATAAAATCAGAAACCTTCATTTTATCATCTTTTATGAACTTTTGTTCTAGTAAAACAACTTCTTCATAGTACTTAGCCATTCGTCCATCTACTATTTTTTTTGCTACTTCTTCAGGTTTATTTAAGCTCCTTACTTGCTCTTCAATTATAGAACGTTCATTTTTCAACTTCATTTGATCTAAATCATCTATAGACAAAGCTTCAGGCTTCATAGCAACTATGTGCATCGCTATTTGTTTTCCAATTTCCTGTAACTTTGCCTTATCACCGGGTGATTGCAATGCAACTAAAGCGCCAGTTTTACCTAAACCACGTACATCACCGTGTACATAACCAGCAACAACTCCATCCTTAGTCTCTAGGTAACAAAGCTTGCTCAACTCTAACTTTTCACCAAGAACTGACGTACCATTCATAATAGCTTCCTGCACTGTGCCAATGCTTTCATACTTGGCATTTTTTAACTCATCAACGCTGATACAGCGTTCTTGATGAGCAATTGATGCTAAATTTGAAACTAACTCTATAAATTTCTCATTCCTTGCAACAAAATCGGTTTCGCAATTGAGTTCAACCAATGCACCATAATTTTCAGTCAAACACATAGCAACGAGCCCATCTGAAGCTACTCTATCAGATTTTTTGTCAGCTTTAGCAAGACCTATTGTACGCAACTTATCAACGGCTTTCTTGATGTCACCATCACATTCTTCTAATGCTTTTTTACAGTCACTTAAGCCAAGCCCTGTCCTATCACGTAATTCCCTTATACTATCTGGATTCATCTTCATTTGTTACTACCTCCCTTTCTTCTTCTTTGTAAACTTTACTACGTTTCCTTTTAGTTTGCACAATACTATCTTCTTTTTCTTGAATAAACTCATCACCTTTTATATTATCAATCTTAACTCCAGATCTTGCTAGACTAGACTCTATTCCAGCTAATATAGAGTCGGTAGCTAATTTACAATAGAGCTCTATTGATTTTCTTGAGTCATCATTTCCAGGTATTAGATAAGTAATATCATCTGGATCAGAATTAGTATCAAGTATTGCAACTATTGGAATTCCTAACTTTTTAGCCTCCTTAACCGCAATATGCTCTTTATTAGTATCAATGATGAATAAGATATCAGGAATTGCTCCCATTTCTCTAATACCACCAAGCGCCTTATCAAGCTTTTGCTTTTTCTTTTCAATGTTCCCCAATTCTTTCTTTGTTAAAATGCTATCCTCGTCATTTAATATTTTCTCATATTGTATCAAGGTTTTTATCGAAGAAGAAACAGTGCCCCAATTAGTAAGCATACCACCAAGCCATCGATGATTCACATAATATTGACCACAACGAATCGCTTCACTTGCAATAATATCAAAAGCTTGAAACTTTGTACCAACAAATAGAATGCGACCACCTTGAGATGCAACGTCATATAAAGCCTTCATGGCCACCTGTAGCAATGGTAATGTTTTTCGCAAGTCAATTATATGTATACGATTTTCTTGATGCACTCCATATATGTATGGAGCCATTTTTGCGTTCCAGCGACTAATTTTGTGACCAAAATGTACACCAGATTCTGCTAAATCACGCACAGTGACTTCAGGCAAATTTGTCATATATCATTCCTCCAAATAGTTTATCTTCCATGGCATAACCCTAATGGGACTACTTGTACAAGCCATGTGTGAAATTAAATTATTTACATAGTAATAGAAAAGACAGCAAAGCGCAAACAAAAAATATTGACAAAGGGCAACATGTTTATTAGCTTTAAAGTCGAAGCCTGAAAACGCTAAAAAGAAATTATGGGGGGTGTAGCTCAGTTGGTTAGAGCGCATGCCTGTCACGCATGAGGTCGTGAGTTCAAGTCTCATCACTCCCGCCATAGTGGTTTTAGCATAATCTAAAATCCGCAATATTATTGCCGGTATTTAGAAACGTTTTCACCAGACTTGACATGGCATGGTATTGTAATTAATACTTAAATAGGTTTGTTTTTATCATTAACAATTAGGATTAAATATGCTCATTTCTGAAGTTTTTGCAGCAGATGCAACTAGCAATGCATCAAGTATCGGCGCATCTTTTGCTAGTTTTATTCCATTGATTTTAATATTTGTGGTATTTTATTTTCTTATTATTCGCCCAAACCACAAAAAACTAAAAGAACATAGAAAAATTATAGATCAAATAAAACGTGGTGATACAGTCATTACTTCTGGCGGTATAATAGGTGAAGTTAATAAAGTTGATGAGGCAAAATGCACAATTTATAATAGAAATAGCACCAAAAGTTGAGGTGAAAGTCCTAAAGTCCGCTATATCTGAAGTTTTAAACAAAGAAACTCAAAAAGTGGCAGCTAAACCAATTGAAAAAGGCAAAATCGAAAAGAGTGATAAAAAGAATAAAAATCAACCACCAGAGGAAAGTAAAAAGGGAAAAGATGATAAAGGCAAAAATGCTGCATAACTTTAAAAGAAAGTTCATTTGGTGATCCATTTGTGTGCGGAATATTTGGTGTAGTAAGTAGCGGTGATTCAGTAATACCAACTTTACTAACTGGGTTGCAAAAATTGGAATATAGGGGATATGATTCCTCAGGTATAGCAATCATAAATAACGAAGGCGAGATAGAAGTCAAAAAATCAGAAGGTAAAGTTAAAAGATTGTATGAAGTTGTTGATGAAAGCAAGATGTCTCACAGTACAGTTGGTATAGCACATACTCGCTGGGCTACACATGGAGTTCCAGGCCTTAAAAATGCTCATCCCATTCATACAAATAATGTTGTTGTTGCTCATAACGGCATAATTGAGAATTACAATCTGCTAAAAAAGGGTCTAGAAGAAAGGGGAATGTTATTCCATACTGATACTGACACAGAGATCATACCAAATATGCTAACCTTATATCTTGATGAAGGATTGTCGCCAGTTGATTCTCTATTTAAGTGTTTAAACAACTTACATGGCTCATTTGCCTTGGTCTTATTATTTGCAGAATATCCAGATGCCTTATTTGTTGCGAAGAGAAATTTGCCTTTAGCAATAGGCTATAACTGTAACACAGTGTTTGCTGCATCTGACTCTAATGCTTTAAGTGCATTTGTGAAAAGAATATCGTATTTGGAAGATGGTGACATTGCAGTGATAAAATCTAGTGGAGTTAGTATATACAACAATGGTACACAAGTTAAACGTAGTATAGAAAATAGTAGTCCAAGTGATTTTCTAATTAGCAAAAATGGGTATCCTAGCTTCATGTTAAAAGAGATTTTTGAGCAACCGCGTGCATTAAACAAAACAATAAATCAATTTTACAAGCAATATAAAGAGGTCAACAAAAAATTGTTTTCTGAGCGGAGTTACATTACTATAGTTGGATGCGGGTCATCTTATTTTGCCGGGCTAATAGCAAAATATTGGCTGGAAAGTGTCGCTCAAGTTCGAGTATATCTAGAAATCTCATCAGAATTTAGGTATAGCAACGTCAAGCTAGAAGAAGGCAGCATTGGGTTATTCATCTCTCAATCTGGCGAAACTGCAGATACCATAGAAGCGCTGCGTTATGGGAAATCACAGAAGCAAACAATCATTAGTATAACTAACACATTTAACAGCAGCATTGAAAAGATCTCAGATATTGTGTTACATACTCTTGCTGGGCCAGAAATTGGTGTTGCTTCAACAAAAACCTTTTCTGCGCAACTTGCAACTTTAGCATGCTTTGCCGTGGAGCTTGGAAAAATAAAAGGTATACTGGGTGGAGAGAGAATAAAACAGCTAAGCAGTGCTATCAATTCTATTCCCGAGTATGTTGAGCACGTTTTGAATGTGATGCAAATACAACATATATCAGGTAGTATATTAGAGCACAATAACGTTATTTTAATTGGCAGAGGAAGTTCATACGGAGTTGCAATGGAAGGTGCATTGAAGATAAAAGAGCTTTCATACATCAATACAATTGGTATTGCAGCGGGAGAAATGAAGCACGGTTCTATTGCTTTAATAGACTCTACTGTGCTTGTTATAGCAATTATCCCTTATGATAGTTTATTCTTTAAAACGCTATCTAATATACAAGAGATTATTGCAAGAAAAGGCAAAGTAATTGCCTTCAGTGATAAGCAAGGAGCGCCATTCCTAAGGGGAGTTTGCGCAGATGTGGTGCAACTTCCAGACACTGATAATTTTATCTCTCCTATCATCTATAGTGTTGCTATGCAATTCCTTGCTTACTATACTGCAGCAAAAAAAGGGTTAGATGCCGATTGTCCAAGAAATTTAGCTAAGTCTGTCACGGTTGAGTAGTCCATTTAAAGTTAAAGCTAGACTTCTAATTAAGGTAACCGTTCACTCAATGGCGTCAACTTAAGGAAAAATGTCTGCGATTGTGTGTAAAATTTCTCTCTAAAATTTTTACCATTAAATTACCCAAAAGCTGCAATAAACAGCACTTTTGTTTCTGTTTTATTTCAACAAAGAAGTCTAAAATGTGTCCTTTTTAGGTGAAACATGCAAAAAGGGAAAAATCTTATTTTACAAATTAAAAATACAATATACTCGAAAACTTTTCAGAAGATCCATTTTGTTGGAAAAAAAGTTTCACACGCACAAGAAAACTTCCTTTTACGACAGTATTAGACTTCCTGCATAACCAATAACGAACTTTTATTGGGAATAGAGACGAAAAAACCTACTTGACAAACTCCGCCAGCCCCCCTTATCATGGTATTGAAGGTATTCATTTATCTTAAATCTGTGCAGATTAAACGACAACAGACTCTTGTTTCAATGTTAAACAAAATACCATAGAACTCAAGAAGACAATTCCTAGAAAATTTCTACATCCAAAAAAAGGCAAATCGTCTTAATGCTGTTTCAATGTAAAAGATAAGCTAAATTTTTACAAGGAAAACATTTCAAGCAGCAAGACACCTTTGATTGAAAAAGAGCACCAAATTTATGGAGCGAGCAACTGCAACTACTACAACTAAATCAATAAATCTTAATAGGGGAAAAACATTATGAAAACGTCAAAACTGACATTAGTATGTGATATATATGAGTTAACAAATAAAGATGGAAAGAATATTCAAAAGCTAGCAAGAGAAATAGAGGAAGGGAAAGGTATTGCTGGAAGGTTCAGAAATGGAATATTTAAAAAATCCAGCTATAACGTAAGCACGATTCTTTTAGCAAAAATAACTTACAAGTATCAGGGTAGAGAGGAGACATTATCACTACTACATTATGCTATAAGTCATAAAAATAATCAAGCTGTAAAAGATCTTTTAGAAGAAGCCAAAAAACAAAAACTATTAAAGGAAGTTCTGAATGAAGAGATGACCACAAAACATTCAGATGGTCGGGAAGAAATTCATACAATACTTACAGATGCTATATCACGTAGAGACAATGACATGATTAGAGCAGTGTTAAAGATCTCTGAGGAAAATGGTATCTTGAAAGAGATTGTCAAAAAAAGAATAACGATAAAACATTCAAATGGCGAGGAAATGACTTACACCCCATTTACCTATGCTGAAGCACGTAAAAATAGTGAGGCTGTAGAAGAAATCTTAAAATTCTCCGGAGAACTTGTTAGTAGGAGAGCAACCCAGAAGCCCACTGTTGTAACAGCCAAAACTACTACAGCTAAAGATGAAAATAGTAAGGAAGTGCATGAAGTATGTAAATATAGTGTAATAAATATAGAGCATAAAGATGCTACTCACGTAATTGATAAAGCTACAGAAACTGACACTAAATTATGTAATATAAATAGTGAAGATCTTCAACCTATATGTGAAAGCAGCGAAGAAGTGCAAAATGATTCAACTACTGTAGAGCCAACTTCTGTTGATAGAGCTGACAGCCCATCTTTTGCTGAGCCATGTAGTGGATCTGGCAACACTGTGACCCTCAACACGGCAAAGACAGGCAATCGTAGCAGGTATTGTTGGCACAGCGTTATTGGTGAGCGGTGTTGTATTTTATGTTTTGAAAATCGATGTCACAGTAGCAGTAGCTGTGGGAGTAGTTGGATTGGTGTGTATGAGCTTTGCGCTGTACAATATCATAAACCCCAACACCAAGCTCGAGAAAGTGGAAGATATAGAACAGCTAATTGTTGAGTCTTCTTTGAATCCAACATAAAAGTGTATATTCAAAAAATCATAATCATCAAGAAAATAATTTCTTAAGAAGAATCTCTAAATTATTAACTCAATATTTATTTCCCTACTATTTCTCCTTACCTTGAGCGTATGAGGTTTTGAATAGCTCCCAAAAATCACTTCTGCAACCTAGTATTGCCACTACAGGTAGAAACTCCTTCAAGACTAGAGTTAGGAGTAGGTAATAGTACATTAAAAAATTCTATAATATCTTGCTTGTTTTGTGCAATAGCTAAACCCATAGGGGTATTTTTATAATTATCTTCAACATTAATATTAGCCCCTTTTTCCACAAGAAACTTGGCTGTATCTAAGTGACCATAAGAAGCAGCAAAGTGCAAAGGTGTTGCACCATTCTGGGCTTGAGCATGAATGTTGGCCTCCTCAGTTTATCTCTTCTCCTTTTAAGCCAGCTATAGATATGAAGCATTCCCAACCTTCTAAAGCTATTACAGCTCAAGGTATTGATACAAATGGTACACTTCTTTTATTAGATGTATTTATAAGAAAAGTTACAGGCCAAAAGTATATTTCTAACGATATAAGGAGTATTTCTGAACAGGAAGCGCAAATTTATGCATTACCTATTGCAAAAGAATTTGAACAAGCATTAGAGGGTGCTGCTATTGAGTCAGGAATACCAGTTACAAATCTAAAATTTAATCCTGTAGAAGTATTCTTAAAGTTAGCCGGGCAAATAAGAAGTGGTAAATTCTCTGAAATATCAAAAACCTTATACTCATCTGCAAAAGAAGCTTGTCCAGAGTTTGAACAAACTGGTGAGTTTCTAGTTCATGTGAAAAGCCATCTAGAAGAGTTTTTAGCTAAAAAGGAAACTGTATTTCTACAACAAAAGCAGACTGCAGATCAGCCAACATCTAGTGTTTCAAGGAAAGTAGTTGCAATGGAGCCATCTAAAAAGCCTGATACCTTCTTAAGCGATACATCAGTAGTTAAAGGCATAAAGCATGTTTTAGGGCTATGAAATCCCTCTTTTGTGAAGAGCTTAACAAAAATGGTTAAAAAGTATTTTCTTCCTGAAGTTGTTTTATTTCAGCTTTAGGAAGACCGGTCGCTTGGGAGATGGTATCAATGGAAACGCCAGCCTTAAGTAGGTTTTTTGCGACTTCAATATCCCTATCTTTTCTGCCCTCTTCCCTACCTTCCGCTCTGCCTTTTTCATGTCCGATTTTTATGCCTTTTTCAGTAGCATCATCGAGTTTTTGAGCGAGGACAGCCTGTTCATCAAGAATACGTTTTATTTCCTGTTCGTAGGCAATAAATTCTTTCTCTGACCAATTGAATCTATTTAGCTCTTCATAGGCCTTTTTAATTATTACATCACTACCTATTATTTTTTCCAGCTCTTCTTCACTAGTCTCATCTGCATATTTAAAGAAGTATATCCATTTTTCAACTATATTTTCTAACTGATCTTCTTTTGTTTTCGGAAATTTTGGCAATTCAATAAATATAAAATAAAAATCTTTTAGATCGTGTTCATTAGTGTCTTCATCTCGAATAGTATGCTTTGATTTGTACTCAGATTTATTAGGAAACAGTACACAATCTGCTATAGCAATGAAGATAATTTCCTTAAGGTCATGGTATTGATCGCCCTTGTCAGCCTGTCTTGAATAGGCTTTGGCAGCATAGTATTGGGCACGTTTTTCAAAGCCTTTAGTTTTAGCGACCTGGTTAGGTAAGGAAGTAGTATTACTACTACTCCCTCCCTTAGAAACGCAGCATGCAGGTTTCCCAGCACTGCGCTTGAGCCCCTTATCTAAGTTCTTCTTTTCTCGAACCGGCTTGTCTTTCATGATTCCTCGGAAAACAGCATCTTTAGTGGTGACACTAACAGTAGAGAACCTTCTCTTGAGAAAGAGCTTGCTAACATTCTTGTTCGTTTCACTCTTTTATCAAAATACTTTTTCCATTTTAAGTCAAGTGGATTTGCATCCGCCCTGATTTTAATATGACGTCTAATAGGAATATCGCTTAGTTTGAGTAAGCTCATAAACCTTATTTCCTTTGGTTTGTTCTTGCATACAGAAGTAGCAAAGACCCATTGACGATGATTCGTTACTTTGAAGTAGCGATTCTTTATCCAACGTAACCCTTTACGGGGATGTCTTTTCTTTGCCCATTTCCATAAACTATGCCAAATTTCATTGTCGATCTTACTAAACGCTTTTTTAGCACACACATGACGGTAATAGTTTCCCCATCCTCTTAGTAGAGGATTGAGTGATTTAATTACTACAGCTTGTGAACTACCTATATTTGCTTTTATTAATGCACGCGCTTTTTTAAGAAACCTCTTAACACTTTCCTTCGAAGGCGTAATAATTAATTTCTTGCTGTATCTACGTACATTACAACCGAGAAAATCGAACCCTTTTGTAATAGGCTCTATCTTTTATCGTGGGTATTCCAAGAGGTCTTCTTTTGCCATTAGATTTACTGATATAAATTCGTTTTAGCGGAGAAGGTTTATACCCTCTTTGTTTTAACTGCTTTATTCCTTGAAATTTAGCATTGTAAGTTGACCATAGTTGACGATCTACACCTGCTGTGTTTTTCCTTGGTTTTCAGTTACTCTTTTAATGGCTAAAGCTTTTCCACTAAAAGAGCGTGTTAAGAGATGTTGTAAAGATTTTACCTTACTCCATCTTCCTTCTTGAACAGCCTTAACAATACGCCTTTGTAGCCTCATAACAACCTTTTGGCATTTCTTCCATGGCAACTGGTTCCATGCTTCGGAGCTGTTGGTAGGTGCACTTACAGTTTTACTTGTAATCATCTGCTTTCCTACCTTAAGTGGTTGACAAAGTTTCTTGTCACGAGGGACCAAATGGAAGTCTGCTCGTTTTCACGCGAATTAATGTTACAAATTCTATCCATTTCGTTACAAAATGGCATTCGCTTTCTCCATTTTCCTTTACCTGCATTTTCATCAGCGTTCCTTGCGGTTTGCTTGCCATATAGGCGGAAATACAGGCTTACCCTGTTCCTTCTTTCATACAACAGTGGGTTAGGTGACTTCTCTATACCGGTGGAGTTATTATTTGCGTACATCTAGAGATGAAAAATGTAACTTATCCACATTACCTTTTGGTCAGAGCTTATCAGCATCTTTAGCTCTTCAATTTTTACGATACTTACGAAGCTTCACTTACGTTCACCATACCACTAGCCTAGCCCTCCAACCACATGATGCTTGTAGTTTATGCTCCTCTTACGATTACGCATCTTCTTTTTTCAAGAGGAGGTTCATTGTCCGCATCGCTCGGCACCAACCGGTTACCCGATTCGCACTGATGCGTAGACTCAGATGGCAAAACATCTGGTTTAATAAGTTTTAGAACTCTTTCAGTTTCTTTCTGAAGGAATTCCTCTCCCTTTAAACAATATGACCGAAGACTTTCAGGTCGCACCATCTCGCAAATGTATTGAGCACCTGTAGAATCTCTACAGAGAACATCAACAATACTTTGCTTTTTAGCGGCGATATCAGGGTCTTGAATAGTACTTAAAAACTCTATATCCTGTATTGCATTTTTGCCAGCAAAACCCAGAATATCATTGAGGAAGTGAATAAGGATACCTTTATTTTTTTCAGTACCAAAGATACGGCGAAATGCGACATCATTCTTTGGATCGAGAAATTTCGAAAGAGCCATAGCAAGGGTACCTAAAAAGCATTAATAATTATACATAATTCTGAAAAAATATTCAACTTCTTTATTTTTAGTTTATTTTTTTAAGTTTTGAATGCGTTGATGAAAAAAATGTCTCCCATAGATGGCTTTAGAATACTACTACGCACCTTAGAGGTCCTTAGATCTTTTTATAACCCCCTCATAAAGCGCCTAAAAACCCCTGCAAATGAATTCATGAGCTATAAAGAGCTCTAAAAACACTTATTTTTGGTGCAAGAGACTAACCTGGCGATGAAATTAAGTAGTTATGCCCCCAAAATTGAAGTTATACATATAAAGGCCATTCTGAACTGGTCTAAGTGTTTCTTTTATGATGAAAAAGCCATTCTTTCTCAGTTAAAATTTTAACACCTAGTTCTAAAGCTTTTTTATACTTTGACCAGGTTTTTCACCGACAACCAAGAAGTCCGTTTTAGGCGATACATTTGAACTCACAATTGCGCCTAAAGATTCCATTAGTGCTTGCGCTTCATTTCTTTCCATTTTTGAAAGTTTTCCAGTAAAAACTACTGTTTTGCCATTAAAAATGGAATTGCTAGTATTAGCAACCACAGGCAGAATATTTAACTGAGCAGCAAGGTCATTTACCATTTCAATATTATCCTCATCAGAGAAAAATTCCTCCAAGGAAGTTATAGCTTCTTCGCCTATGCCTATTATGCTCATTAATTTATCAGGAGCTTCTCTATCATAAGGTAATTGAGCCATAACTTCATACCAACCATCATAAGATTTGTAATGATTAGCTAGTATTTTTGCTACGTGTGGTACTACAAGTCTAATTCCCAAAGAAGTTATAAACTTTTCAAGCGTTACAGTTCTTCTGCTGTTGATTGAGTTCAATAAATTAGATATTGATTTTTCACCCCATCCCTCTTGTTCACTTAAGTTGAAATTTTTGAGTTTTTCTTCGAGAGCAAAAATGTCAGATATTTTCCTTATCAAACCAAGGTCATAAAGGAACTCCACTTGGTTACTGCCAAAACCTTTAATGTCAAGAACTTCCACAAAATATTTTAACTTTCCTATTCGCTGTGCTTGGCAACCGTTTTCTCCGGAACATCTAGCTGTAGCTTCATCTTTAAATATATCTACTGCACTTCCGCATTCCGGGCAAGTATCAGGAAATATAAACTTTGGTGTATTCCGAGAACGAGACTTTTTATCCACTTCTACAATGCGGGAAATAACATCTCCAGCTCGTTCTACTACTACGATATCACCTTCCCTTATGTCTTTGCGCTTAATTTCATCTTTATTATACAGATTTGCCCTAGTAATGAGAACCCCTCCTATATTTATCGGAACTAATTCAGCGATTGGAGTTAATTGACCTGTTTTGCCTACTTGTACTGATATCTTCTTTATCTTGGTTTTTCCTTGAGTTGCAGGAAGTTTGTGTGCTGTAGATTCACGTGGTGCCTTGTTAGTATTTTCAAGATGTTCTTGCAACTGTAAGTTATTAATTTTATAGACTACCCCGTCGACATCGTAACCTAATTCATGGCGATTATCACAGATTCTGTTATAAAACCCCAGCATTTCGTCCACATTGTTTGCTAAAAATTTATACTCATTAACACAGAATCCTAGCTCTTTTAACTTGTTTAATACTTCAAATTGAGTCTTTTCTGCTCCACCAATTAAAGAATAGGCAAAGTACCTGAGTACTTTCGCCGAAGTATTTATCGAGTACGCATTTTAAATCAGGCTTTGGTTCTTATTTTACAATAACTAACATGATGATAATTAATTATTAAATGGTAAACTACTATATTTATTCTTCAACTTATTATACAATGGATGCACTAGCTGGAGGTTTAACATTACTACCCTCAAGTAAACTTGAAGGCCTATTACAACTAGCTGGAGGTTCAACTAAATTTGAAGGTCTGTTACAGTAATATATGATTGTAGCTGCAACTAGACAACAAGCTCAAACTGCTATTCCTACCATTAGCAATTTCCAAGTAAACTGCAATAGCTATCCCTGTAGCAACTCCGGTTATTGCTAACATAGCAGCAGCTATCACAGGCAACTTACTTTTTGCATTTTGTGGAGCAGGGTTGTTTTTGTCTGGATAACTAGGTTGTTTGCTGTTACCTTGAACATTATTTACTTGGTTAGAGTCTTTACTAGCTACTAAAGGTACCCCTGTTGGTATTAGTTTTGGTTGTGTATCTTTTTTACCACTATTCTTATCTAAACTTTTAGGTGCAGCTAGTTGAACAGATGGTGCAGTACCATCTTTATTAATAAATTGTTGAACAGTAGCTTGTAACTGAATTTCACTTGAATCACTATGATTATCATTACTAATAACGGAAGCTGCTACATCATCTCCAACTGATATATCTTGAGCAGTTTGTGCAGCAAGTTCTTCTGATTTCTTGAGAACTATAGGAATTGCTTGTTGAACAGGAATTTGTTTATCCTCACCATCGCTACTGATAATAGAGGTTGATTGATCATTTATAGTAGTGCTACCGACTTCTACATCATCACTTTGAATATTAGAAACAGAATCACTTGGTTGTTGATCGTTGCCATGAGTATTATTTTCTTGTTCTAAGGCTGGTGTTTTAACAGTAGAAAAATTAGTAATAGCATTGACAGTTCTACTATTAGATTCACCTCTTGTAAACAAGTCCATAAGTGCTTTTGCTATTTTTTGAAGTCCTCCTTGACTTGCTTTACTAATATCATTAAAACCCAAGGATACGGAACTACCAGTGGAGGTAGAAACTACGACTTGTGATATCCCAGCGTTAAGAAACTTCTGTACTATCTCACTAATATTACCAGCAATAAACTCGACTGAAAGCCCAGTAGCATTCTTTTTATAAAACTTGTTAAGAATTTTAGCACCACCATGAGGAACAACCTGTTGAGTACCCAAAGTTGCAACACGCAAATCTCCTGCATTTCCTGTTTTGGTAATGACATCTCCCATACCGTAACCTGTACTTGCTACAAGCTCTTTTTCATTACTTGGTACAAGTATTTGTTCAGGAATTCCTGGAGTGTTACTGCTACCAGCTTTTTCAGCATTCATTTGCTGATTCTCATCACTCTGCACTTCGATTTGTACATTATTATTGCTATGATCACCTAAAGATGAATTCGTTGAAGAAACTTCAGCTATTGTTAACGTTGAGATAGCTGCGGTAGAAGAAGAACCTCCATTAAGTTTATTACTCTTTTTCTCTTTCTTCATAAGTGCCAAGCTTCCTGGATAGTTATCAATTAAGGTTTTCAATAGCCTCAGACTAATAGTGTCTCCACTGAGATAATAATTACTGTTAACAAAAAAAGCAATATCAGGAACGTTAACTTTTAACCCTTCACCTCTTTCATGTCTAGGTAAAGATGGCATCACAAAGGTTATAAACCCGTCTTCACCAGGTTCAGAATCCTCATAAATTACTACTTTCTGTTCATTACTAGATCCAGAATATTTCATCATTTCAGAAAGTGAAGCATCTTTATGTTTGTTCTTTACTTGTTTAAAATACTGCTCATCACCATTTGAATGGGTATTTGGAATGAGGTAACTTGGTGCAGTGAATACATTATAGAATGCTGTAACAAGGTAAGAAGGATAATAGTATATAGATACACTATTATCAGACTTAAATTGGTCAGGTTCAATATTTATAATAAGATTGCGATATATGTCTAATGAATGGGCATAAGAATCACTAGTTGCCCTTAATTGTTCACCCACGTGCTTATAACCCATAGAACCAGATGGTAATGAAGGTATGAAATCTGATTGATTAACTACTCTAATAGTTTTCTTTCCAAGGCGCTCTTCATAAACCTTAGCAGCAGAAGGGTCAAAAACCCTTGGAGAAGCAAAAGTTGCAACATGCAAATCTTCTGCACCCTCTCTTACACTTAAACATAGAGCAGCTATGGTGGCAATGGCACCTCCCATACTATGACCTGTAAGGTTAATTTTAAAATCTTTAATTTCTAACTTTTGATCATTAGCATACCCTCTTAGTATCTCATAAACACTGCCCCAAGAATCCTTAAATAAAGAATAAAAACCTGAGTGGATCTTTCCACCTTCAGGTAAAAGCCCAGGTGCACAAATTAAAGGTATTCTAATATCTGTAATATAGTCAAAGAGATTACGACTACCGCGGTAAACTATAGTTATTTCCTTATCTTTTATAAAAACGTAACCAGCATGTCGATATTGTTTACCATCATTCACGTTATAAAACTGAACAATTTTATATCCTTCTTCCTTAAGTTTAGCTGGAACTTTATAAGATCTTTCCTCTAACTCAGAAAACTTTTGACTATTAAGGTTATAATCACTAACATAATAGCCTATCTTAACAAAATTGATGATTTCTAATAACTTCTCTTGGCTAAATCCTGCAATTTCAGTTTTATTTGGTCCTAAAATACCTGGCCTTTGCTCTTCTTGAATATCAGTTATTTCAAATTTATCTTGTTCTAGATTTGAATCATCTTCATTAAGTTCCTCATTAAACTGACCGGCAACATTATTATCTACACTTATAAAAGTATGACAAGCGTTTTGATATCTTTGTTGGATGGTTAAAAACTCCACTCCTGAATTTTCAGCGAGTTTCAATATAAAATTTGTGTACACATTTTGAATAATTGAGGAATGTTTTTCACGTATAACATTATCTAAAATAGTAACTAGACTATTTTGCAAGAAGGTCTGCCTATCTGTATCGCCTGAAAATTTGGAATCATTTTTAATTAAATCTAGTACTTTTATTATAAAATCTGTACTGCCAGTACATGAGGCGGCTTGCAAAACTAGGTCATAAATTTTTTGTTTTTTTTCCTTACGTCCATTACCTGCACTATCAATATTTTTTAGAACCTGGTTTTTAATTTGTTCAATAATTTTCTCATCTGCAAATGCTTCTTTATAGATTTCTTGAATTATTGAACCTTTCTTTTCAATACGTTCTCTGCACAAGTACTCAACAATTGAAACATGCTCCTGGCTTATTACAGTTTCTAAAAAAGTAACAATACACTTTTTTAATAGATCTTTTTTAGCCTGATCATCAATATATCTTTCAAGTGGATCCAGTACTATCTTCATAAAGTCTTTATTTTTAGCGAGAGATGCTGTTTCAAGTACACCATATAAAGAGTCAGGGCTACCTTCTTGCAATACTGCTTTAAGATCTCCTAAGACATCTTCTACAAGAACTGAGTTCAATAAATTCTGCTCTTTTCTTAGCGCTATAATTGAGAAAAAGCCAATCTTGTTGAGCTCGTTAAGTTGTACAACTTGATCTTTTAATTCAATATAAAGGTCAGGAAATCTCTCTATAAAAGCTGCAATATATTTTTGACTGCCAATAAGTAGAGGTAAAAGACTCAAATTTCCTTCAGCAAAAAGTATGTCCTGGTATTTTTCTGCAAGTTTGTCATTAGCTGCAATTGCTAAAAGTACCAGCTCTTTTACTGGATAACTATAATTGCATTTTACTTGATCAAAACTATATTGTGACAGTATATTTGAATATATATGTCGGTGATCGCTTCTCTTTTCTAAGTCCAAGTTAAGTTGATTTAAACAGAAATTTTTGAGATTTTCATTATCTAATTTAACAGGTTGACCATCATAATCTTCAATGCTTCGTACAATCGTATCTAATTCTTTATAATTATTATACTCTATGGCATTATTTAGAATATTTATTATTTTAGCAAAAGTTAAACTTTCAGGAACTACAACAAATAAATCTTCTACTTCAATATCTGAACCTTCAGAATGGTGATGCTCCTTAACTTCAGCTTCCTCTTGATTTACATTAACCCAACTTGAATCTTCAGTTGGCAAACTTGCAGTACTTGATGTTAAAGAATTAGTTTGAATAACCAATATATTACCCCTATTAATATAACTTCTTAAGTATACCACTAAACATTAATTTTGCCAAGCAAACCTTTTAACCCCAATTCTGTATGGTCACAGAGAGTGATGAATTGTAAATAAATTAGGAGCACTGGTTACATATAAATTCATAAGGTTTTGAGAGTTTTAAGTCTTTTTGTATAGTCTTGGTTGCACTTTTATGCAGCTCAACATAAGTAAATTTGATCTATAGCAACAAACAAATGCTTATTTTAACTTATTTCTGTTGGCGTTTTATAGTAGTAATTGATGTTAAACCGTTCTAAAATTGGTAGCTTGCTCTGAAGAAACACTATAGTTGTTTAAGGTGGGTTTGATATATTTAGAAAAATTATCTATAAGATTAATATTCAATTTATTTATATTGAAATATACGATTTTATAAAATGACTATTTATGGAAGAACATGGTGGAGTAAGAAGTGGCTTCAATGCCTTGGTGGAGTTGACTGCGATAATCGATTACAACGTGGTAGAACCTATGCCAATGATGGGAGAGTCTCTGGTATTAAAATTAATAGTAATGTAATCGTAGCTAAAGTTTATGGTTCGGGTCAATCATATAGAGTTGAAGTTATACTAAGAGAATTCAATGCTTCAGAGAAGCATGCCATTCATCAAATTATAAAAACTTCACCAGCTATATTATCTCGGTTAATAAACAGACGGTTACCGAGCAGCTTACTTGATAAACTCAATGATTCTGGCATTAAGTTGTTTCCCTCAAAATGGAAAGAAATAAAAACAATCAGCTTGTTTGATAAACTCAATAATTTTTACACTAAATTGTTTTCTTTAAAATGGAGAGAAGTAAGAACGATCAATTTGCTTGATAAGCTCAATGATCTTGGTACGAAATTGTTTACTTCAGAGCGGAAAGAAATAAATGCAAGATGCAATTGTCCTGATTGGGCTGTACCTTGTAAGCATATTGCTGCTGTAATTTATCTTATTGCTAAAGAGATTGATAGAAATCCTTTATTGGCTTTTAATATTCGTAATTGTAACTTACTAGCATTCATTGATGATTTTTGGGATGGAAAATTAGGAGATGTTCAAAAAATCTTAACGCTTGATGATGTATTTAAACCATGCGATCAAGCAACTTCCAATCAAGTAATTTTAGATAACATTGACTTATCAACTATTCCTGACCTTGCTAATTGTGTTTGCAGTATTTTGACGAATAATCCGCTTTTTTTTGAGAAAAACTTTTGCCATACCTTGCAAACAGCTTATAAGCATTGGCAAAGATATCCCACAGGAAATCAGTCTTTTACAGAAGAAGAACTGTTTATTGAGAAATGGGTGCATATCGAACATTGGCAAACATTTCAACTATTTATTGATGATCGTTATCAACTGATTCAGGTAAACAATGGTATAAGTAAGTTATTTGCAACCGATAAAAATTTACCAAAAAATGTAGCACAATTTTTAAACGACATTCCTAATTCGTTACTTCACAGGCTTAATCCTGAACTTCGCTTCATGCATATGATTTCACAGTTTGCACATATGCTGATGGAAAAGTCAGCGCTAATACCACAAGTATTACAAAACAAAAGAGAAGAAATTATAATGAGATGGATTCCTGCGTTGTTTAATGAATCAGTTAAGGAAATTCATAGCAAGATATCATCTATTTGTCCGCCTCTATTGGTGCAGTACAAGGGACGTGCTATAGAACCAGAGGAACAGGTAAATGTTGCTACTTCTCTCATCCTTTTAGGATATATAACAAACAATTTTCCTGTATCACTTGATGAATATAAATATGTGAACATCTTTAGACTGTTTTTCACTGGCAAGTATCAAAAGTTTCATGGACTAATCGACAAAGAAAAATCGCAAATAATTAATGTCTGGTTGTCACACCTTTACTTAGCAGGTAAACCATACAAATTTCATTTAATTATACGGGATCATTACGACAGATTTGAACTTGACGTACAGATATCTCTGGACGGTACAGAGCCACCGATGAAATTAGATAAGGCACTTCCTAATCAAAATAAAGAATTAAGACTGAGTATTTTATCTGACCTTGCATTTTTGCTTGAGCATATACCAGAATTAGAAAAATCAATCAACAGTAATCGTACATTATTTCTATACTTAGATCGTTTCTCATCAGTGTTTACAGACACTTTGCCGATATTAAGAACGATTGGCATTGTAGCTGTTTTACCAGAATCCTTGCAAAAAGTCTTCAAACCGCAATTAAGTCTTAACTTGTCTACTAAAGATGAAATAAAAGAAGAAGATGATGATAATCACGAAATCTTCATGATGTTTGAGGACATATTAAAGTTTGATTGGAGAGTAGCAATAGGTGATAAGAAGTTTAGTATTTCAGAGTTTAAGAGGCTACTAAAAAACTCTCGTAAACTTGTGCGTATTATGGATCAGTATGTACTTCTAGATGACAAACAAGTAGGAGGTTTACTAAAGAAACTTGATAAGCTACCTAATTCTCTCAATCGAGCAGAACTCGTGCAAGCTGTTTTAACAGGTGAGTTGGATGAAACTAAAGTAGCATTTGACCAGCAGCTTACAAGCTTGTTTAAAAAACTTAACACTTATACACCTGTAACTACGCCAAACAATCTGACAGCACAATTGCGCCCATATCAAGAACGCGGATTTAGCTGGCTTGTACAGAACATAGAAAGTGGGTTTGGTAGCATAATTGCTGATGATATGGGTCTTGGTAAGACTATACAAGTTATTGCAGCTATTCTATATTGTAAAAATGCAGGATTTTTAAATCGGGATAGAGTTTTGATAGTAGCTCCAACAAGCATATTAAGTAATTGGCAACGAGAGATGGAACGTTTTGCACCAGAATTAAAGCTTTTCATCTATCACGGACAAAATCGAGAATTAGCAAGTGATTATGATGTGGCTCTAACATCTTATGGTATTGCACGTAGCGATAAGAGAGAACTTGACAAAGTTGGATGGTTTTTGCTCGTAATTGATGAAGCACAAAATATTAAGAACCGTGACGCTGACCAAACCAGAGCAATTAAAGCTATAAAAGCAAAATGTAGAATAGCTATGAGTGGTACACCTGTTGAGAATAGACTGCTAGAGTATTGGAGTATTTTTGATTTTACCAATAAATCTTACCTAGGTAGTGCTACCCAGTTTAAGACCAACTTTGCAATACCAATTGAGAAAGAGAGAGATAAATCTTGCCTAGAAAGGTTCATGAAAATAACTAGCCCTTTTATTTTACGTAAACTTAAGAGCGATAAAAGCATTATTCAGGATTTACCAGATAAAATTGAGAGTAATTGTTATTGTTTTCTCACTCCAGAGCAAGCGGCTCTTTACCAAGAAGTTGTTGATGCGAATATGGGAAAAATAGAAAAAAGTGAAGGAATTGAACGTAAGGGACTAATCTTTAAACTTATCAATGCTTTAAAGCAAATTTGTAACCATCCATCACAGTTTGGCAAGAAAAAGCGTGCGAGTATTGAACAATCCGGTAAAATGCAGATGCTTGAGGAAATATTGATTAGTATTGGTGAAGTTGCAGAAAAATCATTGATATTTACTCAATACACTGAAATGGGTGAAATTATATCTAAATTGCTTGAAGAAAGGTTTGAATCAAAAGTGCCATTTTTACATGGAGGACTGTCCCGTAAAGCACGAGACGAAATGGTTAATGACTTTCAAAACTTATTCCAGTCCAACATTCTTATAGTGTCTTTAAAAGCTGGAGGAACAGGACTTAATTTAACAGCAGCAAATCATGTAATACATTATGACTTATGGTGGAACCCAGCAGTGGAAGCACAAGCAACAGATCGGGCCTATCGTATCGGGCAAGAACGTAATGTTATAGTGTACAGGCTACTTTCAACAGGTACATTTGAAGAGCGTATTGATGAGATGATTCAAAGCAAGAAGGAATTGGCAAACCTAACTATAAGTAGTGGCGAGAGTTGGATTACAGAATTTAACAATGACCGGTTAAGAGATTTAGTTAATATAAAAAATGCACTATAATATATCTGAGTTATTTAATGTAAAGAACCAGATAACTACCGCTCAATAGTTCAAAATAGAGACAAAGATCAAAATTTATGTCTCCAACAGAAAAGCTTCTTTTGTAGTAGTCAAAAAAAGCAGAGATATAGGGCTTTCTGAAGGGAGGCTCTTGAAATTAAAACCAAAAAGATACAGTTTTACATAGCCCATTTCAATTGTCTCTACTGCAACCCAATTCTTTAAAACGTTTTAGAGGATTGTTATAGCGTTATTAGTGATTTGGATAGAGAGATAGCACCTTTATCAAAAACCCATGTAACCTCTTTAAAATCCCGACAAACAGTTATTTCCAAAATGGAAACAACTCAAATAGCGAAGACTTCTGTTGTAAAAAACGTAATTAGCTGCCTTAAAATTATTTTAACTTTTTTTCACATTTTTTGGACGAATTTCTGAGAATTTACGTATATATATTACATGCATATATTTGCTGTCTCTAGATGAAAATTTCCAGTTATGTCAATCCTAACACTCGACCTCGGCAAGCAAACCGGCTGGGCAATTCTTACAGATGGAGTAATCCAAAGTGGCAGTGAGAGTTTTCACTCTAGCCGTTTCAGCGGAGGTGGCATGTGCTTTTTAAGTTTTAGTAATTGGCTTAATTCCTTGAAAGACATTTCTACAGTGTACTTTGAGGAGGTAAGGAGACACCTTGGAACTGATGCTGCGCATTGTTATGGTGGTTTCTTTGCTGTTTTAGCTGCTTGGTGTGAAAAGCATCATATACCTTATCAAGGTGTACCCTGTCAAGACGATAAAACGTTTTATCACCGGTAAAGGCAATGCAAGTGTGGCAAAGTAGTGTTAACGGCAGGGGTTGATGTACAAAAAGATCGTTTAGAGGCAGAAATTGTAGCATGGGGAAGAAATCGAGAAAGTTGGTCAATAGACTACCAAGTATTTGAAGGAGATCCGGGAGGAGAAGAAGTATGGGGAAAACTTTCGGAATTATTAAATCATCATTTTATCGGTGAAAATGGTCTTGAATACATGATAAGCATGATGGCGGTAGATGCTGGGTATGCAACACAAGAGGTATACAACTGGGTAAGAGGTCACCAGGGCTCTGGGAGAGTAATTGGCAGTGAAAGGGGCAAACAAAGCGCTAGTGCCACTTAGCAGCCCAAGTAGAGTTGATGTAACAGTTAGCGGACAAAAGCTAAAGAGAGGAATGAAGCTGTGGCCAGTTGGGGTATCGATATTAAAGTCAGAGCTTTTTCAGCTACTTAATGTTTTAACAGAAGGGGCGCCGGGGTATTGTCATTTTCCAGAGTATACACCTGAGTATTTTAAACAGCTAACCGCAGAGCAACTAATTACCAAGGTAGTAAAAGGATATACCAAACAAGAGTGGCAAAAGATAAGAGACCGAAATGAAGTACTAGATTGCAGAGTTTACGCAAGAGCTGCGTCTATTGCCCTGGGGATTGATAGATGGCCAGAGAGTAAATGGGAGAGTTTAGTAGGTGAAAAAACTAAAAAGCCTAAAAAGGTAAGAAAGAGTAGATGGCTGGGTGAGAAGAATGTACAGCAGTGAATATTTAGCCCAAGTTGAAGAAGCGATAAAGAAGCTGCAAAGCGGGGAAAGGGTTGTCTCAATTGCATATGGTGACCATGTAGTTCGGTACGGGGAAGTTCAAATAAAGGATTTATTGGAGCTCAGGCAACGAATCAAAGCAGAGTTAAAAGTTGCAGGTGTGAAGCCGAAGAGAAAGATTGTTATTGCAACGAATAAAGGGATCATATAATGATAAAAATCGTTGAAAGGAACACTATGACAAAAATTATAGGAAAAGAATATACAGAATTTTTAGAGCAGTTGAAAGAACATATTGCTATTAGTCGTTATAAGGCAGCAAGAACAGTAAATAAAGAACTGCTACTGCTTTATCATTATATTGGAACGCGGATTCTAGAAAAACAAAAGAGTCAGAGTTGGGGATCTAAAGTAATTGAGCAGTTAAGTAGAGACTTAAAGGCTGAATTCCCGGAAATGAAAGGTTTTAGCACGAGAAACTTGAAATATATGCGTCAATTTGCAGTGGAGTATCAAGATATTGAATTTGTGCAACAACTTGTTGCCCAATTGCCGTGGGGACATAATGTATTTCTAATGGACTTAGTTCAGGACAAAGAAGCGAGGCTATTCTACATAAAAGAAGCTATTGAACATGGCTGGTCACGTAACATTATGGTGATGCAGATAGAGCTTGGTCTACATAAACGTCAAGGGAAAGCTATTACTAACTTTGAAGAAAAATTACCATCTCCACAATCCGATCTAGCACATTACACATTAAAAGATCCATATATTTTTGATTTTTTAAGTATAGGTAAGGATGCTCACGAAAGAGAAGTAGAAAAGGGACTTGTAGGGCATATGGAAAAATTTCTGTTAGAACTCGGTGAGGGATTTGCATTTGTTGGTAGACAATTTCATTTAGATGTTGGTAATAAAGACTTTTATATTGATTTATTATTCTATCATTTAAAGTTACGTTGCTTCATAGTAATTGAACTAAAAGATAAAGATTTTAAACCAGAGTATGCAGGTAAAATGAATTTTTATCTTTCCGCAGTTGACGATTTACTGAAGCACTCGACAGATCAACCTTCTATAGGGTTAATCTTATGTAAATCTAAAGACGATGTACTTGCTAAATATACACTCAAAGACATAAATAAACCAATAGGATTAGCGGAATATCGAATAACTGAAAATCTACCAGAAAACATCAAAACAGCTTTGCCAACAATAGAAGAGTTAGAAGCTGAATTATCGAAAGTTTCAGATAAGGAAAAGTAATGCTACTAAAATCATTCAAGCAATTATTCCGCAAACCACCAAAGTCTAAAGGTTCAGCATGGAGGTTCAGGAAGGAGATTATTGCACTTTCAACCAGAGTCAGGAAGTATAAATAGCTTACTTTCCCAAAGCCTTGAACACTTACGCAGTCGGTCTCGTGATATGGTAAGAAAGAACTCCTATGCAGCAAACATAATCGATACGATAGTGAGTAATTGCGTTGGAACAGGAATAAAACCGCAATCAAAAGCTAAAGATGCAGAGTTTCGGAAAAAAGTGCAAGAATTATGGCTGAGATGGACAGATGAACCAACAGGACCAGAGCCTGCGATGATAATGTTTTTCATTTTTACCTCATATGAACCACCTAATGCTAGGCTTACCATAATATGAGATATAATGTAACAGTTTTTTTATTTAGAAATAGACTACTGTGGTGATTGCTGTGCTGCTACAAAACGCTCATATTCTACTTTTGCCATTTTAGTACTGGGTTTAAACGCTTCATATGTAATACGACCAGCTGCAAGTGCTGCTACTGTAACTAAAGCTGCTGCGCCTATTATACGTGGTGCATCTGGTGTAATATTGCCAGTTGTGAAAAGTGTTATTGCTGCTACAGCGCCTAGTAACAGTGTTGAATAACGAACAAAGAGGCCTCCATTGCGTGCTTTTTCAAATTGTGCTAAACACCCATCACCAGACCCAGGTGAAAGCTTACTATTACCCACAAATAAAAACATAGTATTGTATTTACTCAAATAATTTAATTTTATTAACCTGAAAGCTTATTGGATTAAAATTATTAAACTAAGAGTTATAATTTTAGCAACTAAAAGCTGTAAATTGCACCATATAAACAGTTATTTCAAGCAAAAGTTATGCCATTAAGAGCTATGCAACAAACATTTATATTTGTGGGTAATAGTAAGAGGTGAAAGGAGCCATGCACGCCCGTATACATAGCTATATACTGGAGTTTCACTATTTTTATCCTTCACCCAAGGATCTGCACCATTTTGTATGAGAAGCCGTATTATAGATTCACTACCACTAACTGCAGCATAATGTAAAGGAGTACATTCCCAGATATCTTTTGTATGAACATTTGCGCCGTTTTTTATTAGAATCCTTGCTGCTTCTAGCTGATTACTTTCAGCAGCTGCATGTAAAGGAGTATGGCTATGCTTGCCATCAACATCTGCACCACTTTCTATCAGAATTTTTATTATGTTCGTATGGCCATGTTTAGCAGCTACATGCAGTAATGTACCTTGCCAACTAGCAATATTAGTAGTAAATTGGCAGTCTAATGAAAACTTACTTTCTTTCCATACATTATATTCTTCCTTTGCTAATGCTCCTTCAAATCCACTATCTAGTTTGCTTTTCTCTTCTAGTTTTTTCTTTATCTTTTTAACTATATTATTCGAGTTTAAATCTTGATCATTATTTAATACTTCCAGTATTTCATGTAGCGGCTCCATAATCACCCTCTCTCTTTAATTAAATAATACATTATGACTACCCTGTAGAAGAGAGTCAATTAAAAGGCATTTGAGGCAAAACTTTCTACAAATTAAATTATGTAAAAAAATGTTTGCACATTATGTAATTGTTCAATATAAATGGCATTAATTGTCAAGATAAGGTGTTTTATGCAAGCTGCAGAGCAAAAAACAGAACAGCAAATATTATCAAAAGAACTAAGAGAGGATAAAAGGCTACAGTTAACAAATATAACTGAAGAGCAAAAAGCTGCAGCAATAAAGCAACTTGAAACACGAGGGATCATCATCCGCAAGGGAGTGTGGAACGTATGTACAATCCATAGAATATTAAGAAATCAAGCATACAAAGGAGAAGCGGCATTTGGTAAGTCGAAGGTAGGGCCAATAAGAAAAGCAGTGAGGGCAAGATGGAAAGTGCGCAAAAGGAACTATTCTGTTTATCGTACTGATGAGGAGAATTGGATAAAAATAACAATACCAAGGATAATTGAAGAGGAATTATTCGATATAGTACAAAAACAACTTGATGAAAATAGAAAGAGATCAAGAATACAACGAAGTGGAAGAAGGCACCTATTACAAGGACTAATGGTATGTCAGTGTTGCAAATATGCCTACTATGCAGCAAAAAACGCTAAGGGAGGAAGGAGCTACTATCGTTGTACTGGTACAGATGCAAGCCGTTTTGGCGGGACTAGAGTATGTAGCAACAAATCAATACGCATGGAGATACTAGAACCAGTTATATGGGAAGAAATGAAGAAGGTATTGAAAGACACGGATAAAGTTGCAAAAGAACATCAACTTATGCTTTTAGAACATAAAAATAAGCAACCAAATGATGAGATTGAAAAAGAAATAAGCAAATTAGAACAAGGTATCAAAAGACTAAATTATGTCTATGTTCGAGAACGCATAACTCAGGAGGAATATGATCTAGAAGCTGAGGAAATAGAGAAGAAGTTAAAAGCAATGAGAAACCAGAAGGAAGAGGTGGTTGATGAAAAGGAACTACAGAGGGAAATAGATTTTATCATAAGTAGTATAAAAGGTTTTGCCTCTGTGGTTGAATCAGAACTTGGTCAAGCAGATTGGGAGGCTAAGCTTAATATAATTAGAGCATTAGTCAAACGCGTTGAAATTGATCACGATAATATACATATAGTGTTTCGATTTCAAGAACTTGCCCTGGCGGAAATGCAGAAAAAAAATGTTCAACATTATATCAGGAGTCCAGTATTACGTAATTGGCGTCTTATTTTTAATTTTTTGTACTATGCGCACCTTATGTCTTCACAACATTTCTAGCTATATAAGCTGAAACGCGCTTATAAAGCGTTTAAGACAGTATAGAACGCCAATTTGCAGGATTAGAGAGTGACAACTAGCTAACACGGGATTTCTTTTACCTTTTTTTCTGCTTAGTAAATTTCTTAAACATTTAAACTAAGGTGAGTTGCATTTAAAAGCAGCTGAGTCGCGGTTATTAGACGTTTAAAACATAAAAAAACGCCAATGTTTTTAAATAGATATTAACCGGGGTTTCTTTTGCCTTTCTTTTCATTTGGTAAATTTCTTAAATGTTTATGGTTAAAAGAGCCCAAGAGAGGTGTCATCCAAGTAGCTGACACTGGAATCTAGTCTTTATTATGCAGCCACTTATTTAAAGTTAAGTTTTCTGGATCCAAGTAGTCAGGGCACTGGGATGACATCCTGCTTGGCAAAGATTTCTCTTAAATCACCCCTTTTGTATACCTGAACTCACGTGTTCAACTTTATTTTTTTCCATTTCTCTATAGCTTGGTAATGTAGAATTTTTTACATGTAATCCGATATATGTTGCAACCAAAACAGCTATAACACCACAAACCACCGCACCAGCCACAGATGGAACCATCACAGCAGCAGCAATGAATAACCCTGTAACAACAACTCCAACAACATCTTTTGTTAATGAGGTATAAAAATTTTCCTTGCTTTCTTTATATTTAGTTTCTTTTTCATTTGGCACAGAAAATTGAGCATCTACGAAGCCGTTAGCTTTATTATCATTATTTGGTGTGGCAGTTTGGTCAGTCCTTGTTGATACAGGCGTTTTATTTTCGTTATTATGATTTAGCTGGCCATTTGGTGTATTTACAGGTCTACTACCAATGTTCCCATTACTGCTGCAAGGTTTTGCTCCGTTTTTTTCTACATTAGGTGTTTCTGGTACAATAAAGTTTAAAAGCACCTGAGTAATTTCTTTTTGTCTATTATTTATAGCCAACTCTACAGCTGCTCGTCTGCTTTCATCATTTACATAACCTAAAAATACCCCAACTTCTTGGACATTACCTTGAACAATAGCAAGACGCAGAGCGTTAAATTTTTCTTCTTCATTAAATTTGCCACTATTCAAAAGTATCTTTACAACGTCAGCTTGTTTTTTTATTGCGGCATGATCTAATAAAGTATAAGCCGTATCTTGAATACCATTGACTTTAATGTCTGAATTTGTGAGCAATCCAACAACCCTTAGGAATATACTGCGATCGCCGGTAATACTAGGCCCTTCTGAACGAACAGCATAATAAAGCAAAGTCCAACCATCCTGGTTTGTTATTTTTATATCTATTTTCTCTTTTTTAAGCTTCTCACCAAATTCCTGAGCAGTTATACTAGGGTTATTAGTTACAATTTCCTTTATCTTGTTGTATGACGTAGCAAATTGACTACCTCTGGAGTTATTAGAATCTGCTGCATTGCTGCCTGCTCCATTTTCTTCTACATCAGGTTCTCTTTCCTCATTTACCTCTGTAGTTATCTGTTCTTGTTGAGGAATCTTGAACCCATTTCTAAGAAAAAGATCCTTAACGCGTGGGTTGTTATGTTCGGTTGCATGTTTTAGAAGTAAGTCTCCTAATAAATTGTCTCCTTCACACTTATCTTGAAAATTAACTTCTTTCCACTTTGGTTCCTTTTGCAAATCTTTAAGACTAGCAATTCCCTTATCATCATATTTTACAATTGTAGCTATCTTTCGATACAACTCTCTAATATCATCATTACTATATGCCATAACTAAACCTACTACTATATGTTAGTTTATTATAGCAACTTTCCCACAACCAGTCAAGACATATTGCAGTTTCAAGTAGCATGATATATATTGAATATAGTTCTTAAAGCAAATGATGGAAGATTTAGCCTATAAATTAGTTAAAGTGACCGAAGCTGCAGCACTTGCTGCATATAAACTAGCAGGCTTCGGCGATGAAAAAAAGGCTGATCAGGTTGCAGTTGATGCAATGCGTACAGTATTAAATTCAATGGAAATAAATGGTACTATCGTAATTGGTGAAGGTGAGAGAGATTCAGCACCAATGCTGTATATTGGCGAGAAGGTTGGCACTGGAAATGGTCCTGAAATCGACATTGCTGTTGACCCACTTGAGGGCACCACAATCTGCGCTCACCATAAACAAGGGGCAATGTCCGTTCTTGCTGCAACGAAAAAAGGTAATTTTTTACATGCACCTGATGTTTATATGGAAAAGATAGCAGTAGGAAAAAATCTCCCAGAGGGTGTAGTCTCACTAAAAAATAGCATTGAAAAGAATCTAGACAATTTAGCCAAGGCAAAAGGATGTAAAGTAAATGATCTTACAGTAACTATACTTAATCGTGAAAGGCATGATGAATTAATAGTGAAAATCAGGGAGTTAGGAGCAAAAGTTAAACTAATAGATGATGGTGATGTTGCGGCCGTAGTTTCACTAGTAAATGGCAATCACGATATGTATATCGGAATAGGAGGGGCACCAGAAGGGGTGCTTGCGGCTGCAGCGCTGAGTTCAATCGGTGGACAGATGGAGGGAAGATTAATATTTGACACAGATCAGTTAAGAGAAAGAGCAAAAAATTTAAATATTGATGACCCAGAAAAAATCTACACCATAAAAGATATGACAAGAGGTGAATCAGTGTTTATTGCAACTGGAGTAACAAGCGGAGAACTTGTGGATGGAGTTGAATTGAATCATAATACCTATTCAACTAATTCTTTAATAATTCTACCTAACAAGCTGATAAAGGTGCAAGTTATAAGTTAGGTTAATTATTTTTCAATATATGATGTAAGAGTTAAAGGGAGTGTTAAAATGTTAGATTCATTTTCTCAAGAGAAACTAATTGTACAAGAAGTTCCTCAAGGCGGACATAAAAAGAAGGCTGAACCCTTTTCAAAACCTTCTATCTATTGTTTCTTAAACCACTCTGCTGAACGGAGACAGTTTAGGCTGTTATGCCTGGCGGCTTTGTTGGAATAAGTTTTTCAACATTGCTAACAATAAAATTGATTGTATCGTCAGCTACCTTATCGAATTTATCATTTATCTCTTTTCCTATTTTTTCATTTTTAACATATTCGTGTAGAGCTAAAGCAGTTATAGCTGCACATGCTGCAATTAAGCCAGTTTTTGCTATAATGAGCATTGATAATCCTCCTGCAAATATAAATGTTAATCCAATAGCTAGGTTTATAATTTTACTTTGTGTTGTTTGTTGTGCTGCCTGATTCTGATCTACTTTTTCTTTTTCAAGAGCGTTTGATATTGTTTTTGAGAAAATTTTTACCGCGATTGTTGCAATTGCGATCATAGCTAATCCTATGGCTATTTTTGCTAAGAGAAAAAATGATGGGAACACCATCGCAAAGAATAGTAAGCCAGCTCCTACAATTAGTAACTTATTTTTAGGTTGGATTTCATTTGATATAATAAACCTCCATTTCATAACTGCCGGAGTATACCTAATATAAAATACGGAGATAGTCAACATATTTTATGAAAGGGCGCGTTAAAAGTTTTTTTCATGTTGTTCTTCGCCGCCTCGTGGTTAAATTTGGAATTTTAGAAAGAGTTAAGTATTATTTGAAATTCTTGTATACTGTTTTGAATCAGTTAAATAGATAATGAAGTGCAGGACGCAGTTTTAATTTTACAAGATGGCAAGTGCTTTTGGGGAAAATCAGTAGGTAAAAAAGGCAAGTGCATAGGTGAGGTCTGTTTTACCACTGGTATGACCGGTTATCAGCATACTATAACTGATCCTTCTTTTGCTGATCAAATTATAACGTTCACTTTTCCTCATATTGGTAACATTGGAATAAACCATAAAGATAATGAAGGAGAGAAAATTTTTGCAAGTGGTGTGGTTATGCGTGAACTTTCTTCTATGTCCCACCCTTCTTCATATATCAGTTTAAATGATTGGTTAGAGAAAAATAACGTGGTTGGGATATCAGGAATTGATACTAGAGCTTTAACGAGACATTTGAGAAAATATGGATCTCAAAGTGGAATGATATGCCCGTCAAGCGAGACGCATGTGTTGGACAAATTGAAGGAATACAAATCTGTAAATGGGATAGAAATAACCAATAAAGTCAGCTTGCATAGTAATTTTAAAAGTGACCTTAATGCAAAATATAGGGTTGTAATCGTTGATTTTGGCGTAAAAATCAGTATAGTTTCACGCTTAATAGAACTTGGTTGTACAGTTGAATTAATCAGACCAAGCACAGGTTTTGCTCAAAAAGTGTTGAGTATGAATCCAGATGGTATAGTGCTTTCAAATGGTCCTGGTGATCCGCAAGAAATAGGAGAAAGTGTAGTTTCAGAGATAGACATTATTATAAAATCTAAAATACCAATTTTTGGCATATGCATGGGTCATCAATTACTTGCGATTACTTTGGGAGCAAAGACCATCAAGATGGATATTGGTCACCGAGGGAGTAACCATCCAGTTTATGATGTAATTAGTGGAAAAGTTGAGATCACTAGCCAAAACCATGGTTTCGTTGTTGATTCAGCTTCTCTTCCAAGTAATGTTGAAATTACTCACATTTCTCTATTTGATAATAGTGTAGAGGGGATAATGATGAAGGATTACTTAGTCTTTTCTGTGCAATATCATCCAGAAGAAGCGCCAGGTACGCATGATTCGCATTATTTATTTAGACGTTTTATTGGCAATATTGTGTTGTATAAAATGAAATCTGCATGATTTTAATCAGGGTAGGTTTTATTGCTTGATTTTTTAATTTTAGGCGTTTAGTATTAAATACAATAAAAGCTTGAGTTAAGGTACTAAAATAGCGTTCTCTTAACAAATTTTTGTGGAGGAGTGACCGAGTGGTTAAAGGTAACAGACTGTAAATCTGTCCGCATTGCGTACGTAGGTTCGAATCCTACCTCCTCCATTGTGCGGGTATAGCTCAATGGTAGAGCTCTAGCCTTCCAAGCTAGTGACGTGGGTTCGATTCCCACTATCCGCTCTTTTTTTTGTTGTATTTTTATAAAATCAACATATTATTTATTGATGTATTTGTATTTTAGGTAGAAAAGTTTAAATTATGACAGCAGTAGTGGAAGCATTTGGAAAGCCGCATGTAAATGTGGGAACAATAGGACATGTGGATCATGGGAAGACAACGTTAACAGCGGCGATAACAAAGCATTATGGAAATTTTGTAGCGTACGATCAGATAGATAAGGCGCCAGAAGAAAGGAAAAGGGGGATAACGATAGCAACAGCGCATGTTGAGTATCAGACGGAAAAAAGGCATTATGCACACGTTGATTGTCCTGGACATGCTGACTATGTAAAGAACATGATAGTAGGTGCAGCACAGATGGATGCGGCGATATTGGTAGTGTCGGGGGTTGATGGGCCAATGCCACAAACGAGAGAGCATATATTGCTAGCGAAGCAGGTAGGTGTTGGATATATCGTGGTGTATATAAATAAAGCTGATGTTGCTGATGCTGATATGATAGATTTGGTAGAAATGGAAGTGAGGGAATTGCTGAATAAATACGGATTTCCAGGGGATGAAGTGCCTGTGGTAGTGGGGTCTGCATTGAAAGCGCTGGAGGATGACAGTAGCGAATATGGAAAGAAATCAATAGATAAATTGATGGAAAAGTTAGATGAGTATGTGGCAGTTCCACCAAGGCCTGTGGATTTACCATTTTTATTGCCAATCGAGGATGTATTTTCGATATCGGGGCGAGGAACGGTGGTAACAGGAAGGATAGAGAAGGGAGAGATAAAGACGGGAGAAGAGATAGAGATAATAGGTCTGAAAGCGACGCAAAAGACGATATGCACAGGTGTAGAAATGTTTAAGAAGTTGCTGGATAAGGGGAGTGCAGGACTCAATGTAGGAATATTGTTAAGAGGAACAAAAAGAGAAGAAGTGGAGAGAGGGCAAGTATTAGCAAAACCGGGGACGATAACGCCGCATAGAAAGTTTAGGGCGGAGGTTTATATATTAAAGAAAGAGGAAGGAGGAAGGCATACACCATTTTTTGCGAATTACCAGCCACAGTTTTATTTAAGGACAACGGATGTAACCGGGAGCATAAAATTGCTAGATGGGAAGGAGATGGTAATGCCAGGAGATAATGTGAGTGTAGAAGTAGAATTGCAAGTACCGATAGCAATGGATAAGGGATTGCGTTTTGCGATAAGAGAAGGCGGTAGAACTGTTGGTTCTGGTGTTGTTTCTGAAATTTTGGAGTGAGAGTAGTAACTAAGATGAAGCAAGATATATATATTAACATTAAGGCTTTCGATTGTTCTTTATTGGAGGAGTGTGTTCGAAAATTTGTTGATGAATTAAAGCGGTCCAATGCAAAATTATCTGGTCCGATTGCGTTGCCAAGAAAAGATTCTAAATTTATTGTTAATAGATCTCCTCACGTTGATAAAAAATCTCGTGAACAGTTTGAAATGAGAACTTCTAGGCGTTTGATTGTTTTACATGATCTTACTCCTACTATGATGCAGATGCTTACAGGTTTATCTTTTTCTGCTGGCGTAGAAGTGGATTTAAAAGTCAAGGAAGTTAAGGTTTAGGAGAAGGAAATGAAGAGAATAAATTCGCTGAGGAGAATTGGTTTACTAATGATGAATATTGGTCATACTGCTATGTATTCTGACAATAGTCGCATGGCTTTAACTTTATTGCATCTCAGCGAAACTTATATTGTTGATATAAAAGGACAAGATAAATGTGGCTATAATTCAGTCATTTTAGGCACAGGAGATTTTAAAAATATAGCAAAACCTCAGTTGGAATATTTAAAGAAAAAGGGTATAAATAATAAATGTAAGTTATACGAAAGTAGATTAAATGACCTGTCGGGAATAGAATGTGGTAAAAAAGTGGGAATCAATCATTTTGTGGTTGGTCAATATCTTGATATTACGGGTTATTCTATAGGTAAAGGATTTGCTGGTGTGATGAAGCGGCATAACTTCAGTGGGCTTAGGGCATCTCATGGTGTTTCTATTGCTCACAGATCACAAGGTTCCACTGGTCAATGTCAGGATCCTGGTAGAGTATTCAAAGGAAAGAAAATGGCTGGTCATTTAGGTAACAGCAGAATAACTGCACAAAATATGAAGATATTATCCATTGATCATGAAAATAGTATAATTGCTGTGAAGGGTAATAATGTTCCTGGGTTTAAAAATTCCTATGTTTTTGTAAGAGATGCAGTTAAAAAATCTTTACATAAAGATGTTCCTTTTCCGGTAGGTTTACTGTTAGATGTAAATGATGATGCTAGTAATTTGGTAAGTTAGTTATGGAATGTAATTTAGTTAATCTATCTAATAATAATGTAGGTACTGCTCAGCTCAATCCTTTGATATTTTCTGCTAAGCAAAAATTGAGTATTTTGCATGATATAGTGAGATGGCAATTAGCGAAGAGAAGAGCTGGTACTCATAAAACAAAAGGTATCAGTGATGTCTCTGGTACAACAGCTAAACCTTATGGTCAAAAACGTACCGGTAGGGCAAGACAAGGGAGCTTGCGATCTCCTCAATTTAGAGGTGGTGGGATTATTTTCGGCCCTGTTGTGAGGAGTCATACTTATTCTCTTAATAAGAAGGTACGCAAATTTGGTTTAAAAATTGCTTTATCTCTAAAGTATTTAAATAATCAAGTGATTATTCTGGATAATTTAAATATTGATGTGAAGAAAACGTCTGAAATGTGTAAATGTATTAAAAATTTTAAATTTTCTTCCTTTTTGATAGTTGGTGATTATGGAGATGATTTGTTGCGTGCTGTTAGAAACTTGCATTATGTAGACTTAATCAAACCTATTGGGTTAAATGTCTTTGATATATTGAATCACGAATGCGTGATGTTGACAAAGGATACTTTAAAGCATCTTGAAGGTAGATTGTTATGATCAAATATAATAATATAATAAAATCTCCTATAATTACAGAAAAGGCCTCTTTTTTGAGGGAGAAGTTTAATAAATATTCTTTGTATGTTTTTGTAAATGTAAATAAGCGTCAAATAAAGTTGGCAATAGAGTCTCTATTTGATGTTAAAATTTCTTCTATAAATGTTGTTAGAATTAAGCCTAAATATAGGCGTTTCAGGGGTGTGATTGGTTGTGAAAAACAGAAAAAGAAAGTTTATTTTTCTTTGATAGATGGTCAAAAATTAGATATAATGAGCGTTTAATATGGGTATGAAATTTTTTAATCCTGTTACTCCGTCTTCTCGTGGGACTGTGTTAGTAAGTAAAGTTGGTTTATCAAAAGATGAGCCAGAAAAGTCTCTTACATCCGGTAAAAAGTCCAGTGGTGGAAGAAATAATTATGGTAGAATTACAACTCGTCATAGGGGTGGTGGTCACAAAAAGAAGTATAGAGTTATAGATTTTAAGCGTAATAGAAGTGGTCAGGGTATAGTTGAAAAAATAGAGTATGATCCAAATAGAAGTGGGTTTTTAGCGTTAATATCATATAAGGAAGATGATATTAAGTCTTATATATTAGCTCCTCAAGGTATGAAGCCTGGTGATATTGTTACAGCTGGAAATGATGCTGATATTTTGCCAGGTAATTGTTTGCTACTCAAGTATATACCTGTTGGTTCTTTCGTTCATAATGTTGAGCTGAAGCCAGGTAATGGTGCTGCGATTGCTAGAGCTGCTGGTTGTTATGCGCAAATTGTTGGTCGTGATGGCCAATATGTTTTATTACGACTCAGGTCTGGTCAAATTAGGTTGATTTTATCTTCTTGCAAGGCTACTATTGGTGTAGTATCTAACCCTGACCATAAGAATAGAAAGCTGGGTAAAGCTGGAAGAAGTAGGTGGCTTGGAATTAGACCTACTGTGCGTGGGGTTGCAATGAATCCGGTTGACCATCCTCATGGAGGTGGGGAAGGAAAAACCTCTGGTGGTCGTCATCCTGTTACTCCTTGGGGTGTTGCAACAAAAGGAAAGAAAACTCGGAGGAAAAATAAATCTAGTGATAAGTATATAAAACAATTGAAAGGTTAGTTTATGAGTAGATCTGCGTGGAAGCCTCCTTTTTGTCATCCTTCTATATTAAAGTCGGTGAATAATGCTTTAAACAAGGGGTTTGTTAACATGGCTATAAAAGTTCATTCCAGGGCTTCTGTAATTCTTCCTAATTGTTTAGGTTTAAAGTTTGCTGTTTATAATGGTAAGGATTACATTCCTGTTAATGTTAATGATCAGAATATGATAGGTCATAAGTTTGGTGAATTTTCGCCCACTCGTAAATTTACTGGGCATAGTGGTGATAAAAAGGCGACAAGAAGGTAATTGATATGAAAAACAGAGATGTAATAGTTAAAGCTGGTTCTAGGGTTTTAAAATCAACTCCTCGTAAATTGAATTTGGTTGCTGGTTTAGTACGTAATAAAAAAGTTTCTTTTGCCACTGTGCAATTAAGATTTTGTGAAAAGAAAGCTGCGGGTCTTATAAGGAAGGTATTAAATTCTGCGATTGCTAATGCTCAATATAATTATGGATTGGATATCGATAATTTATATATAAAAGAAATTTCAATAGGTAAGTCTCTTACTTTGCGTAGGGTATGTCCAAAAGCTATGGGTAGAGCTAATAGAGTTAGTAAACGTTATAGTAATATAACTGTAAAATTGGGAGAAATTATATGATTCATAAAAATAGAAAATTAATAAGGAAAGTGCAAAAGTATGGGAAACGTTAATCCTAAAGGATTTAGGTTAAAAATAATTAATACTTGGTCATCTGTTTGGTATGCTGAGAAGGGTTATAAACAAGGGTTGCATCAAGATTTATCTATTCGCAGTTATATAAATGAATCTTTTAAGCATGCTGGTGTTTCTAAAGTAATTATAGAGCGTACAATCGATTTGGTGTCTGTAATAATACATTCTTCTAGACCTGGAGTGATAATAGGTAAGAAAGGCTCAGATATTGAGAAGATAAAGCAAAAAATAGCTGAAAAAGTAAAAAATAATGTGGAAGTGAATGTAGTAGGAGTTAAAAGGTCTGAAATAGATGCAGTTTTAATATCAAGCAGCATTGCACAACAGTTAGAAAAAAGGGTTTCATTTAGAAGAGCGATGAAAAAAGCTATTCAAAGTTGTTTGAGGATGGGTGCTAGAGGTATTAAAGTAAGTTGTTCTGGGCGCCTTGGCGGAGCTGAGATAGCTCGTACTGAATGGTATAAAGAAGGTCGTTTGCCTTTACACACTTTACGTGCTAATATAGATTATGCTTTTTGTGAAGCAAAAACTATATATGGTATTATAGGAGTTAAGGTTTGGGTTTATATTGGTAATTAAGGTATATTGAGATGTTTGTTCCCAAAAAGAGTAAATATAAGAAGGTATTTAAGGGGCGAATTAAGGGTAATACAAAAGGTGGTAGCACATTATCTTTTGGAGATTATGGCTTAAAAGCTGTAGAAGCAGGTAGGATTCAGTCTAAGCATATTGAAACTGCAAGGCGTGTAATATCTAGAACATTAAAACGCTCTGGTAAAGTGTGGATAAGAATTTTTCCTGATACCCCTGTTAGTAAAAAGCCGGCAGATGTACGTATGGGTAAGGGAAAAGGTAGTGTTGAATTTTGGGTGTTTAAAGCTAAGCCCGGTAGAATGTTGTTTGAGATTAGCAGTGATGTTCCCATGCATTTAGCAAGATTGGCGCTTGAAAAGGCAACCGCTAAGCTTCCTATGAAGTGTAAATTTGTATCTAATCATAATTAAATGGAGTTGCAATGGATATAGCTGACATTGAATCGAGGTCTTCACAAGAATTGCATGAAATTCTTGTAAATTTGAGAAAAGAGTTTGTTAATTTGGTTTTTCAAAAGAAGTTGGGGCAGTGCAACAATATTTCGCGTTTTAGCTTAATAAGAAAGAGCATAGCTCGTATTCTAACTACATTAAATAAAAGAAGAAGAGAGGAAAAGAATGCCTAAAAAGGTTTTTTGTGGTACTGTAACTAAGGCTAAGTGTGATAAGACTGTAAAGGTTTCGGTATTACAAGTGTATAAGGATCAGATGTATAAAAAGGTTATAAAAAAATACAAGAAGTATACAGCACATGATGAGAATAATAGTTGTAAAGAAGGGGACAAGGTTTTAATACAAGAACACAAGCCTATTTCTACTACTAAAAAATGGGTTGTTGTTAATAGCTCACATTGAATAGGATATTTATATGATTCAAAAAAATACATTGTTGGAAGTAGCTGATAATTCTGGTGCGCGTGCAGTGCTTTGTATTGGTTTATTGGGTGGTAGAAAGTCTGCATCTATAGGTGACACAGTTATTGTATCTACTAAATCTATTACTCCAAGAGGGAAGGTTGAGAAGGGAAAAGTATATAGAGCAGTTGTGGTGAGGGTGAAAAGCCCTATTAGAAAATCTGATGGTTCTGTAATTCGTTTTTCTAGCAATGCTGTAGTTTTGATTAACGATCAAGGTGAACCACTTGGCACTCGGCTATTTGGTCCGGTAAAAAAGTTATCATCTGGTTCTTTTATGAAGATAATGTCATTAGCTGTTGAGGTTTTATAATGAGTGCTAAAATAAAAAGTGGTGACGACGTTATAGTTTTAACTGGTAGAGATAAGGGAAAAATTGGTAAAGTGATTAAAGTTGTGGCATGTGATGCTAAAAAGAAAGTAATTGTTTCTGGGGTAAATGTACATAAGAGACACACTAAACCAAAAGCTGTTAGTAGTGGTGGTATATTAAATAAAGAGTTAGCTATTGATATATCCAACGTTGCAACATTAGACCCTAAATATAAAACTCCAACTAGAGTGGGGTTTAAGGTTATAGGCGGTAGAAAAGTGCGTTTTGCAAAAGTTTCTGGAGAAGTGATAGATTAGGTTGATATGTTTAAAGAATTGTATAAAGATAGCATAGTAAAGTCCTTAAAGGATAAGTTTAATTACGGCAATATCATGCAAGTGCCTAAACTTGTCAAGGTGTGTATCAATATGGGCGTTGGAGATGCTGCTACAGATAGTAAAGCAATAAATGAACCACTTGATAGCCTATATTTGATTGCTGGGCAGAAGCCTTTATCAACTTTTGCAAAAAAATCTATTTCTGGCTTCAAGATCAGAAAAGGTGCTACAGTAGGTTGCAAAGTAACTTTGCGTAGAGATAAAATGTATGAGTTTTTAGAAAGATTGATATATATTGCTTTGCCAAGGGAAAAAGATTTTAGAGGATTTAGTGTGAAGCAATTTGACGGTAATGGTAATTTTTCCTTTGGTATAAAGGAACATATCTCGTTTTTAGAAATAGACTATGATAAAATAAGTAAAATTAGAGGTATGGATATTAATATTATAACAAGTGCAGTTATTGATAAGGAAGCAAAGGAATTATTACTGGCTCTTAAATTTCCTTTTTTTGATTAATTGAGAGGAGAAATATATGGCAAAAAAATCTATGATAGAAAGAAATCTTCGCAGAATAAAGCTGTGCGATCAATATAAAGAAAAAAGAGAGAAATTGAAATCTATAATAAATAATAAGAATTTGTCTATTGTAGAAAGGTTTACAGCTCAAAATAAATTAATTAAAAAATTGCCTAGAAATTCTTCTAAAACCAAAATTAGAAATAGGTGTGCTTTAACTGGGAGACCAAGAGGAGTATATAGAAAATTTGGTTTATGTAGAATTGTTTTGCGTGATTTATGTTCTTTTGGGCAAGTTCCAGGAGTTACAAAGTCTAGTTGGTAAATATAATATAAGGAGTATATTGTGGCGTTATCTGATAGTATTGGTGATTTTTTAACAAGGATACGTAATGCTCAATTGGCAATGCATAGAACAACAAGAGTGTTGTTTTCTAAAGTGAATTCTTCTATACTGAAGATTTTAAAAGATGAAGGGTATATCCTTGATTATGAAAAGCAAGTTGTAGATAATTTACCTTCTTTCATTGTAAAATTGAAGTATTATGAGAAGTCACCTGTAATTAGTGACATAGTTAGGGTGTCAAAGCCTGGTTGTCGTTGTTATTCTAAGTATAAGGACATTTCTAAAGCATATAATGGTCTTGGTATTTTTATTATATCGACACCCAAAGGAGTGATGACTGATTATAATGCACATAAATTAAAGGTTGGTGGAGAAGTTTTGTGTCGTGTGTTTTAAATAATAGGAGAAATTCATGTCTCGTATAGGTGCTGCTCCTATCAATATTCCTGCTGGTATTTCAGTTGAATATAATAATGGTAGGATGTTAATAAAGAGTGCTAAGGCTGAAAAAGAGCTTAGCTTAATCAGTGATGTTGTGTGCCGGATTGTTGATAATCAGCTACTCCTTTCTGTGGATCAAGATAAAGATGATTATGATGAAATAAAGCCTATGTGGGGCACTTATAGGAGTAATATTAATAATATTATTAACGGCATGGTTGATGGTTTTTCTGTTAATCTTGAGATTAATGGTGTTGGATATAAGGCAGAGTGTGATGGTAAGTATTTGACTTTGTATCTTGGTTATAGCCATAATGTTAAATATAAAGTGCCTAAAGATGTTGAGATTAAGTGCATAAAGCCAACTCACTTAGTAGTTAGTGGTATGGATAAGCAAAAAGTCTATATGGTGGCATCTGATATATGCAGGATTAGGAAGTACGATCCTTATAAAGGTAAGGGTATTGTAATAAAGGGTAAATTTATGTTGCGTAAAGTTGTAAGTAAAAAGAAGTAATTAAGATGAGAAGGTTATATAATTTTTTAAGTAACTATGAAAAAAGGAAGTTGCGTAATAGAGCGAAGCTTGACAAGAGCGCTGAACGTTTGCGTATATCCATATTTAAATCTAATAGGCATTTTTATGTCCAGTTAATTAATGATGTAAAAGGAGTAACTCTCACTTCAGCTTCTACTTTGGATGCTAAAATTAAGGATGTATGTAAAGGAAAAGTCAATGCTGAAACTATAAAACAGGTTTCTTCTTTAATGATTGAGCGCTTATCTGGTCTGAAATTAGAACAAAAGCTAGTATTTGATCGTGGAGCGTATAAATATACAGGATTAGTTTCTCAATTTGCTGAGGCTTTAAGAAGTTCTGGATTTGAGTTTTAGAAGGTTTTGAATATGGCTATAAAGAATTTACAAAATAATAATGATTTATCAGAGCTTTTAGTTTCGGTACGAAGAGTAACAACGGTTACCAAAGGTGGCAGAAGATTTTCATTTTCAATTTTGGTTGTTGTTGGTGATGGGAAGGGTAGGGTAGGATGTGGAATAGGTAAGCACGCAGAAGTTGCTGAAGCAAGAGTCAAAGCTGTAAATGCTGCAAAGAAATCGATGATTAGAGTGTACTTGCGTGAAGGTAGAACTTTGCATCATGATATTAAAGCTAAATTTTGTTCTGGTGAGATAGTTTTAAGAACCGCAAGAGCCGGAACAGGTATTATTGCTGGTGGAGCGATTAGATCAGTTTTTGAGGTGTTAGGTATAAAGGATGTGGTAGCTAAATCCACTAGATCAAATAATCCTCATAATGTTATATGTGCGGTATTTAAGGCTTTTGATAGTATGTTATCTCCTCGTCAGGTAGCAAGCAAAAGAGGCAAAAAGATTAGCGAGATAGTTGGAAACAGGTAAAGTATGAATAATGCTGTAAAATTAAACTCTATATTTACTAAGTTATCTAAGAAAAAGAAGCCTAAGTTGCTGGGTAGAGGTATCGGTTGTGGTAAAGGTAAAACATCCGGTAGAGGGCATAAAGGGCAAAAGGCTAGAAGTGGAGTTTCCATAAATGGTTTTGAGGGTGGACAACAGTCTATATATACTCGTTTGCCTAAAAGAGGTTTTAAGCCTATACGTAGGAACATATATTCTATAATTAATGTTGGCGATATACAGCGCTTAATGGAAGCTAAAAAAATAGTGAAAGACTCTGTTATAGATAAGGAGAGGCTGTATAGATTAGGTTTTATAAAGTCTATTAAGGATAAAATTAAACTTCTTAATAAAGGTAAGTTGAGCGAAAAATTTGTGTTTCATGTTGATTTTGCGTCAGAAGCTGCAAAAAAATCTGTAGCTTCAGTTGGTGGTAGTGTGGAAATACTATCGTAAATCATGGGCAATAAATCCGCATTTAATAGCTTGGATCCTACGTTGTTATATAAAGGCGATTTATTAAAACGTATATTTTTTACGCTAATAGCTTTAATTTGCTATCGCTTGGGTACTTATGTGCCTATTCCTGGAATTAATCTTGATGTAATTAATGATATATTTCCCAAAGAGGGCTCAGGTGTTTTTGGAGTATTTAATTTATTTTCTGGTGGTGCATTGGCTAGAATGACAATTCTAGCATTGAATGTTATGCCATATATAATGGCTTCTATCATTATTCAGTTGCTTTCTTCTGCGATTAAAGGAATGAAGGAAGTTAAGAATGATGGAGAGTCAGGCCGTAGAAAGATGAATTCTTATATACGCTACCTGACCATAGTAATTTGTGTATTTCAATCAATTCCAATTTTGGTTGGATTGGAAGGGATGAATAGGGAAGGGGTATTGGTTGTAATCGAACCTGGTGTTATGTTTCGTACAATAGGTGTTTTCAGCCTTTTAGGTGGAACTATGCTTTTAATATGGCTTGGTGAACGAATCAGTGCTAGCGGTATAGGCAATGGTATCTCATTAATCATTTTCACGGGCATAATATCAGAGTTACACAGCGCTTTGTCATCTCTGTTAACGTTAAATAAAAACGGTAGCGTATCGTTATTTATTATCCTTTTTGTTTTGGTATTGTTTTTTTTGCTGCTAGTCTTAGTCATTTTTGTAGAGTCTTCTTATAGAAAAGTTATTGTTCAACATCCTAAAAAGCAATTTAAAAGATTACATAATGACGATTTTACTTATATTCCATTGAAGATTAATTTATCTGGTGTAGTACCAACCATTTTTGCTAATGCAATTTTATTGACACCTATTTCAATTGCAAATTTCTATAAGGGGCACGCTTTTTCTGATTTTATTTTAAATTACTTTATGGCAAATAAAGTAGTATATATTGTAGCCTATTTGGTGCTGATAGTATTTTTTAATTTTTTCTATACCAATTTTATATTTAATCCAGAGGAAAACGCAGATTTTCTTAAAAAAAATGGTGGTTTTATACCTGGTAGAAGGCCTGGGAAACATACTTCTGATTACCTTCAAGATATAGTTTTTAAGTTGACATTCATTGGCTCTGCGTATTTGGTAGTCATATGTACTGTACCTGAAGTTATGAGATATTATTATGATATACCATTTATTTTTGGTGGGACGAGTCTACTGATTATAGTGAACGTTATTACTGATACTATTATGCAAATACAATCTTATATTTTTTCGAATAGGTACGATAGCTGGATAAAGAAATATGAGTCTAAAACGAGGAAAGTAAGATGATCATTACGATTTTTGGTCCTCCAGGTTCTGGTAAAGGTACTCAGTCAAGCTTGTTAATAGCAAAATATAATTTAAAATTAATTTCAGTGGGGGATTTATTAAGGAATATTATATCTAATGGCAGTGAGTTAGGTAAAAAAATAAAGGGTACCGTGGAATCTGGTAATTTAATTCAAGATGAAATTATATGTGGATTATTGCATGACCAGCTTGCATTAATGGATGATAATTGCTTATTAGATGGTTTTCCGAGAAATTTAAACCAGGCTCATTTTTTGACTCAAGTTTTGCAAGAAAAATATAATAGGGATGTTGATATTGTAATTGAACTGCAGCTTGACGATAATATTGCAATCGATAGATTAAAAAATCGTCTCGCGTGTTTGGACTGTAAAAGCATATATAGTGTATCTTCTTTTAAGAGTACTACTTGTGCTAAATGTAAAAGTACGAGGTTAGAGAAAAGAATTGATGATGCTGATATGTCTGCAATTAATAAGAGAATAAGTGAATATCACCTTCAAATGAAAGGTTTACGCGAGTATTATAAAGGCAAATTATTAACAATTGACGCTAATTTGAGTGTTGATGAGGTAACGCAAGAGATTGAAAGTAAAATTTCTTGTAATTTGGTTTGACTCTGAGTTGTTTTATGGTATAAATTAAGAGTTGTTATTAATAAAGTATCGAGGTACCAGTGGCACGTATTGCAGGCATAAATATTCCAGTGAGGAAATGTGTTCCTTTTGCATTAACTTATATATATGGTATAGGTATTGCTACTGCGAATGTAATTTGTCACGCTTGTGAAGTTGATAAGCGCAAACGTGTTTCAGAATTACGAGATGAAGATATAGAAAAGATCAGCAGTTTCATTAGACAAAATTATGTTATAGAAGGTGAGCTCAGAAAAGAAGTGGCTATGAACGTAAAATCTTTAGTGGAAATGGGATGCTATAGAGGAGTGAGACATAGAAAAGGTTTACCTGTGAGAGGGCAAAGGACTCATACTAATGCTAAGACTCGTAAAGGTAGATCTCGGTTGCTTATTGCTGGGAAAAAATAAAATTTATTATTATTGTGAGTTTTAATGAAAAAAGTCAAAACGGTTGGTAAGAGTACAAAGGAGTTTATTACTGGTGTTGTTCATATTCGTGCAACTTTTAATAATACTTTTGTAAGTGTAACTGATGTTCATGGTAATACGCTATGTCAAACTTCTGTGGGTGCATGTGGTTTTTCAGGTTCGAGAAAATCCACACCTTATGCTGCAGGTAAGGCTGCGGAGGCTGCTGCGAAGAATGCAATGGAGAGATTTGGTATGAAGGTTGTCTCTGTAATAATTCGTGGTCCTGGCTTTGGTACCGAAGCTGCGGTTAAAGCACTTCAGAGCTGTGGGTTGACTGTGACTTCAATTGCAGATAAAACCGCAATTCCTCATAATGGATGCAGGTTAAGAAAAAAAAGAAGAGTATAGGATATTTGAAAAGGTTGTTTTATGTATTATAATAATAATGTTTCTCTCTGTAGCAATTTAGATGAATTGATTAAACCTAGTTCAGTTAAGGTAATATCAGATGATTCAAGTGAAAAAGGTGATATAGTCCTAGAACCGTTGGAAAGTGGTTTTGCTTTAACATTAGGTAATGCATTGAGACGTGTAATGTTATCTTCTCTTAAAGGTAGTGCTGTTTATGGAATAAAAATTGAAGGTATAACTCATGAGTTTACTTCAATTCAAGGGGTAAGAGAAGACGTAACTGATATAGTATTAAATATGGGCATGTTGAGTTGTAAATTAAATGGTGCTTCTAATAAATGCTTAAATTTAAACGCTAAAGGGCCTTGCCAGGTATTAGCTGGGATGATAGAAACTGATGATCAATGCTCTATTGTTAATAAAGATTTGTTAATATGTACGCTGGGGCAAAATGTAGAGCTTAACATGACCATATATGTGGCTAGCGGAAAAGGTTATATTCCTGTAACTAAGTATAAAGAAAATGAACTTTTGAAGCTTATGAGTGAACAGGATTTAATTGGTTTTATTCCAGTTAATGCTTTGTATAGCCCTGTCAACAGGGTTTCGTACAGGGTAGAGAATAGTCGTGTTGGCCAAGTGACTGATAAGGATAAGCTGATATTGTCAATTGAAACTGATGGTACAATCTCTCCAAGTCAAGCTGTTGACTCTGCTGCAAGAATATTACAGGAGCAACTTCAGCCCTTTATTAGTTCTGATGTAAGTTATAAAAAATCGCAGGTTTCTTCGTCTAGTGGTGCTAAAGATTTGGGTTATGACCCTGTCTTATTGCGTAAGGTAGATGAAATGGAATTATCTGTCAGGTCTCATAACTGTCTGAAAAACGAAAACATCACTTATATAGGTGATCTTGTGCAAAAGACAGAAGGTGAAATGTTAAGAACTGCTAATTTTGGCAGGAAGTCTTTGAATGAGATTAAGGCAGTTTTGGCTAATTTTGGCTTGTCTTTGGGTATGAATGTGCTAAACTGGCCGCCTAAGGATATAGATGAGTTGGCTAAACAACATACTGATGAAGATTAGGTGATATATGAAACATGGAATAAAAAAACGTAAACTATCTCGTTGCACTGAACATAGATTATCGACGTTAAAGAATCTATCTATCTCATTAATTAACCATGAGCAGATTGTAACTACTTTACCAAAAGCTAAGGAACTTCGTCCATATGTCGAAAAGTTTATTACAATTGCTAAGAATAAGAATACTTTACATGGTAGAAGACTTTTGCTTTCACGCCTTCATAATAGTAAGTTAGCAGTTGATAAGTTATTAAACGTCTTAGCCAGCCGTTATCAAGATCGTAAAGGTGGGTATTCTAGAATAATAAAATTTAGCACTCGAAAGGGTGATTGCGCTTCAATGGCAGTGATAGAACTGGTTAATAGGGATATTGCAGCAAGAGGTAAGGTTTATAGTAAAAATAGAGAAGGAGGCAAAGTAGTTACACAAAGTTAATTATTATCATAATTGTTCTTCTTATGATAAGTAGGTTACGCTACTTTGTAGGTTACTTTGGCGAATTGTTAGTTTTGGCATATTTAAAGCTGAAATGGTATAATGTTATAAAACGCCGTTACCGTTGTAAGTTCGGTGAAATTGACTTAATTGTATCTAAAAAAAGGAGCTGATTTTTATAGAAGTTAAAACAAGTTTACTTGGAAAAGAAATACCGATATCTCATCTTCAATGTCAGTCTATTATAAATTCTTCTAAGTATTTCTTAAGTACAAACCTTAGTTTTTTAGATTATTCAGTCAGATATGATTTATGTTTTCTTTCCTTAAAGAGAGGACCTGTTTATATAAAAAATGCTTGGATTGAAGAATGGAAGGTTTGTAGCTGAATTAATTTAGATTTACTGGATTTAATATGAAAAAGACCCAATACAATAATTTAGTTTCATCTTACGCTAGAGTGCTGTTTCATGTCTCAGGAAGCAGGTTAGGTATTATAAGGAAAGAAGTAGAATTTTTATTGGCTTTTTTTAAGGATCAACGTGATGTTTTTGTGTACCTATCTCATCCTATGATTTCTTTTGCACACAAAAAAGAAGTGATGCTTTCTATAAATGAGCACTTGAGTGAAAATTTAGTAAAATTTATTATGGTTATATTTGCAAACAAACGCTCTAGTTTATTGATCCTTATATTAGAAAAATTCTTAAGTCTTGCAAAAGAAAATGAAAATGAATTCGAAATTACTATAAAGTCAGCAGAAGCTTTAAAGGAATCTGATATAAAAATAATTACTGAATCTTTGAGCTTTCTTGGTAAAATAATAAAAGTAAGCAATGTGGTTGACCCTTCTATACTAGGTGGCTTCGTAGTTAGGTATGGTTTTAATTTGATCGATGCTTCGCTAAAAAGTTACTTAGATAGGTTAGTTGACTTAAGTAAAATGGAAATATTAAAAGTAAGGAATTTTGTATGAAGAACAATATGAATGTTTCTGAGATAGCAAGTGTAATAAGGGAAAAAGTTGAGACGTTTGATAATCCTATAAAGCGGGAAAATATAGGTGAAGTAATTTCAGTAACAGATGGTATCGCATTGGTTTATGGGCTGGAAAAAGCAAAATTCGGTGAAAAGGTATTTTTTGCAAGCGGTGTAGAAGGAATAGTTCTTGATTTAGATCATAATACGGCTGGAATAGTTGTGCTTGGTAATGACCGTGATGTGAAAGAAGGGGACGTTGTAAAATGTAGTGGTGATGTTGTGCAGGTGCCTATAGGGCATGAATTGTTAGGGAGAGTTGTAAATGCGTTGGGCCATCCTATAGACGACGGTGGGGAAATTAGAGCCAAAAACAGAATGGATATAGAATCTAAAGCGCCAGGCATTATTGATCGTAAGTCTGTGCATGAGCCACTACAAACAGGAATTAAAATTATAGATTTGCTAATTCCAATAGGTAGAGGGCAGCGTGAATTGATTATTGGCGATAGACAAATTGGTAAAACTACTATTGCGCTTGATACTATTATCAATCAGAAGAAGATTAACGATGAGGTAAACGAAAATCAAAAAATTTACTGTGTTTATGTTGCTATTGGACAAAAAATTTCAACAGTAGCAAAAGTGGTAAATAAGCTGAAAGAAAGCGGAGCATTAGAGTATACAACTGTAGTTGTGGCTAGTGCATCTGACTGCGCGCCTATGCAATTTTTAGCACCTTATGCTGGTTGCACTATTGGGGAATTTTTCCGTGACAATGGAATGCATTGTTTGATTATATATGATGATTTATCTAAGCATGCTGTGGCATATAGGCAGATGTCTTTATTGCTCAGACGTCCTCCTGGTCGTGAAGCTTACCCTGGAGATATATTCTATGTACATTCTCGCTTGCTTGAAAGAGCTGCTAAAATGTCTAATAAAAAAGGGCAGGGGTCTTTAACTGCTTTGCCGATTGTCGAAACTCAAGCTGGTGATGTATCTGCATATGTGCCAACAAATGTTATTTCAATTACCGATGGGCAGATCTTTCTTGAGTCTGAATTATTTTATAAAGGATTTCGACCTGCAGTAAATATAGGTTTGTCAGTTTCACGGGTTGGTTCTGCTGCACAACTAAAGTCTGTGAAGAAAGTTGCTAGTTCTATAAAGCTAAGCTTAGCTCAGTATAGAGAATTAGAAGATTTTGCAAAATTTGGTTCTGATCTTGATGCTAGTGTTCAATTATCCTTGAATAAGGGTAAATATCTTGTCGAGTTATTAAAGCAAAAACAACATTTACCTATGTCAATAGAAGAGCAAGTAGTGCTGATGTATATTTTTTCTAACCTATATAATCAGTTAAGTAAAATACAAATAAGTTACATTAATAAATTTGAACATGATCTTATTAATTATTTTCATACTGTACACCCTGGGGTTTTAAAAAAGTTGTCAAATGACATGAGTGATGATATAAAAGGTGATATTTTTAACATTGTGAGTAATTTCGTTACTCAATTTAATTGCGTTTAGGTGGTGATTATGGCTTTATCCATTATTAATAAATTTCCTATGACGAGGGAAGGTTTTGAGAATATGCAAGCCGAACTTGAAAAATTAAAGGAAGAAAAACCTTCTGTGATACAGGCTATTTCTGATGCTCGTGATCAAGGTGATTTGTCTGAAAATGCAGAGTATCATGCAGCACGGGAAAGGTTAGGTTTTATTGAAGGCCGTATAATGGAGATAGAAAGTAAGCTCTCACATGCGGAAGTAATAGAAGTAAAAAATTTGTCTGGTGATTCAGTAATGTTTGGTGCAACTGTGACATTAAGCATGTTAAGTGATAATAACGGTGAAGTGGAATATGTTTATAAGGTTGTAGGCGAATATGAAGCTGATGTTTCAAAGCAGTTAATATCTACTAGTTCACCACTTGGGAGTGCCTTAATCGGCAAAAAAGTCGGTGAGTATGTGGAAGTGACAGTGCCAAATGGAGAGAAATTGTATAAAATAGTTAAGATTGAATTTAAGTAAATTATTATGGTACAGGCCACTTATGATTCAATGAGTCTACCCGGTATTTCTTCTGTGGAAGATGTATTAGAGGATGCTCGTTCCGGTAAATTATTCATTTTAGTTGATGATGAAAGTAGAGAGAATGAAGGTGATTTGGTTGTCTTAGCTGAAAAAGTAAAACCAGAACATATGGCTTTTATGGTTAGGTACGGTACAGGGGTTGTGTGCTTAGCAATGACTAAATTTCACATGAAGAGGTTGGGCCTTAATTTCATGGAAAAGAAAAATATTGGTGAAAATCATACCGCATTTACTACATCAATTGATGCACGTTATGGCATTACAACCGGTGTTTCAGCAGAGGATAGAACGAAAACTATATATGCTGCTATCAACAAGGATGGCACTCAGGATGACATCATAACTCCAGGTCATGTTTTTCCTGTAATTGCACATAAAGGTGGGGTGGCACAACGTGCTGGTCATACTGAAGCGAGTGTTGAAATGGCGAAGTTAGTAGGGTTTGATCATTCAGCAGTTATTTGTGAATTAGTGAATGATGATGGCTCTATGATGCGCTTACCTCAGTTACTTAAATTTGCTGAACAACATAAAATTAAGTTAACTACCATCGACAAACTTATCAGTTACGTTAAAAAATTAAACTAGCGTTTATAAATTTGTATAATTTAAGTGTTAAAATATAGAATTCCTATAAATTATACAAGCACAGAATTTCCATGTTTAGAATTGCTAAGTTTTTGACCTTATTGTTCTTTTTTGCATATTATAATAATGCTTACTCTATTAACATTATTAGAGATAGTGAAGTGGAAGCAATAGTGAAAGAGCTAGCGCAACCTTTATTTTTCGCTGCAAACATTGATAGTGACCGAATGAAAGTTTTTATAATTAATGATAATTCGATTAATGCTTTTGTAATTAACAACAACAGTATCTTCATTCATTTAGGACTTTTACAATACTCGGCTAAACCTTATGTCCTGCTTGGTATATTAGCACATGAGATTGCTCACATATCTGCTGGTCATATATTGCAAATGAGTAGTGCTATGGGTTATTTTCAATCGATAGCAATGATTAGTTATATGGTAGGATTAGTTTCTAGTATTATCATTAACCCTCAGGTTGCTGGTGCAATTTTGCTTAGTGGTGTAGCACTCAGTTCAGGGCTATTTTTTAACTATTCTCAAGAGCAAGAAAGTGTAGCAGATAGCTATGCTTTAAGGTACCTTGATGAATCTGGCTATGATAATTCAGGTATGAAAGAGATTTTTGATTATTTTAAAAGTATTGAGCATGAGAACACCGAGGAATATTTCCGCACTCACCCACTTAGTGAGAAACGCATATTTGCTGTACAAAATTATAAGGTCAAAAACAACGTAAAACCAATTTTTGCGGATAAGTTACTAAAGTTTGAGCGTGTGGTTGCAAAGTTAGACTCTTTCTTTGTTCCTATTCATGTGTTATCTAATAAATATGAAAATAATTCTGAGTATGTAAATGCTATAGTTTGCTATAGGCAAGGAAAGATAGAAGAGGCTATTGCTAAAGTTAATTCATTGATTCAAGAGTCACGCAATGACCCATACCTATATGAATTAAAAGCAGAAATGCTATACAAGGCCGGAAATTTAAGTGAAGCAATAAAAATGTATGAGGAATCGCTTAGGTATTTATCTGAGAAAAACAGTTATTTAGTGAAACTTGCATTATCTCATACTTTATTATTACACGGTGATGCAAAAAAGGCGATTTTTTACCTGGAGCAGATTTTGAATGTAGAACCAAATAACGCTTTTGTCTGGAAATATTTAAGCATTGCATATAAATGTGAAGCTGATACGGCAATGCATTATTTTGCCTTGACAAAAAAGGCTTGTATTGAAGGTGATTTAAAGCAATTTACAAAATATGCTGAGCTAGCTGTTAAAACTCTACCAAAAGATAGTCCTTATTTGTTGCAAGTTGAAGATATGAAGCGATTTAATGGATAGCAAAAAAGCATTTCTGCACTTTTATGGGTTATTTTCCACACTTTTCCAACATAGCTTTTGCTTCATCACTTACGTTGGGCATAATTTTCGTTATGATAGTTTTAGCGCCAAAAAATACACCACAGAACATGCCTAGAGCAAAGAGGGCTGGCCACGGCATCCTGCCAAATATTGCAAGCAAAGCTGCACCAATTATTACTACCGTCATAAGTGGACCGCCTATTCCCCAAACGTAACCAATAATATTGCATATTACTTTAGTTGTGTCATCCATATCAGGATCAGTGGTAGCTGCATAACCTGAGAAAGAGAAAAGTAATACTACACAAAAAACACTAAAAAATCTTTTTATTATAGAGCTCATTTTCTTGCCTTTAAATAATAAATTAACGCAAACGCAAACCTACACATATTTTTATTTTAAAGTAAAAATTATAATTTGTCTATACATAAGTGTTGCTACATAAATAACCCACCATTAATGTTAAGCACATGCCCTGTTATATATTTTGCTTCATCACTTGCTAAAAATAAGACCCCTGCTGCTATTTCTTCCCCTGTTCCCATTCTTTTCATTGGAATATTATCTAATATTTTTCCCTTTTGTCCTTCATTTAAAACTTCAGTCATTTTAGTATCTATAAACCCAGGAGCAATACAATTTACTGTTATATTACGACTTGCAACTTCTTTTGCTATAGATTTGCTCATAGCTATTATTCCAGCTTTAGACGCTGCATAATTTGCTTGCCCGGCGTTTCCTGTCAGCCCTATTATTGAGGAAATATTTATAATTCTTCCCCAATTATTCTTAATTAGTCTCTTACATGCTTCTCTACTCAGCTTAAATGTAGAGCTCAAGTTAATATCAATTACTTTTTGCCATGCTTCATCTGTCATTCTCAATAATAAACTGTCTCGCGTAATGCCCGCATTGCATATAAGCCCGTCAAAGCCTTCCATCAACTCACTTGCTCTATTTACTAGTTGATTTACTTCCTCAGCATTTGATAAGTCACAAGGGAGTATGTGCATATTTTTTTCATATTGTTTAGCAACTTCTTCGAGCACTTCTTTTTTTGTGCCAGAAATACATAAAGTTGCTCCGGCTTTGTGCATAATTTTTACAATTGCTTGCCCTATTCCGCCTGATGCGCCAGTGATCAGGAACTTTCTACTTTCCAATCTAAACATAATAACTTTATATTATCTTAATTCCTAACAGAATATCGACTGGTTGGCAATAGATTTCTTACATAATATAAGTAACTCAGATATTCACAAAATAAAGGAAAAGTTATAATAAAGTTAAACGTCAAAAAATTTTAAAAACATAGTTGATGCAGGAATTGTTACTAAATAGTTTATTCTGGTGCTCTGCAGTCTAAATGGAATGCCTAAATTATAGATTCTTTGTTTTTGTGTGTTATCTTGAGTTAACACAAATTCACAGTAGTATTATGATAAGTAAGTTAAAAAAGCTTAGCGCTGGATTTTCTTTGACAGGCCTGATTGGCCATAGTGATAATATAAATATGCAAGGAGCAAAAAATAAAAAGAAGAAGTACCCAAAATTTTTGGATAAGACGTTTGCATTGATTGATGCAGTGATAAATTTTATTTTAAAACGCGAAAGTAATAACGTAAATGAAGTTCTGAGAGTAACATGGGGACCACTATTTTTTGGTCTGGTAGTAATACTCATCTTTTTTGGGATAGGTGGTATTTGGTCGGCTATAGCTCCAATTGACGGTGCGGTGCATGCAAGTGGAGAAGTTATTGTATCTTCAAATAGGAAAATAGTTCAACACTTGGGCGGAGGAATAATAAGCAAAATTTTAGTCAAAGAGAGCCAAGCAGTTAAAAAAGATGAGCCTCTAGTTTTGTTGAGTGATGTTAACGAGAAGGCGAATTTAAGTATTATCAAAGAGAAGCTCTTATCATTTTTAGCAACAGAAGCAAGGCTTATTGCAATCAGAGGAGATTTAGACACGCTCGAGTTTCCTGATGAGGTTAAAAAATTATCTCACGATGAACTTGTAAATAAAGTGATAAAGAATCAAGTAAAGTTGTTCAACTCTCAGAGAAAGAGCATATTGGGAAAAACAGACATACTGCAACAACGTATAAAGCAGTTAAATGATGAATTAGCTGGGCTAAACTTTCAACTAAATGCAGCTCATAAGCAATATGACTTGATAACTGAGGAGTTGGAAACAAAAAGACAATTACTTGATAGTGGCCATATAAGCAAACCACACATTTTAGCTTTAGAAAAACAGTTTGCTGAAATTGAAGGCAGAGTTGGACATTACCGTTCTGCAATATCTCAAGTGCAGCAAAAAATTGGAGAGAATGAATTAGAAATTATAAACGTGAGAAATGATTCTCAAGAAAGAGCAAACGCTGAACTTAAGGAAGTTAGTACGTCTATTGCAGACTTGAAAGAGAGGCTGATGGTTGCTGAAGATTCATTAGCACGTACAATAATTAAATCCCCTCAAGATGGGATAGTCACAGATATAAGATACCATACTGAAGGTGGTGTTATACAATCTGGAGTTCCAATCATGAGCGTAGTGCCATCGGATGATGACCTAATAATAGATGCTAAAATTCAGACCAGAAACATAGAAGAGGTACTGTCAGCACAAAAGAAAGATAGCAACATAGTCTCTATTGATGGGCTAGAAGGGCTAAAGGTTAAAGTCCGGCTGAGTGCTTACAGTGCACGTCGTTTAAGTTTAATTAGTGGTATAGTAAGCCATATTTCTCCTGATGCTCTTGATGATCCAAGACTAGGGCGTTATTATTCAGTGCGCGTGGTGATACCAAAGTCAGAGCTTGCTCAATTTAAAAATGTATACCTATACCCTGGTATGCCAGCAGAAGTGTACATAGTTACTCAATCCCGTACTCTTTTATCATTCTTGTTTACACCTATAATTGCAACAGTCGATAGGTCTTTTATAGAAAGGTAGCTCTATTTGGCTTCTCTAAAGATTTCGTTTACAGAATCTAGTAACTCAGCTATGCAGAATGAAAAAAGTTTGTATGGTATACAAATATAGTGTGTTTTTTTATAATTATTTTCTATAATGCGTAAATCTTTGGTCCAAGCTGTAAATGCTACCATAGGCATTAAAAGTTAATTAACAAACTGCAATGTATAATAAAATAAAGGAACTTGTAAGATTTTGATCTTGCAAATTATAAACTTGTCATAAAGTTTAATAGTGTCTGTTACTGCTTTTAGGTGTGAGGCTAGAGGGTTATTAGCAGTAACAGACACTATTAAACTTATTATAGAATTTACTTAAAGTAAATACTTAATTTAAAATATTATAATATTTTTCCTTACAATAGATTTATGTAAATGCTTTTTTCCTCAAATTAGTATTGTACTATTATACTTAATTGAATGCTAAAAAATTATTAACCATCACTAATCTCTATTTGCATAGTAAGTTTATATATACTATTATACAGTATATCATTTAGTTTTATAGCAAACAAACAAAAGATATGGTGAAGTTATTTGCACTATTGATAATATTTTACTCAAATATATCTGTTGCCTCTGCTCCTACTTCCTGGCAATTTGGATTTCCTGCTCCTGCAACTGAAGTAATGGAGGCTGTAGTTAGGTCACATTCGTTTGTAATGGTTGTGATGGTTGCAATAATGCTTTTTGTGTGGGCGCTGCTTGCTTATGTAGTATTTCGCTTTCGTAAAAGCAAAGTGGCAAACGTAAGCCAAACTAACCACAATGTCCTTTTAGAAATTGTTTGGTTTGTTATACCAACGATTATTGTTGGTATATTAGCCTTTGAAAACGCTAAATTACTAAAGCTACAGGAAGAAATACCGAAAGCTGATATAACACTGAAAGTTATTGGCCATCAATGGTATTGGAGTTACCAATATCCAGAATATCAAGGTGTGTCATTTGATAGTTATATTAAGGGAAAAGAAGACTTTATCGAAGGAGATTTAAAGCTATTCTCTGTTGATAACAACATCGTTTTACCCATTAATACTAACGTTCGTTTACAAGTTACAGCAGGAGATGTGATACACAGCTGGGGAGTACCGGCTTTCGGTGTAAAAATTGATGCGATACCAGGTAGGCTGAATGAGGCGTGGTTTAATATCAAAAAGTCTGGTGTTTATTACGGGCAGTGCTATGAATTGTGTGGTCAAGGCCATGGATTTATGCCAATTGTTGTTGAAGCAGTAAGCAAAGAAGATTTTAATAAGTGGATTGAAAATAGAAAATTAGTGAGTTAAATTTGGAGTATAGATATGAGTGACGTACCAAAGGGCATAAAGCGTTGGTTGTTTTCCACTAATCATAAAGACATAGGGACACTGTACATTATTTTTTCCATATTAGCTGGAATTATTGGTGGATTATTATCGGTGATTATTCGCACTCAGCTAATGCACATTAATATACTTAACAATAATTATCAATTATATAACGTAATGGTTACAGGGCATGCGTTGATAATGGTGTTTTTTATGATAATGCCAGCCCTAATGGGAGGATTTGGTAACTGGTTTGTACCTCTCATGATTGGCGCACCAGATATGGCATTTCCTCGTATGAATAATTTAAGTTTTTGGTTATTAGTGTCATCTTTTATTTTGCTCATTCTCTCAGTGTTTATTGGTGAAGGTCCAGGTACAGGTTGGACTTTATATCCACCTTTATCACAGGTAATGTCCCATCCAAGTGCAGGAGTTGACATTGCTATACTTGCACTTCATGTTGCTGGTATGTCGTCAATTGTTGGGGCGATCAACTTTATAGTTACTATATTTAACATGCGCACAAAAGGAATTTCATTAACTAAGATGCCACTGTTTGTTTGGTCTGTCTTGCTAACAGCATTTATGTTGATTGTTGCCTTACCAGTGCTTGCCGGTGCTATAACTATGCTTCTTACTGATCGCAATGTTGGTACTTCCTTTTTTGATCCTGCCGGTGGCGGAGATCCTGTGTTATTTCAACATCTATTTTGGTTTTTTGGTCATCCAGAAGTTTACGTAATTATTTTTCCTGCATTTGGCATCATAAGTCAGGTTGTATCAACTTTTTCTCACAGACCTGTATTTGGTTACATAGGGATGGTTTATGCTATGATAGGTATAGCAGTATTTGGCTTTATGGTGTGGGCTCATCATATGTTCACTGTTGGGCTTAGTGCTGACGCTGCTGCATTTTTTAGCACTACCACAATTTTTATCGGTGTTATAACTGGTGTAAAAGTCTTTAGCTGGATTGCAACTATGTGGGGTGGAGCAATTGAGTTTAAGACCCCTATGCTATTTGCACTAGGTTTTATTTTCATGTTTGTTGGCGGTGGCATAACGGGAATAATTCTTTCTCATGGTGGAATAGATAAGCTTCTGCATGATACCTACTATGTTGTTGCTCACTTCCATTATGTCATGTCACTTGCTGCATTATTTGGAGCTTTTGCTGGCTTTTATTATTGGATTGGTAAAATGTCGGGTAAACAATATAATGAGCGCTTAGGTCAAATCCACTTTTGGCTTACTTTTATTAGTACCAATATCACTTTTTTACCTCAACATTTCTTAGGATTAGCTGGCATGCCAAGGCGTATACCTGATTATCCTGATGCGTTTATTCCTTGGAATTATATATCCTCAATTGGCTCATATATGTCCTTTGTTTCAGTTATGTTTTTTGTGTTTATAGTTATACATCTCTTTAAATGGGGCAAAAAAGCTGGAGATAATCCTTGGGAAGGTGACACCTTGGAATGGACAGTATCTTCACCACCGCCTTTTCATACTTTCGAAAAGCCACCAGTGGTAAAATAGAATGTACACAAGTGTTTTGCTAAATGTTGAATCAACAATACTGGATTTTTGGCGTTTGCTGAAGCCAAGGATAATGTATCTTGTGGTATTTACTGCAGTTGCTGGTATGGTTACTGCACCAGGTAGTATGCACCCTTTTCTAGCACTAATATCTCTTATATGTGTTGCTCTTGGCTCAGGATCTGCAGGTACTATAAATATGTGGTATGACAGAGACATAGATCTGCTCATGGAAAGGACAAAAAACCGCCCTATACCCTCAGGAAGAATTCTTGCAGAAAGTGCGCTTGAATTTGGTATAACTCTTGGAATATTGTCAGTATTTATCATGGCAATAGCAGTAAACTATATTTCTGCTGCTTTGCTTGCAGTTAGCATATTATTTTACGTTTTCGTATATACAATTTGGCTAAAAAGGCGTACTCCACAGAATATCGTTATCGGTGGTGCAGCAGGTGCTTTTCCTCCAATGATTGGCTGGGCAGCTGTGACTAATTCTGTCAGTTGGGAAAGTTTCATTTTATTTTTAGTAATTTTTATGTGGACTCCACCACACTTTTGGGCCCTATCTTTAAATAAGTCTGAAGACTATGCAAGAGCATCGATTCCTATGTTCAATATTGTTTATGGTCCGGAAAAAACAAGAAAATATATATTAATTTATAGTGTGTTGCTGGTATTAACCAGCTTGCTTCCAGCTCTATTTTTGAAAAAGGCTTTACTTTATCTAAGCATGGCAATTTTTGCAGGTTGCATCTTTATTTGGTACGCTATATCAATTCTCAGATTCAAGAACCACAACTCACAGAAACAAATGTTTTCTTATTCAATTTCTTATCTATTTTCCCTATTCGCCAGTATTATTTTTTGTTCTATTGATTTATTTTAGTTATGAAAGAACGGCAGAAGCATAAAAACTATTTTTTACTTTTCCTTTTGGTAATGCTCGTTGTCACACTTTTTTTTGTTTCTATAATAAAATTTAAAGGTGCAGCTTAAACTACCTTTAGAAATTGTGCTTTCATAAAAGCAACTATATACTTTGTTAACCGATATAAACAAAGATGAGTAAGAAAGAAGTGACAATATACACGGATGGGGCGTGTTCTGGTAATCCTGGAGCGGGAGGATGGGCAGCTATCATATTATTTCAAGATTATAGAAAAGACATTTATGGTAGAGAAGAAAATACCACAAACAATAAAATGGAGTTAACAGCGGTGATCAATGGGCTAAAAGTATTGAAATTTTCTTGTAATATTAATTTATATACGGATAGTCTTTATATTAATCATGGCATAACAGAGTGGATAAATAAGTGGAAAATGAATGGCTGGAAAACAAGTAATAAAAAATCAGTAAAAAATATGGAATTGTGGAAAGAGCTAGACAACGTTGCTTCACAACACGAAATTGATTGGAAGTGGGTTAAAGCACACAGTGGCAATAAATATAATGAGGAGGCTGATATTTTAGCAAGAAAAGCAATAATCGATGCTTAAAAAAATTACTATATTATTTTCCGTAGCTTTATTGTTCATATTGTGCTTCTTTATTTTTTTAAAGCCTTTAGAAATCAATATTAATTATATTAATTTTTATGTTAAACATAAAATATCAAAAATATTTGTTGGCTCAAGCGTTAATATGGAGAATACCTCAGTTGTTTGGCAGAAAGATGGCAAAGATCCGTATTTAGTCATTACAGATTTGGCAATAGCAAACCCTAATTTTACTATAAAAGTTCCTGAGCTTTTTGTACATTTTAAGTTAAGTTCCTTATTTAAAGCTAGCACAAATCTCTCTCAGGTTTCAGCTGATAATGTGCATGTATGTATCAAGAGAGAAGAAACTAATGTTAATCCGCAAAACTCATTAGACCTTTTGGATAATCATTATTTAAATAGTAACCGCCTTCATTCGGTGTCATTCCAGCGCGTGACGATGGAATCTAGAAAAAAAGAAACAAGTAGTCAAGCTACTTGGATGACAAGGACGAGTGCTGGAATGACAGGGAAGAATTTCAAGATGACAGAAAGCAGTGCAAAAAATCTATTAAAAACAATAAGGGAATTTTTTTTTGACTTAAATGCGGATTCAAAAATTGAATTTACTAACATCGCTATTGATAAAAGCACAGAAGATGAATTTTTTATTGATAAATTATATATAGGGAAGGGGGAAGATTTTAATGTTTTAGATATTCATGTGAATACAAAAGATGGAAAGGGATTTTTGGATGATTTATCAATTACAATAAAAAATCGCAACAATTTGCTAAATGTATACGGGACATTTTATAATCTAAAATTGGGACTATTGAGCGAGTTTTCTACATTAGTTAAAAGCTACAATTTGGACAAAAATATAGGATTCAAAGGAAGCTTCTCAGTGAAAATTAATAAAAAGGATGAAATTGTAGATGGAAATATATACGTATTGAATACAGAAAATTATTTGAACAAAAATTTGGCCTTAACTAATGTAAATATAAATTTAACATATAGTGATGGAATTATTAGTGTAAAAAACTTCCATTTTAAGTTAAATGACACGTATCTCTCTTTAATAGGCAAGATGAACTTTAGTACAAGTCATGCTTTGCTTAGAATTAATATTAGCAAGTTTGCTGCAAAGGATTTATGTACTTATGTACCAGATGGTGTAGTGAATAGTAAATTTAGAAGCTGGTATTGTGATAATATTAATGGGGATGTTTTAAATACCATTGTAAGTTTCAATGGCAAAATTAACAATTTGGTTGATGACGATCTGTCAGACATTGTAATTGTTGCTGATATAGAAAATGGTAGCGTAAAATTTGATGAAGATTTTGAGCAAGTAAAGGAATTAAAGGGTGATTTGATCATCAAGAATAACGATCTCAAAATTACTGCAAATAGCGCTAAGTTTCAGAATTTCACTATTAATGGTGGTGATATTGAAATGAAATCTCTCAATAAGGAAAATTCAGTTCTAACCATTAATGGCCAAGCTGTAAGTGATGCGTATGGTTTATATGAGCCTATAAGATTTAAGCTGGATGATGTGGTGAAGGTTGAAAGGGATAAAGTAAGTGGAATGGCAAAATCTGTATTTAATTTTCGCATTTTTAATCTAAATGATGATGACAAAAAAGTAGACTTCTCAGCAAATTTTCATTTTGAAATTGATAATTTGGCCGTCTATAATGCAAGTCTTGGTAAATATGACATTAAGCTTAGTTTTGGCAGTGACTTTATAGATTTAAATGGTAGTGGTATGGTGAATAACACACAGCTATTATTTGACCTGAAAAGTAGCAATAGGAATGAAAGTTTTGCCTGGAATTTGACCGGAGATTTACCCGCTCAAATACTTGATTTTGATGAAAATATAGGTGGCTATGTCAATACAAATATAGAATCGGTGATAAATCAAGATAAGACGGGACATGTTAATGGTAATATGGATTTATCAGAGCTTGAATCACGTTCAAGTTATTTTGGGTGGAAAAATCGTTTTGAAGATCACAATAAAGTTTTGTTCTCTGTAAAATTAAAAGGTGCCGATGAATTGTTAGTAGACAAATTAGATGTTATAGGAAATGACCTAGATATAAAATTCAGCGGAAGAGTAGGAAATGGAAATTTATATTTAAATTCTAGTAGTTTTAAATTGCCTGATAATGATTTTAGTATAGAAATTGAATCAGGTAAGGAAAAAAATGCCATAACTATTTATGGTGAGAAAATCAATTTGAGTGATATTTTAGGCTTGCTTGGCAAAAACAATAATGGATTAAACAAAGATATAGAAATTAGTATGAATGTTGACAATGTAATTATGAAAGAAGGCGTCGTTATCAAAAATGCTAAGCTGAATGTAACCTGTACTAAAGGTAATTGCAATGGAAGTCAATTTACAGGACAGTTTCTAGAAGATAGCAGCAACATACTAGCGGAATACAGTGGAATAGGGCTCGAAATATATGCGGATAATGCAGGTATACTTTCGCGTTCCTTAGGCATTAGTAAATCAGTCAAAAATGGTAAACTTTCTCTTTATCTATCTCCTCAAAGAGAAAATGAAGAACATTATGGCATGTTATCTATTAGTAATTTTTATATCAAAGATGCTCCACTACTCACTACTTTATTATCGATGTCTTCGCTTCCTGGTATTGTAAATGCTATAAAGGATGAAGGTGTATACTTTTATAAATGTAATGTACCTTTCTCATACAAAGATGGCTCTGTCGAAATTGAAGAATCTTGGCTTGAAGGGGCGGAATTAGGCATTAGCACTAGCGGTAAGCTCGACATTAGAAATTATAAATTCCAAGTTGAAGGACAGGTAATACCAGCATATTCAATTAATAAATCTTTGTTAAAAATTCCTATAATTGGGAAACTTCTTACTGGCGGGAAAAGTAGGGGAATCGTTTCAATAGACTATAAAGCAAGTGGTGATGACAAAAACAATAACGTATCTGTTGATCTTATCTCTTCGCTAACTCCAAACCTATTAAAGAGGTTATTGGGAGTGTTTGATCGCATTATGACAAAAACTAACGAAGCTGTCATCGGTGGCTTAAAAGGTGGTGTGAAAAAGAAATTTGGTTCGACATGACCAAAAGGGAAGTTGTTTAACAAAATTATGGACAAAAATGCAAGAATTTCCGAATGATCCACCTGGTTTTTTATCTAATTATTTAAGCAATACCACTCTCTTTCTGGAAACTTGATTATGATAAAGTAAAAGTTATTTCTTTACAAAATTATAGACAAAAAATGCAAGAATTTCCGAATGATCCACCTAGTTTTTTATCTAGTTGTTTAAGTTCCCTTTATCGCCTCCCATATCTGCAAAGTTATAAATACAACTAGAAGGGTAGGGGATAAAAGTTCGTTATTTCACTATATTAGGTCATCATGTTGGTGATAATCTGAGTAATTGCCTACGTAATTTTCGTCAGCATCGTGATTAACATCAGGTTTAAGCAAAGAAAGATTATCATCGGATTGTTCTTCTGATAAGTTAAGCAAAGAAAGATTGTTATCAGATTGTTCTTCCTCTTTAGACCCAAATAACCATGAAAAGAATGATGAGATAGAATCAATAACGGATTTAATTGCTGGAAAAATATTGGATAAGAAATGGGAGTGTTAAATAAACTGTGTCAAACCGAAAAAAAAGTAATAAATTGATATAAAAAAATGGAGGTTTGACAATGAGTCAGAAAGTAGTAAACAGAACTACCGGTTTGGTAGATTATAAAGAATTAGAAACAAATATCCTGTCGTCTATACGAGAAGGAAGACCGTTGACAGGAAGAGATGGAGCATTAACACCGTTTATAAAAAAGTTGCTGGAGGTAAGCCTGGAAGGTGAAATAGAAAACCACTTGTCGGCTGAAAGCGAAGAGAATAATCGAAGAAATGGGAGGAATGCAAAGACTTTACGTACAAGCGCAGGGTCATTTGAGCTTTTGACGCCAATAGATAGGGAAGGAAGTTTCGAACCACAAATAGTCAAAAAAAGGCAAACAAACTTACATCCAGAGCTTGAAACGAAGATTTTGAGCACATTTGCCAGTGGTATGGGCTATAGAGATATAGTGTCACATGTTGAGGAAATTTATGATCACAAAATATCGGCGGCAGAGATATCAAGTATTACTGACAAATTGCTACCAGTAATCAACGAATGGCGTAGTCGCCCGCTGCAGTCTGTATATCCGATAGTTTTCATGGTTTTTTAAAGTCAAAGAGGACGGGCATTGCGTAAGTAAATGCATGTATAACATATTAGGCATAGATCAAAATGGCAAAAAAGAAGTATTAGGTTTTTATTTGGCTGAAAGTGAAGGAGCTAACTTCTGGTTGGGAGTGCTAAATGACCTCAAAGAAAGAGGAGTAGAAGATATCCTTATTGCCTGCGTTGATGGGCTGAAAAGCTTTCCTGCAGCTATAAACAGTGTCTTTCCTAATGCGGAAGTGCAGATGTGTATAGTGCATCAGATACGCAACTCACTGAAGTATGTGGCCAGTAAAGATGCGAAGAGTTTTTTGAGCGATTTAAAGAAGGTATATCAAGCTTCAAGCAAGGAAATTGCCGAGAATTATCTGTTGGAATTGGATGAAAAATGGGGCACAAAGTACCCTATGGTTATAAAATCTTGGCAGAATAATTGGGAAAACTTGTCTGGTTATTTTAAGTATTCTGGTCCAGTTAGGAGGATAATCTACACCACCAATCCCATAGAGGGGCTACATAGGCAAATTAGGAAATTCACTAAGACCAAAGGCTCATTTACCAGCATAAATGCCTTGTATAAGCAGGTATATTGTGCTATAAAGAAGGCAGAGGAAAAGTGGACGATGCCTGTACATGATTGGGCATTAACTATCTCTCAACTTGATGTTTTCTTTCCTGGCAGATTGAAAATTGAGTTGAACTAAAAATGCGGTTTGACACAGTTTATTTAACACTCCCTAAGAAATTACTGGGTTGCTGAGTGTCTTGCTGGTTACTTTTTTCCTCTTCTACATCTACATTACTTTGCTCTACTTCATTTGATTTTTCCACCTCTTGTTCAGGTTTACTTCTGCTTATATCCTCTTTGGATTCTTTTCCTGATTCTGGTTCAGGCTCTTTTCCTGGTTTTGGATCTGTGTCATCCACATCTTCTTCAGACTTACTTCTGCTTATAAGTGTCTTATCTAACCATTCGGACATATTCTTGTCTGGATTATGAAAATACATTCGACTTATCTCCTTATTTTCATCAATAGAAATTACTACAGTTGCATTCTGACTTAATGGCCCCTCATTTAATCCATCACATTCACTAATGAGCGATTCATGAGAGTTCTTAATGTCTTTGATGAATTGAAGTTTTTCTTTTTCTGAAAAGTACTCGCATTTTACGTTATAAGTGGTGCCTTTGTATTTAAAACTAAACATCGATCCATGGTCTTTATATTCATCTACTAGTTCATGAATATTCTTGACATTTTGTATAGCTTTAAATTTTTCTTCTTCTGAAAGGTTCTTGTGATATTTATAAAGTGTACCTTTATATTTAAATTGAAACATCGATCCACGGTCTTCATATTCATCTAGTCCAGAATTCTTGACACGTTGTATAATTTGAAATTTCTCTTCTTCTGAAAGATCCTTGCGGTATATACTACCAGTTGTATCTTTATATTTAAATTGAAACATCGATCCATGGTCTTTATATTCATCTACACCCATCTGCTTGCAAATAGCTTTATAATTTTTTTCTTCTACTTCAAGTCCAATTGCATTTGCCATCAGCTGATTATTTATACGGTCTAACTCCTCTACTTTTGCTTCGGAAAGCTTAAATTGAAACACATGACCGAATTCATGGGCTAAAACGTTGTCCGTATAAGCGTCTTTATAGAGCAATACGCTTTCTCCGTTCGTCATCCCACCAGAAATATTGAGCGAAGATTGACTCCGTGAAAACCCAGGAACCAAAGTGCCATATCTCCTATAATCATCTCCATTATTAAAAATATAGGTATGCACAGTAACTTGAATATTACTAGCAATACAAAACTTTGCTTTATATGCTTCATAAGCATTTTTAATATCGAGCTTCATTTGCTCCTGTTCTTGTTGCGATACATTGTCATAATGTATTACGCAATTCAACTTTCCGTATTCAAAATTAAATTGATTAGGCAGCACATCTTGTACTCCTACGTATTTTGTATTCTCACCAAAGTTTCTTGATTGTGCAGTTTTATATAAATTATTATAGTATGTAAAAGAGTTTCCGTTAGGCAACTTAGGTATTTGTGCAATCGTTCTTCCATGGTAATCGTGGAAAGAAATTTTAGAATCACCAATCCTAAAATCCGTTATAGATTGCCCGCAAGTACCATCGTTTGCACAATCGTGATTATCTTTCTTATAAAACCATGCGTTAGTGTATTTTCCCATTTTGATACCTCACTACCAAACCTTACTATATTATTATCTTGGTAAAAATCATAATAATTCGTTAACTTGTATTTTAAATCTGTATATCAAATGTACTTTTCTCATAAAGTGCCAATTGTGAAGCTAATGAACTTTATTTGTTTAAAATTTTGCTGAAATAGCTCTTTTTATACTATGTTTTATATAGCTAAACTGACTTAGATTTACCGACAATTTGAAAAAAGACAAATTCGTCATCCCGCTACTTGTTAGCGGCTGAGAGATACCGCGGCGGTATGACGTAGGAAAACCTTTCTTAGGTTAGCTATAGTTCGCTATATTATGTGATTTTATTTTTAGCGTTGCTTCTTATATTATGTGATTTTATTTTCCATAATGTATATTATGTAATTTTCAATGCTAATAAAACTACTTCCCAACCTTTTAAACAGCAACTTGTCGAACCTCCAGATTAGTACTTAAGAGAAAGTGTTAAAGTATCTCTTTAAGTATTATATATTAGTATTTGGAGATCATACTTATTATAGATCTCCAAAGTACTCATAACGCGTAAACTATGTATTCCACTGGGTTATCAACCAAGTTATTCACAATGCCGTGAATAACCTCAATATATGCTTAAATAAGAAAATTGGTATTTCGGTAAAAGACAAGAAAGAAGGCTTCTTCCTTCTACTGTTTTTAACTTAACTATATGGCGAATTTCTAAGCAGGTACCTTTTCTTTTTCTTCTTGTGCGTGAGCTTCTTCTAGTCTACCACTAGGTTTTAATACTGCATATGTAATAACGCCAGCAACAATCCCGACTGCCAGCGCAGCAGCTACAGCTATGCCAACTATAGCTAATACTGATAATTGAACACCGGCAACACCACATCCAACACCGACTGCCAATGCAGCTATAACACCACAAGTGATACCAATTCCTATTGCTTTATTAGTTACTTGTTTAGTTTCTATCTCATGTTTCTCTTTCATTTTATCATTAAAACCCTTGGCAAAACTCTCGACAAAACTCTCGACAAAATCCCCAAGTTCATCAAAAAGCATTTGCTTGTCTTCAGGCGGCGTCCCATCAAATTTTACAACGTTGGGGAATTCAATATTTATAATCTCAGCATTTAATATTTCATCAAGTGATATATCTTTCTTTGTCATCTCATCAGAAATAACTTTCAAGCCTTCTTGATTCTTAATAACTCTACTATAGTAAAATAGTTTTTTAGTATATCTTTCACCATTTTTGAACTCTATGGTTGTACCACGAGCACTAAGAACTGCTAGTAAATCATCTTTTGAAACTCCTTGTAGAATTTCAGCAACGTTACCATGATCTTTTATTGTGTTCTGTAACCGATCATATAATTTCCTTTGTTCTTCTGTTAAACCAAACATACAATTACTCCCATAAGTCTACTAAGTTTAATTATTGCATGTTTTATGTAAAAAATCAAATACAAAAAGTCTTATTAGGAATTATCACACACACTCAAACAAGAGAAAGGTGCTTGTGCTCGAAAAAGAACGTTACAAATACATATTTATTCAAACCTTTGCCTTCTTCTCAATATACCTACATATCAAAATGGACAATTCATATAGAATCAGCATTGGTATTGCAAGCCCTACTTGGCTTAATACATCAGGTGGAGTTAAGATTGCAGCGATAATAAAAATTACCACTATCGCGATTCTGCGTTTATTTGACAAACTTTGTGTAGTGAGTAACCCTACTCTCACCATCAATGTGAGTATTACTGGAATTTGAAATGCAGTGCCAAATGCAAACATAAATTGGAGAACGAGGTCTAAATATTCGCTAACTGATGGCATAAACTCTATCGGTATATCGAAGGATTTACCACTGTGTTCGAAGTTGATAAAAAACTTCCAGGCTAAAGGAAATATATAGTAATAGACTACAGTAGCTCCCGTTACAAATAAAACCGGGGTTGCAATTAAGTATGGCAACAACACTGCCCTTTCACTTTTATATAACCCAGGTGCTAAGAACATATAGAATTGCCATGCAAACACAGGAAAAGAAAACAAAAGTGCGCTCATTATTGCGACTCTAAGATACACAAAAAATGCCTCTGTTAAGTCTGTGTAAATTAAAGAAAAACCTTCGCTATCTTTTGTTGCTTCTATTAAAGGTGCAAGTAAAAAACGGTATATATTTTCCTTAAAGTAGTAACAAAAACCAAAAGTAACGCAAAAAAATAGAAAGCAAAAGATAACTCTTTTTCTGAGTTCCGCAAAGTGCTCACAAAATGAAGCATATTTGTTTGGGTTTCCATTCATACTTTACTATGGCTCAATAATGCTATGTCTAACATTCTCAGCGAAAAAGCCCACTCATTGTCATACCACGCTGCAACTCTACAGATGTCGCCTGTAACATATGTACCAGTTGAATCCACAATTGCGCTATAAGGGTTATGCACAAAGTCTATTGAAACTAAAGGTTCCGTGCATATAGAAAGTACATTTGACATTGGAGAACCCTCTGTCATCCTAGTACCCTCTGATGTCATCCGAGTAGCTGACACTGGGATCCAGAAATTAGATTCCAGCGTCACGCGCTGGAATGACGTAGAGGAGAGAGCTGCATCCTTAAACATTTCATTTATTTCTTTAACGGTCGCTTTCTTATCAGTCGTAAATTTAAAATCAACCATAGAAACATTGCTAACTGGAACTCTGACGGCAGTGCCATCTAGCTTTCCCTTTAATTCAGGAATTACAGAACCGATTGTTTTTGCTGCCCCGGTTGTAGTTGGCACCATAGATAATCCGCAAGCCCTTGCTCTGCATAAGTCTCTATGATTGCCATCAAGAACATTTTGATCATTCGTATAGGCATGTATAGTAGTCATAAAGCCACTTTTTATACCTAGATTAGAGTGTAGGACTTTCACAATCGGAGCAAGGCAATTTGTAGTGCAAGAACCTGCTGATATTACTTTATGCTCTTTTTTGAGCATATCATTATTCACACCATAAACTATAGTTACATCAGCATCTGGAACTGGAGCAGAGACAATCACTTTCTCTGCATTGTGCCTTATTGCTTCTTCACGCTTGTTAAATGCACCAGTACATTCAAGTATTACATCAACATTCCAAGGAATATTTTCAGGGCTCCGTTCTCTATATAAAGAAAATTTTCTGCCATTTATAGATAGCCAATTTTGAGACTCATTAAAGTCAATATCACCACTGAATTTGCCATGAACAGAATCATATTTAATCAAATGTGCATGCTGCTTTGCACTGAGCGATCCATTCACAGCTACAACTTCTATTTGTTTGCTATATTCTTCTATTTCGAAAATAGCACGCAATACGCCTCTGCCTATTCTACCCAGACCATTAATTCCTACACGAATCGTCATCTCTTCATTCAAAAAATTTAATTATAGAGGATATCACTTGATATTTCATTCTATTCTTTTGCTTTTCTATCGATATGAACATTATAGCAAGGAGACAGGGCTAAAAAATTGCTTTACAAACTCCGCCAGCCCCCCTTATCATGATAGTGAAGGTATTCAGTTATCTTCATCTGTGCAGATTAAACAGCAAGAAAACAACGTAGTTGGCGTCTTATTTTTAATTTTTTGCACTATGTGCACCTTATGTCTTCACAACATTTCTGGGTTTTTACCCACACAAGCTGAAACGCGCTTATAAGTCGTTTAAGACAGTATAGTACGCCAATTTGCAGGATTAGAGAGTGAACACTAATTACCACGGGGTTTCTTTTGCCTTTTTTTCTGCTTAGTAAATTTCTTAAACATTTTAGTTAAGGTTAGTTGCACTTAAAAGCAGCTAAATTGCAGTGTTTAAGACTTAAAAAACGCCAATACAGAAAATAGACAATGACTAGGGCTTCTTTTGCCTTTTTTTTCGTTTGGTAAATTTCTTAACGTTTGTAGCTAAAAGAGCCCAAGAGAGGTGTCATCCCGCTGCTTGTTAGCGGGATCTATGTTAAGAGATACCGCGAATGAATCGCGGTATGACGTAGGACTGCTGTCATCCCAGTGCCCCTATGATGTCATTCCAGTCTGGAATCTAGCCTTTATTATTTGGTTGAAATTAAGTCTTCTGGATCCCAGTGTCAGCTACTTTCATAACATCATCATAAAGTAAAATGAGATCCCAGTGTTAGCTACTTGGATGACAGGGGAAGGTATTAGGATGACACCGTCATAAAGTAAAATGAGATCCCAGTGTCACGCACTGGGATGACATTATAGAGAGGCACTGGGGATGAACAGCTACCCTGACAATCGTCATCCCGCTGCTTGTTAGCGGGATCTAGAGATACCGCGGCGGTATGACGTAGAAGCTATACTTTTATAACCCAGTGTCCAATCTGGATTCCAGTTAGCGTTTTTAGTAACTAAGAAAAGTGCTTCCCCTTTTTAGAGAACTGCATATAATAGATTTGACATTGCAGTGCATTGTGCAAACAAAATTCCCAATACTACAGGAGGCTTTATGAATAAGAAATTTCTCTATTCACCATTGTCAATAAAAAGCATAGGAGAAAACGGTGTATTTTCTGGTTATGCTAGCGTTTTTAATATAGTTGATAAACAAAATGACCTGATCTTACCCGGAGCATTTAAGGAAAATTTAAACAGAAATAAAATAAAACTCCTTTGGCAGCACAATCCAGGTGAACCTATAGGTAATATTATAGATATTTGCGAAAATGATGTTGGCCTGTATATAACCGCACACTTACTTTTGGGCATCCAAAAAGCAAAGGAAGCGTACTTAATGCTCAAAACTGGAGTAATCAATGGACTTTCCATCGGCTATATACCTATAGAGTATGATGTTGATCATAAAAGCGGAGCTAGAGTGTTAAAACAAGTGGAATTATGGGAAGTCAGTTTGGTCACTTTTCCTGCAAACTTAGCTGCTCAGGTAATCAATGTGAAAAATCAGAACAATGAACAGGAAATGTTAGCAAGAGCGATAGAAAAAGCAAATGCTGTACTTACAGACATGTACATTTCTGCTTAAAGTGTATTAGGCGGGCAAAGACTTTACCATAATTTGATACCTGCGTTAGTATTTATTTAACATTTATACTAATATATATAACTTTACTACTGTTAAAATTTTCTGTAAATCGAAGTTAAAAAATAAGGTAATTTTATGCTAAATACTAACAATACGGTTAATTATGAAATTAATGTTAAACGAAAGGAAAAAAAATACAGTTGGTCTACTGTATTTGCTTGGTTGTACTTAAAAACGATTGGACGAATACTACCAAAGAAATGGAACAAATGGGCGGAAAATATTCTATCTAATAAAGTAACATTTCAAGATACGACAATGCAGACCGAATGTGTTGAAACAACGGATAAAAATATTGGAGCTGACTTAAAACCTGAGGTTGCAGAAAAAGGGAGCCAGAGTGAAGTAATAAGTAAGGATGGAGAGGTTCAAACTGAAGAAAATAGTGAGTTCACTGATGAGAGTTGTTTTGATACTATAGTAAATGATGAATTCATTGATGAAGAATACGATAGTATGGAAGAAGTAAGCATAGAGGAGGAAGGTGTAAGTCAGGAACTAGAACTTGAGCGTTTACAAAATGCCTTCTTAAAAAAGGAAAATGAGGATTTGGAATCTAAACTTGCAGAATGCAAAGAAGAGTTGGTAGAGGTGAAAGAAAAAGACACGAAAATAAATAGTTTAATGCGGTTAAATGAAGGATTAGATGAAGATAAAAAGGAAATGGATGCTAAAAATAACGAACAACAGCGCACTATATCTGATCAAGAGAAAAGAATAAGAGAGCAAGAAGCTTTCATTAAATCACTTATCGATAAAAATAAAGATATAAATGAGGCTGTTAAGAAAGACAATGAAGATTTGTAAGCGCAAGTAACAAAACTCAAGGAAAATTTATCTGTAAAAGAGAAGGAGTCAACAGAACAATTGGAGAAGATAAATTGTCTACAGCAAAAAGAAACAGAATTGAAGCAAGAAAGAAAGGAAGATGTTGAATTAAAAGACAGAATTAATGCTTTAAATAGTGAAAAAGAGGAGCAGTTAAAAGCTATGAAAGAAGAACGCAAAATGCATGAGGAAAGTCAGCGTGAGTTAGAACGCAAATTAGAGAGCTTGGGAAGTCAATTAAGAACTGCTGAAGTAGAGAAAAAGAGCTCAGAAAATGAGATTGCTAGGTTGCAAGAACAAGTGCAGATCTTAGAAGGAAGTAAAGAATGGGAGTTAGCTGGAATAGGTGATACCTTAAATAAAACTTCTTTGAGCGTGATGGAATTGTTAGCGCAGCAACTACCACTAAATAATCAAGAGCAACAACTACAGGGAAAAAAAGTTGACTTAGAAGATAAATTAAAAATTTTAATCAGTCAGCTAAACGCTACTGAAGAAGAAAAGCAGATCTTAGAAGGAAATAAAGCTGAAGAAATAGAAAGACTAAAGGCAGAATTGGAGAGAAAATTAGAGTCTTCACAAGGGGATAATAAAAAGTTACAAGAGCAAGTTGAACATCTGAATGTAGAATTAGAAAAAGTAAGAAGTGTTGCAATGTCATCTGTTAAAGCGCATACAGACACACTTGGAGAAAATTACGAGTTGAAAATACAGCAAGTTGAAAATTCAACAGCTGAAGATGAACAACAAAATGGGAAGTTAACAGAGAAAGATACACAAGAACAGACAAAAGCTCAAGGATCAAGTATAATAAGCTTAAAGCCAGCATCTACTAAAAAATCACTTAATTATTGGGAGTGTTAAATAAACTGTGTCAAACCGCATTTTTAGTTCAACTCAATTTTCAATCTGCCAGGAAAGAAAACATCAAGTTGAGAGATAGTTAATGCCCAATCATGTACAGGCATCGTCCACTTTTCCTCTGCCTTCTTTATAGCACAATATACCTGCTTATACAAGGCATTTATGCTGGTAAATGAGCCTTTGGTCTTAGTGAATTTCCTAATTTGCCTATGTAGCCCCTCTATGGGATTGGTGGTGTAGATTATCCTCCTAACTGGACCAGAATACTTAAAATAACCAGACAAGTTTTCCCAATTATTCTGCCAAGATTTTATAACCATAGGGTACTTTGTGCCCCATTTTTCATCCAATTCCAACAGATAATTCTCGGCAATTTCCTTGCTTGAAGCTTGATATACCTTCTTTAAATCGCTCAAAAAACTCTTCGCATCTTTACTGGCCACATACTTCAGTGAGTTGCGTATCTGATGCACTATACACATCTGCACTTCCGCATTAGGAAAGACACTGTTTATAGCTGCAGGAAAGCTTTTCAGCCCATCAACGCAGGCAATAAGGATATCTTCTACTCCTCTTTCTTTGAGGTCATTTAGCACTCCCAACCAGAAGTTAGCTCCTTCACTTTCAGCCAAATAAAAACCTAATACTTCTTTTTTGCCATTTTGATCTATGCCTAATATGTTATACATGCATTTACTTACGCAATGCCCGTCCTCTTTGACTTTAAAAAACCATGAAAACTATCGGATATACAGACTGCAGCGGGCGACTACGCCATTCGTTGATTACTGGTAGCAATTTGTCAGTAATACTTGATATCTCTGCCGCCGATATTTTGTGATCATAAATTTCCTCAACATGTGACACTATATCTCTATAGCCCATACCACTGGCAAATGTGCTCAAAATCTTCGTTTCAAGCTCTGGATGTAAGTTTGTTTGCCTTTTTTTGACTATTTGTGGTTCGAAACTTCCTTCCCTATCTATTTGGCGTCAAAAGCTCAAATGACCCTGCGCTTGTACGTAAAGTCTTTGCATTCCTCCCATTTCTTCGATTATTCTCTTCGCTTTCAGCCGACAAGTGGTTTTCTATTTCACCTTCCAGGCTTACCTCCAGCAACTTTTTTATAAACGGTGTTAATGCTCCATCTCTTCCTGTCAACGGTCTTCCTTCTCGTATAGACGACAGGATATTTGTTTCTAATTCTTTATAATCTACCAAACCGGTAGTTCTGTTTACTACTTTCTGACTCATTGTCAAACCTCCATTTTTTTATATCAATTTATTACTTTTTTTTCGGTTTGACACAGTTTATTTAACACTCCCTAATTATTCTATGAAATCAACTCAGTCAAACGTTTCAAAGGTTTTCTATAAGCTTTTTAGGGATAAGAATCTTGATGACTTTTTATCTAGGAAAAACGAGGAGTTAAAAAAAGGTTTTCCTGAATTTAAAGAAAAGCACTTTTGCCATAACGTACTTGATGAAACCATAAAATCTCTATCAAATAAAAATAGTGGAAAATTTGAAAGTAAAGAATTACTTAAATTATTAGAAAGTAATTTAAAACAATCCGCAAGGGAGATCATAGAAGCCAAGGTTAAAGAAGTTGTCAACAAACATTGTAACATTGGAGAAAATGTAGGTAAAGAACCACGAGATGGCACGTTAAAAGCCAAGTTGTCATCTTCTGTTGTAAAATGTGTAAAAAAATTAGAATTTAACAAACAAGAAGGGGTAAATAAGATTGTAGACTCTATCTTGCACAGCTTTAATAGCAAGAATAATAATAATAACGACTCAGGAGAATTACTTAAAGAAATTGTTACAGGAAAATTAACAGAGGCTAAAATGAAATGTTTTTCAAATAAGATTCAAGAGTTACAACTGACACCAAGTATAAGAGATAAATTTTTATCTCTAGATCAGAAAATGTGTAATCAAACTCAAGGAGGAGTAAACGAATACCAATTAACAGAAAAAGCTAAAAAAGAATACACACCTAATTCCTCGATGAGTCACACTAATATTGCAAGCATACATTCATTGAACAGTTGGAAAGCAGTTAGAGTAGGCTCTTAGCATAAAGCACCAGCTCCTCTTTTGTTAAAGTGTAGGAGCTGTCTTCCCAATGTTGTTTTAGCAATTCCAAGCTCCTACCTAAACTTTTTCCTGGCTGGTGACCTATACTTATTAAATCATCGCCAGATAAAGGAAATTTTGGAATATTGAATGTATTAGCAAACGAAATGTATTTATCAACATTTTCTCCAGACTCAACACCACAAATTTTTACTAAATCACAATATAATTCTCTACCAAATAAAGATATGTATTTTTTTTGCTCTTTTTCTGAAAGTTCTGTTTTGATATCGTTGGATAGTAAAAATAGCAGCTTTTTCTTTTGCTTGTTTGAAAGACGTAAAAATTTGCTTACATATTCTCCAAGACTTAGCCTGTCATTTTTGGTGGTCCTAAGGAGTAACGCTAATTTTACTAGTGCATCAGTGCCGAAAAGAAGTGACGAAGACAGAATTTCGCATTTTACTTCTTTTGGGATAATCTTTTGCAAAACATCAGATTCTTGCATGCTCTTAAGTGTTGGAAAAGGATCATTGCACTCCAGCAATTTAAGTATTTCATCTCTTATTCTCTCTCCAGAGAGGTTTTGGATCATATGCGAATGCTTTTTGCATACGCTTAGTATTTCATCACTCAAATCTCCGACACATATTTTTGCATGAAAACGAAATGCTCTTAAAATACGTAGATAGTCTTCTTCAATTCTATCTTCAGCGTTGCCTATAAAGTTTAACCTTCGCGCCTTTAAGTCCTCTATACCACCAAAGTAATCATATATATGGCCATGCTTATCTGCATATAGAGCGTTAAATGTAAAGTCACGCCTTGAAGCATCAGCTTGCCAATTATTAGTAAATTCTACTTTCGCATGCCTGCCATCACATTTCACATCATGCCTTAATGTTGTAATTTCAAAAGACCTCTGATTTAAGATCGCAGTTATAGTTCCATGTTTTAAGCCAGTTGGAATAGTTTTTATATTACGGAGTTTTAGCGCTTTCATCACCTGATCAGGAAGCAAATTGGTAGCGAGATCAATATCATGGACATCACGCTGCAAAATTGAGTCTCTCATACACCCGCCGACAAGCCTAGCCTCACCACCAAATTTCTCTATGGCATCGATGATTAAACTAGTTTCATGGTCAACTTGCATTTAGGTTAGTATGTACTGCAAGTTCATATTATATGAAATGCTTGCAAAAGCCCTATATAAAAATATACAGGGCTATGAAAATTTACTTTACAAGTATTGGTTGCTGATGATGAAATGCTTTTTCCACCCTTGTTTCTTCAATACCACACGATGGGTTCAAAGAGTCTTGCTCTTCAGAGCGCTCTATGTATTGCTTTATATCACTAACGCACTGCCCTACAACAACATCAATTTTTCTATCAGCATTTTTCTGCCAATAACTCATCAAATCTCTTCTCAACCTTTGCTCTCTCAGAGATATCCTTTGAAACGTTACAATATTCCAAGATCTCATCTACCTGAAGTTTTTTTGCTAATAGAAAGTCTTCTTGCTCTTGCTGCTGTCTTATTAATTCTTGAGTTACAATTTCAGCTCTAGAGTAATGATTCCCTCCAAGATATATTGTTTCTCGCTCTTTACTACACCATAACTCGTCATTTAATTTATAACTCTCACGATTAAATACCTGATTTAACTGATCATCATTATTTATCATTTGTGGATCTGGCTCAAACTTTTTTTGCTCCTCGCTATTATTATCTTTGTAGTAGACATTAATTTCAATGTTAGCTAAAGAAGCTAACATACTAATTTCTCCAATGAAAGGAAAATAACTTTTACTTTCTATTGCTTCTAGATAGGCTTGATAGAGTTCAGGTTTGTCAAGAAATGAGCGTGTAATAAATTCACTGTTATATTGGACATCGTACTCATTTTCACCAAGGGCCTCTGCATATTCTCTTAAATCACGCATAGCTTGATCATGCGATATATTAAATTTGCTAACAGCTTTACTTACTAACCTCTTCACATTACCTTCAGCATTTTTAATTTTCCTATTTGTTTGCTCAACCAACTCCTTTATTCTATCAGACTTACCAGTTAAATCCCCTGGCTTGTTTAAAAACATATTAAAAACATTTTCTAGATGATCTCTTAAAGGAGCTGGCATACTTGCATCATCCAATGACTCAAACTGACTTAAAAATTTGTGCCATTCCATTCTCATATCTTGCGCTCTTTCAGCTTTATATGGACCAGAGCTATTATCACCAAACACAGCATGAAAAAAACAATTGCCATCGCCCGCAGTATTATACTTAACTACTTGGCTATTAGTTGGTAATTTCCGTTCCCTAGATTGAAGCATAATTTTTACCTTAATTTAAGCTATATATTACTATACCAACAAAACTGTCAATAAGTAACTAATTAAGTATAGCAGAAATTCTTAAATTGTGCAATAATTATGGCTTTAAATAGCAAATATGAGCTTTAACTGTGGTATAGTTGGGTTACCAAACATAGGAAAATCAACCTTATTTAATGCACTTACAGAGTCAAGTGCAGCCGAAGCTGCAAATTATCCTTTTTGCACAATCGAGCCAAATATAGGCAAGATTTCGATAAAAGATCAGCGTTTGAAACAAATCGCAGCAATTGCCGGTTCAGAGAAGATAATTTATAATCAATTAGAAGTTGTGGATATTGCAGGTCTTGTAAAGGGCGCAAGCAAAGGTGAAGGACTCGGCAATAAATTTTTAAGCCATATCAGAGAAGTTGATGCCATCGTGCATCTGCTCAGGTGCTTTACGGATGACGATATCAGCCATGTACACAGTAAAATAGATCCAATATCAGATGCTGAAGTGGTGGAAATGGAATTAATCCTAGCTGATATTGACAGCATAGAAAAAAGGCTTCCTCAATTGGAAAAGAAAGCAAAACAAGGTGATAAAGAGCTAAAGAGACAACTTGAATTAATGCAAGAGGTATTAGCTACTTTAAAACTCGGTAAACCTGCAAGAAGTTTGGAAAACATGGACGAAGCCGAGATGAAGTCGCTTCAATTGCTCACAACAAAGCCCGTTATGTACGTTTGCAATGTTGAAGATACAAATGTTATAACTGGCAATGAATTATCTAGAAAGGTAGAGAGAATGGCGGAGGAAAATAAAAGCAAATTTTATTGCATTTCAGCAAAACTTGAAGCAGATATTGCAAATCTTGATAGTGAAGAGGAAAAACAGAGTTTTTTATCAGAATTTGGCTTACAAGAATCAGGCCTTGATGGGGTAGCGCGTATTATGTATGAAGTGCTGAGTATGATAACTTTCTTTACTGTGGGCCCCAAAGAAGCACGGGCATGGCCAGTAAAAATAGGATCAACAGCTGATAAGGCAGCAGGTGTAATCCACACTGATTTTGAGAAAGGCTTCATAAAAGCAGAAACTATAAGCTTTGCAGACTACATAAAGTATGGAAGTGAATCAGCTTGCAAAGACGCAGGAAAAATTCGCTTTGAAGGCAGAGATTATATCGTACAAGATGGTGATATAATGCACTTTAGGTTTAATGTGTAGTTTATTATGCAGCCACTTATTTAAAGTTAAGTTTTCTGGATCCCAGTGTCTGGGCACTGGGATGACAAGAAAGGGAGCACTGGAATTTTTGTTTCAATATTTGTACATTAGCCATGCATCTGAACAGATACCTCCCCTAAACGGATACACTGTAGAAGGAGAGTTTCTTCTCCCCAGTAAAGACTAGATTCCAGACTGGAATGACAGCAGTCCTACGTCATACCGCGATTCATTCGCGGTATCTCTTAGCATAGATCCCGCTAACAAGTAGCGGGATGACGGTTGTCAGGGTGTCATGCAAGTAGCTGACACTGGTTCCTTTATGACGGCAGTGCTCGACACTGGAATCCAGCTTTTAATACAACCCCTCACCAAAAATATTGTGTTTTAACATAAGGTTAGCTACTTTTATACTCACCAACTTAATCTCTAATCAAAATTCCTGGATCCAAGTAGTCAGGGCACTGGGATGACATCCTCCCTAGCGGAGATTGCTCTCAAATCACAATGTTCGTACAGTAAGCACTGACCACTTTGCTTCAATATTTGCGATGCCCCTGAACAGATACAAAAAATCTATTGTTTTTTTATAAATTAAATCCTAAGGCATTTTTTACTGTAGATTAATCATTTGATTATAGTATCATCTTAATTAAGCTTATGCTTGGAATATTTATGAAGAGTATTTTATACTTTGTATTATTAGTTGTTGTATTTGGATCACTGAGCCTATTTGCTGTAGAGCAATTTGAAGAAAAGAAAATTGAATCAGTTCATAAAAACGAAAATGTAGGTGTAAGGAAGCAAGATAGGACAAATCAAAAAGATGAGTTGAAAAGCAACGTCGATGCTAAACAAACACAAGAGGCTGAGAGCAAAAGAGTAACCGATAAAGAGAAGCTGCAACACAACGAGAATAAAGCTTCTGTGGTTGAAAAAACTATAAGTGAAGGTGAAAGGATTGATAAAGGTTTGCCAAATGAACAGCTAGAAGAAAGTACAGGCGAATTTGCTCGAAATTTACCAAATTTGGCCAATAAAGAAGTGAATAAAGATTTGAAACCAGAGCCTTTGCCTTTAAGTGCTGATTTAAATGAGAATACAACTGACCCGCAAAAAAATCTACAAGCTGATCAGAAGATTGATATAAAAGATAATGAACTTTCAAAAAGTGATGCGAGTCAATTATTAGAGGGAAAAAAAGAAAAAGTAGAGAATCAGTTTGAAGAAAAAAAAGTGAAAGAAACAAACAATAATTCTAAGGACCGCAATAGAGTAAAACCTATAACTAAAAAAGATGAAGAAGAGCAAAGTGAAAAGAAAAATTTACAAAAATGGACAAAGCTAAACAGAGAACCAATAAAAGAATGGGGTCATAAAGATATACAAAGCAAGTCAATATATAAACGACAATATGATAGCCTTAATGAGCATCTTCCTACAACTGTATTTATTGATGATTACAGTAAGCAATTTTTTTACTGTATTAAGAAAAATAACTTACCTTGCTTAAGAGGAATAATGAGTAAGCTAGAAAAAATTGGATTAACAACTCAAGAGATACTAAGGTTTAGAAATAAATTGGGTGATACTCCTCTCATTTATTCAGTTAAACAAGGTGAGGTAGACATAGTGCGCTTTCTCTTATTACAAGGCGCTGATCTTAGAGTAGTTAATAATAATTTTCAATCCCCAATTGATATAGCAATCGAAAAAAAGCAGATCAATATAATAAATGCGATTGCCGAAATGATGCCACACCTTTTGGAGGATAGAAAAATAGACAATAAAGAAAGCTCAGCAATTTACGATTGGGCTGTGAAAACGAAAGAAAACAATGAGTCGCAGTGCGATAAGCAAGATGATTAGATTTTTGATATTAATTTTAGTTGGTCATTTATGTTATGGAAACGAAACAAATGATGAAAAAAATCAGATTAGTGATTTTTTAAACGCTCTACATGATGCAAAATACGTATCTTACAGTAAAAAAGACTTTGCTGAATTTTTGGTGCAGTGCCACAAAGAGGGCGTGCCAGAAGATTTTAAGAAAGGTTTTGGCTCTAACTTAAATGGAGCTAATTTTAGCCAATTGTACCTAAGTGGATCTGTTTTTGATGGAGTAAGTCTGATTGGTGCTGATTTTTCTAACACCGATTTATCCGACGTGTCTTTCATTGATGTTGATTTACGTGGTGCTAATTTCTCCAATGCTAATTTACGTGGCATTAAAATAAAAGGTACAAATTTGAGTTTTACAAAATTTGTTTCTGCAAACTTAACAGATATCGTATTTGATCAGTCTCATGTTAGTTATGCTGATTTTATCAGTTCCGATCTCAAAAAAGTAAGTATGCACAACGTAATTGGTTTGCATACTAATTTCTCGAATGTGCAAATGAATCTCTCCAACTTATCAAACTCGAATGTTAGCTACGTAAATTTTAATGATAGTGAAATAAACGATACTGTTATGCAGAAAAATAACCTTGATAATGCAAGTTTCTTTGGAGTGGATGCATATAAATTAAAGATACAATTTTCTTCATTAAAAAATGCTAACATATATGTTGCAGAGTTAAAAGAATCAGACTTTACAGGTAGCAATCTTTCCGATGCCTGCCTTAATTCTTCTATCATAATTAACAGTAACTTCGACGAAGCTAATTTAAGCAACACACAAATTTCCTATGTGAATGACGATAATTCAAGTTTTGTTCAATCTATACTAAATGGTTCCAAGATAAAACATGTATATGTTTCTGGAGCAAGTCTTCAGGATGCTGATTTATCCAATATTGATTTTAGTTTTAGTGAACTGCATCAAGTTAATGTCTCTAATGCTGACATTCGTCACGGAAAGTTTCATAATACTAAAGTTGCGAATTCTAACATGAATGGCTCATTTTTTGACCATTCACTATTCACCTCTGCGAAGATAGAAGATTCAGACCTTTCTACAACTTCAATGTATAAGATAAAAATCCAAGACTCTCAAGTTTATAACAGTACACTTTTTCACCATAATATTGATTCCAGTGAAATAGAAAATTCAACATTCTTTAATTTATTAGCTGATAATTCGAGCTGGTCCAATTTAAAAGTAACTAATTCAAATTTTATTGAAAGCGATTTCAGATCTTCTTTGCTTCACGCTAATGCCTTTAGGAAAACTAGCTTTTTTCTTAGCAATTTGAGCAATTCAACAATTAGTGATATGTCTTTTCACTCTTCAAGCATATATAAAAGTTCAGTTGCTGATGCTCATTTAACAGATTGCAAGTTTGATAATTCAATTTTGATTGACAATCAAGGGCAGAAAAAACTTGCAGGGTTAGAAAATGCTATAACTTCAATTGGAGATTTGCAAGAGAAAATATCACAGGGTGAAAAATTTAATGTAAATTATTCTTACTTTGAATTTAAGAATATGAATTTAGAAAATGCTGATTTTTCTAATTCAACATTGAGTAGAGCAAAGTTTGTAAACGTTAATTTGAATAAGGCAAATCTTGAAAAAACCGATTTGCGCTATACTGTCTTTGATAACTCTTCTCTCATTGGCACCAACTTATCAAATTCTAATTTAGAAGGTTCTAGCTTTTTAAACTCTGATCCAAAAAGCGCCATGTTAAAAAATGCAAAGAAAAATGACCATAAAAAGTGAGGGCATATTATTGGTTCTATCCTCTCCTTCTGGAGCTGGAAAAACTACTATATCAGAAAAATTACTTGAGCGATCAACTAATTTAGTTAGGTCTGTTTCTACGACTACGCGCAAGCCTCGCTCTGGCGAAATAAATGGAAAAGACTATTTTTTCGTTACCGAAGAAAAATTTCACGAGTTATGCGAAGCTGGTCAGATGCTTGAATACGCCAAAGTTTTTGAGAATTTTTATGGTATACCAAGAGATTTTATAGAGCAAAACTTAAGCAGTGGAATAAGCGTTTTACTAAGCATAGACTGGCAAGGGGCATTTCACTTATTCAAGCTCATGAGAAAAAAAGTTGTAAGTGTTTTTATACTTCCCCCTTCAATGGAAGAGCTGAGGTTACGCCTGCAAAAGCGTAATAGCAACAGTGCGGATGAAATAGAGCGCAGATTAGCCGAAGCTCAAAAAGAGATAAGCAAACGTGATAAATATGATTATGTAATAATCAATGATGATATTGATAAAAGTGTAGAAGAGATAAGCTCCATACTAAATAAAGAAAGACTTAAAAAACTAAAAGAAAAACCAAGTCTGGAAGATTTATAAAAGCATCGATCTGCAGCTATAGTTTCTTATCCTATAGCTATACCGCCGCGAACCGTCATACCGCCGCGGTATCTCAGCATAGATTCCGCTAACACGTAGCGGACCGTCATACCGCCGCGGCGCTAACGAGTAGCGGAATGACGGTTTTTCAAATTGTCGTAAGTCAGTTTAGCTATATTTTAGCCAGTAGCACGTTTTGCAGTTACTCACTTTAGCTATATTTATTATTTTTTAAGATTAAATGGTTAAAATAGTAGACAACTGTTCAAGTGAGGATTTGACTATGATAACAGATTTTCTAATAGAAACTAGTTTTCTGCCTTTCCACCTATATTTTGATCACATATACAACGTTTAGCTCAATTTAAAAGTCAAACTTCTTGGTTGTTAGTTTAGTGCTGACAACTTAAATAGCTTTTAATATTGGGGTTTTAGTATGGGTATAGATCTAAGCGCACTAGCTACTAATGCAGATAAGTTAGACGAATGCATAGATAAAAATAAAAAGCGAGAGCAGGATAGAAAAGACGAGCAATTGTATGGCACTATAGAGAGAAAGGTAAAAAAAGAAAAACACAAGCGTGAAAAACCAAGAGGTCAAGATGGAACCCTCAAGAAGTGCAAAAGGTTATTTGAGGAAGGTGCTAGCTCTGAAGTATTAACTAAATTAGAAGAATCACTTAGAGAACAAGAAAAATATTATAGGTATTATGTCCAATGCTTCCTTCCAGTGCTAGATGAAGTAATAGAACGATCGAAAAAAACACCAAATGAAACAAAAGAGCAAGTAAAGCAAGCAATTTCAGAAATTACTTATAATAGCAAATATTGTTTTACCCACAACCAAAATGATCGTAGGGACAGTGAAACAGAGAGTGGCTACGGTAGCGATGTTGAAGATGATCATGAAGTAGAAATAAGCAACGGAATAACGAATAATAATGTTCAATTACTAAAAGCGATCAAAAATGGAAATAACAGGAAATTTAGAAAATATCTAAAAGATTGTACGGATATTAGCAGCATAAAAGATGAAAAAGGAAATAATATTTTACACCTTATTGCATCGCTCGAAAAGAAACAGAAATGCAAGTTTCTGGGTATCCTAATAAAAACGGTCACCAAGGAAGATTTAGCACAACTCATTAATAGTGAAAATCAGGACGCTCTTCAGGTGGCACTAATTAACAAGATAACAAAAGAAAAACATGAGTCTCATACGATCCAAAATAATGATAACACACTTAAGTTTCTTACAAAATTGTTAGAGCATGGAGCCAGCTCTGATAATTTAGGATTATCTACAAAAGAATTACAAGGCTTAAAAGAAGAGCAAAAGACATACTATCGTAATTTCTTAGAAAAATTAGCAGAGCAAGGAAAGAAATCTAAATTAAAGCCAGAAATAAAAATCAATACAGAAGCAAAAATTAAAGAAATTATACCACGTACCATAAATACTCCAGATAGTAATGATAATTATCAATTACATTTAGCAATTAAAAATAATGATAAAGAACTTTTTAAAGAACTATTGCAAAAAGGGGCAGATATTAGCCTTAAAGACACAGATGATAATAATGCTTTACACTTGATTGTTAAACCTGAAACAAAACAAAAACTTAAACTTCTCCATATATTGCTAGAAGCAAGCCAAAAAGAACAATTTATAAAAGCTGTAAATGATAAAAAAGAAGGGCAAACACCGCTCCATCTGGTACTCCAGCGCATACAAGAGAAGAGTGAGAACCGATCACTTAAGAAATTTGAAAAAACAAATAGATATAAAGCCTTAGAGTTATTTTTACAAAACGGTGCAGATATTACCGTGCAAGATAAAGATGAAAAAAATGCTCTGCACTATATTGCTTCATTCAAAGGAGAACAAAAAGTTACATGTTTAGAGTTGATTTTAAATTCGGTGGAAAAAGAGAAATTTAGTAAAGCTGCAAACGCCACTAACGAAAAAGAACGCACACCACTACAAGTAGCGCTAATTACTAAGACGACAAAAGATAAACATAATTTGGTCAATCCTAAGAGCCGTGATAACACGATCAAGTTTTGTGTAAAATTAGTGCAAAATGGTGTTGACCCAAAGCAGTTAATACTACCCGAAAGATTATGGAGCAAAGAGTATTATAAAATTATAAAAGGAATAGAGAAATCAATGGGTAGAGCGCTTATTCCAGATGATATGAGAACTGAACTGAAGTGCAATTTTGGCAAGAAGTTAAAAGCACGCGATATTGTGAAGTATGTCAATAATGTTGTTTGTAAAGTAGTGACAACGCTTGTATTTACTGCTTTAGCCTGTGCGGTAATATTCAGCGCTTCTCAAGGAAGTATTACAATTGCAACTGCCTCATCTATTATAGCAGTTATTGGAGTTTGTTATCTTATTTACTTGAATTTAGAAAATATTTATGAAGGATTTGGAAAAATTAAAGGAAAGTTTACTGAAGAAAAGCAACTTACACTTCAAGATAACGCACCAAAAAATGATACACAATGCAATAACTCTGTTAAGGATATAGAAAATAAGTCCAACGATTTAGAAGAGCAAGAGGTACAAAAATCATCAAGTCAATCAGAATATACAGAAAACCCAGCTACTAAAATGAGCGATGTATCAATACTACGTCAATTCATGAATAAGCTAGTAGGGAACGTTCTATAGCTAGCTACAATTTGATATGCCGTCATTCCGCTACTCGTTAGCGCCGCGGTATAGCACATTTTGCACCTGTTCACTTTAGCTATATACCAATATTTATCCTTTCTTAAAACTAAACATTTAAAATAGTAGATAATCGTTGAAGTGAGGTTTAACTATGATACTAGCAGAAACGCTCTTCTGCCTGTATTTCAATTACATATACAACATTTTAAAATTTAAATCTAGCTTTTTAGTTGTTAGTTCTCAATCTCAAATTGTTAACACTTACAACTACAAAGATACACAAATAGTTAGTTTTTAGTGAGGCTTTGGTATGACAAAAGAAAATTCTACATCTAGTGAGTTAGTACACAACAATGAATTATTGAGCATTATAACGAAAAAAGTAACAAAAGGAAAGCACAAACACCTACACCCAGAAGTTGGGAAAGACAAGACTCTCAACAAATGCAAGGGATTGTTCAAGGAAGGGGCTAGTCCTAAGATATTAACCGAAGTGTTAACCAAATTAGGAGAATCACCTGAAGAACAAGAAAAATATTATAAGTATTATACTCAACACTTCCTTCCAGCATTGAAAAAAGAAATCAAACAGTCAAAAAAAACTAGACCCAACAAAAAAAGAGGAAATAGAACAAGTAATTTCAGAAGCTATTAACAAGAGCAGCAAAAAAGATCATCCTGATAACGTTGATCAAAATGAAATTGGTCGTAGAGGGAGTATGGAGAGTGAAACCGAAAGCGGCAACAGTAGCGATGCTGAAGATGATCATAACGCTAGTAAGAAGCATTCAATCAGTAGTGCTAACACAATAAGTGAAGGGCAAGGAGTAGAGAGAAAGACAACGGGATGACGATTGACAATGGAGACAGTGGAATCGAAAGCGGCAACAGTAGCGAAGCTGAAGATGATCCTGCTGATGAGAAAGACCACATTTCGGGTATACCAATTTCCTACACAGCAAATGAAAACCAAGAAGTGGAGAAAACCAACGGGATAAAGAACAGCAATGTTCAATATACTGATGAGGAACAGCCAATATTCAAAGCAATTAAAAATGGAAATCGCAAGAAATTTGAAGAATATCTGAAAGGTTGTAAGGATATTAGCAGTGCAAAAGATGAAAAGGAAAATAATATTTTACACCTAATAGTTACACAATTAGAGAAAAAACAAAAGTTTGATTTTTTAAATACAGTACTAGATGTGAGTAAGAAGGAAGGAAAAGAGGAAGGAAAAGAGCAACTTAAAGCACAACTTGAAAAAGCTGTAAACGATAAAAATGGCAACGGTCAAACACCACTGCAAGCATTGTTACTTAGTAAAGTAACAAAAGAAAAACATAGTTTTGAGACTACACCTAGAAAAACTTTAACACCTTTTAAAAAACTTATACCACACTACGACAATACAATAGTATCTGATATACAATTGCTCAAATTAGGAGCAAATATTGATGATTTGCAGTTGTCTAAAGAAGAATTACAGGAGTTAAGCGAAAAACAAAAAATATATTATCTTAACTTCTTAGAAAAATTGGCAGAGTCAGTAAAGAAGTCTGAATTAGAACCAGAAATAAAAACCAATACAGAAACAAAAATTAAAGAAATTATAGGGTATACCATAAATACTCCAGATAGTAATCCATTACATTCAGCAATTGAAAATAATGATAAAAAACTTTTTGAGGAGTTACTACAGAAAGGGGCGGATATTAGCCTGAAAGACACAAATGGCAACAATGCTTTACATCATATTGCTTTACTTAAAGGAGAGCAAAAAGTTGCATATTTGGAGTTGATTTTGAATTTAGTAGAAAAAGAAGTGATATCTCAAGATAAATTGAGAGAAGCTATGAATGCTACCAACCAGAAAGAAGACACGCCTCTACAAGCGGTGCTAAAAACAAAAGCAAGGAAAGAAAAAATTGAATATCTAAAGCAAGGAACAATTTTTGATTCAACAGTTAGTTGTGGCAATACAACAAAGTTTTGTGCAATGCTGCTAGAAATGGGCGCTGATCCCTGTTCTCTAGAGTTGGAAGGTCAAACATTTGATACTAAAAAGTATTATCTAACTTTACTTAATTTAAAAGAATATCCAAGAATTACACAAGAAGCACAAAAAAAGGTTAGAGAGCTAAAGGAGAAACTCGAGGAAAAATACCACTGTAAAACTGCTTCAAAAAAATGTCAGTCTGGCATTGAAAAAGCAGGTTCTTTTATAGAAAAAACAGCATCTACTACAGGAAAAGCAGTATCTGCTGCTGGAAAGTACATAGATCCAGCAAAGAGAACCCGTCAAACATTAATATCCATAACAACGGTTATTTTCATTTCAGCTGTAGCATATGGTGTCTCTCAGGGTTACATTGGGGCCCTTGCCGCTTTATTCCTCGCAGCTATTGCTATAGCTACATGTCTTGCTCTCACTTTAGGGTTTAGTGGTGTTAAGAAATGTTTTGAAAAACTAACTAATAAAACAAAGAACTCTACTGACAATGAACGACAGACAAAGCGTGCAAGAAATCCAAAAAGTGAAATGAAAGATACATCAACAAAATCTCCCGCAGATGGGTTAACAATATAACTAGTATACCCTCTTTTCCGGAGCGATGAAGTCAATTTCATCGCTCAGAGTTTTTTCAGCCACTTTTTTATAATCAATTTTTACGTTAATTTGACCTTTCTTTTCTTCAAGCCACGCTATGGTGTGTTTCATCCAGTTTTTATCATCACGCTCAGGAAAATCTTCACGAGCATGAGCACCTCTACTCTCCTCTCGATTGGCTGCGCATTCCATGGTAATAACCGCTTGTGGGATCATGTTAGCAAGCTCCAGTGCTTCAACTAAATCACTGTTCCATATCATACTGCGATCCTCAAGTGAAACATCAGGAATCATTTTTGCTACCTTTTTTATAGCTTTTTTACCTTCTTCTAAAACTTCAGCAACACGGAACACTGATGCGTACTTTTGCATAGTGTTCTGCATTTCGCTGCGTATTTTTGCTACTTTGAGCTTCCCAGAAGCAAATCGCATTTTATTAAACCTATCTATTATCCAATCTGTACAATCTGAGCTCAATTTTTTATGTGGTGTACCGGATTTTAGTTTCTCTTTTGCTCTGAGCGCTGCAGCTCTACCAAAAACCACAAGATCAAGAAGTGAGTTAGAACCAAGTCGATTTGCACCGTGCACAGAGACACATGCAGCTTCTCCAATTGCAAATAGTCCATCTACCACTTCTTCCTTACCTTGCTTCAGCGTGATCACTTCTCCATGATAATTGGTTGGAATGCCGCCCATGTTGTAGTGAACAGTTGGAATAACAGGTATTGGATCTTTAGTGACATCAACTCCAGCAAAAGTTCTTGCGGTTTCGCTGATGCCCGGCAATCTGAGTTTTATTACTTCCGGATCAAGATGCGCTATAGTTAAATACATGTGATCTTTTTTCGGTCCAACTCCCCTTCCCTCTCTAATTTCAATTGTTATTGCACGACTTACCACATCACGGGAAGCTAAATCTTTTGCTTTTGGTGCGTAACGTTCCATAAACTTTTCGCCCTGAGAATTAACGAGGTACCCCCCTTCTCCACGGCACCCTTCTGTCATCAAGCACCCTGAGCCATATATTCCTGTTGGATGAAATTGTACAAATTCCATATCTTCAAGTGGTAACCCAGCTCTCACCACCATGCCATTACCATCACCTGTGCAGGTATGCGCACTTGTTGCAGAGAAATAAACACGTCCATATCCACCTGTTGCTAGCACCACCGAATGTGCGCGAAATCTATGTAATGTGCCGTCGCATAGCGACCAAGCAAGAACTCCGCAGCATGCTCCGGTTTCGCTATCCATAATTAAATCAATCACAAAGTATTCAACAAAAAATTCAGCGTTGAATTTAAGACACTGCTGATATAGAGTGTGAAGGATTGCGTGCCCAGTTTTATCTGCCGCTGCACAAGTGCGCTGCGCTGATTTTCCTTTACCAAAGTGAGTTGTCATTCCACCAAAAGAGCGCTGGTATATTTTGCCATCTTCTGTACGAGAAAAAGGTACGCCAAAATTTTCAAGTTCAATAACAGCTTTAGCAGCGTTTTTACACATATATTCTATTGCATCTTGATCACCAAGCCAGTCTGAACCTTTTATTGTGTCATATGCATGCCAGCGCCAATCGTCTTCACCAATATTACCTAAAGCTGCACTAATTCCGCCTTGTGCTGCAACTGTATGACTTCGTGTAGGGAAAATTTTAGAAATGCAGGCAACTGAAAAATTAGTTGCAGCCATCCCAAGCGTTGCTCTGAGCCCTGCTCCACCTGCACCCACTACTACCACATCATACTCATGTTCTATGATCTCATACGCTGACTTATCCATATTTGCTTATTTTATCATTAAAGGCTTATGATATCACAGAAGTAGAAAAAATCTATACAAGTTTTCTATAGCTAATACCAATTCTCATTATTAGTGAACCACTTTTTCATCCAATAATTTTGATCTTAATGCCATTTAAACCTCGCTATTTTACTTACTTCAGGTGGAACATACAATAAAATGGTTGAGTCTTTATCTGGCTTGCATCCATCGGTAGTTATTACACTAAATAAACAGGAAGTTGGTGGAATGATAAAAGAAACGATTACTCAAAAATTTTCTGAAATGGCCAGGGAAAACCTTGGCAATTTCTCTGAGGAAGAGCAGGAAAAGATTCGTAATGAGTTGCCGGAATTATCGTCTGAAACAGTAAGATAGCTACACGCTTAGCTCTTGAGAAAAAGTGTCAGGGGTTTAGCAGTGGACTAGATAATGATAAAAAGGAGGAAATACTAGGAGAATGTATGAGTAATTTATCCTATGTTGAACTGGAGAATCAAAACGAAGTGGTAAGGTAAATTATATTTCATTAAAGTCATTTATCTTGAAACATAAGCAGGATTTTGTATAGTTGTTTCAATTTGGGTCTGTATATTGAAACAATGCGTGAAAATGACAGGTCATTGTACAAGAGGTACCTAATTTGCCGACAAGAATGCTAGATAAAGAAACTTACATTTCAATTATTTCATAATTTCTGTATAATCTTACAAGCTCAATTGGTATATTATGAAGATAATAATAGGTAATGCTAGTAAAGAATTAGGGGAATCAGTAGTTAACCGGCTAGATGTTCAACCATCCTCTGCTTGGATATCAAAGTTTACCGATGGCGAGGTAAATGTAGAAGTAGCAAATGATCTATATAATCAAGAAGTATACATAGTACAATCTCTTTCTCCCCCTGTGAATGATAACCTTATGGAGCTTCTGCTTATAATTGATGCAGTAAATAGATTAGGAGCCAAAAGGATAGTAGTAATTATTCCTTATTATGGATATAGCAGACAAGATAGAATTATCAAGAACAATGATATGCAATCTGCTTTAAATGCCAAATTAGTTGCAAATCTTATTCAAACTGCAGGTGCAAGTAGTGTTGCAGTGATTGATTTGCACTCAAGTCAAATTGAAGGATTCTTTGATGTACCGATAACTAATTTGAACTGCTTTGAAGCATTTGTTGACTGTATACACACGGAAAATTTGGCAATTGTTGCACCTGATGTTGGAGCAATTGGCAGAGCACGTGCTTTTGCAAAGACTTTAGAGGAAAAGTACAAGATAGGGTTAAGTGATAAGATTATTGTAGTAGATAAATATAGGGAGAAAGCAGGCACATCTCAAGTAATGAACATAATAGGAGAAGTTGCGAATAAAAATTGTGTCATTGTTGATGATATAGTTGACTCTGGTGGAACATTGTGTAATGCAGCCCTTGCTTTAAAAAATTGCGGAGCAAAGTCCGTAATTTCATGCATCACACATGGCGTGCTTTCAGGAAGTGCAGTTGAAAAAATTTCTTCCTCTTCTTTAGATAAATTAGTGATTACGGATACTATACTTCACAAACTTGAAAAAACTGGTAAAATAGAAGTTGTTTCGGTCGTAGATATTTTAACTCACTTCATCCAAGGAGGTAAAGATGCCAGCTAAGTCAACAGAAGACGTTATTACTTCACTAATAGAATTTGCAAATAAGAGAAAAATAACAATTACCAAGGAAGAAATGCTTAAAATTGCACAGCTTGTAAGGATTAAGTTATCAAATGACGAGATTGATCACTACTCCAAAGAACTGACAATGCTGGATTGGATACATGATACTTTATTACAAGTTAATACTGAAGGTGTTTCTCCTATGCGTTATGGCAGTATAGACAAGGACATTCATGTACGCGATGATGTTATAAATTCTCAAAACATTAAAGAAGAGATATTGTCCAATACAAAACCTGAGCATGGGTATTTCGTAGTGCCAAAGGTTATAAACGATTAGGGTAAAATAAGGCTCATATCAATTCTATAATAGATCTACTTTCAAAGTATCCGTTCAGCAGAGTGGCAAAACAGATATAGCTAACCCAAGAAGGTTTCCCTACGTCATACCGCCGCGGCGCTAACAAGTAGCGGAATAACGAATTTGTTGTTTTTCAAATTGTAGGTAAACCTAAGCCACTTTAGCTATAGTTTACTTGCCCCATGATTTTCTTTATTATCAGATATTGCTTTAAATAATATGGAGGGGTAAGTTGTCAGCAATTGCCATCATTGATTTTGGTTCACGTACGATATCGGTAGTTAACATTAGCTACCTGAGGGTCAGAGTCGCCTTTCTTAAAGATATTTTAAGTATACTAGATGTATTATTGATACGTGATAATAAAACTGGGGGTTTTTATGGAAACATCTGAATTAACTTTACTCGACTTACAGGATTTGCTTGAAAGTTTGAAAAGGCATGTGCGTAGTGAAGTAGAAAAATATGTAGATAAAAGGGTAGAAGAAGTCAAAGATGAGGCAGTAACATATATAATAAATAAAGTATTAAACAATATGGTGGGTAATGAGCCACTAAATGAGCTCAAAATAGATAAACCTAAAGAAATTGTGCAAGTTGATGATGATGGCTTAACGCAAAATCAAAAAGTTATTAAAGCTCTTTTTATAGGTAGAACACTTGTTGGAGAATATAAAAAGAAAATGTATGAAGTTACAGTCAGTAATGAGGGAAAGTTTATTTACAATGGGGAAGAATATAGTGCTCCTTCTACGGCTGGTACAAGAATTACCGGTAAAAGTTGCAACGGTTGGGATTTTTTTAAAGTATGCCTTGACCCCAAAGAAAAACTGAGGACTCTGAGTCACCGCCGTGCAAAGTTTCTGTCAACTCAAAATAAATCATAGCTAACGTTTAAGTCATACATCAAAGCTTTTAAGAGGTCTTAGTTTACTTACTTCTTTATTTTCTTTATTATCAGATATCACTTTTAAATAATATGGAGGAGCAAATTGTCAGCAATTGCCATTATTGATTTTGGTTCACAATTTACACAGCTTATCGCAAGACAAGTCAGGGAAATGGGTGTGTATTGCGAAATATTTCCAAGCAACATCAGTTTTGAAACAATATCAAAATTCAATGGGTTTATTCTCTCTGGAGGACCACAATCTGTAAATGATGATTGTTCTGAAACAAGTAGAGTAGTACATGAAATTATAAAACTTAATAAGGCAACAAACGTTCCTATACTTGGAATATGCTATGGACAGCAACTCATTTGTCATTATTTTGGAGCAAAAGTAAAAGAGAGTTTCAAACAGGAGTTTGGCAGAACTAAAATCAAGATACTAAAAGAATCCCCCATTATAAAGGATACCTGGGATGTTAATTCTGAAGTGGATGTATTAATGAACCATGCGGACAGTGTTGATACTATACCACAGGGATTTACTGTTATCGCATCAGGTGTGATAAATCAAACAATTGCAATAATTGTCAACGAACAGCGGAAGATTTACTGTACTCAGTTCCATCCTGAAGTGAGGCCCACAACAAATGGCAGTAAATTGCTCTCTAACTTCTTGGATATTGCAAATTGCGAGAGAGACTGGACAATGAAATCGTTTATTGAAAAGCAGAAGGAAAAAATCAAAAATGTAGTAGGAGAGAAAAAAGTAATCGCCGCAGTAAGTGGTGGGGTTGATTCAAGTGTTGCAGCGGCTCTCACACATAAAGCTATAGGAAAACAATTGAACTGTATTTTTATCGATACTGGGTTGTTACGCAAGAACCAGACCATTGCTATGTTGAAAGAAATTCCGATAAACTACGTTGATAAATCAAATTTATTTTTGAGTAGGTTAAAGGGAATAACTGATCCAGAAAAAAAGCGAAAAATTATCGGTAACGCTTTCATTGAAGTGTTTGAAGAAGAAGCAAAAAAAATAGGTGATGTGGATTTTTTGATGCAAGGTACCATCTACTCTGATGTAGTTGAGTCAGGGCATGCCTCAGACAACACTAGTACAATTAAGTCTCACCATAATGTTGGTGGGTTGCCAGAAAAGATGAACCTGAAGCTAGTAGAGCCTTTACGCTACCTCTTTAAAGATGAGGTAAGGCTACTTGGAAAAGAAATTGGGCTTTCAGACGAGATAATATTTCAACATCCATTTCCTGGACCCGGACTTGCAGTGAGGATTATAAGTGAAGTCGATGAAGAAAAGGTGCGAATATTGCAAGAAGTAGATGAAATATATATTAATACGATGAAAAATTACGATCTATACGATAAGATATGGCAAGCTTTTGCTGTATTATTACCAATAAAAACTGTAGGCGTCATGGGAGATGGTCGTACATACGGATATGTTTGTGCTTTAAGGGCTGTAACATCGTCCGATGGTATGACGGCTGATGCATTTCCATTTGAAGATAAGGATCAGCATTCGCTAGTGTTTTGGGACTTTTTACAGAATGTTGGCAGTATAATTGTTAATAACGTTTCCGGAGTAAATAGAGTTGTCTATGACTTAACTTCTAAACCACCAGCAACCATTGAGTGGGAGTAAATCAAAAAGTCTAGTCATACCGCAGCGGGATCTAGAGATACCGCGGCGGTATGACGTAGGATTGCTGTCATCCCGCTTTGTTAGCGGTTGAGATACCGTGAATAAATCACGGTATGACGTTAAGTAACTCGTCATCCCGCTACGTGTTAGCGGGATCTAGAGATACTGCGGCGGAATGACGAATTTGTTGTTTTTCAAATTGTAGGTAAACCTAAAGCTATAGAAAAAAAGAAGAACCAGTTTCTTAGTTCTTCATTGACATAATCCACTTCATATGCCATAATAAAATTTTATATCTTGGAGAAGGAAATGACATTAAGGTTAATACTACAAGAAGTCAACAGTAGTCCAGATCTGAGTAAGGAAAATTTAATTGATAGAATTAAAGATAAGCTGCAGCAGGAAAATCAACTTATATATGATGAGTGGAAAAAAAGCGAATTTGATATAAATTACACGTTTATAATACTCAAGTGCAATTTATTACTTATAGCAGCTGAAAATGGCTATGAAAAAGTAGTAAGATACTTAACAAAAAACGGAGCTAATGTTAATGTACAAGATGAATGGGAAAAAACCTCCTTACATTATTCTGCTCAGCATGGGCATACACAAGTAGTAGAAGTTTTGCTAGAAGAAGGAGCAGGCGTTAATGCACAAGATGAAGATAAAGGGACTCCTTTGCATTATGCTGCCAAACACGGGCATACAAAGACAGTGAAACTTCTACTAAAAAATGGAGCTAATATCAATCTACAAGATGAAGGTGAAAGAACTCCTTTGCATTATGCTGCTGAGCACGGGCATATAAAGACAGTGAAACTTCTACTAAAAAATGGAGCTAATATCAATCTACAAGATGAAGGTGGAAGAACTCCTTTGCATTATGCTGCTGAGCACGGGCATATAAAGACAGTGAAACTTCTACTAAAAAATGGAGCTAATATCAATCTACAAAATAAAAATAGATATACCCCTTTGAGTTGTGCTTGGCATAGTAAATATCCAGAAATGGCAAAACTTCTGCTAAATTATGGTGCAGACCCATCATGTATACATAGGCCTAAAGCTACAAAAGCAGGAGCCGTTGGGGTTGTTATATCTGCTGTTGTAGTTCCATTAGGACTCGTTTACGCTACTGCATTATCTGCACTAGCAATAGTTGGAATTACTGTGGCATCTGCACTGATCGTTGGTAGAATTTCCTATGGGGTTGCGTATAAGTCATCAGAGCATTCATTAAACAGTAAGCTAAGTGAGGTTAGCTGCAGTAATGTTGATGGAAATAAACAAACTGTACAACCATAGTTACTAATTTACCACAGTAACCGCGCCGTGGCAGTGCTTGTATTTCTTTCCGGAGTTGCAAGGACATTTGTCGTTTCTTGAGACTTTGGAAAGTCTGCTATTTCTAGCAGAATGTAACCTATTGCCTATCTCTTGGTTGTCTGCCAACTTAAAGTGTGCTAAGCGATGAATGGTGAGTTCCTTCCATTTTTCAAGCATTGACTCAAACATCAAGAAAGCTTCGCGTTTAAATTCATTCAGTGGATCTTTCTGCCCCATGGCACGTAAGCTTATGCTTTGTCTTAAGCTTTCTAAAGTTGAAAGGTGTTCCCTCCATAAATGATCAAGTGTCATTATCATCATTTGCTTCACGATCGTATTCCACAAATCTGTAGTGTGCTGACTGTTGAAATATTTTTCTTTCTCAGTAAAAAATTCTTGTATCTTATCATTTATATAATTCAAAGCTTCTTGTTTGTTTAAAAACTTTGCTAAATCTTCTTTATCAAGCGTTATTCCATACTTTGTATGGAATTCTTTGACTATATCTTCAATATAATCCTCATAATAGCCACTTTGGATTATACCTTCTACTATGCTCTCATTTACTTCGCTATATACTTCAAGTAAATCATTAATTTCGTTGCCTAAGATATTGTTTCTCTGCTTAAAAATAACTTTACGTTGGTTGTTGATTACGTCATCAAACTTAAGCAAAGACTTCCGCACATCATAGTTTCTAGCTTCAACTTTCTTCTGCGCCTTCTCAAGTGCCTTATTGATCCATGGATGATGAATAGCTTCGTTATTCTTTAACCCTACTTTTTGTAAAAAGCTTCTCATTCTATCAGAACCAAATATTCTCATTAGGTCATCTTCAAGCGATAAAAAGAACTTAGAAAGTCCAGGATCCCCCTGACGACCAGAACGGCCGCGTAATTGATCATCTATTCTCCTGCTTTCATGTCTTTCGGTTCCAACCACGCATAAACCACCAGCTTTTATAGCAATTTCCTTATCTTTTTTTACTCTTTCGACTATTTCTTGGTATTTTTTTTCTCTTTCATCAGCATTTTTTATCTTCTTTAGCTCTACCTTTGCAATCATTTCAGCGTTTCCACCGAGTTGAATATCAGTTCCACGTCCTGCCATGTTAGTTGCTATAGTGATACTACCTGGCACTCCAGCTTGTGCTATTATGTACGCCTCTTGTTCATGATAACGAGCATTCAATACTGAATGCTTAAGAGAATGGCTTTGCAAAAGCGCAGAAAGCTTCTCAGAGTTTTCGATGCTTACCGTGCCAACAAGGACCGGTTGAAGGCGTTTGTGGCATTCTTCTATAAACTTCAACACAGCATTAAATTTTTCTTTTCCTGTGCCATAAATTTCATCATCAATATCAACTCTTTTTACAGGTACATTGGTTGGAATTTTTACTACATTTAGTCTGTATATATCACGAAACTCTTCTGCCTCTGTTGCTGCTGTTCCAGTCATTCCGGAAAGTTTATTGTACATACGAAAGTAATTCTGAAATGTGACCGATGCTAAAGTTTGGTTTTCATGCTGAATTTCAAGATTCTCCTTCGCTTCAAGTGCCTGATGAAGACCATCGGAATATCTCCTGCCCTCCATCATACGCCCAGTAAATTCATCAATAATCACTACCTTGCCATCCTTTACTATATAATCTTTATCAGCAGTAAACAGCTTATGTGCACGTAATGCTTGGTCTATATAATGAGTCATTATCATGCTGTCAGTATCATAGAGCGAGGAATTTTCAGGAATGAGATTGTATGACCTGAGTAGTTCTTCCACTCGTGAAATACCATCTTCAGTAAGGAACACTGCCCTACCCTTTTCATCCACCTCATAATCAGAGTCAACTAATTTGGTTACTATTTTATTGATATGCTTATATATCTGATTGTTTTCCTCAATCTGGCCAGAAATAATAAGCGGAGTGCGAGCTTCATCAATGAGTATTGAGTCTACTTCATCAACTATTCCGTAGTGAAAGCCTCTCTGAACCATGTCTTCTTGAGAAAATTTCATATTGTCTCGCAGGTAATCAAAGGCAAGCTCGTTATTTGTGGAATACACGATATCTGCACTGTAAGCCTCTTTTCTCTCTTCGTCTGTCAAGTTATTCGTGATAAACGCAACAGAAACCCCAAGAGAATTATATAATTTGCTCATCCACTCTGTGTCTCGTTTCGCAAGGTAGTCGTTAACAGTTACGACGTGCACGCCTTTCCCTTCTAAAGAATTAAGGTATGCAGCTAAAGTTGCAACGAGTGTCTTTCCCTCTCCTGTTTTCATTTCTGATATCATGCCGTTATGGAGCACCATTCCACCAATCAACTGAACATCAAAGTGCCTCATGTTAAGAAACCTGCGAGAGGCTTCACGCACAACTGCAAATGCAGGTACGAGAAGATCATTTAACGTTTTCCCATTTTTCAATTCCTGTTTGAATTCTTGAGTTTTACCAGCAAGCTCCTCATCAGATAAGCTCTGCATTTCTGTTTCTAATGCATTTATTTGCTGAACAATTTTCCTAAAGGATTTTATTATCTTCTTGTTTGTTGACCCAAATATCTTTCTTATAAAAAAGAATGACAACGTAAAAATGAAAAATATAAGAATGGATGTCAAAATTAGCGGAGAATCTAGCATAAACTTAAGTAACGTCTTATTTAATATGAGATTATATTACTAAATGCAGCCTACAGCAATGACATATTAGATTCGGGGAGTCTTTTCAAATTAAGAACCTATCACAGGCATTGTTTAGTTTGCTGAAAATAGTTGTTCGTTTAAGTTGTTAGTTATGCTAGATTAAGAGTAATTCACTTGAGAACAGCAAAGAAAGGTAGGTATGCAAAAATAGGACTGAAAATCTTTGGTTAAACTAAGCTTCTTCATTTAGAATTTCATTAATAATTTTCTGTTGTTTCATAACTTCTGTTGTCTTCCAGTCGCGCATTGTAATTAGTGCCTTCCATAAAGCCCAGCCGCTTGCTCTGGCCCACGTGTCTGGATCTAAACATAGATGTGACTTGAAGATTCTCCGATTTTCGTTGTTCAAAAGTGTCCAGGCAATTACCAAGTCACAGGCTGGATCGCCGACACCCACACATCCAAAATCGATTACAGCATCTACACATCCATCTTTCGCTAGGATATTCCCGCTTGCAAAGTCACCATGAATCCATACTGGATTCTTGTTCCATCTTGAGCTTATAGCTTTTTCCCAAAAGGACATTATAGTTCTAGCATCAATAAAACCTTGCAATTCCTTAATGGCCGATCTTACCTCTGTGTCATAGACTGATACGTGATCGCCGCGCCAGAAGTTATGGAGTCCAGGATTAGGGCCTCCTTTAACATCAATTTTATGTAACTCATTCAAAAATTGTGCAAGCTGAGAAGCAATAATCTGTAAATCCAGATCATCTATAGACAATGCATTTATGCTTTCCCCTTCGATCCACTTATATATTGACCAATTCCAGGGATAATGCTTTGATGGTTGTCCCATTGCAAGTGGCTTAGGAATAGAAAATGACAAATGTGGTGCAAGTATCTCAAGCCATTTTTGCTCCTTTAGAACTTGTAGCGCATAATCTTCTGCGCTTGGTAGCCTGATCAACATCTCTTCACCCAAGCGAAAAGTTCTATTGTCTATACCACTGAGTTCAACAGGTTTGATCTCTAAGTGAGCCCACTTTGGAAATTGCTGTGCAACAAGTTCGGTAACAAGTAATAACCAAGAGCGACTATCAATTTTTGATGCCATTTGCCGATTTTTCCTATTTTACCATCCGCCTTAGAAACCTTCTGATTCTAGAAAAACTTGCTTGTCATTTTTAATTGCTGACATTGTTTAAGTTAATACCAATTTACACTTCCAAAACTAATCTATTTGGATCTTCTATATAATTTTTTATTTTGACAAGGAAAGTAACTGCTCCTTTACCATCAACTATTCTGTGGTCGTAAGAGAGAGCAATGTACATCATCGGTCTGATTTCTACTGCATTACCAACAGCAACTGGCCTGTTTTGTATCGAATGCATTCCAAGTATTCCAGATTGCGGAGGGTTTATTATCGGAGTGGAAAGAAGTGAACCGTATACTCCACCGTTTGAAATAGTAAATGTTGCACCTTCCATTTCTGATACTTGTAATTTGCCTTCTCGTGCTTTTTTGCCAAGAGCAACTAAAGTCAACTCAATTTCTGCAAATGACATCTGATCAGCACTCCGAATAACAGGTACAACAAGGCCTTTGTCAGTGCCAACAGCAACACCTATGTCATAGTAATGTTTATATATGATTTCATCGCCTGAGATTTCAGCGTTAATTTCAGGGATCTCTTTCAGTGCTTGCACTGCTGCCTTTATAAAAAACGACATGAAACCAAGTTTTATTCCATACTTTTTTTCAAAGGCATCCTTATATTTTGCTCTTAGATCCATGACATTTTTCATGTCAATTTCATTGAACGTGGTCAGTATTGCAGCAGTATTTTGCGATGCTTTCAAACGAGCGGCAATTACTTGCCTTATTTTACTCATTTTTACTCGTTCCTCTCTTTGCTCTCCACTTACTACACTTTTTGGCAATTCATATTGTTTTATTGCAGGCTGTTCTGTTTTGTTTATATGGCCTATTACATCTGCTTTTGTTATCCTATCTCCCATGCCAGTTCCTTTGACACTTTCTGCGCTGATTGCATTTTCTTCCATAATTTTACGAGCTGACGGAGCATCTTTTTTGGCAGAACTTTCGCTTTTATCTTCTTTTCTCGCTTCCTCTTTTACTTCCCCCACGGAAAACTTCGCTAACAATTGATCAGGACTTATTACATCATCTTCCTTTACGAGAAATTCAGTTATTTGCCCTGAAGCTTCTGCAGTTAATTCGAGTGCTGTTTTGTCAGTCTCAATTTCAAAGATCAAGTCATCTACTTTTACTGCTTCTCCAATATTTTTCTTTATTTTTACTATACCTTCCGTAACTGACTCACCACCAAGAGTTTTTGGCGCTCTGATTTCTATAATTTTGCTCATAAAACAACTTCCGTATAAAACTTTCTATAGATTTATACATGAAAAGAGACATGCAATAAACTAATAAATTCATTGAGGCTTTTATCATTTAGAAGTGACAAACGGATAATATACTCCCAAATGTCATTCCAGCGCGTGATGCTAGGCCATCTTGACACATTTCGCCAACCCCGTCTCTCGGCTATGGTATTGCTAATCAAACAATGACTATGCAAAAGACCTAATAACATGTATAATCCATAAATAATTTTTGAGGTAGATTGTGAAACTAGGTGTTAATATTGATCACGTTGCAACCCTCCGCAACGCACGCGGAACTTCCTACCCAGATCTATTGAAAGCAGCAGAAATAGCCATTGACGCTGGAGCAGACTTTATTACTGTACACTTACGAGAAGATAGAAGGCATATTAGAGATGAAGACGTATTTAACCTAAAAAAAAGCATTAGCACTGAGCTAAATCTTGAAATTGCAGCCACGGAAGAAATGCTTAAAATAGCAAAAAAGGTAAAACCCTATTCGATTAGTATAGTACCAGAAAAAAGAGAAGAATTAACAACCGAAGGTGGCCTGGATATCATTAATATGCACAGCAAACTTTCTAGTATAATAGAGGAAATGCATAGCTCTAGCATAAAAGTCTCACTGTTTATCGATCCAAATATTAATCAACTAAAATATCTTGAGAAGCTAGAGATAAAACCTGACATAATAGAAATTCATACAGGGGATTACTGTGATAATCCATCAGAGAAAAAGTTACAGTTAATTACTAATGCTGCAGAGTACGTCAATAAATTAGGAATAGAATGCCACGCAGGACATGGCATAACTTATAAACACGCTAAGAAGATGACAAGAATACCTCACATCTCAGCTCTTAACGTAGGCCACTATTTAATTAGCGAAGCTGTATTTTATGGCTTACACAGCGTAGTAAAAACAATGAAAATGATAATGTCTAACTAACTGCTGCTTTTTCCTTCTCATTTAAAATACTTAAAAGAGTTTGGCTTGCTTTAAATTTTACCCTTGTCTTTTCAGGAACAGTCATGATCTCACCATTTTGGGGGTTACGACATTGTTTCTCCTGACTTATAGCAGTAGAAAATGTTCCTATTCCATGCAAACGTATTTCACCTTTCCCATGCAGCTCATCCTTTATTATTTTAATAAACGCATCATGAATCTTGCTCAAATCAGATTTTGTTATATCTATATTCTGACCAGAACAATCTTCCTTTAATTGTTTTATTATATCTTCTTTACTCATAAATTACCTTAATATTGAAAAATCACACAAATAGCATATTATGTTGACACCGATAGTCAACTAAATTCATCACAAAAATAGAGGATATTATACACTTTTGCAAATATTTGTATAATACTTACAAAAAAACACCACTATGAAATAACTATCTCTTAGAAAATTGACACTTTTTCCGAGCTTTATGTTGACCATATTTCTTACGTTCAACAACACGCGAATCTCTAGTTAAGAACTCACCATTACGTAATATAGAATGCAAATCTTGGCTTACACTACTTAAAGCTCTGCTTATTCCATGAGCTAGAGCACCTGCTTGACCAGATAGCCCTCCACCTTTTACAGTTGCGAATACATCATATTTGTCTAACGTAGAAGTTGCTACAAATGGCATTTTCACTATTTGGCACACTGACTCTCTTTTAAAATAAGAAATTAGATCGCCTTTTTTGTTAACACTAAATTTTCCACTTCCCGGCTTTATCCATACTCTTGCTGCAGATTCTTTTCTTCGGCCTGTAGCATATAAACGACCAAGCGAATCAACCGCTGATTTAATTGTCTTTTCTGACCAATCATTATTATTTATTGTAAAACTCTTCATTTTTACTCCATTACTTTTTATTTTTACGATTCAAAGAGGCAAAATCTATCTTTTCAGGTTGCTGCCCTTGATGCTTATGCTCTGAACCAGAATAAACATACAAATTTTCAAAGCGTCTACGCGCCATAGGGCCATCATCAAGCATCCTTTTCACTGCCATTTTTATTACACGCTCAGGAAATTTGCCATTTAAAATATTATCTGGAGTAGTTTTCTTCAAACCACCAGAATAACCTGTATGCTTATAGTAAATTTTATCTTTAAGCTTCTTCCCGGTAAAATGCACCTTTTCTGCGTTGATAATAATTACATTATCGCCACAATCCATATGAGGTGTATACTCAGGTTTATGCTTTCCACGCAATAGTGTCGCTACAAATGCTGCAAGCCTTCCTACCACTAATCCTTCTGCATCTATGACAAACCATTTTTTGTCGATTTGTTTCTCTTTTAAGAAAAAAGTTTTCATTGTAATTTAACTAAACAATAGTAAGCTACTATATACTTAATTTCTCAATAGTGTCAACAATATTAGTTATTGATTATTAAAGTAATTTATGTTAGTAATTGAGCTGCGCAACCAATATGCACAGGAAGTAGAATGTTTCGATTGATTATTACACTTGCGATAATTTTTGGTACTATAAGTTGCTATGCAACCGATGTGGGAGAAGTTATAAGCAAAGCGATCAAAAATAGCTCAAAAATAAAGTCTCAATTTTACCAATATAAAAGCGCAGAAAAACAGCTTAAGTCTTCTGGGTTAGCTGGATTTTTACCTGACATTAGTTTGCAGTACAATTTTGATAGTAATTTTAATCTTTATAATCAACCTAATTTACCTGGAAAACGTCTGATATTAAGCCAAAGGATAATAGATGGAGGTGGCACCTTTGCCACATTCAGTCGATCAAGTCATCTTCTCAAAGCAGAAAAAATGCGATTTCAGCAATTAAAACAAGAGGTTGCACTTAATGCTGTGAAAGCATATGTTGGTGTTTTACAAAAGACAGAAATATTAAAGCTCAGAGAACATAAAGAACGCGTTTCTTTGGAACATTTGTCAGCTATGAAAAAACGCTTCTCCCTTGGAGAAGTTACTAACGCTGAAGTTTTGCTAGCAAAAGCAAAATTTTCGTCTTCTATATCCGAAAGAGTTGATGCTGAAGGTAAATTAAAATTGGCAAATATTGCTTATTATCATTTGATTGGCGAAGATGCTGATGACCTTTCTGAAGCTAATGATAAACTACCTTCTGTCCCAGAGCTAAATGAATGTTTGCAATTAGCAAAAACCAATAATTTATCTCTAAAAGCAGCAGTTTATCAAAAAAGAGCAGCCGGAATGGAAGTGATCGCTGAAAGCTCCAAGTGGCTTCCTTCTTTAAATCTAAGCGCAAGCAAAAATTTTGGGAAGGATGGTGTAAAATTAGACAAGCTATTAGAAAATGTTCATATAGTTTTTACTCTTGATGTTCCAATCTTTAAAAAAGGAGCGAATGCTTTTGGTGTCAGTAAAGCTAAAATGGATGCAAAAAAATCTACCTACGATTATTATGAAACGGTAAAAAATATAGAACAAGAAGTTGTAAATGCTTGGAATAATGTGCTAACAGCAAAAGCCATTATTAAAGCAAGTCAAGAAGCGGAAAAAGCAGCAGCTTTAGCATTGGAAGGAGTTGAGCAAGAGGTAAACTTAAGTTTAAAGAGTACATCTGACCTTTTGGACACTGAAGATGCATTATTTAAAGCACGTTCAGACTTAGTTGAAGCAAAAAGCAATTATGTAACTAGTGTTTATAATTTGCTTTTTATAATAAATAGTATAAATCTCTAAATTTAATGGTATTAGCACTATGCATGATGAACAAGGCAATCAATCTGTAAAAGATATTCTAGAAGATATAAAAAAAGCTATATCGGGTAAAAACGCAAGTAACGATAAAGCAGAAATAAAGGATGAAAATGATGATGTGCTATGCCTTGAAGAAGAGTATCCAGAAGACATGGAAGAAGATGGCAAAAAAGAAAATGGTAAAGAAGAGAACATTGATAATGATGACCAAAGTGAGGAAATGGCTTGCAACAACAACCAATTTAATGGCCATAGCTACAATTCAGAAGAAAAAAAAGACATTGATTTGTACGATAATATCCAAATGAGTAATAACAAAGCGAGTAATAGCGGCTTACAAGCGCAAAATAATGATCATCTAATTTTAAAAGAGAATATGGAAGAGATCAAAGCGCTGCTTGGAAAAATGCAAAACGAATTGCAGCATAAACAACAAAAAAGAGCGAATCTTACTGTTGAAGAATTAGTTACATCTCTTTTAAAACCTCAGCTCTCAGAATGGCTGAATAAATATCTACATGCACTGGTAAAAGAAGTAGTTGAAAAAGAGCTCAAAGATATAATCAATAATAAGTAGGGTATTAGCAATAAAAACTAGAGTAAAGACGGCTAGAGGCAGAAAACTATCTTCAACAAGGTGGCTACATCGTCATTTGAATGATCAGTATGTGCGAAAAACTAGCAAGGATGGTTATAGGTCACGCTCAGCATATAAGCTGGTAGAAATGGATAATAAATTTAAATTATTCCAAGAAGGGCAAAAAATTATTGATCTTGGTGCTTCTCCTGGTGGATGGTCACAAGTCGCGTCTCAGAAAGGTGCAAATGTAGTTGCTCTTGACATGAAACCAATGAACGCAATTAATGGAGTAGAGTTTATACAATGTGATATTATCAATGGGCTTGAAATTTTAAGAGAAAAATTCAAGGATCAAAAATTTGATGTAATTTTATCTGACATGGCGCCCGAATCTTGTGGTTTAAAATCGTTGGATCATATCAGAATTATGCTTTTATGTGAGGCAGCGCTCAATTTTGCAAAGCATTTCTTGAGCCATGGTGGCACGTTTGTAGTAAAAATTTTCCAAGGAGAATCTGATAAAGATTTTTGTAACAAGCTAAAAAAAATGTTTAAAACAGTAAAATATTTTAAACCAAAGTCAAGTAGATCTGAATCTACAGAAATGTATTTGGTAAGTTTAGGCTTTATTGGCAGCAGACCTCCTTATATGTTAAAAACAAGTTCATAAATATTACAAAGTGGTAATATTAAGAACATGCAGAGAAGAGGAACCGTAGATCGCCTTGGTCATAAAGGACCGTAATTTAGCAAGGTTCTCTTCCCTGATTATTTACTGAAAAGTTCCGAACAACTGATTGAGCTTTTAGGCTCGTATATAAGGGTGGAAAATGCAGTATTACATGTTATTCTATGGAGGAATTATGAATTTATCAAATATCATTGCTGGCATTGATTTTAGCAAAAATAAACTAGATATCCACATTCATCCACTTGGACATTATAAAGTATTTGAAAATAACGTTCAAGCTATTGATCAAATACTCGACTTTTTGCATTTACATAATGTAATCAAAGTTGGACTTGAAGCAACTGGTGGGTACGAAAAATTATGTGCTTATACTTTACTAAGCCATGGTTTCGAAGTATATGTAATTCAACCTAGATGGGTGAGAGACTATGCAAAAAGCCTTGGTATTGCTACTAAAACTGATAAAATAGACTGCAGCATTATCTCACGTTATATTAATAATACAGATATGCGCGTTACTCCTTTAAAAGTTAGTAATGTTGACTTCTTGAGGCAAAAGCTATCTCGTAGAAATCAACTAGTAGAAATGGCAAAAATACAAAAAACTCAAGCTCATCAAGTAACTGATATATCCATAATCAAACAAATGGAAGAGCTACTTGTCATATTACAGAATCAAATTCAAGTTTTAGAAGATGAGATGATTGAGTTGATTGAACAAAGTCAAGAGCTTAAAAAAAAATACATATCAATAACTAGTATACCAGGTGTAAGTAAAATCACAGCTATTACTATTATTTGTTATCTGCCAGAATTAGGAACTCTTCAAAGAAAGCAAATATCTAGCATTGCCGGAGTTGCACCTTTTAATCGAGACAGTGGTTTTAATAAAGGAAAAAGGTGCATTCAAGGCGGTAGGTCACAAATTAGAACAGTCTTGTATATGTGTATTCTTAGTGCGCGGAAATGGAATTCTTTCATAAAAACTTTTTTTGATAGGTTACATAATCAATATAAAAAACCATATAAAGTTGCTTCCACTGCTGCTATGAGAAAGTTACTTTTACTTGCTAACTCTTTAGTAAGAGATGACAGGGTTTTTACTGAGGAATACAGCCCTAAGTCTGCTTAGATCCAACACTAGCAGATTAGTGTGGATGTGGATAAGTGCGCTTACACAGACTGAAAGCACTTATCTACATCCACACTTTTTAAAAGAATTTAAATCAAATATTACAACTTATTTTTCCAACAGTTGCTGGTGCTCCTGGAACTTGAGTTGGAAGTAGTGCTAAAAAACCGTTTTGTTCTTCAATGGCAATATGGCGAAACCTTACTGATTTACTCGGAAAAAGTTTTAAACTTTCAGTTCGACCAAAACTAATTGGTAAAATATTAATAGCTCCAGTTAATGCTGTCATATTGAATGCTGGATTTGAAAGTGAATTTTGCATAATGTTTAGCTCCTATTAAAAATTAATATAAAATTCAGATTCCTTTACGGACAATAATACCCCTCTCTTCAAGTTGTTTTATTGCTGCTGTTTTTTGCTCTTCAGTTATATTTGCTGGCCAGACAATTGCATGATCAGCAAGTAAAGCTACGCGAGTAATGATTACTGCTTTAATATCTGCATCTTTACTATTTACATCGTTTATAATCACACCTATTGCTGTTTGAGTACCATCTGTGCCTAGCGGATTTAGAGCTCTTATAAAGCCCCCATCATCTGTCTTTTTGCTAACCACTGCTCCAAGCTTTAGGTTTTGTCCCTTAGCAACAGTAATTTGGTCACGTGAGTATAGATTTGATGCCTCATATTTTAAGAGGTCACCAAGATTATTTGGTTCAGTTATACAAGACATGTTTTTCTCCTGGAAATTTTGGCTGATAAAGTTATTAATTTTGTTTTTTCCGCTGAATTTGTAGTTGCTATAGTCCGCGGAATAGCTTTAGCTTTGTAGGTTTATATATTTTGTCGTGCCTTGGCTGCCTGCATCAATAAATCCTCCGAAATTACGTAAAATATGTTAAAAGCATCTTTGGCTTTATAGCCCACCAAGTAAAAATTATTTTTCAGTATTTTTCATTTCTCTATTGACTTTTAACACAACTGCTATATAATATTAACCCAGGTAGCCCGCAGAAGTGAAAAAACTTCCTTGACAAACTCCGCCAGCCCCCTTATCATGAAACTGAAGCTATTTATTTATCTTCTCTGTACAGATTAAATGACAAAAAAACTCACGTATCTGGCGTCTCATGTTTAATTTTTTGCACTATGTGCACTCTATGTCTTTATCAAATTTCTAGGTTTTTACCTATACAAGCTGAAATACGCTATTTAAAACATCAAAAAACGCCAACTTAAAAAATGGATAGTGAATAATTAGCTACCCTAGGGTTTCTTTTGCCTTTTTTTCTGTTTAGTAAATTTCTTAATGTTTATAATTTAGATTAGTTGCGGCTTAAAAGCAACTGAATCGCGGTTATTAAACGTTTAGAATAAAAAAACGCCATACTTGAAAGTATAATGTAAGTAATTAGCCAACCATGGGGCTTCTTTTGCCTTTTTTTTTACTTGGTAAATTTCTTAATGTTTGTAGCTAAACGACAATCGTCATCCCGCTGCTTGTTAGCGGGATCTATTCTAAGGAGATACCGCGGCGGTATGACGGGTTAAGTAGGGTGTCATTCCAGTGCTCCTTTTTTTGTCATCCCAGTGCGTGACACTGGGATCTAGCCTTTATTATTTGGTTGTCTTCTGGATTCCAGTGTCAGCTACTTTCATGACATCATCATAAAGTAAAATGAGATCCCAGTGTCACGCACTGGGATGACAGAAGAAGGTGCTGGGATGACAGGGGAGTTGAATGACAACGAATTGGAAGAAAATGTTTATGACTAATTTTTAGATCAAACATCGAATTTCGACAAACTTAACTTTTTTGTGAGACTATTCAGCAATAATAAATAAATTGAGAGGAAAGGTTGTGGCAATAGAAAAGGAAAAGTTTTTTGAAATAATACGCAATGTGAGTGAGAGTAAAGGTTTGAATAAGGATAATTTGCTTGAAAGGATAGGGAGTAAGCTAAAAGGTGTAAACCCAGAAGCATATAGCACTTATAACAATTTGAAGATAGATAAGCTATTCATGATACAAGATTTAGATAAAATTGCAAGTTATACATTGTTACATCTTGCTGTGGAATGTAACAGTGTACCAATAGTAAAACTCCTACTAGAAAAGAAAGTAAAAGTTGATGAACAAATATCGGGTGATTTTAATTCTAAATTCACTGCTTTGCACATTGCTGCTTTGCATGGTCATCAAGAGATGGTTCAGCTTTTATTAGATGCTAACGCAAATCCTTTACTAAAAGATAGTCAAGGCCGAACTCCAAGAGATATGGTTAGCAATATACCAAATAAGGATATCATAGTAGAAATGTTAAAGGAAGGAGAACAACGTTATGCTGAGGCAAGAAAGAAAAGACTAACTTATGGACAAGGCACTTTACCGCAGCCTAATAATAAAACTCCAGGAAATTTAGCTGTGGGCGGAAATAAAATAACTGCTGCAGTGCAAGCATGGAATGCAAAAGGTCAGGGAGAGAACAATGGAACTACACCAAACAACAGAAAAATCTATGTACAAAATGAGAATGAACAGACTTCTTCAAACTCAATCATTAATGAAAACAATACAGACAAAGTAGGTGATACATTAGAAAGAGAACAGGCTAAAAGAGATGCTGTGGCGCAAAAGTTGCAAGAGGCAGAACAACGACTTGCCAATAATCAGAAGCGCATAGAACAAACTTATTTGCACAATCAACACACAGAACAGCAGTATACTATACATAATGGGGAACAGATCTCTTTAGATTCGACTATTGATGAAAGTAATAGTAGTGACAGTGGAATAAATACTTCCACAGAAGACATCGGTAAAGAGTTAGAAAAACACAATACACAGGATGAAAATGGATTGACTCTTTTACATCGTGCTGCTGGAAACAATAATAAAGAATCAGTGAAACTTTTGTTAGAATATGGAGCAAAAGTTGATGTACAGAGTAAAGATGGCCATACCCCTTTACACTATGCTGCTGCACTTGGTTATGTGGAGATTGCAGAATATCTAATAGATAAAGGAGCAGATGTTGATGCACAAGATAAAGCTGAGTATACTCCATTATATTACGCTCTTGCAAATGACAATAAAGAATTAGCAAAACTTTTGATAAAACATGGAGCAGATCGCTCATTGATAAAGGATGAAGGCCTAATAATAGATAGACTAAACAGTATGTGTGGTCAGCTATCTGAGGTTGTATCTGGTACTTCTTCCCATTCCAAAACACACAATGCAACGGAAACTCCAGAAGAAACAGAAAAGGTTAAAAAACGTAAAGTTAAATTAAAAAAATTATGTGCTCAGCTAAAGGAAGAGAATCAATCACTAAAACAAAAAATACAAGAGCTAGGAAATGAAAACGCAACGCTTAAGGGTGGACTAGGCAAAACAAAAACTAAAACAAATGAAGTACCATTAGAAAAAGCGCAAAAGGAACTAGAAGTATTGAGAAATTGTGTCACTGGACATGGAACTAGGCTGGAAGCACTTAATAAACTCGACGAAGAGAATCAATCACTAAAACAAAAAATACAAGAGCTAGGAAATGAAAACGCAACGCTTAATAGTGAATTAGAAAAAACAAAAACTAAAACAAATGAAGTGTCACTAGAAAAAGCGCACAAAGTACTAGCAGAACTAAAGGATGACGTAGCTGGACATGAGGCTAGGCTGAAAACACTTAATAAACTCGACGAAGAGAATCAATCACTAAAACAAAAAATACAAGAGCTAGGAAATGAAAACGCAACGCTTAAGGATAAATTAGACAAAACAGAAAGTCAGTATTCTAAAGCAGAAGCGTTGTTAGAAAAAACGCAAAAGGAACTAGAAGAATCAAAAAGTTGCATAGCTGGACATGAGACTAAGTTGAAACAACTCAATAAAGAGAATGAATTACTAAAACAAGAAATAAAAAATCTGAAAAATGAAAACACACCACTTAAGGGTGAATTAGGCAAAACTAAAACAAATGAAGTGTCGCTAGAAAAAGTAGGAAAAAGACAATTTTCCCCAAAAGTTGTCTATGCGAGCCTTGCAGCTATGTTAGTAGTAGGTGCTGCTCTTAGTATTGCTTCTGGATTGTCTGCTCTATTAATAGTTGCAGCTTCTGTGGTATCTGCACTGATAGCCGGTGGCATTACATACACAATATCAAAACCCATCGCTCCTGACACTGAATTGAAAGAAGTGGATATTCAAGGTTCAGCACGACAGAGTTTGTAAAACTTAGCACCTACATCTGTACGAACATTGTCCCAGGAGGTAATGTTCGTACAGTTATGTGTCAGCTACTTGCATGACACCCTGGCAATCGTCATCCCGCTACTTGTTAGCGGGATCTAGAGATACCGTGACGGTATGACGGTTAATTGTTCCGCGCGGGATGACAAGAAAGGAGCAGCAGGATACCATGTCATTCCAGCGCATGACGCTGGAATCTAGTAAAAAGTATTTGCAAGTTACACAGTAGTGTGAATTTTTTACTTCGGTAGTTTTTCATTATCATTATAATCATAATAGTAGTTGAGTTTAATTGATATGAAAACTTTTACGAAAAATTTTAAAAATAACGAAAAAAAGCTAGAGGAGTTTAATAAGGAAATTGAAGATATAACAACTATAGCTCAAGATAAATTTGCACATGAACTTGAAAATATCGCATATGAAAGTGTGCAAAAATTTCGCAGTCTGCTTGCTAAAGAGTTAAACTCCATCTTCAATAATATTCATTCTCAAAATGTTAATCTACTAAAATCCAGCCTAGTTGAATATGCTATAAGTTCAAATTTTATCAATAAAAAAGGAGAAACAGCTTTAATACGTTCTCTTCTTAATATATTCATACGATAAAGAATTTATAGCATAATCGTGGTGTCATGAAAGTAGCTCTGTACGAACATTTGTTTGCGAAGAAATATTATAGCCGGTTTTGCCTCAAACACAAAGATGTCATCCCAGTGCCATGACTACTTGGATCCAGAAATTTTGATTAGAGATTAAGTTGGTGAGCACGAAAGTGACTAACCTTATATTAAAAATAACATCTTTGACAGTGAAAGGCTGGATTCCAGTGTCAAGCACTGCCATCATAAAGAAACCAGTGTCAGCCACTTGGATGACACCGTCATAAAGGAACCAGTGCTCCTTTTTTTGTCATCCCAGTGCGTGACACTGGGATGACAGAAGAAGGTGCTGGGATGACAAAATAAGGAGCGTTAGAATGACAAAAATATATTTATAAGGAGGGTTATCATGTCAACAAGATCTACTTCACCAAGAATACATGTGCAACGTAAATCTAAGCCTGAATCTTTTCCAGTTACTTTAGAAGAGGTTAAATCTTTTTTACGCATTGAGAACGATCAAGATGATAAGTTGATTTCAGATCTAATTTTTATGGCAACTGATTATGCTGAGTGGCATATGGAAAAGTCACTGGTGAAACAAACATGGCAAGTTTCATATGAAGATTATGTACCTCGTAGGATCTATTTAAGCTATGGCCCTGTGAGTAAGATAGTATTGGCTACTGCAATGATGTCTAAAGGTCAAGAGAAGAGAACACTTAAGTATTATTTTAGTGATGTAGGGGGCTACGTTGAGTTTTTCAATTATTTGAATGCAATAAGAGTTGATGTTGTATACGAGGCTGGCTATGACAATGTTCCTGAGCAGATAAAACTAGGTATTATGCGGCATGTTTCTGCTATTTACAAAGATCGTGAATCGGGGGTAAGTAGCCATTTGTCTGAAGTGAAGAAGGTGTATTCTCCATTTCGCGAACCAAAGGTTGTTTTGTAGCTCTTTCTTGTCATCCAAACTGGGCTACCTACGTCATACCGTCACGGTATCTCACATAGATCCCGCTAACAAGCAGCGGGATGACGAGTTTGTATCGGGAAACGCTGCTTATGTTTTAGCTATATATCTTTCGAGGATTAATCATGGAAAAAATTCAAGCTATAAACGAGTTGTACAATAGTATTTATGCAGCACTAAAAGCAAACTCTGATTTAAGGAAATATGTTACTAACATTTATGACTACTTACCTAAACAGGTCACCATTCCTTATCTGAGATTGCATGTAGTGAATTATAATAATCTGCACATGCTGTCCAATTTTGCTACAAAGGCAAGATTTTCATGCGACATATATACCCATCATATAGGCAGTATGTTTGCCATTATAAGGCATATTAACTTGATACTTAAGAGTATTAAATATTCTGATAATGAAACTATTTTGGAAAGTAATTGTGCTATTAGTCAGCACGATGAAATTTTACATTCAACAATTAATTTTGATATTTTAATGAAAGGAGGCGATAATGAGCAAATTACAGCTAAAAATTAAAGATCATGACAATAATTTTATTGTGTTAAATAATATACGAAACCTAAGGTTTACTTTGCGTAATAACAGAGAAGAGGTGAAAGATATTTCTTCTTTTGGCTGGAGAAAAGTGCTCGATTGTGCTGGAAGCAGACACATTACGATAAAAATTAATGGAATTTTAGACTCTGTATTAGCTGATGAATTATTACGTAATTCTGCTATATTAAACTCTAATAATGATTATGAAATTAATTTTAACACTAAGGAAAAGATCAGATTAAGGTGTTTAGTTGAACTGTATGAGAGATATTATGACCCCGCTGCTTTTGACAGTTTTACTGTAATTTTAGCGAGTGCTGAAGTTGTAAACGCTTTTCATTAATGTTAATTTAATTTTTTCATATACAATAGTAACTGGTGAGAATTTTAACTAAATTAAAAAAAATCATGAACGACGAAAACCTTTTCGAGGAAGACGGTGGTAATATTGAAGAAAATAACAATGACAGAAGAGAGAGAAGTTTAGAAAATGAAAATCAAGAAGAACAATACAAAGAGGAAGATAAGCAATACATAATACAGTATATTCAAGACTATTTAAAAGTTTTTGAGGATATTCTAAATCAGATCGACGAAGGAATTGATAATTTGGATAGTTACGAAAGGACTATGCAAATAAAGCGAAGCATAGACAGGCTCATAGAGACTTTATATAGTCAGGCTGCGTCTGAAGATATTGATGCAGAATTTGAAACCACAAAGTATACTCGCGATAAATCAGAATCTATGAAAAGGGTTAGAGAGAAAAGAAGGAAGCAAGCAATAGAAGAAGTATTAAGTAGCATGTTTGCCCAGCAACAAAAGGAGCTAATGAACGCTAAACACTTAAGTCATGGACATGAAACAGCACATGATGATGAAGCAAAAAAACGAGTGAAGTCTTCAATCAGGGGAGTGTTGTTTTCGGTGATTGCTCATAGGATGGATCCAAGAAGGAGAGCAGGAGAAACTGCTGACGATAACGAAAAGCAAGCTCATATATATGGCAGGGAAGCAGTTGGTGGAGCTTTAGGTGCATTGTTAAAAACATTTTTAACAGCAGTTACTGCCGTTGTGCGCGAAATTGCTAAGCCACTTCAGCATATCAGCAAACAGGAAACATCTTTTGCAAAACAAGTTGAAGAAAGCAGAAACGCAGATTCACAAAAAGGTCGATCTGTGTAGACTTTTCCTTGTAATAATCTTTCGATTCTACTGTCTGTTAATTCATAATTAGGGTTATATAGCTAACTGAAAAAAGGTTACCCCAGAAGGGATAAAAAGGTATAAAATGGCTTTAGATAAGGTAGAATGATGCCAAAGTGAGGATCTGAGGGAACGTGTTTTGAAAGTAGTAGACGAGAAAAAAATGACTATGGAGAAGATAATCAAGAGAAAAGATAATTGAAAAATTTGGCAATATGTGCAAAGACAAAGATACTCGCCGGATTTAAATCCAATTGAAAAGTTATGGTTTGCCATCAAGCATGCCATAAGAAAAGCTCTGCAGAACTTTTGGCCCGATATCAATTCGGCTATTGATTTTAGCACTCGGGGAAACCTTACTTGGGTTAGCTATAGTTTGCTTGCTCACAAGCAAACTTTCCTGGATCCAAGTAGTCAAGCTACTCGGATGACATCCTCCCTAGTGAATATTGCTCTTAATTTGTAACTAACCCAAGCCATAAATATTAAGAAATTTACCAAACGAAAAAAAAGGCAAAGAACTCCCGTGGTGCGAGTTTTGACCCTATAATAATTTAAACTGGCGCTGTAATAATGTGCTAACGCTTAAAATAAGCGCGATTTGGCTGAATGTAGAAAAAATTTAAAAGACATGCAGCCGCTATAATTTTATGTAATCCGCCAAAAAATACCCTAAGTTTTTTACTGAATTTTGTCATTGAGCCTGCAGGTCAAAAACAAGTTTTGAGTCATAAATACCCTTATTGTCATAATAAGGGGGCTGGCGGAGTTTGTCAAGGAAGTTTTTTGTTTCTACTGAATGACAGTTGTGGCTTGGGAGGTAGTACAAGAAATCTGTTATTTTAATTGTGTGAAATTTAGTTTTGTGTTTCATAATATTATACAATCAAATTGATAAAAGCTGTATTATCTCCTTGCAGCATTAAGTGTATATTTTTTGCTATTTTTTCCACTAAGGGAGTAACGTTATCAAAATTTGAAAATTTTGATAATACATAATCTGCTAAGCTTTTTTCATCTTCAGGTCTACCCACTCCAAATCTCAAGCGCCAATAATCATTACCAATAAAACTATCTATGGATTTAAGTCCATTATGTCCAGCAGAGCTACCACCTTTCTTTATTTTTATTCTTCCAATTTCCAAATCAGCGTCATCGTGTATGACAACGATATTATCTAGCGATAATTTGTAAAAGTTTCGTATTTTTGCAACAGGGATGCCTGAATTATTCATAAATGAATAAGGCTTTATTAACATGATTTTATTATCATTAATTATGCCAGAGGTTATTAGATAATCGGCTTTTTTAGAAAACGACTGGAAATTCCAATATTTGTAAATTTTATCAACTACGATGAAGCCGATATTATGATGAGTTAACTCATATTGACCACCAGGGTTACCAAGTCCAACTATCAGATGCACTATTACTCTGTTTCTGCTTGAGGTTCTTCAACGTCACTATCGGCAGCAGAAATTGTAACAATAGTAAAATTTTCTTCTTCATGAGCTACAAACTTAACACCTTCTGGTAATTTTACATCATTAATATGTATAGACTGGCCAATCATTTTACCGGATAAATCAACTTCAATAACCTGAGGTATTTTATCAGGAGAGCATTTAACAGCAATAGAACGACACAAAACATTAAGCACTCCACCTAACTTGATCCCTGGAGCTTTACTTTCATTCACAAATGATAGAGGTATGTCTATTTTAATTTCGCTGCCTTTATCAACAAATTGAAAATCAACATGTTGCACAGTATCCTTTACTACATGCAATTGGATATCGCGAACAAGAGCATATTCCTTTTTGCCCGAAATATTCAGCTCTATCAAATGTGCAGAAAGAGAGCCTGATTTATATTGCTTCGTGAATTCCTTTGCAGACAATGTTAAATTTACATTATCATGACCCTTTCCATATATGATTCCAGGGATGTTTCCTTTCTTCCTTAGAGAATGCATCGCTTTTGTTTTTGTTATATCACGTAACTCTGCATTAATTGTTACTATTTCTTGTTGCGTCATCGATTACTCCTATTCAGCTAATCCTTTTAATATAATTTAATAATAATATAACATAAAAATATTTATTTCAAACTTCATTCTTTCATACTAATTGTTTGTGAAAGGATTTATTTAGATGTATATTTAAGCTTATTTAACAAGAACTATGGGCATTGATGATAAAGTAGTTTTTAGGATTTATAAACCAACAAAAACTGCAACACAATCTGGTTTAGGTAATACAAATCTCTGGCACCTAAAAATTGAATCTGGTTCTTACTACATTGAACCTTTAATGGGGTGGGTTGGCTCAAAAGATCCAAAAAAACAGATTGTATTAAAGTTTGATTCTCTTGAAAAAGTAGTATTCTACGCAAAAAAACGCAACGTTAAATACGTAATTGAAATGCCAAAAAATGTTAAGAGGCTGCCAAAATCTTACGCAAGCAATTTCATACTAAAGTAAGTTGCACAACAAAGGGAGTGTTAAATAAACTGTGTCAAACCGAAAAAAAAGTAATAAATTGATATAAAAAAATGGAGGTTTGACAATGAGTCAGAAAGTAGTAAACAGAACTACCGGTTTGGTAGATTATAAAGAATTAGAAACAAATATCCTGTCGTCTATACGAGAAGGAAGACCGTTGACAGGAAGAGATGGAGCATTAACACCGTTTATAAAAAAGTTGCTGGAGGTAAGCCTGGAAGGTGAAATAGAAAACCACTTGTCGGCTGAAAGCGAAGAGAATAATCGAAGAAATGGGAGGAATGCAAAGACTTTACGTACAAGCGCAGGGTCATTTGAGCTTTTGACGCCAATAGATAGGGAAGGAAGTTTCGAACCACAAATAGTCAAAAAAAGGCAAACAAACTTACATCCAGAGCTTGAAACGAAGATTTTGAGCACATTTGCCAGTGGTATGGGCTATAGAGATATAGTGTCACATGTTGAGGAAATTTATGATCACAAAATATCGGCGGCAGAGATATCAAGTATTACTGACAAATTGCTACCAGTAATCAACGAATGGCGTAGTCGCCCGCTGCAGTCTGTATATCCGATAGTTTTCATGGTTTTTTAAAGTCAAAGAGGACGGGCATTGCGTAAGTAAATGCATGTATAACATATTAGGCATAGATCAAAATGGCAAAAAAGAAGTATTAGGTTTTTATTTGGCTGAAAGTGAAGGAGCTAACTTCTGGTTGGGAGTGCTAAATGACCTCAAAGAAAGAGGAGTAGAAGATATCCTTATTGCCTGCGTTGATGGGCTGAAAAGCTTTCCTGCAGCTATAAACAGTGTCTTTCCTAATGCGGAAGTGCAGATGTGTATAGTGCATCAGATACGCAACTCACTGAAGTATGTGGCCAGTAAAGATGCGAAGAGTTTTTTGAGCGATTTAAAGAAGGTATATCAAGCTTCAAGCAAGGAAATTGCCGAGAATTATCTGTTGGAATTGGATGAAAAATGGGGCACAAAGTACCCTATGGTTATAAAATCTTGGCAGAATAATTGGGAAAACTTGTCTGGTTATTTTAAGTATTCTGGTCCAGTTAGGAGGATAATCTACACCACCAATCCCATAGAGGGGCTACATAGGCAAATTAGGAAATTCACTAAGACCAAAGGCTCATTTACCAGCATAAATGCCTTGTATAAGCAGGTATATTGTGCTATAAAGAAGGCAGAGGAAAAGTGGACGATGCCTGTACATGATTGGGCATTAACTATCTCTCAACTTGATGTTTTCTTTCCTGGCAGATTGAAAATTGAGTTGAACTAAAAATGCGGTTTGACACAGTTTATTTAACACTCCCGTCCCATTCTTTATCCCTGTTTTTTTTGTATTATTGGTCATATCACGCAATTTTTGAGAATTATTTAATAGATCAAATAGTACCTCTGTTAGATTTTTTTTTGCTTCACTATTCTGCTCAACTATTACAGCTGCTCCCGAATCTTCAATATATTTTGCGTTATAAAATTGGTGATTATCTTTTGAGTCAGGGTAAGGAATGTATATAGCAGCGCGCCTAGCAAGAGTGATCTCTGCTATTGAAGTTGCTCCTGCTCTGCTAATTACCAAGTGAGCATTGGCCAATCTATTTTCCATATCATCAAAAAATTCACTCAATTCACAATCGATCTTTTCACTTTTGTATAGACTCTTGACCTTGTTTACATTTTTCTTCGTACATTGCTGCGTCACTCTAATTTTCTTTTTCATTTTAATAGGCAAATTACAAATTACGCTGCTTACTACATCATCAAAAAAATTTGCACCTTGGCTACCTGCTATGACTAATATGTTTAGGACTTTCTCAGTGCTAGAATGGCTCTGTGCTTTTATATCAATAAAATTTCCTGTAAAAATACATTTATTACCTTCTGTATATTTAGTCTCCGGAAAGCTGGTTGCAATTAATTTTGCACTCTTAAAAAAGAATCTATTTACTCTTCCTAAAACTGTATTTTGTTCATGTAAAATTATAGGTATAGAAAGAACCCTTGCTGCAAGAAGAGTTGGAAAAGAAGCATAGCTACCAAAACCAATTACTAATCTTGGCTTCAATTTTCTGATTTTATATATTGCTAGCACACAACTATACATTAATAAAAGAAAAAATTTAAATTTGTTGCCGCTTGGTCTACGTAATGGTAAAATATAGCTTTCTATGTCGATATTTTTATTTGTTTTTTTATCAGTGAATAATATGCAATTGTATCCTTGTGTCTTTAGTGCTTTTGCTAAGGCTATGGCCGGAAAGATATGCCCACCTGTGCCACCTGTTGCTAAAATAATATCCATCTGTAAATAACAAATTAACACTAGATTGTTAACTGTTATTTAATAATTTGCACGTAGAATTTTATTAAGCTTTATGATAGTTGAGTTAAAAATGCCTAAAAGTAATAGTAAAAAAGAACCTAATGAGAAAAATAAACCTCAAGAACAAAGAGAAGGCAGAAGCGGAGGTTTTTTAGAACTGCTAAAAAATATAATAAAAATTCTTTTCAATTCGGTTGTTGACCTACCTGAGCACGAGCAGCATAATAAAATGAAAAGCACTAATCTACAACAAGGTTTGGATACTAAAGGAAAAGGCCCAGAAGATCTTCATCCAAAGGCAAAGCTTAAAGTTAAAGAAGCAGCTAAGGGATTGAAAGAAGAGTTACAGAATTCTGATGCTGGTGGTAATCAATCTATTGAAACTAAAGTGCCTAATCAAACTACTACCCAAGACATTGACAACTCTAAAACGATGGAACGTTAGTTCAACTATTTAACGACTCATCATCTGCAGCAAGCACTGATTCGTGTATCATCTCTGAAATGGTTGGATGAGGAAAAATCGTAGATTTTATGTCGAAGTCTGTTCCTTCTAGTTGCTTTGCAAGAGCAAAATTGCTAATTAACTCCGTTACTTCTGCACCTATCATGTGGCTACCCAGAAGTTCGCCTGTCTTTTTGTCTATAATTGTTTTCACTAACCCTTCAGTTTCACTGAGTGCAATAGACTTACCATTAAAGTTAGAGTGAAATTTTCCTATTTTTACATCATACCCACCTCTTATTGCCTGTTCCTCAGTAAGGCCGATGCTCGCTATTTGTGGATGAGAATAAGTGCAATTTGGTATGCATTCTTTTTTTAACGCATGAGCACTTTTACCAGCAATCTTTTCAACGCAGATCACAGCTTCATTGCTCGCTTTATGTGCTAAACATGGTGGGCCAGCTACATCACCTATTGCATACACATTTGATTCACTAGTTTCATACCATTCATTCATTTCAATAAAACCAGAAGGGCTTAATTTAATTTTTGTATTTTCTAAACCTATATTTTCAATATTTGCTTGAATTCCAACCGCAACAATCACCCTATCAAATTCTTTGCTCTCGCCACTACTTAGTAGCACTTGAGCAGAGTCTTTACTTTTAGTAAGAGCTTTTACGCTACTGTTTGTATATATTTTTATCCCCTGTTTTGTGAATATTTCTTCTGCTAGGCCTGAAATGTCTTTATCTTCCAGCGGCAAAATAGTGCTCTTTATCTCTATGATTGTTACATCAACCCCCAAAGTACTATAAAAACTTGCAAATTCTATTCCAATTGCACCAGACCCTATGATTAGTAGTGATTTTGGTAATCTCTCTGGAGTCATAGCGTGCTGCGCATTCCATATTAAATCTCCATCTGCCTCTATTCCAGGCAGATTCCGTGCTCTCACGCCTGTTGCTAAAATGATATGTTTGGAAACAATTTCTTGTTCTTCCTTATCGCCAGCAACTTTTATAGTACTATTGCCTGCAAGTTTACCAAAGCCTTGATGAACTTTGATGTTATTTTTTTTCATCAAATATGCAACACCGCTTGACAATTTATCAACAACGTTTCTTGAGTATTTCACTATTGATTGTATATCAAAACTCGCTCCCTTTACTTCTATACCAAACTCTTTTGATCTTTTTATTAGCCTATAAACCTCAGATGCTCTAAGTAGTGATTTTGTTGGTATACATCCCCAATTTAAGCATATACCGCCTAAATTTTTTTCTTTTTCTACAATTGCAGTTTTAAACCCAAGCTGTGCCGCCCTAATTGCTGCTATATAACCACCAGGACCGCTACCTATAACCGTAATATCATACTCATTCATCAGTTTTCTTCGTATTCAAAAAGATTATATATAACAGATGGAACCCGTATGATCAATATTCAGGTAGCTGACAACATAGAAACGAAAAAACTTGCTTGACAAACTCCGCCAGCCCCCTTATCATGATATGTATAACAATGTTACAAAAAATAATATCATAGAATTCAATAGGATAATTCCTAGAAAACCCCTACATACTAAAAAAAGCAAAATGCTGTTAAAATGAGCTTAAGAATAAATAGCAAACATCTAACATAACAATTCTATTTGTAAATCAGGTGAGACTTATCCTATAGAAAGCTTTCGAACTACGCAAGCGTATCTTTTGCCTTTAGTATTTCTTTAAACCTGCTGCAAAAGAGTAGGAATGGTTATAAAATAGGGAGGTATAGCAAGAGAATAGAGAGGGAAGATGAGCTTAAACTACCATAATCTAAAAGAACATCCGAGAAATTTTCGAGATGTAACAGGTTTGAAAATAGAAGAATTCGAAAAGGTTGTAGAAAAAGTGCGCCCAGAGTGGGAAAAAGTTCAAGAACAGAAGAAATGCCATGGAAGAACGTCAAGATTGCCTGTATTGGAAGATAAAATACTCTGTATAATTCTATAGACCTGCTGCAAAAGAGGAGATATTTAAAGAGAGATGTAGCAAGAGGGAAGATGAGCTTAAATTATCAAATCAACGTTATTCTACTTTACCTCACTAGCATTTTCCTTACCTTGAACCTTACTATTACTCACAAATATAAACATTCGTTACGTAGTTCTTAATATGTCTACAGAGACGAAATTTCCCGAATTATTTATAATGGACCCTTACGATCACATTCTGGGGACGTACATCAGAAAACTTTTATATTATTAGTTTTGTAGTAAAATTATATGAGTACATCGTATCTATTAAATCAGAAGCTTTATGGATTACAGATTGAGAGCTTATTTGTTTGGGGTTATCTGGTTTATACTTAGCTTACTTAGTAGTGTAGCTAATGATACTATATCAAAATATCTAAGTTTACATCTTCAGAGTTTTGAAATAATTTTTTTCCGCTTTCTGTTTACCACTATTACCCTTGTACCTTTTATGTTTTACTATGGAATAGAAGCTTTTAAAACAAGTCAAATATCTATTCAAATAACTAGAGGAACACTGTTGTTTTGTGGAATGGTCTTATGGACATATGGATTGAGTACTTTCCCCATAGTAACTGCAACGATTATAAGTTTTTCTATACCATTATTTGTTATATTTCTTGCAATCCCTTTACTAAACGAAAATATAATTTGGCAAAGATGGATAGTAACTATTATTGGTTTTGTTGGTATTGCTATTACTATCAAAGCTCATAGTGAAGACTTTAATCCTAAAATTCTTATTTTTATTGTATCTGCATTAATCTTTGCTATATTAGACATACTTAATAAGAAACTTGTGATAAAAGAGTCAGTAATAAGTATGTTATTTTATTCAGCTCTAATGACAACTGTTTTTTCTACTCCACCTTTGTTATTTTATTGGCATATGCCTTCCTTGTTGGAATTAGTATTACTGCTGATTTTGGGAATTAATTCAAATCTAATTTTGCTCTTTATGTTAAAAGCTTTTACTCTTACTGATGCTACTGCACTTGCACCTTATAGGTACATAGAGCTAATAATTTCTGCAATAGTAGCATACGTTATATTTAATGAATTACCTGATAAAAGTGCTTTATATGGTACTTTGATATTAATACCATCAACCTTATTTATAGCTTATTCGGAAGGTAAGGCAATTAAGAAAAATAGTGTAACAACAAAAGTTTATAATTGTTAATGGTATTTATTTTAGATGCTAAGCTATATTTTTAAGGTGATAATAAAATGCACATAACTATTATAGGAGTAGGGTATGTAGGATTAGTATCTGGTACAATGTTATCGGAGCAGGGCCATAAAGTTGATTGCATTGACATAAATACTGAGAAGATTGAACTTTTGAAATCAGGGAACATTCCTCTATATGAACCTGGATTAGCAGATTATTTAGAGAATAATATAAAGTCACAAAGGATAAGATTTTTCGATTCGTATTTTCAAATAAATCCCAATACAGAAGTAGTATTTATAACTGTAGATACTCCATCAGACTCCCTAGGAAATGCAAATTTAAAGAATGTATATAATGCAGTAAGTGAAGTTTCTGAGAGAGTTAATCAAGATTGCTTAATAGTGATAAAGTCAACTGTTCCTCCTGGTACTGCAGAAAATATATATAATTATTTATCTAATAAGGGCTATAACTTTGATTTGGGGGTTAATCCAGAGTTTCTCAAGCAAGGCTCTGCAGTATCAGATTTTTTATACCCAGATAGGATAATAATAGGAGTAAAAACTAAGCTAGCTAGGGCAAAACTAGAAGTTATATATAAATCATTTATAGATAAGAATATTCCGTTAATGGTCACTGATACAGTTACTGCTGAAATGATTAAATATGCTTCTAATGCTTTTCTAGCAACAAAGGTTGCTTTTATCAATGAGATGGCAGGTTTATGTGAGCTATTAGGAGCAGACATTGACCTTTTAGCTAACACTATGGGAATGGACCATAGAATAGGTAAGGAGTTTCTCAAAGCTGGTCCAGGATTTGGAGGATCATGTTTTCCTAAAGATTTATCGGCCTTAATAAGGCTTGCTGAAGATCACAATGTCAAGCTACAAATTTTAAATTCAGTTAAGGAATCTAACTATAATCATATAACAAACATTGCTAAAAAGGTAGAATATCTATTAAATGGAGTCCAAAATAAAAAAATAGCAATATGGGGGCTAACTTTTAAGTCTGGTACTGATGATGTAAGAAATAGCCCAGCTATAGATATTGCACAATTGTTAGTGAATAACAAGGCTAAAATTACTGCATATGACCCAATGGGGATGGATAATGCTAGGCAAGTTCTAAAGGATATAGAGTACGCGGACAATGCTATAGGGGCTGCAAGGGACGCGGAAGCCTTGTTATTGTTAACGGAGTGGAAAGAATTTAAAAATCAAGATTTTGCAAGTTTAAAGAGTATTATGACTGCACCTAATGTTTTTGATTTCCGTAATTTATTAGATAGCGAGCTGTTACTAAGATATGGTTACCATGTTTATTCCTTGGGTAAAAAATCTATCTACAAAGTTTAACTGTTGAGAAATATTTTTTACACCGCTTTACTTAGTTTTTTAAGGTCTTTGCTTGATAATATGGAAAAGCAAACGAGTGCAACAACAGAGCAAATGGAAAAAAATGAAAACATAATACTGTTACCACAGTGCTTAACAAGTACTCCTAAGAGCACGCATGAAAATATTGAACTTGCAATATACCCAAATAATCCTGTTAAGCTTACAATTGCACATACATTATTTTGTGAAGCAATTTCTACAGCTATAACACCTGTCAGTACTTGAACTCCAAATATAAAGAATCCTGATAAGATTGCACCAAGGTTCATAAGAATTATGTTTTGACCAAAGTTCATTGCAATAAAAGTGAGTGCTATACCCAACATGTAAAGTAATGCCAGCAAGCTTCTATTTTGAAAGAAGTACATATCACTAATTCTTCCTGTGATTAAAGTTCCAAGGATTCCACCTAAATCATATACACCTGTTATTAGTGAGGATTGTACAAGAGAAATTTGTAATTTATCCCTTAAAATTATAGGAAACCAAAAGAAGATTCCCATTTTTATAATATAAGCACAAAAAGTAGCACAACATAGAAACCATATGGAACTTGTTACCTTGATACCTATTTGAGATTTATGCACCTTATAATAGGTAGTAAAGTTGGCACTTTCTTTGTAATATGCTTTTAATATTATATAAATTCCAAAAAGTAAGCATAAGAGACCAGAGTACAAAAATGCACTCTTTGCATCATACATTTTTATTATACTTGGTAATACAATTAAAGTAATACAAGAACCAAGTTGCTGAGATGCGCTCATAACTCCCCATGATGATGCAATTGAAGAGAGGCTAGAGTTTGTAACCATAAACTTGGTAATAGCTGGCCAACCTAACCCTTGTGTCCAAGCTAATAATATTAATGTTAACAGTAATAAAGTTAGATTATTATATGATAAAGTTATACCAATGGTTAATAATCCAGTTGCAATATTGCATAGCCCAAACATAAATAGTGGATTATTTTTGGAGTCCATGACTATTCCATTAACGAATTTTGATACTCCATAAAAAAAAGAAAAGCAGGCAAAAAAATAGCTTAATTTTACATGGTCAGTATCTATTAACAGTGGTAGAGCAATTGGTATACTTTGTCTTGATAAATAAAGCAGCATATATCCACAGAAGAATAGTAAATATTGAAAGAAGACAAAGTTCACACCTATTCCCAAATAGCTCTATGCAGATGCCAGCATAATACTATATTGGTATAATATTATTTGACAAGAAGTTTTCAAACAATTAGTGCAGAAAATTACTTACTTAGTATCTTTCTTATAGCAGATACAGTAATATTAATATCTTCATAGCTTATATCTCTATGTGTTATAGCTCTGATTTTACCTTTGATGTTAGCCATTCTAATTCCATAATTTGTTATTAGTACGTTTATTAATTCTTGAGTAGATATACAATTATTACGTAATGAGAAATACGCTATATTAGTTTTGTATAGGTCAATATCAATTATAACTTGATCTATTGAGTCTAGGCCTTCTATAAGGTGCTGCATTTTTTTATGATCTTCTTCTAAAGAATTTACATTATTACGTAGAGCATATAAACATGCAGCTGAAATAATGCCAGCTTGGTGCATACCTCCGCCAATTTGAAACTTATAGTACCAAGCTTTTTCAATAAACTCTTCACTTCCAAGCAATATTGCGCCCATTGGAGCACCTAATCCTTTACTAAAATCAATGAATACCGAATCAAAATAACTTGCATACTCTTTTGGAGATATTTTAGTATGAGCACAAGCGTTGAACAGTCTTGCTCCATCTAAATGAGTGAATACGTCATTCTCTTTGCAGAGACTTGAGATCTCTTGAATATATTCTAAAGGCCACACAGCTCCACCACCAAAATTTGTCGTTTGTTCGATAGAAACAAGCCCAACTCTCGGAATATTTCTTAAACTAGGACGAGTAATAAACTCAACAATTTGTTCTCCAGTAAATATTCCTCTCGTACCTTTGATTGGCAAAGGAGTGGCATGTGCCTGGGCTGCGATCAAGCCAGATTGTACTATGAGCGGATGTGAAGTTTCATCAAGCAGCAAGTAATCACCAGGTCTTTGAATGTGTACTTTATAAGCAATTACATTGGACATTGTTCCTGAAATCAAAAAGATTCCTGCAGGTTTACCTAATATTTTACATGCGGTTGCCACTAATTCGTTCACAGTTGGATCTTCACATGCAGCTTCGTTTCCAACTTTTGCTTTAGCCATCGCTTCCCTCATTTTAGCTGAAGGGTCAGTGTTTGAATCGCTAAAGAAATCTATTTTTATTCTCATATTAAATTTAACACAACCTCCTTTATAATTTCAGCAGCTTTCATGATGTCTGTTTCCTTTGTGCCAAGATGGGTAACTGCTCTTATATGAGACTCGAGCCAAGGAAAAAGTAATAAACCATAAGCTTGGCACTTACTCAAGAAAACCTCATTAGTTACATTTAGTGCTTTTATACTAAAGCTTACTATATTAGTTTCTGGATAAGGTAGTACCAGTTTTATGTGTGGAATTTCCTTAATCTTGTCTGCAAACAGTTTGGCGAGTTTATTGTCTTCTTTAAGCCTAGAAATATTGTTCTGTAGTACATACTTTGCTGCATTAGCACAATACCCTATCTGATGATAACCACTACCTAGCCAAACCTGTAGCTTTTTAGCCCTTTCAATTATCTCTCTTTTACCCATAAGCATTGAACCAAAAGGAGCGCCAAGTCCTTTAGTAAAAGAAAAGCTCATTGTATCCACATATTTAGCATAATCTGCTAAAGCAATATTTGTTTCGATATGAGCATTAAATATTCTTGCACCGTCTAAATGAAGATTTACATTGTGAGCTTTTAAAAAGTGATATAACTCGACTTGTTTTTCAAAAGGATAAATTTTACCATTAAACCCATTTATACTATTTTCTATAGAAACAAGACTCACCTGAGCAAAAATTTTATACCTCGGCTTAGAATTAATAGCACATTCTACTTCAGCAACATCTAAGATTCCGCTATTATTTCTAATACAATTAAATACGATATTATTTACTTTTGCATTGCCTGCACTATCGAAAAAATTAACGTGATAATTATAATGAGTTATTAGTTCATCACCAGGACTTGTTTGACTGGCAATGGCTAATCTATTTGCAAGCATACCGCTGGTTACAAATAATGCCTCTTCTACTTTGAATAATTGTTTGCAATATTCTGATAAGTCATTACAGCTTTTGTCTTCACCATAAGCAAAATCTCCAACAGTTGCATTACTTATTGCATGTATAACGTTGGAGCTCTGCAGAGTTGTAGTGTCACTTCTCAGATCAATAATTTTTTCCATCTTATTTTTTGCCATTCAAACAACCAATTTGAGCATTCCAAAGTTCCTTGTAAAGACCTTGCTTAGAAACTAGTTCAGCATGTTTACCATCTTGGACAATTTTTCCTTTGTTAAATACTAGAATTCGGTCCATGTGTAAAAGTGTAGAAATACGGTGTGCTATAGTAATCGTAGTTTTATTTTGCATCAGTTTAAATAAACTCATTTGAATTGTTTTTTCTGTTATAGAATCTAACTGACTAGTTGGTTCATCAAGAAATAATATTGGAGCGTTTTTTAAAAATGCCCTTGCTATTATTATTCTTTGTCTTTCTCCTCCAGATAGTTTGATGCCTTTTTCTCCGACTGTAGTTCCATATTGATCTGGTAGAGTCATAATGAAATCGTGAATACCAGCCAGCTTTGCAGCTCTCATTATTTCTTCGATAGTAGATTGAAGTCTACCATATATGATGTTTGCTAAAATAGTATCATGAAATAACAATGGGTCTTGAGGTATTACAGATATTTGTTGCCTCAAAGAACTCTGTGTAACTTCTGATACTATTTGATTATCAATCTCTATATTACCTTTTTTAACATCAAATAGCCTTAGGATTAAGTTTATAAAAGTAGATTTACCACCTCCAGAATAACCAACTAGACCTACCTTTTCGCAAGGATTAATGGTAACTGAGAAATCTTGAAATAATGGCTCCTGACCTTCATAAGAAAAAGAAACATTGTTAAACGTTATTCTTCCACTTAATAAATTTAATTCTTTAGCATTTTCCTTATCTTGAATTTCTGGTACGGTATTCAAGATTGGCAATGCATCTGAAACTTTGCCGAAATGAGTAGAAAATTGGGTAAGATTTCTAGTTAGATGGTTAAGAAACTCTATAATCGATATATTAATTCCAAGTACAAGGGCAATATCTCCTATTGCGATCTTGTTCAATTGATAATCATGAATTAAAAAATACAAGTTTACTGCTTGGAGTATATCAAATGAATAGCCATATATAAACCAAAGCCAAAAGTATGCCCATTGTAATTTTCTCTCTGCAATAGTTCTTTTCTTGCATATTTGAAAAAATTTGTGTCTCTCATGTGCTTGCTGAGAAAATAACCTTACTGATATAACATTTAAAATACTATCTGCTATACTAGCTATTACTTTTGAATTTTGTTTAGAGTAATTATCAGCTAGTTCAGTAAGTACACGAAAGCTGAAAATCGAGACTAAAATAAAAATGCTTACCCAAGTGAATGTAGCGATTGCAAACTTTATGTTTACTAATGATAAGGTATAAATAGCTAAGACTAATGCTATACTGTAACCGAAAAAACAATCTATAAGCAATCTTATTAACTCTATCACACTATCCATTAAGCTACTGACCTTATGTACTAAGCTTCCAGATAAATTGTTCTGATAATAGGAATGGTCTTGTTGGAGTAGCCTACAAAAAGATATATCAGCTATTTTTTGACGCATTAAGGTAAACATTCGAATGTCAACAAAATAGCCATAGAATCTAAAAGCAGTAGTGATAAGTAATGCCATGCCAAGATAAGCGCTTACAGGTAATAAAAGATTTTCAATTACATTACCTTCCTGATATTTTACAGCTGTATCTAGAATATTTTTTACTAAATACTTTCTAAAAGACAAATCAACAGCTACCACCAGAGCAACTAAAGACATTATAAGTACATTAAGCTTGAATTTAGATACTATATTCAAGATGAACATCAATACACATTTGAAGCTATCAACTCTACTTCTGTTCATTTACAATGCTAGCTCCACTACTTTGACTTTTTTATTGAGAAATACAAGTAGTGAAAACCATAAATTTTTGTATATTTTTCCTGAGATGTCTCCAGCATCATGTAGTGCTGATGCTTGATTTAGAATAAGCAGCTTATATAAATCTCGCTTAGCCTCAGTAGTGTCGATCTCAGAGATATTTTTAGTTGTGTCTGCAATAAAGGCTAACCAGCTCTTGATAAGTTCTTCCATGTTTTTTGCTTTTATACTTTCCTGGTAGCCAAACAATGACAAGCATTCTCTCAGTATAGATTCTGTTAACTCACCACAATTGAGTATACCAAAAACTGAAGGCTGAGGTTTTGGCACATAGGGAAGGTCTTGATCTTTTATAATCCACCTTGTTACATAAGCAAATCTATCTTTAGCATCTGTATTCTTATCACTACCATGCCATAACCGGGAATCAAAAACTATTGCATCTCCTGCTGAAATAGGTAGTGACTTAATTTTGTAATTTTCTCGGTTATTTGAGTGCTGATCAAAAAAATATGGGTACCAAAAATCAACTAAAGGCTGTATTTCCCATTTATGACTGTTTTCTATAATTTGTAGTGCACCTGAAGTTTCACTGACATTATTCAAAGCTAACCAAACGGAAAAGTGGTAAGGATCATTAAAACTATAGGAGATGTCTTGATGGAAGGGAACTGCATCTATTAAATCAGCAGTTTTACATATAACATTTGATTTTTTCTGCAGTATCTGACACTGAAGTGATTTTTCAAGGTAATTTTTAATAATTTTATCTAATGCTTGAGAGATAATTCTAGTTACTTGAGATGACGTGCCCCATCTGCCGGTACAGTTTAAGTAGTCAGAAGTTGAAACACTTAGTTCTTGGGATAGCTTTGATATCTTATTTGTTATATCACTTAAAGACTGAGTTATTAGCTCTAAAGGAACCAGATTTTTGATAATAAAAAAACCATTTTTTTGTAATGTTTCCATATGATTAACACCTGACATCAATAACTGATAAGTAATCTGTTAAAGGTATAACAGCAAAAATTTTGAATCCTTTTACTTGTTTGAGTATTTTTTCCCAATCGCTTAATGTTCTTAGTTTACCTCCTGTTTCAACCATTACATTAATATCTACAGAGCCTCCAGCTGGAGAGCGGTAATCTAAAATAGTTTCTATCAATAAAATACGAGATATTCCTTTGACCAATTTTAAATAAGATAATACTTTATCATCATCATAATGCTGTAGAAAGCGGCAAAAGACACCTAATTCATAATTTGTAGCTGATAGTTCTTCCTGAGTTATAAGTTTGACTTTTAAATTTTCTACTAACTGTCTTGGCACTTTATGTTCGTTATATAGGCCTATGGAACCTTTATTGTGTATATCAGAATAAGCAAGAAATAAAGAGTGTACACCAAATAGCAATATATTCTTAGCACCATCTATATTAATCCTAGAATTAAACTCTTTAGTATCAAACCTAGAATATCCTAGCAATGCTTGGTAAAACGCTATTTTCTTATCTTCTGATGCTTCTCTTTCCTTAAAAGATTCAAATGAAGAGATTGACTTCTGTTTTAGTATATCGGCAATCTTTAACCAATTCTTTTCAGCGGCAACTCTCGCCCACATTATTGATGCTTTTGGCAAAAATGGTATTTCCTTAAAACACTTACCTTTTAATGATAGTTGCCACAAGTCGTTGTTCTTATCATAATCAATAAACCCTACTTCCCACAACGCCCTTAACAGCCTTTCTAGATTTGGTACGATAATGTTTAACTTTTTAGATAAAACCGGCATAGTTGCAGGTAAAATATTTAACAAATCAAGTTCAATAGCAACGCTTGTTAGGTACGTTTTCCAAAAGGCTGAAAGTTCTGCAGAAATCCTATGCACTTGAGATTCTTTACCTAAATCAAAAATACTAAACTTTACATTTCCGGTAATATCGATTTGTCCTAACACACCTTCAAAAGTTTCAACTTTTGCCATGCCATTATAGAATGCTTCTACCATTTTAAATCTCTGCTGGTAAACAGGATTACCATTAATATCTATATGAAACCAACCATGTTGATCTTCTGCAATAGAATATCCTTTATGAAAAACATTAAGTTTTTTATACCATTTATTATGTACTAACTTTCCATGATGATTAATATGTGTAGCTTTACCATCCTTATAGACTACAGCGATACCATCCTTAAAATCTCCAACATAATCATATTCCTCCTGATAAATCCTGTTGCCATTTAAATTAATATGAAAACATTTATCATGTCTTCTAACTATACAAGCATCTTCCTGATAATTTCCAACCCATTGATACGACTGTTTATATACTCTACATCCAGATGAATCAATATGGTAACACCCTGTATCATCTTCTACGGCTGCTCTATTGAAGTAGAATCCAAAAGTTTTTAGAAATCTATGATGATAAACTGCTTCTCCTCTTACATTGATATGATAAGCACCTGTCTGATCATAAACCGGTGCAAGACCGGGCTCATGAAATTTACCAGCCTTTATAAACCTATTTTCATACAAAGGATTTCCTAGTAATTCGTGAAAACTCTCACACGGTGAAATTTTAATAGATTTAAGATTATCTTTGATTAATTGATCAAAGGTTTTCTCATGTTGCATGTTTTGCATAATTTATAATTTAAATAATTCTTTTGTAAGCTTAGGTACTCACTACTCTGCCATATTTCCTCGAGTTTAACCTCATTAACATTACCAAAATTTCCTAATGTCTTACGGAGTTCATCTGGAGCACAGCAAGGACTAAACTTTCCTTCATTGTTTATCCATGCTTCTTTACCTAAAAATGGGCATTGACCACCTGGAGCCAAATCCTTAATACCTTCTTGAGAAAGGATTGTGAAATTTTCTAATTTTATCTTTTTACCATTTGGCAATAGCATATTATCTCTAAGTTCGTATAACCTTCTCACCTCCGTGTTCCATCTACTAATTGCTAACTCATCTCTTCTCATAGATAGATCCTTAATTTCCTCAAAATGTGCCCAAAGATGATGTCCTTTAACTCTATCTATGCCGTTTTTTATGGCCATCTTAACTATGTCATAGAGTTCATGTAAATTACTTTCCAAAAATGTTAATTGTAAAGTAACGGTACACCTTTCACCTGTATCGCTAAAGTATTTATCTCTAACTTCAAGGAAAGTTTTTAAGTTTTCTGTCACTACTTCCCATTTTGAACCTTTCATGATTCTTTCATGAGTTTCTTTAGTTGCCCCATTCCAGGAAATCTTAACATCAGATAAAATTGGTACCAATAGTTCAGCCCATTTTCTAGCTCCTTTAATGGGAAAAGAACCATTGGTCGTGAGGTTAAGCTTCAGGCCGAACTCATGGCACAAATTGATTATTTCATCAAAGCTTTTGTACATTAAAGGCTCACCCATAGTAGAAGGAATGATTTCCCTTAAAGGTGTACCAGCTGCTTCTTTAATTACTTTTCTGATAGTTTCTATTGATAGTATCTTAGGTTTTATTCCTTTAGCTTTCTTCTCTTCTTTAACTTTACTGTATGGTGAAAAACATTCGCACATTATACAAGAAAAATTGCAGTAATCTGGATTAGTATCAAAAGTAATTCTCCAAGGACCGGGTTTAACAGCTACTGATTTGCCTTTCTTTTCAATAGCATTACGGTAAATCTTGTTAAGTTTTTCAGTATGCTCACTTATAGAAGGTATATTTCCATTTTCAGTATAAGGATAGCCTTTTTGGGTAAGTTTATTGTATAACTCCTGATTTGTAGATAGGACTTGCATTTTTTCTGATAAACTACTTGCATCTCTGTGCTTAAACAATAGTCCATCTCTTACATATTCTGCCATGCCACCATAATCGGCTGTTATAACTGGTATTCTAAGTTGCTGTGCTTCATGTATTACTAACGGTGAATTTTCACCCCAAATTGAAGGAACGACTATTGCATCAACTTTATTAAATACGTCAGTAACTATATTCTTATTATCATAACTTCCCATCCACTCTATTCTTTCTTTAACAACAGGTGAAAACTGATTGGCAATCGCTTTTAAGGCTTTAGTTTCTTCTCTTGCTGCTCCCCAAATTCTAAGTTTTACTTTAGATGATAAGTGAGAAAAAGCTTTCAATAATAGATCAATACCTTTTTCGGGAGTATGAGTACCAATATAACCGAAAATAAACTCTTTTTCTTGTGCTCTATTTCTATTCTTAAGACGATTGAGATCAAAACCATAATCAAGATAAGAAATTTTGTTTATCGGAACATTAAAATCCTGAGTAAATTTGTCCATCAAGAATTTCGATGGGGAAATAAAGTAATCTATATAGTCTATTATTTTCCTTGTGTGCTTCATTCTAGTTGCAACCCATTGTTCCCAATAATTTATGTCTAAATTCAGGAATTCTTTATCTCCTGTAAAATATCCTTTGTAACATTGGGTTGCACATTTTTGATCCTTTTGTCCATCACAAAGCCGTAACAAATCTTCAGAATTGCGTTGAATAAACCTTCCTCTTGGACACATTAACCAAAAGTCATGTAGCGTAAAAATTGTAGTTATATTTTCTTTAAAAGCAATTTCTGGTAAAGTAATTGATAGATGATTAAGATGACCAAAATGTATAAGATCTGGCTGAAAGTTATCTATTACTCTTTTAAATTGTATATCTACTTCTTCATTGATAAATTTGTAACGATATTTAGCTATGGGTATATTAATTAAATGCAGTAAGATTCGAGAATCACTACGATCTAGGACTGTAGTGTAATAAAAATCAGGTAAAAAGCTATTTTCATACCTAGTAAATACTTGTACCTCATTGTTATTTGCTAGTTCATGAGCAAGAGTTTGGCTATAAACCTCTGAACCAGCACTATAATAAGGAGGGTAACCATGAATAACTTTTAATATTTTCATATATTACCATATCTATATTGTTAGGATATTCTTGTGTATTGTTTTGTAGACTTTTTATAAATTTACTTAATCCTACTTCTAATGAATGTTTTGGAGACCAACCAAGTAGCTCTTTAGCTCTAGTAAAATCACCATAGAACTTAGTTACGTCAAAATTTCTTGGAGGATAAAAATCAATTCTAGAATCACTTTTCGTGACTTTTAATATTGTTTTTGCTAAGTTTTCTAAAGTACATGGGCTATTAGTAGTAAGATGAATAGCAGGAAGAGAAGATTTTTCGCTTTGTAAATATTTAACAGTTAAGCATATACCCTCTATAACATCATCCAAATAGGTAAAATCAAAAACACATTCTTTACCTTCTATTTTAATTGGATCACCTCTTAATGCATTAATACAGAGTGCAGGAATTACTCTACTGTTATGATCTAGTAAACCACCGTATACATTTGAAAAGCGTAATATTGCTACATTAAAATCTTTTGAACTTGTTATTTGTTCCTCAATAAATGCTTTACCTTTGGCATAATTATTTATTGGATCGATACTAGCAGATTCTGTAACTGGCAGTTCCTTCTGCTCTCCATAGACTTCCCTACTACTTGCATATATAAACCATGGTTTATTTGAAAGTGACTTACATAACCCTAAAAACTGCATTGTACCATCAACATTAATTTTTCTACACAGTTCAGGATAAAGTTCACCATGTATAACTCGAGAAATTGCAGCCAGATGAATAATTCCTGTACACTTAGCAAGTAGTGGTACTATATCTTCTGAAAAAAAACTGAGTGGATTGTTGTGAAACCTAATATCACAGCTTATTACTTCATGGCCCTGGTTTTCTAACTTTTTCACCAAGGTTGACCCTATCAAACCTGCAGCACCTGTTATTAATATCCCCATGTATACCCTCTCACTACAACTAGGAAAATTTGTCGTACCAATTATCTTACAAGTAAGAATCAAAAGGTATTATAAAACCAATATAAAACAAATGTCAACTTAAATTAATGAATAAGAAAATGTAGTTATGAAAGAAAAGTTGGCCGCCTTTTTTTTTGAAAATAGTGTTCGGCTTTAATCAAATCCTCTTTATTATTTACTCCCATTGCTTCTCTTTCATCAGAAACTACATAACCTACACTCAAGTTATTGTTTGCTGCAATGGGTACTATATCATTAAGACAATATTCATTGGTCGAATTATTAAATTTTATTTCTTTTACTAAGGTAAAAAGATCTTTAGCATATGAAACTATTATTCCAGAGTTTGCAAGAAGCATTTTATCTCCATTTTTTAGGATTTTTTGAACATTTCCGTAATTATCAATTACTAATCTTCCATATTGTTCATCTTGACTATTGAATCCAAGAAGAACTAAATTATTATACTTTAAACAATCAGTCATTTTCATAACTGTATCACTAGATATAAAGGGAGTGTCTCCATACTGTATTAAAACTATGTCTTGATCAGATAACTCCTCCAGATTTTCTAGAGCAATTTTAACTGCAGTGCCAGTACCTGTAATATCTTCTTGAATTATTAGTTTTATATTGTATTGATCGATTATACTTTTTAGGGTATCAAACTTTTCTAAATCTTTTAGAAGGGAGTTGTTAACAACAATTGATAAGCTTTTTAGACTCAGCAATTTTGCATTAGAAATTATATGTTCTAAAAGAGTAAGATTTCCCACTTGGTGCAACGCTTTTGAATATTCAGAATTCATTCTACTGCTCTTTCCTGCTGCTAATATTATCAAAATGTTACTCATACATGACTTAGGGATTGATTAGATAGTAAGTTAATTTATAATTAATAAGATGTAAAGCCCACTATAATTTTCTAAATGATCTAGATCTTGGCACCCTCATTAGAGTTTCATTTAAGAGAGCTATAACTTCAAACTCTTTACTCTATTTTCTACGCTGACATCTTGTAAACTCTGATCTGGACTTTTTAATATTTCTAATAATCTACTTGCAAGGTTTAAGTGTTTATTGATTACTGCAACCTGGACTAATGACTTGCCTTGATCATCACGAGCATTTGTTACAGCTACGCGCTCATCGGGTTTTATTGCTCTCAGCTTACTGATAATTTCAACATTACCATTTTTTGCATTTTCAAATAGCTCTTCTACTAATTTCAATAGGTTAGTAATATTCTGGTCTCGAGAAAGATCAAGTGGTGTTTTACCTTCTTTATTCTTGATGTTATAAATTGCACCATGTTTCAACAAAGATTTTACAGCTTCGAAAAAGCTATTTTCAGTAGCAACATGCAACGATGTAGTGCCTTTAACTATTGTTTTAGCATTAATAAAATCACTCAATTTATTGTGGCTTACACGTTGTAACAAAGCTTCAATAATTTCTTTATGACCTTTGGAAGCAGCAGTGTGTAATGGTGTATTACCCTTGTTAGTAACTTTAGTAGCATCAGCTCCATTTGCTAGCAAGATATTTACAACTTTTATGTGCCCATTATTAACAGCATAATGTAATGGCGTTCTTCCATCCACGTTTTTCGAATCAATTATTGCTCCATCTCTAATGGAACTCTCAATTCCTAAATAATTATTATCTTCTATAGCCTTAAATAACTTCTCAGTCAATTTTAGTAATTTTATAACTTCTGGGTTTCCTCTTCTTTCCGCAAAGTGTAATGGTAAAACATATCTACCTTCTTCAGCTCTAGCATTAAAGTATGCTCCGCTCATAAGTAGAGACCTAACTATATCTAAATTACCAATTTGTGCCCCTAAGTGTAAAGGCGTAGCATTTTTATCCATTTTTGCATTAACATCCGCTCCATTTATAATAAGAGTTTTAACTACCTTAGGATGACCATATTGAGCTGCAAGATGTAGGGCTGTGCATTTATTTTGATTTTCTTTTACATTTACATCAGCACCATGTTTCAATAGAACGGTTGCTATCTGATCATAACCTTTTTCTGCTGCAAAATGTAAAGGAGTCCAATTTGTGTGATCTAAAGCATTAATATCTGCTTCCTTTTCTAAGAGCAATTCAACCACCTCTAAATGATCATGGTCTACTGCAAAGTGTAGAGGTGTAGTACTTTTAACTGTTTTAGCATTGTGGAACTTAGTGGCTTTGAAAAAGGACATGATCCAGGAACAGAAGAATTAGCGCTGAAAGCAAGATTTGAAGCGAGGATTGTAGTTGATGGAACAGTAGAGGATTCCTCGGTAGTTGTTAGAACATTAGCTGCTGAGGTTGCGAGAGTAGTAAATAAGAATACTTGGAATATGAAAAATATTTCACCAGGTGAATTTATATCTGCAGAAATTGACGGATTTAGGCCAGAATTGGATGCTTATCTTGTGTGGCTAGTTGAATGGTTTCATGAGGTACGCGTGGGTAAATCAGTATGGTCAACTGGCATAATGCCACATGTTATTGAGATAGGTGAAGTGCATGTTAGACCATAGTTTTGCAATTTCAGAGCTAAATAGAAAATTAGCGAATATTATCCGTATTGGATTGGTGAAAGAAGTAGATTATAAAAAAGCAAAAGTAAGAGTGAAAATAGGAGATATTGTAACAGATTATCTGCCATGGATAACAAGCAAAGCAGGAAAAGATAGAGATTGGTCTTCTCCAGATATCGATGAACAAGTAATGGTATTTTCTCCTCTTGGTGAACTATCATTAGGAGTGGTATTAGGAGGAATATATCAGGAAAAATACTCTGCACCAGAGAATAAAAAAGAAATAAATAGTGTGAAGTTTCAGGATGGAACAAGATTATTATATGATAAAGAGAAGCATCATTTAGAGATTGAAGTAGTAGACAAAATAACACTGAAAGCTGGGGAATCGAGCATAGAGATGACGAAGAGCGAAATAAAACTGAAAGCAGATAGAATAAACCTTAATTAAATGAATAAATCGGTTGTACGAGTAGGAGATTATTGTGTAGAAGTAACACCGCATTTTTGCATTAGTGGGAGTAACAATGTTTTTGTAAATGGTAAGCCAATGTGCAGACAAGGAGACAGTTTTAGTGAAGGAAGAGCATTAACTGAAGGATCAAAAACAGTTTTTTCAAATGGTCTTGGTATAGGAAGAGTAGGAGATATAGTTTCATGTGGGTTTAAAGTAATAAAAGGCAGTGAAAACGTGTTTGCAGGCTAAAAATGAAAGGGATGGACTCCAAAACAGGAAAAGAATTAGAAGGAATAGAACATCTGAAACAATCAATAATTGATATACTGACCACTCCTATTAACAGTAGAATAATGAGGAGAGATTATGGGTCAAGACTATTTGAATTAGTAGATAAGCCAATAAATAGAGATTTAACTTTGGAAATCTATTCAGCAGTAGCAGAAGCTCTACAAAGGTGGGAGGAAAGATTTAAGCTAGAAAAAGTAAAAATGACAGAGGTGAAAGAAGGAAAAGTAACGCTTGAACTAGAAGGATTATACTTACCAAGCGGGAAAAACATTCATTTTGATGAAATTGTAGTTTAAAGATGCAACAGCTAAATATTGTAGAAAAGCTGAGTTATGAAGAAATCTTTTCGAGAATGAAAGAAGAGTTAGTCCGTAGAGATGAAACCTTTTCAGGATTAGTAGAATCGGATCCAGCAATGAAGGTATTAGAAGTAGCAGCATGGAGAGAGTTGTTACTCAGACAAAGGATAAACGAAGCTGTAAAAAGTAATTTATTAAAATTTGCAACGGGAGAAGATCTTGATAATTTAGCTGAGTTTTATGGAGTGGAGAGACAAAAAGAAGAAGATGATGAAAGACTTAGAAAGAGGGTAAAAGCAAAAATAGCAAGTTGGTCAACAGGAGGAAGTAAGGAATATTATAAATATCATGCACTGTCAGCAGATAGTAGAGTACAAGATGCATTAGTAGAATCACCCATACCAGGGAAAGTACAAATTTCAATTTTATCAACAAAGTTATCCACAGCATCAGAAGAACTACTTGAAATTGTAAAAAAGCAGATTACTAGAGATGATATAAGGGTATTAACAGATGCAGTAACAGTGATTGGTTGCAATATTATGGAAATAGATATTCACAGCAGAATGAGCATAAGTCCTGTAATATCGAAGGAGGAAATCAAGAAGCAGTTCATTAAGAAGTTTGAAGCAAATAGAAGGCTGGGATGGAATGTTACAAGATCTTGGATAATAGCAAATTTGTTTGTAGAGGGTGTAGAAAACGTAGAATTAATCGAGCCAAGAGAGGATGTTGTGGTTCTGGGGAATGAGTGTGCAGTGCTTGGCTACGTCAAGTTAGATAGGATTTAAAACGTATTTTTTTGTTTTGTGGAATCGAAAAAGTTTCACCAGTGAGGGGATTGCGTGCAATAAGTGGTTTAAGGTTTACTGGATAAAAATGACCAATGTTAGGGAGACGAAAGTATTGATTTTCTTCCAGAAGTTGTAACTTGTTTTTTAAAGTATGGATAATATGGTTAAATATTATGGAAAGTGTTTTCGATATTAAGAACATCTTTATTTTTGATCAGTTCTGCAATGATCTCTTGCTTACTCATAAGCTACCTAAATAAAGGAAATTAAAGCAACTTGAAAGAAAAGACAAATGAAAAATTTATTACCACCAAACGCAACAAAGCAAGAGCGAGCACTGGTTGATGCAATCGATTACAAAGTTGATCCAAGTTGCATCAGGGGATTTAAATTTAGTCTTAAAGATGAAATACTGCCGTGGATAATAGAAGAATATGGTTTAGAAGAGATACTGCGTTGGGTAAAAAATAAAAGAAGAGCTATAGTAGAAGGAGTAAAATTTCAAAGACTGCGAGGAACACCTGCTTCACTCAAAATAGCTCTCAAATGGGCAAATATAGAAGATATTACAATTATCGAAGAACCACCTGGTAAACATTTTTTTGAACTGCAGATAGGGATAAAAGATGTTCCAAATGACTTTTTTGTAGATGCGGTTGTAGAGCTTGCAAAACTATCATTACCAGCAAGATCAAGGCTAATGAGGATTTTTAATGACTACTATAACGTTGATAGGTTTATATTAGATGAAAGTATATTCGGCAGCTTATTATCAGACTATTCAGGTAGAAAAGTTGAAAAAGATGGACCAGTGTTATCGTTTGGAAGAATAAATTTTTTCAGTTCTAGAGGTCCGTTAGTAGAGATTGTAGACAACTATTTAAGAGAGCATTATGAACAAACATTTAGTAATGACATATATCGATTAGATGTAGCAGTACTTGGAGAAACAGAGCCTCACACAAAGGATTACAAAGGCATCTATGAAAGGAGTCATCAGTGGTACAATTTAAAAGCACTATATCCATTACCACAAAGTTTATTACCAGAAATAAAGTTTGCGAAAGCGCAAGTTATATTATCGGACAGTTGGAGCTTAGGAGAAATAAACGCATGTTTTCCAGTAAGTAGTGTAGAGGAAAGAGGGAATAAATTTGTATTGGGAAGCGATAAACTTTCAGGGCAACATTGGAGTTTAAAACACAAGCCAATTTTAGAAAGATTCAGCATTATCCATCGTTACAAATTAGAAAATTATACAGATCAGAAGGTCAGAAAATATGTTTTAGCAGAACACAACGTTTACTATAAAAATGACTCAGATTCAGAGCAAAAAGACTCAATACACGAATTAGAAAAGCACATTTTAGTATTTTATCCAGGAGTACTGAAGTGGCACGAACATCGACATTTGCACAGAAGTTGGAAAAATAGTCAAGTAATATGTATAATAAGCTAAGTACTTATATTTAGATCCTCATATATTATATTAATAATAGGTAAAAGTGTATGAAATAAAAAGAAAAAGACTTGCTTTCTTATGCTAAAACGGACATGACTTGAATAGCGGCAGGTAAATATAAGAAATTTGTCTGGCGCTAGAAAAGCTAATTTTGTGAGGTATGAAATGAGTTTTAGCAAGAGTAAGTTTTTTAAAGAAGTATCAAGTAACGGGTTTAAAAACATTAATAAAAGAAATGAAGAAGGAGAGACGATCTTGCATCAAGCAGTAGAAATCTCTGATTATAAAACAGTGAGGTTATTAATAAAAAAAGGAGCAGATGTTAATGCAAGAGATAAAAATGGTTATACACCTCTGCACTGTGCAGTATTTGCAAAAAGTTTAGAAAATGTAAAAGTGCTGCTAAGAGAAGGAGCAGAAGTAAATGCCACTCAATATGTCACTGGATGTACGCCACTGCACTCTGCGTGCAAAATAGGAGGAGCAGGAGTTGAAATAATAAAAGAGCTGGTAAAGGCCGGAGCTGAAGTTAATCAACTGAATAAGTACGGTGCAACACCAATGTACTATATCTGGGAAAGTGAAAAGTATCGTCTATGTGATAGCAAAGAGAGTGAAAAGGCGAGTAAATTTTTGAGAGAAAAAGGAGGAATAACAAAAAGTAGAGAACTGACGTGCTATGGAATAGAGGGGCTAGTGGGAGAAATAGCAGACATGTTGAATGGAAGCTACATGCCGGAGCTAAAAATAATAGAGATAGGAGAAATAAGGAGGAGAGACAAATCGCTAATAAAGAAAGAATGTCAAAATTTAGCAAGCAAGATAATCAGCCAAGTGAATGCAATGATAGATGAGGTGGTAAAAAGGAAGGCTTAGGTTTAAAGAAAAGGTGGGGTAAGTTATGGTAAAGCTGGGTAAAAAAGAGGAGTCACTATTAGAGAACTCGTTTAAAAATATTTATGAAAGAGACGAAAAAGGAAGAACAGCTCTACATTATGCAGTAGAGGTAAAAACAGTGAGGTTATTAATCGAAAAAGGAGTAGATGTGAATGCAGCAGATGTAAGAGGACATACAGCACTGCATCTAGCGATAACGGAGAAACGTCTAGAAACAGTTAGAGAATTGATAAAATCAGGAGGGAATGTAAATGCTGAAGAGTATGGCAATAAATGCACTCCGCTGCATCTTGCATGTATGGTAGGAGAAAAAGAAATAGTGGAGGAGCTAGTAAAAGCAGGGGCTGAAATAGAGCAAGCAGATAAATTTGGAATAACAGCGATGGATTATGCGAAAAATAGCAAAGAAATAGCCGAGGTATTAAAGAAAGAAACAGAGAAAATGGAAAGTTTGTTAAAAAAATAAGAGTCGTATCAGAAAGCGCAACAGCAGTTGGTAAAGGAAGGGCTAGACCAAATTTGAAGGCTGTAGCTGATAAAAGTTGGTCTTTTTCATAAGAGTAAATGGATTGATGGAAAAAAGGAGTGGTAAGGCTCCTTGCACTACAAAAACATTTGCAGGAGAAACTATGAGAAAAAGAACATTAACTTGCCGATACGAGCCAGATGAATTAGCGGAACAACATCTAGCAGACGCCTATGAGCTGTTACTAAGGTATGCGGTAAAAAGAAACAATGAAAAGGAGATAAAGAAAAATGATAACAGTGGCCTTATATGCAAGAGTTTCATCGAAGAGTCAAGCGCAGAACAATACAATAGAGAGTCAAATTGCCGAGCTCAAGCATAGAATTGCTGCAGATAAGCATGAGTTATTGAATGAGTATGAATTTAAGGATGATGGGCTTAGTGGGTGGAGTTTAGAACGTGAAGGTTTAGATGCATTACGTGATAAAGTAGGAGAAGATCAAATTGATAAAATTTATATTCATTCACCTGACCGACTATCAAGAAAATCTGCACATCAAATGATATTACTTGATGAATTTGAAAAAGCAGGAGTAGAAGTAATATTCTTAAATCATAAGACTGAAAATAATCCAGAGTCTAAATTGTTATTGGGAATGCAAGGATTAGTGGCAGAATATGAGTGTACAAAGATTATGGAACGTAGTCGTAGGGGAAAACTCCATAGAGCAAAAAAAGGCTGTGTAAGTGTAATTGGCATTGCACCTTTTGGTTATAATCGTATAAAGCATGTAGATAGAGAAAAGACAAAGTTTGAAATAAATGAAGAGGAAGCAAAAATAGTAAAGCAGATATTCATGTGGGTAGGGCAAGAGAGAATAAGTATAAGGGAAGTGATACGTAGACTAAGAGATAAGTCAATTAGAACAAGAACTGGAAAGAAGGTGTGGTGTCCAATAATAATTTGGAAGGTGTTAAGAAATCCAGCATATAAAGGACAAGCAGCGTTTGGTAAATTAAAGAGGGTTGAAAAAAGAGAAAGAAATAAACAAAAGGTTTCTATCTGTCGCACAGATGAGGACAGCTGGATTTATATACCAGTACCAAAAATAGTTGATGAAGGGTTATTTAATAAAGTACAAAAGCAACTGGATGAAAATAGAAAAAGAGCAAGGATGCAGAGAGAGGGAGGAAAAAAGAAATATCTATTACAAGGTCTAGTTGTGTGTCAAAACTGTGGATATGCGTATAGTGGTGCACAATGTGGAGTTGAGGGAAAAAAGTTTAGCTATTATCGCTGTAGTAGTACTATACGTATTACTGATGGTAGGGAGAAGTGTACTAATAAATTGGTCCGTACAGATATGTTAGAAACAGCTATATGGGAAAAGGTGAAAAATTTACTAAAAAACCCAGAGATAATAAAAAATGAGTATCACCGTAGAATTGCAGAAAATAAAAATGATGAATCATCAGATAAGAAGCTTGCAAGAAGGGAAAATCAAATAAAACAAGGCATCGAAAAGTTAATGGAAGACTATTATAGTCAAGAAAATGTAGGAGATAAAGGATATATAAGTGAGGAAGAATTTAAACAGACGATGAAAAGAATGAGGGAACGCTTAAGAGGGATAGAAGAAGAGAAGAAAAAGGTAGTTGATCAAAAAGCAATAGAAAAGGGAATGAACCTTATCATCAACAGTATAAAGAGTCTTTGTTCCAGTGTAAAATCTAATTTGGAACAGCTAGATTGGCAAACTAAGCGTGGCATCATTAAAGCATTAGTAGAACGAATTCAGATTGGTTATGACCAGGTAGAAGTGGCGTTTAGAATCGAAGAACCAGCACAGGATGGAGAGATTTTTAATTTGCAACATTGTACTGGACGTCATGACAATAAGGGTATTTATGACTCAAAACTTGTTTTTGACCTGCAGGCTCAATGACAAAATTCAGTAAAAAACTCAAGTATTTATTGGCGGATTACATAAAATTATAGCGGCTGCATGTCTTTTTTATTTTTTCTACATTCAGCCAAATCGCGCTTATTTTAAGCGTTAGCACATTATTACAGCGCCACTTACAGTAATATAGAGTCAAAACTCGCACCACGGGGCTTCTTTTGCCTTTTTTTTCGCTTGGTAAATTTCTTAATGTTTATAGCTAAAGTAACTTAAGAGACCGAAAATGGTGTCATTCCAGCGCGTGACGCTGGAATCTAGTCTTTATTATGCAGCCACTTATTTAAAGTTAAGTTTTCTCGATCCAAGTAGTCAAGCTACTCGGATGACACCTTGACAATCGTCATCCTGCTACGTGTTAGCGGATGAGATACCGCGAATGAATCGCTGTATGACGTAGGATTGCTGTCATCCCGCTGCTTGTTAGCGGGATCTATGTGAGATACCGCGGCGGTATGACGGTTCGCCGGTGGCATGACGATAACCTCGTCATCCCGCTACGTGTTAGCGGATGAGATACCGCGAATGAATCGCGGTATGACGTAGAAGCTATACTTTTATACTCACCAACTCAGTATCCAATCTGGATCCAAGTGTCAGCTACTTGAATGACACAGTTTTTGCTTAAACCCGTAACGTTCGTACATTTTGCTAAAAGTTCAAATATCAACATCATGCACGTTGAGTGCATTACTATTAATAAAATCACGGCGTGGTTCAACTATATCACCCATTAATATTGAAAATATGGAATCAGCTTCTTCACAATCTCTTATTTCAACCTTCAATAAAGTTCTAGCCTCAGGATTTAACGTAGTATCCCATAGCTGATCAGCATTCATTTCACCAAGACCTTTAAATCTCTGCAGAGTTAAACCTTTTTTACCATAGTCCATTATTATTTTTGCAAGCGTACTTGGAGAAGTGATTTTTATTTCAGTTTCTTGTGACTTTAAAAATGAATCACCATTAAATAAATTACTTATACCATCAAGCAAACTTAATATGTTTTGCATATCTTTGCCTTCAAGCATACTAAGTGCAAATATATATTTGTCTGCCAATCCTTGAAATAATTTAGAGATGTGAATTTCTTTTTCTTCATCCTTTATTTCTACTTCCCAAGTATATTCACTGTACATTAATTTTAAATACTTTAATATCTCATCAGCCGATGATAGAGCATTCTTTTTGCTTAAAATTAGCAATGACTCTAAGAGATTTTGTGGTATTTCTCTATCATAATTTTTGCTAATATTAGAAATGCTAACGCATTTATTCAAAATAAGGCGCAAGTCGTTAAATTCTGTAGCTGTACCACTTAGTGTTAATCTTTTAACTGCTGAGTTTATTATATACTCTTCAAAAGTTTCGTCATCTTTAATATAAGTGTCTTTAGCATTCTTTGTAACTTTATAAAGGGGTGGCTGTGCTATGTATAAGTAGCCTTTTTCAATAACTTCACGCATATGTCTAAAAAAGAAAGTTAGAATCAAAGTTCTTATATGTGAACCATCAACATCTGCATCTGTCATGATGATAATTTTATGATATCTAGCTTTTTCAATATTGAAGTGTTCACTCCCTATTCCAGCACCAATTGCAGTAATTAAAGAGCCTATTTCTGCAGATGAAAAAATACGATCTAAACTTACACGTTCTACGTTTAGAATTTTTCCTCTTAAGGCAAGCACTGCTTGTGTTTTACGATTACGCCCCTGCTTTGCAGTACCACCTGCTGAATTACCCTCTACTATAAATAATTCCGATAACTCAGGGGCTTTTTCCTGGCAATCAGCAAGCTTTCCTGGCAGAGTTGCAATATCAATATTGTTTTTGCTTTTAACTAACTCTCGTGCTTTTCTTGCGGCTTCTCTTCCTTTTGCTGATCTGATTGCTCTTTCTACTATACTTGCTGCCAATTTGGGATCAGTTTCAAGGATTGTGCTCAATTTATCAGAAACTATGCTCTCCACAACTGTACGCGCTTCAGAACTAACTAGTTTATCTTTTGTTTGTGAAGAAAACTTAGGATCAGGCATCTTGAGAGATAAAACACAAGTTAAACCTTCTCTAACGTCCTCTCCAGTTAAATTTACTTTTGCTTTCTTTAAAAACCCTTCATTAGTTGCATAGTTATTGATACATCTAGTTAGTGCAGATCTAAATCCTGCCAAATGCGTACCACCATCTCGTTGCCTTATATTATTCGTGAAGCATAACATATGTTCATAGTAGGAATCATTCCATTCCATCGATATTTCCAAGCTGATGCCAAGATCTTCTGCATCTCCTTTCATACTGGCAATTTTAGTTACATGTGTCTTATTCTTATCTAAGTACCGCACAAAATTCGCTGTACCAAAATTGTCTTTAGATTTATTGCTCTGATTGAAATGAGATTCTGTATATGGTTCATTGCGCAGATCACGTAAAGTAATGTCGATATTTGAATTTAAAAATGCTAATTCTCTTATACGACTTTCAAGCGTTGAGTAACTGAAATTAATGCCATTAAAAGTCTCTGTTGATGGCATGAACGTGACTTTAGTTCCTCTTTTGTTTGTATTTTTGTTGACTACCTTTAAAGGTTCAATAGACTCACCATCTTCAAAGCGCATAAAGTGTTCTTTCTTATTGCGCCAAATAGTTAATTCCAACCAGCTTGATAATGCATTCACAACTGAGATTCCAACACCATGTAATCCCCCAGAAACTTTATAGGTATTACTGTCAAATTTACCACCAGCATGGAGTTGAGTCATTATTACCTCTGCTGCTGATATTCCTTCTTCTTCATGAAGGTCAGTTGGAATGCCACGACCATTATCAGTTACAGATACTGAACCATCTTTATTTATGCTAACTTCAATTTTATCACAATATCCAGCTAAAGATTCATCTATTGCGTTGTCAACAACCTCATATACCATGTGGTGCAAGCCAGATCCATCGTCAGTGTCACCAATGTACATACCTGGACGTTTCCTTACAGCATCAAGACCCCTTAAGATTTTTATTGCATCGGCATTATAACTATTTTCCATTAGATTGCTTCGTTTATGAATGTTAATTAATATTACATCCAGATATACTAGTTAGCAACATTTTTAAACTGATAACCCATGTTAAAAGCACAACTTTACGAATGCTTATTTTTGAAGACAGCAAATAGTGTCATTCCAATGCGTCTTCCATAACTGTACGAACATTCATTTTTGAAGGTAAATTGCACAACAGATGATGTCATTCCTGTCTGGAATCCAGAAATTTTGCTTATAACTGAGCTGATGAGCTAAAGGTAGTTGTCTTACGCTAAAACAAACGTTTTTAATTAAGTTGCATAGAAGCTGGATCCCAGTGTCTGGGCACTGGGATGACACCTCACTGGTGGGAATTGCTCCCAAACTACAACGTTCGTACAGTTGTGTATGTCTTCCCATGGAGATTGCTCTCAAATCATAATGCTCATGCAGTTGCGTGCTCGACTAATTAACAGAAAAATCTATAATTCAGTTTACGTATTTTCTTATCTCAGCCAAAATCTTATCAGATTGACTTTCGTCTGAATTTAAATCAGCTGCAAAGTGTGTAACATATTTTCCTCCAGGGCCAATAAGATATATTATCGAAGAATGGTTGATTTCTTCTTCTCCGTCTACTTTGCTTGCATATACTTTATATTTCGCAACTACTTCGTCTATTTTTTCTCTTTCACCAGTTAACATTTGTATTCTATGGTCAAATTGCTGCTGAAATTCTTTAAGTCTTTCCGTGCTATCGCGCTCAGGATCAACTGTGATGAAGAATGTTTGTAGCTTGTTGTTAGTTTTCTCATCTAACTTTGCAAGTGTTTCTGAAATTATCCCAAGGTTCATAGGACAAATTCTTTTACATGAGGAAAATCCAAAGAAAATCATCATGTATTTATCTTTAAAATCACTACTGCGCAGAATCTGTCCGTCCTGATTAATTAAAGAAAAATCTCCGCCTATCTTAACTTCCGCGTTGTGAATCGCTGCCGGGGCAAATATGCCTTTTTTAGTGAAATAACAATAACCTAAAAAAACAACTGCTAATGCTGCTAGCACATTAGATAACAATCTTATAAACCTTACCATTAGAATGCTCTCAGTAAAATCAAATTGTATCTTTATTGGTTAACCTATTCAATATATTTATCCCAAAGTGTATTGTTAATTTTGTCTAACAGTTTCTTATGTTCATCAATTTCTTCACTATTTGGTGAATGTTCTCTGGGAGTTAGATTACGCACTTTATGCTGAACGAATGTAGAGTTACTGTCCTGATTGCATTCATTATCAAACAGAAAGGTTTGTAACCCTCCTGTAAGTTCAACATATACCTTTGCAAGCAATTGAGCATCAACTAGTGCTCCGTGCAATTCTCTATTCTCTAGCGATATATCAAAACGCTTACATAATGCATTCAAAGAAGCAGGTGATCCTACGAATTTTTTCCTCGCAAGAGGTAATGTATCTAGCACTCTATCTGAGGAAATTAACCCAGCATTCAGCTTGCTTAACTCCATGTTAAGGAACTTAACATCGAATTCAGCGTTGTGAATTACCAAAATATCATTAGATATAAAGTCAAGAAATTCAAGTGCAACATCTGAGAATAATGGTTTATCTTCTAAAAATTCTTCACTAATACCGTGAATCTTAAACGAGTGATAAGGTATATCTCTTTCTGGGTTAAGGTACCGATGGAGTACTTTACCTGTTGGAATACGATTAATTAATTCCACACACCCTATTTCAATAATTCGATGACCAGATCCAGTGTCAAGACCTGTCGTTTCAGTGTCAAGTACTATTTCGCGCAGCTTGCTTTCCATGGTTAACTCTAAATAAAACTAATCTTACTTGTCATTTGTCTTATCGTTATTTGTCTTTTTATAGTTAATAGAAACAAGCAACCAGCTTGGGTCTGATGAATTAACATTTTTTTTGAATTGCCATACATCCTCAACTTTATTAATGGTGGATGTGCTACCTGATATTATATTTTCTGAGCTATCTTTAATAAAGTTAATTTGCTCTGAAAGGAAATATACTGCAATAAACACTGTGTTTTTTACTAGCTTTATTTCTAAAATCTTTTGTGAAACGATAGAAACAATTATAGACTCGTGCACCTCTTTACGATGTTTAATCTTCTCTGCAAAATTATCATATAAGTCTTTATCGAGAAGTGGTTTTAACTGAGACAAATTTCCTTGATTGAAATACTTTATTATTAATTCAAAAGCTATGCTTGAACCTTCTATAAAGTGGGAAATAGAAAAATCTTTGTTTTTTTTTAATATTTGTTCATAAGTAACTTTTATTGAATTTTCATCGTTGCTATCAATGTAACCCTCAATGTTTTCTACTACATCTTCTTTACTTCGGCTTACATCCAACACACTAGTTAGCTTTTTTAGATTGAGATTGGCTGACCTTCCTAAAGAATTATACAAACGTGAAAAAATGAACGCCGCTAATAAAGTATATATTACAAGCTCTATCATAGTAACTCAACTCCTTGGCATATAAAGTATCCGAACATTATTAATTATTAATGAAAATATGTTTTTCATATCAACTTATAATCAGGTTTGCTATTCGTTTGTAAATGAATATATTATATAAGAAAGTATTAAATATCTCAACTTAATTAAAGGAGACGTAAGAAATGCCACAACAAAAAATGAGAATTCACGGTCAATATGTTAAAGATCTATCGTTTGAGAATCCGAATTCGCCATTCCTTTCTTCAAATAAAGCTCCCGATATTAATGTAATGGTTAATATCAATTCAGCGAAATTAGAAGGAATGGAAAACAAAGAAGGAGTAAATGAAGAAAAATCTTTCCATGAAATTACTTTACATATAGAAGTCAGAGCAACGATAAAAGATGGCGTAGCTTTCATTTGTGAGACAAAATATTGTGGCATTTTTTCAATAGAAAATTTTAAAGAGTTGAGTGAGGAAGAGGTAAGACAAGCTTTGTTTATTGGCGGACCTACTTTTCTTTTCCCTTTTGCAAGAGAAATAATTGCAAGAGTTACAAGTAGTGGTGGATTTCCCCTACTAATGCTAGATCCCATAGATTTTGAAACTATGTACGAGCAGCAAAGTCAATAACAAAGAAGTAACGGTAGTAATTCCAATTTTAACTAATATGATGTAACCTGATGAATAATTCTTTAAACGCAAAAACGACTTTAAACATTGACGGGAAGTCATACAACTATTTTAGCCTAAATAGTGCTAGTGAATTTTTAGGAATAGATGTAACTAAATTGCCCTGCTCACTTAAGGTTCTGCTTGAAAATTTATTGCGCAATGAAGATGGAGTAAACGTAAAGCTGGATGATATAAAAATACTAGCAAGTTGCGTTAATAAACACGCTAATCATGAAATTAGCTACAAGCCAGCAAGGGTGTTGATGCAAGATTTTACAGGGGTTCCTGCTGTCGTCGATTTAGCTTCTATGCGGAGTTATGTCAAGAAAAATGGAGGCGATCCAAGCAGCATAAATCCGTCTGTGCCCGTTGATCTTGTGATCGACCATTCTGTTCAAGTAGATAGTTATGGAAGTGTTTCCGCATTCAGTAAGAATGTTGAGCTAGAAGTAAAAAGAAATTTGGAGAGATATCAATTCTTAAAGTGGGGAGAATCATCCTTCACAAATTTTAGAGTAGTACCGCCAGGTACTGGAATTTGCCACCAAGTGAATCTTGAGTATTTAGCGCAAGTTGTATGTAATAAGGATGGGGTTTTGTATCCTGATACTTTGGTTGGTACGGATAGCCATACTACGATGGTTAACGGGTTATCAGTCCTTGGTTGGGGTGTTGGAGGCATAGAAGCTGAGTCTGTGATGCTTGGTCAACCAATTAGTATGGTGATTCCAGAAGTAGTTGGATTTAAATTAATTGGCAGACTGCCGGAAGGAGTAACTGCGACTGATTTAGTGCTGACGGTTACCAATATCCTAAGAACAAAGGGTGTTGTTGGTACGTTTGTAGAATTTTATGGTGATGGTTTAGATTATTTATCTTTGGCAGATAGGGCAACTATAGCAAACATGGCCCCAGAGTATGGCGCAACTTGTGGATTTTTTCCAATTGATCAGAAAACGCTAGATTATTTAAGCTTAACCGGAAGGCCAGAAAAGCTAGTTGAGGCTTATGCGAAAGAGCAAGGATTGTGGCGTGGCAATAATGAGTTAGCATTTTTTGACATACTAGAGCTTGATTTATCAAGCGTGAAGCCAGTAATGGCTGGTCCCAAAAGACCACAAGATAAGGTTTTTCTTTCACAAGTGGCAGAGTCTTTTTCTAAATCATTTTCAGTTAACGAATTAAAGGAAAGTGATAAGCTTCAAGATGGAAGTGTAGTTATTGCAGCAATAACAAGCTGCACTAACACCTCAAATCCAAGTGTAATGATTGCTGCAGGTCTTGTAGCTCGTAATGCAATTAAACTTGGATTAAAATCAAAGCCTTGGGTTAAAACTTCTCTTGCTCCAGGGTCACAAGTTGTAACAGAATATTTAGAAAAGTCTGGATTGCAGGTAGATCTAAATGCTTTGGGTTTTAATCTAGTTGGATATGGTTGCACAACTTGCATTGGGAATTCTGGTCCACTTAATAAAGATATAGAAGATGGCATTAAAAACAAAAATTTAACTGTTGCTGCAGTTTTATCCGGTAATCGTAACTTTGAAGGAAGAATTCATCCGTTAGTCAAAGCTAATTACTTGGCATCTCCTCCACTTGTTGTTGCATATGCACTTGCTGGTACTGTGCAAACTGATTTGACAAAAGATTCAATATGCAAAGATAAGAATGGAAATGATGTCTATCTCAAAGATATATGGCCAACAAACAATGAAATCGAAGATTGTGTTAAAAATGTGGTAACACGTGAGATGTTTATACAAAAGTATAAGGATGTTTTTTCTGGTGATGAACATTGGCGAAAGATAAAGTGTGAAAAAAGTGAAATCTATAATTGGGATGCAAACAGCACTTACATACAAGATCCGCCCTATTTTGATAATTTATCACCTAAAAATAATAAAGATAAAACAATCGATATAAAAGGTGCACAAATATTGGCAATGTTTGGCGATAGCGTAACCACTGATCACATTTCCCCTGCTGGAAATATTGCCTCAAGTAGTCCTGCAGGTATATATTTAAAAAATCTTGGAATTGAGCCACAGGACTTTAATTCGTATGGGTCTCGTCGTGGTAACCACAATGTAATGATGCGTGGGACTTTTGCTAACATTAGAATAAAAAATGAAATGGTAAGCATCGAAGGCGGCTATACAAAATATATTCCTTCTCAAGAAACTATGTCGATTTTTGATGCAGCAATGCGCTACAAGGAAACTCTCATCATTGTGGCAGGAAAGGAGTATGGCACAGGTTCAAGTAGGGATTGGGCAGCAAAAGGTACTTTATTGTTGGGGATTAAAGTTGTAATTGCAGAAAGCTTTGAGCGTATACATAGGTCCAACTTGGTCGGCATGGGTGTTCTTCCACTTATATTCCAAAATGGAATAACCAGAAAGATATTTGATGGTAGTGAGGTAATAAGCATAAAAGGTGAAATAGTGCCAGGTGGAAATCTAGAATGTATCATCAAAAGAAAGGATAATTCAAAGCAATCAATTCAACTCAAATGCTGTGTACAAACCGCAACTGAGATTAAATACTTAATGCATGGCGGAGTGTTAAGCTACATACTTGCACAATCCTTTTAAAGTTATTGCATGGACTTCTTTTAGCCAGCCCTGATCCCTTTATAAATAACAATTTGCTCTGTGCAAAGTTATGATATAATTTTACCTTACATATAGTAAAGGTGTTTTATAAATAATTATGATTACCTCTATACAAGAACCTAACGAATTGAGAAAACGTTTACAAGGATTTTATCGTGCTGATGAGAAAAGTTATGTACGCCGCCTTATAGAAAAAACAGAGCTTTCAGCTGATTCAAAAAGTAGAATTTATAATATTGCAAAACAAGTTATTGAAAAAATCAAACACAATAAATTAAGTATTGTAGATTCCTTTATGCAGCAATACTCGCTTTCCAATGATGAAGGAATAGCATTGATGTGCCTTGCTGAATCGCTACTTAGAATACCAGATGATTATACAATAGACGAAATAATCAAAGATAAAATTGCCAATCAGGAATGGAATAAATATTTAGGGCACTCTTCTTCGTTGTTTGTCAATGCTTCCACATGGAGCTTGATGATAGGTAGCAGTATATTGAGAGATAATGAAGGCGATTCGAAGTTCTATTACGCAATTTCTAAGTTACTTAAGAATTTAGGAGAAACGATCATTCGCAAAGCAGTAAAACAAGCAATGTCTATGCTTGGTAATCATTTTGTTGTTGGAGAAACCACAGAAGAAGCTTTAAGGTATGCAAAACTAGATGACAATAGTAAGTTTTTATACTCTTTTGATATGCTTGGCGAAGCTGCTCACACAGCTGAAGATGCAGAAGAGTATTTTAATTCATACATGCACTCAATAAAAGCTATAGGTGAATCCACTGAAATAAATGATTGTTTTAAATCGCATGGAATTTCAATCAAATTGTCTGCGTTACATCCACGTTATGAATTTGGTCAATTCGATAATATAGCTGAAGAGTTGAGAGCTAAACTGCTAGAGCTTTGTCATGAAGCAAAAAAATACAACATTTCATTATGCATAGATGCAGAAGAAACAGAAAGGCTTGAAATGTCCTTAATCTTGTTTGAACAATTACGGCTTGATGAATCACTTTCTGAGTGGGAAGGGCTTGGCTTGGCTGTACAAGCATATCAAAAACGTGCTTTATCTGTTCTTGACTTTGTAGAGGATGTTGCTATTCGATCAAATCATAAAATTATGGTCAGACTTGTAAAAGGTGCATATTGGGATTCAGAAATCAAGCGTACGCAAGAATTGGGATTAAATGATTACTCAGTATTTACAAGAAAAAGCTATACTGACGTATCTTACCTCGCGTGCGCACAGAAACTTTTGAGTAAACCAAACAGCTTTTACCCATGCTTTGGAACTCATAACGCCTATACTTTTGCTTCTATCATGGAACTTGCTGATAAAAACCACCCTGGATTTGAATTTCAACGCTTACATGGAATGGCAAAAGACTTATATGATTATGCAATGTCAGAGCTTGCAACAAATGTTAGCTGTCGTGTCTACGCACCCGTTGGGGAACATAGTGACTTGTTGCCTTATCTTATAAGATGCCTTCTTGAAAATGGAGCTAATAGTTCATTTGTTAATCAAATAAATGATTCTAACGTTAAAATTGATGAGTTAATTTCAGATCCACTGGAAAAAGCTATAAATTTTAATTATGAACCTCATCCAGGCATTCCGTTACCACAAGATATTTTGGGACCAGAAAGAAAAAATTCTTTGGGAATGGATATTAGTGACTCGGTGATAGTCTCACAATTTGCAGATGATATAAAGAGCTTTAGTGAAAAAAAATGGCAAGTTGGGCCGATAATTGACGGACAGTCACTTTTTGATGATGCCAAATTTACTGAAGTGGTGAATCCTGCACATTTAGAAAATGTAATTGGAGAAGTGTCAAATACAACAAGTGCTCAAGTTTTAAACGCTCTTGAAATAGCACATAATGCTTTTACTGAATGGCAGAATGTTTCAGCAGAAAAGCGCGCTAAATGCCTTGAAAAAGCTGCAGATTTGCTTGAAGAAAGGATGAAAGAGTTGATTTACATTCTGATCGTAGAAGCAGGAAAAATTTTATCTGATGCAATAGCGGAAGTAAGAGAGGCAGTGGATTTCTTACGTTACTACGCAACGATAGCAAAAAATGAACTGAGCGACTGGAAAAAATTGCCAGGTCCAACGGGTGAAGATAACTTCATCTTTTTTGAAGGCAGAGGAGTTTTCCTGTGTATATCACCATGGAATTTTCCACTTGCTATCTTCATTGGGCAGGTTTCAGCTGCACTTGCAGCAGGTAATGCGGTGCTGGCAAAACCGGCAGAGCAAACGCCGATTATTGCCTACGAAGCTGTTAAGATACTACATGAAGCTGGGATACCAAAAAATGTGTTACACCTCATTCCTGGGGATGGTGGATATTTAGGCAAAATATTAGTTCCAGACAATAGAATTGCTGGAGTAGCTTTTACTGGCTCAACACAAACTGCTCAAATAATTAATAAAATGCTTGCGGATAGGGATGGTCCTATTGTACCGCTTATTGCTGAAACAGGAGGGCTCAATGCTATGATTGTTGATAGCTCCGCTCTCTTAGAGCAAGTGACTACAGATGTTGTATTTTCTGCGTTTCGCAGTGCCGGCCAACGCTGTTCTGCACTTAGAGTGCTGTTTATTCAAGAGGACATAGCAGAGAAGCAGATAAAAATGATATGTGGTGCAGCGCAAGAACTCAAGATTGGTGACCCAATACAACTTAGTACTGATATTGGTCCAATAATTGACAAAGCATCTATCGATATGCTAACTCAACATACGCAAAAAATGTCAGAGGACGAAGATTCAAATCTGTTATTTAAAGTACCCATGGATACAAATTCTCATAATGGTTATTTCTTTCCTCCATATATTTATGAGATACAAAAAATTTCGCAATTAAAGCAAGAAGTATTTGGTCCTATTTTGCATATCATACGTTTTAACAAGTCACAATTAAATGAAGTTATAAGTGATATAAACAATACAGGATATGGGCTTACATTTTCTTTGCAGAGCCGTATACAAAATCAGATCGATTTAATAAGCAAAAAAATATCAGTTGGAAATGTCTACATCAACCGTAACCAGATAGGTGCAGCAGTTGGGATACAACCATTTGGTGGTAGAGGACTATCTGGCACTGGGCCAAAAGCTGGTGGTCCTCATTATTTACAGCGTTTTTCTACAGAAAAAGTTGTAAGTGTTAACACTACAGCATTCGGTGGTAACACTACACTTATGTGTTTGGATTAATTTGCGGGCCCTAATTTTTCTCCTATCTTACCCCTAAACTAGACGTTCGTGCAGACAGCGCTAAAATCAGAAAAGGACCAGTTCATGCACTAGACTTCTTGCATAACCTAAACTAAGCAGAAAAAAGGTGTCATCCGAGTAGCCCCTTCGGTTTCATCTCAGTGCCTCTATGATGTCATCCCAGTGCCCTGACTACTTGGATCCAGGAAAAAGAATGATGTCATGAAAGTAGCCCCTATGATGTCATTCCAGTGCTCCTTTCTCGTCATCCCAGTAGCCTCCTTTTTTTGTCATCCCAATACCCCCCTCTTGTCATCCCAGTGCCCAAGCAACAAGGACAACATTGCAAATTTAGAGTTCAAAAGGGTTATTCCTCGAGAACTATTGCGTCAGAAAGCTGGCGCTGAATTTGTATATAATGTTGACCTTGGAGGTTTTTATGAATAATAGTGAGAGAAAAGAAAAATTGGAAACTCGTATTCTATCAAGCAGAGGCAGGTCTTTATTGGATCACGAACTACTAGAACGTACTCTGTCTGGATATGCAGAAGGAAGAGAAGTTGCCAAAAGGCTAATGGAGCTCTTTAGTAGTTTAAGGAAGGATAATTAATGCTGACTTTCATGAGCTAAAAAATGTTACAGGAATGAATGATGGAGCAATAGCAAGTATCTTTTGTCTGAAAGAGATTTTTGATAGGATATTGAAAGGTAAGTTAAAAAAGCTGTCGATTCTTGATAATAGAGAAGAGCTACTAAAATACTTTAAAGCAGCAATAGGGCAGTCACGAAAGGAAAGCTTACGAGTGGTATACTTAGATCGAGGTGGTCATTTAATATATGAGTATATTCAAGACTGTGGAACTATAGACAGAGTGCCTCTGTATGTGAGAGAAATAATAAAACAGGGATTACTGATTGATGCAGCATCTGTTGCAATTTCACATAATCATCCAAGCGGAGATATAGAACCATCAAAGGAGGATGAGGATAACACATTCACATTAGCTGCAACCTGCGAAAATGTAGGAATGAAATTGATAGATCATATAATCGTAACACAGAAGAGCCACTTTAGTTTTTATGACAGTGGCTTATTGTAATCTGTAACCCGGAAGGAAAGTTCTCTAGCTTTCCTTCTTTTTTTTCCACTTTATGAATTAAGAAATTCGCTGTAAGCTTAAACAAATAAAATTAGCAATGAAAGGTGGAATTAGGCAAAAAAATAAAGGAACTTAGGTTATACTGTGGTTTGACACAAACTGAATTAAGAAAAAGAATAGGTGTTTCATATAGACAGATACAAAGGTACGAAAATGATTCGAATTACATTTTAGCCAGTAGACTATATGACTTAGCAAAAGCCCTATCGATAGATGTTGCTAACTTTTTTACTGATATGCACGCTGACTCACATGAAGCTTACGATGAAGAGGTGTTAAAGTTAGTCAAAGGATATAACGAAATTAAGAGCAAAAGGTTACGTAGTGCAGTTTATATATTGGTAAAATCTTTTTCTCAAAGTGATAATACATAGTTAATATTACCTGATACGTAAAATGACTATACAACATCCTATCGATAAACAAATAGGTGAAAGAATAAGGAAAAGAAGGCTAATGTGTGGTTTTAGTCAAAGAGACTTAGGAAAAAAGCTTGGAATTTCATTTCAGCATATACAAGGATATGAAACTGGAGAAGTTAGACTTATAGTGGATAGGTTATATAAATTAGCAGAAGTACTATCGGTTGATATGTCGTATTTTTTTACCAAAGCCTCTGAAGACTTACATGATAAGGCCTTCCATAGCGATACAAGTAGTAAAGAAATATCAAGGCTAGTGAGGGAATACAGAAAAATTAAGGATGGAACGTTGCGTGATATTATTCATTCAGTGATAAAGGCTCTTACTAATAGATAGGTATAGTAGTGCTTCATAAGCAATTCTTGCGTTCTACTCCCCAGCGGAATTTTCCAGACTTACGAATAACACGATGGCATGGTATTAAGTAGGAAATTGGATTATTAGCAATTGCATTTGCGGCAGCACGTATGGCCTTTGGCTGACCAATTATATAAGCAATATTGGCATAGCTTGTTATTGTACCTGTGGAAATTGAAATCAATGCTTGCCAGACTTTAATTTGAAAGTCTGTTCCTCTAACAAGCAAAGAAAATGATCTCTCAGGTATTTGTGTGTCAAAAATATTGCGTACAATTTTTGCCGTTGTTAGCCTATCTTCTTTCAGGTAGGCTTGTGGCCACTCTTTTTCAAGTATCTTAATAGCTGAAGTTTCAAAATCACAAAAAGAAAGGTGATAGATGCTTTGTGTTGTAACTCCAATAAGTGCTTTTCCAAAAATAGTAGAGTGGTAACCATATAAAATATCGATAGATTCTTTATTTTTTCCAGGTGTTATAACCTGATATTTAGCCATACTTAAGAAATCAGTACTGATACAGTTTAAATTGATTTATATTAAAATTAAAGAGTTCAAACGCTACGCAAGACCAATCCACCCCGCAGCGGTTTTGGTTGCTGGAAGTGACTATATTATTTGAGTTTTTAATAACATATGATACTAGGTTAACAATAATTAATTTTAAAGTAAAAAGAAAATTCAAGGAAAACTTATAGTAAATTTTTATATATTTTACTACCACACTCTTAACCATATATTAGCATTATACCACTAGATTTGACACATAAACTCTCAATAACCCTTATCTACCAGGAAGATCATCTGCAGAACTATGCCCTAAGTTGTCTTTTATACGAAGAACATCCTTAACTGATATAAGAGTATTTGGCCTCTGCGCAAGCTCATTGAAGATGGCGTACGTTAAAACTACTGTATCCCCGTCAGTAATACGCTTATATCCTCTAGCATTAAAATAACTACCTAGCTGAGTATTTGCTTCCACAATTTTTCGCTGTAGCTCTCCAGTACCAGCAAACTTTAACTCTATTACAATTGGATGGGTACCATCTCTCGCTTCCACAGATCTTAACAGAACCAAGTCCACTTTCTGCCCTCCTCCCAACTGAAACTAATAATTACCCTAGCTGGATTACTACAAGCGTGAAATAACCCATGCAATATAGAATGAAACCCTGCTTCCCTAGCGTTATTTCTATTTACTGTCCACCTTAATGGAAATAACACATTAGAGATGGCTTGGAATACTTGTGCATGACGATTTTGTACTTGCCAACCAGTATTCATCATTATGTCTGTAGCACTGTGCACATTACTAACACCACCTACTTGTAAAAGGTCACCTTGAAAAACAGCATTACCTCTATTCTGCAGATAGTTAGCAGGTGACTGGAATGGTATTATATTAACAGTTAGGCCTAAATCATCTTCATTCCTTCTATTAGGGTCTAATTGGCACATCACTTCATAAACCCTAGCATTTGGCCATTGTGCTAAATCTAATCCCATATTGGGAAATTGGTGACTTAAGATATGACGGATATGAAATACAACAACTCTCTCTTCTCTCCCTAATAACACATGTAAAACCATAGTTAAAGCACGATCTCCAACATTTACTTGTACTATTCCTCCTTGCGGACCTAGCATCCTATCGTTATCGTGATACTCAAACAAGTAATTAGTTACATATACCTCATTTCCATCTCTTAACACAACTCTTCTTCTTGTAAATGCAGTATTTCCAAAAGTAAACCCAGTTGTATAGAGAAATACTCTTCTATCTCTAGCGCTGACACCACCCCTACTCCTCACACCAGGTACAGCAGGTACACCAAACGATGGATGGAGTAAATAATCTCTAACATTTTCTTCAACTTCTTGATTTGCTAAGGGTTCAAATAATCTTTCTACTAAAGAATATTCCCTTTCTAAGAAATTTTCTGTACTAAGCTGAAAACGTCTACGATTAAGGTCAAAATTCAGTCCCACACAGACAGCATTGCCTGACGAGGTATGGATAGACAGTGATGAAACAGGACATCTGTTAACGTAGTTCTCTGCTTGCTCTAACGCATCTGCAGCACTTCTTCTTCCTGCCTTAAGCTCAATTATGATAGGCACAGAATCCCCTAACCTCTGCACACCACGCACAAGAAAAGTAATATCTGTATACCCTCCTCCTATAAACAATTCAAGATAAATGCCAACTACATGACGGTACCTAAAATTCATCAGAAAGCCTGACAAAAAGCCATGGTAGTCAGACTCGATACCATTAAAGTTTAACGATTGGTTATACCTATCATATGTATCCAGAATATACTGTAAAACATCTTCAATATTATCTCTTATATTAACTGCATTATTGTCTGCTAACCCATTTATTAAATTTGGTAAATAATTATTTTGCAATCCAGGTGTCCTGGTAATTTCATCAAAGCCATCACACGGAGATGCTGAATTTCCAGTAAATGCTTCTCCCTCACGAAATTGCATGCACCTTACTGCTTCTTCTTCCTCATCTTCCCCCTGATTCCATGCCCATACAAATGTTTTATACTCCTGCCAAGCTATTTGCCTTCTTCTAATACCCTGCCTCTGCAGCTCGTCTTCTACCCACTGCCTCTCTTCTTCACTAAATCTTGAGCCAAAACTGTTTTGCCTATCAGCAATAGTGTAACACTTTACAACTCTGTTATTTCTTTGATCTACCTCATTAGTTAAAACAGCAACCTTTAAATTTCCCCTTCTATGATTATCTGGATTATTATCAAAGCGAAAAAAAATCCTTTCATTATTGTTTGCAACATCAGAATCATGTGCAGTAGCAAACATACCGAAAAAAAATGCAGGAAAGAAACGGTCTTTACCGACAGAATGTAAAAAAGATGGACTCTGATCTAAAAAAGATTCAAACCTTTCCACAAAACCTTGGCAATTTCCATTTAACAGACTTCTCATTAACCCAATGTTTTCACCGTTACCATGCATATAAATACCTCTATCTTCTGTGACAAGAAAATCCACTAACTCCAGCACTTCCTAACATAGACTGTGGATCACCAGAGCCACCACCTTGAGGAGGCGTAGGTGCTTCCTTCTCTAACTCAGAAAATAGCTTTTCTGCCAATTTATCATAATCTATATCATCTTTCATACCAGCTCTGCCAACCATCTTTAGATTTTTAACTATAGACTTTTCAAGATTTTTAAAGTCTGTAGCTGAACAAAACTTCTTAGCAAACTTCAATATTTCTAATATTTCACTCTTTTTTACATTTGCAACACTACCTATTCCGCTACTCAATTCCAAGTCAATAATCAATCCTGCAAGAGCATGTTTGATTGGCACTGTGCCATTGGAAGAAAAGACTGCAGTCTTTTCTTCCTCTCTTTCGTGGCTATCAAAATTACCACACTTTATAAGATCTATCATAACCTTTCTAGCTTGAGTACTTAAGGTAGGACTTTCAACGATCTTATCCGAAAGGGAAGAAAGAAGAAGAGCGTAATCCTTAGGTGAAAGTATTCTATCCTCTAATATTTTATTTTTAAACATTGGAACTATAGTTTGAACTGTATCAAAAAAATTTTGGTGTATTAACACGCTAAAAAGAGAATATATCCCTTTGTCTTTTTTTGATAACTCAGAGTTTTTCAACAGTTTGTTTTTTCCTTGAGCATTCATTTTGTTCAGACAAAAATCTAAAATAACAGCACCATTATGATTACATTGAGCAGAGGATAAGGTAGTAATTGCACCGATAATTTCCTTCTCTCTCTCTTTTTCACTTAAACGGTCATAAAAATATTCTACTCCCTCGCTCCATCTAAAACCTACAGCTCCTCTAAAACCTTCTACGTTGCTATATTCTTTTAATTTTAATCCTTCAGATTCTCGGTCAATCCAGAAACTAAACACAGGATCATAGCTTTCCATAGACCCTAATAGATCACTTCTTATGTACTTGTTGTTGCTAGCTGCAGGTCTACCATCACTATCTACTGCATCAGGAGAAAACCTACCCTTATGAAATTCAAACTTCTCCTCAAAAAGCCGAGGAATTTTATCTATCACACAATACCTGCATGCCATATCATATCTAGAAAGTGGATTCTTTATTCCACCTACTTTTTCTTCAACTAGTTTCTGACCTAACGTTGCATTATTCAATTTCATACCTGACCAACAACTTTCATCTTGGAATACATTGTATAAAAATTGTAACCCATCATCTTTAAGATATTCTACCTGTCTCATATAGGTTTTTACCCACCTTTCAATGGTTAAGCGCCTTCCAGCAGTAATATTAGAATCCGTATGTCTAACATTATCTTGTAGCTTCTTAAGTATTGTAGCGTGACGTTCTACTTTTTTCTTTGGCATTATAAACCCTCCTATTTAAAATTCATGATATTATGTAAAAATTGTAATCAAATTACAACACTAAAATTACCAAGATATGGAAGAATTGCATGCAAACTCAGGGAAGTAAAAGTTAGTGTCCCCCCTCGGGAATTATCTCGCCTTGAGGCGAAGGAAAAGTTACAATAGTCGTATATGCGACGTTATGGATACAATACGCACTCTAAGTATGATATACTTGGTATGGATTCCCAAATATCGCAAAAGGATTCTGATAGGCCAAATTGCTGTAAGAGTCAGAGAACTGCTAAGACAGATTGCCATGGAAAATGAGATTCAAATTATCTCAGGTAAGGTAACTGTAGATCACATTCATATGTTTATATCATATAAACCACAGCAAAGTGTTAGTAAAATTGTACAACTTTTCAAGGGAACGAGTTCGAGGTTGCTGATGCAAGATTTCGCAAGTTTACAAAAACAATTTTGGGTTATGGGCTAGAGGATACTTAGCAGTGAGTTCTGACAGATGAAGTGATACAAGAGTATATATCAATACAGGAAGGTGAGCCGATTCATGACAATGATCAATTTCAAATTGATTGAATTTTAACCTTTCACCTTATAGGTGATGGTTGTTGAATTTTTCTGTACTTGTCTTTCAAGGAGAATCTCGAACAAGTTATGGTAAATTTTTCAAGAAAAATCTTTAAGCTATTGACCTCATTATTTAATATTCCCTAATTTAAATTAAAATTCAAGAACTACTTTATATAAATCTTTACAATAGTTTATTCCTCAAGGCTATGTAAAAACATAGCCTCCGATCAAGAACGTCCTACGGATGTCGTCTTATTATTTTTTAATTTATCTACCCAAGAAAAAGTCTCACTACTTTTAGAACTTTGGTCGTCCCACCTTCCACACCTAGTAAAACTGCCTCTTTCTACTGCTTCTTTAACAGACATTCCACCAAATAAACACCCCTGTCCTATGATTTCTCCTATTTCTTGCAACTCATTCCACATTTCTTCATCTTCCACCTCAACTTGTACTTGATGATAGTCTTCTGTATCGTGATATACCATTAAATTTAGCTCTCCTAGGCTAGTACAAAGTGTTACTGTAAAAGCGCTGTTATCGGATATATCTACGTAATTTCTTTTACCGTCTTTCCCAGTTTTGACTTCAACTTCACCATCGCCTATTTTTATAATATTGCCACCAAGGTTTAAGTCTCCTTTACTTAAGCCTAAATTTTTTGCACCTTCTACAACTTTTGCAACATCAACTATGCAACTATGTGAAAACTCTATGTAAAAGGTCTTATTATCAATTTCCACATTTTCAACAGTTCCTTCTATAGTAGCGTTCTCTCCAACTTCCCTAAGTTTCTTGAGCCTACTATATATTTGTGGCTCAATTTCTTTTTGCACCTTTTGATGAATTTCAGTTATTTTCTTATCAACTTGTACATTAAAATCTGCTCCATTTAATGCTAACTTCCTGATTATATCCTCTTGTTTATTCCCTTTGAATTCATCACGATACATCTTAAACATTGTAACGTTAGCGAAGCCAAAGCCATCTTCATTGGCAGCATTTATTCTTATTCCTAAATCCAAAGCTTCATCGATAACTTTACTTAACTCGTTTATATTTTTAGCTGCAATAGCTTTTTCCAGGAATTCATTTAGTTTCATATTTTCATACTCACTTAGTCTTGTCCTGCATAAAGCTGATAGAAATGGATTGAGCTCCTCAGGATATGTTAAGACAGGTAATTTACTAATCTTTTTATTCGCTATTGGAGCAGCTTTTATAAAATTAGGTAACAACCCTTCTTTTGCTATTCGCTCTACCGCTTTTAACATTTTACTAGACAATTTTTTACCATTTATTTTTTTCATTGTAACCCTCACTTAATTTCATTACTATTCAATCATATCGTAATAAGTATTATTTAATTATTAATATTATACGACTTATTGATTTACTGTATGTTATAATAACAAACTTTACGGGCATTTACACTAGAAAAACACATCCTATAAAAATTATTTCAGTTTCAACAAAAATAGGGTATTGTGATTGTAAAATTAAAAGAAATGGATCTCCTATCTTACTCCACTGAAAAATTGAAGAAGCATTGTCAGCTACTTGATGATGAAGAAAAAATAATTCTATATGAGCAGCTCCTAGACAAGGCTAAAGACATACTTGAAAATTCAAGAGATAATGTTTCTAAACTGAAAAAGATCAGTAAAGCTGCTGTAGCGATAGAGGAAATTACCGATAAAGAGTTGTTAGAAAAGTTTAATGATGATCACCCCCTAAGGGAAGTAGACATTTTAATCTATTCTCCTCAAGGAAACACTGAAGTGGCAAATTACCTGTTCAGCATAGATAACTCATCAGAGCTTTATGATTTAAAAAAAGATAAAGAAAAAGCTCTTTATAATGCAGTTAAGTCAAATGATGTTGAGCTTGTAAAAAAGCTGCTAATGATCCTTTTACCTACAGAAGTAGGTGATTTTGATGTAGAATACTTGGAAGAATTAAAAATATTGCTGTCAGGAATTCACAAAGAATTGCAATTATCACAAGATATGAAAAATTATCTTGAGAAGACAATGAAGTTCTATAGTTTTTTATGTAGTAATTTTAACTTACTAGTTGCAAATCCCACTGACGTAAAAGCCATGATTGATCTATTTGCTGCTCAACCAAATATTGATTACCAAATAGATAAGCTTCTGCTTTCTTTTATTGTGAGAGATATTGAGAAAAAAAAGCTAAATTCTGAAATTAGTCACATGATAGAACTCCTTGAGCAGCATGAAAGATTTGCTGAGCTCGAATATAAGGTCAGGAGATTAAGATCGGAGTTTGCAAATGGCAAAAGCAGATATTCAGCTGAAGTAATACGAAATAACATTGCAGAACGAGAAAAAGAGATGAGGGAGATTGAGAAAAAATACATAAGGCCAAACGATTTAATTAGCGAGAGGCAGAAATTGTTAAAGCAATTACTTTGCTAGTTTTTTTCCACTTCATAAAATTTGTTGTAAATTTGAGTAAGGGATAAAAGGTGCAATTAGGTAAAAAAATAAAGGAACTTAGGTTATACTGTGGTTTGACACAAACCGAGTTGGGAAGAAGAATAGGTGTTTCATATAGACAGATACAAAGGTACGAAAATGGTTCAAATTGTGTTTTGGCCAGTAGATTATATGATTTAGCAAAAGCACTATCGATAGATGTTGCTGATTTCTTTACTGTTATGCATACTGACTCACATGAAAATTATGATGAAGAAATACTAAAATTAGTTAAAGAATATAATAAAATTAAGAGTAAAAGGCTGCGTAGTGTAGTTTATGTATTAGTAAAATCTTTTTCTCAAAGTTACAGTGAAAGTTAGTATTGTTTTAATATGCGAGTTAAGATATTAATAAATGACTGTACAAGCTGAACAACATCCTATCGATAAACAAATAGGGGAAAGAATAAGGAAAAGAAGGTTAATGTGTGGTTTTAGTCAAAGAGACTTAGGAAAGAAGCTTGGAATTTCATTTCAGCATATACAAGGATATGAAACTGGAGAGGTAAGGCTTGTAGTTGATAGATTGTATAATTTGGCAGAAGCTTTGTCAGTTGATATGTCATATTTTTTTACTAAAACCTCTGAAGACTTGCATGATAAGGCCTTCCACTATAGCAGCAGCGGTGTAGGTAGCGAAGAAATATCAAGATTAGTAAGGGAATATAGAAAAATTAAGGATGAAGCATTGCGCGATATTGTTCATTTAGTGATTAAAGCTCTTGCTAATACGGGCTTCAAAGGGGATGTTAAATGCACATCAATCTCAGAGTAGAGAAGTTAAGGTATTGTTTCAGCATTCTTTCCTAAAGCCACCTAATCAGTTATTTGTACTTTTACTATAGAAAGACAGCAATTCCATTTTTTTAATTCTTTAACATGGATAGCGCTGTTTCGCGCAGGAAATTACTTTATTCCAGTAGACTGTATTCTATTTTGTAATTATTGAGTTTACTCTACTTTCCGGTCTTTTCTGTTTTCCTTTAATCCAAAACTTGCATTTTTAAAATAAATATTGCACTGTAAAATGTTTATACATAACCTATTAATGCAAAGAGCTTTTTGGTGAGGATTTTGTCAATTTTAGAGAGGGTTAGATGCTATCAGAGCAGTTTGAAAATATAAAACAAGCTATAAGAAATAATAATAACAGAAAAGTTGTAGAACTTATAAACGATAATGTGACTATTGCTGGGCATTCTGACGTAGATGGGTGGAATTTGCTACACTATGCTGCTCAGTATGGCAACTTAAACGCTACAGAATTTTTAGCAAACTTAACAGATATAAACCTTATTGATGGTAAAACCAATGCTCAGCAGAAGCCTATACATATTGCTGCAGATAATGGACATACAAAAATCGTAGAGTTTTTTATTAATGAGAAAAAAATGGATGTTAATGATCCAGGAAAAGATTACGTGACGCCACTTCACTATGCCGCTAAAAAAGGTGAACTTGAGATGGTAAAGTTTTTAGTAGGAAAGAACGCAACGATTGATGCTCTAGCTAATGGTGCTTGGACACCATTGCATTACGCTTCTGAAGAAGGTAAGTACTCAGTTGTGGTATTTCTCGTAGAAAATGGAGCAGATATTAGCAAAAAAAATCCTGATGGTAAAATATCATTACAGCTTGCTGAGGGAAAAGGATATCAAACTATTACGGACTTTTTAAAAAGTAAAGAATCAGAAAAGGAAAAGTTACGACAAAATAAAGCATTGCTTGATGCTGCAAAGGAAGGAAGTAGTAAAAAAGTTCAGGAATGTCTTGAAAAAGGAGAAATTGATTATAAAGATCAGAATGGTTGGACAGCCTTACATTATGCTTCTAATAGAACAGTAGATGATTTGGAATTTGTAAGGTTTTTAGTAGATAAAAATGCAGATATTAATTCTAGAAATTCTGATAATAATAAGCCTTTATACATTGCTGCAAGGAATGGACATGAAAATATCGTAAAGTTCTTTCTGGATGAAAAAAGATTAAGTGTTAATGACCCAGGAAAGGATAATTGGACACCCCTACATTATGCTGCTGAAAGTAATCGCGTTGATGTCGTTAGGTACTTGGTAGAGAAAAAGGAAGCAAATATCAATGCTAAAAATTATGGCAATGAAATTCCATTTGACCTCATTAAAGACAAGAACTATGAAAAAGTGAAAGAAATACTGCTAGGTAAGGCATTAATTGATGCCGTAAAGCAGAATGATATTACAGAAGTTGAAAATCTTATTCAGAGGAAAGCTAAAGTTAGCTATCTGTATGAAAGTAATAAGTGGACTCCATTACACTATGCTGCAAGTTTAGGTTATAAAGCTTCAGCAGAAGTGCTCATAGCAGAGGATTTAAGCGTTATTAATGATAAAGACCATGAGAGAAATACGCCTTTACATATTGCTGCTGATCAAGGTCATAAAAATATTGTAGAGCTTCTTCTTGAAAAGGGAGCAAATATTGACGCTATAAATTCCGGTAACAAAACACCGTTACAATTAGCTAAAGAAAAAGACCATCAGGCAACAACACAGTTATTATTGAGTAAAGCATTGCTTAATTCAATAGAAGAAGGAAATATTAACAAGATCAAAAAATGCCTTGAGGAAGGAGCTGAAATTAATCGTGAAGATAATAACGGATGGACCCCGTTACACTATGCTGCTAATAAAAAAACAGAAGCTCAAGAGCTGGTGAGGCTACTAGTGGAAAGAGGAGCAAATGCCAATGCTACAACTAATGATGGAGATAAACCCTTACATATTGCGTCCAGCCATGCACATACAAAAATTGTAAAATTCTTCATTGATGAGAAGGGACTAGATATTAATGATCAAGGAAAGGATAATTGGACACCGCTACATCATGCTGTTAACAAAGGTAGCAGCGATTTAGTAAAGTTTTTGATAAAAAAAGAAGCAGATATTTATGCTGAAAATTCTGATAGTGTAACTCCACTTGAGCTTGCTCAACAGCTTTCCCAAGGTGAAAGTAATCGGCAAGAAGTTAAAGCAATGTTGCAGGGCAAGGCGTTGATTGATGCTATAAGGAAAAATGATGTATCAAAGGTCAGAAAATATATTCAAAATCTTAATTATTCATACGAGAAAAATGGATGGCAGCCGTTACATTACGCTGCTAGCTTAGGGTATAAAACGCTAGCAACAGAACTTATCAATAAAGATCCAAATGTTGTTAACGCTAAAGATTCTGACGGAAATACACCTTTACATCTTGCTGCTACTTATGGCAAAGGTGACGTGGTAGAGCTTTTTCTGAGTAAGCAAGCAAATATTGATGAAGTAGGAAAAAATAACTGGACACCGCTTCACTATGCCGTTTATGAAAATCGATTACCGGTAGTAAAATTTCTTATAGAAAAAGGAGCAAATATTGGTGCTACGGGTTTAAGTGGAGAAACGCCATTGCAACTTGCTGTTGAAAAAGGAGATAGTCACAGGGAAGTGGCAAAGTTATTGCGGAGTAGAGAGCTATTCAATGCTGTAAAAGGAGATAACCTGGGTGATGATATTAATAGGATTAAAGGTTTTTTTACAAATGAGATTGATATTGACTATTCAGATCTAAATAACTGGACACCACTCCATTATGCTGCTCGCAACGGTTATACAAAAGCAGCAGAATTTCTGGTAGAAAAAAAAGCAAATGTAAATGCAAGAACAGATAATAGAGAAAAACCTTTGCACATTGCTGCAAAAAATGGGCACAAAGATATTGTAGAATTTTTTATCGATCAACAAGGATTAAGTGTTAATGAACAAGGGGAAAACAAGTGGACGACTCTGCATTATGCTGCTGCAAGCAATAGTCTAAATGTTGTACAGTACTTGATTGAAGAAAAAGAAGCTACTATTGATAGCAAAGATAGAAATAATTGGACGGCTTTACATCATGCTTCTAAAGAAGGTCATATTGAGATTGTAAAGTTTCTTATAAAGAAAGGAGCGAATATTAATGCTCATAATTCTCAAGGAAAGTTACCAGTAGATCTGGCAAGCGAGCCTGAAGTAATTCAATTCTTACTAAATGAAGGGTTGTCTGGTGCTGTAAAACAAAATAAGGCGTTGGATGTGACAAATTATCTTAATAAGGAAGTTAACGGCACAAGAGTTGAGGTTGACTATAGGGATCAAAGTAACGGAACTTCGCTTCACCATGCTGCGCGGCATGGCTATTTAAATATAGTTGAACCTTTAATTGAGCATGGAGCTAATGTAAATGCAGCTGATGTAAATAAGTGGACTCCTCTACATCACGCATCTAAAGGTGGAAATTTAGGAGTTGTAACATTTTTAATAGACAATCAAGCAGACATTAATGCTGAAAATATCGAAAACGATAAGCCTTTACATATTGCTGTTAAGAATGGCCATCAGCCAATTGTAAGGTTCTTTATTAATGAACGAAGCATGGATGTTAATGATAGAGGCAAAGACGATTGGACACCACTTCATTATGCTAGTGCAAACAACTATTCACAAACTGTAAATTTTCTTATCAAAGAAGGTGCAGATATTACTATCCAGAATGCCCAAGGTAAAGCACCTTTAGAGCTTATAACTGGTAATCAGGAAATTGTCAGATCATTACAAAATGAGGCATTATTTGATGCTGTAGAACAAGGAGAGTATGCTCAAGTTCAAAGATATCTTGATAATGGAGCTGATCCTAACTCTCTGAGCGGTAATGATTGGACACTGTTGCATCGTGCAGCTGAAAAAGGTCATTTGCTAATAGCTTCGCTTCTAGTAGAAAGAGGAGCAAGCACTGATGCTGAAAATTCTGATGGGGACAAACCTTTGCATATTGCTTCACAATATGGCCACATAAACATTGTGAAGCTTCTACTTAATGGTAAAGTTAATGATAAAGGTAAAGATAATAAAACACCACTACACTATGCTGCTGAGAGTAATCACTTTGAAGTTGTTCGATATTTAGTAGAAGAAAAAGGTGCAGATATTAATCTTAAAGATGCTGATGGGGATAAACCTCTGCATCTTGCTGGAAAGAATGGACATACGGATATAGTAAAGTTTTTTCTTGATAAAAAGCTCAGTGTTAACGATTTAGGCAAAGATAGCTGGACACCACTCCATTATGCCGCTGAGCAGGGCAGGTCGGAAGTTGTGGAGCTTTTGATAACAAGAGGTGCAAATATCAATGCAGAAAACTCTGGTGGCAAAACACCTCTACAACTTGCCCAGGATGAAAGAGTCAAGGAGTTATTGTTAAATAAAGCACTTTTTGATGCTGTGAAAGAAGGAAATTTAGTGAGAGTACAAGACTCTTTCAGAGATGGAGCTAATGTAAACTCTACTAACAGATGGGGATGGGGGCTTTTACACGCTGCTTCTGTGAGAAATAATTTGCCATTGATCAGGTCTTTAGTGGAAGAGAAGGGAGCGAATATTAATGCTAAAAGTAGAGATGGAGATAAACCTTTGCATATTGCTGCCGAGAAAGGCTCTTTAGATGTTGTAAGATATTTTCTCAGTAGAAAAAATGGTGTGAATGAGGCAGATGCTAACATTAATGATAGGGGCAAAAATAATTGGACACCGCTTCATTATGCTGCCAAGTACAACCACCCTGAAGTTGCAGAGTTTCTCATAGAGAATGGTGCAGATATTAATGCAATTGACTATGATAATCTAACACCTCTGCAACTAGCTAATGAAGGGCCAATTAAAAGATTATTACAAAATAAAACATTATTACATGCTGTAAAGCAGGGAAATTTAAATGATGTAGAAAGATACCTTGATAATGGAGCTAACGTTAATTATTCAGATAAGAATGGATGGACAGTATTACATGAAGCTGCAAGTAGAGGACATCTAAGAGTTGCTCAGGCTCTAATATCAAGAGGGGCAAACATTAATACTAGAGATCAAAATGGCGACAAGCCTTTGCATATTGCTGCTGATTACGGTCGTAGAAACGTGGTAGAATTCTTTCTGAAAGAGGAAAGAGCTAGCCTTAGTGTTAATGATGCAAATAGAAATGGATGGACACCGCTTCACTATGCTGCAAGCAGAGGTGGTTTGGCAATTGTAGAACTTCTGATAACAAAGAGGGCAAATATTAATGCTCAAGATTCTAACGGAAATAAGCCTTTACATATTGCTGCAGATAACGGGCATAGAAGTATTATAGAATTTTTCCTTAGGTGGCACGGGGATGAGCTAAGCATTAACGATAAAGGTAATAATGATTGGACTATGCTACACTACGCTGCTGACAAAGGGTATCCAGAAGTTGTAAAATTTTTAATAGAAAAAGGAGCAGATATTGATGCTAAAAGTACTGATAACAAAACACCTTTGCAACTAGCAAGCGGTAAAAACCATCAGGAAGCAGCAAGATTATTGCGTAATAAAGCATTATTTAATGCTGTGAAACAAGGAGAGTTAAGTAAAGTTGAACAGTATCTTGCTGAAGGAGCAGACCCTAACTACAAAGACGAAAATGACTGGACATTGCTGCATGATGCCGCTAGCAAAGGTTACATTGAAATCGTTAGGCTTCTAAAGGCGCAAGGAGCAAATGTTGATGCTAAGTCTTATAATGCAAAGCCTTTGCATTATGCTGCTAGGAATGGATACGAAGACGTAGTAGCGTTTTTGATAGTAGGGAAAGAGAAAAGTGAGGGTGTTGACAGTCGTGGTAGAAATAATTGGGCACCATTACATTATGCTGCTAGACATGGACGCTTGGCAGTAGTAGAATTTTTGGTAGGAGAAGACGCGGATATCAACCTTAAGGATACTAACAGAAATAAGCCATTGCATGTTGCTGCTCAATATGGTCATACAAATGTGATGGAGTTTTTCCTAAGGAGAAACAGAGAAGGGTTGAGTATCGATGACAAAGGTGCAAGTGGAAAAACAGCTTTGCATCAAGCAGCTGAGAAAAGCCATTCAGCAGCTGTAGAATTTTTGATAGAGAAAGGTGCAGATATCAATATTCAAGATTCTGAAGAGAACACGCCATTGCAACTTGCAACTGACCATGAGATTATTAAATTGTTACAAGATAAGGCATTATTTAATGCCGTTAAGCAGGGAGATCGTGACCAGATTAGTGAATATCTTACTAGTGGAGCTGATGTTGATGTGACTAATAAATGGGGATGGGGAATGTTGCATATTGCAGCAGAAAATGGCGACTTATCGATGATAAGGTTTTTACAAAGTAAAGGAGCGAGCCTAAACATAAAAAGCATTAGTGGTGAAAGCCCGTTACATGTTGCTACCAAAAATGGGTACAAAAATGTTGCTGAGTTCTTACTCGAACATGGAGTGAGTGCTAGTGAGCCAGACAAAAATAATAAAACGCCATTACATTATGCTGCAGAGGAAGGTTATTTTGAACTTGTAAAGTTACTAATAGAAAAGAGAGCAGACATCAACGCGAGGGATTCAGACGGTAAAACACCATTACAACTTGCTAAGGAAAAAGAGAATGGAGAAATTACTGAATTACTGTTAAATGAGGCTATGTTTCATTCTGTAGGAAGGAATGACATACAAAAAGTTAAAGATTATCTTAAAGAAGGAGCTGATCTTAATTATTCCGGTCATAATAACTGGACACCGCTGCATTACGCTGCTTATAGAAACCATCTAAAACTCATAAAGCTTTTAGTAGAGGAAGGGGCAAATGTTAATGCTGGGTCTCATTATATAAATCCTCTGCATGTTGCTGCTCAATATGGCCATAAAGGTGTAGTGGAATTTTTGCTTAACAGCGGATCAAATATTAATGCTTCTGGTTGGAATAGCTGGACACCACTCCATTATGCTGCTGATTCTGGCCATTCAGAAGTTGTGAAGTTGCTTATAGAAAGAGAAGCTGATATCAATGTTCAAGATTTTTATGGTAAGACACCGCTACAACTTGCTACAGAAAAACGTCACCTAGAAGTTATGAAAGCTCTTTCAAACGCAGGGTTATTTTATGCTATAAGCCAAAAAGATTTTAGAAGCGTCGAACATTATTTTAATATAGGTGCAGATGTTAACTCTAGAGATAATAATGATTTAGCACCACTACACAAAGCTGCTCAAGGTGGTGACTTAGAGATTGTTAGATTTCTCCTTAGGAAAAAGGCTTATACTAATGCTAAAGATAATAAATATTATCTTACTTCACTCCATGAAGCTGCCAAGAGCGGTAACTTAGAAGTTGTAAAACTGCTTGTTAACTTTAGGTCAAATATTCATGATCAAACGATAAGTGGAGCAAAGCCTTTGCATATTGCTGCTGAGTACGGACATAAAGATATCATAGAGTTTTTCCTCAATAGGGGATTAAGTGTCAATGATTTAGATAAGAATAAGTGGACGCCATTACACTATGCTGCCAAGAGTGGTAACTTAGAAGTTATAAAATTCCTCATCAGTAGAGGAGCAGATATCAATGCCAAAGATCTTAACAATTTAAAGCCTTTACACATTGCTGCTGAGTACGGTCATAAAGATATTATAGAGTTCTTTACTGTAGAAAAGCAATTAAGTGTTAGTGACCAAGATAAAAGTAGTAAAACATTGATGCACTATGCTGCTAAAAGTGGCAACTTAAACGTTATTGAGTTTCTTGCTGGTAGAGGAGCAAATATTATCGCTTTTGATATTAACGGTGTGAGTCCTTTACATATTGCTGCTGAACATGGACATAAAAACGCCATTGAGTTTTTTCTTAGTAGAGGATTGAATGTTAACTATCAAGATCAGAATAATCAAATACCACTACATTATGCTGCCAAGGGTGGTAGTTTAGAGGTGGTTAAGCTTCTTGTAAGTAGAGGAGCAAATGTCAATGCTCAGGATTCTAGTAATGCAAAACCTTTGCATTATGCTGCTCAGTATGGTCATAAGGATATAGTAGAATTTTTTGTTGTGCAAAAGCAGCTAAGTATTGATGACAAAGGCAAAGACAATTGGACACCTTTATATTATGCTGCTAAAGGCAGGAATAATAAACACATTGATGATGATAAACTTTTAGAGGTTATTAGGTTTCTCGTTCGTCAAGATAGAAACATCATCAATAATAAAGATGCTTACGGTGCTGGGCCTTTACATATTGCTGCCCAGCATGGACACAAAGATATTGTGGAGTTTTTTATACAAAAAGAATTAAATGTTAATGATGCTGATTATCAGCAATTAACACCTTTGCATTATGCTGCCCTTCATGGTCGCTTGAGGGCTACTAAATCTCTAGTTGAAGAAGGTGCAGATATTAGAGCTGTAAGCAACGATGGAAAAAAACCTATACACTCTGCAGCTAGCAATGCACATAAAAATATTGTATTACTTTTTGTACAGCAAGGGCTAAGCATTAATGATCCAGATACTAATTTAATGTGGACGCCACTGCATTATGCTGCCCATTCTGGTAATTTGGATTTTGTCCAATCGCTTTTAGCTGAGGGAGCAAATTTTAATGCTGTAGATGCTGATAACGCAAAACCTTTACATATTGCTGCTGAACGTGGGTACCAAAGAATTATAGAACTTTTAATAAACCAAGGAATGAATGTTAATGATTTAGGTCAGGACAATTGGACACCGCTGCATTATGCTGCAAGGCATGGTCATCTGGAAACTGTAAGGTTTTTAGCAGAAGAGAAAGGAGCAAATATTAATGCTGTTGATCTGAGTAGTAAAATGCCTCTACATGTTGCTGCTGAGAATGGACATAAAGACATTGTAAAATTTTTCCTTGATAAAGGAATAAGTGTTAATGCTGTAAGTGCAGATAATTGGACACCTCTCCACTGTGCTGCTAGTAATGGTCATTTAGAAACCGTAAAATTTCTTGTGGAGGAAAAAGGAGCAGATATTGATCTTCTCAGTATTGATCATGAAAAACCTCTTGATCTAGCTATTTCTGCAAACCATGTAAGTGTGGTAGGATACTTAAGGCAAGCTCTGGAAGAAAAAGAGCACAATTACGTTGCTAATATCAGGCATAGTCATCTTTTTGTAGATCAGCCTACTGTAGGTCAGTTTCAAAGTAGTGGGGCAGGTAGACATTCTTCACTGATAGGCAACTGGGTTTCTTGGATAAAAGGTTGGATACCTAATACTGAACAGCCATTTTTACCAGGTAAGGTGGCCAACTGTAAATCATCTACACCTATTATTCAAGAAAGGCTTGAGAATATTAGTAATGCAGACATGATGCTTTATTATGTATTATATAGCTGGTTCAATGGAAATAAATGCAACATGAAATGTAGAGCTTATGAAAGCAGTACTTTATCAAAAGAGGAGACAATAGGCTGTACTTTACGTATAGTGGAAAAGCTAGAGCAAGTAATGAAGCAAGCAGCTTGTAGCAGTGGTATAGCATGGAAATCAGTAAGAATTGATTTTTTAGAAGTACAAAAAACTATCACAGCAAAAATTACAAGTGGCAATTATGATACAATTGCTAGTCTTTTAGACTCATATGTAGAAAAGGCATTTTCACAAAATTTAAGTCAAAAGCAAATCGATGGATTTAAAAAAGCCTATAATGGTAAGAGAGATCGAATATTAAATAGTGCTGATTCGCAAACCCAAGTTAGCATCCAAGTACCTACCTCTATACAAAGTGTTCTTATAGAAAAAGGTATCACAAATGAAAAAAGCAAAGAGACCTGCTACTCATTATTAAAATAGCAGGTATAGAAGTTACCAGTTAATCGTTGCTTTATAAGGAACCATAATTATGATTTCCTCAAGTTTACTTATATCTGCATTGTTGATTTGAATATTCCAGTCAGTGCCAATTGTTAGTGAAGGATTAACAATCTTTTTAGAATTACGTTCACATTTGTAGTTATCCAATTTTATAGTTATTTTATCTACATCTGGTGTTGCAGGTATAATACAGATGTTATTTAAATCGATTCCTGGATCCTTTACATGAATAGGAAAGATTTCAGGAAGTAGCTTGAACTTTAACTCAGAGAATTGCCCGTTTGCCTGTTTAAACTTGTTCCATTCTTCTGGGTAGACCGCACTTAGATTGACAACTAATGTACCTTGATAATACTTTATTTGATCAAGATTTTTTACTTGACGACTTAAAATCTCACCTCCATTTAGAGCTGTATAGTCCAAATGAATTATCACATCAGAAATAGTACTGATATCGAACCTATTGGTTGCTTGAGGAAGGCTTAATTCCCAAGTAGAAACTGCACCTGTACCTTCAAATGGTAAGTAGCGTTCATCACCAAAACTAAGTTCAAATAGACCACTATCTTGATCAGCTTTTGAGATAGCAATTTCTTGATTTGGCTTCCAGTTAACCCTTAAAAGATCAGTTTCAGGCTGTTCTTCTTCACTTGGGTTCACTAAGTATTTAATTGCGTTTATTGCACCATCGCTTTTTAACACCACTTGGTTACTTGTTTGCTGCAAACTTGCATGAACATTTTCATAAGGACCAACTACTGCTGGAATAGTAATCTTTATATCTTTAATCTTACGAGCATAGTGACCAGGGAAATCAAGGTCAAATAATTTTTCCGTGAAGGAGAATTTACAGCTTCCCTTAGTTTTAAGCTCATAAAGTGCGATAGGATCAAGAGATTTAAGTGAGATTACTTTAGTGATTTCTAACCTTCTTTCATTAGTATCATGGTACTCCTTATCAAGTTGCTCAAGTTCAAACTTTAACTTTTGCCCTGAAAGTAGGCCTTCTTTTAAGCTATTCCAGTGTCCTGGTTGAATAAAAGTCTTGTCATTATCAATTTCATATTGGTAAGCCCTTTCAGCTTGCTTTGCGACCTCAAGGGCAAGTCTATAAGTTTTAATATATAAGCTTTTAAGTTCTCCCTTCATCCAGCTATATAACTCTTGGTTAGTAAATTTACTTCTAAAGAACTCTTCTTTTTCTCTGATTTGCTTGATTGATTCCTTGTGGGCTCTAAGGTCTTGTGTAGCATTAGCTTGATTTATTCTATTAGCTTCTATTTGATGGCTAATTTGCTCAACATCATGAGTTGCCATGATTTTTTGCAGATCCCAATCTTGTGCCCGTCTTTCGTAGCTTGCTGAGATACTGAGATTCTGCGAGAGAGCACCAGTTACACTAGAGAATATTTCAAGCCCACGTGCTATTGAATCTGCTGAACTACCAGGTTGAAACCCTCCACAAGAAAAGCCAAATATTGTAGGAATAGCGTGTAGCGGAGCTGCAACTTGTCTAGCAATACCTGCTGCAGCTAATGTAATTGTTGATGCTACAGATGTAGCCATAGAAGAAATTTCAAGAGCTGACCAATCTTGTTCAATCAATTTTTCATAATGAGATTTTCGATCTCTTGCACTGCTTAAGCTTGCATTAAGGGCTTTAGCTTCTTCTTTTAATGTTTCTACGGCTTTTTCCTTAATAGTTGTCATTAGGTTAGCCATTGTAGCTTCTTGCTTGTTGTAAAGCAAGGTAAGTGCTTCAGCATCTTTCTTTTCTAAAATACTGAGCAACTCTGAACCAATTTGAGTAACAGTATCAGCAATTGATTTAGCATAAGTGATCATGTACTTAAAGCGATAATGAGGTACTTGAGCTATCTTTGGTAACCTTATAGTACTTCCACCTGCTGCTGCACTTACCAATTGCCTTGGGTCAATTGGTGGTTGAAATAGAGGAAGCTCTAAACGTTTACCTTTGATATCCAAGCAATGTCTTATTTTATAAAGACGATCCTCAATTCTATCCCATAAACCAATAAAGTCTTTATTTTCCGGAGTACAGAAATAGCTGCAATATTCAGTTGTATCAGATGAAACAGGATTAAGTGCAAATTGACCATTCCCACTACTTTGGGCTGGGGTTATTGTTTCTGCTTTACATAGCATTTCCCTGTTAGCAGTTAATACTTCGCACACGTTTCTAGATCTAATTTTAAATTTTCCTTTCTTTTTAGGCTTTTCTCCAAGAAGATCCCAAGCTCTGATATAAAGCATTGTTGCTTGATTAATCCCCTCCCATGAGTTTTGAGAGAATAGCATATCACCCCAGTCAATTAGATTATCTACATACGATATGATTATGTATTTTTCAAAAGAAACCTTTCCCTCTTTGTCAGCTTCCTTATATGGATTAAGTGAGTCAACTAATTCTCTGCTATCACATTGGTGATTAATATTGCCTGGAGGACATTTAGTTTTAAAAGGAGAAAATTGCCAAGCATTACAATCTTTTTTGAGAGGGTTAAAGATATATTGGTACCACTTACGTGCCTCAGCAAACTTCTGCTCCTGGTTGAAAAGATATGCAACCAGTGTTGGAATATGGAAGAATATTTCCCATAAATATATTCCATAAAATCCGTAGAAGTTGAGAGCTTGTTGCTTCTCAGACATTAAGATAACCTCTGTTCCTTTTGTATAAGCTTCTCTGTAAGCTTCACTAACAAATTCAACAACTGTTTTATCTTTATAACTGTCTTGTTTGTTATCTGCATCCCTTCGACTAACTAAAGCTTTAGCTAATTCTACCTCTTCATCTTGCTTTACTTTGTTTAGCGCTTTATAATCCTTATGCTTTTTACCGTTAATTTCATATTCTGTTTTCTCTTTGTTTAAGGATTCTATTTTATTATTAATTTCCTTTATTTCATTTTTCTTGTCTGTTATTTTCTTATCTAATTTGCTTATTGCATCTGTAAGGCCATCTATGGTACCTTTTCTCTGCAACTCATTCTTTTCTTTTTCTAAAATCTCTATGGTTTTTTCCTTTGCTAATTTATTAATCTTATCAATCAGCTCCATTATTTCTTTCTCTAGATCTGTTAATTGTGTCTTCACTTCCTCTCTTTTACTTTTTGCAATCTGCTTTGATTTTGTTAGCCTTTGCTTCAAATTATTTACTGCTGCCTGTAACTTTCCTTTTTCTATTGGTACTGTTGTTAAATCGTCTTGTATTGACTCTTGTTGTTGTAGATTATCTAACCGTTTCTTCAGATCTTCTGCGTTTTTCTGTAAATTGTTTTCGTTACTTTTTCTATCTGCTATAGCATCTATCTCACTTTGCAGTGATTCTTTTTGCTGTACTTTGTCATTCTTTTCTTTCTCTAGCCCTTTCAGATTTTTTTCTAATTTTTTTACCTCTTGGCTACCCCTTTCTATTCTTTCTTTTATTTCTTTTTCTTGATCCTCAACGCTTTCCTTATATCGCTTTTCGTACATCTCCCCGATACTTTTTTCTATATCTGCTGATTCGATACTATTGAAACTTAAATTTGAATCTACTTTTTCTATACTTAAATTCTTTTTCAATACAAATCGGCTATTTTCAAAACCTTCTTCCAATGATACAAATATTATTTCCCTTTTCTGCTTATCAAAATGCGCTCCTAGCTTTCCTCTAAATTCCTTACTTATATCCTTTGATTTTTGCGCTTCACCTTGTATAAAGTTGTTTAGACTTTTAATCTTGTTCTTAAAGTATTCTATAGCTCCTTCTACAGGTTGATTTATAGTCCATTCACCATCTTTGCTATAATTTACTTTTGTCTTCTCATCCCTTGCTCGCCAATTTTCACATATTTCTTGGTATTTCTTATTCTGATCTCTTAAATCAAAATTTTTTCTTATCTGAGACTCAAACTCTCTACTTACAATAACCTCACTTGGCAATTTCTGCTGAGCGGACCAGCTACCATCTACTCTTTTAAAAATATAACTCACATTCAAAGTAGAGTCATTAATTGACACATCCTCAATTTGCTTTTGCTTTTCAGTCTTTTGTAGCCAAAAAATAAATACTTTACCAAATGCATGAATTACCCTTGCTAAACTAGCCGATACTTGTGTATTGACTTTTTCCCAAGGTAGCCAATTTTGCACCTTACCACCTCCAAAATCAGCAACACGATAATAGTAAGCATAAGGTTCTGCTTGAGTTCGACCTAGAATGTGTAATATATTATTCGCAAAATAAGTATCAACTATCTGCAAATTAATAAGCTGTGAAAAATCTTCAAAGTACTTAATATATGCATAAGCTGCTTCTTCGTCTGCAAGATTGCCTTGCATTAAAGTATTTTGTAATTCCCTATACTCTGCAGTTGCAGATTTACGTAGCGTAGGGTTGAGGTAATTTTCAGGGTATAATGCAACCTTTTTAGTTGCTTCCCATTCTCTATAATTATCCAACAAATCCCACATTTCCTCGGTTAATTTAGAATTAACTGTTACTCCTTCTTCGAGACCCAATATGCAACGGTGAATATAAAGCTGAAGACTATTTAGCCCTGCTTTGAGCGGAGAAATTTTTGAGCAATCGCTCATTTCAACATCGATTAATAGGAATGCGTATAGGTTGCGCATATTCTTGTTCTTGATTCCAGGGTATGTGTGTAACATGTAACCTGCCAGAATATTGCGCTTTTGATTTTCTAGATGCTCTTTCACTCCTTCTACATAACTTAGTGATTTCCGTAGTTCCTTTTCAGTGCTATTGTACTGATCCCATCCAGTAGATGATGGCAAATTATGTAAGTCTTTTAGTTCTAGTAAAATTTGACCATCAATACCTGTTTGTTCTGCCATATCTACAAGAGACTTAATTTTTAGCAAAGAGTCTATAGGATGATTTTCTTTACTGAAACATTTTTTAAAAGCATCAATTTCTTTGATTTGACTAAGTAACTTTTTATCCCAATTAGTAAGCTGCGTTATTTTTTCTGTGACTTTGCTTTCATCATAACTGTCACGTAGCCATTCTGTGTATTGTGATAGAGTAAGTTCATTACCAGAAAAAGCATCCTGCAATGCTTTATGATTTGAAAGGGTTTTAATCTGCTTCTCTGTCCATGTTGCTTTTAGGCCATAAATGGCTGAATGACTTGTAATGCTTTTTATATCCTCTGCACTAAGCTTCAGTACTGTAAAGACTGCAACATTATTTAGAAGTTCTTCAATCGTTGCATCGTAAGTTATAGACAAGTCTATTGAGTACGTTTCTTCATATGTTCTTCCAGATGAATCTTTGCAAGTTAAGATCGCTTTATTATTGCGAACACTTATTGAAGTACACTCATCAGGTTTGTAAACATCAATAGCTTTCCAAGCTTTTGCTGTATTATCATAAATATCTATTTTTCCAGAGAATTTTGTACTATTTATAATTTCTGCAAACAAACCGTCACGCGTTTCATTTTCTTTTGTTGCACGTTTCATCCAGCTTTTAGCTATAGAATCATTGGCAGAATAACTATCAGAGTCATACACATATACTTGACCAGTTACTCTATTATCCTTCTTTCCTGTGAAAAATATAGCTTTTGTGCCAATCACAGTTACTGCAACATTCTCATGTGATTTGTTAACTTCATCTGTTGCTTTCCAGCTATTAGTAGTGCTATCATAAATATCTATATATTTAGAGTATTGCTGATTACCCTTACATCCACCAAAGAAAACAGCTTGTTTACCAACAATTGCAATCGATACTGTATCACGCGCTTCACTTGCTGTGTAATCAACTACTAGCCATTTCTCAGTTTTAGCATCATAAATATCTATTTTTTTAGACCTCGTTTGACCTGCTTTACCACCAAAGAAAATAGCTTTGCCATCAACCACAGCTACTGATGAATTTTCACGTGCTTCACTAACTGTATGCGTTGTCCATTTTTCAGTTTTACTATCATAGATATCTACCTTTGAAGAACACTGGTTATCACCTTTACTGCCACCAAAGAAAATAACTTTCGTATCAACTATAGCTACTGACACATTTGATCGTGCTTCACTGGCTTTATCTGTGTGATTTACCCATTCTCCATTATCATAGATATCTATTGCACTAGATCTTGTATCATTAATTCTACCACCAAAGAAAATAGCTTTTTCACCAACTACAGCAACCGAAGCATTTGAGCGAGCTCCATTCGCTGTATGTTTTTTCCACACGCCATTATCATAGACGTCTATTTGTGATGAACATCTTCTATTATCTTTATTTCCACCAAGGAAAATAGCTTTGTTGCTAACAACAGCAACTGCAGCACTATCACGTGCTTCGCTGGCTGCCTCAGTTACCCAGCTTTTGGTTCCTTCATCATAGATGTCTATTTTTCGTGAGTATTCATTTTCACTTTTCTTACCACCAAAGAAAATAGTCTTCGTGCCAACTGTTGCTACTGCTACGTTTTTTCGTGGCTCACGCATTGAAGACTCTACAGAATTTTTGCTTTGTACTTCACTTTTTCCAAGAAAAACAGCCTTGTTGCCAATTATACCTACATCATGAACAATATTTTTATTTGGAGACTCAAGTCTTAATAACTGCAAATTTGTTGGCTGCTTTTCTGTAAATTGATGAGCTGCGGCTAATACGTCAGAGCTTACATTGAAATGTTTACATACTTCATTATGAAGATTCTCTCGTTCTTCTATTACCTCACTTATTCTTGTTTTGCATTTTTCAGAAAGTATAGAACCATTCATTAATGCATCCAACCTTTCCTTGCTTGTTAATTTTTTGTTCCCCGTTTCTTCTATTATTTCTTTTATTTTATATTCCTCAGAAAGCGTAGAGTCATTAATTAGCGAATCTAATTTTTCTTTGCTTTTTAATTCTTCCAATATACCTTTTATTTTCGTTTTACAATCCACAGAAAGTGTAGAATTATTCATCAACGCATCTAATTTCTCTCTGTTTTTTAATTTTTTGATTTCTGATTCTTCCAGTATTTTTTCTATTTGTATTTTCCACTCGCCAGTAAGCTCAGCGTGACTCACTAACGAGTCTAGCCTTTTTCTGATTTCTAATTCTTGATTCTTTTCTATTTCTTCCTCTATCTCATTTATCTCCTTTACATGCTGGTGAGAAAATGCAGAAGAGTTGATCAATGTGTTTAACTGCTCAATGGTAATAGAGTTGTTATTTAGCCAATCATTTAATTCAAAAATACGCTTTATATTATCTAGATTTAGATCAGTGATGTTTAGCTGCAGTAAAATTTGTACTATTTCTACTGTTGATATATTCATCAACCTTGCTAGCAGAATTTGCTTATGTACTTCCGAGATTAATGATCTTCCAATCTTGTTAGAAATTTTATCGTTATAGTTAACTAAAGAAGTGAGTTCGTTATCACTAATATTCCAAATTTTCTTTAGTATAGTACTATTATTTGTGTTTGTAACTAAATCCTTAAGCTTAAATTCACTTGGTAACTCTGCAATTAGAGTGTTTAACTTACCAAACAACAATTTTAGTTGCCCAGCAAGCTGAGTAAAGTTGTGTAGAAACTTTTGCTCTTTAACACTAATTTTTTCTTGCTTCTTAGTTTTTTTGACATGAGTAATAGATTGACTGAGCAGCCATTCCACTTTCTGACGTTTTGCTCCAGTTCTTACAATGAATTCATCAAAATTTTCTTCTTTAAATGGTTCAGAAGGTTCCTCTATACCATAAATTTTCTTTAAGTCTGATTCTTTCACTCCTTGTAAAAAGAATAGAGACTCTGCTGCATTATTTGCGTCTTCTTCATTTTTACTTTTTTCTATTGATATAGAAGCATTAGTATATAATTTACATATCTCGCTAACAGGCTTTTTCAACTTTGCCTGCAAACTTTTGATTCTACTTATTTCCTTTAAAGAATTTGCACCAATTTCATTCTTATCAATTGCAAGTAATACATTACACAGTTCAGCAAATGACCAATTAAGTTTATTTGCAAGGCGAATAAAGCGGTGTAAAAAGCCTAATGCCTGATTATCCAGGTTATTTATATTCTCAGAATTAACACTCACCTTACCAGTAGGATTTTTAACCTTGTTATAACATTCAATTAACTGCTTTAATTTATTCAAATCTATATTGGCATGAGCAATGAACTTTTCAATATTTTTTAGCTCATCTACACTTGCTCCATAAACTTCAGAACTTGTAGAAGTGATAAGATCATATTCTTCTGGAGAAAGGCCTAAAGATTCTGCAAAGTTATTAGCTTCTGGCTTTAGTACCTTATACAGGTCAGCTAAGGTTATTCCTTGCTTTTCAAGGTAAGCGCGTATGCTAACTAAAGGAAAATTAGCAGGCAAGTTAAGAGGATATTTAGCTGTTGCTAACTTCTGTAGAGCATTGCCACCTAGTTTCTTATCTAGGTTCTTCTCCATTATTTCATTAGCAATTTCTAGATATAATTTTGTCTTATTTGTACTGTTGCAATCTAGTGGAAGCTTAAATAAGTCAGGACGACGTTCTTTAAGCTTATGCCCTGGAATATACTTTTCAACAGTCTCAACCAGCTTAACAAAGTAAGCTGCTGGACTTAAGACCGACTGGCAATGGTCACATTCGTCATAACCTTCTTTGGTCTTAAATATAGTTTCAACTATGTTGCTATCTGTTGTCATATTATTATTCTCCTTGTAAACTATGTATAATTGCGTCGCACTCCGCTGCCGTATCGTGATCGATATTACAAACTCGTAGTGCTCGATAATGTGGTTCGGTCATTTCTCTGGCGTTTTCTATATACCGAGAGACGAATTCTCTCCTATTTAAAGCTTTTTGATAAATATCCTTCGCTTCTTGCTCTGTGATTGTGTCTTTTACTTTTTCAATAAAGATATCCTCACATAAATCTGTAATTTTAAATGCTGAGTCATATAAATACTCATCATTTTCATTTTTAAAACTGAGTAATTTTTCAGCTTTTTCAACGTTTATTCCCATCTTCTCTAGGCGAAGCTGGACATCTTCTGCTATATTTTCATGAATCATAGTTTTCTCCTATAAATTTCTTGATAATTCTCACTGATTTCTCGATTCTTAGGCTTTACCCTCTTGTGCCATTCCTATTAGATTGCCTTGCTCTAGTGCGGGTTCTTTGCTGGTTATCATTGGCTGCACGACCTCGTTGAGTTGGATTGAAATTTCTCCTAAATTGAGCGATGCCATCAATTGTACGAGTGTCTCCTGGTCTTGCTCTTGCTTCCATTCGATCCAGAAAGCCCAAAGGATTATCAAATCGAAATGATGTAAGGTTGTTATTATTATCATTTACAGGGTTTACAATCCTATTTTCATTCTGATTAATAAACTGAGCAAGTCCCTCAAATTGATACGCACTTTCTCTTCTGCTGTAATAAACATTATTAGCATTTAAAGCAAAGCTCATTTGTGGGTAATCATTTGCAACTCTGTTCAGGTTATTTTGATACCTATCATTTCTAGTATCCGATACAACTGGTGGAAAACCTGAGCATGTATTACAAGGAGTAGAGCCAACATTCAGTAGTAGAACTTGCTTTTCGTCATAATTAAAAACTTCCATTTCTCTGAAATCCTGCATAGCTACTGCTTCTGCATCGTAATGTGCAACTTTAGCACCATTGAAATATTTATCCCGTCTAATGTTTGTTATATTTTGTGTTTCAGAAGCTGGTACTCTATATATAGATGACGTGCCATCAGACCTTCTATATAATGTACCATTATCATTAATACGATAATAAGCATTTCGATAAGATCCAGCTCCTGCTATACTTATTACATTGCTATTTTCGTCTACATTATAGACGATTGCATTTGCCCGCATCCCCCCAGGTAACAATTCATATCTTCGCAAATCTTCGGTTGTTCGCGTATTTCTATTATTTCTTTCATTATTATCACTTACATAACCTTCATCACCACCACTACTAACTTCTATTCCATCGTTATTAGGTCTGTCATCACCATAAAAATTCCTCACCCTTTCAAATCCCTGCATTCCCTTAATATCAACACTATTAATAGGGTTTCCCTTCACAAACTGATAAAGATTCGGCCCATCAACAGTCCCAGCCGGATCAGGATTGACCCACCTCAGAAGCCATGGCGCATAGTAACGAGCTCCGTAGTAATAAAGACCTGTGCTATCGTCTCTTTCTTTTCCTGAATATCTATATTCTTTCTCTGTGACTTCTCGTGCATTTTTCCCTGCAATTAGAGCTGTACCACCAAACGGTAAATATTCCTCATAGGTTATGATTTCAGCATTATCGTTTAGTTCCAAGGCCACTGAATCTAAATGATTACTCAGCTGATAACGGTCTTGACTTTCTCTGATTTCATTTGAAGTGCCTTTAGTCCAATAATGATGCAGTGCTACTCTACTCTTATCATCTGCAACATGAAGAGTGTATTTTTCTTTAATTAAACCACTCTCTTGATAAGTTCTCGTAACCTCAATATCGCCAAAGTAAATTTTTTCCACTCGAGTAGAGTTTGTTTCATTATTCTGATATGTTTCAGTAACTTTTCTAACTCTTTGTCCACCACTATCATAAACATAATATTCACTATCATTTTTTCCACTTGGTCTAGTTATAATATCAACATAGGCGATGTTATCTCGGTAATTCCAATGCAGATCTTGTGAGCCACTCAGCTTTAGTAAATTACCTCTTTCATCATAATTTTTATCTATATCATTTTCACTCACAGGTCTACTATCTATTATCGGCAAACTTCTATTGGAATTACCTGATATGTAAAATTCTTTAGTGGAACTATTTTTTCCATTATGCCTAATTTTTGTAATGTTACTTCCATAATCAAAGTCATAATATTCCGTGTAATTGCTAATCGCATTTTGGTTATTTAAATGCGGAATCGGTGTAATAATTTCTTCCTTTCCACTTAGCGCCGGATGTTCCTTTCCTGTTGCCTCAATTAGTCGATAAAGCGAATCATAATGATAATCGGACTTAGTATCTATACTTTTGTTTTTTGGAAAGATTGTCTTATAAGACTCATCATCCATTGTAGTAATGCTTCCTATTGGATCATACGTATAGTTGATATTTTGTAATTTCTTTTGTTCCTTTTGACTTTCTAGCTTAGTGAGCCGAAAAGTTTTAGGGTCATAGCTATAGCTGGTAACAACACCATTGCCATAGGTAATAGATGTACGTTGACCTTTAGGATTGTAACTGATATCAGAAACATAGGTTTTTATGTTTTCTCCTTGCTTCTTAAGGTTAATTTGTTTTACTCTTCCAGCTATATCATAAATTGGAATATGAGCATTATTTTGCGAATCTGTTTTTTCAATTATTTCACCTAAGGCATTATACTTAGCGACGAAATTAAACACTTCCAGCTCAAGATCTGCATGCACTGTAACAATACTTTCAACGCTTTTCCAATCTGCTTCTTGCTTATAGTTTTTTCTTAAAAGAAAACTACTTTTTAATGTCTGACCTTTAAAATCATTTTCTTCGACTCTTGTAAGTCCTGCTTGGTCATAATGAGCAATCAGCGTTCCATAGCGATTGGTAGCTTTATCTTGAATGTCTTCAGAATAAAAGAATCTTTCAACGATATTGCTATTTAAATCTAGATCCTTATCAGTAACTTTTACTCTTACTGGCCGTTGCAATTTATCATATTCTGTATAAGTAAGTGATCCTTTGCCATCCCAATTATATACTGCACTTCCTGCAACATTTGCTAAATTCCAAGTTTCTCCGGCATCAATACTGGTGCTTTTTAAAAGCCCTGCCATCGAGTAAACGTGGATAAAATTCTTTATTTTTTCAGTTTCTTCCTTACCCTGATTTTGCTCATAAAATCTTGCATCAACACTTTTTAGCTCATTTCCTTGAATATCAAGTTTAACATGAGATTTTAACTCTACATTGCTTTGTCCATCCTTACTTAAGGTCTCTATCTGCAGAAACTTTCTTCCTAAACTGTCTAGATGCTCTATTGTTGGCGTGTTATAATGTTTTTCTGCTTTGCTGAGTGCATCTTTTTCATCCTTTAAAGCTGCCTTTTCTGCTGTATTCCATTTTTCGGTAAATTCTCTGTAATACTCTGAATCTTTTACCGTATCGTTAAGATCAAAATTTTTAGTACTCCATGAATAAAATTCTACTTTGCTGAAAAACCCTTTTGCCGTATCAATGCGAACATTCCTTAGCAGAGGATCATAATAAAGAGTGTCAGATACTCCTTGATTACGCACACTCTCTTCGAGGTCATAAAAAGGTGAATTACTATAAAAAGGTTCATACTTTTTCACCTCCGTGCCTTTATTGTTATATACAACTCTCCCTGATGCTAGCCACTTTTCACTCTCAGAATCAGTTAGCATTCTAGTCTCGAGGTTTCTACCAAAGCCATCAATGTGAGTTACAATTTGCCTTATTCTTGTAAAACTTCCTTCTGAAACATGAGTTTCTCTCTGCAAATTAATCACATGCACAGGTTGGCCATTTTTTCTCCAAGCATCTAAGTCATAATAAAAGAAGCTGGTTGCATTCTGTAAGTAGTACTCAGGACCATTTGCTCTATCTGCCAAGCCTAAAACATCTTCAAAATTTGGATTTTTTCTGACTTGATATTCGAGTAGTGGTTTATCACCTTTCTTTTCCCCTTTTTCACTGCCATAAAGAGATGTGGCAACTACCACCCCAAGTGGATTTAATATAACTTCTGAAACATTATCATTGTGATCAGTTAGTTTTACTGCCGTTAAACGTTGATAATCATATTCTACAGTAGTTTCATAATTTGAGCTTTCAGTTGCTTTTACTATCGTTTTTATTGGCAGTAAATTATACTGATCATAAACAACTGCAGTTTCACCACCGAAAACATCAATTACTTTTTCAGGTAAATAGTATTTATCACTACCACAATAGTACTGAGTAGGACTTGGCACCAACCAAAAGTCAGAAGTTTTTTTGTAGCCAAGATCCTCAAGCATTTGATCAGAGGTGATTTTTCCGGCAAATACTTCTTTTACTTGGCTATCTGAAAATGCCATAGCTTCGGTGTGGTGAAGAAGCGCTTGCTGCGTTACCGAGCCAAGCGGTAAAGTAGAATTTTGTTCTTCATTCCAATAGTAATTGTGACTTTCACTTAAGAGCCTTACTTGTGGACTCGTATAATTTAAGTTCTCTTCAAATTTTATCGTATTTTGCAAGGACTGTGTTACGTGAGTCCTTAAGTCATTAATATTAGTATAACCACTAACTGCAACTCTTAGGCCACCAATCTCAAAAGCTTGTGATTTATAGAGAGCTCCAAGTAAGTAAAATTCTTTAGTATTATTAACGTAAAAATTACGTTCTAAAGTGGCATGTAATTTTTGCTGCTCTGAATAATTATTTGGCTCTATTCTACGAGGGTAAGTAATACTTGCTGATTTAATGACATTACCATACTCATCAACTTCTAAAACAAAGTCGTGCTGAATACGTGGATCACAACAATTTCTTTCATAATGGTAATTGATAGTTTCTTGTAAATTCACAAAGAAAATTCCGTATTTGAATACTTTATGAGAGCTGTTTGTACTAAGCAATTTTACACAAGCACTGGACTCTGTTACCGAATATGGATGCTGATAAAGATCAGGATTTTCATCCCCATCTAAACCATACACTTCTTGTCTTAGCATTTGCCCTTGAATGGCGCGGTAAGCCTGTCTTTTATCCTCTATTGAGGTGATATTTTCATCAAATATTTGTGGCGTTATCTTTAGAGCTTCAGTATCTCCTTGGTAAAATTCTTTTCTGTAGCCCTCAACTAAATCTCCTGCTTTCTTATAAGCTCCAGTGTGATACCAGGTTTTGGTGTAAATCGGTGCTACATAATGTTCTTTTTGATCAATTGTAGCAAAATCTTCAGTATCCCAAGTTTCTACAAAACCAAATCCGCGAAATTCTTTTTCAGTGTAATCATAAAATCCATGATGATAACGATACTTATTGGTAAGTTTACTTCCTACTATATTGTCTATGGTTTCTATTTTTTCAACTACTTGTACTGGAAACGGCAGACTTGTTACCCACGGACGATTTTCTTTTCTATCTTGCAAGTAAAACTTAGTAGAAGCTGCATAATGAAGACGAGTAAGATTACCCATGTTATTATCTATTTGCTTCAGTAAGTGCGGTTTTACTCCATTGTAAAAATCATAATATAAATGCTGTAACTTTAAACTTTGATCAAGGTAACTAATAAGCAAACAGTTAGTTCCATTCCCTAGAATGTCAGCAAACTCAATTCGACCAATATGATTATAATCAACTGGTAGCTTTAAATTCACTGGTCTACTAAATGAATTACCACTGTTGTTATAGTAGATATCTAAGCTGTTGTGGTTAGCATAAACTAAATCTGTAGTACCAGAGCCATCAATATCAGCAAAGTAAAGTCTTTTTGTATTTAATCCATTTCTAAAATATGGAGCATTCTTAAATGTAACTTTTTCGCCGAATTTACCATAGCCAAGATTTGGCCAACATTCTACTTTACCGTTTTCTATTTTAACTAGATGGCTTTTACCATCACCAAACATGTCAGCAAAGCGTACTAAAGTACTCTCTGAACTGGCACGTTGATTTGGTAGATCTTTTGGCGCTTTACTGTAAATAGCTTTTTTGTATCCTTTTTTACCAGCAGATGGATATACTCTGACGCTTTCTCCTTCAAATACTACAACATCAGTTCTTCCATCTCCGGTGACGTCTATCATCTCTTGAATTTCACTACTTAGATTGACTACTTGCGATTCAAGAGGCTTAAATTCACTCCATTTACTATTACCATCAAAATCATGGTAACCCTGAAAACCACTTTCATTCACATAAAGCTGTAACTCACCGTTACCTTCTAAGCTCGTCAGTGAATAAGTAGTTTTACGAAGCAGCGATGGAAAACGCTCCAGTAGTTTAGCTTGAGCAAACTCTCCATCACCATTTGGTCTGAAATAAAGGATTGTGTTGCCATCGTTATATAATATTCCTTCAATACCTTCTTGATATAGATCTACCGATTGAAATCTTCGATCATTTAAATACCCAGGAAAATTTTTGTTTATTCCTTCTATTTTTACCGGTTTAAAAGAATTTTTATTATTTCTATTGTGAAGGTCTAAAAAATTTCCTTTTTCTTTGATTAGAAGGTCTTTTTCACTGTCTTTTATTCTCCAAGCTGAATTTTCTGCTACAATCTCTGCACTATCTTTTTTAAGTATATATTCTTGTTCTTTTAGAATCTGTAGAAGCTCTTTAGACGGTTTGTTGCTATCTTTAAGTCCGACAGACGAAACTGTTGAAACGTAGGTAGGATCATCACTGGTATGAGAAAAAACTAAAGTTGGTGTTGATTTGCTAAATCTTTTTTCTCCTCTTTCATAATAGCCAACTTGTTTTACAGCTCTTAAGTATGTAATCGTTGGTCTCTCGTCGTAATCAAAGTACGTTCCATTTACTAGCTTTGGCTCTTTACCCAGCTCGTCAAATCGATGATAAATCCTTATCGCTCGACATAAGAGTTCAGTTCTAACTGCAAATCCTGTAGTGTGTGAGGTAAACGGATCTTGACGGAGAATAGCTTCTCTTTGCTTACTGTACTTTTTATCTATCGGGCTGGTAAAATCGTTTTTACCATAATCAAACAGAACTTCAAAATGGTTGTACTTTAATTCTTCATTATGGCCATAAGTAATCCGATCAATTACTCTGCCACTACCTTGTTTTTCTGTACTTGAGCGATAATGATAAAATATTTTATTACCATATACATCGCTTAATTCCTCAAGTAACCATTCTGCTATGCGGCTATTACTCTTTGGATCATAGATTTGTGCTTGTTCATTCTTACCATAAATAGCAATGCTGCCATCTTTACTAGTAACTTGCCAATGAATAGTGCTATCACTTTTACTTATTAAACGCTCTATTTTAGCAAATAATCCTTCAACACGTGGCTGATAATAAGTAATAGCATATTTGCTATTACTTGTTTGATTAATCGCAACCAAGTCATCTGCTCCACTTAGGACAAAAATATCTTCATCATCATAAATTGGAACTTTCTTGGATGTTTTTCTGATAATACTTGCTATTGAAACATTAAACCCTATACCAAATACTCCGTTACCACTTCCAGAGCTGTAATCAACACTTAAAGTTGGTGAGAAATTACGACAAGTTGGCAGCGCAATTGGTATTGAGAAAGACCCAGTACCAGTGAATGAGTTAGCCTCAAAAGCTTCACTGATTCCTTTTATAGCTCCTCCACCTTTTGGTAATTCAAGCTTTTTAGCTTCAATAGTGGACTTCTGTGTAGTATCTTTGTTAGGTTCCATTTGATTGCGTGAAAACGCGCTTTTATGTTATATATATACAAGATTGGTAGAAAAAACGTCCAAATTATTTTTTAAAATTCTATCTTTTTCAAAAAAGCTTTGAATTTTGTGACTCTCTCGTAAGAAAAAAGTTTTTTCATAAACTTATATTATTTTGATAGCACATCAATTACTCTTTGATGACCTTCTATCATTGCCTTTGCTTCTTGCTGCAAACATTTAATATTTTGAGGTGTTATATCATCCATCTCAGCTGATGCAACTTTCAATTGCGATTGTATTCTTATGTATTTATCATCTATTACTTGTTCTAGTTGATAATCAACGCAATCCAATCCAGAAGCAAACATCACATTCAGTAGTGGCTTGATCCACCCTATTTTGCCAAATCTCCTTGAGTTAGCATACTTTATACTTCTATTTGTTCCACCAGTACCTATTGATAGCAGTATAATCTCATCATTTGGAAATAACCTTTTACCACTTGCATATGCACAAGCCGCTGGATTATTGGCAAACACTCCGCCATCTATCAACACTCTCTCTGTTTGGCTAATTTTCAGACGTTTTGGTGTGAAGTACGTTGGAGCAGCTGTTGTAGCTCTGAGTGCATCTTTCAACTTAATGTTTTTTTCTTTCCAACTTTTGAAGAAAAATTCACAACTATTGTGAATATCATAACTGGTGAGTAGTAGATTACTTGCAACATCGGCCATAGTACTTTCACCAAAGTATTTGTTGAGAATAAATTCCATATTTCTATACGAGTACTGAGAACCACTCAGCCAAGAAGCAATTGATTTTCTCCAAAATGATGATTGAAAGATATAAGCTCCATACTCTTGGTAAAGTTCAACTAAATCATTGGCAGAGTATTGAGGTTTATTGCTTTTACAAAGTCCAGCAACAATAATTCCACCGGTTGAGGTTCCTGCCATTAAGTCAAAAATCTGGGAAATTGGCTTTTTTGTTCTAGATTCAATTTCTGCTAGAATAATGGCAGGAATTATTCCTCTGATTCCACCTCCATCAACAGATAAAATATACTTTGCCACTTTTTTATTTTTGTCTCTGCTCAAGTTCATTAACTTCCTCAGCAAGGTTTTTGACCCTTTCTTCAAGGCGATAGATGATTTCTGTAGTCCTTTGATTTTGCTCTATAAATTTATCATGCATATGCACTCTTAAATCGAGTTTGGCCAGCCACCAGATAAATGCTATTGTTTGTATCACCATAGTAGCAATTACTGCTACAGGGATCTTTCCTGTGTTTGTCATCTTTTTTAAAGGAAAAGTTGTATATATACATATACAAGATTCATCAAAAATACGTCCAAAAAATCTTTTCTAAAATAAAGTTAATTAGTTGCACTAAACAAGCGATGTAAATAATATAATCAACATGAAATCTAGCCTTTTTTGGAAATTGTTAACAAGTTCAATAATACCAATAATATGCGTTATTGTTCTGTATCAGCACTTTAGTACAGACCAATTATCAAAAGATGTGCCAATAAAAAGTAAGGCAAGTGGCAATGATCTGGAAACATTATCTACTGCAGCTGAAAAATGTAATTTAGATACTGTAAGATCCTTAATAAAAAATGTAGTAGATATCAATGCTACTCATCATTTTGGTGCAACATCATTACACTATGCTACAAGTGGAGGCTGTTTAGAAGTTGTAAAATTTCTAATTGAAGAAGGCATTGATGTAAATACTACTGATGCTTTTAGCTGGACGGCTCTGCACTATGCTGCACGAAAAGGACATCTGGAAATTGCTAAATTTCTACTGAAAAATGGAGCAAATCCTTCTGCTAAAAACAAAGATAAAAAAACTCCTTTAGATCTTGCTGTAGAGGAATTAAACAATAATAAAGAAGATATCTATGAAGAAATTATCAATTTACTTTCCAACTATCAATTATTCCCGTAACAATAGTACGATAGCCAAGGTTATCAATTACATGCTCAGCCCTATTTATTATCCATTTACCATAAACTCCTTTGCGAAATCCAGAAAGATTAATCTTTGCTTCAGCAAATAATTCAGGATTTCCTGGCATTGTGACATTGAGTGTTGCTGCATTACTCATCAGCTGATTCAACTTCGCAGATGCTGCACTTTGTGCCAAATCACTACTTGCATAAATATCTCGCAAAATATAGCTTGGTTCTTGATCACCTACTTTTTCCGTTATTGTCTCTGCTTTTTCATAATCATACCAGTAAGCAATAACCGAGCCATATTGATTACGCTCATTAAATTTTACTTTCCAATTTGTAATATCTCTAGGTGTTAAAGTAATAGTGCTTAAAGTTTTTCCGGTAACTGATTTTGCTTTTCCTTTTGAAACAAACAGTAAATATCCTCCTGCAGGTTTTGCTATTGCTCCATAAATTTGAGCAAGCCTGGTTAAAAAATGCATATCGCTCTCTGCAGTTTGATCAATATGTGATATCATGATATTTACAAACTCTGCAGCAACTTTAGCTTGATAGCCATGTTTGCTTGCGATTTTTTTCACCAAATCATTCAAAGTAATTTGATGCCACTCATTAAACACTTGTTCCTTTAATGACTCTTTTAGATCCGCTGCATGACTTTTAATCTTTAGTGCTTGTGGTGGACCTTGTATCGTAATTTCATTTACTATGTAATCTCCCATCGGCATAATGCCAGTTTCCTTATATCCAAGCAAAATATTCAGCTTTGCTCCAGTTCTAGGAATCTCAAATAATGAATCACGGTCATCAAGATGAATTACAGCAGTATCACTTATTACTCCAGCTTCATCAGTAATATGCATTGATACTAACCGACTTTTTATCAACTCAGTGATGGAAATGCCTTCTACTGAAATACTAAAGTCTGGTGTCATTTTAATCCCATAGTTTTATTACTTGCTTTTGTATCGTTCTTTGAATGACAGGCAATTTAATAATTAAGCCTGCAGGAAGAAGTTCATACTCTGCAAGTCCAGGATTAGCTCTTAACACAATCTCAACTGCTCCTGAGCTGAATCCATAGTAGTTCCAGCAGATTAAATCTAACATATCATTTTCCTTAGTTTTGTAACACATCATCATCAAGTTGTATATCATCAACGAGATTATTTAGTGATCCGTCTGACAACGCGTTATCATAGTGCTTCAAACTTAAGTGAAACTCAGTCTTTTTTGGTTCACCATTTGGAAAAAAATATTTCTGCGTTTCTTCTATTTTTACGATAACAAAATGGCCTAAAATGTTACCTTGGCCATCAATGAGTAAAAAAGGCTTCGATGAATTTCTCATATTATTTATTTGCTTCAATCCTCCCGAAAAATGCGAATAGATTACTCCCGCAAGCTCAATAACATCCTCTCCAGGACCAATACTTTGAAGCAATGGCTTTTCTCCAATACGCTCAAGTGCAGGCCAGCGATATTCACTCCTCCGTGTAAAGCCTCGCTCAGTTAATGAAAATCTATATGGACCAAGAGATAGCATAATTTAATTTATATCGTAAAGCGCACCACTAAATTGTTCTCTAATTCGCTCCATTACTTCATCAGCAATACTACGTACGTCTTGTCCAGAGCTTGGGTGAATATTAATATTAAAGTGATTATTGTGTGTTTTATTCTCTATAGTCTTATTATGCTCTGCAATTGGGTGTTTAAGAGAATCGCTTATAACATTATTTACAGACCTAACTTCTAGTCTAGCCTCATTTTTTTTGCTCCACAGATTATTGATTGTTTTAAAAGGCTGAGTAATATTATTCCAAAACTTTCCTACCCAATCAGAAAAAGATTTCCATACAATTTTCACTGATTCCCAGATAGTAACAAAAAAATTCTTTACCACTTGCCATTTGGTAATTATCAAAGTTGCAGCAATAACAAGACCTCCGATAATTAGCCCAATAGGGTTACTCATTAGAGCAATTGTCAGTGCTTTAAATCCAGCAATTACCGCTGGAAAAACTGCAGAAAGACCTATTTTTACCAAAGTAATAACAGATGCAAACACTCTCCAAGTAGATAAAAGAGCGAATAAAGAACCTTTTACGAAAGTCCAAGCATATCCAAGAGATATAGCTGTTATTTTTATGCTAATCAATGTTGCAATTGTACTTATGACCACTGTAGTCAGTACTGGATATTCCTTGGCACAAAGTGCTACTTGTGTAGTTGCTGACTTTAGAAGATTAACAGTAAAATTTAAAGGTGGTAATAGTACAGAACCAAGATTCATTCCTACTTCTGCTATTGAATTCTTAAGTAGCTGAAGATTATTTGCTGTAGTATTTGCTCTATTTTCAAACTCCCTTTGCATTGAGCCCTTATATTCTCCGTTTATTAATCGTAAAGATTTTTTGTATTCATCAAGACTACCAATAAGTAGTGCTATATCATCTTGATATTCAAGGCCAAAGAGATCAAAGAGAACGCTAGAACGTTCTTGTTTACCTAGTTTTGCAATCGTTTCTAAAAACTTAACTAATGTACCTTGTGCATTCTTACCAATTGCTTTTTCAAATTCATTAGCATTTATTTTTAGCATTTGAAAAGCTTTTTGAAAATTGCCACCTTGTTTGCTTGCAGTTTGCAGCTTGCTGAGCATTGCATTAATTGCCGTACCTGCTTTTTCAGGGGCCTTGCCAAGACTAATAAAGCTACTTGCTAAAGCTCCCGCTTCTACTGCAGTTAAGCCAAATTGCCTTGCTGTACCACCGATTCTGTTTAATGCAGGAACAATGTCTTTAGCTTTTGCTGCAGTGTTATCAGAGATATGGTTTATTGCATCACCAATACCTTTCATTTCACCAATTTCAATTTGATAAATATTAGAAAGTTTAGCAATAGCATCTCCTGCCTCTTCTGCTGACATATCAAATGCAGTTGCCATTTTGGCCACAGTGTCTGTAAAAGTCGTAAGATCTTTGGCTTTAATACCAAGTTGACCACCACTTGCAGTAATTTGCGCAAGTTCTGCTGCAGATAGCGGAATTGTACGCGACATTTCCTTTAATGTTTCCCCAAGTTTTGTTAAGCCATTTACATCTGTATCTTCAAACTTTACAACTTTCTTTACATCAGCCATGGCACTCTCAAAACTAATTGCAGCCTTAAGTGGTGCAGCAAGTGTGAGGCCAAGTGCTACAGCATCCATCATTTGAGCTCTAAAATTTGCTCTTTGCGCTAAAACTCCTTTACGTTTTTGCATTACGGAATTTAAAGCCGTATAGTTATTTTTAAGCTTTTCAATAGAAGAGCCAAGTTTAGCTTGTTCTCCAATAAGAGATTTTATATCTCTACCACTTTTACTGAACTCCGTGCGTAAATGGTGGAGAGCACTTCTTTTTTGTAAATAAGCTGTTTTAGCTTTCAGTGCCGCAGCTTTAGATTTTGTAAATTCATTTTGCAGGCTCTTACTTGGTGCTTCTGTGTTTTTTATCTGTTTAGCCAGAGATTTTGTCTTTATTTCTAGCTCATTCCAAGAGCGCCGAGCAAGCAGAGCATCGTGGCTAAGCTCTTTAAACTTGGATACTGATTTACTTGATGATTCAAGTTGTTTTATCGTACTACCAATACGGAAAAGTTGCTTCGTGCTACCTGCTATCGTACTATTAAAACTGCTTTGCAGTGTTGCTCCAATTACTATAGAAATTGCCTTCATTTGTATAATTTTCCGCTACTTTCAAACCAAGTAATAAATTCTTCAATATCCATATCAAGCCACTGATTGATTCCACCACCAACCATTGAGCTAAGTGACAATATGCTCAGCCTCAACTCTTCTGCTGAGACAAAAAACCTTGTAACACTTCTTGAATCTTACTGTAGTCTGCCAAATCAAGTTCTTCTACTGCTTCTCTTGAAATACTTGCAAGATTTGCAATCAGTGCTACTTCTTTCTCTGCATCGCTATTACCCATACGTTCAACAGCTAAACGATCTCGAACTTTTGGGCGACGTAGAGTTATCTCTGAAACTAAAATTCCATCGATTTTTATTGGTTCAGTTAATTTAATTTTTTGCATTGTTTTACCCTTTTAGTTAAATTCCTAAAGCTGTGCGCATAGAAGTCATTTGATCAACACCATCGATCTTGCGAATCATATTCTCAGCGTCAATTTCAATCAATTCTCTGCCATCAATGGTAAGCTTATAATAGTTGGCAGCTACAGTGCATTTTAGTGTTGCTTTTTCAGCAGCCTTCCAGTTACCAAAATCAAGTTCCTTAAAGAGCCCTCTTAAGTTAATTACTACTGATTCGGCATCACTACCTCCCTGCAAACCTCCTCTTAAAGTAAGAGAAACAGCATTATTGTTTATCAATCCGAAAAGTCTAAAGAGCTCAGAGTCATATTCAGAAAAAGTGAAATCTGCTTCAAGCTTTTCCATGCCCATATCAATATTTATTGGAATATCCATACCACCAGCTCTGTATTCTTCTGTTTTTATGGTAAGTTTTGGCAAGGTTACTTCATCTATTTTTCCTGCATAGCCACGACCATCAACAAATACGTTAAAATTCTTTAGGATCTTTGGTAACATCTCTCTTTCTCCTTTTACAATATTGCGCCACTCACAAGGTGTGACCTGAAAGTAATCTGTTCAGCTGGATATGGTGGCGTGAACTCAAAGTCAAAATACACTTTTCCGCTCGCAATATTTGTTGGTGTATTGAGTTCGGGTGTTGCATAACATTTTCCGCTGATAATAGCTCCTTGGGCTTTTAAATTGGCCAAATAAGAATTCACCCCCTCGATCACATCATCTATGTAAGTTTTGGTGATATTGCGATCAACTGCCCAAAGGTGTGCACGCAGAAGACTATCATTAATTAAATCAGCTGTTCTTTTTACTGATAAAAATGTCCATTTCGAATCGTTTGAACATGTTCTATTTCCCCAAAGCCTATAGCCATTTTGATGAATTATCGTCGTTACTTCATTTTCATTTAAATAATTTGCTCGAGAGCTTCTATCGCCAAGTGTAAAATCAATAGGCCTGCTTGTTCCAACAATACCATTTATCTCTTTATTTGAAGGCGAGTGCCAGAATCCTTGTTCGCTATCTACTTTCGCTATTAAACCAGCTACAAATGGGCTAGACGGCAAAATTTCTTCTTTTCCTTCAATAAACACCTTAACCCATGGGTCAACAACGTAAACTCTTGAGCTACCTACACTTTTTCTCCATTTTATGGCTTCTTCATCATTGGTATTTGGTCCATCTGCAACTATTATTGCCCTTAGCTTTTCTGCTACTCCTATCAAAGCTGCTACTACTGGGTTTTTAGGATTTTCAGATTCAGGCAATTGATGAGTAAACTGAGGTGCAATTAGTATTCTTGGGGCAACATGTATTATGCTTTCACTGCTGAGGAATGCTTGAATTCCCTGATATTTTCCAGTCTCTTCATCAACTCCACCAATTATATTTTGAATAGCTTCACTTTCTTCAACTCGAATAACTACTACTGTTGCACCAATTTGGGAAAATATCCCGTTTATTGCAGAAGGTAGTGTTCCACTTTTCCCAAGCTTTGCTGCTTCCTTTAAGCTTCCTGCTATTAATACTGGACTATTGAGTGGAAATTTTTGCTCATCAGCTTCAGGGGCAGTACCAATTACACCTATCACTGATGATTTAGCTGTACGTACTGTCTTTGCTCCTGAGGTAACCTCGATAACATTTACTCCATGTAGAAACTGTTCTGTCATTTCTTTTTCCCCTTTTCAACTTTCTTGCATTTTTTGTTTACAATCATCTAGCAAAGTTTGCAGCTCTTCCTTACTTTTAGCTTCACCGATTTCCCTTTCAGCTATATCCACCAATTCTTCGCACTTGATTATTGCTTTTTTCGCTCTTTTTGCTTTTTCCTGAATTATTCTTGCCATTTCTACTACTGAAATTCCTCGGACTTTTGCTAATGGCTCTATAATTTCTGCATCTTTTTTGTCTATAGATTCTGGTGCTGCTAAAATGTTCTCTGCGGCTTTTGCTTGTATTTCGTACGACTTAGACTTCTGATGAGAATATCCTGCGTATTGGTGAGTATAGTTATCATAATAAGCATGAAGATTAGAAAGTGCAGAAAACTTCGCATTTTGTAGTAACTCCAATTCAATATCTTCTTGATTCCGCTGAGCAATTTTGCCTCCTTCTGTTAAACAATAGCTTTTTTGCCAATCAAAATCTTCTGGTGCTTCATACCAATCATTTTCAGTTGGCTTGCTTTCAAGTGTTGTTGTTTCTACTTGTTTATCATTTTCAAATCTAATGTAGATAGACATTGTTTGTTACCTCCAAATCTCATACGTGTTAGATAATCCTGGACATTGCCAAGCTTTTAGCGTTCTCTCCACATCTACTTCAAGTCCTGTAGTTAGAACATTGCTACGTATGTTATAAATCCCCCACTGAATAAATTGACCATAGTTGTGTACATAATTTGATGCAAGCATACCTTGACTAACTTGTGTTCTGGAATACAGGTAAGATGATGTGTAAAGTAATATTGCAACTGTTTTTCCTGCTGGAATCTCCACATTACCAGATCCAGCTAATTTGCTATCAGAACTCGTGTATTGGTAAACATTTTTCCATATTATTCTTGAAATTCTTGATTTATTAGAATTGGTATTATCTGGTGTTCCCACAAATAATCCTGCTCCCCCATACTCCGTACTCGAATACGATGATCCAACAAATTCCATTGTCTTATTTATGTTCACATTGGTTGTATTTTTTACAAATACTACTCCAAGTGCAGCATACGGGTAATAGTATATCTCATCATAACTACCCGAAAAACTTTTTGTGCATAACTCTCCGTAAATAAATGTTCCTTTACTTCCCTCTATAAAACTTAGTTGTCTTGGCCGATAAAAACTAACGTAATCTGTATTGTACGTATGGCTACCTGCTAGTAGTTGTAACATATAGTCAGTTTTTGTTATATCACTACTCCACTTTCCAAGCTCTGTCGTAAAAGTTCCGTGGCCAAAATAATTATTTTTTCTGCCAAGTACACCAAATAAGAAAGGTAATGACCCTGGTTCAACCATGTTGCGCTTTCTTATTTCATTTATAAGAGACACTTTTAACTGTTCATCCCGAGTTTTTACCTCATTTATCAGGGATGTTTTTAATTGGTTATCACGAGTTTCTATTTCCCCAATAATTGATGAGCCAGGTGGTACATTATTAACAGCACGAAAATCTTCTACTAAACCTTTAAGACCATCTTTATGACTGTTACTAATGCTATTTATTGCTGCAATATTGGCATTCTTTCTCGTATCAAGTAGCGATATATGTGAATCTGATGATGCTTTTAAAGTGTTTAAGGAATTATCCCTAAGCTTGTTAATTTCATTGACAGAATCTGTTTTCGCTTCAGTTATTGCAGATATTGAATTTTCCTTATTGCTGTTTATGTCGCTTAAGTGCGTCCTTGCAGCGCTTAAAAGTTCATTTAACTTACCATCTGTCATCTGTACAATTTCAGAAACTGAACTTTTACCGATTATTGATTCCAGTGCTTTAGCAAGATATGCTAATTGATCTGGTGTACTGTTTACTGCTAAATCCCTAAGCCTTTCTTGTAGTGCATCAATTATTTCTTTTACTTTAGTCATTTGCGCAATATCAGAAATAGCTTTTTTATCTGCTATCAATTCCAGCGATTTTGCAAGATATGCCAGTTGATCAGCCGTGCTATTTGCTGCTAAATCCTTTATCCTTTGCTGTAATGCTTCTATTGCTTCTTTCATTCCCAAAAATTCAAAAAAGTTTCAAATCTAAATCGTTCAAAATTATTTTTAAGTTCATCTTCTCTTTCACTCATATCTTCATCTATCTTTTCTATGGCTCTGCGAATACGTACTACATCTTCTACAGCTATGTTCTCTGGATGCGGCAAAGGATATCCTCGTTTGGTTTGATCAAAAGTCATTTAAATTTTATGTTACTATTACTCTGAGATTTTTGACTTTAGGACGATAAATAACCGTTCCACTTAAAACTAATTTTATCCTTGTCTCATTAGCATTAAAATTTGTCAGCACATGAGTTCTCTCTACCCAATTTTCTCCAATTGGTTTTCCTGATGTTAAATTTACTAATTGCCAATCACTGTTGCTTTTTTGTACATAAGCTTTAACATCTGCAGTGCCAGGTATCAGCGCATCGTACGTTATGGTGATTTTAGTATTAGCTCCTGCTGTAATACTTCTTGTAACATAATCTCCAGACTCTAAAAGATTACCTAGAACTAGCTGTAACCCTGGATATAGCACTGGACTTTTTTCTTTTGACCCTTTTAAATTTGCCTTTACTGTTAACTCTCCAGATAGTCTTTCACGCAGCGCGAGCGGCAAGTTATCAGATAGAAAATTTTCTTTTCCTTCTTCATCTGTCAGAATAAATTCTACATTGGTATCAAATGCTACTTTTTCGACGTTCGTCAAAACAATTAAATCTGAAGTATTGGTTGCTGTAACTTTGCCAAGATCAATAACATGAGAATTTTCGCTAAATTTTGCAGCCAAAAGCCGAAACGTTAAATCTAAATTTTGATGTGGAGTCCAGGTGCTTGCATTGCTTGATGAAAGTAATACTCCTACTTGATATGGCTGACTCGTTACCCAACGGCTATTTACTGCATCATATTTGCCAAGTTCTGCTATTTTTACTGCAGTATCTGCATCATCAGTAAGTAGTACTATTGCATACTCCTCTCCTGCATGGCAAAACACTGGTGACCACTCTATACGTGTTGCTGTGCCATCTATCTTTATATCTTTTGGCTCAATATAGCTTTCAGCAATGACAGTTTGCGAGGGCACTCCCACTGCTGTTTCTCTAATCTGCACAACAACACGTTTTTTGCCTTTATTTATAAACCATAACTCTAGACCTCCTATGTGCCTACTCTCATTTAAAGTAAATGTTTGCGCTAAAGGATCAATTCTTCTTGCTGCGATAACTCTTCTTCTCTCTTCTATGGTAATAGTTTTTTTACCAGTGTACGTTGCTTCTCCATAGCTTCCTTTATCACCATAAAACTGTACTAATTTAGTACCTGCTGGAATATTTGCTGGGATTTTTATTTTTCCACTTATTTGTCCTTGATTGTTAACTATTAACATATTTTTATGCTATAGGTTGAATAATTATTCCGTCAAATTTTATCTCTTTAAGCTTCTCACTTGGCTCAAAACCTTCAATTTCAAAATTCTGTACTGCTTCTCTCATAAATTCAGTTTCGTATGAAGTACTTGACAGCAGCTCTGTCGTTTCTTTAACATTAAATACTCTTTTTACTGGACTTTTCCAATTCGTGGTAACCTCTGTCCAGTGGTCAATGTTTTTATTTAGAGTAATTTGTGCCGGGACTGGATCAAAAGCTTGATACGGATTAATCTTTTCTCCTTTAGTCTGTAAAAGCTGCTCCAGTACCGGTTCAAGTTTATAAGGCAAAAGATATCTTTCCCCACCTTTTTCAATATCTGCAACTTCTACATCTATTGGCAGAACTAGCTCTCTATTTACTATTGCTGCAGACTGCGAAATTCCTTGATCACGCATATCATCGTCAAAAAACGAATCAACAAATACTCCTTTTTTGGTAGTAGGTTCTCTTGAATTTGCATCACTGCGTAAACGTTCCTGTGCAACAAGAGCATAAAGATCATTTATTCCTTTTTTCATTGCTTCAAGCTCATTCATCGGTACAGCATGAATAGCATTATTCACTATTTTTACCCCTTCGCCTTTTTTCCACGTCTGATGAATGTAGCAGAGCAAAAGTTGTCCACTAGGCGCTCTAGGCATTGATGGTCGCCAAGGGTGAGAAATTCCTTTTATTCTTCTTACCACTCCTTTGCTATCGATAGTAATTAAATCAAAGCGGGGCATTTTCCAGGTGTAATCAATCAGAACCAAGCTGTTATCAACTGCTCCTTTTACTTTGCATCCCTCTTCACTTATATCTTCAGGACTTACATGAGTACGACAGCGATAGGTTATCAGGTAACTACTCCCAGGAGCTGGTTCTTTGCCAGGTAATGACCAATCAACGTTTCCTGCATTTAACTTATAGTCTGTACTATTTTCATAAATAACATTGCCTTGTTTAACTTGAATAATCTCAAGTACTGCAGAATCAGGTATCGGATCAATAGCTCCAGAATATGAACCGTGAGTAACAGTAATGGTTTTCTGAACAGTTATATCTACTTTTTTAATTTCACTTATTGGAAAATCATTAACCTTCAGTTCCATTACCCTTTGGCTATTTGGCTGAAAAGTATGTGGTTCTGATTCAACTGATTTTATATTAGGATCTTCATCAAAAGAAACACGAATACTATGAGGTAACTCAATCTCATAGCCATCAACATGAGCTTTTCCCTCATTAATCACGAATACTTGTTTTTTGCCCTCTTCTTCCTTTTGCAAAAACATTACTTCAAGGCCATTTACAACGTAGGAACCATTAGCTTCTTTGTCATAACGAGCAAGAGCGGTAGTTACTATGTTTGCTTGTGGTGGTGGTGAATGTTCTATTAATACTCCATTTTCAATGTTATAGATTGGATAAAACTCTCCTGCAGAAAAACGTGGAGAAAGACCTTCTGCTTGATAACCCCAAATGGTGGAAACTTTAAGCCTTGCAGCTCCTACTTCTTGATAATTACGTGTACCAACAGCAGGATCACGAAGATTTTCGTCCTCAAGTTCTGTAATGGTAGATTCTACGTAATAAACACCGATACGAACTGTGGTACTCAGTGGAATAACAAACTCTTTTGCCTCTACCTTTCTCACCGCTCCACGAAGATAGATTTTTCCTCCTTCAAGTGTAACTTTACCAGTTTCTCTATCTATAATACAATTGCTTCCTGTTATAACATCACCATCACGAAATATTGCATCACCTATGCCTTTAAGCTTAGAAAGAGCATACTCCTGAGTCTCGTTTAATTCTGCAGATTGCAAACCTCTTCCTGCAAGAAATAAGCTTTTCTCATATTCTTTGTCAGGATTAAAGCGGTTATAATAACTATTTAAGGTCATTTTATTTCAAAAAGTTACAACAAATGAAAAAGTTTCCCGAGTTGCAGATGTTCTGATAAGTGGCACGGTGTGTTCTAAAACTAACAAAATTCCAGGATTTTCCACGTCTTTTGGCTCAAAATATCTCTGCCCAGATGACACTTTTTCCTTTACCTTTGTACCAACCATAACCCCGAGCTCCCTTATTACTTGATTTGCTGCGTCCGTGAAATCGAAAGTAAATTTAAGGTACAAATTATTGGTTGGTACATTTGAGGGTTTAAACCTACCTGTGGGAGTTAGAAGCTCTCCATCATCATCACCAGTACAAAAGAGTATCTCATCAACAACACGACGTCCAACTTCCTTAATTAATGTTGCAGAAGTAATTAGTTCCGGTGGTGTGTCTTGAGTGTACTCTATAGTGATTACGCTATCTGCTATAATTGCACCATTTTCTACACGCTCAATAGTGCCTGAGCTACTATCAACTATATAATCTATGCTTGACTGATAAATTGTTTGCCCTGTATAAACTTTTACATCTTTAATAGTGTGGTGATCTAAACTTATCTTGCCGCCTGCTGCAAAAGTTTTTTCAACTTTGTAGCTGCTTTCCCAGGTAGAATCTCCAGATCCCCAAGCAAGATGTATCGGTTGCTCTTTTATGCTCGCAGCAATAGCTGCTCTGCCTGATTGTGTGAGTACTGACATAGTTGATTGTGCAGTTGATATTATGTATATACAAGATCCGTAGAAAAAACGTCCAATTTTTTTGCAATAATAGGATCAAAATCTTTCCAAGGGCGATGTAAGTGGCGATGTTCATGCCAAGTAACCATACCTAGATAGAATGCTGCTACGTAATTTTCTAGCTCATGAATGGGATCTTTCTGTTTTGAATCTGAATCATTTTTACAATCAACGTGATATTCCACTAAATTAGACTCTATTATTTTTTGATCAGTAAAATTCTTCGCTTCATAGTAATAAGTTATACTAAATCGCTCTAAAATTGGTGTACGTTGAAAATTCCAAATCTGCTCAGAAAGTTTATCTTCACTTAAGTGAAATGTATGCTCTATTTCTTCATAAGTAGTTGATGCAAAACAAGCATTGATATCCCCTAAATTCCAACTATCTGACAATACTATCAATGCTTTAGCAAACTTAATTTCTGGCAATAAACTCTGTGGTAGAGGATATAGTGCTTCTAAGTTGTACCACTCATGATTTCTTTCATATGTACCGTTGTAATTCTTCGTGTGAGGCTCTGTCTCTCCTAATGTTGCAACATCTAACCTATATAAATCATTACTGTAACTTCTATCATAATGTGATCTAAAAGTGCCAAATTTAAATCTTGGATTTCCTATTTTCAGCTCAAATGAGTTTTTTCTTCCAAACGATAATACTGGTCCTTCTTTTGCTATTTTTACACCTGAGTAGTCTGAAAGAAGATCTCCAAAAATACTTTCATCTAACATAAACCGCTGAGCATTGTAATAGTCATTGAATATTCGCATTAATCGAGATCTTGCCGGTGCAGAAAGTTTTGCCAGAGCAATTACACTATCGACAAAAAAGTCATTAGGAACATCAGAGATGCCAATTTGAAATTCAGCAAAATGCTCTCCTGGTGGTTCTTCTTGAATGGTAATATTATCAATGTTTGCCCACTTCAGCGCCATCTTCAGTGACTGTGGTGTACCGCGCAAACGTTGAAATCTTATTCCGTTTTGCTTAGCTAAGACCCATTCTTTTAATGCACTCTTAGTAGCTTTCTTACCCCAGGATAAAATTTCTCCCAAGCCGTATTCCGCTACTAGCCACGGCAACATTTCAGTCTGTGGGTTAAATTTAAATCCCCGTAGAGAATTTGCATCAAAAGAATAATTAATTATGTCTGTAAGTATTTGCTCTTGCTTTGAAGCATTTGGAGGAAGTATCACCAATTTTTACCTAACACTTAAATTATTTAAAGTAACGCATTCATTATCTTGCACGACGATGTCTTCTATCGGCTCTGTAAGCTCTATATTCTGCATACCTTCTATAAAGAGGTGGGCAATAATCCATGATCTGGTAACATTCCACCCTAAACCTTTAGCAGATTCAAGATCTTTGATAAATTTTTCCTTTGCAGCTTCGATAACATCTTTGGATGCAGTAGGGTAAATATGCACTTTAGCATGAATAGTAATGGGAATAATACCACAGCCAATAACTGTAAGCGTATCTGTTAATACACGAATATCATCACGAATAACGTGATTTCTGACGATCTCTAGCAATTCTTCTGAAGGTACTCCATCATTTTCTGTGGAAAGTATTGAAATCTGTACACTTCCTGGTATAGGTGATACCACTTGCGCATCTTTTACTCTCGTGTCAGCAGATAATGCATGATAGCGATAATGCTCTTTACTCCCTGCTGTTGACCAACCAACAATTTTGGCTTTTACCCGCTTCCTTAAGGATTCATCATTCTCTGACTCCTTTCTCAGCACACCATAAAATTCAGCCAAGTGATCAAGGTCATTACCTCTTGCAAAAGCAAGTAAATTTGCCTGTGCTGCATCATTAATCCTTTGCCTAAGCAAAAGTTCACGCCAGGCTGCTACTTCCAGTATCTTTATTGCTGGATCACTCTCAGTTAGTGCAGAAAAACTTGCATTCCGACGCACTAACTCTTCTTTCATTCGCGAAAAGATTTCCTCAAATTTTAATGTTTCGACAATATTTGGTGTTTTCATCCTACTACCTTATACTATAATACCATCAAGGCGGATCAGCTTTCCATTTGGCAGATAGATTCCCTCTAAAATGAGAGTTACTTTACCTTCTTTTATTTCTGTTATTTGTACACGTTTAAGCTTAAATCGACGCTCCCACTTTTCTAATGCTTCTGCAACTGCTGCATAAAGTTCTTGTGCAAAACCAGGTACAATTGGATGATCAATCAGCTCAAATAACCTTGATCCGTAATCTCGGCGCATAACACGAGTGCCAATTGGCGTAGTTAAAATATCAACTATTGATTGTTTTAAATGCTCTATACCACTTATTGTTTTACCAGTTTCAGAACTCATACCACGCATATTATTTACCCTGCAAAAACGTTATCACTCCCTTCTTCTGCAATTGCTCCACAGGAAATTAGATCACCAGTACGAGCAATGGCTTTGCCATTTACAAACACTGCTTTCGACCCTTGTGTCATTACTTTTCCTTCACTAAAATTATCTCCTTGCCTACAGACAGGTCTTCCGTTTATAAATACATCTCTGCTTCCACTTATACAAAAATGCAGCAACGCTCCTTCACAGTGATCTCCTAGGCGTATAACTGATTTATTCATTCCTTTCCCTAATTTAGATTTACTCTTTTTGCTTTTAGTTTTATTTCGCTCTTTGTTATCTCTACACTTGATTCCCCAACATTCAGTGTTATCTTGTCTACTACTTCAATCTCTAAATGATGTTTCTCTTTATCATATGTAAATCTTGTCCCATCTTGAAATTTTACACTATTTACTTCCTTTTTATTCTCTGGAGGAGGGTATTTTTCCTGATATATTGCCGGTAACACCACCCCCAAAGACAATTCTCCCAATGGTGATAATACTATTACCTGTTCATCAATATTTGGTGGTGACCAACTTTCAGCTCTATTTGTTATCCATGGAAGAAAATCTGTTACAAGTTCACCTATTTTAACTTTTACTTTAGCTTTTTCATAATCTATTTTTTCGACAATGCCTATACGGACAATGTTGGCCAATTTCCTCCGCAATTCTGAAATTGCAAAATTACTTTCCAACATTCACATCGATTAAATGAGGTTTTATTTTACTCACTTCCCAAATCGATCGCCCTACATGCAATTCGTGCGCCCAGTCTACCATCCACACTAAATATGCATCGAGCTCTGGCCTAAAATCATCTCCTCCTCCTGATATAAATTCTCCTGGTGAAACATTTTTCACGTTCCAAGTATTTTTATTTACTACTCTGGCAACCTCAGCAGCTAATGATCTGACAATAATAGGGGCACTTTCTATTGTACGATCAATCACTATTCGTGCCTCAAATTTTGCTCTCAGCGCTAATTCTTCTGTTGCTGGATCATGTCCTTTCTCAAAGCCACTAAGTTCTATAAATACTGCTGGTGCTATCAATTCTTTCCTGATTGCTGGATAAACCTCACAAGTTTGAATTGCTGGTATCTCTGCCTTTAGCGTATTACAAATTGCCTCATGTAAATTAGTCCAAAATGCCGTCATAAAATAACTCATGTGTAAAATATTTTTCAAATATCCTTTCAACTTCATAATTAACAAGATTTTCTATTATCCTTGAAGCCTCAGGTTCAAGTGGTAGTTTAACCTCCTGTATCGGTAGTGCTGTTCTTCCTACACGTTTAAAAATACTACGATAGCCTCTTGGCATCGTTGCCATAAATGCATCATTAAATGCTGTTCTTATTTTTGCTTGTTTTATATTTCTCATTCTCACATCATACAGATATGCTCTAATTAAAACCTTCAAAGTGCTTTTCCTTGCCTTGATAATTCTTAGTCTTTTTCTAATTACTTTTAGCCTAATTTGCTTTTCTTCACTGATTTCTCGGACAGCCTGAGATTTTAACCATAATGCCGTTTTGTTTAGCGCTCTTACCGCTGCCAATTCTATTTTGGCTTTGTTAACATCAATGTTGTGAATAATTCTCTCAATATTTTCATTAACCTCAATGTTAAACATCCTTCTCTCCAAGTACTGTACATTTTATATTCCATACTATTCCTGAATTATCTCGCAGTGGTGGAGAATATACTTTATATTTACGACCATCAATAACAAAAATATCTCCCACCATTGGCCTCAGTACATCAAAAACATTTACCTCAAGAAAAAGCATCTCTCCCACAAATTGTCCTTCACCAATCTCGTATAATTTATCTGGCTGTTGCTTTAATACCTGTACCATATATGACTTATCCTTTGATTTATAACAAGCCACTTCTCCTAAATGGGCAAAACAATCTTTAAATAATCTCTTAATATTCTCTTGCACATTTCTCCGCTATATACTAACATTCATATGCTAAGAAGAGGTAAAGCATTCTTCTGCCTCACACCGCTTTATATTTGCTCTACCTATGTTACAACGATCTTGACTAGTATTGCTGGACGGTGGCACATTGGCAGAGGGTTTGACTGCGTATGCAAATCAGTCCCTCTATCAAATCTTCTTGGCTCTTGTTTTGCATAGAGTGGCTGTCCAAGAGTATTCACTGTCTCATTAAAATCTGCTGGTGCAAAGTATGTTGTAAATGTGCTTGCTGTTCCTACTGGAAAACAGTGCCCTGTATCTTTGTCAATAAATCTTCTCACCGTTCCTTCAGGGTCAGTTGCTTGCCCTCTATATTCCTCAAATGTTATGCCACAGAACGTAAATCCTGACCTCATATCATTCCTTAGCGCTGCTCCTTCTTGCCATCTCTCATATGCTTCTTTCACTTTAGTATGAGAAGTAAGTGCATCAAAAAACTCAGGGCTTACCAAAGCATGAATTCCTGTCATATATTCACCACTTAGATTATCTTCTATGTGCCGCAATACTTCCAGACACTTACGTTTTACATCTGTTGTTGCTGTTCCCAGTGCAAAATTTACTACTTTTGGTGTTATTTCAAATTCGTTGTACAAATTTAATAATTCTGACCCATCAGCATCTAAAATTATTCCCTTCAGCGCTCCCATCCGCAAATGTTCCAACGTTATCGCATGTTTGTTTCTCATCAATTGCAAATGGTCCGTTATTACATCTGCCAGCGCTTTAAGTTCACTCTCTGATCCAAATGCCCTTATTCCCTGTACTTCCTCTGGTAACACTACATCATCATGTGGAATATGTGGAATCGTAAATGTTCTTACCTTTCTTTTTCCTCTTTTTCCTACTGTTGCTGGTGCTCCGGGTACTTGTGTTGGCAGTAAACTCAATACTCCGTTGTGTTCTTCTATAGTAATATGTCGAAATCTTACTGACCTACTTGGAAATAAATTTAAATTTTCAACACGTCCATAATTTATCGGCAATATATTCATCGCATTTGTTAGTGCCGTCATACTAAATGCTGTATTTGTAAATGGATTTTGCATTTCTTTCTCTCCTTTTTTTCTTATTAATTTTAGTTAAACTCCCTTGCGGATAATGATCCCTCGTACTTCAAGTTGCTTTATTGCTTCAGCTTTCTGTTCTTCAGTGATATTTGCTGGCCATACAATTGCATGATCGGCAAGAAGAGCAATACGAGTAATTATTACTGCTTTAGTATCTCCATCTTTGCTATTTACATCGCTTGTTATTACACCTATCGCTGTTTGTGTGCCATCTGTGGCAGTTGGATTTATTACCTTAATCATGTTGTCTTTATCACGACCAACAACTGTACCAAGTTTAAGATTTTGACTTTTAGTTACTGCTATTGAGTCTCTTGAATACAGGCTTGATGCCTCATACTTTAATAAGTCACCTAGATTATTTTGTTCTGTTATACTACTCATTTTGCTTTTCTCCTTTTGTTATATATTTTAAATGCCTACGACTTTTCGCTACCTGCATCATCAACTCTTCTCCTGAATTCTGTGGTATTGTACTTATTATCTCTGTCTTCTTTGTTCTTTCTGCAAGTAATTCCATTAAAACTTCCCTTGCTTGCTCAACACTTACACCCTGCTCAATAAATTCTCCTATCTTTTCTGGCATCTTTGATATATTACATAATCGTATTAATTCAAGAACTTCAGTACGATACTTGGTTAAATTATCAGTTTCTAGGTCATTTGTAGTTTGTTCATTCATAGTAATACTCCTGTTTTTATTAATAGATGAAAGAATTGTAATTCCGTCTGCAAGACCCATCTCTACTGCATTTTCACCAAAATAAAGCCCTGCTTCAGTATTTTTTATTGCCTCTACAGAGAGGTTTCTATTCCGTGCTATTAGCTCAACCAGCATTTCATATAAACGATTCACTTCGCTTTTTAGATTTTCTAAACTCTCAGAAGTTATTGGCTCATGTGGATTTAAATCATTTTTTCTACTTCCTGCAAACACTGTGGTATATTTTATTCCACATTTTTCATCAAATCCACTTTGATCTATATGACTTGCTATTACTCCTATACTCCCAACTCCTGAAGTGCGGGTGAGAAAAATCTTTTCAGCGCTAGAAGCTATAGCGTACGCAGCAGAATATGCATCATCATTTGCTATCGCTATTATCCTCTTTTTTCCTCTTGATTCATAAATAAAGTCAGCTAGGTCAAATATACCGTTTACCTCTCCTCCGGGGCTATCTATTTCCAGTATAATTGTCTCTATGCTACTATCTGCTAATGCTTGTGTAATTTGTTCTTCTATTTGCTCATATGATGTCATTCCGAGCATTTCATCAAATGCACCAGGTTTTTTAGTTAAAATGCCATGTATCGGTATTATTCCTCTTTCACTATTTCTTACTGCATGTTTTATATTTTTAAAGATAGGCTGCTTTCCTGTTTGTAGTGACAGTAACTCAAAACTCCTTGGTTCTACCATTACACATCTGTTTAGCCATTGTTGTTTCATATCACCTCTTGATTGGCCGTAACGTCAGAATCAAAACTTAAGCCCAGTTCACTTGCACGTCTTTGATCTTCTGCTATTTCTTGGTCAATTTCTTCTACATCATAACCCATTTCTGATACTACTTCCGCTCGACTCTTGAATCCATTTCTTACTGCCATTTGCTGTGCTTGCTGATCTTTTAGCGGATCGACCCAATCAAATCCCTGTGGTATCCATTTTACTTCTTTTTTTGCTCCTTCTTTTCCCTTTGTCCATTCTTCACCTATGTCTAGCTCTCCAGAAAGTAGTGCTAACTCTAACCACCTATCCCATACAGGACGGCAAAACTGAAATACCATTATGTTATGCTGTAACATTGTACATCTCCTACGAAACTCTATTAATCCTGCTCTAATTGATGAATAATTAACACCGGTTAAATCTCCTGTTAGTTGCTCATATGTTATCCCTGTACCAATCGCTATTGCCCTGAGTTGCTGTTTCATAAACGCTTCATAACTTCCTCCTACATCTGACGGCTCTGAAAATTTTATGTCTTCTCCTGGGTCTAAAAGCTGCATTGTTCCTGGCTCTAAACCAGATAGTGCTACTCCTTGCTCATTACTTTCACTTTCTCCTAAAATATTTGCTTCAGGATCAAGTCTTGTAATAAACCCTGCAAACATTGCTGCAGTTTTCTTTCTCACCAGCTCTGCATCATCATATTGATCAAGCTCATAAAGCTTCAGCAGTATATTAGAAAGCCAAGGCTCCCCTCTGATTTGCCCAGGTCTTAATGGTCTATAAATATGTAAAACATCATTTGCTGGCACTCTCACTGATTCTCCAAACATACTTTCACCAGGGTGTTCTTTAAATAGGTAGTATGCTTCTCTTTGCCCAAGCCTGTTAAACTCAATCCCGTTTCTTATTACATTACCATTTCCTAAAGTTTGATTTGTTTTATTATCTAAATGTTCAGACTCAAGTACTTGCAGTTGTAATGGTACAGAAAATCCATCTTCGAGTTTACGATTTCGGAGGCGTACAAAACATTCTCCTCCCTCTATCATACTTCTGCATACTAGAGCTTGTAATCCATAAAAATCACTTACTCCGTTACTATCTGCTTCATCTGTCCATCTTAGCCATAATTCTTGTACTTTCTTTCGAAATTCTCCATCTCTTGCTTTTGATTGCGGTTTTATTCCTGTCCCAATAGAGTTACTCACTATGGTATCAATGATATTTGCTGCATATGGATTTTTTCTCACCATATCACGTGATCGACTACGTAAAGTTTCAAGGTTTTGAGACAGCAAATTGTTTATACTTCCTAACTCTGGTTGAAAGTGAAAAAATCTTCTTCCTGAGCCTGCTGCATCCCATGCTGAGCTTTTTATCTTTGGTTTGTTAAATAATTGCTTGAAGGTTTTTAGCAGCATTTATAAAATTCCTTTACTCGTTGAAAAAACAATCTTTCTCTTCGGCTTCATTCCAACAATCTTTAGCTCAGCTTTAATACGTTGTCTTAAGTTTAGTAAATCATTTATCTGAACTTCAGCATATCTCACCACATGATCACCATATGCAATTGATACTACTCTTTCGCCACTCTGAAGCTTCTTTATCGCTTCTTCAATTTGAACTAAATACTCTTCGTTATACATTTTCCAACCACTTACTCTGTCTCACTTTTTTAGGTTTTTTACTTTCCATTTTTCCACTCAAACTATTCCATTTATTTTCTTGCCACCTATCAATTCCAAGCGCAATAGATGCAGCTCTCGCATAAATTCGGCAATCTAGCACTTCGTTTCTTTCTCTTACCTTTTGCCACTCCTGTTTGGTGTATCCCTTTACTACCTTGCTGACTAACTGCTCTGCTGTTAGCTGCTTAAAATATTCAGGTGCGTACTCAGGAAAATGACAGTATCCAGGTAGAGCTTTTCCCTCTTCTTCTTTTAAAATATTAAGTAATTGAAAAAGCTCTGATTTTAATATCGATACTCCTACTGGCCAGAGCTTTATTCCTCTCTTTAGCTTTTGACCACCAACTGTTATATCTACTCTACTTGGGCTGCTAAGTGGTACTAGTGCTTTATTTACACCTTTGACTGCCATTACTCTTCCACAGCCTTGATGACTTCTCACCCAATTGTATACTTCTTGTGTCGCATATCCTGCATCTACTGCCATCATGCTTATCATATACTCAAGCCCATTTTCACCGATAAAATGATGATTTAAGAGCTCAGAGAGTTTTCTCCATACTTCCCTACCTCCTGTATCTCCTTCAAATACTCGGTAGTCTATTGACCAATTTTCTCTGCCTTTTCCCCAGGCTACAACTTCTACTTCCAAGCGATCTTTTTGAACATCTACTCCTGCTGTGAGAACTACTTCGCCTTTTGGTACTGTGCCAATCTGAAAAAATTCTCTCCTGTTAAATAATTGCTTCCAGTCCGGTACTTCTCCTTTATCTACCCAGGTTTCTCCAAGCGTAGTATTTATCCAAACTTTCAGTAATTGTTCACTTTCTTTCGCATGGAGAAAATCCTCTACTGCTTGAGTCCAACTATACCAGCCAACTGGGCTATAAAGACTTGAAAGATGAAATCCTTTTTTCTCACCTTTTACTCTATTAGTAGGCCTCCATTCTCCACGCTCAAGCATCTCTGTCTTTTGATGATTTTCTATCTTTTCACCACACTCTATACATATATAGTGTGCTGTATTTGGATTTTTATCTTCCCATTTTATTTGTGACCATTTTAAAACTTGATAGTAATTACAATGCGGACATGGAACAAAAAAGTATCTCTTATCTGTTGCTTCAAATTCCTTCTCAATTCTGCTTATTCCATGAATCGTTGGTGTTGATACTAAAAAAATCTTTCGCCTTGCAAATGTATTAGTTCGAGCAATACTAAGCAGTACTGGATCTCCTTCTCCTCCTGAATCTCCTGGATACGCATCAATCTCATCAAGAAAGAGATACTTTACTGGCATAGATCTCAGTCCTACACTGCTGTTTGCTCCAGTTATTACTACTATTCCACCTGGAAATTCCTTACTTTGTACAGTATTGCCTGAGTCTCTTGACCTTGGGTCTTTTACTTTACTCTTTAAACATGGCGTACTCTCTATTAACGGCGCAAATCTTCCTTTTGACCAACGTTTTCCCATTTCAACTGTTGGCTGTACTACCAGCATTGGACCAGGAGTCTGATCTATGATGTAGCCAATCCAATTGTTACCAGCTTCTGTTCCCCCAATCTGCGCTCCTTTCATGAATACTACTTTTTCTGTTGGTGAGGACGGAGAAAGTGAATCCATGATTTCTTTTAAATAAGGAGTTCTTTCCGTTCTCCATTTACCTGGCTCTGATGCTGCAGTTGGGGCTAGAACTCGATACTCATTCGCCCACTCTGATACTTTAAGCTGGGGATCTGGTCTTAAACCTTCAGAAAAAGCTCTAGCGTATATCATTGTCTGCATCTACTCATAATTGGTTCTATTTCAACATCATTAACAGTAGAACTACACTCTTCCAGTTCCATAAACATCTTTTTCTGAAACTCTTTTTCTATATATCTTTTGCTCATCTCACTTATCATTATTGCTATAACAAGCGCAAATACCCCTGTTATTGTTGCAAAAATGATTGCACTGCTTATTGCTGTTACCGTTAAACCTATATATGCTGCCATTGCTACTGCGCTAACTGTAATACAGATGCAGATAATATTATTATGTTTTTTCATCCTTTTATCTGCTATTTCTCTCTGTGCTATATATTTATTATGAAGGGTTGGAAAATTAACAACGATATCTCTGCAGAGTAACGCTCCATTTTTTTCATTGAATAAAACTTTAAGTAATTCTAAATTATTTGACTTGATTGCTAAGTGCAAAACAGGTGTATAACTTGCTCCTTTTTTCAGCAATAACTTTACTACATGTAAATGCCCTTTTTCCGCAGCAAGGTAAATCGGTGATAGACTTCTATTGTTTGAAATATCAATATCGATTTCTTCTTTTAAAATTGCATCTACAAGTTCAATTTCTCCTTTTTGTGCAGCTAAATGCAATAGACTATTCTTTTCAGAACCATATTTATTGCTCATCAAAGTCTTCTTTATCTCAGGTCTAGCGTAATCAAATGGTGTCTTGCCGCTATCGTCTTTTACCAGAGGGTCTATATCTTCTCGCGTTAGTAAGACCTCTATTGTTTTAAGTCTTTCAGCGTAATGTAGTGGCGTTTTATTTTCGTAGTCTTGTAAATTAACTTGAGCATTAGGCTCCTTTATTAAGCATTTGAGGATATCAAGACATAAGTCTCTTTCATCGTAATTAGTATTACTTACAGCTATATGAACAGGTGACAATTTCATTGAGTTTTGTCCTATGCGCGCGCTATTTACATCTGCTCCAAGCTTCAGCAGTAACTTTACTATCTCCAATTTTTTGTTATTAACTGCATAGTGCATTGGTGTCTGATTCCGTGCATCAAAGACATCAATTTCAGCATTTCCTTCTTCTACTAAAATTTTGACAACATTTCCATGTCCTATGCCTGCTGCTAGATGTAATGGAGTATGATGCAGAGCATTTCTTGCATTAACGTCAATACCTTTTCTGATCAAATATCTAACTGCATTAACTTCACCTATCATTGCGGCCAAATGAAGTAAGCTATCTTGTTCTGACCCGTATTTGTTATTAATTAGCGCTTGTAATATTTCTGCTTTTTTCCCTTCTTTAGCATAGTCAAGAGATGTTTTACCATCATTATCTTCTACGAAAGGATTAATGTTCTTCTTAGTGAGTAGCAGATCTACCATGCTTAATTCGTCAAATTCTATAGCGCAATGTAGTGGGGTTTTTCCATTTAATCCTCTAACATTAACATCTAATCCAGGTTGATTAATGAGACACTTTATTAACTCCAAACTTAAGTTATCAGCCATTTTACATTCAAAATCTTTTTATATTTGAAATTTAGTGTTAGATAATTCTTGGAGTGAGTTTGTAATCTCTTCAGTTAGTACCATATGAATCTTTTCAGTGTCACTCAGTGATGCAAGCAGCGCTGAAACTCTATTTGGAATATTAAGTAAATTATTACGGACAACTCTTGCTATGTTAAATGCTTCAGTTTTTACCTCTTCAATTGACACAAATTTACCTACTTCAGCTTTCACTTTAGCTTCCAATAGTTTACCACGCTCCATTTCATTTTTTATTCGCGTTTTTAGCAATATCGTTGAAAGTGTTTCTCCGCGCTCTTTTCTCCTCAGTGGTTGACTTGGATCTCTTATTGCTGCTACCGCTTCATTTGCTTGTTCTCGGTCAATGAGCCCATCTTTGAGTTCAACAATTCCTTTCTTTACCAAAGAACAGACATATTGCCTCGAAAACCCTTTTTCTCTTGCCCATTCTGCTTGCGTAATTCTCACCTTTTTTTCTCCTTTTTAGCACTGCTCAGCTATAATTTCGTAAGTAGTTAACATTTGAAATATGTCTAACGCTAAAGAAGGCCTGAGGTCAGGACCACCAAACCCGCCAGCCTGGCCAAAAGGACCCACTTTTTATGATATTTCCAACGTATTAAAATCTTTACTAAAATTCATAACATAGAACATTAATGCTAAAGAATCTGCTTCATTATCATCTGTTGGACAAAAACCCTTTTCCTGCACTGCTTCAATTACATCAGCTTTACTTGCATTTCCCTTGCCAGTTATAAAACGTTTAATAGTCTTAACCGAAACACCTTGATAGGGAATATTGCTTTCCTCGCACCAAGCAGAAAGGTGTGCTAAAAACCCTCCATAGATATGTGCAGCATCAGTTCCCAAGTGTCTTCTCACTTCTTCAAAGTACACAACTTCAATACCTGGAAATTTATACTTAAGTGCATTAAGCCAATTACGAAAATTTAAAAACTGCATTCCACCACCACTAAACCTGCTGACATGAAAACTCTTACTTCCACTTTGCACTATTCCATCATGCAAAATAGTCCAGCCAGTTTGTTTACCAAGATCTAGGGTGAGCATTTCCTTTCAATTGCCGAGTACATATATATACAAGATTTGAAAAAATTACGTCCAAAAAATCTTTAATTTTCGAAATTTAACAACTAAAAACTAACATGAAAACTCTTTTACAGCCAGTTTGTTTACCAAGATCCAGTGAGCTTTCAATTGCCGAGTACATATATATACAAGATTTAGAAAATTTTCGTCCAAAAAATCTTCAATTTTTGAAAAATTTTTCTCGAATTTGAAAACCTTATTTATCCCCAACATGATTTTTCTACTTTCAGAGGTTCTTTTATTATTCTAATCTGATATTTTATATGTTTTTATATATGTGTATATTTTTATATATGTATTATATATATATATTATATATATATATATATTATATATAAGGGTTTCAGGAAGCTAGAATCCTCCATATTGGCGGACTTCAGATATGCCGTTCCTAGGAACGATTTTAGGAATGCATGGTGAAACCCCGCCATACAGGCTAGTTCTAGATTCCTGATTCCTAATTCCTGATTTAGGAAGCCAGTAATTAGGAACGGAACTTAAGGTTATAGAGAGCATACTTTTCAACTATTTTCCTCTTAAAAATTTAAGCTATTCTTTTAATAGCGAAATCTAAATTTTTAGCTCTTTAGGTGATATTGAATTTCAAAATATGGAATTCTTATATATTTTTAATATAACTTTAGGAAGCTTGAGCTACCCATTCTTTGAAATCCATTCAAAATAGGTTCCAAAAACCTGAACTGTATTATTTTAAATTGCATCAGTATTATTCTCAAAAAAAAAATAACAGAATATCAATAGATTAAAAATCGCATCAGTATTATTTATTTTTGCTCCTGTCCTACATAACAGCATTAATAACTCTCATCCTTAAAAGCATCAATTTGTTTTTAAGGAAAGTTATGAAATTACAAAACTACCATATAGTTATTAAAAATGTAAAATATCAAGCTTATAGACTGAAACTTGCTAAGTGCTTTATTAATGAAGCTCACGAAGATCTTGAGCAAGAACTCTTCTGTGAAATTTGGCCATGCCTTGATCAGTATGATGAAGATAAAAGTAGCTTTAACACCTTTGTAGCAAGATTAACTGAAAACAAAGCTATTAACTTGCTAAAGAAACAGCGATGTGCAAAACGTGATATCAACAATTACATTAGTATTGATGTAACAGAGCTACTTGAGGGTGAAATAACAAAACGCATTGATGTAGACTATATGATCTCGGTTTTACCAAAGGAATGGCAAAATATATGTGAGCAACTTAAATTTTTCAACTTACATGAAGTTGCCAAAATGAACAACGTTTCAAGAACCACTTTAAACAATATTATCAAGAAGATACGTGCCAAACTTTTTCCTATTTACTACGAAGGCAAAAAGAAAAATTGAACAAAATTTTTGCCTTTCTTGTATATATATACATCGTAGCATGGATAAATAATGGTTCTTAAAATTTTGAATAATAATGAAAGATTGCAAACAATATCAACTGTAAAAATGGTCATCTTTGGTCCTTATGGTATTGGTAAAACAAGTCTCCTAAAGACCGTAGATGAACCAACACTTTGCCTTGATTTTGAAGCAGGGCTTCTTGCTGTTCAAGATTGGCAAGGAGATTCAATTAGTCTTCGCACTTGGAATGAAGCTAGAGATATTGCTTGTCTTATAGGGGGGCCTAATCCTGCGCTGAAATCTGATCAAGCATATAGCCAAAGACACTATGAACATGTATCTAGTAAGTATAAAGATCTTTTCTCTGAGTTTTCTAAATACCGATGCATTTTTGTAGATAGCATAACCGTTGCTTCACGTTTATGTCTTTTATGGGCAAAAATGCAACCTGAAGCTTTTTCTGAGAGATCGGGAAAACAGGACATGAGAGCTGCCTATGGATTACTTGCGCAAGAAATGATGGCCTGGCTCAACCAATTTCAGCATATCAGAGACAAAGACATCATCATAGTTGGCACTTTAAGTCAGTACTTAGATGATTTTAACCGTCCAAACTGGCTACCTCAATGTGAAGGGACTAAAACTGCTAGTGAAATTCCTGGGATAGTTGACGAAGTAATCAGTATGGTTGGAATCAAGAAAGATGATGGAACGGAGAAGCGCTCTTTTGTTTGCCACACTTTAAATCCCTGGAGATACCCAGCTAAGGATCGTAGTGGACGTCTGAGTATGGTTGAAGAACCACACTTAGGTAAGCTGCTTACAAAGATTAAAAGCAAGTTTTAAAATTTAAACATGGAGAGTGATATATGTTACAAAACCTATTAACTGATTTTAACACTGTAAAACCGCAAAGTAGACTAATACCTAAAGGTACAATAGTAAAGGTAAAAATGACAATCAAGCCTGGAGGTTATGAGCATTGGTTTACTAAAAGCCCTACTACCGGTAGCATTTATTTAAATACAGAATTTACCGTTATTGAAGGTCTATATGAAAAGCACAAGATTTACCAAATAATTGGTATTAAAAGTAATAAAGCAGAAGATACTTGGGGAGAAATGGGTCGCTCTATGCTTCGCAGTATCTTGGAATCAGCACGTGACATTCATCCACATGATAACTCAGAAAGTGCAATCCTTGCTCGTAAGCTAAATTCAATTGCAGAATTAAATGGGTTGAAGTTTACAGTAAAGGTAGGTGTTATAACTGATGAATATGGAGAGAAGAACAAAATTGCCTCAGTAGTTACTCCAGAATACCGCAAAAATTATGAAATTGACAGAGTACCATTTTGAAGTACGACGAGGAAAAGCTTTGGTCTGCTGTCGTTACTAGAGGTATTCAGGACGCAGTAGGAAAAAACCCAAAGCTAAGAGAAGAAGCAATTAATTGGCTGAATTCAAAATCTTTTGAAACTGTTTGTGAGCTAGCTAATCTCAACTTTACACGTATGAAAAATATGTATGGGAATTTTATGTCTAAAAAGCAAAAAGAGTTAAAGATGTTATTGATTGATAATATCAAGGAGTGTGTTTCTTACCTACTTCCAAATGGTGAGTTTTACCGAGAAAAAACTTATATTGGAGACTTAAATGGAAATACAATTACAGTTAAAATAGTAGGTAAGGAAGCTGGTGATTGGCGTAATTTTACTGAAGGAACTGGTGGTGATATTATTGATCTTTGGATTTTAATTAAGGGTGATATATATTCTGCTAGAAAGTGGCTCAATAAAAAATCAAAGAGTGGAGAAAAAAAAGGGGGGAAAAGAGAAGAAAAAATATTTTCTGTAAAGCAGTACTTAAGTGATCAATCACCAATACCAGAAGATATAATAGCTCCACGAATTCTCACTCCAGGTGGTCTTTTAGTCATTGGTGGTACGCCAAAGGTTGGCAAAAGTTATTTTCTTCTCTCTTTGCTTGCACATCTTGCAGCAGGAGTGTCGTTTCTTAAGATGAAGTCAGCAAGACCGCTAAAAATAGTCTATCTGCAAAATGAGATGGAGTACAATTATATCAGGGAACGCATACAACAAATCATAACTAATCAAAGGCTGCCAAATCTAGCAGAAGAAAACTTGATTGTTACTACAAAGATGAGATTAACTTTAAATGATGAAGGTATAGAGAAAATAAAAGATATTATAAAAGAAAAGTTTGATATCAAAATGATAGACCTTATCGTTTTGGATTCCCTTGACTATGAAAATATATTTTCTGGCCTGCAAAGCAGAGTAGAAAAACTACGTTCTATAATTAATCCTATGGCTGGAATCATTATTACACGTCACACCAGAAAAGTATCGACAGCTACACTCGCAAAAAGCCCTTTTCAAGCTTTAATTGGTGCTAATGCTTTAAGAAGCTTTTATACATCTGGTATTGTAATGTTTCAACCAAGTAAACGTGCAAATGTCTTGCAAGTAGTATATGAACTAAGAAACGGTAAATCAATACCAGCAAAATTCATTAGCAGGGTAAATGGGCGTTGGCAGAATTCTAAAATTATAGCTACGGCTTAACTTGTCCGCAAAAAACGGATACTATGGTAGAGCTAAAGACTCAGCTTTTGCAAAATATCAGATCTTGTCTTTTTCATCTACTACCAAGAGGGACATTTCGTGGTGATAAGTTTTATGTAGGTGATGTACAGGGTAACAAAGGCAAAAGTACTGTAATAGAATTAACAGGCGAAAGAGCTGGATTATGGAAAGATTTTGCAACAGGAGAAGGCGGTGACATTATTGACCTTTGGGCAACGGTACATGGGAAGAATGCCAAAATAGAATTTCCTGAAGTAATGGCTTCAATAAGTGAATGGCTTGGTCTTAAGAAACAAAACAATATCAGAAATCTAGAACAATATCTGACTTGTAGTTGGAATTACTACGATGAAAATAACCAATTGATTGTAATAGTCTATCGTTATGATCCTCCTTTAGAGAAAAAACAGTTTAAACCATTTGATGTTAAAAAACAAAGATTCAAAGAGCCAGAGATAAGGCCACTCTACAACGTTCCGGGTATTTTAAGGTCCGATAAAGTTGTTCTTGTAGAAGGAGAAAAATGCGCAGAAGCACTTATAGAGAAAGGAATTACAGCTACAACTGCGATGTTTGGAGCAAATGCGCCTATTGATAGAACAGATTGGACTCCGCTAAAAGGTAAACATATTATCATTTGGCCGGACAATGATGAAGCAGGTAATAAATATGCCAAAAACGCTGAAAAGAAGCTTTTAGAACTTGGTGTTGCATCACTTGCTACGCTTAAGATTCCACCGAATAAACCAAGGAGTTGGGATGCTGCTGATTGTCTGTTAGAGGGAATAAATGTTTCGGAATTTATTGAAAAAAACTCAAGAAAAATAATTATTAAACCACCACTTGATATTTTCATCTGGAGTGTAGAGCGTTTTGTAGGTCCAGTACCAAAGCAAAGATTCTTGGTTGAAGGATTATTTCCTTTGGGTGTAACCTCCATTTTGGCTGCAATGGGAGATACAGGCAAAGGTATGCTTCTTCTTGACCTAGCCCTCAAGGTTGCAAGTAGCATAGACCAGGTGTGTGGATTTGGCCCACCTGTTACTGAACATGGGTCTGTGGTGGTATTTTCCGCAGAGGATGATACAAATGAAATACATCGTCGCTTAGAACGACTTGATCCAAAATGCGAGAGATTAAAATATAAAGATAGGCTATTTATTGTACCATTGCCAAATATAGGAGGATCATTTACCATACTTAAGAATGTTCGCGGTAAAGTTGTAGAAATATCTCCAGAATTTGAGTTGGTAATGAAGCAGCTGAGCAGAATAAAGGATTTAAAGCTCATTATATTTGATCCCCTTGCTTCTTTCATTCATGCAGATTTAAATGCTGACCCAGCAGTAGGGGATTATCTCATGTGTTTATTATCTGATTTAGCATGTAGCACTGGAGCTTCAATAATTACTGCACATCATATGAGAAAGCTGAAGGGAGAAAAGCCTATATCAACAGTAGAGCAAGCACGAGATGCTATTCGAGGTACTTCTGCTCTCGTAAATGGAGTCAGGTGTTCTTTTGCTTTTTGGCCTGTTGAAGATATGACTAAACCAATGATTTTTAGATCAATTGGAAAAATCCCAAGACAAAATGCCTTATTTTATGGAGCTGTTGTTAAGGCAAATGGCCTGGCTGATCGTACTGTACGTACTTATCTGAGAAATGAAGAAACAGGGCTATTGGAAGACATTACTGAACAATTAAAAGCTCAAAATATTAGCGATAAAGATCTTAAAATATATCTTATTGATTCAATTGCGCGAGCTGCTATTTCAGGACATCCATTTACTCATACAGGAAGTGCAGGAATACATAAACAACGACATAAATTGCCTGAAGTTTTTCATAGTATGGGAAGGGATAGACTAGAGCGTATAGTGCAAGAGCTTTTACAAGCAAAGCAAATAGTTAAAGGAATGGCTAATGGTTCAAAAGAAGATAAATGGCTTGATGTAAAAACAGGACCATTTGCACGTGGGGTGGGAAAATTTATTCATGGAGCTGAAAAAAACTATTTTTGATAACAAAAAACTCTATTTTTTTATAGTCAAAGTAAAAGGGTTAATTCGATAACCATGTGATAATCTTTGCCAACCAAGTGTTTGTATTACATCATCACGTTCAATACTTAATCCTAATTTCTCAGCAAGTGTAGCTTTGATTGTTCTTTGCATTTTATTTAATGGTTTTCTGATTTGATGTTCTAAATCTGCTTCTAAACTAAGTCCCAATAGTTTTTCTAACTGATTAATATTGAGAAGTGTATGTTTTTCAGGTGGTAATTCTTTCTCACAGTCATGTAAAAATTGCTTGAATAATATTCGAAAAATATTAAGGCATGATGCAGCTTTTTTATTTATAACTTCAATACTATTAACATATACCATACCTTTAACTACTTGTAATTCCAAAAGCTTTGTTGGTATAATTGGTTCAACACGTTTAAGCGAAATATATGAAGCTGGTAAAACTTGCAAAGAAGTATTTTCTACTACCTCTGGTACTCCTTTTTTAGCTGCCTCTTGGAATATCTCAGTTACAGTCTTAAGCTGACAAAACAGTTTCACCATTGGCACTACATATAGATTCAGTAATAGATTTGGTATATCTTTTTTTAGAGTGATGAGAACTGTCGGATGGACTCTAAGTTTATCTATAGTTAAAAATATCGCATCAGTACAAAAATCAAGGATTATTAGATTTACAATGCGACCTTGATTACAAATATAATAAACTCCTTTTTCTACTTTTTCCCACATAAGTCTTGAATCATTCAACTTTGTTTCAAACCAGTCTATGATTTTCTCTGTATTTAAGTATATGGATAAGAGATGAAATCTCTGTTTTTGATAAGTATTAGGCAGAATATGACGAGAACAGTTTTCACAAATAGCGTCATCACATGCTTCATCAAAGTCTGGATCAATGAAAATCTCATTGCTACAATTTAGATCAACTACATTTGGCCAATCAAGATGATCTTCTTCACGGGAACAAACAATATAGTACCTTTCTTGCATTTTTATCAATCCAAGGTCGAATAAGTATCTTGCTGCTTGAATGTGATTTCGACTTGGATCAACCCAAGAACTATTTGAACTTAAAAGATCAGCAATTTGCTCGTGAAAGGATCTTAAGGCCATAGGATTGTTCCATATGTTTCTTTAGCTCCTCTCTTTCTTTTTTATTGAGCGGATGCTCTGAATAATAAATTTCCCCACTTGATTTGAAAGAAAATGTTACCTTTTTGTTTTGGAACATTACTTTAGCTGATTGAATAGATTGTAGTATGTTGCCAATAGATGGCTTTAAAATATGTAACTCTAGTGCAATAGGATCATACGGCTTTACACTCAAAGTAAGATATGTATTACTATTTTTAAAATAATCTGACTTAAAATTTAACTCAAATATACAAATATTAGGATCAGAACCCTCTATACATGCTTGAAGAAATTTGTGCACTTGTAGTGGAAAGTTCTTATCTTGTATATTTACAAAAGTACATTCGCAGTCAAAATACCCACTTACAATGCTATTTGCTATTTCCACAGCTTTATTAGTATTTTTAGCACAGAGATTAACCTGAGTGCCATCAAGAGAAAAGTCTAAAATCATCCACTCAGGTTTATGGCCATGAACAACCTTGTTTGAATTAAGTAGTAAATCTATGTCACTTCCTCGGCGTACAAACATATATATCCGATCTTGATGATGGAAAAAACCCTGCAATTGGTTTTCGAACTTTAGTATCTGCTCTACGACTTCTCGTGACATAAATTCCTTGAATGAAGTATTTATTTGTCTTGGTGATTTCTGTAGAGCAAATGATACGAAACCTCTCTTTTGTACTTTATCAAAGTGATAGACAGATTTTAGAAGTTCACAATTTATGTGAAATAGTAAAAATAACAAGGATCTTTTATCATACTTAGTATTATTTTTTATCAGGTACGATCTCATTAACTCTTGAGTAAGGGCAAATCTTGCTACTTCACTAACTGTAGCCTCAAGTTTTGTACGATCAAAGTGGCTAATGAGATAATAGTTAAAAAGAGAGTCAGAGTAACTGGTAAGTATCTTACGTTTTTGTTGAGTGGATCTATCATCATAACCTCCATCTTGAAAAAGCTGCCCATTTAAATGACTTTTAAAGCAATGCTGAAAAATGATGCTCAGTTGTTTACCAGAAAGGGAATCTAACCAAGACTGACGTATCTTTGAATCTTGAAAGCGATCTAGTAAAAGATTAACGGGAACTTCTAAATCACTCTCCCAAAATTCGTAACTTGGATGAACATTCATAACAGATTAAATAAGCTATATTATACATAATATGATAATTCAAGCAAAGATTTTTTGGACATAATTTTTTCAAATCTTGTATATTTAATTAAGGAGAATTTGTGTGAACTAGATAGCTTTCTTAAATAAGGTGTGCATTGGTTTAGTTTAATAGAAGTCTCCTAACCTTATAAAAAAACTCACAGGAAGAAAAACATGCAAAAAGGGGAATTAACTATTAATTGTCGTTATGAGCCTCACAGATTGGCTGGTACATATTTGGCAAATGCTTATGAACAATTGTTGAAATATAAAATAAAGGAGGTAGAAGAAAATGGTAACGGTAAGCTTGTATGCAAGAGTTTCATCAAGACAACAGGCACAGGAGAATACAATAGAGAGTCAGATTGTAGAGTTGGAGCGTCGCATTAGTAGTGATGGACATGAGTTATTAGATGAGCATAAGTTTGTCGATAATGGTTATAGTGGATCAAATTTAGAACGTCCTGGCTTAGAGAGTTTACGTGATAGAGTAGCAGAAGGTAAGATTGATAAGATATACATTCATTCACCTGATCGGCTATCACGTAAATTTTCATATCAAATGATCTTACTCGAAGAGTTTAAAAAGGCTGGATCTGAAATAGTATTTTTGAATCATAAGTTTGATGATAATCCTGATTCCCATTTATTTCTACAGATTCAGGGAGCAATAGCAGAGTATGAACGTGCAAAGATTATGGAACGAAACCGTAGAGGTAAACTTCATGCGGCCAAAGCTGGGTGTATAAGTGTGATGGGTAGGGCGCCTTACGGTTATCGCTACATAGCAAAACATGTAGGTGAAGGAAGTGCTCAATTTGAGGTTGATGAAGAAGAGGCAAATATAGTGCGTAAAATATTTAGTCGGGTTGGCCAAGAAAGAGCAAGTATAGGAGAAGTTGTACATGAACTGAATAAGATACCGGTAATAACACGAACAGGAAAAAGGTATTGGAAAAGGAGCACTATTTGGAACATGTTAAGAAATCCTGCTTAAAATTTATTGATAGCTATGCTAAAGGGTTTATAAGCCAAGAAGAATTTAAACCAAGAATCACAACAATGAAACAGCATTTGAAAGAAATTGAAGAAGAGAAAGAAAGAACACTCGATCAAAAGAAGTTACAACAAGAATTGAGCCTTGTTACAGATAGCTTGAAAAACTTTTCCTCAAGTGTTGAGTCAAAGCTTGATCAAGTGGATTGGCAGACTAAGCAAAATATTATTAGAATGTTGATTCATCAAATTGAAATCAATCACAATCACTTATACATAGTATTCCGCATAAAAAGTCTTGCAAATTTTGATCAAAATAGCCATAATAGAATTATGCAATGTTGTACTAGCAGTCAATATTGTTGGATTGCCGGATAAAACTGTTGCGGAATCCAAAGAGCGCATCAGAGCAGCGTTAAATTCAATCAATCTACTACTACCTCCAAAAAGAATTACAGTTAATCTCTCCCCTGCGGATTTGCTGAAAGAAGTCAGTCATTATGACTTGGCTATCGCTATTGGACTACTTGTTGTAATGAATGTGATACCAGTTGAAAAAGTTCAGTCTTATATAATCATGGGTGAACTGGCTCTTGATGGCAGAGTTATTCCAGTTTCAGGAGTGCTGCCAACAGCAATTAATGCAAAAAAGGCAAATAAAGGAGTAATTTGCCCAAGGGGAAATGGAGTAGAGGCTTCATGGGTAAAGAATGTTTCAATTCTAGCTATAGAGAAATTAACTGATATTATCAGACACTTTAAGGGTGAGCAATTAATTCAGCCAGTAATTTTTAATTATAGTGATGCACCCAAAGAAAAAAGATTGGTTCCCGATATGAAGGATATCAAAGGCCAAGTTGTTGCAAAAAGAGCAGCTGAAATTGCAGCAGCAGGTGGGCATAATATGCTTCTTGTTGGCCCTCCTGGTACTGGAAAATCAATGCTTGCTAAGCGCTTTATAGGATTGCTGCCTGATTTGACCGAACAGGAGATGATTGATGTTAATATTATTTCCAGCATAACAAAAACTGGTAATGAAATATTCAAAGTAACTCGCCCCTTTCGTGAACCTCATCATTCATGCTCTATGCCAGCAATGATAGGGGGAGGAAAGAATGCAAAACCTGGAGAAATCACTATGGCTCACAATGGCGTGTTATTCCTTGATGAGCTACCTGAATTTCCAAGACTTGTGCTTGATTCTCTGCGCCAACCACTTGAAGATAGAAAAGTTACCGTTGCAAGGGCAAATGCTCACATAACCTACCCTGCAAATTTTCAACTGATTGCTGCGATGAACCCCTGCAGATGTGGTTACTTGGGGGATGCAAGTAGATCGTGCAACAAAGCTCCAAAGTGTGGCACAGATTACAAAAACAAAATATCAGGACCATTGCTTGATAGAATAGACATATGCATTGAAATGGTGCGCCGTGGTACGCATTAAGAAATACTTAGCAGAGCTAAGCGGGGTTCAGAATAAATGGCCTCGAGGTGAACAACTAACTTTAACCCGAAAGGGAAGGAGGACAAGAGCATGTATGTAAAGCGAGAGTTATCTGAAGATGTGTAAGATAACGGCTTGCAACACCTGATCAATATGGTTAAAGCTAAACTGCTTGAATTCTAATCTTCAGGGGTGGGACTTCACATCCATGGGTATCGCATTTAAAACCCCATGTCTACGGTAAGCACAGATTAAACTTTCGTTTGTGTGACATTCTGGCTGTAGAACGATAAGTAGTGAACTTATTTAAGAGGATGAATGGAAAACCTAAGTTGATCTAGAACAGTTCTTAGTGACGGAACATGGGATGACCTAAGGAACGCGAGTTCTATGGTTACGGAGTCATCGTAGTAGTCGTGAAAGTAACGAATCACCGGGGAGCGTGGGAAAGCCACATACAGGGCAAAGGGTGACAGATAATTGAATGTTGAAATTGGGAGGTACGCAAGATGCGGAAAGCTGAAACAATACTTAACATTATACGTGAACGTGGACAAAGAAATTTGCCGGTTAAAAACGTATATCGCCTACTTTATCAGCGTGATCTTTACCTTCGAGCGTATGGCAAACTTTGTCGTAATAAAGGTGCTATGACAGAAGGTGTGACAACTGAAACAGTTGATGGTATGTCTTTGGAGAAAATCGATAAAATCATAGAGGATTTACGCTATGAGCGATATCGGTGGACACCAGTAAAACGTATCTATATTTTAAAGAAGAGTGGTAAACGCAGGCCGTTAGGATTGCCAACATGGTCAAATAAGTTACTTCAAGAAGTAATCCGATTAATATTGGAAGCCTACTATGAGCCTAAATTTAGTGAATGTTCACATGGATTTCGACCAAAGCGTGGATGCCACACTGCATTAAGAGCAGTAATGCAAAAAGGCAGAGGTACAAAATGGTTTATAGAGGGAGATCTCAGTGCATGTTATGACTCAATTGATCATACTATGTTGTTGAAAATACTGAGTGAAAGCTTCCAAGATAACCGTTTTATTCAGCTAATCAATCGACTGCTAAAAGCAGGATATATGGAAAATTGGAAGTACAATAAGAGTCATAGTGGGGTACCACAAGGTTCTATTATTGGTCCAATTTTGAGTAACATATTACTCGATCGGTTAGATAAACATGTGGAACATATACTAATACCAGCAAATAACCGAGGTAAGCGAAGAAAGACAAATCCAAAATATTTAAGGTTAACCATGCAAGTATCGATGATGAGAAAACAAGGGAACTGGGATCAAGCAAAACAACTGCGTCAATTAGTGCAGGGTATGCCATCTAAGGATTCTTGTGATCTAAATTATCGACGTCTTTGGTATGTTAGGTATGCTGATGATATTCTGGTAGGGTTTGCAGGACCAAAAAATGAAGCTGAACAAATTAAAAATGAGATTGCTAAATTCCTCAATGAGGAGCTCAAACTTATGCTTAATGAAGATAAAACGCTTATTACACACGCGTGTGATAGCAAAGCCAATTTTTTAGGTTATAAAATACACGTCTTGCATGCAGATGATAAACATGATCATCGGACACAACGATGTATTAACGGTAGTATTGGGTTACGTGTACCACATCATATAAAGCAGAAAAAGTGTTCTGAATATATGCGTTGTGGAAAGCCTATACATTTACCTCAACGTACACTTGATACAGCTTACAGTATTGTTGCTCAGTATCAAACTGAATATCGAGGAATTGTACAATATTACAAAATGGCCTACAACCTTCACACACTAAGTTATTTGAAGTATGTGATGGAAGTATCATTAGTAAAGACTTTAGCATCTAAATACAAAACAACTTGCAGGAAAATTTATAGAAAATTTGGTGCAATGATTGAAAACGACGAAGGTGAAAAACGAAAAGTCATCCAAGTCAGAGTAGATCGTTTACCATCAAAGATACCATTAATTACACACTTTGGTGCTGTGTCACTAAAATGGAATAAATGGGTAAGTATAAGTGATAACCTTATACCAATATGGAATAAGCGTAGTGAAATAGAGCAAAGACTATTGGCACAAACTTGTGAATTATGTAAATCACAAGAGCAGATTGAAGTACATCACGTACGTAAACTTGCTGATTTGCTAGGTAAACGTAATACTGAGCTACCGAAATGGAAAAAGAGAATGATTGAACGACAGAGGAAGACTCTTGTTGTTTGTCATGAATGCCATAAGAAAATCCAATATGGAAAATATGATGGTGACTCCTTAAAACGTTAGATTATTGGAGAGCCACGTGATACGGAAACTATCATGCGTGGTTCGGAGAGGGGTTGTTGGAAAAGTACTTAACAAGTAACTCGCTGGCTGCCCACTCTACCTCACGTAGGGTTCTGTGAGAGGCTGGCGGGGAAGGTCCGCCGGTCTACTCTCCCTATATTTCAGAGTGCTCCTGTTATGAGCTGATGTCCAACTGTCATTTTACAGCTTAGCTTGCTTAGGTAATGCAGAAATAAGAGGTGCCCAATATAAACCAGCCTAAATCAACTTTAATGTCTGGATATCGTACTATTTTACATAACATGCCATTATGAATATATATTTTTATGATTGCGTTATCATTTATTTAACAAAGTATTAGTATAATCTATCTACTGGATTAAATGGAGAAAGTTGAATGAGTAAATTACCGAACAATGCAAAAATAGGTAAATCCCAGGTTACTCAGTGGGAGGTAATAAAAAATTGTGAATATGCTGATAATTGCTTATCAAAAATAGTAACTTTATACGTTATTAGAATAACTCAGCTATCAGATTTTTATACAAATGACGAACCTGAAATTAACACTGTTTTAGCAAGAATAAGCGTGACAAGTGAAAATGTATTTTTAAACAAGGCTACTACTATTGAAGTTATGGAAGGTATTTTTCCGTATAAATTCAACAGCAAGAAGAGAAATAACATACTAAGGTTAGAAGATTTACATAATTATTTATGTTCTATTGTTAACAATAGCCTTCCAAAAGAGATGCTTGAAAGTCTTGTAAGGGAATATAAGGATGCTGTTAACTTATTTAAAGCAATTACTTAACTGAACGTAGTATTTTTAAGATTTTATTTTCTATTTCAGAAATGCCGCTTTCAAGATCTTTATCTATCAGATACATGGTAGAGAAATATGTTTTCTGCTTACTTTCAACATTGATAGTTAAAGTTCCAGGAGTGATTGTAACCGAATTGGCAAATAACGCAATGCTTTCATCATTATGCCCTTTGCATTTTCTTAGGATAATGATTGGCTCAAGCTTAGATTTGAGTCGTAGCACCTTTTTTGTTACATAAACACTTGATAAAATGATTTGGTACATTAACCATGGTATATAACTTACTAACTTATAAAACGACAGTCTACTCGTACCATTTAAAATCTGGCTAAGAGCTCTTTCAGCGTTTATCAACCTTCTAAAGATAAATAATGTGAATATAGAGGAAAACACTCCACAAAAAATAAAAAATGGCTCAAAATAACCAGACAATACAGTCCATAGAGAAAATAAAATTACAAATGATAGAGAAAAAAACTTGATTTTTTGCCTAAGGTTCATGGTTTGCAGTATAACTTAAATGATTTTTTAAGGAAAGATATATTATGAATTAAGTCAAAAACTCTGTAATATATTGAAGCTTAAAGATATCTTTAGATATGGAAGTTATTGCAGAAAATAGGAAAGCAAGGTTTGAATATTTCATCTTAGAAGAATTTGAAGCGGGTATGGTCTTATTAAGCAGTGAAGTTAAATCGCTAAGAGAAAGAAAAGTAAATATTTCCGACGCCTACGTTATCGAAAAGAATAGCGAAATATGGCTGCACAATATGCATATTGCAGAATATAAAGCTGCAAACCGAAAAAATCATAAACCAAAAAGGGAACGTAAACTGCTTTTACATAAAAAAGAGATAAACAAACTAATTGGTCAAATCAAAACCGCTGGGATAACTGTTGTGCCGCTTTCGATCTATTTTAATGATAAAGGATTTGCAAAAACTAAAATTGCCATTGTAAAAGGAAAAAAACTCTACGATAAGAGAGCAACCATAAAACAGAGAGAGTGGGATCGTGAAAAAAGTAGATTGTCTAAGAATAATTTATAGCAAAATATGTCTTTAAATCCAGTAATTTTCAGCATCGGTCCTGTTTCTATATATTGGTATTCCTTAGCTTACGTTTTGGGTATAGTGTCTGCATATTGGTATTTACACAAGCTAGACGACCAAAAAATATTTACTAAGAATTTTTACGATTCGTTATTAACAGCCACTATTATAGGCATTATCCTTGGAGGTAGACTTGGCTACGTATTGATATATGATCCAGTTCTTTATATAAGCAACCCTATCGAGATATTGAAGACCTGGGAAGGAGGAATGTCATTTCATGGTGGTGCTATAGGAGTTTTGCTTGCAGTAATAATTTCGTGTAAAAGACATAACATTCCTATATTTTATGCACTGGACCTAGTTTCTTGCGGAGTTCCCATAGGTTTATTTTTAGGTCGCATAGGCAATTTTATAAACGGAGAGTTATTTGGCAGAGTTACAACTATGCCATGGGGTATGGTATTTCCAGAAAGTGGTGATAATTTGCTGCGTCATCCAAGCCAGCTTTATGAGGCACTTTTTGAAGGACTGCTACTTTTTGCAGTTGCAAATTCACTGTTTTTCTTGACTAGAATAAGACTGTATCACGGTGCGTTAACTGGTATTGCAGTTATGTGGTATGGAGTAGCACGTTTTTTCGTTGAGTTTTTTCGCGAACCAGACTATCAAATTGGCTATTTGTGGCTTGATTTAACTATGGGGCAGTTGCTTTCTATACCTATGGTTTTGCTAGGAATGCTTGTATATCTAGGCGCATTAAATTTAAAATTTAATACGAAATCTGTTACATAGAGGAAAGGTGAGTTTAATAGAAAAATGTAGCCAGAAACCCTACATCATGCACAATTGTACGAATTTTCTGCGTTGCAGTAGAATGAATGTGAGATCCGGTGTCATTCCAGCGTGTGACGCTAGGCCATAAAACTTGCTTGACAAACTCCGCCAGCCCCCTTATTATGACAATAAGGGTATTTATGACTCAAAACTTGTTTTTGACCTGCAGGCTCAATGACAAAATTCAGTAAAAAACTCAGGGTATTTTTTGGCGGATTACATAAAATTATAGCGGCTGCATGTCTTTTTTATTTTTTCTACATTCAGCCAAATCGCGCTTATTTTAAGCGTTAGCACATTATTACAGCGCCACTTACAGTAATATAGAGTCAAAACTCGCACCACGGGGCTTCTTTTGCCTTTTTTTTTATTTGGTAAATTTCTTAATGTTTCTAGCTAAAGCAATTTAAGAGACCGAAAATGGTGTCATTCCAGCGCGTGACGCTGGAATCTAGTCTTTATTATGCAGCCACTTGTTTAAAGTTAAGTTTTCTGGATCCAAGTAGTCAAGCTACTCGGATGACACCTTGACGATTTGAAGAATCGTCATCCCGCTACGTGTTAGCGGGATCTATGCTAAGAGATACCGCGAATGAATCGCGGTATGAAGGTCTGCGGCGATATGACGGTTCGCGGTGGCATGACGATAACTTCGTCATCCCGCTACGTGTTAGCGGGATCTCTTGTTAGCGGATGAGATACCGCGGCGGTATGACGGTCTGCGGCGGTATGACAATTAAGCAATTCGTCATCCCGCTACTTATTAGCGGGATCTATGCCAAGAGATACCGTGAATAAATCACGGTATGACGTCTCGCTTGCAACCTATAGCCTTGTCATTCCAGTGCTCCTTTTTTTGTCATCCCAGCGTCACGCGCTGGTTTCAACATTATATCATGGACAAAATAAACTTTCTAAAATTCATTGAACTGTGCTTTCAAACGGTGGTACCGGGGTGTGAGTATAATGATTATCAGTATATAAAAGTCATAGCAGACAGACTTGAAGCGGCAAATGTTGGCAAAATGTGTCAAGGAAGTTTTTCGTTTCTATGATCTACTTGGCTCTCTGTTATAATGTTCGTTTGCTTGACCTAAGATCCAGGAGTATTTAAACTGAACCCTATACAGTGCTAAAAATGATAGGAAATCTAAGCGGAATAGTTGATGAAGTGCGCAGTGATCACATAATCCTGAATGTGAATGATGTTGGCTATATGGTGTATCTCTCAGCCAAAACTTTAAATGCATGTTCCATCGGAAGTAGAGTTAAATTACTTATCGAAACCTATGCAAATAACAGAGAAAATGTCGCTCAGCTATATGGTTTTATAAGCAAAGAAGAACAGCAGTGCTTGAGGTTGCTTGTTAAAGTAAGTGGTGTTAGCTATAAAACTGCAATGTCAATTTTGAGTAAATTAACTCCAGAACAGCTGTTTTTGGCAATTATGAATGAAGATAAAGTAGCACTCAAGATGAGTGGACTTGGCATGAAACTCATAAATCGAATCATCACTGAATTAAGTGGCAAAGTGAGTAAATTAGAAATAAATAACAATAATTTTCATCCAATCAATGAAGATGCCCTTTCAGCATTGATCAATCTTGGGTATGAAAAAATGAAAGCTTATGATACGATAAAAAAAATACAAGACGAATCGTCAAATCTGGACACCAAGGATATTATTCGCATGGCGCTTAAAACATTATGAAATCAATATCGTGCGATAAAGAATATACTGAAGATGTGCGCAATATCAACATCAGACCTGAACAACTTGATGATTTTGTCGGGCAAAAAGACTTAATACAAAATTTAAAAGTGTTTATAAATGCTGCACAGACAAGAACTGAAGCCTTAGATCACGTTTTATTGTATGGTCCCCCAGGACTTGGCAAAACAACTTTAGCACAAATTGTTTCTAAAGAATTAAGGGTCAGCTTCCGCGCAACTTCTGGTCCTTTACTTAGTAAAGCTGGGGACTTGGCTGCAGTGCTTACCACTTTAAATGCAAAAGATGTTCTATTTATCGACGAAATCCATAGATTAAATCGCAGCATCGAAGAAGTTTTATATACTGCTATGGAAGATTTTTGCTTGGACATATTAGTAGGTGAAGGTCCATCTACTCGCACTTTAAGGATAGATCTACCACCATTTACGTTAATCGGAGCAACTACACGGCTTGGATTACTTTCTGCGCCACTCAGAGATCGTTTTGGCATTCCCTTGCATCTTGAGTTTTATTCTTTTGAAGAACTGGTTAATATTATAAAAAGAGGCGCAAGAGTTCTTTCTACTGAAATTGAAGAAAATGCAGCACGGGAAATTGCCTGCCGTGCACGTGGCACTCCAAGAATTGCTTTGAGGTTACTCAGAAGAATAAGGGATTTTGTTGAAGTGAAAGATGATAAAAAAATCACTTATGAAGTCGCTGATTCTGTATTGCTAAAATTGGGTGTAGACAAAATGGGACTCAATAAACTTGATATGCATTATCTAAGATTTTTATTCAACACCTCAGGACCTGTTGGAATTGACACCATATCTATTGCGCTATCCGAGGATGTTGGCAATATTGAAGAAACAGTAGAACCTTATTTAATCAAAATTAGTTTTGTAAAGCGCACACCAAGGGGGCGCGTTCTAACTGATCAAGCAAAGGAGTATTTGAGCCTTTAATATTAGAGAGCTTTTTTACCATAATTCAATTATATATTGATTGGCATAATATCATATACTGGCATTTTTGTGTATAAAGGCATATATGTTAAATAGCACTGAAACTGTAGTTCAAATTAAAACTTCTCCATTTCGTATTCGCTAGTTATGCTATTCTAACTAATTAAGCTATGGTTTGTGGTAATAGGAAAAAACTGGATTCCAGCGTCACGCGCTACCCTATGAGTGCTGCTTGCGTATATTCTCTCTTTCACCATCTCAGTGTTTCTTTCTTATTATGCCAGTACCATTTTCTTGTCATTCAAGTAGCTCCCCTTCTTGTCATCCCAGTGCTTGACACTGGGATCCAGAAATTCTTAAACTGAATTCTATATAGAACCTCAGAACAAAAATAAAAAATGGGTAGCACAATACTACCAAGAAATTTCTACGAGCGGCCGACCTTAACTGTAGCTGGAGAGTTATTGGGAAAAGTCCTCAAATTTTCTAACTTTAGTGGAATAATAACCGAAGTTGAAGCCTATATAGGAATGAATGACCCAGCTTGTCACGCGGCAAGAGGCTATACTAACCGAACCTCAGTAATGTTTGGTATGCCGGGGTTTTCATACGTGTATTTTATATATGGAATGTATTACTGTTTAAATATTGTAACAGAAGCAGAAGGGTTCCCAGCAGCAGTGTTAATACGGGGATTAAAGCTCATTGAACCGCTTGAAGCAAACTTAGGCGGACCAGGAATATTGTGCAAAAGATTAAACATTACAAAAGAACACAATAAACTGGACCTTACTATAAGCCACAAATTTTGTGTTTATGAATCTCATCTCAACCCGGATTATGTGTGCACTCCAAGAATCGGAATTAGTAAAGGCCAAGAGAAATTTTGGCGGTTTAAGATTTTCTAAACTTAAGATCTTGCGTAGACTATTTGCCAATCGGATAATCACCAGTGAAACAAGCATCGCAATATTGTGGTGTAGCATTGTTACGCACCTCTCCTTTAACAGACTGATATAGTCCATCAATACTCAAGAAGGCTAGGCTATCTACTCCTATAACTTCCTTAATTTCCTCTACAGATTTATTTGCAGCAATTAAATCTTTGCACTCTGGCGTATCTATTCCATAAAAACAAGAATGCTTAATTGGTGGGCTTGAAATTTTGAGGTGAATCTCTTTTACTCCTGCATCCTTTAGCATAACTATTATATTTCTGAGCGTACTACCACGCACTATACTATCATCTATTAAAATTATGTTTTTACCTTTCAAAGTGTGCTTATTAGCATTGAATTTTAATTTTATTCTAACTTTACGTACTTCAGCGGTTGGTTGTATAAAAGTTCTTCCTATGTAATGATTACGAATTATCCCCAGTTCCATAGGTAATCCTGAATGCTTTGCATATCCAATAGCTGCAGGTATTCCAGAATCAGGTATTGGTACAACCATATTTACATTGTTTTTTGGTGGGCTCTCTTCTGCAAGTATTCTTCCTATTTCTTTTCTTATATCATATATGGACCTATTCTCCGTTATGCTGTCTGGTCTCGAAAAGTAAACGTATTCAAAAATACAAAAACTTGATTTTTGCTGTGGGAAAGGAAACATTGAGGCTAGCTTACTATCCGAACTGATGGTAACTAATTCGCCTGGTTCTATTTCTCTAACAAACTCTGCATTTATTATATCAAGAGCACAAGTTTCAGATGCAAGAACGTAAGAACCGTTTAACTTTCCTAAAACAAGAGGCCTGATTCCAGATGGATCACGTACTCCAATAACTACTTCTTGATTGATTGCCACAAAAGAATAAGCACCTTGTATTTGCTTTAATGCATATATAAAACTCTCTAAAAAGCTATCTTTTTCACCGCTTGCTGTCAGATGCACTACTACTTCTGTATCAATATCTGACTGAAAAACGCACTCTTGTTTAATTAATTGTTCGCGTATCGGAGAAATATTAATTAAATTACCATTATGTGCTATGGCAAAATCCCCAAATTTGCCACTTTTGCCAAGCATGGGCTGCACTCCAAATTTACTACCACTTGTTGAGTATCGAACGTGACCTATTGCACAATCTCCAGGTAAGGATTTCTTTATTTCATCTATATCATCAAATACGCTGCTCACTTGACCTTGAAAGTGATAAGAGTGCAGCTTATCGTTGTTACTGGTTACTACGCCAAAAGACTCTTGACCTCTATGCTGCAAAGCGTGGAGAGCAAGTATAGAGTTAAATGCAGCATCGTTATTGCAGCTTATACCAAATACTCCACATTCCTCACGCATTTCATCTAGCATAAAAACTATTAAGTAAAGTTTAATTTTACTTTAGCATAGGTGAAATACAAGCATTTTGTTGTTCATCTGCTTTTATTGCCAGCAATAATCCTATGCATATCAAGCTTGCAGCAGTTGTACTTCCTCCATAGGAAAGAAATGGCAGTGGATCGCCTATCACAGGCAAGAGGACTATTGACATTCCAATGTTTATAAAAAAATGAGCGCCAAAAAAAGCAAAAATCCCGATAGATACTAACTTAGAAAAATAATTTTTCGACCTATAAGCGATAGAGAAAATTATGCCAAGTAATGAGGTATAAAGCAAAATTAAAGCCATGCTACCTAAAAAGCCCCACTCCTCACTCAGCACTGCAAAAGCAAAATCCGTACGTTTCTCCGGCAAAAATCCAAGTTGAGTTTGACTTCCGTTAACAAAGCCCTTACCAAGCAAACCTCCTGAACCAATAGCTATCTGAGATTGCTGCGCATTATAACCTATTCCAAGTGGATCCACTGATGAATCCAAAAACGACAATATCCTTTGCTTGTGATAAGGACGTAAAAAAGGCCAAATAGCCGGTACTGCAAAAATGCCAAGCGTCCCACAAATTACTAAATGAGCTCTTTTTATTACTGCTGTGAATATAATTGATGCTCCTATAAACAACATTATCACAGCTGTGCCTAAATTAGGTTGCTTTAACACCAAGAATACAGGCAAGAAAATAATTATTACCGCCTTAAGCAATCTTTTAAATTCCATCATTTTATACACACTTTGCTTATCAAAATAACGAGCAAGCGCAAGTATTAAGCCTACTTTTGCAAATTCTGATGGTTGCAAACTAATTGACCCAATTCTTATCCACCTCGTCGCACCCATTATGTGCGAGCCAAAAAAATTTACTGCTAATAGCGAAATCGCTGCTGCTATATAAAAAAAGTAGGCGTGCTTCAAATAAAAATCTAGCTCTATGAATGACATAGCTATAGCGAGTAGGAAAAAGAAGGAAAATATGACTATTTGGTGAATTGCAAATGGTACCCACTTTCCTCCAGCAGAAGAGTATTGAACAGCAATGCCAACGCAAAACAGCACTATCACGTTAATGACTAATAACCAATGAATCTTCTTCAGCCTATCCACACTTATAACCTTAAAGTATAGTAAAATATGAAACAAAGATAAAAATCAAAAAACCAACTTCTCAACTACTAACCGAATTGGAGTGCTATATATTCCAGTTACTATTGTTAAAGCTGCCATAAACAATAGACAGAAAAGCATAGGAAATGGCACATCATTAATTTTGCCTAGTGTCATTCCAGCGCTTGATGCTGCACTATTTTCAAAATACATTTTCTCTACCATCTTCCACATGTATATTAGTGCAAGAAAAGAACCGGCAGCAAAAGCTATCAGGGAAATCCACGCGCGAGATTCTATAACTGCTTTCATTATATACCATTTGCTTACAAAGCCATTTGTTAGCGGCACACCGACTAATTCTAAACTAAGTAGAGTAAACGCAAGTGCTGTATAAGGCATTGATTTCTTGAGTCCCGATAAATTCTCTATTTTTGTTGTATCAAATTTGTAAGAAATACATCCTGCAGCCATGAATAAAGATGTTTTTATTATGCTGTGGTTTACTATGTGAAGAATTGCTGCAAATACACCTGTTTTTGAGTTAAAACTCAGTGCTAAAATTATATAACCAATTTGGCTGACACTAGAATTAGCAAGCAGTCTTCTTATATCTTTTGCAGTTATTGCAGATATTGACCCAAATATAACAGCGCAAAGTGCGAGGATAATTATCACGTTGCTTAGTGATGGTTTAAATAAGAAGAAATTCTGATGGAAAACAGTATAGAAGATCCTAATGAAAACATATATCATCACTTTTGTCACTGTGCCTGAAAAGAATATGCTAATGAAACTTGGCGCCTCACTATATGCATTAATCAGCCACCTGCTTAATGGAAACAGTGCCATTTTAATTGAGAGACCAACAAAAATGAACAATGTGCCAAGTTTTATGATGTTGTTATCGTATAATGGAACTATTCTTTCAGCCATGTCAGACATATTGAGCGTTCCTGTCATGGAGTACAAAAGCCCAACACCAAACAAGTAAAACGTTGCCCCTATAGTGCCACTAATTAGATATTCAAATGCTGCAACCAAGGCTTTTTTATCCCTTCCCATTGAAACTAATACATAAGAAGAAAGAGATGAAATTTCCAAAAAAACATAAAGATTGAATATGTCGTTTGTTACTAGAATTCCGAGCAGTCCGCTTAAGCACAGTAGAAATAGAGAGTAAAAACCAGTGATTTTGTTTTTGCTAATTTCTTTTTCGTTAATATAAAAGCTATAAAGCACACTTATCAGCGCTATAAAATTCACCAAAGTTAGAATCAAGGAGTTTAACACGTCGATTCTTAACTCTATGCCGTACGGAGGAGCCCAGTCTCCAAGGTGATAAGTTATAATCTCGCCTTTATATGTTTTAACGAGTAGTATCGATGAAATGATAAGAGTGATTGTTGTTGCAATAAAAGAAATAAACCAAGATACCTTGTGTTTCTTGGTAAGAAAGCAAAACATTGATGCAATTATTGGTATAATAACTTGTAAAATTGGTAATTGCATTAAATTGTTGTTAATATATCGTTAAAGTATTAGTATATATAATACTTTTTGTTTTAATACTCTTATGTTATCTAAAATTTGTAACGCAATAAAACGCCTATTACGAAGAGAAGATAAATTTGTAGGAAGAGATGAAAATGGAAATTCTTATTATGAATCAAGTAAAGGAAAAAGGTGGGTTATGTATAGCAGTGTTTCTGAGCCTACAACAGTGTCTCCGGAATGGCATATATGGCTTCACTATACTGATAATGTAGTACCAGTTAATAATAAAAAAAGAAAAGTAAAACATACTCCTAATTTAACGGGTACAAAAGATGCATACTATCCAAACCAAAAAGTGAAAAATTACTATAAAAGCTGGAGTCCTGATAACTAAAGATGCGAAGGTCAAATATACTTGAAATAACCGCTGGATTATTTGTATTAATTTTCACTATTTTTCTGGTTTTCTTTGCTATTGATAAGCTATCTTACATAAAGAAAAACTACAAGGATTGCTATAAAATATATGGTCTTTTTGCTAACGCTAACGGTATAGGAGTTGGTGATAGTGTCAAGATCTCTGGTGTGGACGTTGGAAGCATAACTGGTGTATCACTTGACAAAGCTACCTACGTAGCACGAATCGACATGTGTATAAGCAGAGACATAAAATTGCCAATTGATAGTTCAGCTCTGATCACTAGCAGTGGAGTTGTTGGCAGTAAATTTGTTAATATATCACCTGGATCAGATATTAAACTAATCTTGCACGGTGGTAAAATAGAGTATACTCAAGCTGAAGCAAATATGGGTGGAATAATGGACAGAATTCTTGGTATGTTTACGAAGTGAAAATGGCAGGATTCCAAGTATATCCGTTCAGGTGAAGCCTCCTGTAGTTCTAAAGTATTTAAGGAGTTTGCCTTATTTCTTGCCTTTTCTACCCCTTGCTAACCTATAATTGGGGTTTATAGTACAGCTTAACAGTTGCAGTGCATGTCTATCAATGATAAAATGAAGATTAATTTATTTTGATATTATGATTGGTTTACTGTTTGCCGTACTGTTGTTTTTTTGTGGTAGTGATGCACTTGCAAAACAGGAGCCACGTTCAATAGCTGGAGATAATCACATAAAGGTAATAAATTATAACCCACAAGCTATACATAAGTATACGGGTTTTTATGGTTATCAATCCAGCATATTGTTTGAACCAGGGGAGGTAATACAAAACCTTTCAATGGGTGATTCAACTGGTTGGCAACTCCTTCCTCAAGGTAACAGATTGTTTATTAAGCCTATAGATGATATTGCCGATACTAACGCAACTATAATTACCAATAAAAGAGTTTATTACTTTGAACTTCATGCTGAAGAAGCAACTGGACTAGATGATCCAAAATTAGCATATGAAGTAAGGTTTCTTTATCCATTATTTAGCAGTGATGAGATTTACACAACAAATAACGGCGATATCTTCGAACAAGCTAGTCATACCATTATTCCTGATATAAACGACATTGAAGTTGTAAAGAAGGGCTTAAATTTTAATTATTCCATCTCGCACGTTAAAGGCAGTCAGTCAATAATACCAATTAAGGTTTTTGATGACGGAAAATTTACATATCTACAATTCAATAAAATAAACTCTGATTTCCCGGCAGTTTTTATGGTTGATTCTGCAGGGTATGAGTCTTTAGTAAACTTCCGTACAGCTGACAACTACCTGATAATCGAAAGGGTGAGTTCAGTGTTTACCTTAAGGAATGGATCAAGTACAGTTTGCCTATTTAATGAAAACATGCCTTTCAAAAAAGGTAAGTGATTACTATCTAAAGGCTATAATGCCCGAGATATGGGTGCAAAGTTTTTTCTATGATGTTCTGTAATTCCATAAAGGCCAATAGCGTTAAGGTGCTCTTTTGTCCCATATCCTTTATTTTTATACCAATTATATTCAGGATGCTTATTGTGCAATTCTTGCATAAGCCGATCTCTCGTAACTTTTGCAACGATTGAAGCTGCTGCAATTGATGTACTCAAATTATCACCATTTACTATGGATTTCACTTGCCATTTCACTTCAGGTGGTTGATTACCATCAACTAGCACATAATCTAATTCTAGTTCCAGGTCTATCAACGCACGTTTCATTGAAAGTTTTGTTGCTTGCAAGATATTGTATGAATTTATTTCTTCTACGCTTGCCATTCCTATACCAAATTTTGCAACGGATGTTATTTTTTCATATAGGACTTGCCTACATTGAGGAGTCAACTTTTTCGAGTCGTTGATTCCATCAATAATTGTATTTCTATCAATAAACACTACGGCTGCGGATATTACTGGACCAGCTAGCGGACCTCTTCCAACTTCATCCACTCCTGCTATCACTCCTGATAATTTATTTTCTAATGTAAAGTCTGGGTATTTCATAGGTTTTTATAATAAGAAAGTTATAGTAAAAACTGAACAGATAATAGAAATTATCCAAAATTTCATAACGATTACATTTTCTGACCATCCCTTCTTCTCAAAGTGATGATGTATTGGTGCCATAAGAAAAACTCTTTTTCCTTCTCCATATTTAAACTTTGTATATTTAAAATATGATATCTGAATAATCACAGATAGAGTCTCTATTACAAAGATTATTCCAATAACGGCAAAAAGCATTTCTCTCTTCATTAAAACGCTAGTTAACCCTAAAGCTGCACCAATTGACAGGCTTCCAACATCACCCATAAATATTTTTGCTGGATGTGTGTTAAACCACAAGAAACTTAAAATAGCTCCTATAAATGCAATGCAGAATAAAGTAATATTCATATCTGCTTGAGTTATATATGCAATTAGCCCCAAAAAAGCAAAGGAAGTGATGACTTGAGTTGCAGCAAGGCCATCCAAACCATCTGTGAGATTCACAGCATTAGCAGAGCCGACAATTACAAACGCAGCAAACGGAACATATAGATAGCCAAAGTCGATTATTACTCCTTTAAATAGAGACGTTTTTGTAAAACCTTCAGCAGAGTATAGCTTAAGTATAGACATACTAACCAGAGTTACAATAAACTGAATAAGTATTTTGGTTTTTGCACTTAAACCTCGATAGTGATTTGTCTTCAATTTTAAATAATCATCAATAAATCCAAGTAGAGCAAAAAATAGAGTTATCAATATCAGCAGCAAAATTTCTAGTGTTAACTGAGCCCAGAGTAAAATTGGTAATAAAGAAGAAATCAGTATTATTATTCCGCCCATAGGTGGTACATTCTTTTTTGTTATTAAATGACTTTCTGGTCCACATGATCTAATTGGTTGCCCATCTTTACTTATTTTTTTTAGAAGCTTTATAAAATAGGGAAAAAGAATAAACCCAAAAACAAATGAGGTAAAAAATACTTTTGTAGCTAAGATCATCTGCTTACTTAAATTGACTAAGTATCATACCACCTATAGCTAATAAAGCCAACTTCTGTCATCCTATAACCTATCCCTCTTTCGCTTCATTCTTCCTTAATTTGGTGCGCATAATTACAATAACTCTGGAATAGTATGAAGAATTATATTGTTATCTTCTGCAAAACAAAATTCGCTATTTTTATCTGTCCATTTATACATTTCTTTTAGATTAATCTCAGAAGAATCATAAGTATCATATTCCGTTTTTTTATGATAATCATAATAGTGAAACTTATTATTTTTATCAAAATAACCAAATTCATCAGTCAATGTAGCCTTTTTTTCACCCTTTCCACTATTTATTACTTCGAACACTACAGCTTGATGGTTACCTAGAGAATCTGGTTCAGCAATTCCTTCTGTAATAAAAAACGATGGCCGATGGCTAAGTAACTCACCAAGATTTAGGTTACGTTTTTCTTTCATACAACTCAAACTTATGAATTTATATTCATCTGAAACGTTCGAATACTGTGGATCGTATTTTTTATATTCAAAGAATTCATTACCTAAAAAATTACAAAACGTTAATTTATAATCATCATTATTAAATTTAACAACTTTTAAATAGTGAAAATCCCTTGGGACAATTACCTCCTCTTTCGTAACATGATTACGCATGACCAATTGATCATCGAGCATGTAGTAACCTATTTTTGGTAAAGTAGCTATGGGCTTATCATTCAAGGCAACATTTGCTTCATAGATGTTATCCGATAACTCTTCCCCTTTTTGCAAAGTGAATTTCTGCTTTTCGTTGTTAGTCTCGGTTAAATTGCCTATTATTGTTGATACATCACTTATTGTTAATACACCACATTTATCTTTTGTGTATTGATACTTATAGCAGCTGTCATCTTTACACACTGGAAGACACTTTCCATTTTTGTCTGATATATAGATATTGTCATCTTTTATTGTAAAATAAAGTCCACCATTTTCTCCTTTGATCTTCTGTAGTACTGGATCATTTTCATCATTAAAATTGATGAAGTTTAGTACTTCAGTTGTTGTACTGTGTCTAGAAATGGGTAATTTGGCACCAAAATATGGAATGTCTTCTATGTGGTAAAGCGAAATCTCTATTGGTTTTGATCTAAGCTTTTCTATAATATTGTCCCTGTTTGCACTTATGATATCTTCTTGCTCTATAATAAGATTCTCTTCTTCACCATCTTTATTTTTCACTTTCAGAGGTGATTTTCCCTTATATAAAACTATTTTATCACCCAGCTTCTGTAACTTTAAATCACTAATAGTATCACCCAACTCAGCCGTACCAATGTGTGAACGAATAGTATACTTGTTGTTATTAATCTCTAACCTGTAATATGCAGTAGGAAGTTTAATCAGCTTCTTATAGAGCGGATCTTTATTATCTATTCTAAATGTATTTCCCATACTATTACCTTAAACAATTAACAGCCTTCAGATCAATCGCCTTGAAACTACTTGGAGGAGTGACATCGCTCATAAAACTCCTTGGCTGCTCGTTATCTGTTGCTGTTTTCTCAATATTAACAAACCCCCTTTGTTGCTCATTGTTTTCTAATGTTCTTTCCATACGATCTTTGAAAGTAGTCAAAAATCTATCAGTTTGTTTGTAATTTGGACATGATTTTTTTGCAGATAAATATAAGAGTTTTAACAGCTCGTTACGACTTTCATCATTAAATAATGACCTATCTAGAATGGTTGACTGTAGTTTTACTGGATCAAAATTTAGGCTTTTCTTTGGAATGCCGCATTTTGAAGCTGTTTCTTCTAATACTTTTTCAAATTTTATAGCAATATCTGCTGCATCCATTACTTTTGCCACTTGATTAAGCTCTTGTATTTTATTCTCTATTTTATATTCATCTTGTTTTACAAAAGGATAAAAGAAATTTATTACTTGAGATATAAATGAAGTTGGTCTACCTGCTCCACTTGTAACTGGCAGATTGTCTGAATTTTTAATTTCCCTCTTCTTTATACGTGCAGTACAAACTTGATCTGTAGGTTTTGTTTTACAAAATATATCCTTTACCTTACTATAAAGTGCTTGAGTATTTTGTTCTGATCGAAATGCTTTATCAACAAAATTGTCAGCCTCTTCTTTAAAATCTTTAGCTTCTTTGGCAGATTTTTCAGAAGCGCTTTTAGCTACCTCTGCTGCTTTCTGAGCGTTCTGAATTTCAATTTTTGTTTGATTCATCTTGCGCAGAAACTGATCAGCAACTGCAGCACCTATTCCATCTTCTCCCTTTGAGCCTTTAGGACCAGGCGCTCCTGTGTTGCCTTTAGGACCTACTAGACCTTGAGCAACTTTATTTCCTTGAGGGCCTCTTGGACCTGCATTTCCTTGGTCACCTTTTTCTCCAGGCATTCCTGGCAACCCAGTATCCCCTTTATCACCCATATCGCCTTTTGGACCAGCATCCCCTTTATTACCAGACACACCTGGCGCTCCATCTACTCCTTTGTCACCTTTTAATCCAGCCGTACCCGGCGCTCCGGTATCTCCTTTATCACCCATATCGCCTTTAGGACCTATGTCTCCCTGATCACCTTTTATTCCAGGCATCCCTGGTAATCCATCTACTCCTTTGTCACCTTTTAATCCAGCCGTACCCGGCGCTCCGGTATCTCCTTTATCACCCATATCGCCTTTAGGACCTATGTCTCCCTGATCACCTTTTATTCCAGGCATCCCTGGTAATCCATCTACTCCTTTGTCACCTTTTAATCCAGCCGTACCCGGCGCTCCGGTATCTCCTTTATCACCCATATCGCCTTTAGGACCAGCATCCCCTTTATTACCAGACACACCTGGCGCTCCAGCAACTCCTTGAGGACCTACTGGACCTGAATCTCCTTTATCACCTTTAGGACCTACTAGACCTTGAGCACCTTTTTCTCCTTGCGTGCCATTAAAGCCTCTTGGACCTACTGGACCTCTAAGACCTTGAGCTCCATCTGCTCCTTTAGAACCCGGGGTTCCATCTTTACCAGCTTTACCTTGCGCTCCTTCTTTACCTTGCAAACCAGATTCACCTTTCCAACCTCTCAGCCCTTTAGGACCACTACTACCTTCATTACCTTTCTCTCCCTTCGCTCCACTTGGGCCTTGTGGCCCTATAAGCCCTAAATCACCTTGTTTGCCTTTAGGGCCTTGTGGCCCTATATCCCCCTTTGAGCCTTTCAATCCCGTTTCTCCACGATCTCCTTTTGGACTCGTTATACTCAACCCTGGCATTCCCTTTTCTCCCTTTGGACCTTGTGGGCCACCAGCTTCTCCTTTTTCACCTTTTGGTCCTCCAGGCATTCCATCTAGTCCTGGTGATCCAGGTTCACCTGGATCACCCTTTTGGCTTAGATAGCCGTAACCCGAATAACCTTGATCACCCTTGTCACCTTTCTCTCCAGGCAACCCATTTAGACCTGGATGACCTTGATCCCCTTTAGGACCTGGCTTTCCTGTTAGTCCTGAGACTGCATAAAACTCGCCTTTTTGGCCCTTTTCTCCAGGTATGCCTGGCAGCCCATCGAGACCACGTGGTCTTGGTTCGCCTCCTTGACCTGGCAAACCTCTTGGCCCAGGAGGTCCATCTAGTCCTTTAGGACCAGGGGTTCCGTCTCTACCATCTTGACCTGGATAACCTGGCTCACCTTTAGGACCTACTGGACCTGGAGAACCAACTTCTCCTCTTAATCCTTGATCGCCCTTTTCACCCTTTATACTTTTTTTTAAGTTTTTATTATTTGCAATTTCCTTCGGCAGGTCTTGAGTAACATAGTTATTAAGTGTTTTACCTTTTAATTCAGTTATAGGTGTATTAAACAGCGCTTTTTCGAATCTTTCTAGTTCACTTGATAATAAAATAGCTGCCACATTCTCGGGCTTTGCATCTCTTCCTGGCTCACCTTTAGGACCTGGATAACCTTTTCCACCTGGAAGACCTGAATGATCTCTAAAGCCTGGCGACCCAGGCTCGCCCTGTCTACCTTTTTCACCTGGAATACCTGGAATACCTCTAGGACCTGGAAAACCTTCATAACCTCTTAGACCTTTATCACCTGGAGGACCTCGATAACCTGGAGGACCTCGATAACCTGGAAGTCTAGGCATTCCTTCTACTTGTTCTGTATGTCTTAATTGCTTAATTTGCTCTTTTAAATGTTGAACTTCTGCTTTTAAGTCTTCAAATTCTCTAGTATTCACCACATCAACCTCCAAAAAGTTACCAAAATTTTCTAAGTTATAATAATAAGGATATAAATCTAAGTTATGGCTGTAGTTATATCCTACAAAATCAGGTTTTAAACCATAAAAATTCTTACATTCGCTATTTTCATCTGATATGCAGCCAACATAATTATTACCTAATTTTTCTGTTGCGAAATAGCTATTTTTCACATTCAATCTCTTTATTCCATGAAAAGGAAATAATTTGAAATCATCACTTCTCCGATCGAATATTGGAACAACATTATTCAACATACCAACCTTACTACCAGTGGAATTATATACCTCAACACTCCTGTAAGATTGGTATAATTGATTTTCCGATCCCTTAAAAAAATTGTCTCCAATTCGTATATCAAGTCTATTGCCAATAAGACTCATATTTTTACTACTTATTACATCTTTTGAATCTATTAAAACCTTACTACTTTCAAGTGGTTTAAATTTTATAGAACGTGTATCATAATCATATACATGAACATATTCACCATTCTTGCGGGATTGAGGTATAAAATCAATAGTAGCTATATTAATAATATTGCCATCATGGTAATAATAGTAATATTCACCTGAGTCAGTAACCAAAGCTAACTTGTTGTCATCTCCTACTTTTTCTAGCTTTAGTTGTAGTCCTTGAGATAAACCATTCAGCACCTTTTGTGTTCCACAGCTATAGTCAATCACAATAAGGCGCTGACCTCTAGGCTCATCAATAATAACGTAAGATGTAGTAGGTAGACTAACTGTTGTTTCGTTATTTACTCTTACTTTAGTAGTTATCACATAACGAGTTGCGTTACTACAGTCTTTACCTGGGGCATCTTCCTTTTCTAGTTTAAAACGCATTTTCCCTTCCTTTGTGGTCTATGTTTTAGACACAGTTAATTTACAAACACTAATTATTGATTAATAATGGTGATATGTAAATATAGTTATAAAATAATTGTTACACTTGAATTCCTTCCTGGTTTCTGTTGTCATCATAACATTAAAAACACTTTAAGAAAGCTGCTTAGTTAAATTAACTTGGACAAGTAAATAGCAGTTTTGCAGCCTGTTTTTATGAATGAAGATAAAATGTTGTAGCCAAATGCGCTTTCAGCATTGTGCTGAATTGCAATATCTTTGTGCTCTAACTCCTCGTCGCGAAATTTACTTATAGTTTCTCTTAATTCCCCATCTTCTAAATGTGAAACTTGCTCTTTGTAGTGCTCCCCTATAACTTCTTCAACTGCAGCAGTGCAAGCCATAGCAGCTTTTTTGCCCATAATGGCAGTTGCAACGCCAAGTGACACTCCTAAAACACGCCAAACTGGCAACAAAACAGTAGGACGAACTTTTTGCTCTTTGATTTTCTCATTAAAATAGTGAAAATGCTTTTTTTCCTGCTCTTCCATTTCAATTATTTCATTGATTATAGAAGATTTTTTAAGAATAAATTTTTGACCAGAATAAATGCAAATAGCTCCATATTCCCCAGCATGATTTACTCTAATTGCCTGTTGCAAGAACTGATTGTTGCTGTACCTTAAATTATTTAGATTTCTTTCTTTCTCCACAATACACCTTACCTGATACGAACAGAGCTGCTATGAGATAAATTAAATTCCATGTTGCTAAGGAAACACCTAGAACGTAATGAGGTCTGTCACAAGATGGAGAGTAATTAGGATTTAGTAGATTATTTCTGAGCTCTTCTATACTAACGTTACCACTTGCTTGCTCTGTACAACCTAAAACATCATGAAATAAGTGGAGTTCAAGACCTACATGATAAAAAGATATTACTGCACCTATGAGGTAGCTGCAAAACGTTGCATAGATTAGAATTTTGTTGTCTTTAAGCATGCATACTACTGCAAGTAACCCTGCAACATAGTAAACTACCCGCTCGTATGTACATAACTTGCATGGCAGCATGTTGAAAAAATATTCTAGCACATATGCAAAAATTAGAGCAAAAGCACTTGATAGCAGAAAGATTGTAGGAATTCTGGAGTTATTACACACGACTTTAAGTAAATTATTATAAAGACCCCTGAAAGTATAAAGCAGAGTATTCATTTTGCATAGGGATTTTTATTTTTTTTCAAAAGTAATCTGACTGGCACACCATCTACGAAGAAATTTTTTCTAAGATCATTAATTAAATAGCGTTTATAACTTTCATCAACACTTTCAGGTATGTTACATATCAAAGAAAAAGCTGGAGGTTTAGTACCAATTTGAGCGATATACTTCATTTTAACTGCTTTACCTTTTACAAGCGGGTGAGAGTGCCTATCTAAAGCATCAATTAGCCACTTATTCAGTTTTGCAGTGCTGACTTTCTTGTTCAAAGATTCACTCACTTCAAGACACTTATCTATCACATCGCCGCAGCGCATGCCTTTCAATGCAGAAATTGTTACAGTTGGCACTTCCAAGAATAACCGAGTCACTTCCTGTTGTTTGACAAATTTTATTAACTTACTTCTGTCATCCTTACCTATTAAATCCCACTTATTTAAAACAACAATAATCCCTTTCCCTCCCTTAATTGCAGCTTCACCAATTGATAAATCCTGCTGCTCAATACCAACTAGGGAGTCTAGCATTAAAACTACCACATGAGAGCGCTTGATTGATTCTAAGCTTTTTTCAACAAATCTTGATTCTAAGTCATCTATAACATTCGCCTTTCTGCGGATTCCTGCAGTATCAATGAGAGTAATTAGCTCCCCATTATGATCATATACAATATCTACAGAATCACGTGTGGTGCCTGGCTCTGAATTCACTATTACTCTGTTTTCTGTAAGTAGGCTGTTTAAAAAAGTTGATTTTCCGACATTTGGGCGACCGATGATTGCAATTCTAAGTTTACTGGACTCATTGCCCAATAGATCAGTGTTTTCGTTCAAATTTTCAATAACATCAGCTAATGCATCATAAAGATCAACCATGCCAAGATTATGTTCGGCAGAGATATACACCGGGCCAAGAAAATCAAAAAACTGCAAATAATCAACATTTTCAGACTTATGACTCTCGCATTTATTTGCTATCAGTATCACAGGTTTATTTATTTTTCTCTTCAGCCACTTTGCAAATTCTTTGTTTTGCTCATTTTGCACTTTTGCATCAACAAGAAAGAAAATGATGTTTGAATTGGATAGAGAAAATTTTATTTGTTCAATAACTTGTAGTGAAAAATTAGTTTGGTCGTTCCATCCTCCTGTATCTATAACTTTAAACTCTAAATCGCTAATTCTGCCTATTCCTTCTCTTCTATCTCGTGTAACCCCTGGAATATTGCTGACCACCGCTGCTTTTCTTCCCACCAATCTATTAAAAAGAGTTGATTTACCAGCATTTGGTAGGCCTACTATAGCGATTTTTAGCATAATTTAAGAGCACCTTCTATACACAGTAAATTATAACCGAAATCTTGCAATTTAACTATTGACTTTATAGATCACGCGAGCATAATACAACTAGAATTTCTTGTTTTATTATGTCAAGTAGGGGGATATATGGTAGGGCAAGATATAAATGAGCAGCTTAGTTCTCTAGATGATGGCAGGCATTTTGAAGATGAGGCTATGGATGAGTCTGAGGATGAAGATACGCCTGAATTTAGGGCATCGTGTGAAAAACTCGAAGAAGAAATGAACCGTCCAGAAGTGATGTCGGAATTTCAATTAGATGGAGCAATATATTAACAAGTTGATGAACGTATGAAAGAAAATATCTCGAATGTATTGGAAGCTATACGTCAAGCTTTTAGGTTATGTGGTGAGAAGCGACTGACTGTGGGACAAATGATAAAGAAATGGATAAAATCTGTAGAACTTGGAGAAAGTCAAAAGATCAGGTTTGGCATGCCGTACTATGTGTTCTTCGAAGAATTATCAATAATAGATTATCTGATATCTAATGTGCACTTGCTAAAGAAGTTCGAGTTGTCCATTCATGAAAAACATCAACTAGATCTTCTTTCGTTAAAAATATCCGACCTAGTTTCAACAGGCACTTATGTGAGTGAGAAAGTTTTGGAGTTATTGCCAACAAGTCTACTGGAAAAACATAACAGCTATTTATCAAATCTAAAACAAATTGTATGTGAGGGCATTGAAAAAGATGGAGAAGAAAATGTGATAAAAGATGTTATAGTAGAAAGAGATAATAAATTTTATTGTATACAGTGTCCAGAAGCAAGCATTGTGATTCCTGCAAAATTCCTGAGTAATCCAGAATTTCAAAATTTAGATGGAGCATTAAAGATTGGGGAAGGAGATAATGTAATACGAATACAAGATGGAAAATATCATAATATAAAGGGCAGATTACAGATGACTTTTCCAATAAGCAACAGTGAAAAGATTGTAATGACTCTATCTTCTGAAAAGGCTGACAAACCAGAAAATGCCTCAAGCTTTGGCAAAATAATAGTACATATTGATGATAAAAGTTGTGAAATCTTCTCAAAGTACCTAAAAGAGCTAGAAAAAGAACCTCGTATAAGCAAGGTTGTTGAAGCTGCTAAAAGTTTTGCACAAACGAAAAGCAGTAAAGTTAGTTTACCTTCTTCTGTTCTAGAAAACGTTAGTCAACCACAACATTCTCAAAGTAGTGGCCAGGAATTACCAGCGCATTAACAATTATCATACATACACTGTTGCATATAGCAATAGTGTATGTGTATAGTTAATAGGGTTTGTAAACTTAATAAAGTCTACAACTAATTTGAAAACTACTTTATTGTATGCAAGACTTTGAAATACTAGAAAATCTAAAAACCAAAGCACTAGAAGCTGAAAAAGGAGGCGGTTCTAACAGAATCAATAAACAACACGAAAAAGGGAAATTAACTGCTAGAGAAAGGCTCAGTGTATTACTCGATGAAAATTCGTTCGAAGAATACGATAAATTCGTGAAGCATCACGCAACTGATTTTGGCATGCAAAATGCTAATTTTTTAGGTGATGGAGTAGTGATTGGTCATGGTACTATTTATGGCAGAAAAGTTTTCGTTTACTCGCAAGATTTTACTGTCTTTGGTGGGTCACTTGGTGCGTCACATGCAAAAAAAATATGCAAAATTATGGATATGGCAATTAATGCCAGGGTTCCAATTATCGGACTAAATGATTCTGGTGGAGCCAGAATTCAAGAAGGAGTAAATTCCCTTGCTGGTTATGGAGAAATTTTCCAAAGAAACGTAAATGCATCGGGCGTTATACCACAAATCTCTTTAATTATGGGTCCATGTGCAGGAGGGGCTGTTTATTCTCCAGCATTAACTGACTTTACTTTCATGGTAAAGAATAGTTCATACATGTTTATAACCGGACCAGATGTAGTAAAAAAGGTTACCTATGAAGATGTAAGCTTCGAAGACCTCGGTGGAGCAAAAATTCATACAAGCAAAACAGGAGTGGCAGATTTTGCATTCAATAATGATGTTGAGATGCTACTCAAAATGCGTGAATTCCTTACCTTTTTACCAGCAAATAATCAAGAATCACCGAAATCTGTACCAACCTGTAATGATGTTAATGAGATTGATGAATCCTTAAACACTCTAGTTCCTACCAATCCTAACACTCCTTATGATATGTATGAACTCATTGAAAAAGTTTGTGATGAGAAGAAATTCTTTGAACTAAAACCTGATTTTGCTCGTAATATTATAATTGGCTTTAGTAGAATTGGAGGAAATACTGTTGGTATTGTTGCAAATCAACCCATGCACCTTGCAGGATGTTTGGATATTGATTCTTCAAGAAAAGCTGCAAGATTTGTAAGGTTTTGTGACGCATTTAACATTCCGATCATCACACTTATTGATGTTCCGGGGTTTTTACCTGGTACAAACCAAGAATACAATAATATAATACAACACGGAGCGAAACTGCTTTACGCTTACGCTGAAGCAACTGTGCCGAAAATTAGCCTTATCACTAGAAAAGCGTATGGTGGTGCATATATCGTTATGAACTCGAAACATTTAAAAGGTGACATAAATTATGCTTGGCCAACTGCTGAAATAGCTGTAATGGGCCCTGAAAGTGCAGTTGAAATTATATTTAGGCATGAAAAAGATCAGCAAACGTTAATCAAAGAATATAAAGAGAAATTTGCTAATCCATTTTTTGCTGCATCACATGGATACATTGATGACATTATAGTGCCAAGTAAAACAAGGCATCACTTTCACAAAGCATTAGAGCTACTCAAAAACAAGAAAGTAGAAAGGATATGGAAAAAGCATGACAACTTACCTCTGTAACTTTCTTTTAGGCCTTGCTTGCAAGTTATGCAATATTATAAGTGTAATCAGTGTGCCGTTACCAAGACTCGAACTTGGGACCTCGTCATTACCAATGACGTACTCTACCACCTGAGCTACAACGGCAAGTTTATACATTATGATAATGAATAATACAAAAAAGAATAAGGAAAAAGAAGAGGAGAAAAAAAGATTAGCGAAAGCTTTAAAGCAAAATATTTTGAAAAGAAAAAAGCAGCAACAGAGTAGACAAAGCAGACCCCTTTCAAAATTTGTTTGTGGTGAGGAATTTTTAGGAAGAAGCGCCGCAGAATACCCAAACGTATTTGAGGAAGCTTTAACGACAAAATTACCATCAGAAACTTAAGTTTTGAAGGAGGTATCATGCCAGAACTACCAGAAGTAGAAGTAATCTCTAACTTTTTGCTTGATAAAATTAAAAACAAGCAAATTAGCAATGTTATAGTTAATAATTGGAATTTACGTGCCCCAATAACAAAAAATATTGATGATATGCTAAAGGGCAAAGTCATACGCAACATCAAGCGTAGAGGTAAGTATACGATCTGGAATACAGATGGTAGTATGGCTGTAATCATACATCTTGGCATGAGCGGAAAGCTTATATATGCTGACCATGATCAAGTGCGGAATAAGCACGATCACGTGGTATTTTTATTTTCCGATAATACTTCAATAATCTTTAATGATCCAAGAAGATTTGGATTAGTTATTATTTTAAGCAAAGAACAAGAAATAAATTTTTTTGATGGTTTTGGAATAGAGCCCCTCACGGATGAATTCAGTGGAGACTATTTACAGGAGTTGCTGAAAAACAAAAAAGTGAATATCAAATCAGCATTAATGGACAATAAATTAATAGTTGGCGTAGGCAATATATATGCTTCTGAAAGTTTGTTTAGAGCCCGCATATCACCACTCAGGTCAGCAAAAGACTTGACCTATAGAGAGTGCGAAAAACTTGCTGCTGAAATAAAAAATACTCTGAGTGATGCAATTGCTGCAGGCGGTTCAACACTGAAAGATTATGCACAGCCATCTGGATCTGCTGGATACTTTCAAAATAACTTTTACGTATATGGTAAAGTTCAAAAACCTTGCAAAATCTGCAACAATATCATAACACTTATACGACAAAATGGCCGTAGCACTTATTTCTGCAACGTATGTCAGAATTAAGATTTTATTTTTGAATATGACATTTTTACCTGAAAAAGATCCGATTAACTTGTTTTCAAAGTGGTATGAAGAAGTACTTAATTCTCCGTGTAAACAACCAACTGCAATGACGCTAGCAACTTGTAGCAAAGACTGCATTCCATCTGCAAGAGTAGTATTACTAAAGGAATATAGTAAAGAAGGTTTTGTGTTCTTCACTAACATAAATAGTAGAAAAGGAAAAGAACTGACCGAGAACCCTAAAGCTGCATTAGTGTTTCACTGGATAGAATTTGCTAGGCAAGTGCGAATTGAAGGAGATGTTAAACTTCTAAACGATGAAAGAACTGACAAATACTTCTCTTCTCGAGCGCGCGATAGTCAAATTAGCGCATGGTGCTCAAAACAATCGAGCATTCTGAAAGATTGGCAAGATTTTGAGCAAGCTATAAAATTGAAGGAGAAAGAATTTTACAATACACAAGTTTCTCGTCCTGACTTTTGGGTGGGATTTTGCGTAATCCCAAAAGTAATTGAATTTTGGCAAGAAGGTGAATATAGGAGACACACTAGGTTTAGATATACTCTTGTTGAGGGAAGCAATTGGAAAATAGAGCAATTATATCCCTAGCTACATTCGTTGTTGCAGACCCTTCTTAATTTACCATTGAGAATTGGATGACACCCTACTAATCCGAATTCTGGATTAAGGATAAAAAAGAGCAAATAACTTATAATTTTATAGCTAAAGTGACTTAGGTTTACCGATAATTTGAAAAACAACAAATTCGTCATTCCGCTACTTGTTAGCGGAATCTATCCTTGGCGGTATGACACGTAGGGAAACCTTTCTTGGGTTAGTTATAGAAGGTTAAGAATTTTTCATTGGACAGGCTTCTTATACTTTTGGTGAGGTTAAATTTTGAAGTGAAAATTTTAATAAACAGCAAATAAACAAGTTTATCAAAAAAAGAGTTAAATGTTAGGGTTTTCAGCATTCCGGACAATTTAAAATCAACCTGGGATGGAGGAAGTTAGTGGCGGTCACATACTCTTTCATCACAATGATAAAGAAGCTTACCTTTATCTCTGACGTATTTTAAAGGAATTTTGGGATTATTGATGTCTTTACCACCAGTATCATGCCATTTCTTTTCCCATGTAATATAATATGGTTCAAGGTCTTGCGGCGTTAATTTATATATTTCTTTTAGCTCTATTCCTTCATAAATAGCAAATACCCAATCCACCTTTCGGTATTTTGCAATTATTGTAGGATTCATATGATGATGAGTAGAAAAGCTTTTTGTAAGAAGAGCATTTACTGATTTAAGCTCATATTCATTACCATACTCATCAATGACATCATTTCCCTCGCGTGCTGGAAGAATAGTGAGTCCAGTTAGTAATAAGACTTGTAGGATTTTTCCGCCGTTATCCTGAAAGATATCATTTATACCATGCTTAACAGCAAACTCCTGATACTTCCGTATATGAGGAAATATATCTTTCAGACATTTTCTGTCTTGATCCTGATTTAGAAGTGCAGTAGGTTCAACACCAAGGGCATCTGCTATGCGCTCAACATTATCTATAGAGATATTTCTCTCACCACGTTCAACGGAGCCTATATATGTTCTGTGTAATTCACATAAATCAGCAAGAGTTTCTTGGGAAAGCCCTTTTATATTTCTTATCTTTCGTATATTCTGGGAAAGAAGTAACCGCAAAGATTGTTTTTTTATTTTTGTCATCTTTGTAAGATAATAGTTGACAATTATAAGTCTACAGACTATAAGTATCTTTCATATGGTGCACATATTGGAAAAATTTAAATTTAATAGTAAACCCACATATATTACAGATAGGGGAGCTGCATATTGTGGAGACTCTCTTAACCTATTGCCACAATTACCAGACAATAGCTTAGACCTCGTAATAACCAGTCCACCGTTTGCTTTGCAAAGAAAAAAAGAATACGGAAATGAATCCCAAGCCGAATATGTTGCCTGGCTTAGTCGATTTGCAAAATTAGTACATAGCAAACTCAAAGATACAGGCAGTTTTGTACTTGATTTAGGTGGGGCTTATGAAAAAGGCGTGCCATCCAGAAGTTTATATAATTTTAGAGTGCTTATACATTTCTGTGATGACATAGGCTTCTTCCTTGCAGAAGATTTCTATTGGTATAATCCTTCTAAATTGCCAAGTCCAATTGAATGGGTAAATAAGAGAAAAATCAGAGCAAAAGATTCTGTTAATACAGTATGGTGGTTCAGCAAAACTGAGTGGCCTAAAGCAGATGTCACAAAGGTGCTAGTGGAATACAGTGGCCGCATGAAAAAACTTATCGAGAACCCAAAGGCTTATTATACTCCAAAAGAACGACCATCAGGACATAATATTGGTAGTAGCTTTGGTAAAGATAATGGAGGAGCTATTCCATCAAATCTTTTGCAGATTCCCAATTCAGAATCTAACAGCCAGTATCTTGCTGCATGTAAGGAACTAGGTGTAAAAGAGCATCCAGCTCGATTCCCTGCTAAATTACCTCAATTTTTTATTCAGTTTCTAACACAACCAGGAGATGTTGTTTTAGATATTTTTGCTGGTTCTAACACAACAGGTTTTGTATGTGAGCAAGAAGACCGTTACTGGTTAGCATTTGAAGAAAATAGAGAATATCTTGCTGCATCTGCTTTTAGGTTCTTAAAAAAAGAATGCTCAAAAGAAACTATTTATCAACGCATTGTTCATGGTGAAGAGCAAGTGTTAAAGGCTAAGCAGTCTGTATTGGATCCTAAGTTCACTCAGCAGTCATTAGTAGTTTAGTTATGCTCTTTGTTCGTATCCGTTCAGCGGAGCGGCAAAATAAGGTAGACAAGGTAGTATAAAAAGATAACCATAGAGTAAAAGTGAGTTTACAACAAATGCCAGTGCGTGACACTGGGATGACAAAAAAGGGGCTACTCGGATGACAAAAAAAGGAGCACTGGAATGACAGCAGCCCTACGTCATACCGCCGCGGTATCTCTTAACATAGATCCCGCTAACAAGTAGCGGGATGACGAATATACCGCCACGAACCGTCATACCGCCGCGGTATCTCTTAGCCGCTAACAAGCAGCAGACCGTCATACCGCGATTCATTCGCGGTATCTCATCCGCTAACAAGTAGCGGGATACTTGACCTTTACAGGGATGACGGTTGTCGGTAGGCCTAAATTACTTTAGCTACAAACATTAAGAAATTTACCAAATAAAAAAAAAGGCAAAAGAAGCCCTAGTCACTGTCTATTTTCTGTATTGGCGTTTTTTAAGTCTTAAACACTGCAATTTAGCTGCTTTTAAGTGCAACTCACCTTATCTTAAATGTTTAAGAAACTTACTAAGCAGAAAAAAAAGGCAAAGAAATCCCGTGTTAGCTAGTTGTCACTCTCTAATCCTGCAAATCGGCGTTCTATACTTTCTTAAACGACTTATAAGCGCGTTTCAGCTTGTGTAGGTAAAAACCCAGAAATGTTGTGAAGACATAAGGTGCACATAGTGCAAAAAATTAAAAATAAGACGCCAACTACGTTGTTTTTTGCTGTTTAATCTGCACAGATGAAGATAACTGAATACCTTCAGTATTATGATAAGGGGACTGGGGGAATTTGTCAAGTAGTTTCTACCTGAAACCACAATATTCGCACAGTTGGAAAATGGTTGCGGGAGTAGGATTTGAACCTACGGCCTTCAGGTTATGAGCCTGACGAGCTACCGAGCTGCTCCATCCCGCGTCGTTGTTTATTTAGCTATTATACTTGCAATTATAGGATATACAAGGATAAAATCCGCTATGGGTCGTATATTAGTATATTTATTAACTTTTTTTGACATAATAGTTAGCTATATACGTCATAACCTACGTAATGAAAAATATAACTTGATACTGTGGTTTCCTGTGTGTCAGTGTGTAGGGATTTTAACCTATTTTTCCCTAAGTTTTGAACCAAGCTGCATTTTCACTATATCTATTTTTCTTTTGCTTCCACCTACACTAACTCTGATTGCGATACTGCACAAAAGGTACACAATACTATGCATTGCTTTAATTGCAGTGCTCATAGGATTTACAGCTAGTAAATTAAGAACAGCTTTAGTTGATACTCAAATTCTTGATAAAGAGAGATACGTAAAAGATATAATTGCCACAGTGAAGGACATTAATCACAGGGGCTCATACAAACAATTTCTGCTTTCTGTCTCTACTATCTCAAAATCCTCTCCTGTCATCCCAGCACCCCCTTTTGTCATCCCAGTACTTGATACTGGGATCCAGAAAAAAAAGATATGGATTCCAGCGTTACGCGCTGGAATGACACCGGATAGAGCTCTAGATAACATCAGAATATCAGTTAGAACCAAAGTGGAAAAAGGCATTAAAATAGGCGATCAAGTAAAATTATCAGCAAAACTCTTCCCTCTAAAGATTGCGCCCTCGGAGCATGCATATGATTTTGCAAGAATAGCATATTATCAGAAAATAAGTGCAACAGGTTTTGCAACAAGCAAAATAGCTTTGCACAAAAAGGCTGAAGCAAGGAAATTTCAAGAATATATAGAATCTTTCCGTCAATACATTTATGAAAACCTGCAGCAAAATATTAAAAAACCACATGCAGACATAATTTCTGCATTACTAATCGGCAAAAAGGACGGAATAGACCAAAAAACTATGGATGCGATAAGAGATTCAGGTATAGCACATTTGTTTGCCATATCTGGTTTGCATTTATCATTTGTTGCTGGCCTGTTTTTTATAGTGTTTCGTAATTTATTCGCAATATCTGAAACTTTGACTCTTAAGTATAACACCAAGAAAATATCTGCATTCCTTACTATCTTGCCAACCACGTTTTATTTGTTGATTACCGGTATGCAAATTTCTGCTCAGCGTGCCTACATCATGGTGATTTTAGTACTCGTTGCAATAATGATAGAGAGAAAATATCGAGGGTTAATAGCAATTGCGTTTGCTGCTGCAGTGATACTCTCAGTAGAACCAGAAGCAATTTTAAAGCCAGGCTTTCAGATGTCATTTTCTGCGGTTTTGGCACTGGTTGCCAGTTATCAAATTAATGCTAATAAATTGTTCAAAATAAAAATAATGAAATATTTTGTGTCGATAATGATCAGCTCAGTAATAGCAAGTTTAGCAACTGTTCCGTACACGATATACAATTTTAATTATTTTTCAATTAGTGGTATTATCACAAATTTAGTTGCTATACCAATAGTTACATTAATTATTATTCCACTTGGAATAATTTATGTCTTATTGATTCCTTTAGGTATTGAATGGATTATAGCGTCATTTATAGAGCGCCCAATTGACAGTATCTTGTATATAACAAATGCAATCGCTAGTCTTCAGTATTTGGTTATTCCCATTCGTACTTTTCCTGCCTCATCAATTATTATCATAACACTTGGTTTATTGTGGCTGTGCTTGTGGGAAAGAAATTGGCGTTTCTTCGGAATTTTCTTTATTGTACTAGGTATTTGCTTTAGCACCGCATATAAAACCCCCGACATCCTAATAAATGCTGATAATGTTGCTGCAAAGGAGAGTGATAACTTACTATATTCTCTCACCAGAAAAAATAGGAACTTTGTTGTCAAAACATGGGCGAAACAAAATGGGCAGAACCAAATTTTGAATCATACAAAATATAGCAATCCAGATAAAAGACTAAAGTGTAACGATTATGGCTGTATATATAATAAAGGAAATAATAAATCAGTACTGCTTGCTTATAAAAAAGAAGATATTTCAGAAAATTTTGATAAAGTTGATTTAATAATTCAATTAAGTGAATTCGACTATTCAGTTTGTAATACTAGAACTATTAAATACACCAATCTAAAAACATATGGCACACATTCAATTTGGTTAACAAATCGTTACGTAAAGATTAATAAAGTGCGCTCTAACCGGCCTTGGCATAAGTTAAAAAGCTTGATTTTAAAGTGTTGTTAACAATAATTAATTAAATTTAAATGTAAGGAAATTTATGTATTTAGGTACTCAAGAAGGAAATTCTTTAAACCTCAACCTAACTCATGATCATAATGTAGCCAGAATAAATGATGCCATTGGTTTTCTCCCTAAAGCATGGCATGCAGCAAAAAAATATTCTGTAAATAATACCCTACCTATAGCAGTTGTGAACACTTGGCTTCAATTTTCTCTAGCCTACATAACTGCAATGGTAATAACCCTTAACGATTTAAGCTTTATTGCTACTTTTAACCCAACATTAATGCCAACTTACTTTCTGGTTTCTGTTATTTTTGGAGTAGTTTTATTAACCTCTCTTGCTCTAAGATATATATACAAGCAAGAAATAAAAGATGAGAAATCAAAAGATGGTGATAGCCCAATAGATATAAAGATTAGAGGTGGAAAAAGTGATGAAATAAATGAGATTGCTCAAAATGCATTAACAATAGAAATTGTTCCTGATTTGGTCGATAAAAAGCAAGGTTTTTCAATAATTTTACCAATCTCTGAAAAACAGGGAGAAATATTAGAAAACAAAAGACAAGAGAATAGAAATAAAGTTATTTTGCTTACTGTGCCATATGTGCTGAGCGGTCTAATTGTAGCTGGTGCATTGATACAAAATAAATTTAGCTTTGCCAATGTTCATGGTTGGGAAGAATGGGGTTTCATTGCATTCGTGAGTGCTGTCTTCATTGTTGGAATATGTATAGCATTGAGTAAATTAAAAAGTAATGAAGTAAATAACGCATGCAATATTGTTAAAAAATTCGATAATGTGGATATTTTACTCCCATGGAGAAAAGGTAGTGTTGTATCAGTAATGGAGAATAAATTTAAGAGTGAAGAGGAGAATGATCCGATATCTCGATTGGGAAGATTAGTTAATAGACACCTAACTGACTTTATTGATAAAATTTGCTGTTTATTTAAGAACGATCTTTTAAAGCCTGCAAATATTAACATTAAAGAAACGCTTGGCAGTATAGGGAAGGATCTCAAAGCTTTACTTGATAAATTAGAAAAAGATATAAAGAAAAATGTGGATGAGGTGAAAACAACTGCTAGTAAAGAAATAACTGACTGCCTGAAAAATATTAGTAAAAGTGTGGATGTTCTGTGTAAAGAAGTTAGCGGAGACGTAAAAGGTAAACTGAGTGAAGTGGACGTAGAAAAGGTAATGAGTTTAGTAAACAACTTGAGTAATCTAGCAGAGACTTTAGAAGATAGAATATCTAGACTTAAACCTGGAGCCCGTATGGGATTATCCGGAGCGACTTTTGCAGATGAAAGATTACCTAACGCACCTAATAACCCCAACCCTCAACAAAATGGGCAAGGAAGCAGTAGTCAATCTAATACTGATCGATCTGCAAATAAAGATATGCAAACTAGTACTAATGAATCTGCAGATCAAGAGATACAGACACAGTTATTAGAAGAACACAACCGACCAAGTGAGCCTGATAATGAAGATAATACTGATCAATTAGTAGATGAAGAGAAGAAGCTACAAGAAAAATGGCAGTCTTAGAAAAACAAGACAGAGTAAGGCAGCTGAAAAAAGATTTATTTGAACGAGAAAAAACAGATGAATGGAAAGAAAAAATCAACGGCAAACCAAGTGACTTTCTATATTATTTATTAGAATCTATTAAGCTGGAAGAAAAAGATAATAAAGAAGAAAAGGTTGAGGCAACACTACGGGATTTTGATAACAAGATAATAATTCACTGGAAAGATGGCTCTCAAACAACTTGCCATATTAAAAAACAAGGTGATCTTCCTAGTACAAAAGTTGATTTCGTAAATCAAAATATTCAAGCAGCATGGGAAATGGCGCGGGGTAAATCACTATAGATCACTCAGTAATAACCTTAAGTGTTAATAATGATAAGGAGAAATTAAGGCTAGATATCTACGTAGCTGAAAAGTGCAACATATCACGCAGTAAAGCTCAAAGATTGATACAAAATGAGCAGGTGAAATTACTTGGCATACCGATAATTAATAATGATCACATAGTAAAACCAGGTGAAGAGTATGTGGTGCATCTCGTTCAACCTGACATATCCACATCAATTGAGCCTAATTATGACATAAAACTTGATATCGTCTATGAAGATGAGGACATTATAGTTCTGAGTAAACAAAGTGGATTAACAGTGCACCCTGGTGCTGGGACAAACAATGATACGCTTTTGAACGCAGTTATCGCTCACCTTGATGTAAGACCAAGAATTGTTCATAGACTCGATAAAGATACCAGTGGGCTGATGGTAATTGCAAAAAATGAGGAAGCCCATAGTTTTTTGTCTGAGTTGTTATCAAATCGTAAAGTAAAGCGGGAATACTTAGCAGTAGTTTGGGGAACATTGTCTACTCAACAAGGAACGATAAAGACTAACATTGCTCCAAAGCGTGGTAATAAAGAAATGATGTGTGTAACAAAAATCACAGGCAAATTAGCAATCACTCACTATTTAGTGCAGAAAGTTATAGGACAAGTAAGCCTGGTTAAATGCACTTTAGAGACAGGTAGAACACACCAAATTCGAGTCCACATGAGCCACATAGGACATTCCATAGTTGGTGATCAAGTTTACGGAAAAAATAGTAGTAAAAGCACAAAATATGCTAAAAACTCTAGTTTCATTCATAATTTCAATAGGCAAGCACTACATGCTTATACACTGGGCTTATACCACCCAAAAAGTAAGGAATACATGGAATTTGTCTCTGATTTACCGCAAGATATAAAAACTTTAATTGGTGAGTTTGAAAATATACCTAAGAAAGGTTTACCTGATTTTTGAAGTAACGGCATCATTGCTGGTATAGCTAACCCAAGAAAGGTTTCCCTACGTCATACCGCGATTCATTCGCGGTATCTCTAGATCCCGCTAACGAGCAGCGGGATGACGAATTTTTGTTTTTCAAATTGTAGGTAAACCTAAGCCACTTTAGCTATATATATCTTTGGCTGAAATAAATTAAGATTTACTGCAGCTACAATAAGTACTCTTATCATCACATTTTGGTGTTAAGTCGGGATAGAACGTGAGTATAGCATCATTCTTTCTTACAAACACTGATTGATAATTGTCATCTTCCATTTCATATAGGCACATTCCATCTTTTCCTAATTCCTTGAACGCCTTAGTTGCAGAAATTAAAATATCATCGGCATGAAGGTTATATGCGTATCCATTTGGGCATTTAACTTTCACTTCCCCATCCTTACCCAAATATTTCATTCCAAATGTATAAACTGGTGGCTTAATATCTGATTTATTGCATAGGGACTTATCATTCCAAATTGCACCTGCCCATTTATCTTCTTGAGCTTCAACATATCTACCTACAAAATGCATACCACCTAATTTATCGTTTGGCTCACCACAAAAAATATGTCCAAACCCTATAGTTTCTTTTTCACTTTCACTATTTGTAAACCAAATGTTAGCCAGTTCATCTTTAAATAACTCCAAATCCGCATCTGGCGTAATCACTTGATGATCAAGCTTATCATATATTCCTTTCACTACTTCTTGATGCTGCGGACAACTAAGTAAAATTTTGAAATCTTCTTTATCTGGATGTGCTCCCCAATCTCCACAAACTTTCAACACTCCTCTGTCGAAGTCAGTTAATTCTGGAAACGGTGGTATATAACCTGGTTGTGAACTGAAAAATGGTTCAAAATTGACCTTAACATTTTCTTCTACATAACTGGTGTGAAAATAATGATCCTTAATATAAAAAATAAATCCTATTATTGGTATTATTAAACACAAAATTAGTTTAACTGTCTTCGACATAATCACGTTCACAAAAAAGCTAGCTTATAAGAAACAATTTAAAAAAGTTTTAATCTAATCATTTTTGCAGAGCAGCAACTCCCGGCATTTCATCACCACCCAGCCAACTTAAAAACGCTCCTCCACCAGTGGAAACATATGTAAAATCCTTATCGGTAAGGCCTGCAGCGCTTATTGCAGATAGACTATCACCTCCCCCTATTATGCTGGTTAACTTTCCTTTGTGCGTTAAGTCACTTACGACTTTCATTACCCCTATTGTACCACTTGCAAAAGCTGAATGTTCAAAAACACCAATAGGTCCATTCCACAGCAGAGTCTTACTGCTTGCTATTATACTGCTTATTGTACTCAAAGTTTGTGGTCCGATATCCAAAATTATATCACCGTCCAAAATGGACTCAGTTCTTCTTGAAATACTAGTGCTGTAATCAGAGTTTACTGCAACCAGAACGTCTTCTGGCACAACTATTTTGCAATTGTTTTTATTTGCTGTTTCAACAATATTATGTAGAAGGTCGTCAACACCATTTTGAAAGAAAGATTTTCCTATATTTACTTTGCTAAATAACAAAAAATTATTAGCAATTGCACCTCCGAGAACTAGGTAATCAACCTTTTCTGTTAGCTTTATAAGCATTTTTATCTTAGTTGACATTTTGGCTCCCCCAACTATCGCAGTAATAGGTTTAGCTTTAAACGATACAGCTTTTTCAAGATACTTTAGCTCATCTTGTAAGCAAAATCCCTCGTAGGAAGGTAAAAACTCTGTAATGCGTGAAATAGAAGCGTGAGCTCTGTGAGAGCAAGAAAATGCATCATTTACATATATATCCGCTAGAGATGCTAGTTGTTTGGCAAAATTTGAGTCACTCTGCTCTTCCTCTTTATAAAATCTTAGATTCTCTAGTAATATTATATCTCTTGCATCCATAGCACTCACTGCTTTTTGCACTTTTTCACCAACGCAATCATCAATGAATTTCACTTTTTTATTTAGTAACTGCGATAAAGTGTCAATTACATTTTTTAGCGACAGATTATTGTCTCTGGCTTTTGGGCGTCCGAAATGCGATATAATAATAATCTTTGCACTTGCATTCACTAAATACTCAATAGTAGGCAATGCTCTCAAAATACGAGTGACGTCACGAATTTCTCCATCTTTTATAGGAACATTGAAGTCAACTCTGAGTAAGACGGTTTTATTGTGAAGATCACAATTTTCTATACTAGGTATATTCATTGTAAAACTAAAGCTATAAAGCCACTATACAGCAGTTTGACCTAAAGTAAAGTTTTAAGTTTACGAACGTTTAAGGAAATTTGCATCCAGATGGTGTCATGAAAGTAGCTGACACTGGTTCACTCTATAATGGTGTCATCCAAGTAGCCGACACTGGGATCCAGGTTGCTTACAAGCAAATTAGCATAGAAAGTGGTTACAACGTTTTCGATGAGATTGCAGGAACCAGTGTCAGCTACTTGGATGACACCATTCTTTTTTCTGGATCTCAGTGTCAGCTACTTTCATCTGCCACCTGCAAATTGCAATGTTCGTACAGTTATGTGTCACGCTACTTGGATGACACCGTTGAAAGAAATGAACCGCCTTTTCAAAATTGTTTTGAATAGAGGAATAACATTCACAAGTAAAATTTCATATTACCATTTTTTAATTTATGTATTATAATAAGCTTAATCTATAAGAAAAACAAAGTTGGAAAAGTTGGAAGAACTAAGCAAAAACTGGGTGATAAGAACGGGAAGATTTTTATCTTCATTGTTTTTTTTACTGTTGATTGCGCTATCAATACGTAGTTTTTTATTCGAGCCATTTCATATACCTTCTGGTTCAATGAAAAGCACCCTACTTGAAGGGGATTACATTTTTACTAGTAAATATTCATACGGTTACAGTAAACACTCATTTCCATTTTCTCCAAACATTTTTAGCGGCAGGATTTTTTATACCCCTCCAAAGCGTGGCGACATAGTAGTTTTCAAACCCACAAGAAACGACAGTATCCGATTTGTTAAGCGAGTAATAGGAACACCAGGCGACAAAGTGCAAATGATAGAGGGAGAATTATACCTAAATGATCAGAAAGTAGAGCGAAGGCAAATTGAAAATTTTTTTGATTATGAGTCAAATCGTAACATACCAAGATATATAGAAACGCTTTTAAGTGGCAAGGAGCATGAGATTTTGGTAGATAACATTTCTAATGAGATTTTGGTAGATAACATTTCTAATAAGCTATCATATAACACTACGGTTTATTATGTACCTAACGATCAATTTTTTGTTATGGGAGACAATAGAAATAATTCTTTGGATAGCAGGTTTCCTGAGGTTGGTTTTGTACCAATGGAAAATATCATTGGGCGTGTAAGTATAGTTGGTTTATCGTTTAAATTGGGGAAGGTCGATTGGTTACCATTTAATTTCAGGTTACCCGTTGCTTTGAGATTAAATAGGGTATTGCACAAGGTTGTGTAAGCTTTTTCTACCTATTTGTTAATTCACATAACTCTAAAGAAGAATTTTCTAACTCGGCGATAGTGTTGTTAATTTCATTCAAGTCATTGCCTTGTAAAGCGTTTTTTGCATTTTGTAATAGGTTTTTCAACTTTTGATCAGTGGAAAGGTTATTATTGTTTTCAACCAAGTGTATGAGTTTATTTCCATTAATTTTAGCACCTGCAAGGGAACGAGCCTTCATATCTTCATCAAAGCTGTTTATTGACTGGTTAACCATATTTTGAACATCAGCTTCACTCAAGCCAAAACTTGAATTTACTTTAACTGTCTGCTCAATTCCAGTAGTTTTTTCTCTTGCAGTAACAGTCAAGATCCCGTCAACGTTAACTGTAAATTCTATTTCAACTCTTGCAGAACCTGCAGGCATTGGCGGTATACCTTTTAGTTCAAACTGCGCTAGAGATTTGTTATCCTCGATCATTTCACGTTCTCCCTGACAAACGTGAATTTTCATTGCTGGTTGCCCATCAACATAAGTTGTAAACTCTTTTATCTCTGAAACTGGTAGTGGTGTATTTCTTGGTATGATTTTTTCAACTATGCCTCCCATAGTTTCTATGCCAAGTGATAAAGGTAAAACATCCAGGAGAATATTCCTATCTTTTGAGCTCGAAGTTAAATCATGAGCCTGCAGAGCTGCTCCCATGACAACTGCTTTATCTGGATCCACGTCATTCAGTACTTTATTTCCAAAGAGCTTGACTAGTGAATTTTGAACCAATGGTGTTCTAGTTGCACCACCAACTAAAATTGTTCCTTTTATATCATCAATTTTAAGATCTATGTCGCTTATAGTACGAGTGACTATATTGATAGTCTTATTAACTAAAGGACTTATTGCCTGTTCGAACTTCTCTCTAGTTATTTCACATTCAAATGGCTTGCCGTTAATGTTAAAGCCAAAAGTGCCTGATGCATTTTCACTTAAGTATTCTTTCGCGGTACGGATATTGCAGGTTCCAGCGTTATGTGTTGGAATGACATTAAGGTGTGTTGTCGACTCCTTGTTTAAACCTACTTTTTCTCTATACTTATCAAGTACAATTGAACTCAGAAGATGATCAAAATCATCACCGCCGAGTTTGGTATCACCACCAACCGCAAGGACTTGAAACACTCCTTGATGTAATTTCAATATTGAAATATCAAATGTTCCTCCACCAAGGTCGTAAACTGCATATATTCCGCTGCTGTTGTTCTTTTCAATGGAGTAAGAAAGTGCAGCAGCAGTTGGTTCATTAACGAGACGAAGAACTTCTATGCCAGCTAATTTTGCTGCATATTTAGTTGCGTTACGTGCTGAATCTTCAAAGTAAGCTGGCACAGTGATCACTGCTTTTTTTACTTCCATTCCTGTAGACTTTTTCACCCTCTCGCATAAAGCTTTTAATATCTCAGCAGAAATCTCAACAGGAGTAAGATACTTTTCCTCTGAGCATTTTACTCTAATAACTTTTTCACTTTCGTTATCTATTTCAAAATTGAGGCCTTCTTTATTTAATTCTTCAACACTTTCACCCATTAAACGCTTTATTGAGTAGATTGCATTTTGACCGACGTCACAGCCAGTTTTCAATGTATTATTTTCATACGAAATAACAGAAGGCAGTAGCTCTCTTCCCTGCTCATCTTTAAATATCTCCACGTTGCCAGCTTTATTTACCATAGCAATTAAAGAGTTAGTAGTGCCAAGATCTATACCAAACACTACTTCACTTGAATTTGGTTCAGAAATTTGAATTGGTTGCATTCTTTTTCACCTCCTCAAATGACTTATATAAATATTTCAATCTTAAGACTTGTGTAGCAGCTCCATCAAAATTCTTTACAGCAAAAGTGTTAATTAGGTTTTTAACGCAATCTTTTATTTTTTCATCAACCATCCTACTTGCAAATTGTAGATCATCGCAGTCCAGCAAATATTCTCTTATTTCCATTGATTCATTTAATATTTCAGAATTTGGATGATCCTTTGGGCTTTCCACACCAAAAAGATTCAACAAATGCTCGGCACGTTTTAGAGGTGACTTTAGCACCTGATAAGCTTTGTTAATATTAATTATATTTTTAGATTGTCCTTCGTTTATATCAGTCCTGCTTAGCTCAATATATTTTTTCTCTAACTCATCAAAGCTGATATTGAAAGTTGGTTCAATTTCAAACAATGTAAAATAGCTGCTAGACATGAAAACTCTCTCCACAACCACATTTTCCTTTCTCATTAGGATTTTTGAAAACAAAACCCGATGAAAATTTTTCTTCTACATAATCCATTTCAGAGCCAAGAATAAACATGACAGATTTTGGATCGATCAACACTTTAACTTTTTGGTCATCACTGCAGTTTTCCTCAATTATCGACTCTAAAGGACGAGTATCATATGCATATTCAATATCATATTTTAAACCAGAACATCCTTTTTGTTTAATTAGCACTCTTATTCCTATTGCTTCTTCCGGTTTCTCAAGGTTAGTATGCTTCTTTTGGTCCAATAAATACCTTATCCTTTCTACTGCTTTCGCAGTTATAGTAATAAGTTTTTTATCTTTCTTTATAGCGTTTACTCCTTGATATTCACTCATGCTTTAGTTCTCAATGTCCACCTTTACTTTGTTTGCTTTGATAATCATGAATAGCAGCCTTTATAGCATCTTCAGCAAGCACCGAGCAGTGTATCTTCACTGGAGGTAAAGACAACTCTTCCACTATTTGAGTATTCTTTATCTGTGTAACGTCACTGATGGTTCTTCCCTTTATCATCTCTGTTAACAAGGAACTTGAAGCAATGGCAGAACCACAACCAAAAGTTTTAAATTTTGCATCTTCAATAACACCTTTGTCATTGACCTTTATCTGCAATTTCATTACATCACCGCACGATGGTGCACCAACTAAACCAGTACCAACATTTGGATCATTTTTATCCAGAGAGCCAACATTCCTTGGATTTTCGTAATGATCTAAAATTTTCTCATTATAACTCATAAAATTACCTGTGAACCGCTATTCTACATTATAACATATTTAGGTTAAAAACTAAAGTGAAATACACTAGTTTTGTGTATATTTTACTTACAAAATATTACGAAAATGAGTATATTTACTTTACAAATTCACGTAGTGCATGTCATTCTCTATATTGTAATTAAGTTTGTAATTTAAAAGGAGTATTCTCTTGAGTTTATTTGGTAACCTTTATAAAGGCTTGTTAAAAACTTCTTCTCGCTTTAGCGACGGGGTGAAAAGTATTTTTTCTGGCAAAAAAAAATTAGATCAGTCGCTTTTAGATGAGCTAGAAGAATTGCTAATTAGCATGGATATTGGTCATAAAACTTCCAAGTTGATTATTGACAGGCTCACAAGCATCAAATTTGACAAGGAAGTTGAGTATAATATTATCTCGCAGCAGTTAATGAACGAAATAGAAGCTATATTGAGCCCAGTTGTGCAACCGTTAATTTTGAACAAAAAACCACATATAATAATGGTATGTGGAGTAAATGGTAATGGTAAAACCACAACTATAGGTAAGCTCGCATATAAATATAAGGAGATGGGAAAGTCCGTTATGCTTGTTGCATGTGATACATTTAGAGCTGCTGCTAGTGAACAATTAAACATTTGGGCAGAACGTTCTGATTGCTTGATTGTTACTGGAGAGCATGGTAGCGACTCTGCAAGTGTGGCATATAGAGCTGTGAGTCAAGCTATAAAAGATAACGTTGATGTTGTTCTAATTGACACAGCAGGCAGGCTACAAAATAATGTGAACCTTATGGAGGAGTTATCAAAAATATATAGAACGATAAAGAAATTGGATGACACTGCCCCTCATGACGTTATTTTAGTTCTTGATGCAACTACCGGCCAAAATGCTTATAGCCAATTAGAGGCATTTAGTAAGATGGTTAGTGTTACCGGGCTAATCATAACAAAGCTAGATGGCACCGCTAAGGGCGGAGTAGTAATTGGACTTGCAGAAGCTTATAAGGTAAAGTTACATGCTATAGGAATTGGTGAAAGTATAGAGGACTTAAAGGAGTTTACTAGTAAAGAGTTTGCTGAAGCGTTATTTAATTGTAATTAAAGACTTCTCTTAATTCCCTTACGTGACCAAGCTTAATTATCTCAATATCATGAGAAGAGTAATTACCATTTTTAGGCATAATTGCTTTTTTGAATCCTAACTTTTGTGCTTCTTTTAGTCTAAGATCAGCATGCGAGATATTCCTAATTTCTCCTGAAAGTGCAACTTCACCGCAGATTATTGAAGAAGTTGGCAGCGGTAAATTTACTACACTTGAAATAAGGGAAGCAGCAACAGCAAGATCAGCCGATGGTTCCTGTATTTTGAGTCCCCCTGCAATGTTTAGGTATACCTCTTTATCATGCAAAAACATTTTACAGCGAGCATTTAGCACCGCGATGATCATAGCCAATCGATTAATATCCCACCCAACTACTGCCCTTCTTGGGGTTGCCATATTAGTCCCTGCTATCAACGCTTGAACTTCCATTAAAATTGGTCTTGAACCTTCAATTCCTGCAAATACGGCGCTGCCAACTACTTCTCTGTCATGGGCCATCAGAAACAATGATGATGGATTATCAACAGGCACAAGTCCTGCTTTAGACATCTCAAAAACACCAATTTCATTTGCAGGGCCAAATCTATTTTTAATAGTACGCAAAATACGGTATTGATTGCTATTTTCACCTTCAAAATATAATACCGTATCTACCATATGCTCCAAAGTTTTAGGTCCAGCTATTTGCCCATCCTTAGTTATATGACCAACTATTAAAAGAGAAACACCATATTGTTTTGCAAGAATGGTTAATTCATGGGCACAAGTACGAACCTGAGTTACAGTTCCTGGTGCCGATGTAATTCTGCTATCATACATTGTTTGTATAGAGTCAATTACTAAAAATTTAATGCTTTTATTTTCCTTTATTGTTGCTACTACATCAGTTAAAGACACTGTAGATAAAAGCTTAATTTTAGGTTCATTTATCTTAAGACGCTTTGCTCTGAGGCTCACCTGCTCTAAAGATTCCTCGCCAGATACATAAAGACATTCAAAAGAGGAAAGTTGCACAACATTAGCTGCAATTCTAAGCAAAAGGGTAGATTTTCCAATACCAGGTTCGCCTCCAATTAGAATGCTAGCACCTTGAACGATACCCCCACCAAAAACTCTATCTAATTCTTCTACTCCTGTTAGAAAACGACTTGGAGTGATAATTTCGCTACCCGATAACGCCTTTATTAAAATTGGCGCAGATATACTTCTTTTGCCCGTTTTTACTGCTATTTCTTCAACAACTGTATCCCAATTGTCACATGCAATGCACTTTCCTACCCACCTACCAGTGCTATGACCACAGGATTGACATACATATACAGTTTTCATCAAAGCCAAAATTATTTTGTTATAATTGTAATAAAAATTAGCTGAATAGGCGAAGTAAATCTAACCACTGAGTCTCACAAACGTTTTGGTGCGAAGATAATTGTCATAAGTTGTGCCATTTAAATTCATGCACAATAATTGCACGAACGCTTCCCTCTAGGATCCAAGTAGCCCATTCTCCTGTCATTCCAGTAGCATCCTTTTTTTGTCATCCCAGTGCCCAGACTACTTGGATCCAGGAAAAAGAATGATGTCATCCCAGTGCCCCGACACTGGGATCCAGAAAAGTTTGCTTGTAAGCAAGCAAACTAGCATAGAAAGTGGTTACAACATTTTCGATGAGATTATATGGAAAACTGGATCCCAGTGTCTGGGCACTGGGATGACAGCAGTCCTACGTCATACCGCGATTCATTCGCGGTATCTCTTAACATAGATCCCGCTAACAAGCAGCGGGATGACACCTCTCTTGGGCTCTTTTAGCTACAAACGTTAAGAAATTTACCAAACGAAAAAAAAGGCAAAAGAAGCCCTAGTCATTGTCTATTTTCAGTATTTGGCGTTTTTTAAGTCTTAAACACTGCAATTTAGCTGCTTTTAATTGCAACTAACCTACGCTGCAAATGTTTAAGAAATTTACTAAGCAGAAAAAAAGGCAAAAGAAACCCCGTGTTAGCTAGTTGTCACTCTCTAATCCTGCAAATTGGCGTACTATACTGTCTTAAACGACTTATAAGCGCGTTTCAGCTTATATAGGTAAAAACCCAGAAATGTTGTGAAGACATAAGGTGCACATAGTGCAAAAAATTAAAAATAAGACGCCAACTACGTTGTTTTCTTGCTGTTTAATCTGCACAGATGAAGATAACTGAATACCTTCACTATCATGATAAGGGGGCTGGCGGAGTTTGTCAAGGAAGTTTTTCGTTTCTAACGGTTGTTGCCAAAAACTATACAAAAAGTCTAATGAGTTAACTTCCATATATCCTGAGTAGTTCTTGTGCATTAGCTTTGATTAGGATAGGGCATTTTCTGTCATTTAATAGGGAACGCAATATTTCAGTTGCACCTTTAATGTCGTTATTATGTATCTTTACTACAGCGATAGCTTCTTGGCTTGAATAAGGATACACTGCACTTGATTCTAAATTATCAATTTTATCTTTATTTATTTTTTCACCGTTGGAGTGAAGTAAGCTCATTACCTCTAAGTATTGTGCTAACTCACGCAAAACATTAGGAGCATCTTTATCATCTGCCAAATCATTATAAATAGATGCTGTGTTTGTTGGCATTGAATCTGAGATATGATTGAATGCGTGTTCAAAATTTGCTAAATACCCCCAATTTGAATCTATTTCTTCTAGCAGCGGCTTATTATCTTTTTTAAAGAATAATACTTCGTAAAACTTGTCACCCGCAGTTATAGATTGTTTTGTGTTATCAATGTTGCGCAATAAGTATAATGTGATGCCAACTAACATTGGTGCGAGTGCAAGCAGAAAGATGTATTTTTTCATGGTAATATTCCAAATAGTTATATATTTATACATTAATGCTTTTGATTTGCAAAAACATATTGACATAGTGATTATATCACATAATAATGTTCTCAAAGTTGTTTGAATAGTTGGAGATTAAAATATTTCTAAAGTAGAAATAAAGACAGCAGTATTAAGCTAAATTATTTTTTGTCGGATTTATCCGATGTACCCTCAACCTTTTATAGGTTGAAGTCTAAATTTGAGAGTTTGATCCTGGCTCAGAATGAACGCTGGCGGCAGGCCTAACACATGCAAGTCGAACGGAGTTATATTGTAGCTTGCTATGGTATAACTTAGTGGCAGACGGGTGAGTAATATATAGGAATCTACCTAGTAGTACGGAATAATTGTTGGAAACGGCAACTAATACCGTATACGCCCTACGGGGGAAAAATTTATTGCTATTAGATGAGCCTATATTAGATTAGCTAGTTGGTGGAGTAATAGCCTACCAAGGCAATGATCTATAGCTGATCTGAGAGGATGATCAGCCACACTGGAACTGAGATACGGTCCAGACTCCTACGGGAGGCAGCAGTGGGGAATATTGGACAATGGGCGAAAGCCTGATCCAGCCATGCCGCATGAGTGAAGAAGGCCTTTGGGTTGTAAAGCTCTTTTAGTGAGGAAGATAATGACGGTACTCACAGAAGAAGTCCTGGCTAACTCCGTGCCAGCAGCCGCGGTAATACGGAGAGGGCTAGCGTTATTCGGAATTATTGGGCGTAAAGGGCGCGTAGGCTGGTTAGTAAGTTAAAAGTGAAATCCCGAGGCTTAACCTTGGAACTGCTTTTAAAACTGCTAACCTAGAGATTGAAAGAGGATAGAGGAATTCCTAGTGTAGAGGTGAAATTCGTAAATATTAGGAGGAACACCAGTGGCGAAGGCGTCTATCTGGTTCAAATCTGACGCTGAGGCGCGAAGGCGTGGGGAGCAAACAGGATTAGATACCCTGGTAGTCCACGCTGTAAACGATGAATGTTAAATATGGGAAGTTTACTTTCTGTATTACAGCTAACGCGTTAAACATTCCGCCTGGGGACTACGGTCGCAAGATTAAAACTCAAAGGAATTGACGGGGACCCGCACAAGCGGTGGAGCATGTGGTTTAATTCGATGCAACGCGAAAAACCTTACCACTCCTTGACATGGAAATTATACCTATTCGAAGGGATAGGGTCGGTTCGGCCGGATTTCACACAGGTGTTGCATGGCTGTCGTCAGCTCGTGTCGTGAGATGTTGGGTTAAGTCCCGCAACGAGCGCAACCCTCATCCTTAGTTACCATCAGGTAATGCTGGGGACTTTAAGGAAACTGCCAGTGATAAACTGGAGGAAGGTGGGGATGATGTCAAGTCATCATGGCCCTTATGGAGTGGGCTACACACGTGCTACAATGGTGGCTACAATGGGCTGCAAAGTCGCGAGGCTAAGCTAATCCCTTAAAAGCCATCTCAGTTCGGATTGTACTCTGCAACTCGAGTACATGAAGTTGGAATCGCTAGTAATCGTGGATCAGCATGCCACGGTGAATACGTTCTCGGGTCTTGTACACACTGCCCGTCACGCCATGGGAATTGGTTTCACTCGAAGCTAACCACCTAACCGCAAGGAGGGAGTTATTTAAAGTGGGATCGGTGACTGGGGTGAAGTCGTAACAAGGTAGCAGTAGGGGAATCTGCAGCTGGATTACCTCCTTGGGCTTTGCGCATAACTTACCATTTTTAATGATGGTGTTGTTATGTGCTATACTGCTGTCTTTACTTCTACTTTATTTTAATTTCCAAATAACGAAATTTTATGAGTAATAGGCCTCTTTCTCCACATTTACAAATATATAAAGTACAAGTTACTAGTTTTTTCTCTATTATGCACAGATTGACTGGTATCTTGCTATTCCTTTTATTAATGATACTTTCTTGGTATTTCATATTACATGTTTACTTTCCTGAGTTACTTATAGTAAGGTACTTAAATGCATTATTATTCACTCCTGTTGCTAAATTAGCTTATGTCTTATGTTTTGTAAGTTTTGTATATCATTTTCTTAATGGTATTCGTCATTTATTGTGGGATGTTGGGCTTAATTTAGAAATTACTGGCGTTTCAAGGAGTGCCATACTGCTGACAGTAACGCTACTTCTTTCTACTATTGCTTTTTTATTTATGTTTATATGAGTCAATCTGGAAATTCAGTACATCATTGGTGGGTCCAGCGTGTTTCTGCAGTAATTTTACTGCTCCTGTTTCCTTGGTTTATCTATTCATTTTCTTGCGCATTTTATACTGATAGCTCTTTGTCTTTTAGTGAAAAATTTATTAATCACCCTCTAGAGCTTTTATTTTTTGTTGTATTGTTGTTTTGCATTTTTTGGCACGCAGTTCTTGGAATGCAGGTAGTGTGTGAAGATTATATACACAGCGTATCTCTAAGGATTTTCACAATTACATGCATAAAGTACTTATCAAGCATTACTTATATAACCCTCGCTTTTACAATCTTTGTCTTCTACAGGCATATTTTCTTGTAAAATTGCCAATTCTGTGTTAATATATTATTAGTGTACTAGTTTTATCATTGAACTATAGCGATTTTGGTTTAGCAATATGTTAGAGACATTGAAAAAGTGGGGAATAGACCTTACGCTAAAGGTGAAGGATCTATTTAGTTCATCTGAGTCTCAAGTTTATGTCAAAGACCTTAGAAAGGTAATGATATATGAGGATGGACGAAAGTGTCAATATCCAAAAAATTATGATCAGATTGTAGATTCTGGGAGAGTTGTAAAAAAAAATGACAAGCTTGTAAAAAATAAAGACGGAAATCCAGAGTACCAGCTTATATATAATGAATACGAATTTGATCTAGCCTTGGTTAAGGAAATTGATAAAAAATCTTACTTTACTATTGACTTTTTAGTTAGTAAAGGTAGGCGTGAGGTTAATGATTATAGTAAATTTTATAAGCCATTTAAGTTTTCAAAAATAGATCTTGAAAAACACTTGCCGGTCTTTGAGGTTGATACTAAGTTACTTAGATTAACTAATTCTTCTTTTCTTGCTAAAAAAGGTTGCTTCATCAATGATGACACGGGAGAAGTTGATGAGAAAGATAGAGATGAAAAAGGAAGAAATGGAAAATTACTATACACTAGTGATTACAAGAAGCTAAGCACCCATTTTTCAGAAATTAGAGATCAGAATAATAACTTGGAGCTAGATAAAAGTCTTATATCTGTTCCTATTATTTTCGTTGCAAGCTTGGCTAAAGTTTGTACTAAATTGTTGACTTCTCTTCCTATAAAGTTAGGGGAGTATTTAATAAGCGAACAAAACCCAATTGCAAAGTCTTGTGGCTATCTTTTGTTCACCCCTGCAATGGCAGTAAAAAATTTAGTGAATATGGGAGCTACCATACTTAAGGCTCCAATTTTATTATTTGTAGCAGATAAGAAGAAGTATGGTGATGCTTACTTCACTATGTGGAAACACCAATTGAAAGGATGTTGGGAAGAAGCAAAAAGTGACTTTAATGTTATTAAAGGTGGAGAAAGGCTAAAGCCAGGGCAAAAGGATCATAAGCCACTTAGTATAGTGGGCACATGGGATGAGCTTAATGCTAGAAGGCCAGGTATTGAAAAAGACTTAGAGAAGCCGTCAAATAAAAGTAGTGAAAGTATAGATAAATCTAGAGAACCAGATATTGGAAAAAGCTTAAAGAAGGAGAAGTTGCAAAACAAAAGTAATGAGAAAATAGCTGCGTCTAAAAAAGCAGATGTTGAAAAAGTGAGTGATACTCCTCATGTTAATGAAGTACTAAGCAGACGGAGTTCATTGCAAGACGAAAAATTTCAATTACCTCCTCGCTAACCGGCCACTACTTTAAATTAACATTTACTTTCTTTATTAACTATTCCACAACAAAAACTTGCATGCATTTTACTATTAGCATAAGATGTTAATTATTTAATTAATTTTCTTAACTATATGCGCCCTGTAATACTATGTGGTGGTAGTGGCAGCAGACTTTGGCCTTTATCGAAGCCAAAGCAATTTCAAAAAATATTTAGCCATAACACTATGTTTCAGAACACTTTATTGAGGCTAAAAAGTGGTTATATGCCACCCATAATTGCCACAAATATACAGTACGAGTCGTTAGTGAAGAAGGAGTTGCATGCGCTGCGAGAATATAAAGTGATTTTCGAACCAGTGAAAATTGGAACAGCAGCAGCGATATTAATTGCTGCGCTTCTCTGCAATGAAAACGAGATAATGTTAATTCTGCCTTCAGACCATTTTATAGGTGATTTGAATAATTTTTATGCTTCTGCTCACAAAGCATCTCAGCTAGCTTCTGAAACTAACTCTATAGTTACGTTTGGAGTTAAGCCTCATGAATTCAATTCTGAATACGGCTATATAAATGCAGTTTATGATCATAAGGAAAAGTATCATATAGTAAAGTATTTCATAGAGAAACCTGAGCATGTATTAAGTAATGATTATTATTGGAATTCTGGAATATTTGTGTTCAAAGCAAAACGCTATATAGATGAGATCAAAAAATCTGCCCCGACTCTTTATAATTTATGTTTTGCAAGTGTGAAACATTTCACACCGCAAGAGAGATTTCTGTATTTAAAACAACGAGATTTTGCAGGAATTGAAGGCGTCTCTATTGATTACTTGGTAATGGAAAAAGCAAAAAACGTTGCAATGATAGAAGCTAATTTCGATTGGCTGGATGTTGGAACTTGGAATTCAGTTTTAGAATTGAGTGAGAAGTTTACGTCGTCATTCCGACATGTAACAAAAAAAAGAGAGCCAGTTTCAACGACAGAAAGTAATAAAAATTTATTGGGTGGAGCTTATAAGCAACCAAACAAAAGCCTAATATCGTTTATTAATAAGGTTAAGAAAGCAAAAGCGATAAGAAGAGAAATCAAGCCATGGGGATTTTGTAGTATAATTTTAATAGGCGAAAATTTTCTTATAAAATATCTTTTTATAAATCCATTAAGCTGCACTTCTAAGCAATTCCATCACTATAGAGATGAATACCATATAGTACTATCGGGAGTTGGGTATGTTAGTTTAGGCGACAAAGAATATGCTATAGTAAAAGACCATATGATAGAAATCCCAAGGGAAGTTTCCCATAGGATTGAAAATAGAAGCACAAGCTCTCCACTTGAAATAGTTGAATTTCAGATAGGAGAGCATTTATCTGATAATGATATAGTGAGGTTGGATGATGTATATGGAAGATTTTGAAATTCTAATGTTAAAGATACTCTATAAGTCTGCTAAATTTAAAGGAGTAAAAATATCTAGTTTTCAAATAAAGAAAAGTCTACAATTATACGAAGTTTCAAGAATATAATGTTTAACCTCAAAATATTTTGTAATGTCCATTGCCTTTGAAATTACTATGGCTGCTTGCTATTTGCGAGCGAAAAATGCCAGATTTTGCTCTATAACGACTTTGTTCTCTATTATCGGCATTGCCCTTGGAGTTGCAACACTAATAGTGGTGATGTCTGTGATGAACGGATTCAGAGCAAAGTTGCTTGACTCAATACTTGGCATTGATGGCCATATTAATGTTTATTTTGATAGGAACATAAATTCAGATTACTGCACAGTTTCGAAATCGATTGAGAAAATTCCTGGTATATTAAAAGCTACTCCTATGACCAATGATCAAGTTATTATTGTAGCAAATGGTAAAATTGCAGGTAGCGTAGTGCGAGGTGTGTCAACTAAAGATTTGCTTGATAGTACTACCATTACAAATAATGTAATTATAGGTGATGTAAAAAAATTTGATGAAGGGATAATAATAGGAGCACGATTGGCAGAAGCTTTGAACGTTGACTATGGCGACAAAATTACGTTTATATCATCTGAAGAATTTGATGCATTACTTGGTGAAATGCCGCGAATGAAAAAATATAAAGTTATAGCAATATTTGATATGGGTATGTTTGAGTATGATAATACCTTGATATATATGCCTCTAAAATCAGCACAAGCCTTTTTTAATTATGAAAATAGCATAAAAAATATAGAAGTACTTGTAGACGACGTTACTAGAGCTGGTAAGCTTGCAGATGCTATAGAAAAAGAAATAGGAATGAAAGCTGAAAGTTGGCAATCACAGCAAAGCCATTATTTTAGTGCTTTAAAAACTGAAAGAAATGTGATGTTTTTAATTCTTACTTTGATTATAGTTGTAGCAGCGTTTAATATTATCTCAAATTTAATGATGATAGTGCAAGAAAAGAAATCCGCGATTGCAATTATGCGTACATTTGGTGCAACAAGTGGAAGCATTATGCGCATATTTTGCGCTTGTGGTCTATTAATCGGTTTTACGGGAACTTGTCTTGGCTGTATTATAGGTGTCGTTTTTTCTCTCAATATCGAAAGTATTAGAGTGTTTTTAGAAAACATTACTAACGTCAAGCTGTTTGATCCTATGATATACTTTTTTTCAAGTTTACCGGTGATATTAGTCCCCCAAGATGTAGTAAGTATTTCTGCACTTGCGTTACTCTTATCATTTTTAGCGACAATTGCTCCTGCATTGCAGGCAGCTGAACAAGATCCTGCGGAGATACTACGTTATGAATGATACTCAGCAAAAGTACATAGGTTGGTTCTTAATTGTATTGTTATTTACCGGTTACATCACAATAAATAACATAATCTTTTTTAAAATAAGTCAGCAAGAAAGCGAAGACAATATAAATGTTTTAACAGAAAAAATAGATGAATTCAGAATGTCACTTGAAGTTAATCAATCCAGGGTAGAAAAAAAGATATTTGACTTAAAGAGAGGTCTGCACACTCAATGTGAGCAAGGTGATGGTAGCTCAAGGTATAAGAACCTCGCAAGATTGCTGCTACTTGTAGTTAAAATGAAGAATTCGTTATTGCGAGAAGCAAAATTTGATAATCATATAAATTCAATAAAGCCTTTGATATCAGAGCTTGATGATCCAGAGATAGAAAATGCAGTAAATGAATTGGAAAGTTTGAAAGAGGTAGATACTTTACGTGAGTTGAAGTTATCTTTTGAGAAGACCATTGCTGTTATTAACTACAATAAAAGTACATTGTCTAAAAAAATCATTTCAAACTGGATTAGAATACAAGATAAAAATGACCCATTAAGGGCAAAATTCGCAGAAATTGAGGAGTCAATAAACGATAATGATTGGCAAAATATAACTGTTACAGTAAGCAATTTAACGCATTCAGAATTCAAGCCATGGCTGAATAAATTGAATGGTTTTATTGTAGCTTCTAAGAATATTTCAACAATATATCATCACTTATTACAATATATCTCATGATTTATTTTATAATTTTCGCTCTTTCGTTTTTATTTGGCATATGGGTCAAGGTAAGTGGTGAAGTAATAAAATTGGAATTAGGCAATTACACTATAAGTATTGATCTATATTTCATTATTTTTACTTGTGTAGTTTTATTATTTTTATTAATTACACTTGTACGCTTTTTTTCCTCCATTTTATCAACATTTGCCGACATAAGAAATAGAAGAAGGGATAGGGAAGAATTGCTTCTCTTTGAAGCTTTTTTTAGCATAGACTTAGACAATATAGAGAATGCTGAAAAGCTAGTTAAAAGTCTAAATGAGAAGAGTGATAAGTTATCTTTAATAAAGCTCTTTAACTCAGGTAAGACGGGAAATTACAGCTTTTTCAGTAACGGTTTAACAAACGTTGCAAATAAAAATCGTAACTTAGCTCTACTTCTGGCCAATAAGCTGATTGTTCACCTCAAACAAGAAAAAGTAGTCTTTCAAAAATTTATAGAATATTGCTCTAGTTCAATTAATGATAAAATGCTATCTATTCCATTTCAAATAGAGCATTGCATATTGAAAGAAGATTGGATTAATGCAATTTTGAAGTTGAGGGAAGCAGTTAAGTTCAATATTTTTCTTCCCTTTGACCATAAAGAAATGTTTGCAGTTTTTTATTGTGCTTTGGCAAAACAATATGAAAGTAAAGGGGATTTTAAAGGGGCTATAAAGTCTTTACTCAGAGCACAAAGTTATTATGCAACTTTTCGGCCCATTAATTATTTAAAGGCAGAATTATATATTAAACTTGGAAAAATCAGAAAAGCTTCTGCAGTGCTAGAGGCAGAATATGCAGTAAATCCTACTCCTCAGTCAGCTAAAATGTACATCAATTTAAATAGTAAAGGTGCTGAAAGACTATACAACTTACGCCCTGATTATTATTTTAGTTACTGTTTACTTGCTTTGTCCTCAATGAGTTCAGGTAAATATGATCTTGCAAGTCAATATTTAGACACTGCTATGAAAAAGGCTAATTACATGTCAATCTACTTTATTGTAATACAACTTAAGGTTACATTGCAAGAACACGACAAGGTAATTTATTGGCTAAACAAGATGGGCTCAGAAGCTTTGCCTGATCCGGGCTGGAAGTGTAAAAATTGTAACAGAGAACTAAAGCAATGGGATCATAAATGTTCAAATTGCAATAGTTTTAATTGCGTTTATTATATATTATAAGGTTCCACAAAGTGTGATGATAATAATATATGGGAAATTACCATCAAAGACCTCTATTGAACAATTTTTGGAGTAGATCTCTTAATATAACCCTTATTTCAAAATAATAAACCTGCAAGTTTTTTAGTTAGACTTGGTTCTAATGTCAAAAAAACTTGCTTTTAGACACTAACAATTATATATTTTAATAAATCAGGGTTGTATACAAAATGAAGAGCTTAAAGGAATTATCCTTAAGAATTAAGAATATTAGGTCTGTACAGAAAACCACGAAAATAATGCAAATGGTTTCTGCAGCAAAGTTATTACAAAGCCAAAAGAAATTATCAAATTCAAAATTATATATATCTAAGCTGCATAGCATTATTTCTTCATTAATGCTATCAGTTGATCAAAAATTACTGGCAAAAATTCTAAATATCAGTAATGACGGTTCTTACCTAGTATTCATTGTTGCGTCTGATCGTGGCTTGTGCGGCAACTTTAACTCTTCTATTGTCAAATTTAGTCAAGAGCGTGTAAATAAGTCAATCGCAAATGGCAAAAAAGTAGATATTGTATTTCTTGGTAAAAAAGCTTTTGATGTAGGTAAAAATAGGTTTGACTCTAAAAGTATCTTAAAAATTGAAAATAGTAAGGGGATCACGTTAAAGCACGTAGAAGCTTTGGTTGGTGGTATAGATCTAAGTAAATACGATAAAGTTAAAGTTTTTTATAGTAAATTCTATAATACCTTCACGCAAAAACCAATGTTGGAAACAATAAAACCATGGAGTAAAGACTCATCCTTGATTGATAACTCTCTGGCTGGTCCAACAACAGATTACGGCTATGAGTATGAACCACAAAATATTGAATTTATTTTAAAATCTTTGATTCAGGATTACGTTGTAATTGCTCTTTACTCTGCTTTACTTGAAAGTGCAACAAGTGAGAATAGTGCTAGAATGGTTGCTATGGAATCAGCAAACAGAAACACTAAAGAGATGCTGAACAAACTAGCATTGCTTTATAATCGTTCTCGTCAAGCAGCAATTACAACTGATTTAATTGAAGTTATAGGTGGTGCAGAGTCTTTATAAAAATCTAAGGAATAGAAAATGAATATATTAAATATTGCAGCAGATATCACTAAATTAATAAAAAAGCAGAATCAAGATGCGGAAGTTACAATATATGAAACTAATAAGACTTCAGTTTCTCAGCGTCTATCAAAAATTGAGCAAATATCACAATCTAAAAATTGCACTGTAGGAATCAGAGCTATAGCAGGTAAAAACAAAGCTGCGTATATTTCTACAAACGATTTGAATAATCTTAGTGATACGGTAAGCCAAGTGGTAGAAATGGCAAAGAATGCGCCAGAAGATCCTTGCATTAATTTTGCTGTAAATGGTAGTAATTATATCTCTTCTGCAGATTTAAGTATCTCAGATAATAATGTTGTAACCGTTGATAACCTAAAAGAAATTGCTGAAGCTGCAGAAAATTCAGCCCTTGCACATAAGAGTATCACTAATTCTGAAGGAGCCTCTTCTTCATACGCTTTAGTGAATACAGTATTATCGACTGTTTCTGGTTTTATTGGCTCGTTTAGTAAATCAACCTTTGCTAATCAGGTCTCTGTTGTTGCTGGAAGAGAAAGTGAAATGAAGGTTGGTTACGATTATGATATAGCATGTAATTTTAGTGATTTAAAGTTGCCAGAGTTAATGGGAAAAGAAGCAGCAAAAAGAGCAGTTGATCAATTGAATTCACGTACAATTAAAACTGGTAAATTTCCAGTTATTTTTGAAAAAAGAGCAGCAAAAGGGCTAGTAAAAAGTTTTGCTTCTGCTATAAATGGGAGCAGTATTATAAGCAACAGTTCTTTCTTGAGGGGTAGTTTAAACGCTCAGATTTTCAACGATAGAATTAATATTGTCGATGATCCATTGTTGCCAAGAGGCATAGCATCGAGACCATTTGATGGAGAAGGGATAACTAGCAAGAAAAATATATTTGTAAAAAACGGAATATTACAAAATTGGATTTTAGACTTATACTCGGCTAGAAAATTAGACTCAGAAACAACCGGAAGTGCAACTCGTGCAAGTAATGCTGCAGTTATTCCTGCAGCTAGTAACCTCTACATTGAGAATGGTAATGTATCGTTTGAAGAATTAATTCAGGAAGTGAAAGAGGGAATATATGTAACTGATTTATTTGGTTTTGGTGTTAATTTAATCAATGGCGATTACAGCCAAGGCGCTTCCGGATTTTTTATAGAAAATGGAAAAATAACGTATCCAATACATGAGATTACCATTGCTAGCAATTTAAAGGATATGTTTAGCAATTTAGTCGTTGCAGATGATCTAACTTTTTGTGGGCAATTTAATTCACCAACGATTAAAGTTAGCGAAATGACGGTTGCAGGTTCGCTTAACGATTAAAAAATTTATTTGCATTAAGTACAACAATTGTGTATTATTGTCATGTAATGTTAAGAATAGACTATGGAGTATAAAGGTTTAGTTTCAATAGCTAAGCTTAAAGCATTCTCAATCGTAATTTCAAAGTTTTTCATCACATTAGTAATGTTAATTAATAATTTAGGAGTTGTTTAAATGGAATTTGGTAATGTAAAATGGTTTAATGCCGAAAAAGGCTATGGTTTCATCAAGCCAGAAGGTAAAGGGGGTGACGTTTTTGTACATATTAGCACGTTGGAACGTTCAGGAATAAGGCCTGAGACACTTAAAGGAGAGAATAAAGAGAAGGGGATAAAAGGAGAAAGGGTGAGTTATGAGGTTAAAGAGGAGCGTGGTAGAAACGGAGAAGATAAAAAATCTGCAATAAATTTAAGATTGGAAGATTAATCTATTATGAAGTCTTTTAATAGGGTTAACGTATTGTGAATAATTTTTATGAGATGGGTCTCCCAGCTTCGCTTACACAAGCTCTAGATAAAAATAATCTTTTCGTCCCAACTCCGATTCAAATACAAGCGATTCCCTTAGCGCTACAAGGTAAAGATATTCTTGGGTCTGCTCAAACGGGAACTGGAAAAACTTTGGCATTTGCTATTCCGTTGGTTGCTAAGTTGCTGAATGAGCCTAACACTGGTTCAGCTTTAGTCATCGTGCCAACCAGGGAGCTTGCGCATCAGGTAACAAATGAGATAAGAAAACTCTTATTTCAAAATTCTGCACTAAGGGTCGCTTTATTGATTGGTGGTGAGCCTATTTTTAGGCAGCTAAATCAGCTTCAGAAAAAACCACAAATTGTAATAGGTACTCCTGGTCGTATTATAGACCATATTGAGCGTAAAACTTTGATTACTCGCAATGTTAGCGTTCTTGTGCTTGATGAAACGGATCGTATGTTTGATATGGGCTTTGGAATTCAAATTGAAGGGATCATGAAATATCTGCCAAAAATACGGCAGACTCTTATGTTTTCTGCAACTCTTCCTAGTGATATAGTTAAACTTACTGAGAAGTACCTTAATCGACCAGAACGTATTTCTGTTGATTGTGAGACTACAACTTCTGTAAAAATTAAGCAAGAGATTGTTTATGCATCAGAATCAGAAAAATATGAAAAGCTTGTTACACAACTATGTCAGCGCGAAGGATCAATCATTATCTTTGTCAAAACAAAGCAAGGAGCGGATCAGCTAGCTAGCAGATTGCACAAAGATGACTATAGCGCTTTAGCAATTCATGGTGATTTAAGGCAGCACAAGCGCGAAAGGGTCATTAATTCTTTTCGTCGTGGCCGCAATCAAATCATGGTTGCAACAGATGTTGCTTCTCGCGGCCTTGATATTCCCCACATTCAACATGTTATCAATTATGATGCACCACAATCGCAAGCTGACTATATTCATCGTATAGGCAGAACTGCACGTGCTGGAGCTGAAGGGCATGCGCTATCTTTTGTTACACCTCAAGATAAGAGAAGACTGCCTGCATTGGCAGACAAAGAAGGAGAGCCAAATTTTGATTGTAGTGTGCAATTTAAAAAACGTAATAGCAAAAAGGTCTTTAAAAGGCCAAGTACGTTAAAGACTAAATACGGTAGAAAAAAGATCAATGCATTTAAGAAGAAAAGCAGAGTACTAGAAAAAGCATATTAAATAGGATTTACCTACAACTTGATAAGCGTAAAACTCGTCATTCCGCTACTCATTAGCGGAATCTATGTTGAGATATCGCGGTGCTATGACGTAGATCCAGAGTGGGGATTCAAATTGGCTACAGCGAACTGCTGGATTTCAATTTTTTTAATAATTGTGTGCTATTCATTATATATGAGTTCCCACTTTTAAAGAGAATAGGAGATGATTTCCAAAAACTTAGAGGCAAGTTTGAATAGAGCGCTACTCATTGCTTCTAATTTTAATCTAAAATATGCGAAAGTAGAACATTTATTGCTGGCGTTAACTAAAGACGTGGATGTAAATTACGTTTTATCAAGATGTAATATCAGAGCCGATGAAATCATCAATATGGATAACATTCTATCAAGATGCAATATTAAGGCTAATGATTATAATAATAATATAAAAGGGTTTTTACAAAGCAGTTCTGAATTGATTATCAGTGGAGTTAAACCTAGCTCAATGTTTCAATGCATAATACACAGAGCAATAATACGGGCTCATAGCTTGGGAAAAAAAGAAATAAATGGAGCAAGTGTTCTAGTAGAAATTTTGTCTGGGCAAGATTTATACGTTGAAGATCTATTGCAGAAACAAAGTGTGAAAGATTCCAATTTGATTTACCATATATCTAATATGAAATACTTGAGCGATATAGATGAATACACCACCAATCATAAAGTAAAACTTGATAAAAATAATGACGCTCCTACTACAGTAAATAAAGGTGAGCTACTAAAAGATGAGGAAGTTCTACAAAGTTATTGTAAAAATTTAAATGACTATGCAAGAAGCAAAAAAATAGATTATGTTATTGGTCGTGATTATGAATTAAATCGCACTATAGAAATATTATTGAGGCGTAGAAAAAACAACCCTTTATATGTTGGAGACCCAGGTGTTGGCAAAACAACAATAGTTGAGGGTTTGGTACTCAAGATCATTGAAGGCAGTGTTCCGAGTGCGCTCAGGTCCAGTATAATTTATGCTTTGGATTTAGGATCACTCCTTGCAGGGACACGCTACAGAGGTGATTTTGAAGAGAGAATAAAATCTATAATAAAAGCGATTGAGGCAAAACCAGGTGCTATCCTTTTTATTGACGAAATACACACTATCATTGGAGCAGGTTCTACAAGTGGTAGCTTTCTTGATGCAGGTAACCTACTCAAACCTGCGCTTGCAAGAGGTACACTGCGTTGTATAGGTGCAACTACATATAGAGAATACAGCACTAGTTTTGAAAAAGATAAAGCACTAGCGAGAAGGTTTCAAAAAATTAATGTTAAAGAATCTTCTGTTAATGAAACGATAAAGATACTAGATGGTATAAAGCACTACTATGAAGGGTATCATGGAGTATATTATACAAAGAATGCCATTAGGTCTGCTGCTGAACTTTCGCATAAGTATATTACTGGGCGAATATTACCTGATAAAGCGGTTGATGTTATTGATGAGGCAGGGGCATATTGTAAATTGCTAAGAAACAGGGGTAAAATTGTAAATAGTAGAGATATTAAGAATACCATTACTAGAATTACAAATGTGCCTTGCGGATCTGAATCTGATGATTTGCAGAAAGTAAAGTCTTTAAAAGCTAATCTAGAAAAGGTGATTTTTGGCCAAGAGCAGGCAATAGAATCTCTTGTTAATTCTATTAAAATTGCTAAATCTGGGTTGAGAAATTACAATAAGCCTTTAGCAAATTATCTTTTTGCAGGGCCAACCGGTGTTGGTAAAACCGAGCTAGCAAAACAATTAGCAGAAAGCATGGGCATGAATCTTATACGCTTTGATATGTCCGAATATATTGAATCTCATACGATATCAAGGATGATTGGTTCTCCTCCTGGATATGTAGGTTATGATCAGGGTGGATTACTCACAGAGTCTGTATCTAACAATCAATATAGTGTTGTGCTGCTTGATGAAATTGAAAAGGCCCATAGCGATATCTATAATATATTGCTACAAATTATGGATTATGGTTGTGTTACAGACACTTACGGACGTAAAGTTAACTTTTCCAATATAATTTTAATTATGACAACTAATGCAGGAGCAGTTGAACGCAGCAAAAGTTTTGTTGGCTTTGGGCATAAAAATTTTAACATTGGTGATAGCGAAAAAGCAATAGAACAGGTTTTTAGCCCTGAATTTCGTAATCGTCTTGATGCGATTATTTCTTTTTCTGACTTAAGTACGGATGTGATTTTGCATATTGTGGATAAATTTGTCCTAGAACTGAAAAAGCAACTGACGCAAAAAGGCATAAACTGCTTGGTAGAGGATGAAGTGAAATCTTATCTTGTACAAATGGGTTATAGTAAGGAAATGGGAGCACGTCCGATAGAGAGACTTATTGAAAAAGAGATAAAAAGTTACTTAGCGGAAGAAATACTGAATCGCAAATTAATAAAAGGAAAGAAATTAAGAATCTATATGAATAAAGTAGAAAATAAAATTGCTTTTAATATAGTTTAAAATCCTTGTATTGAACTTCATCTTTGTTACAATTTATAACTTAAATTTAATTTGAATTATAGTGATAAGTGATAAAGTAAAACAAGTCCTAAGCTACTACGAAAGTGAAAACCCCGGGGTAAAAGCAAATCTTACTCGTATTCTCATGCATGGAAAGCTTGGCGGTACTGGCAAGTTAGTGATTCTGCCAGTAGATCAAGGATTTGAGCACGGGCCAATAAAAAGCTTTGAAGTTAACCCTGATGCTTATGACCCACATTATCATTTTCAGCTTGCAGTTGATTCGGGAGTAAGTGCATATGCTGCTCCACTTGGTATGATTGAAGCTGGTGCTTCAACTTATGCTGGAATGCTCCCACTTATTTTGAAACTTAATAGTTCCAACTCCTTACATTCAAAAAATCTGACTTCTGATCAAGCAATAACCTCTTCTGTGAAAGATGCACTGCGTTTGGGCTGCTTGGCTGTTGGATTTACTATATATCCTGGTTCTGCTAAGTGTTTTGATATGATGGAAGAAGCCCGTGAAATCGTAGCTGAAGCCAAATCTTATGGGCTTGCAGTAGTGCTATGGTCTTATCCACGTGGTGAAGGAATTTCCAAAGAAGGTGAAACAGCAGTTGATGTTATTGCCTATGCTGCGCACATAGCAGCTTTACTTGGCGCTAATATAATCAAAGTAAAGCTTCCAACTAGATATTTGGAAAAAGAAAAGATAGAAACAGAAAATATTGAATCATTATCTAAAAGAATTGAATATATTAAAAAATCTTGCTTTGCAGGGAAAAGAATAGTAGTTTTTTCTGGTGGCGAATCGAAGGAAGTAGATGACATATGCAATGAAGCGAAAGAAATTAAGCAGGGAGGTGGTAATGGTTCAATCATTGGACGTAACACTTTTCAACGCAAAAGGGAGGAAGCTTTATCTATGCTAAAAGATATAATGGATATCTACACATAAAAAACGGCTGGGTGGCAGAATGGCTTATGCGGAGGACTGCAAATCCTTTTATACCGGTTCAATTCCGGTCCCGGCCTCTTTCATTTTCTATATCTTGTAAAAGTTGCTCAATTCAACAGTAGCTTTAAGTGTGTAACCTATAGAGAAAGCTTGTCCATTATTCATAAGTAAAATCAATTTCTTTTCAAGTTATGGTTATACTCTTATAGCGTTTCATGGTAAAAAATAAACTAAAAATAAGCAAAGTGTTTTACAAAATGATATTACGTAATTTATTGTTTTTACTGCCGCCTGAAGTTGCTCACTCTTTGGCAATCATGGCATTAAAGAAAATACCTTATAAGAATCCTATAGAGCTACCAGAATCTTTGAGTGTGAATTTTTTTGGTAATAAGCTCAGAAGCCCCGTGGGCCTGGCTGCAGGTTTTGACAAGAATGCAGAAGTTATAAGGCCTATGCTTTCATTTGGTTTTGGGTTTATTGAAACTGGTACTGTAACTCGTAATCCACAATATGGAAACAAAAAACCAAGAATTTTTCGGTTAATTAAAGATCAAGGGGTAATTAACAGATTGGGATTTAACAATAAAGGAATAGACTATTTTCTTAAACAAATAGATGAAACCAAGCTTGATGACTGCATTTTTGGCATAAATATAGGAAAAAATAGTGCATCGAAAGACCAAATTAGTGATTATGTTGATTTAATAAAGATGGTATATGGAAAAAGCAATTATATAGTGCTGAACATCTCGTCTCCAAACACGCCTAATTTACGCAATCTGCACAATAAGCAAGAATTATCGAAATTGTTGAAATCCATCCGGAAATCAATTGATAATTCTAAATCCATACCAATAATATTAAAAATCTCACCAGATATAGATCAGCAAACGAAAGAAAATATCGCTGAGCTTGCGTTGGAATATAAGATTGACGGATTAACAGTAAGCAACACTACGGTAAGTAGAGATAATCTGCATTCCCACCACAACGAAAGTGGCGGATTGAGTGGCAAACCACTGTTCAAACTTTCAACCGAGTTATTGGGCGATATGTACAAATTTACTAAGGGCAAAATATTATTGATAGGGTGCGGAGGAATCTCAAGTGGTGCTGATGCATATAAAAAAATAAAGGCAGGAGCCTCTTTGGTGCAGTTGTACACTGCTCTCATATACCACGGACCTCAAGTTGTAAACAAAATTAATCTAGAACTTGCAGAACTAATAAGGAGAGATGGATTTAGTAACATTAGTGAGGTGGTGGGTTGTATACATTAATTTTGGAAGTTGGTGGTATTATTTTAATAAAATAAGACTAATTCTCTGGTATAAAGGTGGTAGAAAGTGCTTTTCTTTTAAATAATGGGTATGAAGAGTTTGAATGATGCAATATCTAAGATCATTGATTATAAATTTACAAATTATGCAATATTAGAAGAGGCACTAACTCACCCAAGCGTAAATAAAAGGAATAGCAAAAACCAGATTGTAAGCTACGAAAGACTAGAGTTTTTGGGCGATAGTGTTTTGAATATGGTCGTATCTGCCATACTGTTTAAACTATTTCCTGAAGAAAAAGAAGGAGCATTGGCAAAAAGAAAGACGGATTTAGTTTGTGGCAACACCATTGCTAATGTTGCTAAAGAAATAAAATTAGGCAGCTTTATCATCATGAATAATAGTGAACGCTGCAATGGAGGAAGATGTAACCTAAAAAATTTAGAAAACTCGCTTGAAGCACTAATAGGTGCAATTTATATTGATGGCGGACTTGAAAATGTTGAAAAATTTATTACCCAATATTGGGAAAAGCTAGCTAAAAGCATGCTTGACCCCCCTCAAGATCCTAAAACCTCACTGCAAGAGTGGACTCAGAAAAACAAATTGCCTTTACCAGAGTATGAGCTTGTAAAACAAACTGGACCAGCACACAATCCTGAATTTACTATATCAGTTTGCATAGAAGATTATGGTAAAGTTTCTGCATGTGCTTCTAGTAAAAAGATTGCTGAACAAAAAGCTGCTGAGTTGATGCTAGAAAAAATTGGAAAAGACGCTTCAGTTTAGGCAAAATAGGCATTAATGTAAGTTTTAAGGAAGCTAATAGCGTTTAGGGGAAATGGTCAATTTAAGGAGAAGCATAGTATTATTCATAAAAAAGTTGATCTACCAAAAATTAAGCCTTATGTAGTGGAATATCAATGGCCGTTGTTGGAGATGCGGAAAAAAAAGAAGTAGCAAGTTACCAAAAGGTGTTATGCCAGATACATTTGGTCCAAGAGTTGTTTTGTGAAGTTGACAGAGTCAAGGAGAATGAAAGTTTTAAAAAATAGCATATTTTTTAATTATAAAAATTTAATATTAACTGATATAGCTAACCCAAGAAAGGTTTTCCTACGTCATACCGCCGCGGTATCTCAGCATAGATTCCGCTAACAAGTAGCGGAATGACGAATTTTTGTTTTTCAAATTATCGGTAAATCTAAGTCAGTTTAGCTATATTATCTCTCACACCGCTTAGCTGAACAGATACCATAAAAGATAGCTAGAAAGCAATTGCACTTGCAGCAAATTTCAAGATACAAGCTTCTGTATTTATTTTAAATTAAAAAAAGCTCAAGAAAAATAAAGTCAATTTTTGACGTCCCAAATATTACAGAATGTAATTGATTGATTGAGTAAAAACCAGTGAACGGTCAGGTTAAAAAATGTTTTTAAATTTTTGCCAAAATCCTGGTTTATTATCATTAACCTTTGTAAATGTTATATTTAAACTGTATTTCGGATCATTTGGCACGTCGTATTTTATGCTAAATGTTGAAACTTTATCGTTATTGTAAATATGTACATCATCATATGATAGCTTTGTTGTGTAACACTTTACATGCTTTTGCTTATCATACACTAAATCACCTGACTCCCTTTCTAGTTCCACAAATTTCGTTTTTTTCTGACATTCCTTCATTTTTATTAAATCCTTATCTAGTGATATTGAAACTGGCAAAGTATTTCCAGCATATTCTTTAGCTAAAAGTTCACTTTGAGGATACATTTTTATTTCCCTGCCAAAATGTGAGTCTATGAAATTATTACTCCAAAATTTATCGCCAGAATGCACGTACTCATCAGTAGCATACGGCACCCCACCATAACTGCATTGAACTTTGTAATCTCCAACACCGTTGTTTTGAAAAAAATCATGAATGGCAGTGTAGCTACCGTCAGCATCATTTATATAATCCATTACTTTATTCCTTAAACTTTTAGTTCATTATATCATAATCATTATGTCAATCAATCAAAAAAGCTCTCTCTTGCTGTTTTTAGAACTGATTTTAAGCAAGCGCTCTCGATTAGTTGGGAGCGTATTTATAAGATTGTGACATTCGTGCCTCCCAGTTTTTCACATACTGCTGAATCAATTCAGGATAATCTGTAATAATTAATAAATTTTCAGCATTTCCTTTTTTAGCTGTCTTACTAAGGTTAAATGACCCTGTGATGACTTTTTGATTGTCAACAATCATTATCTTATTATGAGCAATCTTTGGCTTATCATCGATCCAAATTGGTACTCCACCTGAAAATAATTCATTTATAACACTATATTTTGAGTAGAGTTGCGATTTATCTAAGATGACTTTAACATCAACACCGCGTTCTTTAGCATTAATCAAAGATTTTGCAACTGTTCCAAGAGTAAATGTATATTCTTGAACTAAGATAGATTTTTTAGACTGATCTATTACGCTGATTATCGGTACAGCACAATCTTCTCCAGGTGAAAAGCAAACCGTAGCTTTTGGGCAGGGCGAAAATATAAAACCCGCATAGTAATACAGAGAAAAACACATTAACAAGAATAAAAAGTGAAAAAGCCTCACAACAACCCACCCCCGGATATACGGCGATAGGCTACATCATAATTTAATCACCTGTCAATCCATATTCTTCCCACTTCTCCGTGACTTTTCTTACTATTTCCTCACTCATTTTAATTTTCTCTCCCCATTCTCGTTTGGTTTCAGGCGGGATTTTATTTGTTGCATCAAATCCCATTTTACCTCCAAGTCCACTTTCAGGGGAAGCAAAATCTAAATAATCAATAGGTGCGTTCTCTATTGTGATTGTGTCACGCACAGGGTCCATTCTCGTTGATATTGCCCACATCACTTCCTTCCAATCACGTACATTTATATCATCATCAACAACGATAATAAACTTCGTGTATAAAAATTGCTTTAGAAAGGAAAGTATGCCCATAACAATTCTTTTTGCCTGCCCTGGATAAGACTTTTTTATCGATATCACCGCTATTCTATATGAACAACCTTCTGGTGGTAGATAAAAATCCACTATCTCTGGAAATTGATTGATAAGAATGGGCACAAAGATTTCGTTGAGCGCTTCACCAAGAATTGATGGTTCATCAGGTGGCTTGCCAGTGAAAGTGCTGAGATAAATTGGATTTTTGCGCATAGTAATTGCAGTAATATTAAATTCTGGAAATTGCTCAACAGAGTTATAGTAGCCGGTGTGATCTCCGTATGGCCCTTCATCTTGATATCTATCCAAACTTACATAGCCTTCCAGAACAATCTCTGCATGAGCTGGCACTTGAAGCGGAATAGTCTTACAATTTACAAGCTCAAGCGGTTTTTTGCGCAGCAACCCAGCAAATTGGTATTCTGACAATGTTTCTGGCACTGGAGTTACCGCAGCAATAATTGTTGCAGGATCACTACCGATCACAGCAGCAGCAGGAAATTTCATATTTTGTTCCTTCTCTTTCCATCGTTTGTGGTGACCTGCACCACCACGATGTGCAAGCCAGCGCATTAGAGTCGTTTTTTTATCTATAACCTGCATACGATATATTCCAAGATTGAAATTATCTTGCTTGTCTTCCGTTGGGCCTTTTGTCACCACAATTGGCCAGGTGATAAGTGGTGCAGGTTCATTTGGCCAGCATGTTTGAATAGGTAGCAAACTAAGATCCACCTCATCCCCAGTTAGCACCACTTCTTGACATGGAGCCTTGCTCACAACTTTACTTCGCATCGACAATACAACTTTTAGTAAAGGAAACATTTTCACGGCATCTTTGAAGTTTTTTGGTGGCTCAGGTGATCGCAAAAATGCTAAAAGTTTACCAAGATCTCTTAGTTCACCAGGGTTTATGTTCAACCCCAATGCAATCCTCTTAATAGTACCAAATAAATTCACCAAAACTGGAATCGAATTTTTACCGTTTTCCGTGACAACATTTTCAAAGATGATAGCTGGTCCTTTATTTGACAAAACCCTACGGTGAATTTCTGTCATTTCAAGAACTGTTGAAACTTCCTCCTTAATCCTAATCAGATCTTTTTTTTCTTCTAAGGCTTTAATGAAGTCGCGTAAGTTGGTGTACATATTAAAATTTAAAATAACTTAAAACAAGTCTTCTAGTGTAATCACATGATGTATCGTATCTTTTAGATATTGGTTCTCAGAAACTCCATTTGCAGCAATTAACACCCAGAATATTTGCTTCTTTGATTTCGTTTTTTCTCTATAAATTGCTTCTTTTCTTTTTAATTGTTCGACAAATTCCTTTGTTACTGTATAAGGTTTATCACTATATTTTATCTCACAGAGCATTACACATCCATCTTCTCGATCGAAAACTAGATCTATTTGAGCACCAGACTCTTTACTGTATTTTTCTGGTTGATATTGCCAATCTCCACATATAACTGCTATATGCTCTATATCTAATTTTTTTCTAATTACATTGGCATGTTTAAAACACACTGCTTCAAATGTTTGCCCTGTCCATGTTTGCCAAGCTGGTTTCTTTATTGCTAACTCCCAATAGTGAGCATCACTTATTATTGCCCTTTTTGTTACTTCCTTAAACGGCTCAATCCACGTTAGATAAAATAATATATACTCGTCCATTACCCTGTAATATACTCCTCTCTTTCCCTTGTTCAATGGTAAAAAACCACCAATAAATCCTGCTTCTTCTAAACTCCTTAATTTAGCAGTTAAGCGACCACCCTCAGTGATTTTAGTCGCTTTTATAAGTTCTTTTCTGCTTATCCCTTTTGGCTTTTTTGCAATCGCACGAATGATATTTAGATATGTCTCTGGCTCTTCATACAAGGAGTGAAACAACATATCAAATTCATCAAATAACAAACCACCCTTCTGAAAACAGATCATATTAATGTTTTGTGCTGCTGATAATCCTTTACTTACTTCCTTAAGGTAATGTGGTATTCCTCCAATAGCCATATAGATCTGTAATATCTGCTGGTGATTAAGGTTGATTCCTAAATATCTTAGATACTCTTTAGTTTCACGTAAGTTAAAAGGCTGCAAAGGTATCCTTGCGGTAATGCGGTTATGCAACCCCCCTTTTGGTATAAATTATATTTTCCAACATCCAAGAAGCTGCTGAACCACATACAACCAAGATAAGCTTCTTTCGGTTTGTCCAATGTATATTCCAAAAATATTCTAACGTTTCTAGAAAACGAGACTTTCTTGTAGCTAACCATGGAAGTTCATCAAAAAATAAGACAATGTGTTCATTCTCATGTGTGTTATCAATAGCAAGTGTTAATTGTTGTAATGCATCCAGCCACACTTCAGGCAAAGCCATTTTTGCACCTTTATAAAAAGTATTTGATAACGACTGTGTAAAAATTGCAAGTTGTTCCTGCATAGTACCATTATTAAGACCTGTTTGTTCAAATAAAACATCGGCATGTTTACTGAAAAATTGTTTTATTAGGTACGTCTTACCCACACGACGCCGACCATACACTGCAATAAACTCAGCAAATGGGGAAAAGAGAAGTTTACTTTCTAGAATGGCTATTTCCTTTTCTCTACCAATTATTGGTTCGCTCATATAATTTACCGCCGCATTTGTTAGCATTATACACGGCGGTTATAAGATGATCAACTTTTTTTACCGCCATGTTTACAGTTGTTATACGCGGCGGTAAAAGATAGAGCATCTCATAATTGGCTATTCTGGCGATGGTTTGGTCATTTGCATCACCAAGTCTTCTGATGAGCTTTTCAGTAATGTGCTTGAGTTCCATTGTACGTAAAGTTTGCATTTGAGGCAAAACTGGTTATAAAATACACTTGATATAAATGTTTTCATATATTAATATTAGATGCTTCTTTTAATATACAGATAAATGTGTACTAAAGTTTTATGTTGTAGGTTTTTAAATAAATTGTATGTCTAGAATATCGTTTTTATTGATCCTTATACTGGCAGTAGCAAGTTTACCAGTAATAAACAATTGGCTTTCAAATCGCAGCCAAATGCTAAGCGATGATTATATAGGTGAGAAATTAGATAATTATATAAGTAGAAATTTTGATAAGATCGTAAAAACTCTCAAAGAGGAGTCGATTAAAAGTAGTTACGCTGCTCGAGATAATGTGACCAAAAGTAAAATTTCACAATACAAGGATCAAATATTTGACCTTACTTATCCTTACTCCGGAAATGAAAATAGTAGTGTTATAGCTGTAGGTTTCTTTGACTATTCTTGTGGATATTGCAAGACTATAAAAGACGATATAAAACAGTTAATTAACGACGGTAAAATTAAGTATATCTTTAGGGATGCTCCAATACTTGGTAATGACTCTTTAAGTGCAGCAAAAAGCGCTTTAGCTGTTTACTTTATTGATAAAGAAAAATATTTCGACTTTCACTATTCTGCTTTAAGTCACAAAGGAGGATTTTCAGACGAAAGCATATTGGATATAGTGAAAAGCATAGGGATTGATGAGGACGATTTTAATAATTCCATGAAAAATAACGCGGACAAAATTGAGCAAATGATAAATGGCAGTAAGCTCCTAGTAAGAGATTTGGGAGTAGGGGGCACACCTTTTTTAATAATTAGGGATAGTCTGTTTGTAGGAGCAACTGATTTGAATGTATTACGCAAAAAAGTAGATGAATTAAGTCGCAAGCAAAAACTAGCTTCAGCGATTAATTTGCTATAAAATTTTATTTTTTTACTTGACAACGTAAACGAATCTAATTATGAATGTGATAAATAGCAGTACGTATAAGATACGCAGTAGCTCAAGAAAAGCAGGTGATGCCTACAGTCGAGCATAACCTTAGCCTGCAAAGGTTGACTAATCCATTAAAAAGTGTTAAACTTAACATATAGCTACCATTCTGAGGTTACAATATGAAAGAGCCTAATTATATAAGAGAACCAATTGCTCTTTTTCGACAAATCAAAGAAAAGAAAAAATCAAGTGATTTACTGCATAATTTAAAAAATGCTTGTCCCAAAAATCTAAACATAGGAATTGCTATAAAGACAGGAGATTGCTTTTTTGACTCCGTGGCTCAAGGGTTGAATGAGTTAAATATAAAACCTGGTTATCGTTTTACCGCAAAATCATTAAGAAAAGATTGTGCAGATTATGCTGAAAACAAAAAGGACTCACGATGGGTTTTTAATGAAATAACAAAAAATATTGCTGAAGGATATGCTGTACCTATGATAGGTTCAAACGGAAATGTAATGAAAGATAACCAGAACAATATTATACCAGACAATATTGCATCTTTTGATAGATATTTAAAAGATATTAGAAGTATGGCTACAGAAGCTAGCCCACCTATATGGGGTCGCCCAGGGGTTGAAGGGAGAATGATATGTGATAAGTATGAAGTGGAGCTTTATATTTATTCAATAGAGGAAGATAGTCAAAAAGTTACAGTAACTAAAATTACAGCACATGATGATGATCTAGAAGTTTTTATACAAGATGTGAATCTTGATCAATTAAAGATAGATAATAGTAAAAAAACTGTAGGAGTAGTGAATTACATGCAACATTTTGTACCACTCCTTAGTGGAATTTCTGAAGATATAAAAGAAGATCAACAAGTTTCTAGTGAAGAAATTTTTAGTACAGATAAAAGAGTTCCTCCTTCTAATCAACCAGAGCAAGAAGTACAACAAGAAAGAATTAATACCAGCACTAATGCGACTGTTTATACGGATAAAGAAATCCCTTTTTCTCATCAACTAGAGCAAAAAACACGACAAGAAGGAATTAATGCCAGCGCTAGTGCGACTGTTTATACGGATAGAGAAATTCCTACTTCTAATCAATCAGAGCAAAAAGTACAACAAGAAATAATTAATACCAGTACTAGTGCGCCGGTTTTACAAATTCACATAGATAAAGAAATCCCTTCCTCTCATCAGCAAGAACAAAAAACACAACAAAAAGAAATACAAAAAAAATTAATTAATAATTACAAGAAAGAGGGAGTGTTAAATAAACTGTGTCAAACCGCATTTTTAGTTCAACTCAATTTTCAATCTGCCAGGAAAGAAAACATCAAGTTGAGAGATAGTTAATGCCCAATCATGTACAGGCATCGTCCACTTTTCCTCTGCCTTCTTTATAGCACAATATACCTGCTTATACAAGGCATTTATGCTGGTAAATGAGCCTTTGGTCTTAGTGAATTTCCTAATTTGCCTATGTAGCCCCTCTATGGGATTGGTGGTGTAGATTATCCTCCTAACTGGACCAGAATACTTAAAATAACCAGACAAGTTTTCCCAATTATTCTGCCAAGATTTTATAACCATAGGGTACTTTGTGCCCCATTTTTCATCCAATTCCAACAGATAATTCTCGGCAATTTCCTTGCTTGAAGCTTGATATACCTTCTTTAAATCGCTCAAAAAACTCTTCGCATCTTTACTGGCCACATACTTCAGTGAGTTGCGTATCTGATGCACTATACACATCTGCACTTCCGCATTAGGAAAGACACTGTTTATAGCTGCAGGAAAGCTTTTCAGCCCATCAACGCAGGCAATAAGGATATCTTCTACTCCTCTTTCTTTGAGGTCATTTAGCACTCCCAACCAGAAGTTAGCTCCTTCACTTTCAGCCAAATAAAAACCTAATACTTCTTTTTTGCCATTTTGATCTATGCCTAATATGTTATACATGCATTTACTTACGCAATGCCCGTCCTCTTTGACTTTAAAAAACCATGAAAACTATCGGATATACAGACTGCAGCGGGCGACTACGCCATTCGTTGATTACTGGTAGCAATTTGTCAGTAATACTTGATATCTCTGCCACCGATATTTTGTGATCATAAATTTCCTCAACATGTGACACTATATCTCTATAGCCCATACCACTGGCAAATGTGCTCAAAATCTTCGTTTCAAGCTCTGGATGTAAGTTTGTTTGCCTTTTTTTGACTATTTGTGGTTCGAAACTTCCTTCCCTATCTTATTGGCGTCAAAAGCTCAAATGACCCTGCGCTTGTACGTAAAGTCTTTGCATTCCTCCCATTTCTTCGATTATTCTCTTCGCTTTCAGCCGACAAGTGGTTTTCTATTTCACCTTCCAGGCTTACCTCCAGCAACTTTTTTATAAACGGTGTTAATGCTCCATCTCTTCCTGTCAACGGTCTTCCTTCTCGTATAGACGACAGGATATTTGTTTCTAATTCTTTATAATCTACCAAACCGGTAGTTCTGTTTACTACTTTCTGACTCATTGTCAAACCTCCATTTTTTTATATCAATTTATTACTTTTTTTTCGGTTTGACACAGTTTATTTAACACTCCCATCGTTTGATCGGTAATGCTAACTACGTCAACTTACTTATTGCCGATTTTATTTCCAGTTTAGGTGATTGGATGATAATACCCATTATTGCCTCATTATTCATCTATGATATTGGCTTACCATCACAAATGCTCGCTATTGTTGAGATTGCTATGGCAGCTCCAAGCGTCTTTTTTGGTTCAATTATAGGAGTATCAGTAGATAATAAAAATCCAATACCTATTTTGATTTATTCTGATGTTTTTCGAGCAGCTTTATCTATTATTTTGTATTTTTCAGCTTATCATTATAAGATAATTTTGTTACTACTATTCTTAGAGGGAATATGCCGTTGTTTTTTCTTACCTTCTAGACAAATAGCATTAAAAGTAATGGTTCTTAATGATTTATTGCCAAGAGCATCAGGTTTTTTGCATACCTCGAACCAATTTGCAAAAATTATTGGTCCTGCATTCGGCGGTTTGTTGATCTTATATTGTGATATAGATTTTCTGTTTATTGTTAATGCCTTCACTTTTTTAGTATCTGCATGCTTTATTAAAGCTATTAGCTTACCTGTGGAATTTACAGAAACAAAATTAACTAATAATAAGGTTAGTAAATTGTCTTTTATATATAAGAAGCTGATAAATGTGGGCAATACAATTAAAAATAATAAACTTTTAAATGTTGTTATTATTAACAGTGCATTAAGATTTGCCATAATATTTGTATTCGATTTTTATATAATAGTTTTAAACAAATTCATGAATTTTAATGCATCAATATATGCAATAGCAATAAGTGCTATTGGAGTAGGTAGTGTTGTCGGTTCAGTAATAGTTACTACTTATATTGCCCGTTTTAGATATATTGCATTAATTTCTGCAGGGCAAATCTTTGGTGGGTTATTATTATTGCTTTTAGGGTTATTGGCTTTTTATCAGATAAATTTGTCTGTATATTTTTATGTATTAATATGGCTTTTATTTGGGATAACAGGAGCACTTATTAATATACCATACGCTATTCTATTACAGACGGAAGTTGAACAAAATATAATAGGCTCAGTTTCTGCATTCAGTGAATCTATTCAAAACTTTTTCATGATTATATCTCCTTTAATTGGTGCATTGTTAACCAATTTTATTATGATTGATATAATGTTTTTACTAGTTGGTTTGTTGTTAGTATTGCTAGGGCTATCATTAATAATAAATAATCAAAGGTTATCACTTAAGTGACCTTACCCAGAAAAAGTGGAGAGAAAGTTGAGACGTTTTATAGTATAGCTCTTTTCACAATAATCCGATCACTATACGCTGCTTGCCTACTGACTTCCACCATAGCCATGAATCCGTATCTTACCTAATTTGGATTATTATGAGAAGGGCTATAAGTTAATGATTTATAGATTCTTCCAAAGAAATTATCTCATTTTACTTTTTTAAAAAATTTACTTGATGATTATGACCATTTTTTTTGATTTATATTGGGTTTAAAGAAGATTCAATAATTGGCTGTTCTACATCTCTCACTTTCTCGAGCTTGGTATTTGGCTTGAACGAATTGTACAGTGCAAAACCTATACACGCTAATCCAACTATTCCCCCAATCACCGCTATGGCATACATTTTCAATATACAAGCTACAATACCACAGACTAGTAATGCCGCACCAACACTACCAGCCAAGATTGCTCGTCTTTGTTGCATTGATGGTTTTTCTTTTTTGTCTGCAGTATTTTCTTTGCTAGATCCATTATCAAAACATGCAGCAGAAGAAAGGCTGTTGGAAGCATTTGGCTCTTGTATGTCAGTTTCTGTTACAGCAGTTTCATTTTTTTCGCATATTCCAGTATTATCGAGCTTTTCTATTGAAGCAGCGATGTGCTCTATAGCTATTGTATTACTTTCATTACTATTTTCGCATGGCTCAAGATATTTATGTTCTATAGATTCTTCAAGACTACTTTCATTATTATTTTCATATGCGTTAGCCGGTGCCTCGATATTACCGATAGTATCTTGAAGCACTTTTTCACTTCTAGCTGTAGTAGTTTTGGCTGTTACAACAGTGGGCTGCTGGGTTGCTCTCTTATTAAGAATATTTCCCAGTTCTCTTACAGCTTCACTATTTTCACACGCTTCAGCATAGGTGAATGGGGTGTAAGTCATTTCCTTGCTATTTGAATGTTTTATAATTATTCTCTTTTTTAGAATATCTTTCAAAATACCATTTTCCTCAGAGATCTTTAACACTGCTCTAATCATGTCATTGTCTCTACGTGATATAGCATCTGTAAGTATTGTATGAATTTCTTCCCGACCATCTGAATGTTTTGTGGTCATCTCTTCATTCAGAACTTCCTTTAATAGTTTTTGTTTTTTGGCTTCTTCTAAAAGATCTTTTACAGCTTGATTATTTTTATGACTTATAGCATAATGTAGTAGTGACAACGTCTCCTCTCTACCATGATACTCGTAAGTTATTTTTGCTAAAAGAATCGTGCTTGCGTTATAGCTGGACTTTTTGAATATTCCATTTTTGAACTTTTCGGCAATACCTTCCCCTTCTTCTATTTTTCTTGCTAGTTTTTGTATATTCTTTCTATCTTTATCTGTTAACTCATATATATCACATACTAATGTCAGTTTTGACGTTTTCATAATGTTTTCCCCTATTAAGATTTATTGATTTAGTGGTAGTAGTTGCAGTTGCTCACCCCATAAAGTTGGTGCTTTCTTTCAATCAAAGGTATTCTACTGTTTTAAATTCCATGTAAAGATTTAGCTTATCTTTTACATCTAAACAGCATTAACACGATTTGCCTTTTTGTAGATGAGTAATTCTCTAGGGATTATCCTATTGAATTCTATGATATTATTTTTTGTAACATTGTCTAAAGTGCCCAGACACTGGGATCCAGCTTCTATGCAACTTAATTAAAAACGTTTGTTTTAGCGTAAGACAACTACCTTTAGCTCATCAGCTCAGTTATAAGCAAAATTTCTGGATCCCAGTGTCTGGGCACTGGGATGACACCATTTGCTGTGCAATTTACCTTCAAAAATGAATGTTCGTACAGCTATGTGTCAGCTACTTGCATGACACCCTGCTGGTGGGACAATGTTTGTATAGTTGTGCGTCACGCGCTGGAATGACGAATTACTTAACCGTCATACCGTCACGGTATCTCCTAGCATAGATCCCGCTAACACGTAGCGGGATGACGAATTTGTATCGGAAAACAAGTAGCATGACGCTTTGTCAAATGTCTCTCAGTTTCTCAAAAAAATCCTTTAACAAAAAAGAGCATTCTGTTTCTAATATCCCACCATAAACTTCAGGTATATGGCTGCAAAATTGAAATATCTTAGCACCATTTTCAATTCCTCCACCTTTTGGATTATAAGCTCCAAAGTACAATCGTTTAATCCTGGCAAAGGAAATAGCTTGAGCACACATCGGACATGGTTCTAATGTTACGTATATGTCAGAATCATAAAGCGTTGAAGTTGAGAGCAACTCACATGCCTGCTTGATTGATAACATCTCTGCATGTGCAGTTGGATCGTTGGATATGTTGTGTGCAGAAGAAACGACATTGCTTCCACTAACTATTACGGCACCTATGGGAACCTCATCATTTTTTTGAGCAAGTTTGGCTTGCTCTATGGCAAGCTCCATATATTGATACTTGAACACTTTCCTTTGCTAATCTTCTTTTTTTAAATTTTATTAACTGCTGCCTTAATAAACGATATAAAAAGAGGATGAGGAGAAAACGGCTTTGATTGAAACTCTGGATGAAACTGCACACCAATAAACCACGGATGACTCTCTAACTCCACTGCCTCTATACATGTTCCATCTTCTGATATGCCACTGCATAGCAGCCCATTTTTTTCCAAATCATCTTTATAATCTGAATTGATTATGTATCTATGTCTGTGTCTTTCTGAAATAGTAGTGTTACTATATGCATCCATCATTTTAGAGCTTGCATTTATATTACATTTGTATGCCCCAAGTCTCATGGTTCCACCAAGATCGTCATCTTGATCGCCAGCTAACTTAACGATTGGATGTTTACAGTTATGAAATTCTTCAGAGTGTGAATCTTCAAGCTTAACAACATTACGAGCAAACTCAATAATTGCAAGCTGCATACCAAGGCAAATTCCGAAAAATGGGATATTATTTGTACGGGCATAATTTATTGCTAATATTTTACTCTCTACTCCGTCATCACCAAACCCCCCTGGGACAAGAATTGCATGAGAATTCTGTAACTTCTCCCCTATAAGCTTTTCATTTATAGGTTTTTCTTCCTTCTCTCTTGAGTTAACCCAATTTATCTTTACTTTGACTTTATTACTAATCGCACCATGATTTAATGCTTCAACTAGTGATTTATACGCATCAGGGAATTCGGTGTATTTTCCCACTATAGACACAGTAACTTCCTGTGTTGGGTGCCTTATGGAATGCACTATTTGATCCCATTCAATCAAGCTTGGTTTTGGCTCACTTAAATGAAAGTGCTCCAAAATTTCCGTATCAAGCCCACATTGGCTATACAACACCGGTAACTCATATATATGACTCACATCAGGAGCAGGTATCACATTGGACAAAGAAACATTGCAAAGCTTAGCTATTTTCTCTCTCTGATTATCGAAAATTTCTTTCTCACTGCGGCATAATATAATATCTGGTTGTAACCCCGCGGAATTTAACTCTCGAACTGAATGCTGCGTTGGTTTTGTCTTTAATTCTTGCGCTGCGGTAAGATATGGTATTAAAGTTAAGTGAATAAGGATAACTCTTTGTTTTCCTAATGTGTAGTTAACTTGGCGTATAGCCTCCAAAAATGGTTGGCTTTCAATGTCACCTACAGTTCCGCCTATTTCACATATTACAAAATCTAAACCTTCCGTACCATTAAAAATGAACGATTTGATTAAATCTGTCACATGAGGAATGACTTGCACAGTTTTGCCCAGATAATCACCACGCCTCTCTTTCTTCAACAACTCATGATATATCTTACCAGTTGTTATATTGTCATCTTTTGTTGCTTTAATTCCAGTAAAACGCTCATAATGCCCAAGATCCAAATCAGTTTCAGCACCATCCTCGGTAACAAACACCTCTCCGTGCTGAGTTGGGTTCATTGTCCCAGGATCAATGTTGAGATACGGGTCAAGTTTTCTGATACGGATCTTAAAACCGTAAGCTTGAAGAAGCGCACCAACGCTTGAAGCAACTAAGCCTTTACCAAGCGATGACACAACTCCACCTGTGACAAAGATAAATTTAGCTTCCTTCATTAATTTTCAAATGGAACAGAAGTAGGTTCACTTTCTTGCTTTTTTTCTAATATAATTTTCTCTGCAATCGATTTTTTATGTACGTCTTTTGAATATAATCCTGACAATAGCAATGTGTTTATAATAAACAATCCAGCAACAATAGTCGTTATTCTGCTGAGCGGGTTTTTAGAAGATTTTACCGGAATCATCGAATTGACTCCCTTTTGTGTATTACTAAAACCACTTAACGAACTACTCCCAGGCGGCTGCAAGAGCACTAAAATTACTAACACAACAACCAATATTACTTGAAATATACTTAATACCGCTACTGACATTATAGATAGAGCTGAAAATAAAAATTTTAGGAGCATAAAGTGCATAAGTCAAGAACATCTGTCACCCAAGTAGCTTGGAATCTAAGTATGTATTTACTGCCTACCTTATTTTGGTTAGCATATGCATAAAACTGTGGGCTTAATATGTATCACATTTTAAAATACAAAGATTATGAACCAAAAATAGACGAAAGTGCTTTCATCGCAGGTGGTTCGCATATCATAGGCAAGGTTGAAATAGGAAAAGATGCGAGCATCTGGTTTAATTGTGTGGTCAGAGGGGACGTTGGATCAATAAAAATAGGTGATGGAACAAATATTCAAGATGGAACGGTAATTCATGTGGATAGAAACCCAGGTGGTGATACAACTATTGGCAATATGGTAACAGTGGGACATTTTTGTATGTTGCATGCATGTATGGTGCATGATAAAGCGTTTATTGGTATGGGCTCTACCGTGATGGACCATGCAGTTGTGGAGCCTGAAGCTATGGTAGCTGCTGGCTCGCTAGTGACACATGGAAAAGTAATAAAAAGTGGGGAAATATGGGCTGGCAGGCCAGCAAAGTTCTTCAAAAAAATGTCGAATGAAGAAATTAAACATATTACACAATCAGCACAAAATTATATTATGCTAATGAAGGAATATAAAAATTAAAGTTCGCGTGAGGCTAATTTATACTACCAACCCTATTGAGGGACTGCATAGACAGATTAGAAAATTCACTAAAACTAAGGGCTCATTTACTAGCTTGTACAAACAGGTATATTGTGCTATAAAAAAGGCAGAGCAAAATTGGACTATCCTAATTGGGCTTTAACTATATCTCAACTTGATATTTTCTTTCCTGGTAGATTGAAAATTGAGTTGAGTTAAAAATGCGGTTTGACACACTTTTTTGAACATTTCCTTATTGCCTGTTTTTACAATTTTGAATTGATTCCTTAGGTTATGCAAGAGGTCTATTGAGCAAATCCAATAATATCCTTGATTTCTTTTATATTATGGGTTGCAATTTCTGCTGCTTTCTTTGTACCTTTTTTTAATATTTCACGTAAATGGAATTGGTCTTTTAAAAGATCATTCATTCTCTCACGTATGGGTGATATAACACTGATAATTAAATCAGCTAACTCTTTTTTGAAGTGCTTCATGTCATGTTTGTTCACTTCTTCACATACTTTTTCCGCATTTACATTACTAAGCACTGAATAAATGTTTATCAAATTGCTTATTTCTGGTCGGCACTCTAAAGTAGCAAAATCAAAGCCTAGAATTGAATCTGTTTTTGCTTTTTCTATTTTTTTGACAATTAAATCATCCGTATCATCAAGGTTAATGCACGAATATTCTGAAGGGTCAGATTTACTCATCTTGCTTGTGCCATCTCTTAAGCTCATTATTCTTGATGTGCAATCCAAAGTTAAGATTTCAGGTACGATGAAATAATCCAGTTTATAATGATTGTTAAAAGCTGATGCAATATCACGTGCAAGCTCCAAATGCTGTTTTTGATCATCACCAACAGGAACGTATTTAGTTTGATACAACAATATATCTGCAGCCATAAGTACTGGATAACTATATAATCCAAGAGAGGCTTTTTGTTTATCGCCGCCAGCTTTATCTTTAAATTGAGTCATGCGATTAAGCCAACCAATTGGTGTATAGCACCCAAGCAGCCAGCCCAGTTCTGCATGACCACTAACCGTGGACTGATTAAAAATAATGGACTTTTCTGGATCTATTCCACATGCAATATAAGCTGCTGCTGTTTTGAAAATATTACTTTTTAATTCACTTGCGGGAAGCTTATTTGCTGTGATTGCATGTAGGTCGACAATACAAAAAAGAGATTTGTATTTATGCTGTAAGTCTATCCACTGTTTGATTGCACCAAGATAATTACCTAAATGTAGTACGCCACTTGGCTGGATACCTGAAAAGACAATACTTGTCATTATACATTTACCTCATGCTAATCGCTTCCACAATCAGCAGATTTCTTAGAAAGAATAACCATTGCAGGACGGAGCAACCTATTTTTGATAGTATAACCAGTCTGTAGTACTTCTATAATAGTGCCAGGCTCTTTTTCATTGTCTTCTCTTTCCACAACAGCTTGGTGTAAATTACTATCAAAAAGCTCACCAAGTGGATCTACTTCCTCTATTCCATGTTTTTTTAGATCATTTATAATTTTTTGATAAGCTACTTTAATCCCCTCATGAACAGGATCACCGTCTTTCAAAATTTCCATTACTTTTTTTAAATTGTCGCACGAGTCGATCATATCACGTGCAAATTTTGTGACTGCATAGTCACTTGCATCGCTAATTTGCTTTTGCATTATACGTTTGACGTTTTCATTATCTGCAACAGCACGGCGTAAATGATCTTCAAGCTGAGCTGCACGTTCTTTTAATGTATTGAGATCTTCATTTAAATCATCAGTTTGCTTATGGTTATCACTTTGTTGGTCGTCACCTTTCTGCCTATTTACCATATCGGCAAATTTCCTCTTTTTTTCTTTACTGCTGTCTGACATATCACTATCCTTAAGAATCTAATAAATATATAGCAATTAATTCGAAAATATCAAGCACCAGCTACATTTGTCTTTCTATGCTCGCATTTAAAAAGTCAATTAAAGTAATTTTATAAAAAGAATCAGAAAAAGTACTAATATCATTTTGTGCCATATTAATGTAGTATCTAGCTTTTTCCATAGAAAGCTGAATGGCATTATGGTGATTAATATAGTGTAATGCTTGGTCAAAATTGTGTCTAGCTGAAGAAAAGCATTTTTCCCAGAATTTTTGCTCTGCTGGACTGCCCTTTTCGTATGCTATAATAGCAGGTAAGGTGACTTTACCTTCGAAAAAGTCTTTTCCGACTTGTTTTCCAGAAGTGCCTTGATTAGCAGTATAATCGAGCATATCATCAACTATTTGAAATGCCATACCAAAATTAAAACCAAAATTCTTTAGCCTCTCTGTTTCGTCATTTGTTGCACCGGATACTGTAGATGCAGCTTCACAGCATGCAGAAAATAAAGATGCTGTCTTTTCTCCAATGATATCAAAATAATTTTCCCTGACTGTGTGGGGGTCAAAACGTGTTGTCATCTGCTTTATTTCACCCTTCACAAGTAAATGCGATGCTTTAGATAAAATAGAGAGAATATTTAAATTTCCACACTCTATAAGCCATCTAAATGCTAGAGTCAACAATAGATCACCAACTAAAATGCTTGATTTATTTCCCCAAATCTTATTCGCTGTTTTAACTCCATGGCGTGCCTCACTTTCATCGAGCACATCATCATGAAGTAAAGTAGCATTGTGTATAAACTCTACCGATGCAGCAACGTTGATCCTATCCTCCCCAGAATAGTTTAGCATTTTACATATAATAAAAACTAGTTTAGGCCTTATTTTTTTTCCACCTGAACTAACAAGATGAGATATAATATCAGTAGCAAGCTTAGCACCTTCATCATTGACATTTTTGAAGATAAAGTCCTTCATAGCTGATAGATCAGAAGATACGACATCGTCTAATTTACCATTATTTGTTAAATCAGTATTTAGCATTTTAAAGAGACTTATGCTTCTTGTCCCTGTGCTTTCTCGTTCTCTACTTTCTTCTTTTCTGTTTTCTTTGGTTCTGTTTCTAAAGTTACTATGCCTTTTTTAATGAACCATAGTACTCTTTCAGTTGCTTGCGCGCCTACGCTTAGCCAATGTTTTAATCTATCAGCCTTCACCACAACACGATTTTTATTGTCTTTTGGTAACATTGGATCATATTGTCCTATTTTCTCAATAAAACGCCCATCTCTTGGTGCTCGTGAATCAGCTACAACTATCCTATAAAAAGGGCGTTTCTTTGCGCCAAACCTTGCCAACCTTATTTTAACTACCATGTTAACCTTTATTCATATATTAGTCACAATTTTATACAATGAGCCGTTTTAAGTCAAATGAATTATACAACTTTTGCACCTTATAATATAATTACCAATAATGTAGGGCAGCGCCGGGCGCACAGCTATACGAACATTCATTTTTGAAGGTAAATTGCACAGCAAATGGTGTCATTCCAGTCTGGAATCCAGCCTTTTCATAATCATTAAAACGTTGTATTTTAACATAAAACGGCTACTTTTATACTTAATAAAATTCCTGGATCCCAGACTGGGATGACATCCTTCCTAGTGAAGATTGCTCTCAAATCGCAATGTTCGTACAGTTGTGTGTCTCGGCACTGGATGCGTTTGAAGCAACTTATAAGATTTTTGACTATATATCATCAAGTATAGCGTGATTAACTTCGACTTTATACTTTGATTCCAGATAGCTAATTAATTGCTCTTTTAGCGATATCATCACACGTTTTCCGGTGTCAAGCGTGTTTAATTTACCATTTGATGAATGCATTTCTTTTAGAACACCTATTATAATTTCATTATTGTATTGAATAGGGTCTGTCACTGAACCAGTTGTTTTCATATTGAAAATCTCTTCTACAAAAGAAAAGGGGTAGTTTTGTTGATCCACTTCATTGCGTTGCATCTGCTGACCTTTAACTAATTCCACACCTTGAATTTCTTCCAAATCTGTTTTTTCTCTTAGTTGAACTGCAACCTCTTGCCCAATTTTAAACATTCTTTCTTTTATAAACTCACTACACCAAAGCTCTACCGCTAATGCCCTGCCTTCTTCAAAACTTTGCAATTTGGGTGGAACGATATCAATGATTTTTACACTAACAACAGCGTCCCCAACGCCCTTGAAATAACCTTTCTGATCCTTTTCTCGCGAAAAAATGAAAGAAATCAAATCACCAGAATCTCCTACGTTATTACCGCTTTGATCTTTTCCACTCGCATCTACTGGACCAATAGTTTGTATAGGTAAATTATATTCACTCAATATTTCTTCAATTTCTGAACCATTGTATATCTTATAGTTCACTTGGTTTATGAAATCATTGACTCTTTCAAAAGACTTTTGGTTAGTTAGAACTGACTTTATGTCTTTTTTTAAATCAACTAAGTCTTCATCAGAGATTTGATGCGCACTTTCCACTTTTATTATATGCCAACCAAAACTGCTTGCTAAAACTTCACTTACTTCACCTACTTTGAGAGCAAATACCTTTTCCCTCACGTCTTCTGGTAAAAAATCCTTAGTTATATTATTTACTCTAGTTTCCTCAAGTTTTGCTTTGCCAAACTCTCCTACTATCTGTTCAAAGCTTGTTTTACCCTCCTCAAATGCTCTTCTTGCTGTCTCAGCTTCTTCTTTGGTAGAAAATATTACATTGAATACATCTCTTTGATCTTTTAGTTCCTGTTGTTCTATTATACCATCAACTTCTTCATCTGAGATCTTGATTTGATCTTCAAAATACTTTTGGCCTAGGGAAATATATTGCGCAGTTCGATACTCAGGATAATAAAAATGGGATTTATTTCTTTCGTACAAATCAAGTAATGCTTGATCATCTGGTTCAGGAATGTTTGTAACTGCATCTTCAGTTATTTTAACAATATCAACCACTCTAGTTTGGTAGCGACTTTTGTATATCTGCTCATCAACTCTCTCGCCAAAAGTTACCGGATAATTATCTTTAAATAACGAAGTCATGAACATCATTGCAGGCAGAACTTTCTCTAGCTTTGCTATATACTCTTTCTCTGTCATATGCAGGTCATTTAGCGTTTCATGGAATTTATTTTTGTCAAATTCGCCTTTATCATTTTGAAAGTATTTGGTATTTTTAATATGGTTTTTTATAGACTCTTCTCCAACTGTCAACCCCAGCTCACTAATTAGGTTAAACAATAGTTTTTGCTCTATAAGTGCGTTAAGCAAATCATATTTCAGCTTTTTTACTTGTTCTCTACTCGCATCAGATCCAGAAATTTGCTTTTCATAATTTTGATATAGTGATTTATACTCATCTGACGTTATAACTTCTTTTCCAACCCTAGCTACCTCTTCTTTTTCATCATCACCTGATAAAAGGTTGCCAATTCCCATGAAGACTAATAAGCAAGCTAAAAGGACAACGGTTACTTTAGTGAAAAAATTTTTAACATTCATTTCAAACTCAGTTAATTAATGGTTAATTATAGAATAGTGATAATTTAATTCTTGTAAACCTGTTGCTTTATTAGCCAATATATATAATATTACAATATATTAACTTAAAATTTAACTCTTTTCTTAAATAGAAACATATGTTTGACTAAGTTATACTATACCTTAAGAAGGGAAAATATTTTTTTGAATCGTTTGAAATATGCTTAAACGTAAGCGCATTTAATTAACTTAAGAGGTGGGAAGTGACAAACAAAAAGTCATTGAATGACAAAATTAATGCTTTTTTAGTTTTAATAGCTTATATTTTAGCTCTGTATAACAGTAAGGGATACTTTAAATGGGAGATGCTTTTTTGATGTCAATGGAATCTTCTAAGGGCAATAACGATAGAAATAAACAGTTTCTAATGCAAATAGCTGCTTGGTTAGTAGACAACACTGGTTTAACTTTTAATCAAATAGCACAATGCTGTAGGTTGGCCCTTGAAGAAGTACAAGACATAGCTGATGAGGAAATAGAAGTTGAAAAATATAACCCTATTATTTCTGGGGTAATTACTGAAAAAGAAATCGATGATTGCAAAAAAAATTCAAACCGTGTACCAAATTTGATTATAAAAAATATAAAAAAAAGGAGTAAAGCGATTGGTAGCATTCTTGGCTTTGCCTCTACGGCAAGGCGTAGAGATAAACCTGATGCGATTTATTATTTAGTAAAAAAATTTCCTATCTTGGATAATAACGTTATAGCTAAATTAATTAGTACAACAAATTACACAGTTGAGCAAGTAAGAGATGGATCTCATCATAACATGCAAAATATAAAACCCCAAGATCCTGTACTACTTGGCTTATGTAGTCAAGAAAATTTAGAAGCAGAAGTGGAAAAAGCAAAAGTAGAAGAAGAGAAGCAAGAAAGGTTAAAAAATATAAAGAATAGCTATTGAAAATCCTCAAATTTTTGTGCTTTGTTAACATTAAATTAACTTGACTTGCTAGTGTTTATTAGTATAATGTAAGTAAAGTACGGGGTTTAATAATAATTAAGCTTAATACGCACTAAAACTAGCTCAGCCTAATTTATTATCTTATAGTCACATTTTAGGTTAGTAAGCATCAATTAAAATTTTTGGAGGATTATGACAACAATCAATGAAGATGTTTTGGCAAAAGGAAAGGTTACAGCTCAACCTGAAAAAAGTGAGCAAATTCACAATAACGATACAGTAAAACAGATGGTCAATGAAGGTACTGAGAAAAACAGAAAAACATTAGATCTGAGCGAATTAAAAGAGAAAACAGCAGAAGAATTGTTAGAGTTAGCTGAAGAAAGAAAAATTTCAACTAACGGTAAAAGCAATGGTAGAATGCTAAAGCAGGAAATGATATTCAGCTTAATGAAGAAAATGAGCGAAGAAGGAGGCATAACCACAGGGAGTGGAATAGTGGAAATATTGCCTGATGGTTTCGGTTTCTTACGTTCAGCAAGTGCAAATTATGCTCCAAGTACCGATGATGTTTATATTTCTAACGGGCAAATAAAGAAGTTTAATTTACGTACAGGAGATATGGCATGTGGAGAAATAAGGCCACCTGGTGATAAAGAAAGATATTTTACTTTAACTAAGGTTCAAAGTATAAACTCTACTGAAGTCAGTGAATTAAGAAAGTACGTCCATTTTGATAATTTGCTTCCTCTTTATCCTGAGGAAAGCATAGTACTTGAGTGTAATAGTGGTGATGATAAAAAAGGCTTAAGCATGCGTGCTATAGATATAGTAGCTCCTCTTGGAAAAGGGCAAAGAGCGTTAGTAGTTGCTCCACCTCGCACAGGAAAAACTGTATTGCTTCAGCAAATGGCTAACTCTATAGCTATAAATCACCCTGAAATAGAATTAATAGTGTTACTTATAGATGAAAGACCTGAAGAAGTAACAGATATGATACGTTCTGTAAAAGGTGAGGTAGTGAGTTCTACGTTTGATGAGCCTGCTTACCGTCACGTACAGCTTGCTGAAATAGTAATAGAAAAAGCTAAAAGAATGGTTGAGCATAAAAAAGATGTGGTAATCCTACTTGACAATATTACTAGACTTGCACGTGCTTATAACGCTGTTATTCCTTCGTCTGGGAAAGTTCTAACTGGTGGTGTGGATTCAAATGCACTGCAGAGACCCAAGCGTTTTTTTGGAGCGGCTCGTAATATTGAAAATGGTGGTTCTTTGACAATCATTGCTACAGCTCTTATAGACACTGGTTCAAAAATGGATGAGGTTATTTTTGAAGAGTTTAAAGGTACAGGAAACGCTGAGATTATACTTGATAGAAAACTTTCTGATAAACGTATATTTCCAGCTATTGACATTACAAAATCCGGAACAAGGAAGGAAGAGCTATTAGTTGATAAGGCTATACTAAATAAAATATGGGTGTTGCGTAGAATACTCAATCCTATGGGATCTGTTGAAGCAATGGAATTTTTACGTGACAAACTACTTTTAACAAAGAGCAATGCTGACTTTTTTAACTCCATGAATCACTAAAAGTAAGCCAGTTATGATGGATATGCTGAGCAAAAAGTAAAACGCTTTTATAGTTAAAATAATTGTATCCGTTCAGGCAATGGCGAACTTAGGGAGCGTTAAATAAACTATACGCGTCAAGTTAAGAAGCAAAGGTAAGAAAATTCAATGAACTTAAGGTGGATACTCTAGTCTTTCTATATCTGTCTTTCACAGAAAATTGTGACCAGTTTGTGGTAAGTTTTTTCAGGAAAATTCTCAAATTATTAATTTTGCTGCTTAACGCTAAAAACAAGTAACCGTTCACGGATTGTGAGAATGAATAAAGAACTAAGCAGTCGTAACTTTTGGAAGGGATTTTGGCCATTGAGACGTGATGTCAAAAATATCGACAACATTCTTCCACGAACCTTTCCCCACGTTCCAACCAGGTGAAAAAGCTGTTTTTACGATAGCCGTCTAATTTGCCGTTCTGCAAGGTTGTTGATTGACTTCAGGCTTTCGTAAAAACTTCCACACTATATCCTCGGCCTTAACATCTTAATGGCCATTCTCAAACCATTCTCGTCATTTCATGAAAAAACCCTTCTTTCGCATTAGTTGTGTAGCATCTTTTAATATTAACAAGGCCTATAATAGTGCAGCACTGCCTTACGTATTGCCAATCCAAATTCTACTTGCTGTAAAATAACACAATCTGCTACATCGCTGCTAATCTCAATCCCTCTATTTATTGGCCCTGGGTGCATAACAATCACATCTGGTTTTGCGTATGATAGCTTTTGTGAATCAAGTCCATACAAATGAAAATATTCTTTCTCTGAAGGAACAAAACAACTATTATTCATGCGCTCTTTCTGCAGTCTTAAAAGCATGATTACATCAGCATCCTTTATACCTTCAATTAATGAATAATGGACTGAATCTACTTCAGGAAAATGCTTACAAATCAAAGTTGGTGGTGCGACCAAGCTTATCTCTGCTCCAAACATTTTTAGCAACCTTATATTTGACCTTGCAACTCTGCTGTGCAGAATATCTCCACATATCACAACTTTGAGATCCTTTATTTGCTTTTTATGACTGCTGATTACAAGATAATCTGCAAGAGCTTGAGTTGGGTGTTCACTGCTTCCATCGCCTGCGTTGATTAGCGAGCAGCTAACATTCTTAGCCAGCATATTAACAATACCGCTATTTTTTTGCCTGATTATTATATAGTCAGGATTCATTGCATTTAATGTTTTGATCATGTCTTTTAGATCTTCTCCCTTGTTAATAGAAGAAGATCTTATTGGCAAAGTTACAACATTTGCTCCAAGGCTTTTTGCTGCTATTTCAAAAGACGCAAGTGTACGCGTTGAATCTTCAAAGAATAAATTTATTACTGTCTTATTTTCCAAGATATGACTATTTGCAGCTTCTTTTTTAAGGTACTGGTTAGCCAACTTAGTTATATTTTCTACATCATCGACTGTAAGGTCTGAGATGTTTAACAAATTCCTTCTCTTGTGCATAGTTTCCTTTTCAACTACTTGAACCTATTCTACTTTCTTATTATTGTTTTTCAATAGACCTCTTGTGCAGCAATTGTTTTGGTGAAAGAACAGAAAAAGATACTAAAGTCAAAATTAAGTTAGAAGGAAGAAAAAGTTCAGCGAGTCAAGAGTAAGGTACATTAGCATAAATCTTTCATCCCAGTGTTCAGTGGCACTGGGGATTACTTCCACTTATACTCATCCGCTATTATAACAGCCTCAAGAAGATGCTTCTCAAGTTCACTTAGAGGTAAATCACTTTGTGGATAATTTCCCCAAGACTTTAGTATATCGGAAGTTTCAACGCCTTCAATAACAGGGTATTCTTGGTTTTTTTTAGCGTATAGCTCTTGAGCCTGCTTGCTTACTAAAAATTCCAATAAGACTATAGCATTTTCCCTGTTTTTTGCGTTTTTTGTTACTGCTGCACCACTGATGTTTACCATTACGCCGTGATCATTTCGATTAGGAAAAAAAGCCCCTAGCTTGTCTATAACATTCTTTTTATTTTCTGATGAAAGAATTCTTGCAAAGTAATAACTATTTACTATTGCAACATCTCCTTCACCAGCAGCTACAGCATAAATTTGGTCAGTATCACCACCACTTGGTTTTCTTGCCATATTACTCACAATTCCACTTACCCATTCTTTCGTCTTTTCAAAACCATTATTTGCAATCATAAAAGCAATGAATGACCGGTTATATGGACTTGTAGAAGAACGCACTAATATTTTTCCTTTCCATTTTTCATTTGCTAAATCTTCATAAGTACTTAAGTTTTTAGGATTTACTGACTCTTTATTATAAACTAATATTCTGGTTCTTTTTGTAAGGCCAAACCAATAATCTTCACTATCTCTAAATTTTGCAGGTATAACACTTTTTAAAATCTCTGAATCCACTTGAGATAAAAGCCCTCTTTTTTTTGCCAAAATCAGGTTCACTGCATCTGCAGTTAAAAGCAAGTCAGCTTCACCGCCATTTTCCATGCGTGAAAGTAGCTGAGAATAATCATCAATGATGTAACGTACTTTAATGCCTGTATTTTTTGTAAATTCATCAAATAAAGTACGTACTAATTCTTCTTTGCGCGATGAATAGACATTCACTACTTGTGAATTGTCAGTTCCGCTGTTTTTATACAAAAAAGTAATGACTATTAATACAACTGCTATTAAGGATGTGAATATAAAGGCTTTTTTCATATTGGATAAAAAATAACTTCTTTCAGTTAAAGATACTCAAATAGCGCAATCTTAGCAAGTGTAAAATTCGTTAGATGTAGCTAATATAATTTGGATTTACCGAAGTCAATGTATGAAATAATCGAAATTGTCATTCCAGCGCGTGACGCTAGGCCATAAAACCTACTTGACAAACTCCGTCAGCCCCCTTATCATGAAACTAAAGGTATTCAGTTATCTTCATCTGTGCAGATTAAACAGCAAAAAAACAACGTAGTTGGCGTCTTATTTTTAATTTTTTGCACTATGTGCACCTTATGTCTTCACAACATTCTAGGTTTTTACCTACACAAGATGAAACGCGCTTATAAAGCGTTTAAGACAGTATAGTACGCCAATTTGCAGGATTAGAGAGTGATAACTAGCTAACACGGGGTTTCTTTTGTCTTTTTTTCTGCTTAGTAAATTTCTTAAACATTTGAACTAAGGTGAGCTGCACTTAAAAGCAGCTAAATTGCAGTGTTTAAGACTTAAAAAAACGCCAATACAGAAAATAGACAATGACCAGGGCCTCTTTTGCCTTTTTTTTCGTTTGGTAAATTTCTTAAATATTTATGGCTAAACGACAACCGTCATCCCGCTACGTGTTAGCGGGATGACGGTCTGCGGCGGTATGGCGGTTCGCGGTGGCATGACAATAACTTCGTCATCCCGCTGCTTGTTAGCGGGATCTATGCTAAGAGATACCGCGAATGAATCGCGGTATGACGGTTAAGTAATTCGTCATCCCGCTACTTGTTAGCGGGATCTATGCTAAGGAGATACCGCGGCGGTATGACGGTTCTTGGCGGTATATTCGTCATCCCGCTACGTGTTAGCGGCTAAGAGATACCGCGGCGGTATGACGTATTACTTATTATAGCTATAGTTCTACATGAATTACAAAAGTAATATTTACTAGATCTTAATATTTTAGATCTATATTTTAATAAATAATGAGCTGTAATTAGTATGAATGATCCATTTAAAAGTGAGAACTATAAAAAAAATCTCGACTCCTTGATAGAAGCTATAAAGCTGAAAAATATTGGTGAACAATATAATAAAACAGTGAGAGATTTATCCCAGACATTAGAGAGTTTTACAGATAAGGCAGAAGATGTAGCTAAGTTTGTTATATGTAGTGACTTGAATAATTATATAGAACCGGTGAACAAAAAGCCATCAGGTTTTTTTGGAATATTCAAGGAAACATTTAATAAAATCTTGGGAAAAGATGCTTCAATTCAGGATAACGATATAAGAAATTTTGCTAATGATAAATTGCCCAGTCTTGCTGAAAAAATAACATTCGAATACCTAAATGTTTTAAAGAAAATTTCAGATTTAGAGCAAAGTAAAAAAAATCAGGAGGAACATAGATTGTATGGAGTGAACTTAGAGGATAGAACAGCGTCAAAGCAAGAAGAAAATCCTTTATATGATCTACAAGCAGGAGATTCAGGCTATGGAAGTTCATTAAATGAAGAGCATGAATATGAAGACATATCACATTATCAAGAGAAAAAGCAAAAGGAAAATCCTTTATATGAGCAGAGAGAAGATTTAGGCTATGGAAGTTTATTAAATGAAGAGCATGAATATGAAGACATATCACATTATCAAGAGAAGAAGAGTAAAATTTTAATAGAAAATTCGCAGAGTTCAAAATCGCCCAAAGAAGAGCCAATTTATGCAACAGTTTCTAAAGAACATATAGAGGCAAAAAGAAAACGTAAGCAGAAACAACAACCTCAATCCCTCGTACTACCAAAACCACCAAGAGCATCGCAAGTGCCAAAAAAAATGTTTACTACTGGTCAAGAAGTTAGACAAGAATCGAAAGTGGTAGTCAAAGATAAACCTGCAGTACCGCCAAAGCCTAAAAATCTAAGCCGTGCTGATCAAAAAGTAAGCACAGAGCCAAAAGTAGTAGAAGTAATTCTTAAAAAATCAGCTGAAAGTAAACCTACAGTACCACTAAAATCTGAAAATCAAGACAATAGGAAATCAGCACAAAAAGCTGCTGGTAAGGCGATACCAAAAGTAGCAGCAGCTACTATGAAAGGAGGAGCTAATCGCGAGATGGGCAGTAAAGTAAAGGCATTAAAAGAAAAATTTGAGCAAAATCAAGCAAAAGGAAATGCTAATGTACGGCTTGCTGAAAGCAAAACTACCCCAGCAGCACAAGCGGATATCGGTGTGAAGAAAAAACAATCTCATTCATTTCTAACAGAGAATAAAAGATCTGCAACGAAACACATAACAGCAAAATCTGATCCAAAATCTCATGTCAGCAAAAATCCTCCTTCCACACAAGTAAGTGTTAAGGAAATGGTTGCACAAATTGAGAAAGGAAAAGGAGGAAGATAGTAACATTTGGGAAAAAAACATATGGTCAAGTCAAGAGATTGTGAGCAAACTTAGGAAGTTATAGCTAAACTGACTGTATCTGTTCAGAGGAGTGGCTAATGTGCAAATATTGAAGCAAAGTGCGTGACTCACAGCTGTACGAACATTGCAATATGGCACATAGTAAACGATGTCATCCCAGTGCCCAGACACTGGGATCCAGTTTTCCATATAATCTCATCGAAAATGTTGTAATCACTTTCTGTGCTAGTTTGCTTGTGAACAAGCAAACTTTTCTGGTTCCCAGTGTCAAGCACTGGGATGACATCATAGGGACACTGGGATCTAGGGAATGTTCAAAAAACTGTGTCAAATCAACTCATACACTTCATTACCAACTTCATGATGAAGTTCTGCAGTTGGATGGAAATAATCAAAAAAGAAATAATCCTTTAGTGTTTCTTCGCTACACCCAGGGTTATAGTGAACGTCAAGTTCCCCTTTAAATATCAACTTTAAGAGTATTTTTATATTTTCTTTAAATCTCCCAATTTGGTCTGCAATGTTCGATGTGCATGCATCTTGACAATTTAAACCTTTGCTCTTGTATTCGCTAAGCATACTTTTCATTTTAGAGTTAAGATCAAATGCTTTTATTTCAAGATTTGTACTTTTCTTCATATAATCTAAGCCATTAGCCAATTTTGCATTGAAACTCTCTGTGAGCTTCGTAGCTAGTTCCCTTGCTTCTTCATCTCTATTAAAAGCTGGTATTGAGCCAACTTCAGGTGCGTTTGCAACAACTACATGCTTAACACCATGTTCATTTAGAACCTTAAGTGCATTACATATTTCACTCACTGCTTGTTCCAACACTTCTTCCGCTTTAGTATCGTCATAAGCAGTGGCAACCATAACATCATTTCCGCCGATTATGATGCAAAATAAATCTTCTTTACCTATATCTGGATGATGTTTAATTACCGCATCTAGCTGGTTAGCTAAACGAAATTTATTGAAGAAATAATAAAAAATAGGGTCAAAAATTTCAGATGCTGTTGCACATGAAACTGCATAGTTTTGACCTTGCTGTTCGTGGCATTTCCCAAAAAATGAATAACTCCACCCAGGTTTAAATTCGTCTAAATCTAAATATTTTGCTACATATTCAACAGCAGTGGCGCCATTGCTAAAAGATCCTCCTTGATAAAAAGGGTCATAAAACTTTACGCTTTTTGCAAAGGATAAGTTATTTAAAATTCCAATGATTGCGCCATTATCGGATAAACTATCACCCAGAACATAAAAATTTCTATACTTTGAATTAGAATTGTCATTTTTATTTGTCATAATATTTACCGTAGATTAGCATGTTGTTTCATTAGATTCATAAAAAAAAATAGCGGTGCAACTTTTTTACAACCCCCATTTTAAACTTTATTGTGCATTTCCTTCATATCATACCTTTTTGAAAAAACGTTTTATTTTAAAAACGCTCTGACTTTTTCTCCACTTTTTCCGGGCAAAATCAGCTTCTTCTTAACTTGACACGTATACTTAAAAGAACCCTCTAAGTTTTCTAGCGCGGCTTGGATGTTTCAACTTGCGCAGTGCTTTTGCCTCTATTTGCCTAATTCTCTCACGTGTTACATTAAAAATTTTTCCTACTTCTTCTAAGGTATGCTCCTTCCCATCTTTACCAAGGCCAAAACGCATTCTTAGAATTCTTTCTTCCTTTGGTGTTAAAGTTGCAAGAACATTGGTTGTAATGCCACGCAAGTCAGCAAGTATTGCAGCATCCTCTGGTCTGGAGACTCGCTTATCTTCTATACAATCACCGAAGGTACTACTATCATCCTTTCCTGTTGGAGCTTCAAGACTTACTGGGTCCCTTGCTATTTTCATAACTTTGCGTATTCTTTCCAGTGGCATTGTCAGTTCTACACTTAATTCCTCTAACGTCGGCTCTCTTCCCATCTCATGAGTCATTTTTCTTAATGCTCTGTTGATTTTACTGATAACTTCTACCATATGAACTGGTATTCTAACTACTTTAGACTGCTCAGGTATTGCCCTAGTGATTGATTGTCTTACCCACCAAGTGCCATAAGTTGAAAATTTATATCCACGTTTGTAATCAAACTTATCCACGGCCTTCATAAGACCAATATTGCCTTCTTGTATCAAATCAAGCAGATCAAGGCCTCTTTTTGAATACTTCTTAGCAATGGAAACTACTAGCCTTAAGTTAGCCTTAATCATCTCTTGCTTTGCTTCAGAGACTTCTCGTTCGTGTTTTTGTATTCTCCTGATTAGCTCCTTAAATTCTTGCACGTTATCTTCCTGTATATGCTGCTTAATACCGTTCAAAGTACTAGCTATATGTTCAGAGTTATCGTCTATAAACCTTAAAAATTTGTTTTTTAATTCACCTGTAAAAGAGGACTGATTTTCATTGATCTTTAAAAGAATTATCTTTTTCAATTCGTGCTTTAAAAGCACGTCATCATAAACTTTATAGAAACTTTCTCTATCGATATCGTATTTTCTAGCCTCAGCAATAAGATTAGCCTCTTCAAGCGTGATGGATCTATTTATCTTATAAAGTTCTTGTGTAATTCTGGCAACAGCAGCATCACTTAACTTAATTTGTAATGCTATAGACCATATTTGACTATATAAATTCTCTAGTTCATCAGAGGAATCTTTAGAATTTTTTCTTAATACCAATGCTTCATTTGTTAAAGTAATTATCTCATCCAATGCAACTATGACCTTTGGCAATAAGTCACTTTCCATTTCAAGAATAGAAACATTTAAATTCGCTGAATTTATATCTTCATTATCACCGTCTTTCTCATCATCACTTTTTTTACTATCTTTCTCATCATCACTACAGTACTCAGCATCTTCAGAAACATCCTCAGAATCCTCAACATCTTCAGCACTTTCTTCACTCTCTTCTTTGGGTACCACATTAAAGTCAGAGTTATAAATTGCATCCAGATCTATAATTTCTCTCAGTAAGAGAGCTCCACTACTTAAATCATCACGCCATACTTTTATCACCTTTAATGTTACTGATGTTTCAATTATTGCACGTAACATGTTATGCTTTTCAGATTCAATTTTTTTTGCTATCTCGATTTCATCTGCCCTTGACAAAAGCTTTACAGAGCTCATGTCTTGTAAATAAATCCTCACTGGATCATCATTTTGTACTAAAGTTGCAGTAATATTTGGCGATGTGTCATCATCATCAAGTTTACTATCATCACTGTTGGAAGGAATATCTTCTTCATCTTCGCTACTTTCAAGCACATTAATTCCGGAATCCTGCAATAAAGATATAGCATCATCTATAAAATCAGACGAAAAATTTTCATCTGATAATTTATCATTTATATCATCAAAGGTGACAAAACCACCTTTTTTTATACTTTTAGTTACAAGATCTCTGATAACTTTTTTCTTATCTTCTGCATCATTAATAGTTGACATCATTACCTTTATAGTTTATAATTTTATTTCTTATTAACAAATAAACTTACAACGAGCAAGTCTATAATTTTACTTTTAACTTGTGGCTATTCGTTACTTCATATAGTTTAAGATACTGTTAATTTATGTACACTTGTCTTGATCAATTGTTCCATACTTTTCTTCCATTTTTACTGCTATGGACAATCCAACTGAAAATGTTGCAATTCCAACCACTATAGCAGTAAGCATTAAAACATGAGGTATAGGATTGCTATATGAATAAAAATTTGAAACCAATATAGGAGGCAAAGAACTTTTTATATATCCTAGAGATATGTAAAACAACAAAACAGATGCTTGGAAGACGCTTACCCCTATCATTTTCTTGATTAAATTTTTATCGTTTATAATAATATATAAACCTAGCACCATTAATACAATAATAATCGTATAATTATATAAAGTCATTGTTTTTTCCTACGAGCAAAATTCATATATATAATTAACATAGAGGAGCAGACAGTAAATGCTACACCTAATTCCACCAAAAAAATACCCAATTTTTGACCGGTTCTATTATTGGCTGACAAGATATCATAAGATAAAAAATTTTGGCCAAGTAAAGTTGTTGCAACGCCCGTTCCTCCATAAATTAAAATACCTAACACGTTAGTCAATCTAATCACAGAATAAGGTATTGCTTTTAGAGTTGTAGATACACCAAATAGCATTGAATATAATATTATCCCGGAGGCAATAATTATTCCTGCTTGAAAACCTCCACCCGGAGTGTAATCACCGTGAAATTGTATGTATAAACCAAATAAAATGATAAAAGGTATCATCAAAAATGTTACTGCATTTAATATCGGATCTTTAATCATTGTCTTTTTCTTCTTTTAATATCAACGTTATACAAAGCGCAGCAGTAAAAACTACTATAGTTTCTCCAAACGTGTCATAACCACGAAAGCTTGCCAAAACAGCTGTCACTATATTAGGAATACCGGTAGCTTTTTCGGTATTTTCCACATAATAAGGAGCAACATGCAAGTGGATCGGAGCATTGTGGCTGCCAAAATCTGGCAATTGAATCATAAAATATGACAAACATACAGCCAGAAATAACATAAAAAAAAGCGTTATAGGGTTATGAGATAGATTTACTTTATGATTCTTTATCAAGGAGAGTGCTGCAAACGTAAAAATCGTACTGAGCCCCGCACCAACAGAAGCTTCAGTAATTGCAACATCAGGTGCATTCATAATTAAGTATATAAGCGCAATAAGTGAACTAAATACACACATTAGAACAGCACTTACGACTAAATGTCGCGAGAAGACTATAAAAACCGTAACTGTTAGTAACAACAAAAGTAGCACTACATTTAATATTTCTAACACCTTAACCTTCTTTAACAGTTTTTTTCTTAACTTTATAATAAGTGCGCGCTAAAATATAGCCATTAGTTGAGCTAGCTACCCATATTATAAGAATTAATAATATTATTTTAACAGTATTGATTGAAAATCCATTCTGCAAAGCAAAACCAATTAACAATAGCGTTGCACCGCTAGAATCTGTAATACCTGCTGCATGTAACCTAGTATAGAAATCAGGAAATCTAATTACTCCCACACTTGAAATGATTACTGAACAAATGCCTAAAAATATAAGAACGGATCCTATCATAAATTATTAAAACAACATTAATCTCATTAGTGCTATAGTTGATATAAAGCTAACGCTAGCATACAACAATGCTATATCTATTAAAAAAAAATTATTCAGAATGATTGATATTGCTGTTATGAGTACAACTACTTGCGTTGAGAAATTATTGAACGCTAAAACCTTATTGTACACATCACTTGACTTAGACACTATGCGGCACAACATTATACTCATACAGAACAACAGTGTATAGATAGCAATGTGAAGCATTTAAAGACTATGTAACTTCAGTAGATTTCTAAACGGATACTTCTTCATCGCCATCTTGATCATTTATTTCATCATCTATTTCACCATCCACTTCATAATCTTGGCTTTCTTGACTTGCATCAAGATCTGTGTTAAATTGACCATCAGAAAAATTTAATAAATTCGCTAGCTTACTTGTATTACTGCTGTAAACATTATTCATATTTCCTTTCATGTACTCCTTGCATCTACCTACCAAAAGGTTAAATAGCTCATGAGTATCCACCTGTTTTTCTGCTATTTCATATAAGGAAACTATGGTGTTTTTATGGTCTTTAAACTGAACTGTTTGAACTGGATTACTTGCTCCTGTATTTAAATCATGTGTTCTTTGACTTGCCAATAGAACCAATTTGAAACGGTTACTTACCTGTTCTGTACACTTTTCTACAATAGACTCAGCCATAAGATACTACCTTAATAAGTTTTATACTATATCACAAAAAACAAGTTGTCAACTTTGTATCTATTGCGATTCAACTTCATGTTTTACTTTTTCTGCCTCAGATTTTATTTCTTGGCTTTCTGTCATCGTGATTGTGATTTCATGATCAAGTTTTTTTAGAAATCCTAACAATCGCTCTAAAGAAAAACCATCTATTTTACCATTTTTAATTTGTGATACCTTTGGCTGATCAATACCAAGTTTCTCAGCTGCAAAAGCCTGAGTCCAAGCATTTTTTTCTATAATTTTATTTATTATATAAAGCAACTTTGTTTTTATTGCTGCACTGTCTAAGTTATTTAACGATATTATTTCCATAATTCTTACACTCACATATCAATTAACTTTATTAAATATTATAGCATAATATTTAATATACCAAGATATTAATATCATATAACTTGTCAATAATTATATGATATCAAATTTAAAACTTTAAGTTGATTGTATATTAATATTTCAATCAAATTTCTAGTAATTTTAAATTACCATTTTACCATCAGCCTCTCTGAAAAAATCATTTACAGAAAGAACAAGCTAAAATTACAAAGCTTGAAATACAAAAATAATTATTTTATAAATTTATCTTACATAAGAAGTTTATATCTCTATATCTTAACATAGATATTTATTTAAATTTTTAAAATTTCTATTTTAACGAGAATTCTATATACTATATTTATAATATAACTTAAATATTTGTTGCTTTTTAGCTGGAACACTATTTAGTTAGTAAGTAAAATTGTGTTGAATATGACAAAAATAAAAAAAGATGTTGCTGTTATTATGGGAAGTGAGTCAGATTACACCACTATGGTCCATACCGTCGATATGCTAAAAGCATTAGAAGTTTCACATGACATATTCATAATATCTGCACATAGAACACCAGAAAGGCTCTTCAATTTTGCTAAATCTGCACAAGAAGAAGGTTTCAAGGTTATTATAGCTGGTGCAGGAGGTGCAGCTCATTTACCTGGTATGGTTGCGTCATTAACTTGTTTACCAGTTATCGGCGTTCCTGTGCATAGTAAACAATTAAATGGGCTGGACAGTCTACTCTCTATAGTTCAAATGCCAAAGGGTGTTCCAGTTGCAACCATGTCTATAGGAGAAAATGGAGCATATAATGCTGCCATTACCGCCGTATCTATATTGTCAATTTCCAACAGTGAAATTGCAGGTAGGTTAAAAAAGTGGAGAGAGAGACAGACCAAAGAAGTAAAAGAAAAACCAGTTTCATAATAAATCTATGGCAATAATCCTTCTAGACACAAAAACCATAAACCGTATAGCAGCGTGGGAGGTGATAGAAAGGCCAGCAAGTGTAGTAAAGGAATTAGTGGAAAATGCAATAGATGCTGGAAGTTTAGAAATAGAGATCAAAATAGAAAGTGGTGGGCGTAACCTTATTATTGTGACAGATGATGGTAACGGAGTAGAAAAAAACGATTTAGAACTTGCGTTTATGCGCCATGCTACTTCAAAATTGAGCGATAGTGAGTTGATAGAAATCAAGCATCTTGGCTTTAGAGGAGAAGCTCTGCCTTCAATAGCAGCAGTAAGTAGGATAAAATTATCGTCTAAAGCAAGCGGAGCAAGTGAAGCATGGTCTATAAGTTATGAGGGTGGAGAAAAGATGGGGGAGCTAACTCCTTACTCTTTATCACAAGGGACACATATTGAAGTACGAGATTTGTTTTTCGCTACCCCAAATAGACTAAAATTTCTAAAAACCGAAAGAGCAGAAACTCAAAGCATTGTTGATATTGTAAACAACCTAGCAATGGTTAACTATCATATAGGGTTTACTCTCACTTCAGGTAATAAAAAGCTCTTAAAATACGCTAAGCAGACTTCGTTATTTCATAGATTGTGTGAAGTAGAAGAAGAATTTCAGGGCAATTCTTTGGAGGTCAATGAAGAAGAAGACGGCATCAAACTTACGGGACACATCTGTAAGCCAACCGTCAATCGTGGTAAGTCAACTCAGATCTATACATTTGTTAATGGAAGGCCAATTAAAGATAATTTACTTATTGGTGCGGTTAGGTATGCATATCATGATTTTATTCCAAGCGATAGGTATCCTTTTGCAGCGTTACATTTAGAGATACCTTATGATCAAGTAGATGTAAATGTGCATCCAAATAAGTCAGAAGTAAGGTTTCAGAATAAGAAGCTCATATATGAGATAGTGACAAGAGGATTAATCAAAGCATTGTCAAGAAGGATAGGCACCTTTGATGTCATTCCAGCTAGTGACCAGAAAACTACTAATACAATAGAGGGTTTTTTGAAAGGTTCATTATCAGATCCTTTTGATAAATCTGATGTTCAAAATGAATTTTATGAAAGAAGGCCAAGTCCTTTTGAAAATCAACTAATAAAAGAATTTGCTTCTCCAAATGAAAAAGCAAAAGGCTTATCAGAACAGTCAAAATCGTTTGATTATACCGGCATACAGAAATCCCCATCACAAGCGGAAATTATGGTTCTAGAAAAAAAGGTGTTAGAGCAAGTTGATTTGATAGAGAGCCACCCGCTCGGGTTTGCACGCTGTCAGGTCTATAATACTTACATTATTGCCGAGGTAAGAGACAAATTGATTATAGTTGATCAGCATGCAGCCCACGAGAGATTAGTATATGAATGCCTAAAACAAAAATCAAGTATAAAAAGACAAAAACTACTTCTTCCTGAAACGGTTGAAATCAAAAATCAAGCTGGAATGGAGATGATTGAAATCTATAAAGATAAGTTATTTGAAATGGGTTTTGATATTGAAATCAAATCAGAGAATAAAGTGATAGTAAAAGAAATCCCTGCAATTTTGGGAGCAATAGATGTGAAAGAGATGCTAATTAATATAGTGGGTAGATTAACGGAAATAGAAGATACATTGCCAGTAGAAGACAAAGTGAACAAGATATTGGCTACTATCGCTTGTCATGGATCAATTAGAGCAGGCAGGAAAATGAGGTTAGAGGAGATGAATGAGCTGCTGAGACAAATGGAAAAAACTCCATATTCCGGGCAATGCAACCACGGAAGACCAACTTATATAGAAATGAAACTCAGTGATATTGAAAAACTGTTTGAGCGCAGGTAATGAGGTTGCCATAAATATGTAAGTGCTCTTTCCTCGTCATCCAAGTAGCTCATAGAAACGGATTAAACGAAAAACGACTTGACAAACTCCGCCAGCTCCCTTATCATGACAATAAGGGTATTTATGACTCAAAACTTGTTTTTGACCTGCAGGCTCAATGACAAAATTCAGTAAAAAACTTAGGGTATTTATTGGCGGATTACATAAAATTATAGCGGCTGCATGTCTTTTTTATTTTTTCTACATTCAGCCAAATCGCGCTTATTTTAAGCGTTAGCACATTATTACAGCGCCACTTACAGTAATATAGAGTCAAAACTCGCTACTCGGGGCTTCTTTTGCCTTTTTTTTCATTTGGTAAATTTCTTAATGTTTATAGCTCAAAGAGAGGTGTCATTCCAGCACTTGATGCTGGAATCCAGGAATTTTATCAAGTATAAAAGTTATGTTAAAATGCACCATTTATGGAAAACTAGATCCCAGTGTCTGGGCACTGGGATGACACCCTTTCCTAGATGGAGATAAATTACAATGTTTGTACAGTTATGGGATTGCGCAGTGGATGCAGTTTAACATAAAAAGCTTTGCTTTTTGAAATTTTGGGTTATACTCAACTTCAACACTATTAGCAGGGGTAATGATCATGAATAAAGAAGAAGCTTTAAAAATTTTGGAACTAACAGATAGCCATGACGTTATCTCTAAAGCCAGAAAGAAATTATTTGATAGTGAAAAAAACTCAGATGTATTAAAAACGCAGATCGAGGCATATAAATCGCTTACCGATAGTCAAGCAGAAGCTTTTTCGGATCTTGTAATATCAGCTATTAACAGTAATGAGCTAGATTTTCTGAAGTTGTTGCTGAAGACAGTAAAAAATGATGATAAATTTAACTATTTGAATACAGAAGGTACTGGTGGCAGTATACCATTGAACTTTGCATTAAGATATACAGGTTATAAGAATGAGTCAAGAGTTAAGATCATAGCTTTGCTTTTAGAGCATGGTGCTAATCCTAATACGAGAGATCGAGAAGGTAAATCATCATTACACTATGTTATTAATAATAGTGATGGCGTTTCTTGCCACAAAGTTACTGAATCACTTTTAAATAAAGGTGCTGACCCTAATGCAAAAGATAGTCAAGGTAAAACACTGTTGCATTACTTATTTGAAGATAAAAGTCACGATCGTGTTGAAATTGCAAAATTGCTGTTGAGGAAAGGCGCTAACCCAGACTTAAAAGATCATTACAATAAAAGACCAGTAGATTATGCTGAACACAACAGTAAAGTTGGGCAGCTATTTGGTGCCGTTGATCGTGATACGGTGTTACTATACTCTGGTGGTATAGTGATTTTTTCGCTTTTTAGTATCTGCTGCGCACTTGAGGCTGCAGTTGGAGATTTCAGAAAAGCAGATAAAATCGGGTTTGCCATTTTTACAGTAAGTACTGCTGCTGTTGCATTATATTGCGCATACTGTGCAATAAAAACTGCGTTTTTTTCAAAACCCTCACCAGATTTTACCGAAGCTAGAGCAGAATTTCTTAATAGTCAATCACCAAATCCAGCAGGTGCAGCTTAATAATTATAGCTAAAGTAATCTAGGTTTACCGTCATTCCGCTACTTGTTAACGGATGAGATACCGTGAATAAATCACGGTATGACGGTTCGCGGTGGTATAGTAATTCGTCATCCCGCTACTTGTTAGCGGATGAGATACCGTGAATAAATCACGGTATGACGTATAGAAACTAAAAAAGTTCTTTTTTAAAAAACTTAAGTTATACTTATAAGTATTTGATACTTTTTATAGTGATTATGTCGAATTTAAGCTGCCTTTATGGTGATAATGCAGAATTTGTGGAAGAAATGTATAGCCGTTATCTGCAGGGCGATAAATCAATCGGGGAAGATTGGTATAGAATTTTTTCAAGCAATTTAGAAGTTAATAAAGCAGAGCCCTGCAATGCAACTAAGGTAGATGATTCAGTTTCTAGTTTAGCAAATTTCTTCAGGTCCTATGGTCACTTTTTTGCAGACTTAAACCCATTGTCACCAAGTGAGAATCAATTAATAGATTACCAAAAATATTCAAATCTATCTCCGGCAAGTGACGCTGAAATCTATAGAGATATTTACTGCAAGAATATCGGTTTTGAATTTATGCATATCTCCTCTTATGAGGAGAGAATATGGCTGCAGGAAAAGATCGAAAATCAAACCTATACGCTGAGTTCACAAGATAAAAAGGAAATCCTGAGGCACTTGATCGAATCTGAGATGTTCGAGCAATTTCTCCATATGAAATTTCCTGGATATAAACGTTTTTCTATCGAAGGTGGGGAATCAGCTATCGTTGCTATTGAAAAAATTATTAGTGATTCTGCAGCTTTTAGTATTGAAGAAATAGTCCTTGGCATGGCTCACCGCGGACGGCTCAATGTTCTAACCAAAGTTATGGGCAAAGAATATGCGGCAATGCTATCTGAATTTCAAGGCAACCTTGCATACCCAAGTGGTCTTGAGGTGTCTGGTGATGTTAAATATCACCTTGGCTATTCTTCTGATCGAGCACTTACAGGTGGCAAAAAAATACATTTAAGTTTATGCCCTAACCCATCTCACCTTGAAGCGGTGAATCCGGTTTTGGCTGGAAGAATAAGAGCAAAACAGAATATAAGGTCTGTGCTTGGCATATCAATTCATGGTGATGCGGCTTTCATCGGTCAAGGTGTCGTTGCCGAGACCTTGAGCCTAAGCAACATTGAAGGTTATAAAGTGGGTGGTATTGTGCACATTGTTATAAACAATCAAGTTGGTTTTACTGCTAACCCATGCTGCGCACGATCCTCTTTTTATTGCACTGACATAGCAAAATCAATAGAAGCTCCGGTTTTCCATGTGAATGGAGATAACCCGGAAGCTGTGAGTTTTGCTGCAAGTCTGGCGATGGAATATAGGCAGAAATTTAAAAAGGACGTAGTGATTGATATAATATGCTACCGCAAATACGGCCATAATGAAGGCGATGAACCGAATTTCACTCAGCCACTTATGTATAAGCTGATATCAAAACATAAAACTCCTGGAACATTGTATGAAGAAAAATTGACTGCAGAGAAAGTATTAGATGGCGATGAAGTAAATAAATTGCGCAGTGAGTTCAGGGCAAAATTAGATAAAAGTCTTGCTGAATCAGTGACTTACACTCCAAAAAAAGCTGACTGGTTCGGTGGAGTGTGGTCAAAATTAAGAAGAGCAAAGCTGAACGATTTGAGCGAATACTACACGGATTCTGGTGTTCCGCCAGATGAGTTGAAAAAATTGGGTGTGCATATAAATAGCAATATTCCAAGTAGCTTTAACATTAACAATAAGGTTAGAAAAATACTCGATGGAAGAATAGACAGCATAAATTCTGGTAGCAATATAGACTGGGCAACTGCCGAAAGTCTTGCATTTGCGTCACTGCTTACAGAAGGAATAGGAGTGCGTTTATCAGGACAAGATTCTGGTCGTGGGACTTTCTCGCACCGTCATTCAAGGCTTGTTGATCAGGCAACAGAAGAAGCGTTTATTCCGCTAAACAATATAAATGAAAAGCAAGCTCACTTTGAGGTCATAGATAGCGCTTTATCAGAGTATGCTGTAATGGGCTTTGAATATGGATATAGTCTTGATTCTCCGTATTCACTGGTGCTCTGGGAAGGACAATTTGGTGATTTTGCAAATGGTGCACAAATTATGATCGACCAGTTTATCGCATCTGCAGAAACAAAGTGGTTGCGATCAAGCAGTCTAGTTCTATTGTTGCCCCACGGTTATGAAGGGCAAGGACCTGAGCATAGCTCCGCACGTATAGAGAGATTTTTGCAACTCTGCGCAGAGGATAATATGCAGGTAGTTAATTGTTCCACTCCGGCGAATTACTTCCATGTCTTACGCAGACAAATGCATAGAGACTTTCGTAAGCCTTTAGTAGTGTTTACACCTAAATCACTATTGCGTCATAAAAGAGCAGTTTCTAACCTATCTGACTTTGAAGGAAAATTCCTCACGGTAATTCCAGAATGTAGAACAGGTTTAGTTTCAAATAATGAAATACGTAAAGTTGTAATATGCAGTGGTAAAGTTTATTACGATATAATTGAAATGCTTGAAACACAAAAAATAAACGATATAGCAGTGATACGTTTAGAACAATTCTATCCGTTTCCAGCCGATAAATTAAGCAGCGAACTTGAAAAGTACAAGAACGCTGAAATTATATGGTGTCAAGAAGAACCAAAAAATATGGGGGGATGGTTTTTTGTCAACCCATTGATAGACGAGGTGTTATCTGACCTCAATATTCAAGCAAAAAGACCTAAGTGTATCGCAAGACCTGCTGCTGCATCTCCTGCATGTGGTTATGCTAGTGTTCACACTCAGCAACAGGAGGAAATTTTAAAGCAGCTTAATTAAACTTCACCTCTACTAGTGGAATGTTATTCCAGCTATTGCTTCCATAGTCATCAATAGAAGCGTTTAAGTAATCTGTATCAAAGCGCACGGGCACATCAAATTCGAAGCTCGCAGTGATTATCGCATCTTTTACTGGTGGCTTCATAAATGTTATTTCTCCCGTTGAATAATTTACTGAATATTCACTCTCTTCTTTACCATTTAAATAAATCTTTACTGTCCCATGTACTGGCTTTTTGATCATGCGTATATGCTTATCTTCCCCACTTACATAAGTTTTGATTAGCTGAAAAGTCGTTTTTTTGTTATCTCCTATACCAATCTTTTGATTAATGGCTATAAAATCTGACCAATCCTTAAAACGAAACCCTATTGCTTTACCTTTTCGTGCATGAAAAAATGTTATGAGTTCTGTTAGCTGCTCGTTTGATCTGACCCCGTAAGCTATGTTGTATCTAGTGCGTGGCATGAGACCAATTGATGTTGCGCTGTTCACAACCGTTATGAGTTGTTACAACGTCAGTGGAAAATTCCGGTCCTCCAGTGGAACCATAAGATATATTTTCTGGAAATCTAATTTCTGTGAATGACATATGTCCTCCTATGAAAGTAAAATTGAGGTGGTGTAGTAAAACAGGAAAGATCTTAAATTTTTAAAGTTGCCTTATTAATAAGACCGTGCATTTTTAATCCTATTTCTTCTAGAAAAGTAAGGGTACTATTTTCTTCTAACTCACTTTTCAGTTCGTTAATGTTCTTATGACTCTGCGTTAATTGATATACACAAACACATCCAACGACTAAAGCAATTCCAGTAAGACATGCAAAAGGAATTGCTTGAGTAATGATAGCAGCTATAGCAGATGCTGTGAATACTATAGCAGCTATCAAAGCAACTGTGCCATAAACAGCTTCTTTCTTGGGAGTGTTAAATAAACTGTGTCAAACCGAAAAAAAGTAATAAATTGATATAAAAAAATGGAGGTTTGACAATGAGTCAGAAAGTAGTAAACAGAACTACCGGTTTGGTAGATTATAAAGAATTAGAAACAAATATCCTGTCGTCTATACGAGAAGGAAGACCGTTGACAGGAAGAGATGGAGCATTAACACCGTTTATAAAAAAGTTGCTGGAGGTAAGCCTGGAAGGTGAAATAGAAAACCACTTGTCGGCTGAAAGCGAAGAGAATAATCGAAGAAATGGGAGGAATGCAAAGACTTTACGTACAAGCGCAGGGTCATTTGAGCTTTTGACGCCAATAGATAGGGAAGGAAGTTTCGAACCACAAATAGTCAAAAAAAGGCAAACAAACTTACATCCAGAGCTTGAAACGAAGATTTTGAGCACATTTGCCAGTGGTATGGGCTATAGAGATATAGTGTCACATGTTGAGGAAATTTATGATCACAAAATATCGGCGGCAGAGATATCAAGTATTACTGACAAATTGCTACCAGTAATCAACGAATGGCGTAGTCGCCCGCTGCAGTCTGTATATCCGATAGTTTTCATGGTTTTTTAAAGTCAAAGAGGACGGGCATTGCGTAAGTAAATGCATGTATAACATATTAGGCATAGATCAAAATGGCAAAAAAGAAGTATTAGGTTTTTATTTGGCTGAAAGTGAAGGAGCTAACTTCTGGTTGGGAGTGCTAAATGACCTCAAAGAAAGAGGAGTAGAAGATATCCTTATTGCCTGCGTTGATGGGCTGAAAAGCTTTCCTGCAGCTATAAACAGTGTCTTTCCTAATGCGGAAGTGCAGATGTGTATAGTGCATCAGATACGCAACTCACTGAAGTATGTGGCCAGTAAAGATGCGAAGAGTTTTTTGAGCGATTTAAAGAAGGTATATCAAGCTTCAAGCAAGGAAATTGCCGAGAATTATCTGTTGGAATTGGATGAAAAATGGGGCACAAAGTACCCTATGGTTATAAAATCTTGGCAGAATAATTGGGAAAACTTGTCTGGTTATTTTAAGTATTCTGGTCCAGTTAGGAGGATAATCTACACCACCAATCCCATAGAGGGGCTACATAGGCAAATTAGGAAATTCACTAAGACCAAAGGCTCATTTACCAGCATAAATGCCTTGTATAAGCAGGTATATTGTGCTATAAAGAAGGCAGAGGAAAAGTGGACGATGCCTGTACATGATTGGGCATTAACTATCTCTCAACTTGATGTTTTCTTTCCTGGCAGATTGAAAATTGAGTTGAACTAAAAATGCGGTTTGACACAGTTTATTTAACACTCCCGAGGTAAATGCACTATAATGACCAAATTCTCCAGCAGCTTGCTGAAATTTCTCAATATTAAACTATAAATTTGTGCAACAACCTGCTGCATAATTAAAACAATCAGAGGCTAAATGTTATTGAAATCATTCAAACAATTATTCCGGAAACCAAAAATCAAGAGCTCAGCGTGGGATGCATCAGGTTCAGGAAGGAGATTATTGCACTTTCAACCAGAGTCAGGAAGTATAAACAATTTGCTGTCTCAAAGCCTTGAGCACCTACGTAGTCGGTCTCGTGATATGGTAAGAAAGAACTCCTATGCAGCAAACATAATCGATACGATAGTGAGTAATTGCGTTGGAACAGGGATAAAACCGCAGTCAAAGGCGAAAGATGCAGAATTTCGGAAAAAAGTCCAAGAGTTATGGCTGAGATGGACAGATGAAGCAGACAGTAGCGGAGTGAGTGATTTTTATGGATTACAAGCTTTGGTTTGTAGGAGCATGATAGAAGGAGGAGAATGTTTTGTAAGACTCCGAACAAGAAAACGAGAAGATGGACTTTGTGTGCCGTTGCAACTGCAAGTACTGGAATCAGAGCATTTAGACAATAAGAGCAATCAAACCCTTGCCAATGGTAATGTAATTAGAAACGGCATTGAGTTCAATAGACTTGGGCAAAGAGAAGCATATTACCTATTTAGAGAACACACTGGAGAAGGATCATTTGGCGAATCAGTTCGTGTACCAGCAAATGATGTTTTACATATCTATAGACCACTAAGACCTGGGCAGATTCGAGGAGTACCGTGGTTGTCCAGTGTACTGTTAAAGCTCTATGAACTTGATCAATATGACGATGCGGAATTAGTGAGAAAAAAGACTGCAGCAATGTTTGCGGGATTTATTACCAGACTTGATCCTGAAGCGAACATCATGGGAGAAGGAGAGAGTAATGAACAAGGAGTAGCGCTGTCAGGCTTAGAACCTGGGACTATGCAATTACTTGATCCCGGAGAAGATATTAAGTTCTCGGAACCATCAGATGTTGGAGGAAGTTATGAAGCATTCATGAAACAGCAGCTCAGGGCAATAGCAGTAGGCATGGGAATAACTTATGAGCAGCTAACAGGTGACTTAACAAATGTCAATTATTCATCAATCCGAGCCGGGTTAATAGAGTTTCGCCGGAGGTGCGGAATGTTACAGCATAACATAATGGTATTTCAATTTTGCCGGCCAGTATGGGATAGGTGGTTAGAGTTAGCAATACTATCTGGAGAACTAGACATAGGTGAAAAGTGGGCAAAAGAAGCGGCGAAAGAGGTAAAATGGATACCACAAGGATTTGATTGGGTGGATCCGCTAAAAGACCAGCAAGCACAGCAAATGGCGGTAAGGAATGGGTTTAAGAGCAGGTCAGAAGTGGTATCAGAACTTGGTTATGATGTAGAGGAAATAGACCAAGAAATTGCCGAAGATCAAAGACGTGCTAGTTCACTCAACTTAAGTTTTGACTCGGACGTCAGTAGTTTTAATTCTAATACTGAAATAATATAAGTGAGCTGGCTCAATAAACCGATGATGATAGAGCAAAGAAGCTTTGATTTATTGTCATTACATGTAGAGAAGCATCCAACGTTTAAAAACATAAAACATGCAGTAAGAAATAGTGAAAGGGGAATAAAAGTAATACCAATACATGGAATCTTGACGAAGAATTCAGAAGCTTTTGATGATGTGTTGGGGATGACATCGTATGAGAAGATACGTAAAGAGATAGAAGAAGCTTTAATAGATGAAGAAGTAGAAATAATAATTTTGGACATAGACAGCCCCGGAGGAGAAGTAAACGGTTTATTCGACCTTGCTGACTTTATTTACGAAGCAAGGGCATTAAAAAAGATCATAGCAATAGCAAATGATGATGCGTATTCTGCGGCGTATGCAATAGCGTCAAGTGCCGAAAAAGTATTTGTAAGCAGAACATCTGGGGTAGGAAGCATAGGAGTAATAGCAAGTCATATAGATCAAAGTGGGTTTGATGAAAAACAAGGGATAAAATATACCACAGTATTTGCAGGAAGTCGAAAAAACGATTTAAACCCGCATGAGCAAATAACATCAGAAAGTCTGGAAAGCTTACAAGAGGAAGTAGACCGCCTATATGAAATGTTTTTGCAGCTTATAGCAAGAAACAGAAATTTGTCCACGGAAAGAATCAAATCAACGGAAGCAGGGCTATATTTTGGTGAGAGAGCAATAGAAATAGGTCTTGCTGATGGAATCACAACGTTTTCTGAATTTATAGATAATTATAGGAGAAATAATATGACTAAAACTGAGATAAAAGAACAAGCAATAGATATTGATGATCTAATTGAGCAAGGAAGATGTTTAGGGTACGAGAGCTGCCGCACGGAAGTATTAGAGGTAATACGATTATGTAATTTATCAAAGATGCCAGAGAAGATAGGAGAATTTATTGAGCAGAATGTAAATGCGAAACAAGCGCAAGAGATATTAATGTCGATACTAGCAGAGCGTACGAAGAAGACAGAGATTTTGAGTACAATACCGCAAAGTACACCGGAAGACTTGATGATGCAGGTAGCGAAAAGTCGGGGCATTTGATGGTCTTAACCGCGGTATATAATGCTAACATACGCCGCGGTAAAATAAAGTTGATCATCTTATAACCGCGGTATATAATGCTAACATACGCCGCGGTAAATTGTATGAGTGAACCAATAATTGGTAGAGAAAAAGAAATAGCCATCCTAGAAAATAAGCTTCTTTCCCAATCAGCCGAGTTTATCGCAGTGTATGGTCGACGTCGTGTAGGAAAAACATATTTAATAAAACAATTTTTCAACAAACGTGATGTAATCCTATTTGAGCAGACAGGTCTCAACAAAGGTGCTTTGAAGGAGCAGCTTGAGATCTTTGCAGAATCATTATCTAGATCTTTTTACAATGGTGTAAGAATGGCTTTGCCTAAAAACTGGATGGATGCATTGCATCAATTAACTCTTTCGATTGATATTCATAGAAATGAGCAGGTTGTTTTATTTTTTGATGAGTTGCCATGGCTTGCTGCAAGAAAATCTGGATTTTTAGTAGCACTGGAACACTACTGGAATGTATATTGGACATATCGAAAAAGGCTTATATTGATCGTGTGTGGTTCAGCAGCATCATGGATGTTAGAAAATTTAATCTATAATAAAGGAGGATTACATAACCGTATTACTGCAAGAATACCTTTGCAGCCTTTTAACTTAAGTGAAACTAAAGAGTATCTAAGGTATTCAGGAGTCAATCTTAATCACCAGCAGATATTACAGATCTATATGGACATGGGAGGGATACCACACTACCTTAAGGAAGTAAGTCAAGGATTATCAGCAGCACAAAATATTAATGCGATCTGTTTTCAGAAGGAAGGTTTGTTATTTGATGAATTTGATATGTTGTTCCACTCGTTGTATGAAGAACCAGAAATATATATAAATATTATTCGTGCGATTGCAAGAAAGCCAAAAGGGATCAGCAGGAAAGAACTTATAAAAGCAACTAAAATCACTGAAGGTGGGTACTTAACTACTAAACTAAGGAGCTTAGAAGCAGCAGGATTTATTGGAGGTTTTTTACCACTGAATAAGGCAAAGAGAGGAGTATATTACAGGGTAATGGACGAATATGTGTTATTTTATCTAACGTGGATTGAACCATTCAGAGAAGTAATGAAAAAGGCAATAACAAGTGATGTTCATTATTGGGAGTTAGCAATAAAAAAACCAGCTTGGCTAACATGGACAGGACAAGCATTTGAAGCAGTGTGTTTTAAACATGCCAATACGATTAAAAGAAAACTAGAGATGGAACATATACTAACTGTATGTGGTGAGTGGCAATATCACCCAGAGAAAGACAGCGAAGAAAGTGGTGCTCAGATAGACTTGGTGTTTGATCGAGAGGATGGATGTACGACACTTTGTGAAATAAAATACAGTGATAAGCCTTATACGATAACAAAAGAATATATAGAACAGTTAAGAAAAAAAGAGGCAATTTATAAAGAGAAAACTAGGTCAAAGAAACAAATATTTTGGGTACTTATTGCTGCAAACGGAGCGACTGAAAACCAGCACTTGAAAGATATAATCAACAAAGTGATTACGTTAGAAGATTTATTTTAACTTAACATCAAAATTTTAGAAAAACTTAAGCAGTTTTTTTAAGTAACAAATATAGGAGAAAAAACATGACAAGTATAACTGAAACAAATAATTTAGCAGTTGTGTTAAAAGTCAATAGAGAAATGAAAAATACTGAAAAATAATTTTTACTTGGTGGGCTATAAAGCCAAAGATGCTTTTAACATATTTTACGTAATTTCGGAGGATTTATTGATGCAGGCAGCCAAGGCACGACAAAATATATAAACCTACAAAGCTAAAGCTATTCCGCGGACTATAGCAACTACAAATTCAGCGGAAAAAACAAAATTAATAACTTTATCAGCCAAAATTTCCAGGAGAAAAACATGTCTTGTATAACTGAACCAAATAATCTTGGTGACCTCTTAAAATATGAGGCATCAAATCTATACTCACGTGACCAAATTACTGTTGCTAAGGGACAAAACCTAAAGCTTGGAGCAGTGGTTAGCAAAAAGACAGATGATGGGGGCTTTATAAGAGCTCTAAATCCGCTAGGCACAGATGGTACTCAAACAGCAATAGGTGTGATTATAAACGATGTAAATAGTAAAGATGCAGATATTAAAGCAGTAATCATTACTCGCGTAGCTTTACTTGCTGATCATGCAATTGTCTGGCCAGCAAATATAACTGAAGAGCAAAAAACAGCAGCAATAAAACAACTTGAAGAGAGGGGTATTATTGTCCGTAAAGGAATCTGAATTTTATATTAATTTTTAATAGGAGCTAAACATTATGCAAAATTCACTTTCAAATCCAGCATTCAATATGACAGCATTAACTGGAGCTATTAATATTTTACCAATTAGTTTTGGTCGAACTGAAAGTTTAAAACTTTTTCCGAGTAAATCAGTAAGGTTTCGCCATATTGCCATTGAAGAACAAAACGGTTTTTTAGCACTACTTCCAACTCAAGTTCCAGGAGCACCAGCAACTGTTGGAAAAATAAGTTGTAATATTTGATTTAAATTCTTTTAAAAAGTGTGGATGTAGATAAGTGCTTTCAGTCTGTGTAAGCGCACTTATCCACATCCACACTAATCTGCTAGTGTTGGATCTAAGCAGACTTAGGGCTGTATTCCTCAGTAAAAACCCTGTCATCTCTTACTAAAGAGTTAGCAAGTAAAAGTAACTTTCTCATAGCAGCAGTGGAAGCAACTTTATATGGTTTTTTATATTGATTATGTAACCTATCAAAAAAAGTTTTTATGAAAGAATTCCATTTCCGCGCACTAAGAATACACATATACAAGACTGTTCTAATTTGTGACCTACCGCCTTGAATGCACCTTTTTCCTTTATTAAAACCACTGTCTCGATTAAAAGGTGCAACTCCGGCAATGCTAGATATTTGCTTTCTTTGAAGAGTTCCTAATTCTGGCAGATAACAAATAATAGTAATAGCTGTGATTTTACTTACACCTGGTATACTAGTTATTGATATGTATTTTTTTTTAAGCTCTTGACTTTGTTCAATCAACTCAATCATCTCATCTTCTAAAACTTGAATTTGATTCTGTAATATGACAAGTAGCTCTTCCATTTGTTTGATTATGGATATATCAGTTACTTGATGAGCTTGAGTTTTTTGTATTTTTGCCATTTCTACTAGTTGATTTCTACGAGATAGCTTTTGCCTCAAGAAGTCAACATTACTAACTTTTAAAGGAGTAACGCGCATATCTGTATTATTAATATAACGTGAGATAATGCTGCAGTCTATTTTATCAGTTTTAGTAGCAATACCAAGGCTTTTTGCATAGTCTCTCACCCATCTAGGTTGAATTACATATACTTCGAAACCATGGCTTAGTAAAGTATAAGCACATAATTTTTCGTACCCACCAGTTGCTTCAAGTCCAACTTTGATTACATTATGTAAATGCAAAAAGTCGAGTATTTGATCAATAGCTTGAACGTTATTTTCAAATACTTTATAATGTCCAAGTGGATGAATGTGGATATCTAGTTTATTTTTGCTAAAATCAATGCCAGCAATGATATTTGATAAATTCATAATTCCTCCATAGAATAACATGTAATACTGCATTTTCCACCCTTATATACGAGCCTAAAAGCTCAATCAGTTGTTCGGAACTTTTCAGTAAATAATCAGGGAAGAGAACCTTGCTAAATTACGGTCCTTTATGACCAAGGCGATCTACGGTTCCTCTTCTCTGCATGTTCTTAATATTACCACTTTGTAATATTTATGAACTTGTTTTTAACATATAAGGTGATCTTCTGAAATATGAAGTATATAGAGATTATACAAGAGAGGAAATAACCGTATTCAAAGGACAAAACCTCAAACTTGGAACAGTTGTTGGCTATGATAAAGATAACATGATTAAGATAATAAATCCGACAGCCACAGATGGCACACAAACAGCAATAGGTGTAATAACAAGTGATGTAAACGCAACGGAAACCACCAAAGCAGTAATCATTACTCGTATAGCAATGCTAGCAGATCATGCGGTTGTGTGGCCAGCAAATATAACAGAAGAGCAGAAAGCTGCAGCAATAAAGCAACTTGAAGCACGAGGCGTTATCATCCGCAAGGGAGTTTAACGAGCTACCAGACTCAGCAACTTACATAGAAACAACTTAAAACACACAGCATTAAAGGGAAAGGGGGAAAGAATGCAAAATCCATTTACAAATCCAGCATTTAGTATGACGGAATTAACTAAAGCAATAAACATATTGCCGATAAATTATGGTCGAACAGAAAGCTTAAATTTATTTCCAAGTAGATCGGTAAGATTTCGACATATTACGATAGAAGAACACCACGGAGTTTTAACTTTATTACCAACACAAGTCCCAGGAGCACCAGCAACAGTAGGGAAAAGAGGAAAAAGGAAAATAAGGACGTTTACGATACCACATATTCCCCATGATGACGTAGTATTGCCTGAAGAAGTACAAGGAATAAGGGCATTTGGGTCAGAGAGTGAACTAAAAGCACTTGCAGATGTAATAACCGATCATTTGCAATTGATGAGAAACAAACACGCAATAACGTTAGAACATTTGCGGATGGGGGCGTTAAAAGGGATTATTCTGGATGCTGATGGCAGTGAGTTATTAAACCTTTACAACGAATTTGAAATTACGCCAAAAGTAGTAAATTTTGCGCTGGGAACAGCAACCACCGATGTCAAGCGTAAGTGTCTGGAAGTATTGAGGCATGTTGAGGACAACTTAAGTGGTGAATATATGACCGGGATTCATGCGCTGGTAAGCCCAGAGTTTTTTGACGCTTTAACTTCTCATACCAAGGTAAAAGAAGCATACGAGAGATGGCAAGAAGGAGCAGCACTCCGGAACGACATGAGATCAGGATTTACGTTCTGTGGAATAACATTTGAGGAGTACAGAGGACAAGCAACTGACCCTGAAGGAAATGTGAGAAGGTTTATAGAAAAAGATACGGGGCACTGTTTTCCACTTGGTACAGCAAACACATTTACTACTTACTTTGCGCCAGCGGACTTCAATGAAACAGTAAATACACTAGGACAGCCGCTCTATGCAAAACAAGAGCCAAGAAGATTTGATAGAGGAACTGACCTTCATACCCAATCAAACCCTTTGCCGATGTGCCACCGTCCGGGGATATTAGTAAAAATCGTTGCAGCATAGAGGAGCCAAAAAGGAGAGAATGACTTTAATCAAACTCTCCTACCAATGTAGCCACTTTCTTAGCGTGCTTCTTAAATTACTATATAAAGGTAAGATGTGCAAATGGTTTTTGTAGGCAGAGCAACTACAAGAAAAGAGGTACGAAAAAGCTACCTACACAAGCTTTAGAAGTTTAGTAAGTATAAAGGAAGAATGCAAGGAAATATTAAGAGATTATTTAAAGATTGTTTTGCACATCTGGGAGAGCAAGCGTTGTATGAGTCAAAGGATAAGTCATACAAGGTACAGATATTAAAGCAACAGCCAGATAAATTATACGGGATTGGTGAAGGACAATTTGTAGGAGAAATTTTGACTTTAGAAGTAAGTGTGTTTGATGTATTAAAGCCAATGGTGGGAGATACTTTTTCCATAGGTAGTTGTAGATACAGAGTACACTCACCGCCGCTTAGGGATAATTCAGGAATAATCTGGAAAATTCAAGCGTCAGGGGTGTAAATGCGTATTAACGTTGAAGTTACCGGTAGTATTGAAAAGGTAATACAAAGTATAGATGCTGAAAGGAAAAAAGTGGAAAAAGCGACGGTGAGGGCATTAAACAAAACAGCACTATGGGTAAGATCGCAAACTGTCAAACAAGTTAGCGAAGAAAAACAAATACCAAAAAAAGCAATGAGAAAAAAGTTAAGTGTGGATAAAGCAAATAGAAAGCGTTTATGGTCAGTAGTGAAGCTGAGTTCGCAGTGGATAGGAGTAGCAAAACTTGGGAGTATAAAACAGACAAAGATAGGAGCAAAAGTAGGAAGCCGTATGTATGAAGGAGCATTTATAGCAACAATGAAAAATGGTCATATAGAAAAGAAGGTACATACCAATAGATGAAATTAAAGTAAACACGCAAGCTCGGGAAATAATGAAAGAGTTAGTTGATAATGAAGTAGAGAGAGTATTTGAGAAGTATTTTGATCAGCAAATGAGTTATATGAAATAATGTTCTGGGGAAATTTACATCAGGCAATTTGTAAAACGCTAAAAGAAGAAATCCCAGCAATACAAACGTGCGAAATGTATAGAGCAGAACGTCGGGAAATAATAGCGCCAGCAGTGTTTGTAGAGCTTGCAAGTTTAGAACCAGGAAAAGATCCGGGGACTGAGGAATTAGCGTTGAGGGCAAGATTTGAGGCAAGAGTAGTAGTTGATGGAACAGTCGAGGATTCTCAGGTAGTGGTAAGGTCACTGGCAGCGGAAGTTGCAAGGGTTGTAAGTAAAAATACTTGGAACGTGGAAAATGTTTCGCCAGGAGAATTTATATCTGCGGAAATTGACGGATTTAGGCCAGAGTTGGATGCGTATTTAGTGTGGTTAGTTGAATGGGTTCACGAGCTGCATTTGGGAGAATCAGTCTGGTTAGAGGGAAAAATTAAGCCACATACCATAAACGTGGGAAATATAAATGTTAGACCATAATTTTGCCATTGCAGAGCTAAATAGAAGGCTAGCGAATATTATTCGTATAGGTCTAGTGAAAGAAATCGACTATGAAAAAGCAAGAGTAAGGGTCAAAGTAGGAGAATTTTTAACAGATTGGTTACCATGGATTACTTGCCGAGCTGAAAGCTGGTCACCACCGAATATTGATGAGCAAGTGGTAGTGTTATCACCATTTGGGGAATTATCATTAGGAGTGGTGTTACCGGCAATATATCAGGAGAAATATCCGCCTCCGGAGAATAAAAAGGAAATAAATAGTGTAAAATTTCAAGATGGAACAAAATTATCGTACGACAAGGAGAATCATCATCTTGAGATTGAAGTAGTAGATAAAATAACGTTGAAAGTAGAAGGATCAAGCGTAGAGATGACAAAGGATGGAATAAAACTTAAGGCACAAAGAATAAATCTAAATTAGGAAAAGGAATGAATAAATCAGTTATATGCCTAGGAGATCACTGCGGGGAAGCGTTGCCGCATTTTTGTATAAGTGGAAGCAGAGATATATTTGTAAACGGAAGACCAGTTTGTCGGCAAGGAGATAGTTTTACAGAAGGTAAGGTAATGGCACAAGGGTCAAAAACAGTGTTTGCAAATGGTCATGGTATAGGAAGAGTTGGGGATTCAGTATCTTGTGGTTTTAAGGTAATAAGTGGAAGTAGTAATGTTTTTTCAGAATAAAAATAAACCATGTGCTATACTTACCAAAAGTAAAATTATGAACATGGATATAACTACTAGCCTATTAGGAGACGTTAGTAATTTAATAGATAGAGCAAAGAATCATCTTTCTGTTCAATTCAATTCTACTCTAGTATTGTTAAACTGGGAAATTGGCTCCAGAATTGATCAAGATATCCTAAAGCACAAACGTGCAGATTATGGGAAGCAAATCATCTCCCAACTTGCAAAAGAACTTCAGATGAAATATGGACGTGGATTTGATAGAGCTTCATTGTTTCGGATGGTGCAATTTTCCAAATTCTTTCCCGATCAAGAAATTGTCGCGACACTGTCACAACAATTGAGTTGGTCACATTTTGTAGAAATTATTGCAATTTCTGATGAGCTGAAGCGTAATTATTATATAGAAATGTGTCGTATTGAAAGATGGAGTGTTAGAGCACTACGTAGTAGAATCGATACCATGTTGTATGAACGTACAGCACTAGCAAAAAAGCCTGAGGACTTCATAAGACAAAGCATCAAACAGTTACGTGAAGAAAATACGTTAGCCCCCGAATTCATTTTTCACGATCCATACTTCCTTAACTTTGTGGAATTGCCATCAAGTCATAGTGAGACTGATCTAGAAAATACGATTTTGGATGAATTGGTAAAATTTTTACAAGAGTTTGGTAATGATTTTTGTTTTGTGACACGTCAAAAAAGGATGAGTACCGAAAGAATTGATAGGTATTTAGACTTGCTATTTTTTCATAGGGGATTAAGGCGCCTTATTGCAATAGAACTAAAAATTGGTCGATTTGAACCAGCTTATAAAGGACAGATGGAATGGTACTTAAATTGGTTAGATAAAAATGAACGAAAACCAGATGAAGAAAAACCCCTAGGGATTATTTTGTGTGCTGATAAGGATCAAGAAGATATAGAATACCTGGAGCTTGAAGGATCTAATATTCATGTTGCACAGTATTTAAGACAGTTGCCTCCTAAGGAAATCCTTGAGGAGAAGTTGAGAAAAGCTATCTCTATAGCTCGTGAAAAATACGCAAGTACTAAGAAGAAAATGATTAAACAGATATAACACAAAAGGCAACGTGTTTATGCGAGGAATGGACGTTAATACTGGAAAAGAGTTAGAAGGAATAGAACATTTAAAGCAATCAATAGTTAATATTTTAACCACTCCTATTAACAGCAGAATAATGCGCAGAAACTATGGGTCAAGATTACTTGAGTTAGTTGACCGGCCAATCAATCGTGATTTTACGTTAGAAATTTACGCAGCAACCGCTGAGGCATTGCAGAAATGGGAAAAGAGATTTAAGTTAGAAAAAGTAAAAATAACAGAAGTGAAAGAAGGAAAAGTAACGCTTGACCTAGAAGGATTGTACTTACCAATGGGGGAAAAGATTCGCTTTGATGGAGTTGTGGTATAAAGATGGAGCAGCCTAACATTATTGAGCCACTGAACTTCGAAGAAATCTTTTCACGTATGAAGGAGGAGTTGATACGTCGAGACTCAAGTTTTACAGCATTAGTAGAAAGTGACCCAGCAATAAAGATTTTAGAGGTAGCAGCATGGCGAGAACTTTTGCTGAGAGAAAGAATAAACGAAGCAGCAAGGGGCAACTTACTTAAGTTTGCAAGGGGAGAAGAACTTGATGATTTAGCTGAATTTTACGGAGTGGAAAGGGAGAACGGGGAAAAGGATGAACGATTTAGAAAAAGAATCAAGGCAAGAATAGTTGGCTCAAGCACAGGAGGAAATTATCGGTATTATGCATTATCAGCAGATACGAGAGTAAAAGATGCATTAGTAGAATCACCTGTACCAGGAAAAGTACAAGTTTCAATCTTATCAACAGAATTATCCACAACTGGCATACCCCAAGAAGAATTACTAGAAATTGTCAGAAATCAGCTAAACAGGGAGGATGTGAGGATTTTAACAGATACAATAGAAGTGGTAAGTTGCAATATTATAGAAATAGATATCCACAGTAAAATTAGCATTAAAAGACCAGATATTATTGAAACGGTGAAGAAGCAATTTATAGAAAAATTTGAAACAACGAAAAGATTAGGATGGAAAGTAACGAAATCATGGATTATAGCCAACCTGTTTGTGGATGGGGTAGAAAACGTAGAATTAATCGAGCCAAGAGAGGATGTTGTGGTACTGGGGAATGAGTGTGCTGCCTTAAGAAGTTTAAATGTTGAGTTGAATTAATGCTATTACCACCAAACGCAACAAAGCAAGAAAAAGCGCTGATTGATGCAATCGATTACAAAGTAGACCCAAGCTGTGTAAAAGGATTTAAATTTAGCCTAGGGGAAAAAATATTGCCGTGGTTGGTTGAAGAATATGGATTGGGGGAAATTCTACGCTGGGTAAAAGACAAAAGAAAGGCGATAAAAGAAGGAATAAAATTTCAGCGTTTGAGAGGAACACCAGCATCGCTGAAAATAGCACTGAAGTGGGCAAATATAGAAGATATTACAATTATTGAAGAGCCACCCGGAGAACACTTTTTTGAATTACAGATAGGGATAAAAGATGTTCCGAACGACTTCTTCGTTGATGCAGTAGTAGAATTAGCAAAACTATCATTGCCAGCAAGATCACGGCTAATGAGGATTTTTAACGATTATTATAATGCGCAGAGATTTATATTGGATGAGAGTTTATTTGGAGATCTTCTTTCTGACTATTCGGGGGTAAAAATAGAAAAAGATGGACCAGTGTTATCATTTGGGAGAGTAAATTTTTTCAGGTCTAGTGGTCCAGTTATTAGGATTATAGAAAACTATCTACGCGATCATTATGAGCAGGCATTAAGTAATGATCTGTATAGGCTAGATGTAGCAATACTTGGAGAAACCGAGCCTCACACAAAGAATTATAACGGTATTTATGAAAGAAGTCATCAGTGGAATAATTTAAAAACGTTATATCCGCTACCACAGAGCTTATTACCTGAGATTAAGTTTGCTAAAGCGCAGATAGTATTATCGGACAGTTGGAGTTTAGGAGAAATAAACGCATGTTTTCCAGTAAGTAGTATAGAAGAGAGGGGAAAAAGGTTTTTACTAGGAAGTGATAAGCTATCTGAACAACTGTGGAATTTAAAATACAAGCCAATTTTAGAAAGATTTTTTGCCGTTCACCACTATCAAGTAAAGAATTTCTCTACCCCCAAAATAATAAGATTTAGCGTAGCAGAACACTACATTCATTTTGAAAACGAATTGGATTCAAAGCAAAAAAATGCAACATACGAGCTAGAAAACTACATTTTAGTGTTTTACCCAGGTGTACTAACATGGCATGAACATCGACATTTGAACAGGTCCTGGGAAGAAAAACAACCTATATGCTTAATGAATTAAATACATATATTTATATCTTCATATACTACATTAACATTCGGTAAAAATGTGTGTTTTTTGAAAAAAAGAAGTTGCTTTTCCATGCCAAAACAGCTATAAATTAGGTAGGTGTAGGTAAACATAAGAAATTGATCTTGCACTGAAGTGAGCCAAATTGGCGACTTTATGTATGTTTTTATAGTGGGGTAACTAAAATGTTCAATTTAAATAAAAGACTGGAAAAATTAAAGGAGAATTCATTTCGTGGAATAAATGAAAAAGACGCAGCAGGTTGCACAATATTGCACCGAGCAGCACAAGTGTCAAATCCAGAAGTAATAAAGTTATTAATAGAAAAAGGTGCAGGTACAAACGATAGAAACAATAGAGGCGAGACACCATTGCACCTAGCGGCATTCTATGGAAAGGTAGAGAATGTAAAAGCACTGATAGAAGGAGGAGCAAATGTAAATGCTATAGATGATGGAGGATATACGGCATTACATAGTGCGAGCTTAATGAGTTGTGAAAAGACAGTAAGGGAGCTAATAAAAGCAGGGTCGAATGTTAATACTGGGAACTACATAGGAAGGACCCCCCTACATGAAGCAGTATTTATGAGGGAAATAGTGAACGTGAGGGCAATATTAGAAGCGGGAGGTGAAGTAAATGCGAAAGACCAAAAAGGATATACACCACTACATATAGCATGCAAGACAGGAGAAACAAAAGAGATAATAAAAGAGCTAGTAAAAGCTGGAGCAAATGTAGAGCAAAAGGATAAATTTGGCAAAACAGCAATGTATTATGCGAGAACTGAAGAGTTGCTAGAAAAACTAAGGGAGTTGTCGGAGCGGACAGTAGATGCGATATTTAGCCTAGATTTAAAAGAAAAAGGAGAAAGAAGGTTTGAAGAAATAAGGGAAAAGTTAGAAGAAGCGCCATTGGTCAAGAAGGCACTGATGGAAGTGGAAAAAGAGCTAGAAGATATGGATGAGAAGATAAAAGGGCTATAAAAAGAGCTTTCTGTAAGAGAAGGGAGTAAAAGGGTTGGCTACAAGATAATAGGAAAAATAGGAAGCCTAAATTTAAAAGAAAAAGCTGACAACAGCAGGAGAGGAACCGCTTATTATTTAACAGATTAAGTATATAGATTTATATCTTAATCTAATATGCGAAAAAAATGTGTATATTTTGTAAAAAAAACTTGCTTTTTATGCCAAAACAGCCCTAAGTGAAAAAGTAGCTAGTAAATAAACAAGATTTGCTAAGCGCTAAAGTGAGCCAAATTGGAGGCACTTTAAATTGCATTAATAGCTGAGGAACATTATGGTAAAATTTAGTAAGAAAGAAAGAGAAGAGTTTAATAAGTCGTGGAAAGAAGTATTAGATAACTCAATAGAAAATATTAATAAAAAAGACACAAAAGGAAGGACGATATTGCATTACGCGGTGGGAATGCCAGATCCAAAAAAAGTGAGGTTATTAATCAAAAAAGGAGCAGATATAAATGTGGCAGATGCGGGACAATATAGACCATTGCACTTAGCAGTAATGGGACAACGTGTAGAAAATACAAAGGAGCTGATAAAGGCAGGAGTAGAGGTAAACGCAGTGGAACGAAGTAGCAAATTTGCCGCGTTACACCTGGCATGCATGGTAAGTGAGGTAAAAATAGTAGAAGAGCTAGTAAAAGCGGGAGCAAATGTAGAGCAAAAGGATAAATTTGGCAAAACGGCAATGGATTATGCGAGAAATAATAAAGAGATAAAAGAAGTGTTAGAGAACGTAAAAATCGCAAATAAGCAGAGAGAGTTCATAGAAAAATAAGGGTCGTATCAGCAGCAGGTGTGATAGTGGCAAAAGAAGAGCTTGTGAAAATTTAGAAGGGCTGTGGCTAAGAAAGAGGTGATTATGGAAAAAGAGAAATTTTATCATTAGAGGGAAAAAAGAAGCTTGATGATTTGGGAGAGTGCTCAATTGATGAAAGATAGCGTATGTGTTTCTAAAATTTTGCATAAAAGCTGAGAGAAATAAAGGTTAACAGTTGCGTCTTTTTCGCAAGAGTAATGGATTTATGGAAAAAGGGAGTGCCTGAACTATGAAAACATTTACAGGAGAAATTATGAGAAAGAGAACGTTAACTGTGACCTGTCGATATGAGCCTGATGAGTTAGCAGATAAACATTTATCAGAAGCTTACGAGCAGTTACTAAAGTATTCAGTAAAAAGAAACAACGAAAAGGAGGTAGAAAAAGATGATAGCGGTGGCCTTGTATGCAAGAGTTTCATCAGACCGACAAGTGCGGGATCATACAATAGAGAGCCAAATTGCAGAGCTTAAGCGTAGAATTGCTGTAGATGGACATGAGTTATTGGAAGAATATGTATTCACTGACGATGGCCGTAGAGGGTCAAATTTAGAGCGTGAAGGTTTAAAGAAATTACGTGATAAAGTAGCAGAAGGAAAAATTAATAAGATTTATATCTATTCACTAGATCGGTTGTCACGTGATCCTGTAGATCAAAGAGATGTAATAGATGAATTTAAGAGAGCAAGAGTAGAAATAATCTTTTCAAATCATAAGGTTGATGATACACCAGAGTCCGATTTAATGACAGATGTGCAAGGAGCAGTAGGAAGGTTTGAACTGAGACAAATCTTGATACGAAGCATGAGGGGAAAACTGCATGCAGCAAGAGAAGGTTGTGTGAGTGTAATAAGCAATGCACCTTATGGTTATCGATATATAAGAAAGCATGTAAAAGGAGGAGAAAACAAATTTGAAATTAATGAAGAGGAAGCAAAAGTAGTGAGAGAGGTGTTCATGTGGATTGGAGAGGAAAGGATAAGTATTAGAGAAGCGGTAAAGAGACTAAGAGAAGCTTCTGTTAGAACACAAACAGGAAAAGAGGTGTGGCATTCAAGCACCATCCATAAGATGTTAAAAAATCCAGCATACAAGGGGCTAGCAGCATATGGTAAAACAAAGGCGGGCCCAGTAATGCTAGAAGTCAAACCAAAAAAAAGCAACAGCCGGCGAACTCACTCTATTTACAGTACAGATGAGGAGAATTGGATTCATATACCGGTGCCGAAAATAGTTGACGAGGATTTGTTTAATGTAGTACAAGAACAATTGATTGAGAATAAACAGAGAGCAAGAGTGCAGCAAAGAAAAGAGACATATCTGTTGCAAAAGCTAGTTGTGTGTAAGTGTTGTGGACGTGCTTACTGCGGAAGGCGAAATTACAGCAAAGAAAAAAAGATTGTGTATACTTATTACACTTGCCTGGGTACAAGAAATTTTTACGGTAATAAGGTATGCACTAACGGATCTATTCGTGGAGAAGTGTTAGAAACAGGTATGTGGGAAGAAGTAAAAAGTGTATTAAAAAATCCAGATAGGATGGTAAAGGAGTACCAATGTAGAATTTCAGAACATAAGAATGAATTATTAGATGAAAGGTTTGCAAGACGTGAGAGTCAATTAAAACAAAATATTAAAGAACTTATAAATGATTATTATATTCAAGAGAATACAAGTGAGGAAAAATATATAAGTAAGGAAGACTTTAAGCAGGCAATGAAAAAAATGAAGGAACGTTTAAAAGAGATTGAAGGAGAGAAGAAAAAGGTGATTGATCAAAAGGGACTACAGGAGAAAATGAATCTTATTACAAATAGCATAAAGGGCTTTTATTCTAGTGTTAAATCGGAATTGGAACAACTAGATTGGCAAGCTAAACGTAGTCTTATTAGGACATTAGTAAAAGAAGTCAACATTGATCTTGATGAAGTAAATGTAGTATTTAAGATCAGAGAACTCAACAATCCCGCCCAGAATGGACAAAATCAGAAGTTGGCAGATTGTCTAAGGTGTCTGGGCACTGGGATGACAAAGGAGAGCAGTGTCAGCTACTTGCATAACACCATTTGTTGTGGGAGTGTTAAATAAACTGTGTCAAACCGCATTTTTAGTTCAACTCAATTTTCAATCTGCCAGGAAAGAAAACATCAAGTTGAGAGATAGTTAATGCCCAATCATGTACAGGCATCGTCCACTTTTCCTCTGCCTTCTTTATAGCACAATATACCTGCTTATACAAGGCATTTATGCTGGTAAATGAGCCTTTGGTCTTAGTGAATTTCCTAATTTGCCTATGTAGCCCCTCTATGGGATTGGTGGTGTAGATTATCCTCCTAACTGGACCAGAATACTTAAAATAACCAGACAAGTTTTCCCAATTATTCTGCCAAGATTTTATAACCATAGGGTACTTTGTGCCCCATTTTTCATCCAATTCCAACAGATAATTCTCGGCAATTTCCTTGCTTGAAGCTTGATATACCTTCTTTAAATCGCTCAAAAAACTCTTCGCATCTTTACTGGCCACATACTTCAGTGAGTTGCGTATCTGATGCACTATACACATCTGCACTTCCGCATTAGGAAAGACACTGTTTATAGCTGCAGGAAAGCTTTTCAGCCCATCAACGCAGGCAATAAGGATATCTTCTACTCCTCTTTCTTTGAGGTCATTTAGCACTCCCAACCAGAAGTTAGCTCCTTCACTTTCAGCCAAATAAAAACCTAATACTTCTTTTTTGCCATTTTGATCTATGCCTAATATGTTATACATGCATTTACTTACGCAATGCCCGTCCTCTTTGACTTTAAAAAACCATGAAAACTATCGGATATACAGACTGCAGCGGGCGACTACGCCATTCGTTGATTACTGGTAGCAATTTGTCAGTAATACTTGATATCTCTGCCGCCGATATTTTGTGATCATAAATTTCCTCAACATGTGACACTATATCTCTATAGCCCATACCACTGGCAAATGTGCTCAAAATCTTCGTTTCAAGCTCTGGATGTAAGTTTGTTTGCCTTTTTTTGACTATTTGTGGTTCGAAACTTCCTTCCCTATCTATTGGCGTCAAAAGCTCAAATGACCCTGCGCTTGTACGTAAAGTCTTTGCATTCCTCCCATTTCTTCGATTATTCTCTTCGCTTTCAGCCGACAAGTGGTTTTCTATTTCACCTTCCAGGCTTACCTCCAGCAACTTTTTTATAAACGGTGTTAATGCTCCATCTCTTCCTGTCAACGGTCTTCCTTCTCGTATAGACGACAGGATATTTGTTTCTAATTCTTTATAATCTACCAAACCGGTAGTTCTGTTTACTACTTTCTGACTCATTGTCAAACCTCCATTTTTTTATATCAATTTATTACTTTTTTTCGGTTTGACACAGTTTATTTAACACTCCCAATGGGACTACTGAGTTTGTTAAGGTAATTGTTCACAGGTTTAGTTGATGGCTGCTTGCTTTTTCTTCAAACACATCCCAAAGGTCTTTTTCTAGCGATATATTATATAATTTATTGATATAAACCACTCCCGTGGGTGAAGTTGTGTTAATTTCGAGCAGGAAGTCATCTATAATATCAATACCAACAAATATTAGCCCCCTTTTCTTTAATTCAGGACCAATTTTGTTACATATTTCATTGTCTCTATCGTTCATTTGAGCGGGCTCAAAACTTGCTCCAAGTCGCATGTTTGTTCTGATCTCTCCACTGATTTTTGGAACTCGTTTCATTACTCCAATTGGTTGACCATAAAGTAGCAATATTCTTTTATCTTTATCTATGTTTTTACAAAATGATTGCGCAATTACAGGACATTCATATTTTGCTATCATGAGATCCACTACCACTTGAATGCTGTTTTCATCTCGTATTCTTATTACATCGTTTCCTCCATAACTATACAACGGCTTCAGAATAATATCTTGATAGTTGTGGTAGAAATCTCTAATCATCGATATATTTTCAGTGATCAAAGTCGGCGGAATTAGCTCTGGAAATAATGAAGTTATCAATTTTTCAGGACAATTTCTTATTTCTGTTGGATTGTTAATTACCAATGCGCTGGTTTTTTCTAAGATATAGGTTGTTGTAATGTAGCGCATATCAAAGGGTGGATCCTGTCTGATAAATATGATGTCCATTTCATTCAAGTTGATTGCTACATCCTCTTTAGAGATAAAACTAAAATCATCAACGCTGACTTTCTGAGCAAGAGCAATTGGATGGTTTAGCTTTAGTGCTAAATTGTTAGGAGCATAGACAAAAACTTCGTGCTTCCTCCTTTGTGCTTCCTTTATTAGCACGAATGTAGTGTCAGTTTCAAAATTTATATTTTCATCCATCTGAAAGGCAACTTTCATTTATGTTCTCTACCTATTGTCACAACTGTACAAATGTTATAATTTGAAGGCGATTTTTGCCTAATGGCGTAATTTACTGTACTTATATCGTACATAACTTACAACTTGTTTTACTCCCTTTACTTTTCTTGCAATTGATATTACAGCTTTTAATTCCGCTTTATTTTGGGCTATACCCATCAAATAAACAACTCTATCAACCGTATTAACGCTATAATTAATTGATTTAATATTTCTTTTCCCCAGAAGTCTTGTTCTTATTTCCGCTGTTATCATGCCATCTACAGTAGTGTCTAGCATGGAAGCCATTTGAATTGGTATTACTCTTATTTCATTTATCACTTCTTTAATTTCTTTTTGCTGCCAAGCTATTTTTTCTGCTGTAAGTTGTTTTTCAGGAGTGTCAACACTTCCAATGAGCAATACTCTTCCTTCACTTACTTTAACTTTTATGGATGAAAATAGCCCATGTTTTAAGAGCCCCTTATTAATTCTGATGACCATAGTCGTATCATCAATGATATTTCCCAAGGATTTGTCCTGCATTGTTATTGCTGTTGCTGTCGCTGTAGCCACCACACCACCTATTATAAGGGTTGTGCAACCACTTTGTGTAATCAAAAAAATTGCAAGTAAGAAGCTTGTTATTAATCTCATTATTGATTTTCAGGATTTAGAGCTTTCATTAAGAAATGTTAATAAGCTTTTTTGATTGTGTAAATACTATAAATTAAGTAAGACTTTAAACCTTGAATATTTTTAATGGAATACCTATAATAGGGTACTGAAAATTTCTTGCGGATATGGCGGAATTGGTAGACGTGCCAGGTTTAGGTCCTGGTGAGCTTGCTCGTGGGGGTTCAAGTCCCTCTATCCGCACTTTAAAGTCATGTAACTTAGGTTTTAAGGGAAAATTTATAATCACTGAATACACTTTTGTTTGTATAAAAACCTGTTCTTAAGGATTGTGTTTAACTTAAATTCTGGTAAAATGACTCTATTAAGATATGAATTAAAATGTTAATAAATGAATTATGATGTCTAATAATATACCTCAAAATACAGTCGAAGTAAGTAGCGTATATACCTACAAAGAGCTTAGTATAGATAAACTAAAGTATGAGTATGAAATCACAGTTGGTAGTGATTATATAAAACAAAAGGTAAATTCCAGGTTGCAAGAGATAGCAGAAAATGCAAAATCACCTGGGTTTAGGGCTGGAAAGATGCCCTATGACCTTGTTGTTGCAAATTATAAAAACGAAGCTTTGGAATATGTGATAAATAATACAATTGATTATTGCTCAAGTGATTTGATGAAAAAAATTGAAGTCAAGTCTCACATTTATCCTAAGGTTGATGTTATATCATTACCAGATCTGGGCAAAGAAAATGAGGAGGGCAATTTTGTATACAAGCTATCTTTTGAGTCGATGCCTGAAGTACCGATGATAGATCTTGACAAAATAAACTTAAAGAAAATTGAAGCAAAGATTGAAGAGGAAGATATAAAAGAATTTATTGATTCTATTAAAACAAAGTTCCCCAATTTCGCTTCTGTTGATGATGCTTCTTATCAAGCGAAAGATGGGGATAAATTGATAATTGATTTTGAAGGGCGGATTAGGAATAAGCTCTTTCAGGGTGGAAGTAGCAAAAATTTTGCCGTTAATTTAGGGTCTGGCACATTTATTAATGGTTTTGAAGATCAATTAACTGGTATGAAAAAGGGAGAAACAAAGGACTTTAAGTTGCAATTTCCTGAAAATTACCAAGCCATTTCACTTGCAGGACAGGAAGCTGATTTTTCTGTGCGAGTTAATGAGATTCAAATTGCCAAAGATTTTGAAAATGATGATGAAATAGCTAGGAGTATTGGTTTTAAAGATTATTCTTTGCTAATAAGTCATGCAAAAAAAATGATTGGTGATCAGTGCACCGAAATGAGAAATCTCTTAATTAAAAAGGAGCTATTTGATTATTTGGATGCTAATTATAGTTTTGATTTACCCACAGACATAGTAAAACAGGAGCAACAAAGAATGGAAGGAGAACTGGGTGCTCAAAATGATTCTTGTAAAGAAGCTGAAAAACGTGTAAAGCTTGCTATGTTATTTATGAAATTTAGTGCAGAAAATAAAATATCATTAACTCAAAATGATGTTTTGAATGTTATTGTAAATCAATATGTCAGTAAGGATGTACCGTTTGACAGAGTACTTAAGCATTTTGAATCAAATAAACAATTTCAAGAATTAGTTAGAGGGCAAGCGCTTGAGTATAAAGTGACAGATTATATAATAGAAAAAGTTAGTAAAGAAGAGCAGATTATTTCTGTGAAAGAATTAAAGGAATTGTTTGGTAATATTTAATAGGAAAAGGTATGACTCTTATACCAATTGTAGTTGAACAAACTAGTCGCGGTGAGCGCGCTTATGACATATATTCAAGACTAGTGAAAGAAAGAATAATTTTCGTAACAGGTCCTATTGAGGACAACATGGCCAGTGTAATAGTAGCACAGCTTTTATTTTTAGAATCGGAAAATCCCGATAAAGACATTTGTATGTACATCAACTCACCAGGTGGTATTGTAACTGCTGGTTTGTCGATCTACGATACAATGCAGTATATAAACCCAGACGTTTCAACTTTATGTATAGGTCAAGCTGCGTCTATGGGTTCCTTATTGCTTGCATCTGGTACAAAAGGTAAGCGCTACTCTCTACCTCATTCAAGAATTATGATACATCAGCCATCTGGTGGTTATCATGGTCAAGCAACTGATATAGAAATACATGCTAATGAAATTTTGCGAGTTAAGAAAAAACTAAATCAAATTTATGAAAAACATACTGGAAATTCACTGAAGAAAATTGAAGGAATGATGGAAAGAGATAAATTCATGGATCCTGAAGAAGCAAGGAAAATTGGCTTAATTGACAGGGTGATAGCTGAGCGTACAGATATTGAAATTGAAAATATTAAAGTTAAACAAAAGGTGGGTTAATGGATAACAATAATGATTTACACTACTGTTCTTTTTGCAACAAGGCGCAAGATGAAGTAGATAAATTGATTACTAACTCCTCGGATGGTTTAAAGGTGTTTATTTGTAATGAGTGCATAGAATTATCCCATAAAGCAATAAGTCAAAAGAAAGATAGATCTTTTAATTCAGATCGTATATCTGATATGAAGCTATTACTAAAGAAACCTGAGGATATAAAAAATTTTCTCAGCAAGCATGTTGTAGGTCAAGAACACGCGCAACACGTTTTATCTGTAGCTATGTATAACCATTGTCAATCCATGGTACAATTTCATGCTATAAGTGATATTAAAATCGAGAAGTCAAATATAATGCTTATTGGTCCCACTGGTTCTGGTAAGACTTTGCTAGCCAAAACACTTGCTAAAGTTTCAGATGTGCCATTTGCCATGGCTGATGCGACAACTTTAACTGAGGCAGGTTATGTGGGTGATGATGTAGAAAGCGTGTTGTCGCGTTTATTACAAGCTGCAAATTATGACGTTGCAAAAGCACAGCGTGGTATAGTGTTTATAGATGAAATAGACAAGATTACAAGAAAATCTGAAAGCAGTTCAATAACCCGTGACGTTTCAGGTGAAGGGGTCCAGCAAGCTCTGCTTAAGATTATGGAGGGTACAGTTGCTTATGTTCCGCCACAAGGAGGGCGAAAACACCCACAACAAGAGTTTATACAAGTGGATACTAGTAACATACTATTTATTTGTGGAGGAGCTTTTGAAGGCCTCGATAAGATTATTGAAGCGAGAAAAAAGGGAACGTCAGTTGGCTTTGGAGCAGATATAAGTCAGTCTAAAGAGCAAAAGAAAAAGAATGCTTTACATGATGTTCAACCTGAAGATTTAATCAAATTCGGTTTAATACCCGAATTTGTAGGGCGGGTTCCAATAACTGCTGTTTTAGATGAGTTGGATCATGAAGATTTAATACATGTGTTGACAGAGCCAAGGAATGCACTAATAAAACAGTACAAAGCATTGCTTGCGTTTAGCAAAGTAAACCTTGAGTTTTCAGATGAAGCAATATCAGCTATTGCTAAAAAGGCTATAAGCTATAAAACAGGTGCAAGAATGTTACGTGCTATCTTGGAGTCACTTTTGCTTGACGTTATGTATACAGCTGGAAACGGAGATTTTGAAGGTAGCACTATAGTAATCACTAAGAAAATGGTAGAATTAGGAAAAGCAACGGTTAATCATAATAATAATGGCAATGTTATAACGGTTAATGATTAATTTGAGGCATATATTATGAACATTGAACGTGCTGTGAGCTCTAGTTTTACTGCATTGCCAGTATTACCTTTAAGAGATGTAGTAATTTTTCCAAATATAATGGTGCCTTTATTCATAGGCAGAGAAAAATCTGTTAATGCACTAGAATATGCAACAAGTAGTAGTAGTCACCAAAATGAGATTTTTCTTGTAGCACAGAAAGATGGCTCTGTTGATAATCCAGAGCCTGAAGATCTTTATGAAGTAGGTGTGTTAGCAAACATTATACAACCATTAATAAAATTGCCTGACAATGCAGTAAAAGTTATAATCCGGGGGATAAGAAGGGGAAGAGTTGTAGAATATATTAGCTCTCATACTTTATTACAAGCCAGGGTAGAGTTAGACAATCATTATAAAGAAGATGAAGACAATATTGATTTAGAAGCTTTAAGGCGATCTGTTATAGACGCGTTCGATAGCTTGTGTAAGCTAAACAAGAAAAATCAGCCTGAAGTTGCCATTAACCCCATTGATCAAATCAAAGAAGTTGATCAACTTGTAGACACGGTAGCTTCACATTTAAATATAAAAGTATCGGATAAACAAAGCATACTTGAGGCTTATGACCCAAAAGAGCGTTTAAAAAAAGCTTTTGCTTTTATTGAGGGAGAAATAAGTATTTTGAACGCACAAAACCGTTTATATAAGACAATTAAATCGCAAGTTGAAAGCACTCAGAAAGTTTACTACCTTAACGAGCAATTGAAAGCTATAAAGAAAGAATTAGACGAATTTGAGAATGGTGATGAAGGGAATATACTCAATGAATTTGAAAAAAAGATAAATGAAACAAAGCTTTCTCATGAAGCAAGAGAGAAAGCTATAACTGATTTGAAGAGATACAAGAAAATGAATCCCATTTCTCCTGAAGCTACAGTTATATCTAGTTACTTGCATTGGTTACTTGATTTGCCGTGGGGAAAGTACAAAGATGCAAAAATTAACTTAAATGCAGCTAAGAAAATCTTAGATGAAAATCATTATGGCATAGAGAAAGTAAAAGATAGGATAATAGAATTTTTAGCAGTATTAAAAAGAGTAAAAGAGATAAAAGGTCCTATACTTTGCTTGGTTGGACCGCCAGGTGTTGGTAAAACTTCTTTAGCTAAGTCTATGGCAGGAGCAGTAGGAAGAGATTTTGTTCGCATAGCTCTTGGTGGTGTGCGTGATGAGTCCGAGATACGAGGGCATAGGAAAACTTATATTGGCTCAATGCCTGGTAAAATTATTCAACATATGAAAAAAGCTAATTCATGCAACCCGCTTTTTCTGCTTGATGAAATAGATAAGATGGTTTCTGATTCGCGTGGCGATCCTGCATCTGCATTACTTGAGGTTTTAGATACTGAGCACAATAAACACTTTACGGATCATTACTTGGAAGTTGAGTTTGATCTTTCAAGTGTAATGTTTGTAGCTACGGCAAACAGCTTAAATTTGCCACATCCTTTGCGTGATAGGATGGAAATTATACAATTGTCCGGGTATACTGAAGATGAAAAAATCAGTATTGCTACACACCACCTTATTCCGAAGTTAAAGAAGGAGCATGGTTTGTATCAGAAGGAATGGGACATAACTAATGAGGCGTTATACAAGTTGATACGTTTATATACACGTGAAAGTGGTGTGCGGAGTATGGAAAGGGAGCTTGCAAAGCTCATGAGAAAGGCAGTTAAAGAAATATTGACTGATAAAAATAAGAAAATATCCGTAGGGGTTGACAATTTACAAGATTATTTAGGGGTACGTAAATATACCTTTGGTATTGCAGAAAATGAGAGTTTAGTGGGAGTAGTAACTGGGCTTGCCTATACTGAAACAGGTGGTGATATTTTGATGATAGAATCAGTCCTAATTCCGGGCAAGGGAGAAATAAAATACACAGGAAAGCTTGGAGAGGTTATGCAAGAATCTATAAAAGCTGCGTATAGTTATATTCGATCAAATTGTTTGTTTTTTGGTATAAAGCCCGAAAAATTCCAAAATAATGATATACATTTACATGTACCTGAGGGTGCGGTACCAAAAGATGGCCCTTCTGCTGGCGGCGCGGTATGTACGTCTATTGTTTCTCTTATGACGAATATACCAGTTAACAAAAATGTTGCTATGACAGGCGAAGTGACATTGCGTGGTAGAGTTTTAGCTATTGGGGGCTTAAGAGAAAAATTGCTTGCAGCGCTCAGAGGATCAATCAAAACTGTGATTATACCAAGTGAAAATGAGAAAGATATGCAAGAGATTCCGGCAAGCATCAAAGAGAGGATCAACGTAGTTTTTGCTAAGAATATTGATGAAGTTATGAAAGTTGCTTTAATGCACCCTACTACTCCAATTGATAGTGATAATCAAAATAGTGTGCCTTCCTCTATAGAAAATAAAGATGATACTTTTCCTATGTCGGAAACATTGAAGCATTAGATTAAGAAGATATTATACAATCTCCATTTCTCTTTTGTCCGGCAAAAACCCACCAACTTGCGCATTCCATAAGGATATGACCTGCTTTGCTGTGATATTATTCATCAATGCCAATTAATTTGAAAAATTTATAGCGCTTTATATTATAATACTTTATCAATCAAAAATAAAAAGAGAAAATGACCGTGCTCAACATACAAAATAACGCTACACTTTGCAAACAGTGGATATTCTTAGCAGTATGTGCTCTTGCTTGCTCTGGGTTACTGTCAATAATTGTTATTTTTTTACGATTGCCTTTTATCTCCTCTCCCGTTCCTTCTGCACAATATATCTTTGATAATGCGCTGGTGATACACGTGAATTTGTCAATTTTGGTGTGGATGTGCTCTATAATATCTCTGCTCTTTATCATAAACCTACAAAATACCAATAGTTGGTTTAACTTTTCATGGGTTCTATCAACCCTTTCGATGCTGCTGATGTTTGTATCTGCATTCGTTCCAAACACTGAAGTTATCAAAAGTAACTATATTCCCGTGTTACAAAACAAATTATTCTTATTTGGTCTTGGTTTGTTTACCACCAGTATGTTAGTAAATGCAATGCTAGCATACACATCAAAAAAAGAGGTTTCATTTCTCTCTGTGGGGCAAGTTGGGCTGGTTATTACACTTGTTTCGTCATTTCTTTGCTTTGTTTTAGCATATCAAAATATGCCTCCAGGTCTATATCACTCAGATAAGAATTTGTTTTACGAATATCTCTTTTGGGGAGGCGGACATTTATTGCAGTTTGCTTTTACTCAAGGAATGTTTTTAGTCTATTTAATAATGTTAAGCGATGCTAGTTTAGCTTCAAGCAATAAAATTACTATTTTACCACTATTTATAAACACAATTTTGGCTATGGGTGCATCGTTTATATATTTTGTTTATCCAATTGATAGCGCCAAGTTAATACAGTTTTTTACTTGGCATATGAGAATTGCTGGAGCAGTTTTGCCGTGCTTTTTGATAATATTAGTGTGCTGCAACATCAGGACTTTTACTAATGATAAAAGCAACTATTTATTACATTCATTTTTATTGTTCATTTATGGAGATGTGCTTGGAGTGCTGACTATTGAAGGAAATGTCACCATTCCCGCTCATTATCATGGTTCTGTAGTTGGGATCACTATAGCTTTTATGAATTTCATTTATTGGCTGTTACCTAAATTAAACTTTAAAGAGGTAAAAAGTTCCATGGTAAGATTACAGATTTATGCTTACAGTGTGGGGCATTTTCTCCATATTACTGGACTTGTATGGCTTGGTGGATATGGTGCCTTAAGAAAAGTTGCAGATCTGCCAAGTATTTCATCAATGTTGGCACGTGCTTGTTTTATTGCGGGTGGAGCTATATCAGTTATTGGTGGAATGTTGTTCGTAATAATTGTGCTTTTACATCTGTTAAAACGCAAAGCGCGTACCAACTAACCCATAGAAACGAAAAAACTTACTTGACAAACTCCGCCAGCCCCCTTATTATGACAATAAGGGTATTTATGACTCAAAACTTGTTTTTGACCTGCAGGCTCAATGACAAAATTCAGTAAAAAACTCAGGTATTTATTGGCGGATTACATAAAATTATAGCGGCTGCATGTCTTTTTTATTTTTTCTACATTCAGCCAAATCGCGCTTATTTTAAGCGTTAGCACATTATTACAGCGCCACTTACAGTAATATAGAGTCAAAACTCGCACCACGGGGCTTCTTTTGCCTTTTTTTCCGCTTGGTAAATTTCTTAATGTTTGTAGCTAAAGCAATTTAAGAGACCGAAAATGGTGTCATTCCAGCGCGTGACGCTGGAATCTAGTCTTTATTATGCAGCCACTTATTTAAAGTTAAGTTTTCTGGATCCAAGTAGTCAAGCTACTCGGATGACACCTTGACAATCGTCATCCTGCTACGTGTTAGCGGATGAGATACCGCGAATGAATCGCTGTATGACGTAGGATTGCTGTCATCCCGCTGCTTGTTAGCGGGATCTATGTGAGATACCGCGGCAGTGTGACGGTTCGCGGCGGAATGACGATAACCTCGTCATTCCGCTACTCGTTAGCGCCGTGGCGGTATGACGTCTTAGCTATAGTTAACAATAGAAGCAAAACTCATCCTTTTGAAAGAGGAGGAGATTTTTCTGGATCCTCAGCGGGGATTGATTTTGGATCTGATAATTCTGTATTTACCTTGATTGGCTCTAATGGAGTTTTCTGCTCTTCCGGTTTATCGTCTGGAATTGGAACAGGCCAATCCATAATGTTTTGCGGTATAACTTCTGCTTCTTTAGCTTCTTTTTGACCTGTTGAAGATGGTGTATCAACTCCTGCATTTTTAGTAACTTCTTGTTTTAGTTGTTTATTTTCTTCTTGTAATTGCTTTAAATTTTTCTTTAACTCGTCAATCTCTCTTATTTTTTGTTTTAATTGTTCAGATATAGTTAGTTTGTCTCTAGTCAATTTTTTGTTTTCTTGTCTTAACCCACTAGCTATTCTGCTTGAGTTGTTGTTTACAGCTTGTGTACCTTGGTCTTGCTTCTGCATGCTTGTTCCTCTACTTTCATATTCAACTTCAGTTTGAGTTGCCTGACCTTTTTCCTGCTGTAATATGTTCTGCAGTTGCTCTAGACTCTCTTTGACAGATGCCAGCTCTTCCTGTGTACACGTTAACATCCCTTCCTTTTCCTTAAGCTGTTGTTTAAGCTTATCTATTTCTGATTGTTGCTTTCTGAACGATGTTGAATCTGTACTTTTTGCTCTTAATTGTCTAAATAAATTTTCCTTTTCTTCTGCCAATTTTTCTATTTGCTCAGTCAGCTTATCTTTATTATCGATAAATTCAATCTCAGCTTGTTTTAGTTTACGGGTTAAATTTTCAATATACTCACTATCTTCGTTTTTTACTTCCGAATACTTTGCCCTTAAATCTTGAAGCTTTCCTTCTAATTTCTGGCTCTCTCTTACTATCTGCTGTATCTTTTCATCCTTCTGCTTAATTTCTTTTCTCAAACTCTCTATTTTCTCATTTTTCTCCACTTCTTCTATCTCATCTGCAAGAGACTTTTTACCTATACCAGATTGCTGAATTGCCATTTCTAAATCTTCTTTTTCTTTGTACAGTTGATTTAATTCCTTAACTAACTCTTGATTCTTTAATTGCTCTTTACTCATAAGCGACTCAATTAAAGTACCTTGTTCCTTTATTCTTTGATTTTTTTCAGATATAACTTGCCGTTGTTCATTAACTTCATCTCTCAAGAAGTCACGTTCTAATCTTAGATCCTCAAGCTGCTTTGCCTGCGCTGCAAAATATTTAGCAAATGTTTCTTTTTCTTTCTCTAATTCCTCAATTTCGTCTACTTCACCTTTTGCTCCTTCTTGTTCATGCTCTTCTTCATCACTAGACATATCATCCTCAAGTATTTCATCTTCATCACTAAATTCACTAACACTAGAGAAAGAACTTCTACGTGAAGAAGGTGTGCTAGGAGAGGAATACCCACTGCTGCTTGGTGTAGGTGACTGTGGTGATATATGTGGATCTTTTGTAAATATTTCCTCTGCTGGTACTTGCTGATCGTCTACACTCCTGGACATGTCAGTAAAAGCTTGATGCAGAATTTTTCCATTGATAAAAACTTCTTTATTCTGCTCAACTAATTTTAATATTTTATCTTTTATTTCCTCTGGTGTGAACTTTAAATCACCAAACTTTGGCTCACCAATGACACTTTGTATACCACTAGAATCCAATTTTACGATCATGCTACAGTCTATGCTGTTACCTTCAGAATCTTTAGCCTGCCAGTTAATGGTCATTTCACATGAGCTTGAACCAGTAAAATCATAGTGCCTTTCGCTGCCTTTTTTGGTCGCAGTTATTTGACTATCTTTCTCTAAAGATATGTTATAAACCTTACCTTCTCTGCTGGCTCTTAAAATATTGCTAATTTCTATTGGTTTTTCTTCATTTTCAAATCTAATTTTGAAGTCGTTATCTTTTGTTGAATACGCTAAGAAATTTTGACCAGGCAGAGACGACTTAAGTTCTTTATGCATTGTGTTTATTGATTGCTCAAATTTTTGGAACTCCTTTTCCCACTTTAAATTTATCTGTCCTGTAATGTCCTCATCTTTGCGTAAAGGACCAATAAAGTACCAGATTAAATTTTCTTCCTCCAGTCTTTTAATAAAATCCTGAAGATCGTTGCAAGATTCAATGACACTTAGAATATCATTTTTCTTCTGTTCATCTACATTTAGACTTTGATTCTCAGCTATAAATACATTTTCGTTTTCCTGTGGCATAATTTTGCATCTTTAAAAAGTATACTATAATATTAACAGATTTTTTTAAAAAATCAACTAATCGTTGAGTAAATAAACTTGAGCACTTGTCCATTATGTTATATAGTAGTTACTCCTTAAGCAGTGCAGTATGGACAATACCATTATAAGAAAATACGATATTAGAGGTATAGTAGGCAAAGATTTGCAGATTAATGATGGGTACGAGATAGGTAGAAAGTTTGGCCAAACCGTAGCTAGTGTTTGTGTCGGCTACGACAGCAGAATAGATTCACCAGGTATAGAAAGAGAATTAATTAGGGGCTTAACTTTATCCGGTGCAAATGTTATACGCGTTGGACTATGCTCTTCACCTATGCTCTACGCTGCAACACAAATCACGCAGGCGGATCTTGGTATTGTAATAACCGCTTCTCATAACCCAAGTGAATACAATGGCTTTAAATTTTTTAGTAATAAAAAAGTCTTCTCAGATCAAGAGATAAAGGAAATTATAAGCAATCCAATTAAAGACAGTACAAGGATTGGAAGCTTAATTAACATAAATATATATAGTGAGTACATTCGCATATTAAAAAGTGCAGTGAAGAACGATACTACACAGAAATTAAAAATAGCCTGGGATTGTGGAAATAGTCCAGCAAGTGGAATTATAAGGTATATTGAAAAGATCTTGCCTGGTCATACACACATCGTAACCAATAACTCTATAGATGGGGCATTTCCACTGCATGATCCAGATCCCATAGAGGAAAAAAATCTCGCTCAATTAATTGACATTGTGAAGGAATATGGATGTGATCTTGGCATTGCGCTAGATGGCGATAGCGATAGGGTGCGCTTAATTGATAATAAAGGCAGTGTTGTTTCCAATGACCATTTATTTATAATTTTTGCACGTGAAGTGTTGGAGGAATATCCAGAAAGCAAAGTTATTGCCAACGTAAAAATGAGTATGAAAGTGCATGATTTTGTTAGTAAGTTAGGAGGGCAAGTTATTACCTGCGCTACTGGACATTCACTAGTTAAGAAGAAGATGGTAGAGGAAGAGGCAAAGTTTGCTGGTGAATTAAGCGGGCACTTCTTCTTTTCTGAGCTAGGTTTTGATGATGGGCTATATTCTGCTGTTAAAGCAGTTGACATTTTGCTTAAGAAAAACCAAAGCCTATCTCAGGTAATTGAGGATTTACCGAGGTTATATATCACTCATGAAGTAAAGATTGTAGTGAAAGATGAGAAAAAATTTCAAATAATTGAATCAATAAAGAAAATATTGGAGAAGCAAAATATTGTATTTTCAGATCTTGATGGTGTTAAAGTAACCGATAATAAAGGTTGGTGGCTTCTTAGGGTATCAAATACGCAAAACTGCATTACAGCAAGATGCGAAGGAGAGACTTTAGAAGGTTTTGAACTTACTAAAAAGGTTTTGTTCAATTACATTGATGAAGCAAGGTCTTTAAATTGTAGCTATTCACAGAAATAAATTTGATTTATAAAATTGGCATGAAAGTATAAAGATAAATAGGCTAAATGTACTTATCACCTGGTCAGGCTGCAGCATTATTTCGTGTAACCGTTTGCGGGTCCACTTAATTCTGCAATTCTTTGATCTCACTCATGGAGAGGCCAGTAAACTTAACAATAGTGGTGACATCAACATTATTAGCCAGCATTGTTTTTGCAACTTCAATTTTTCCTTCCTTTTTAGCATCATCAAGTTTTTGTTCAAGAACAGCCCGTTCATCACGAATACGTTTTATTTCCTGTTCGTAGGCAATAAATTCTTTCTCTGACCAGTTGAATCTATTTAGTTCTTCATATGCCTTTTTAATTATTACATCACTACCTATTATCTTTTCCAATTCTTCTTCGCTAGTTTCATCTGCATATTTAAAATAATAGATCCATTTTTCAACTATACTCTCCAATTGGTCTTCTTTAGTTTTAGGAAATTTTGGTAACTCAATAAATGTAAAATAAAAATCTTTTAAACCATGTTCATAGCTATCTTTGTCTAACATTACATGATCTGACTTATACTCAGATTTATTAGGAAAGAGAATACAATCAGCAATAGCAATAAAGATAATTTCTTTAAGATTATGATATTGATCACCTTTATCAGCTTGCCTTGAATAAGCTTTAGCAGCGTAATATTGAGCGCGTTTTTCAAAGCCTTTAGTTTTGGCAACTTGCATTTCGACTATTACTTGCACCCCATTTTCATCCCTGCAGAGTACATCAACGATACTTTGTTTTTTAGAGGCAATTTCAGCATCTTGAATAGTGCTGAGGAATTCTATTTCTTTTATTTCATCTTTGCCAGTGAACCCCAAAATATCATTGAGAAAGTGAATGAGGATGTCTTTATTTTTTTCAGTACCAAAAATACGCCGGAACGCAACATCATTCTTGGGGTCGAGAAATTTAGAAAGAGCCATAAAAAAATTTTTAAATGTATCTTTATATTATATATTCTTATTGATAATAATTCAATAATTTGTCATCTTTTTTGTTAACTTTACTGATGTTGCCAGAAGGAACGTTGTTGCAAAATTTTGTAAAATTTATTATCCTAAGGTTTCAAGTCTTCACAGGTTTATTGGAACTATATGTACAATGTGTTTATCAGTGAAAATCCGGAGAAAATGATGGGGGAAAAGTTAATACATTACTTTAGCCAGGGTAAATGCGAAGGCAATGCAGAAATGAAAAATCTGCTGGGAGGAAAGGGGGCAAATTTAGCAGAAATGTGCAATGTTGGCATTCCTGTTCCACCTGGTTTCACAATTTCCACCTCTGCTTGCAAAGTCTATTATCAAGACAATAGATCTTCTGTCATCCAAGTAGCTGACTACTCGGATCCAGAAAAAAATGTGGTCACGCACTGGAATGACATATGTAGTGAAATCAAAAACTACATGGCGATGCTCGAAAATGACATCGGTTGTAAGTTTGGGGATTTAAATAATCCCTTATTAGTTTCAATACGCTCTGGTAGTGTTAGTTCAATGCCGGGCATGCTTGATACTATTTTAAATGTTGGTCTAAATGATGAAACCGTTGTTGGGCTTGCAAAAAAAAGTGGCGAACGTTTTGCTTACGATAGCTACTGCCGCTTCATTATGATGTACTCCAATGTTGTACTACAGCTTGACCATCACCTATTTCAAGATGTTGTTGATAATAAGCAGCAAAAGAGTGGAGCAAAAAGCTTAGCTGATCTTGATGTTGATGTTTTAAAGAGAATTGTTAACAATTTCAAAAGGATAGTACATGAAAAAACAGGAAAACATTTTCCGCAGAACGTTGAAGAGCAATTGTTAAACTCAGTTAATGCAGTATTTACCTCTTGGAAAAATGATAGGGCTGTTTCCTATAGAAGAATACATAACATTCCTGAAAACCTTGGAACAGCGGTCAACGTGCAAGCAATGGTTTTCGGTAATTTAAATGATAATTCTGCAACTGGTGTGATATTTACACGAAATCCTTCAACTGGAGAAAAAAAGCTTTTTGGTGAGTTTTTGGTTAATGCTCAGGGTGAGGATGTGGTTTCTGGTGTTTATACTCCTATGCCAATTGACGGAGAGCAAGAAAACACCATGGAGAAGTTGCTGCCAAGTGTCTACCGAGAATTATGTGTGGTATGTGAAAAACTTGAAAGGCATTATAAAGACATGCAGGATATCGAATTTACTGTGCAGGACGGTAAGTTATGGATTTTGCAGACTAGGTCTGGCAAGCGCACGGCTGAAGCTGCTATTCGCATAATAGTTGATATGGTAAACGAAGGAACGATTACAAAAGAAGAAGGAATATTGAGAATTGATCCAAAAACTTTTGACAATTTATTGCATCCAGTTCTTGACGTTAAGAGTGACCAAAAAGTAATAGGGAAGGGACTGCCGGCTTCTCCAGGGGTTGCTTCTGGATATGTAGTGTTTAGTGCAAGTGATGCTGAAAAAGCTGCAGAGCAGGGTAAAAAAGTGATTTTAGTAAGGTCAGAAACGAGTCCTGAAGATATTAATGGAATGAATGCTGCAAGTGGCATAGTAACAGCACGGGGAGGGATGACCTCGCATGCTGCTGTTGTAACCCGTGGAATGGGTAAGCCATGCATTTGCAGTGTAAGTGGACTTTATATCGATAAAGATGGAACTTTCTTTTCTGTGGGGGATACAAAAGTAAATAAAGGTGAACCAATTACCATCAACGGAGGAACAGGGGAGGTTATGCTTGGCATTCTTCCTACAATTTCACCTGAATTATCGCAAGAATTCAAAACGATAATCAACTGGATAGATGAAATCAAAACGGTCAAAGTGAGAGCGAACGCTGATACTCCAAAAGATGCAAAAATTGCAAAAGAATTCGGTGCAGAAGGTATAGGCTTATGTCGCACAGAACATATGTTTTTCGCTAGTGATAGAATCGAATTCATTCAAAAGTTGATAATAGCTGACGATGAAAATGAAAGGGCAAATGCGCTCATTAAACTGGAAGAAATGCAAAAGTCTGATTTCAAAGAAATATTTTCTATTATGGAGGGTAGGGAAGTCACTATACGGTTGCTTGATCCACCCTTACATGAATTTTTACCCAATAATCAGTCTACTATAGAAAAAATCGCCAAATCACTTAGTAAGTCAGTTGAATCAGTAAAAAATAAAATAGCACAGTTGTCAGAAAAGAACCCAATGCTTGGCCATCGAGGTTGTAGACTTGCCATTTCTCATCCTGAAATATATAGCATGCAGATTAGGGCAATACTTAGTGCTGCAAATGAGCTAAAAAAGGAAAAAAGTGTAGAAATCAAGCCTGAGATCATGATCCCTTTTATAATGAATGAGAAAGAATTTATTCTGATATGCGAGCTAGCAAAGAAAGAATCCTCTGTCATCTCAGCTGGAATCCAGACGCAGATTCCAGCGTCACGCGCTGGAATGACATCAGACAATGCTTATTCAATTGGAACGATGATAGAACTACCAAGAGCAGCACTGATTGCTGATAAGTTAGCAAAACATGCAGAGTTTTTTAGTTTTGGCACTAATGATTTAACGCAAACAACCATGGGACTTTCAAGAGATGATTCAGTTAATTTCCTCGATTCTTATAAGGAAAGCAATATATTTGACAATGATCCATTTGAAGTGCTGGACATCGAAGGGGTAGGGGAGTTAATCAAGATAGCCATTGAAAGAGGCAAAAAAACCCGAAAAGAAATAAAACTAGGTATATGTGGAGAGCATGGAGCAGATCCAAAATCTATAGAGTTTCTCATCGAATCAGGGGTGGATTATGTTTCATGCTCACCCTATAGAGTACCGGTTGCAAAGTTAGTGGCAGCACAGTTTAGTGTAAAATCTAAGCTTGTTGGGTAAGTGAGAAATATAGCAATAATATAACCACTGGTGACTTTCCTCACTTAGACAACTGTGTCAAGAACTGGAATGACACCCTACTTAACCGTTATACCGCCGCGGCGCTAACACGTAGCGGGATGACGATTGTCAGGGCCAGCGCCTCTATGATGTCATCCCAGTGCCCAGACTACTTGGATCCAGGAAAAAGAATGATGTCATGTAAGTAGCCTCCTTCTTCTGTCATCCCAGTTCTCCTTTCTCGTCATCCCAGTGCCCAGACACTGGGATCCAGGAAACTTAACTTTAAATAAGTGGCTGCATAATCAAGACTAGATTCCAGACTGGGATGACACCCTACTTAACCGTCATACCGCGATTCATTCGCGGTATCTCAGCCGCTAACAAGAGATCCCGCTAACAAGTAGCGGGATGACGGTTGTCGTTTAGCCATAAATATTTAAGAAATTTACCAAATGAAAAAAAAAGGCAAAAGAAGCCCTAGTCATTGTCTATTTTCAGTATTTGGCGTTTTTTAAGTCTTAAACACTGCAATTTAGCTGCTTTTAATTGCAACTAACCTACGCTGCAAATGTTTAAGAAATTTACTAAGCAGAAAAAAAGGCAAAAGAAACCCCGTGTTAGCTAGTTGTCACTCTCTAATCCTGCAAATTGGCGTACTATACTGTCTTAAACGACTTATAAGCGCGTTTCAGCTTATATAGGTAAAAACCCAGAAATGTTGTGAACACATAGAGTGCACATAGTGCAAAAAATTAAAAATAAGACGCCAACTACGTTGTTTTCTTGCTGTTTAATCTGCACAGATGAAGATAACTGAATACCTTCAGTTTCATGATAAGGGGGCTGGCGGAGTTTGTCAAGTAATTCCGTTCCTTATGGGTAAAAAAAAGAGAAACTCTAAGTTGCAGCCGCACGATGTTTCTCTTTTCTGCTGTTGATGATTATTTCGCCTATTGTAACTGCTGCTAAAATAAAGCAGTAATATACCTGTGTTAATAAAGAAACAGGTGATACAAAGGCGATGCTACCTGCCAGCAATAGTTGAGAACCATAAGGTAAGATGCCTTTTGTAGCACAAGCAAAAACATCTAATAAGTATGCACTGCGGTATGGTACAATATCGTGTTTCTGTGCGAGTCTTTTTGCAATGCCACCACTTAGTAAAATAGCAATGGTATTATTGGCAACTAAGGTAGTAAACATAGACGCAATTCCTGCTATCAAAAATTCAGCTTTAGTTTTTGTGATATTGCTTTCATCGATGAGTTTATGCAACGCTTTTTGACCTTGTTTGTACATTATATGGCTCAACCCACCGATAAATAGAGCAAATATTACTATTTCGTTTACTTTTTTGAAACCGTCGTACACGTCATAAGGAAATTGAACGATGGCATAATCAAAAAAAGCTATTCCTAGCACACCAGCAATAATTATGTTTACAGTTATTGTTACTAAAGTGGTGACTTCAAGCAGCCCCATGATTATTAAAGAAATATAAGGAATAATTTTTATTATAGAATAATAATCTAAATTTGATATAGAAATAATTTTTGTACTACTTGAAATCACTGCCAGATAGGTGAGTGTTATAATACCTGCAGTAAATTCAACCTTAGAGTTTATTTTAAGTTTATCTTTTGCTGAAGCTCCCTGTGAAGAAACAGATGCAATGGTGGTATCAGATATCATTGAGAGGTTGTCACCAAACACGGCACCACCTACTACAGTTGCAGTTCCTATTTCAAGGCCAAAAGCTCCACTTTTTGCCAGATTAACAGCTATAGGTACCATCAGCGCAACAACTCCCATAGATGTACCAATTGCAGTTGAAATAAAAGCAGAAGCCAAAAATACTCCAGGCAGCATTAATCTTGCTGGAAGGAAATTAAGAATTAAATTAGCAACAGTGTCTGCGCTACCAATTGATTGAGTAACCGCAGAAAATGCTCCAGAAAATAAAAAAATTAAACACATAGTAAGGGTATTTTTGTCACCCATGCCCTTGATAACAGTATCGATGTTATGCTGAATTTTATTTGTACCACGTGAGACAGCAAAAAATAGCGCTGGTAACAAGCAGATTACTGGTGAAACCTGATGAAGTGGATTATCAGTTCCGATAAAAGAAAAATAAGCACCACTTCCAAGGTACAAGATTAAAAAAACAATCAAAGGGACAAAAGCTGTCATTTTACTGTACCTCAAACTTACGACTATAACTAATTAAGTGGTTTTAAGCAAGTTTGGTTTTCACTAGTTTTGCAGGAAGTTGACAGCAGAGTTTTAAACTTCATATTTAATCTACTAAATAAATAGCACATGTAGCCGAAGGGTTTATATCTTGTGCTATACTTTATTTTATGTCATGCAAACAGTTGATATTAGCATACATCCAAATAAAGTAATGGAGAATATAAAAACCATATCAGTAAAAGACGATAACGTTAGGCTGGATAGGTACATCAGAAGAATCTTTCCTGATCTAAAGCAATCTGTAATTGAAAAATCTTTAAGGAAAGGGTTAATCAAAGTTGATGATTGCAAAGCAAAGTCTAGTGATAGAGTAAATTCTGGACAAACTATAACGCTGAAGCACTTGAATTATATTGAGAACGCTAATTCTGATCGCAAATATAATGAAAAGTTAGTGAATCTACTAAGAGAGAACATATTATATGAAGACGAATATATACTAGCTATAAACAAGCCCGCAGGGGTCATCGTTCAAGGTGGCGTAAAAGTAAAGATTAGCATGAGTGATTTGCTTGACCAAATAAGAGAGGGAGAAACATTTAAAATTGTCCATAGGCTAGATAGAGATACGAGTGGAGTGATAATATTCGCACGCAACGCTAATGTTGCCAGATACCTTATGGAAGAATTTAAAGGACGAAGAGTAAAAAAAACTTATTTAGCATTAACTTCTGGCATACCGAGCAAGGATAGTGGAACAATAGACTATCCATTGGTGAAAAAATATGTTTCAGGTCAAGAAAAAGTGGTCGTTGATGAAAATTCACCTCAGAATGCCACTACGCATTTTTCAATTATAGCAAAATCCAAACACAATGTTGCTTATTTAAAATTACAACCAATTACCGGCAGAACCCATCAGTTACGTGCACATTTAGCTCATATAAATTGCCCTATTCTTGGTGACGGTAAATATGGTGGTAAAAAAGCTTTTATTGATGGGATAGCAAATAAAATTCACCTTCATTCGCATTCTTTATCTTTAAAACTGCCAAACAATAAAGAAATCACTATCACCGCTCCTATCACTAAACACATCGAAAAATCCATTGAAGCGCTATTTTTCGACTGAAACGATTTCACCAATCAACTTTTCTGTCTTTGGCTTTAATTTGAAGCACAGATATTAGGCTAATTAATGCGCAGGCAGTAAGATAAATGCCTGCTGCAAGTTTTGTTTCGGTTTTTTCTATAAGCCACATGCATATGGATGGAGAAAGGCCACCAAATATTCCTGCAGATATGTTATGTGCGAGGCTAAAGCCCGTGCACCTAACTTTCGTTGGAAATAACTCGCAAGCAAGAGAATTATATATTCCAAAAGATGCACTTATTGGTATGGTTATTAGCCAATAAGTGGGCGTTATAACATAGTGATTATCATACGATAATAGCGAAAGTACCGGCAAACCGGCGCAAGCTAGAGCTACTAATGTAGGAATCATTACATTTTTTCTTCCAACTTTATCAGACAGTATTGCAAACAGCACTGCAGACGCTCCAAATGTAATTTCAACTATAATCCTTACTACATTTTTAATATTGATGCCTGAGAGAATAAGTTCTTTTACAGATATGTTGTAAAACATGATTGCTGAATAAACGATTGCATTTTGGGCAACGCCAAGCCCAATTGCTAGCACAAATGCCTTTTTATAGTCCCTGATTAATTCTAAAAATGGAGAATCAGATAAGCTTCTATTTTGATCATGAATTTTATATGCTAGGCTCTCTTCCATTATGTATCTTATTAAGAAGCCTATTATGCCCATAATAAAGCAGAAATAGAAGAGCAACCTCCAGCCCCAAATTTCATAATTTTCACCTGTAAATTTTTTGCAAATAGCTATCATTACAAAACATGTAATAGAACCAAGAGCACCACTAAAAGCTTTCATGCTACCTAAAAAGCCTAGATTTTTTTTATCGCTTGAATGCTCTATTAAAAAGGCTGAGTTGATACTCGTTTCCCCTCCTGTTGCCATTCCTTGTATTATTCTACAAAGCAGAAGTAATATAGGAGAAAATATTCCTATTTCTTTAAATCCTGGTATGACCGCAATTGCAGTAGATGATATCAAAGCTAATATTACGGAAGTCAGCAAAACTTTCCTCCTACCGTACTTATCTCCAATGCAACCAAAAATAAACGCACCAAGCGGTCTAAATCCAAATCCAATTGCAAAACTACCAAGAAATTTGATTGTGCTTAAATAATCGCTTTCTGAAGGAAAAAAAACATTGCTTATTATATGTGTTAAAACTCCAAATAGAGTTACTTCATACCATATAATCATATTGCAGATTATGCTTGATAGTATTGCTTTTTGAATATCGTTCATGATTTTCGGTTTACCACACTCCGCTATAAAAATTTTTATTCAATAACCTTTAAGGATAATTCACGTAAATGTTTATTGTCAACTTCAGAAGGAGCACCCATTAGAACATCTTCACCTTGCTGGTTCATAGGAAAACAGATTACTTCACGAATATTTGGCTCATCAGCAAGCAGCATAACTATTCTGTCAACCCCTGGTGCTATACCGCCGTGAGGCGGCACTCCGAACCTGAATGCACGCACGAGCGCACCGAATTTTGTATCAACTTCTTCTTTGCTGTAGCCTGCAATGGCAAAGGCCTTATACATGATATCCAGCTTGTTACTACGAATCGCCCCGCTTGACAGTTCTATTCCATTGCAAACAAGATCATATTGGTAAGCAAGGATATCCAGTGGATTTTTGTCCTCTAAATCTTTCAAGCCACCATGTGGCATGGAGAATGGGTTATGAAAGAAATCGATTTTTTTACTTTTATCGTCATATACAAAATAGGGAAAATCAATGATCCAACAAAACTTGAAGATATTATCATCTATAAGACTGAGTTCTGACCCTAAAAGAGTGCGCACTTTCCCTGCAATTGTTGCTGCTTCATTTTCCTTATCAGAAGCAAAAAATACACTATCTCCAGGCTTTACATCCGTTATTTCTTTTATAGAATTTAGCCTGTTTTCATCAAGGAATTTAGCAATTGGCCCTTTTGCGATGCCGTCCTTATCAAATGTTATATACCCAAGCCCCTTAGCGCCGAATTCTTTTTGCGCATGTTCTATTTTTTTATCAAAGAAGCTGCGTGGTTCTTCTGCTGTTTTAGGAGCAGGGATGGCTCTCACTAACATACCGCGCTCAATATTGCTTTTGAAAATATTGAACTCTGAATCACGGAAAATTTCTGTAACATCGCTGACTAATAATGGATTGCGCAGATCTGGCTTATCAGATCCATATTTGAGCATTGCGTCTTTGTATGTAATGCGCGGAAAATCTTTATCAACTGATTTGCAAGAAAATTTGGCAAACACTTTATATAAGGTAGACTCAATAATCTGAAAGATGTCTTCTTGAGTCACAAAAGACATTTCAAGATCTAGTTGATAAAACTCCCCCGGAGAACGGTCAGCCCTTGCGTCTTCGTCACGGAAACACGGTGCAATTTGAAAATATTTATCAAACCCTGAAACCATGAGCAATTGCTTAAAAATCTGTGGAGCTTGCGGCAATGCATAAAATTTACCAAGATTTAGTCTGCTTGGCACCAAATAATCACGTGCACCTTCAGGGGACGAAGCAGTAAGTATTGGAGTCTGAATTTCCAAAAACCCTTGCTCTATCATGAGCTTGCGGAGTTCTGCAATAATTTGTGAGCGCAGAATAATATTGTTGCGGGTGTTTTCTCGCCTTAAATCAAGAAAACGATATTTAAATCTCATATTTTCTGGGTATTCTTGTTCGCCAGCAATGCTCGCTAATATACTTCTTTCTTCTTTTGCTATTTCTTCATCACAGTGGAACTCAACTTCTGATTCAACGTGTAAATTGCTAACTACAACCTCAATTTCTCCGGTTGCGATAGAGCTGTTTACCGTATCTTCAGTTCTAGCTTCAACTATTCCTGTAACAGTAATTATACTCTCCAATTTTAAATTTGATCTCTCATCAAAAAAGTCTTTATCATTATTAAATACTAGTTGAGTGATTCCATAGAAGTCTCTTAAATCAACAAAAATTAAGTTACCGTGATCGCGCTTACGATATAACCATCCAGAGAGGGTAACTTCCTTTTCTACGTCGTTCTTCCTTAATTCTTCACACGTGTGAGTTTTATAGCAGTTCATATTTGTTTTACTTCTAAATTCTTTAAAAAGTATAGAAATAAACCTTACTACATACAAGCCCATTCTCAGATATTTGTCCAATTTACGAAATAGAGCAGTATTACTTTTATACTGTCTTTACCCGCAAAGAAATTGCACAATTTCTATAATTATGGTATAATAGTAAGGGTATTTTTAATGAATTAGATACAGGAAATGCCACTTACACAGATCATATTATATAGCGTAACATTACTTGCTGTAGCTGCAGTATTTCTCTTTTTGAGAAAAATATACAAAAATCGCATTAGAAAAATCATATTTCCTAGAAAAGTTTTTAAAGAAGAGTGGGAAGAAGACAGAAAATTCAACGAATTATATCAAAAAAATAAGCAAAAAGAGTTGATGAAACAACAGGAAATGCTACGCGAAAAGCAAAAAGATATACAGGTTTATAAAGAAGATCTAGAAATAGTTGACATAGCAAAACCGGTAGGTAAATGGACAAAGATGGTTATGATGGGTAATGGTTTAATGCAGCGTTTTGCACAATTGATACATAGAGAAGGCGGAAAGAAAGGATTTTGGGAGCTATTTGTAAAAGCTCAGGCTTCAACTCAAGGTAAACATAAGGGGAAGGGCAGATAATTCATGCTCGAATGTGAAAATTTATCCTGCGCTCGTAATAACAAAGTATTATTTAAACATCTCAGTTTTAAAGCTGAGCCAAAATCAAAGATTCTAATCACTGGTCCAAATGGTAGTGGTAAAACCAGCTTAATTAGAAGTTTATCTGGACTTTTACCGCCGGTATCAGGCAATATAAGGTACTGCGGAAAAGACATATATGATGATCCAAAATCCTATATACCTTCTATGGTCTACGTAGGGCATAAGAATGCCTGTAAAGATAGCTTAACTGTTGCCCAAAACATAGAATTCTGGGCAGGAATACGAAATACTAGGGAATTGATTGTGGCAGCTATTTGTTGCTTGCAGTTGCAGCCTGTAATTAATATTAGATATGGCGAACTTTCTGCAGGATGGAGAAGAAGAGTTGCACTTGCTCGCCTCTTGATTTCTAATGCAAACGTTTGGCTGATAGATGAACCATTTTGTAATCTTGATAGTGCAACGTGTGAATTAGTGCTGAACCTAATCTCAATACGCTCTGAACAAAATGGTATAGTAATTATTACAGGGCATAGCTCTACAGAGCAATTGTGTGATTTTACAACGATTGATATACGCGATTTCAATAGACTTCTTGCATAGTTTTTGGCAGCACGTTAACAACCGTTAGAAACGAAAAAACTTCCTTGACAAACTCCGCCAGCCCCCTTATCATGATAGTGAAGGTATTCAGTTATCTTCATCTGTGCAGATTAAACAGCAAGAAAACAACGTAGTTGGCGTCTTATTTTTAATTTTTTGCACTATGTGCACCTTATGTCTTCACAACATTTCTGGGTTTTTACCTATATAAGCTGAAACGCGCTTATAAGTCGTTTAAGACAGTATAGTACGCCAATTTGCAGGATTAGAGAGTGACAACTAGCTAACACGGGGTTTCTCTTGCCTTTTTTTCTGCTTAGTAAATTTCTTAAACATTTGCAGCGTAGGTTAGTTGCAATTAAAAGCAGCTAAATTGCAGTGTTTAAGACTTAAAAAACGCCAAATACTGAAAATAGACAATGACTAGGGCTTCTTTTGCCTTTTTTTTCGTTTGGTAAATTTCTTAACGTTTGTAGCTAAAAGAGCCCAAGAGAGGTGTCATCCCGCTGCTTGTTAGCGGGATCTATGTTAAGAGATACCGCGAATGAATCGCGGTATGACGTAGGAATGAATCGCGGTATGACGTAGGACTGCTGTCATCCCAGTGCCCAGACACTGGGATCCAGTTTTCCATATAATCTCATCGAAAATGTTGTAACCACTTTCTATGCTAGTTTGCTTGCTTACAAGCAAACTTTTCTGGATCCCAGTGTCGGGGCACTGGGATGACACCATTCTTTTTCCTGGATCCAAGTAGTCAGGGCACTGGGATGACAAGAAGAGGGCACTGGGCCGTCATAAAGGAATCAGTTTCAGCTACTCGGATGACAAGAAGAAGGCTACTTAGATGACGGGAGAAGGAGCTACTTGAATGACATCGTTTACTATACAATGTTCGTACAGTTAGTTGCCACCTGGATAAAAAAAAAGAAGCCTACTTAGCTAACAAATTTATAAACATCAGTATACAACTCATCAACGCTTGGTTCTTTACTATTTTTGGCAAAATCTTCCGACTTTTTTACTAAATCACGTACTTCCTTATCAATTACTTTACATTCTTCTTCTGAAGCAATTTTATTATCTATCATGTATTTCTTTAAAGTGCCTATAGGGTCATGATTTTGCTTCATATCTTCAACTTCTTCTTTTAAGCGATAAGTAGCAGGATCTGACATCGAATGGCCGCGATATCGATATGTCTTCATTTCAAGCAGGATAGGCCCTTTTCCGCTGCGTGTGTGTTCCGCTGCTTCGCTTGTAGCCGCATAAACAGAGAAAAAATCCATTCCATCAACTTGTTTTCCAGGAATACCAAAACTTTCTCCTTTTTTATATAGCTCAGTTACCAAAGTGGATCTTTCTACAGAAGTACCCATTGCATATCCGTTATTCTCTATAATATAAACTACAGGTAACTTCCATAAAGCTGCCATATTAAATGATTCATATGTTTGCCCTTGATTTACAGCACCGTCACCAAAATACGTGAATACCACGTTGTCTCTTTTCTTATATTTATTAGCAAATGCTATTCCTGTGCCAATTGGAACTTGTGCCCCCACTATTCCATGTCCGCCGAAGAATTTTTTTGCAACGTCAAATACGTGCATCGAACCACCTTTACCTTTCGAGCATCCTGTTTCTTTGCCAGTGAGTTCTGCCATTACAACATTTGGATCAGAATTACATGCGAGCATTAAGCCATGGTCTCTATAACTTGTGATAAAAGCGTCACCTAATTTTGATGCAGCTTCAGTTCCAACTGCAACTGCTTCTTGCCCTATTGATAGGTGACAGAACCCACCTATTAATCCCATTCCATATAATTGTCCTGCTTTTTCTTCAAATCTGCGTATGAGTAGCATTTTCCTGTAGAATCCAATTATCTGTTCTTTAGTGAAATTTTCTGCTTTCATATCGATTTCTTTTTCATTAAACTAAAATAATATCAGAAATTTTTAACATTTTGTAATAAATCTCAATGGATTACTACCACTGGCTTGAAGCTTTTCACGTTATCTCCGCCATTATGTGGATGGCAGGTATGCTTTATTTACCCAGGCTTTATGTCTACCACGCAACTGTAAAACCGGGATCGGAAAATGATAGCTTGCTTCAAACAATGGAAAAGAGGCTACTTAGATATATCATAAACCCTGCAATGCTTTTCTCACTTGGTCTTGGAATCACATTAATGGTTATTAGGGAAGCATATCGTGAAGGATGGTTTCATGTAAAAGCATTTGCAATACTTTTGATGTTAATTATTCATATGCTACTTGCAAAATATAGGAAAAATTTTGCAATGGGTTCAAATGAAAAAAAACACGTTTATTTTCGTGTTTTAAATGAAGCAGTTACAGTATTGATAATAGTTATAGTTATTATGGTTGTTGTAAAACCTTTTTGACTGACCTTACCCAGAAAAAGCAGAAAGCTCAGCTACCCTTCTATTTTCATTTTTGACTTTTTTGAAAATAACATAAGCTAAAGTTACTGAGGTTTACCAATGATTTTTACAGGGATACTGGTGAAGTCGAGTTGCAATAGCTGTGTGCTTGACATTGGGATCCAATTTTATAAAAATCTATTGTGCTAGCAAGTTCACTAGCGTCACGCGCTGGTCTGTTGGACATTTAATGTGATTATATGTAGGGTTTTGAAAAAGACATACCAAATATGAAAGGCCTATATATTAAAACTTACGGCTGTCAGATGAACGTTTATGACTCCGTTTTAATGGAAAATATAATTAAACCTTTGGGGTTCAACGTTGTTAGTGATGCAGAAAAAGCTGATTTGGTGATACTGAACACTTGTCACATTAGAGAGAAGGCAGCAGAAAAGCTTTATTCTGAGCTCGGGAAGATTCATTCGTCACGAAAAGAAATTACTATAGTGGTGGCTGGATGTGTAGCGCAAGCAGAGGGAGAAGAAGTATTCAGAAGGGCTCCTTTTGTTGATATTGTTGTTGGTCCGCAGAGTATCGCTACCTTACCGGAGCTGATAGTCAAAGCAAGCAGAAGTAAAGGTCATGTAATAAACACTGATTTTCCTGAAGTTGCAAAGTTTGATAAATTGCCAGATGAATGCTATGGCAATAGCCAGGGGTCTTCTGCGTTTCTTGCCATACAAGAAGGTTGTGATAAATTTTGTACGTTTTGTGTAGTACCATATACTCGTGGAGCTGAGTATTCACGGCCAGTGAATGAAATATTTCGTGAAGCATTGAAATTAGTTGCAAATGGGGCGAAGGAAATCAATTTGCTTGGTCAGAACGTCAATGCTTACCATGGGAAATGCGAAGGGGAAGTGTGGGATTTAGGCAAATTAGTTAGTCATATTGCTAAAATTGAAAAGCTAGAGAGGATTCGTTATACAACTTCTCATCCAAGAGATATGCATGAATCTCTCTACTTGGCACATGCGGAAGAGCCAAAACTCATGCCATTTATTCACCTGCCTGTGCAGTCAGGTTCGAATAAAATATTGCACGCGATGAACAGAAAGCACACTGCAGAGGAGTATTTGGAAATAATAGACAGATTTCGCAAATTGAAACCTGAAATCGAATTTTCTTCTGATTTTATTGTTGGTTTTCCTGGAGAAACCGAAAAAGATTTTGAAGAAACTGTAAAATTAGTAGAAAAAATTAGATATGCTCAGGCTTATAGCTTTAAATATAGCCCAAGACCAGGTACACCAGGAGCAGAAAGAAAAGATCAAGTACCAGAAGAGGTTAAAACAGAACGCCTTCTTCGTTTACAGAAATTAATTAGTAAGCAACAACTTGAGTTTAACCAGAGTATGGTAGGCAAAACTATACCTGCTTTGTTCAGTGATAAAAAAGGCAAACACCAAAACCAAATTATTGGTAAAAGCCCATATATGCAATCAGTGTGCATTGATGATCCTGAAGGGAAGTATAGAGATAAAATAGTAAATGTGAAGGTATTGGAAGCTCGGCAGAATAGTTTGTTGGGGTGTGGTGCAGGATAGCTCTGTTGGACATCCGTCAGAGAATTATTTTGATTGAGAGAAAGTACCCCTATAGAACAAGATAGAAGTACTTCACGTAGTTTATTTCAAGTTTATCAACTATAGCTAAAGTAATTTAGGCTTACCGACAACCGTCATCCCGCTACTTGTTAGCGGGATCTAGAGATACCGTGACGATATGACGGTTAAGCTGAGATACCGCGAATGAATCGCGGTATGACGTGGGATTGTGTTAGCTATAGGGCGTGGGGTGCAGGAATAAGTTTGTTTCTTTTTGCATTTGTAATTTTCTAGAAAGCCCTATATTCTTTGGCTTTATCCGGTCAAAATGAACATGAAGTCAAAGCATTATCCTGATACAGTAAGTAGTCCTGATTTTTCGTCGTTAGAAAAAGAAATCATAAAATTTTGGCAGGAAAATAAAGTCTTTGAGCGGTCAGTTGGAGAACGTTCCAAGGATAATTGTTTTGTGTTTTATGATGGGCCTCCGTTTGCAAATGGACTTCCACATTATGGACATTTACTCACTGGTTTCATCAAAGACGCATTTGCAAGATATCAAACTATGCTTCAAAAAAGGGTTGAACGTAGATTTGGTTGGGATTGCCATGGATTACCGGCTGAGATGGGTGCAGAAAAAGAACTTGGAATATCTGGTAGAACTGAGATAGAAAAATTCGGCATTGAAAAATTCAATAACCATTGTCGTACTTCTGTAATGAGATTTTCATCAGAGTGGGAAAAATATGTCAATAGGCAGGCAAGGTGGGTGGATTTTCATAATGACTATAAAACCATGGATAAATCATTCATGGAGTCGGTCATGTGGGCATTTAAACAGCTTTATGATAAGGGTCTAGTGTATGAATCAGTACGCGTTGTTCCATATAGCTGGGCGTGCGAAACTCCATTATCCAATTTTGAAACAAGGCTTGATAACGCATATAGAGAAAAGACTAGCAAAGCTGTAACTGTTGCATTTGAGCTTTTAGAAAACCCACAGCAGTTTAAAAGTGTTAAACAAAAATGTAAATTACTTGCTTGGACTACAACTCCTTGGACTCTTCCTAGCAATCTGGCATTGGCGATAGGAAAGGACATCAAGTATTGTGCAGTGTCAGTCCACTCTTTGGTGTCATCCCAGCGCGTGACGCTGGAATCTATTTCTGGATCCCAGTGTCGAAGCACTGGGATGACAGAAGTTAATGAAAGGAGTTCAGTGAAGAGTGAAATTTATATTTTCGCTGAAAGCTACCTAGAAAAATTTATCAGCCACTCTGAACAAAACAATATTCCATATGAAAACTGCAATATAAAACTTAAAGCGAATGATCTTGCAGGCCTTTCCTATAAGCCGCTGTTTGATTACTTTAAAGATACAAAGAATGCATTCCGTGTTTTTGTTGCTGATTATGTTACAGGAGAAGATGGTACTGGCGTTGTACACACTGCTCCTGGATTTGGTGAGGAAGATTTTTACCTTTGCCAAAGCCATGATATTCCAGTTATTTGTCCAATTGATAACAGTGGAAAATTTACTGCTGAAGTTTCAGATTTGGCAGGGGTTCATGTTTTTGATACCAATGATACAGTAATAAAAAAATTGAAAGAACAAGGAAACTGGTTCAAAACTGAACAATATATTCACAATTATCCACACTGCTGGAGAACTGACACTCCTTTGATCTATCGCACTATGCCTTCTTGGTATGTTGCCGTTACAAAATTCAAAAGCAGAATGGTAGAGCTAAATAAGAGAGTTAATTGGATACCAAACCACATTAGAGATGGTCAATTTGGAAAATGGCTTGAAGGGGCACACGACTGGTCAATTTCACGCAATCGATTCTGGGGTACTCCGATTCCTGTGTGGCAATCAGATGATACAAGATATCCAAGAGTGGATGTATATGGTTCGATAGAAGAACTAGAGCGAGATTTTAATGTTAAAGTAGATGATTTGCACAGACCATTTATCGATACTTTAACGAGGCCAAATCCTGATGATCCAACAGGAAAATCAGTTATGCGTCGTGTGCCTGACGTATTTGACTGCTGGTTTGAATCTGGCTCGATGCCATTCGCACAAGTCCACTATCCGTTTGAAAATAAGGAGTGGTTTGAAACTGCAGATTTTATCACTGAATATATAGCGCAAACCAGGGGGTGGTTTTATACGCTCTTTGTATTGTCCACTGCTTTGTTTGATAGGGAACCATTTAAGAACTGCATATGCCACGGTGTTGTTTTGGATGTAAAAGGGCAAAAATTGTCCAAGCGTTTGAATAACTATGCAGATCCAATGGAGGTTTTTGATAGATACGGTTCTGATGCACTGCGTTTTCTTATGCTTTCTGGATCTATTGTTTGTGGTGGTAATTTGCTACTTGATAAAGAAGGGAATTTAGTACGAGACGTTCTGAAAAACGTAATAAAACCTATTTGGAACAGTTATCACTTTTTTACCATGTATGCAAATGCAGATGGAATTAAAGCTGAAGTTTGTAAGGATTATCAAAGTACTATTGATCGCTACATGATTTCCAAATGTTTTGAAGCTGTAGAAAGTATCCAAACTTCTATGAACAGCTATAACTCCCAAGAGGCTTGCAAAATTTTGATGAACTTTTTTGAAGTGCTAAATAATTGGTATATTCGTCGCAGTCGCGAGCGTTTTTGGAAAAGTGATTTGGATCAGGATAAAACTGATGCTTATAATGTTCTATATACGGTTTTTTATTACATACTAAGAGCTGCAGCCCCTTTGTTGCCACTTATAACAGAGAATATATGGCAAGGGCTTAAGTATGAAGAAACATCTGTTCATTTGGCTGATTTCCCACAATTAGAGAAGTTTGATAGTCAGCTCATTGCCAAAATGGATCTAGTGAGAGAGATATGTAACTCTGCACTCTCTATTAGAAACACTTTTAATATACGTATCAGACAGCCACTTGGCAGTATGATCATTTATCATCAGTCTTCCTGTAGTTTTCTTGAAGGTGAGCCGTTTTCTGTCATCCCAGTGCGTGACACTGGGATCCAGTGTGCTGAAAACTCAAATGAGTACCAAGAGATGATAAAAGATGAGGTAAATGTAAAAAAACTGAAGTTAGTAAACAGACTTGAAGATATTGCATCACTAGAGTTAAAACTCAACTTCCCTGTGCTTGGAAAAAGAATTCCGGAGAAGATTAAGACACTGGTTCAATATGTTAAACAAGGAAAGTGGAAACAAGTTGAATCCGGTGTCATCCGAGTAGCTGACACTGGGATCCAGACGCAGATTCCAGCGTCACGCGCTGGAATGACAGAAAGAGGTCTCATATTTTTGGGGGACGAGTCAGAAAATTATATCATAGAAAAAGGCGAATATGAACTATTATTAAAAGCAAACAGTGAATTCTCCTCTGTATTTGATAACAACAAAGGGGTTGTTATCCTAAACACTACTTTAAATGATGAATTGATTCTAGAAGGGCTTGCAAGAGATGTAGTGAGGCTCATTCAGGAAACTAGGAAACAAGCTGATTTTCATATGTCCGATAGAATCAGAGTAATAATCAAAACAGAAGATGAGAAAATTAAGGAAGCAATAAATACGTGGATTGAATATATAAAAGAGCAGACCCTTGCCTTATCTTTGGACATTAATACAGAAATTGGAACTAACTTTTATTCTAAGGAATATCAGGATTTAAATGTTAGCATTGAGCGTTAGATTTTTAATAAAGTTGCAAGATTGTCAGTATTTATGCTATACTTAAGGTAATTGGATAAGGTTATGGTATGAATGCTGTTGTAGGTTGTGAGGAAGTTGTTGACTTAAATAACAATAGTGGTGATTTAGATGCATTAAATGGACAACCTAATTTACAAAGAGAATCTTTTGCTACTTCAGAAAAACAGGAAGGACCTGTTGCTACTTTGGAAGAGCAAGAATCTGTTAGTAATTTAAAAAAAATAGGTGCTGATTTTAGCATTCCACTAAGTATATTTCATTATAAAGGTTACGGCTCCGATTTTTTTACTTCCTGGTATAATATATCAAGCGAAATATTTAAGGAAATAAACAGAGCTTGCCTGGAGAAGAAAGTATTAAATTCAGCTCTATCAGTTTTAATGTTTCCTTATGTTGCTTCTGTTGCATTGGGGTTAGTTATATATAAAACAAACAGTAAAACACAAACCAGTTCAGAGGAAAGTAAAACAAAAAAGAGTGAGGTAAGTACAGCAAAAAGATTGGCATATGGCGTTCTTGCTGCAATTGCAATTCTTGTTGATATAGCTGTGCTTATAGCCTTAATTATTCCTGCAACACCCGCCTTAGCTACTTTTTATCTTACAAACAGAAAGTTATCTCATTCTTTGGTTGCTGCTCTAAAAATAAGTAATGGGTTATATCAGAATGAACACCAGAATATTGAAGTGTCTTTTCGTGAAATAGATGCTGGTAAGTCGGACATTAAGTGGGATATGGAAGTTAAGTTTCCACCGCAATTTGAACAATTACTTAGAGATTTATATGAAGATAAAGATGGTAGTTGGTTTAATGTTGCACGTGATTCAGAACATAATACCATACTGAAATTATCAGCTAATATCAATTTAAAAAACGGCCTTAGGCCTTTACGTAATGAGATCAAGAATGTGCTTGCAATTTCGATTCAGGAATTCGCAAAGACTATGGAAGAGCTAATGAAGCTAGAAGGAAAAGATATTACATATGATAAGCTGAAGGAACTGTTGAACGAATTCAGACTGAAAGTGGTGGATAGTGTAGATTCTAAACTGGTGAATTACTTAATACAAAATGCTTATCGAGTTGCTTTTATACAAGCAATTAAATTTGCACAAAAAAGAAGAGAGGAAAAGGAAGATTTTTCATTAGAAGAAAGACTGAAAGAGGTATTAGTGGAGCAAGAACTGAAAAGCCAAGGTAAGGAATTGCCGACTGAAAAGGAAATGATACTAGAAGATCTAAAAAAAGCAGGAGCAAAAGTACCAGATGACTTGGACGATAGAGGGCTTCCTATGTTTAAAGCAAAATGGAAACAGCTTATAAAAGAAGGGAAAATAGCTGAAAGGACAATAATTAATACTTATGAAGATATGTACCCTCAAGAAACAAAGAAAGCTCTAGATAATGCTGAAAGAGAGATTAAGGATTTAAGAGAAATAGGACAGAAAAGATATAATGGGATATGTGAAAAATTAAAAGAGATGCATAAAAATAGGAAAAACGGTAACTTAAAAGATGGTGCTTTAAAAAGGAAATTAGAAGATCTTTTTAAATTTGAATATGATGATCAAAAAGTTGAGGAAAGGCTAATAGAATCGAGAATAAGGACTATTAACACTCTACTGAGTAAGTCAGATAAAAAAATAAAGCAATCTTTAGCAGAAGATTTTAGTGAATTAAAGGAAACAAGGACTTCGGATAAAGTGAATGACTTTGTAGAGAAGATGTATTTAGAAATAACAAGATGTAGAATTCAAGAGTTATTTGAAAAGCAAGGGGAAAGTATAAAGAATGTAGAAGATAATAAGGACATGCTATTCAATGGAGAAGATGAAAAACGTCTAGTAAACAAGATTGTTTCTTATCGAAAAGAAATTGGAGAATATTTTACGCAACCTACAAGACTGAAGGAAATAATAGGAAAGCAGAATGAGGATTTGGATGTTGAGAAAAATAGTAAAGAAGAGAAATCTTCAAGTATGGAGTTAATAGAGTTATGCTTGCGAAATAACCAAGAAATTTTAGAAGCATTAGAGCAATTAGAGTTAAAAAAAGAAGGATTGTTGATAAATGAAGAAACAAAAAATAATTATAGAGAAGAGCTGGAATCTCGTGAAAAAATAAAATTTGCAATAATAGAAGATGATTTACTGAAAGCGTTCGAGCATGAAACTTTTAACGAAGAAGCAATTAAGAGATTATTAGAGGAAGCGGAACTTGAGTACTATTTGGCAGAAAGATGCATCAAATATCCTGTGATTAAAACGAAAGATAATATCAAGCATTTTTGTCAAGATTTATTGTCTCCTCTGGTAGACAGGTTAGCGAACCTCATAATAAATAATGTACCAAAAGATAATGGGAATAGTTTGTGGAAGATTTGGAACTCTCTTAAAGTTGGTTTTAATTATAATGTGATTGGATGGTCAGCTACCGTAAACAAAGATAAGAGCACAGAAGGAAAAGCGTTGAGTGTGGCACATGATACTCATAAGGAAATAGAGACATTTCTTCAACATTTCGAATCAAGTTATGAAGAAGTAGGAGCCTTGATAGGTGATGTATTTTCTGATGATGGGAAAACATTTAAAAATGATGTATGGCCTAAAGTAGAAGAGCATTTGCATGGAATGTGGAATAGATTTTTTAAGGATGTTGAATTCAAGATTGGGAATAGATTGGATGAAGTAAGTGTGACACAGCAAAAGCAGAACACTATGATTGTGACTCAATGATGAGTTCTCAAAGTTCCTCCGGTATTTTCATATACCAAATTGACTATAGCACTTGATTCTTTTTGGATCTCTTTTTCAGTTAAAGTGTGGATTGGAGAGCAGAAAGTAACTGACAATGCTATAGACATCTTATTCGGTTCTATATTGTTTCCATGGTATACGTCAAATACTAAAACTTCTGTGATGAGCTCTGAGCTTTTTTTTACCACATTGATTATGTTACCTACTTCCACATCCTTATTTACAATAAATGCAAAATCACGTTTTACACTTTGGTATTTATAATCGATAAATTTCTTTCTACTTACAGGTAAATTTTCAATATTTTCTAGTATTACCTCAAAACCTACAACTTTTTGCTTGATGTCAAAAAGATCTAATATATTAGGATGCAACTCTCCAAAATAACCTGCTACTTTATTCTTAAAAGAGAGAGTGCCTGACTTTCCTGGGTGGTAATGTTCTTTTTCTGCTCTCTCTATCGTTAAATTATCGCAATTGACGTTAAAAAACTCCAAAGCTGCTATGCAATCAGCCTTTGCGTCAAAAACATCTACTTTCCTATCAATATTATAATGGTTTCGCGGTAAATTATTTCCTGTTCTTATTCCACTTAAGACATGTTTAGACTGAGCTTCACCATCGTAAATCGGCCCAATTTCGAAGATTGCAAGATCAGATACTCCATGGGCAATATTATCAGCAGTGACTTGCAATAAATTTGGCATAATACTTGGTCTCATCATATTAAAGTTATTGTTAAACGGATTATCGATGATAAATAACTTATTCGAGTAACCAAATTTTTCAGCTGTTGATTCACTCATAAATGACCAGGTTAGCACTTCATGAAACCCTCTGTTTGTCATCAAAATACGCAAATTGTCGTATGTACTATCTACTTCTTCAACATTATTTGGTAGTGGTTCTTCTTTTATTTTGTCATAGCCGTATATTCTTGTTACTTCTTCAATTAGGTCAGCAGGTATAGTCACGTCCGGTCTCCAGCTTGGTACTTGTACATTCCAATTGCCTTCGGTTTTTTTATCAATACTAAACCCTAGTTTCGTTAAGATATCGAACGTCTCATCAGGTGATACAGATACACTTCCAAACTTGTTTATATCTTGGTAATCAAGGCTTATCTTAGCATCATTCCGGCATGGTTTTTTCTGGATCCCAGTGTCAGCTACTTGGATGACAGAGGTGTATTCTTTATCTAGATTACCGGCAGACACTATGCTTGAGACTTCTCCACCACATAAATCCAAAATCATTTTGGCTGCAAGATTGAGTCCATCAAGGGTAAATCCAGGATCGATTGAACGTGCAAATCTGTAACTAGCGTCTGTGGAGATGCTGAGCTGTCTTGAAGATTTAGTGATAGAGATTGGATCGAGCAAAGCTAATTCCAAAAAAATATTGGTGGTTTCAAGAGTACATTCACTGCACTTTCCACCTATAATTCCAGCAACTCCATGAATATTTTTACTATCAGAATAAATGTTTATATTATTGTCCAGTAAATATTCCTTACCATTTAAAGCAAAGAAGCTTTCTCCATCATTTGCTTTTCTTATTGTAAGTTTGCCATCTACTTTGTTTGCATCAAACGCATGCATTGGACGATTAAAAGATATCATAATATAGTTAGTAATGTCAACTATTGTAGAAATGGAGCGCATTCCTATCGATTCCAATTTATCTTTTAGCCACTTTGGGCTTTCTTGATTTTTTACATTGGCGATGTATATTCCACTAATAAAACTTTCTCCGTCAGTCACTTCAACATCGATTGGTGAATTTATGGAGCTGGTAAGTTGTGGAATGCTTAAAGTCTTTAATGTCCCAATTCCAGTTGCAGCAAGGTCGCGAGCTATTCCATAAATGCCTAAGCAATCTCCACGGTTTGGAGTAACATTTATATCAATTACAGGGTCACAATTGAAAAATTTATCCCCTACTTTATAATCATCGGAAAGCTCGATTATTCCTTCACTTTCCTCTTGAACTAGCGCAAGTTCAGAAGCAGAGCAGAGCATCCCTTCACTTAGCACTCCTCGTATTTTTGTAGGCTTGATTGTGAAATCACTTTCTGGCAATGTGCTACCAAGAGATGCAAGCACAGTTTTCATACCTTCTCTAACATTGTTTGCTCCGCAAACTATTTGTAGAGTTTTACTTCTGTCATCTACTTTACATAATTTTAATTTATCGGCATTTGGATGAGGTGCAACTTCTAATACTTTTGCAACAATAAAACCAGCTAATTTGGTATTGTCGATCACATCTTCTACTTCTAACCCTATGTGAGTTAATTTATCGGTAATTTCTTCTAAACTAGCATTGGTTTCTAAGTGTTCTAATAACCAAGATAATGTGAATTTCATGAACCTTTAAAGAAATAAAAGAGTTATTGTAATATAAAATGTAGTGCTTTTAAAGCTTGTTGTAATGGAATAAAAGGTAACTTCTACATCATAAACAAGGATGCAGAAGTTTTTGTAATTTTATATATTATTGTAGAGAGAATTTATCTTCTCGATATCACCTTTTAAATCTATCTCCATAGAGAGCTTAAGATTCATATTGTGGTTATCTTCATGGAAGTTATGAATGTAACCATCAATAGTTAAGTTTCCTATCATATTATGGCTTTTATCTAGTATTTCGCTTCCCATTTGATAATGGCCAGTATATTCGTTAAAGGAGCCATCTGTTAGTTTAATGTATCCACTACCAAATTCCTGCTCTAAATTTAAAGGATGATTAGTGTTAATAAAATCTATTTCGTTCATAATAATACCTCACTAAAAATTAAATTATAATTAAAATAAGATGTTAAGTCAAGATATTGAATTATTTAATAAGATTAGTAAGTTTTAAAATACAGAGCTGACTGTAATTAACACTCTAATTACATATTTTGTTAATGTATCAATGTTATAATGATACAGGGCTTTATCTTAATTCTTGACTTTGTCCTATAAAATTCATACTTTATTTACTGTTTATAGTTCAGATTAAAATGGCATTAAATCCACTGGAACAGTTTAAAGTATATACAATAATAGAGTTACCTAGGTTATTTGGGTATGACGTAAGCTTTACCAATTCATCTCTTTTCATGATGATTTCGGTGATATTGGTGATACTCTTTTTGCTTTTTGGAATAAAGAAGGGGTCAGTAATACCAGGATATTTGCAAGCTGCAGTTGAATATGTATATGATTTTGTTGTTTCAATAATAGAAAGTAACACTGGAAGCAAAGGCTTGCAGCACATTCCATTGATATTTACAGTGTTTATTTTCATTTTATCATGTAATTTGGTTGGTGTTCTTCCTTATAGTTTCACGGTCACAAGTCATGTGATAGTCACCTTCGCTTTATCGATGGTGGTTTTTATTTATATAACGATTGTTGGATTTAAAGAAAGGGGAGTAGAATTTTTACGCATATTGCTACCAAAAGGAACTCCTTCGTGGCTTGCACCTATAATAATTATTATTAAGTTGTTTGCTTATTTAGTAAGGCCGATTAGCCTATCAATAAGGCTTGCAGCAAATATGATTGCGGGTCATACAATTATCAAAGTGATAGCAGGGTTTATTGTAAATATGAACATATTTCTCACTCCTGCGCCGTTTTTGTTCATAATTGCATTGATAGGGTTTGAAGTATTTGTTGCAGTTTTACAAGCTTATATATTTGCTATATTAACATGTGTATATTTGTCAGATGCAGTAAAGTAATTGACTTCCTTGCAGAATATTTTACAATTATATTATAAAGAAATGTTTAAAGGTAATATATGGATTTAGTAGCTTTAAAATTTATAGCAATTGGTTTAGTTGCGTTTGGAATGCTCGGTGCTGGTTTAGGTATAGCTAATATCTTTTCTGCTATGCTGAATGGGATTGCGAGGAATCCTGAATCGGAAGGTAAAATGAAAACTTACGTTTATATTGGTGCTGCTATGGTTGAAATAATGGGATTGCTTGCGTTTTTACTTGCAGTATTATTAATATTTGTTGCTTAACACATGCCACAGCTTGATGTTTCAAACTTCTTTTCTCAAGTTTTTTGGTTTTTAATTTTTTTCTCTTCACTTTTTTTCGTAGTAAGTTGTTTATTTTTACCAAAGTTAGATGAAATAATAAGCACTAGAAGTAAAAAAGTATTGGATTCTTTTAATAGTTCTGTTCATCTTTTAAGACTCACGGAAGAGCAGATTGCCAAGTATAATGCCGCTTTAAACCAAGCTAGAATACAGGCAAAAAGGATCATAGATGATGCACTTGCTCAGGTAGAAGAAATGAGAGCTAATGTTAAGAATATATTAGAAGAGGAAGACAAAAAAATGAGCAAGCTTATTGAAGAAAAAGTGGCAGAATTTAAATCTGAATATACTGATCAGTTAAAACAAATGGCTACTAGTATTGCTTTAATTTATTATACTAAATTGACCAATTCTGAAATTGAAGAGGAGTTTGTTGCTGACTTGGTGTCCAAAGAATTTTAGGGGTTTTTATGTCTACATCACTGATTATCGGTCTTGCCTTCTTGGTAAGTTTTGTCCTTTCGTATAAATTGCTAAAGAAAGTGATAAAAAATGCGCTTAACAATAAGCGTAACAAAAGCAAATTTTCAAGTGAAGAAACTGAAAAATTCAGGAAAGATATGTTGGAGTATTACAAAAAATCTTCTGAAAAATACAAAGAATTAGATGCAGAAGTTAATAAAATGATGAATGAAGCACTTGATAAAGCTAATAGTATCATTAAGCACAATAGACAGCAGCTAGATCAGACATTAGATGACAATGCCCATTCTAACTTGAAGAAAGTCACTGACCAAGTTGAAAAAGCTCTTGGAGACTTACAGGCTAACACAGCGAATATAGCTGCTGATGCTGTAAAAAAAATAATGCATGAACGTAAAGATGATAAGCGTAGTAGCGAGGTCATATCTTCATTTTCACGTGACTTAAATAAAAAATTGCATTAGGTTTAATGCAACAATTGCCTATACTTCAAGCTGATAATGTAGAAAAAATTAAGTTTGATTCTAGTTTATGCAAAGAGCAAGAGAAACTTTTTTACTATAAATTTAATATAATTCCTTGGCAAAAATTAAATGATACTACTTTTTTTATGGTTGAAGACACAAGCCGAGATATCAACCGTTGGGTCGAAGCTCATTACGGTATTGACTATGTATTAATAAAAGTGGATAGCGAACAGATTTTAAATCTTCTTAACTCGCACTTTGGTATTTCAGAATTTGCAAGCAACTACTTATATTACAAGAATGCTAATTTTTCAGCTAAAAGCATTAAACTAAGCTCAATATTTTTTGCTTCTTTCTTTATTGTAACTTCAATTTTAACACTAACAGAGAAATATACATATTTTGCTTTGATGTTGATATTTATAATCGGATGTTCTAGTTATTTATTCAAGTTTATAGCTACAATTTTTAACTTATGTGAAACCTCCAACCAAAAAGTGGATTATAGTAAGCTGAATGAAGAAGATTTTCCTATATATACTATTTTATTGCCTGCTTTTAAAGAAAGTGCAGTGATAGAGCAATTAATCGAAAGCATTGAAAGTTTGGATTATCCAAAATCGAAATTAGATGTGAAGCTTCAGGTAGAAAGTGATGACCAGGAAACGCTAGCAGCTATAGAAAAGTACACTTTACCACAGTATTTTGAAGTAATAAAAGTGCCTCACTCTTTGCCTAGAACAAAAGCCAAGTCATGCAATTATGCTATGAGCTTTGCTAGAGGAAAGTATGCAGTAATATATGATGCGGATGATAAACCAGACCCATTGCAGTTAAAAAAAGCACTGATTGAATTTAATAAGGGCGACGATAAGCTTGCCTGTGTAAAGGCAAGGTTGAATTACTATAATTATGATCATAATTTTCTGACAAAATCCTTTTCTCTGGAGTATATGAACTGGTTTCAATACTTATTGCCTGGATTCCAAAAAATGAACATGCCAATGCCTTTGGGTGGTAGCAGTAATCATTTTTCAGTAAAAATTCTAAAAAAATTGTTTTTCTGGGATGCTTATAGTGTTACCGAAGATGCTGACCTTGGTTTGAGACTTGCGCAAATGGGATATAAAACCAGGATGATTGACTCAGAAACATTGGAAGAGTCACCAATTGCTGTATTTGCTTGGATTAAGCAAAGAGCGCGCTGGATCAAAGGCTATATGCAAACTTATATTGTTCATTTAAAAAATATAAAGTCACTTTATAAACACACTGGATTTAAGGGAATTTTGCTATTGAATCTTTTTGTTGGCTCTGCAGCTTTTATATTTTTTACTACTCCATTTTTACTGCTTTCATTGATATTAACTAAAGTTTTAAATGAATTATTTTTGTACTACTTTGTAGTGGTATACGTTACTAACCTGATTCTTTTGGTAATAGCTGTCAAACAGCAAAAGATGCCTTTTTATTTTTATATAGTATCGATATTTTTTCCGGTCTATAGTCTGCTACATAGTGTTGCAGCTTTTCTTGCCTTATGGGAATTTATTCTTTACCCTGAGCGATGGAACAAAACTCAGCATGGTTTATGGAATCAAAACCTGTAGCTATTTGGCTTTTTCTCTGCTGTATTATGGTAATTCTCATGGTGGGGATTGGTGGATTTACCAGACTTTCAAAAGCAGGATTGTCAATCACGGAGTGGAAACCCATCACTGGAACATTGCCACCACTGAGTGGACAAGATTGGCTACAAGAAAAATTAAAATATGAAACTACACCTGAGTATAAAGCATTCAACTATGGTATGAGTATGGAGGAATTTCAGGCTATATACTTAATAGAATATGTACACAGATTGGTTGCAAGACTAACAGGTTTAGTTTTTGTCCTGCCATTTATATATTTTACATTAAGAAGAAAAATATCTAAAAAGGTAGTAATAAGGCTATTTGTGGCATTATTATTTGGAGCTTTACAAGCTTTTGCTGGTTGGTATATGGTTAAAAGTGGTTTAGTAACTGAACCTCATGTTAGCCACTATAGGCTTGCACTTCACTTATTATTAGCATTAATTGTCTTTGCATTATTGTCATATCAATTTTTTGATTACCAAATCAGGCCAAAGCAAACTAAACTTAAGATTAGTAGTGACACTATATACTACACAGGGATGATTTTGGCCCTAATTGTAATACAAATAATTTTCGGTGCGTTTGTTGCGGGATTAAATGCTGGTTTGATTTACAATACCTTTCCACTAATGGACGGACAAATCGTTCCAGAAGATTTATTTTTCTTACACCCTATATGGCTGAATATCTTTGAGAACAGAGCAACAGTGCAATTTATACATCGAGCACTGGCATTGCTAATACTAGCTTTGGTAGTAATACTCACAGTAAAAAATGCTAGCGTAAAACCGGTATATATTATGCTGCTCTCCGTTATCATTCAGATCATTTTGGGTGTAATTACTCTATTATTGCACATACCAATAGCCATTGCCATAGCTCATCAAGTGTTTTCATCTATCTTGTTTGGGTCAAGTTTATACTTCTTGTGTTATTTAAGAAAGCAGAGCTAATACTACATCACCAATCTGCACATTTTTTCCTTCTTGAACGAGAATATTTTTTATCACCATTGCTGCTTCAGCACATATGATATTTTCCATTTTCATTGCCTCCACCACAAATAAAGGTTGTCCTATTTCCACCTGATCTCCTATATTTACGTGCAACTTAACTAATAAGCCAGATATTGGGGATTTTACAGCATCTGCTGAAATCCCTTCTGTTTCATTATTTAGCATTAACCTACTTAATTCAGCTACATGAGGCTTAAATATACAACACTCAGCTTTCATGCCTGCATGTCTTATGAAGTATTTGCTGCCTTGTTTTTCTACTTTAAATGTTATATCAGCATCATCATTAATTGTAATATATAGTAACTTATGACTTGATTTCCACTTGCCTACTACAGAGTATGTATTGTGGTTATATACTGTTGTTAATATATTATCTTGATATCTTGCACTTACGGAGTACTCATTGTCATTTATATTCACTATGAATAAATCTCTTGCACGGTCACCTGCCATCCGAGTAGCTGATACTGGTGCCCCTTCTTTTTTACTAGATTCCAGTGTCACGCACTGGAATGACACCTGAGGTGTTTCATTCACTGCTTTATGATGGTACCTTTCTTCATTTTCCAAATGAACATATAACGCAGTGAAAATAAATATTTTAATATACTCCTCTGTAACAAAATCGCCGTGAAACCCACTAGGGTAATGGTCTGGAATGAATCTCGTATGGAGCTTTGCTGCAATAAAATTTGGGTGATGGAAGATGGATTCTAGAAATTCTATATTATTTGTTACTCCTTCTATATAGCATTCAGACAATGCTTTTTGCATTCTACTGATCGCTTCTACTCTATCTTTTCCATATGTTATAACTTTTGCAATCATTGAGTCATAGAACGTGCTAATTTCTGAACCTGCAGCAACTCCATCATCTATTCTTACATAATCATTTTCATCCGGTTTATCGTAATATTTTATTCTTCCGCTGGAAGGGAAAAATTTCTTCGATGGGTCTTCAGCGCAAATTCTACTTTCTATTGCAGAACCAGTAAGTTTAATATCATCCTGATTGAATCTCAATTTCTCTCCACAGGAAGTTCTAATCATTTCTTCTACTATGTCTATTCCAGTTATAAATTCTGTTACTGGATGCTCAACTTGCAATCTCGTATTTACCTCAAGAAAATAGAAGTTTTGGTCTTTATCTACAACAAACTCAACAGTGCCTGCTGAAAAATAGCCAACTTGCTTTGCCAGAGAAACACATTGGACATACATTTTTTGTCTTACTTCTTCACTAATGAATGGACTTGGCGTTTCTTCCATTATTTTCTGGTTATTCCTTTGTATAGAGCATTCTCTTTCTCCAAGACACACTATATTGCCATATTTATCTGCTATGATTTGTATTTCAATATGTCTTGGTAGTTCTATATATTTCTCTATAAAGATACTGCCATCCTTAAAACTTTTCTCTGCTTCATTTGTTGCTGATGTGAACGCTAGTTCAATTTCTTTTTTGGAATTTACAATTCGCATTCCTTTGCCACCACCGCCTGATGCAGCTTTAAGCATAACCGGAAAGCCAATTTCTTCAGCAACGATGGCTGCATGAGCGACATCTTTAATCTTGCCCATATATCCTGGTACTACATTTACTCTAGCCTTTCTTGCCTCTTCTTTTGCCGTTATTTTATTGGCTGTAACTTCTATTGTTTCTGCACTGGGACCGATGAAGTCTATATTATGTTTTTGAAGAGCACGTGGAAAATCTGGATTTTCCGCTAAAAACCCATAACCAGGATGAACTGCCTGTGCACCTGTTTCAACTGCTACCTCGCATATTTTTTCGATGTTTAAGTAACTGAGGCAAGATGGCGAAGGGCCAATATACCTCGACTCATCTGCTTGCCTTACATGCACAGAATTTATATCCGCATCCGAATATACGCATACACAAGATATATCCATCTTATGGGCAGTTCTGATAATCCTGCAAGCAATCTCTCCTCTGTTTGCTATTAAAATCTTACTGTACTTCTTTTCCGTCATCGTATCAGTATACTTTCTTAAGTTAAGAAAGTAAATTTCTATATCATTGCCTGCAAGTAATTTCTAGCTTCATCAAACACCCAAACCTTCTCCTGCAAGTTGTACATTAGTTTCCACTAAAGTGCTTTCGTTATGCAAGGCATGTATCTCGTTACATGCCTTAACTGACAGGTATGTGACTCCGCCAGAAGCTATTGCAACCATCGAGCTTAGTGCAAAAGTCTGAGAAGATAGATACAGAAAATATAAAGATAAACACAAGGCAGCAATACACGCTATAGCCCCTACTATATATAAACACAGGTGAAACTTCTGATTACATATAAAGCTGTCTTTTATGTCTGCGATTTGCTTAATTTCTTTCTGTTGTGCAGCATCTAAGTAATAAAGAGGAGTTTCCCTTTTCTTATTAAAAGCATGGTCTTTACTGCAGAGCGCATCTTTAATATATTTTTTATTACATTTGAGTTCCTCTTTCAATCTGCTTACTTCTTTCCGATCTCCAGCTTCTTCTGCTTTTGTAATTTTGTTATCAGCTTCCGTCTCTAAGTAATGCACAATCTCTTTTACTGCAGGCAGCAAAATCCCACTCCTTGCTGCTTCATGAAATGGATTATTTCCATATTCATTATGGGCAGTTACAGAAGCAATGTTCTTCCTGCAAATGTCTACAAATTTATCTTTTTTTGGTATTCTTGCAGCTAGATGCAAGAGATTATCTGCCCGTACTATTTGTTTTGTTTTATCAAAAGGGCCGGTGTAACGCCAACTGACAGTAGCTTCATTATCTGAAAGCAATTTTGCTATATCTACAAGTCCATCCATAACTCACCTCGCTATATTCAACCAATAATAAATTATACAACATAACTTATGAAAAACAAGTAAATCTTATCTCTCAGAATAAATAAATTCCACATTGTTGCAAGCATAAATTTTAGCTATCATCATTTACATTACTGTAATAGACAAATATGCCAGACGTAGTAACTAGATTCGCTCCATCACCAACAGGGTTTTTGCACATTGGAGGGGCTCGTACTGCTTTATTTAATTGGCTCTACGCGAGGCACCATGGTGGCAGGTTTTTGCTAAGGATTGAGGACACCGACAGAAAACGTTTAACACAAGAAGCAATTGATGCAATTATAGAAGGGCTAAAATGGCTCGGTGTGAGTTATGATGGAGAAATAGTATATCAGTCAAAAAGAATAGAGCGGCATAAAGAAGTAGCAAACCTTTTAGTTGAGAAGGGTAGGGCGTATCACTGTTACTGCCCTGAAGATGAAGTTGCAGAAAAGAAAATAAAAGCAAGAGAAGAGGGCAAGATATACAAGCATAAATGTACTACAAAACCTCCTTCTTGTCATCCCAGTGCTCGACACTGGGATCCAGAAAAAAATATTTGGTCACGCGCTGGAATGACATCGGGTGTGAGGTCAGTTATCCGTTTCAAAGTGCCAGACTCGCAAGAGATCGTCGTTGATGATAAAATATACGGCCAAATCAAAGTAAATAGCGACCAGCTTGATGATATAGTGATCTTACGCTCTGATAACACTCCAACATATATTTTCGCCGTGGTAGTTGACGATCATGATGCTGGAATAACTGATATAATACGCGGTTCTGACCATCTCACTAATACTTTTAAGCAATTGCTAATATACCAGGCTCTTGATTTTGATGTTCCACGTTTTGCACACGTACCGCTTATCCATGGGGAAGATGGGAATAAGCTATCCAAAAGGCATGGTGCCACAAGCGTTTGCGATTATGAAAAGATGGGAATATTGCCAAAAGCGATGCGTAATTACTTGCTGAGACTTGGCTGGAGTCACGGCAACGATGAGATTATTAGCGATGAGCAAGCAATAGAGTGGTTTAATTTAGAAAGTATTGGTCGTTCACCTGCACGGCTCGATTTCAAAAAACTGGAGCATTTGAATAACCACTATATTAGTAATATGAGCAATGAAGATATTCTGACTCTAATGCTTAGAGAAAATACTCTAACTGACAAAAAAAAGGGCTATTTACTGCAGGGACTGACAGAGCTGAAAAAAAGAGCAAACTACCTGACCGAATTATTGGATTTAGCAAAATTTTATATTCAAGATCCGCCACTTGATTTAAGTGAAGAAGCTTGTCAAATTGTCAAATCTAACCTCAATATAATTAAGTTACTCGCATCATTTCTGTCAAAGATCGGTGATGAAAATTGGAATAAGGGTTTTTTATCTTCTCAGATCAAGGAATGTGCAAAATCACATGATATGAAAATAAGCAGTGTATACCACTCATTACGTGCCCCTATAACTGGAGTAATGGATGCACCTGGAATCATCGATATCATGGTGATTCTTGGTAAAGACGAGTGTATAAGAAGGTTACAAGCAATTTAAATGAAATAAGAAAATTTCTTGACAAACTCCGCCAGCCCCCTTATTATGACAATAAGGGTATTTATGACTCAAAACTTGTTTTTGACCTGCAGGCTCAATGACAAAATTCAGTAAAAAACTCAGGGTATTTTTTGGCGGATTACATAAAATTATAGCGGCTGCATGTCTTTTTTATTTTTTCTACATTCAGCCAAATCGCGCTTATTTTAAGCGTTAGCACATTATTACAGCGCCACTTACAGTAATATAGAGTCAAAACTCGCACCACGGGGCTTCTTTTGCCTTTTTTTTCGTTTGGTAAATTTCTTAACGTTTGTAGCTAAACGACAACCGTCATCCCGCTACGTGTTAGCGGGATCTCTTGTTAGCGGATGAGATACCGCGAATGAATCGCGGTATGACGGTTCGCGGTGGAATGACGATAACTTCGTCATTCCGCTATGTGTTAGCGGCTAAGAGATACCGCAGCAGTATGATGGTTAAGTAGGGTGTCATCCCAGTGTCAAGCACTGGGATGACAAAAAAGGGGCTACTCGGATGACAAAAAAAGGAGCACTGGGATGACAGCTAGCCTGACAACCGTCATCCCGCTGCTTGTTAGCGGGATCTAGAGATACCGTGGCGGGATGACGAGGATGCCGCCGCGAACTTGTCATTCCAGCGCGTGACGCTGGAATCTAGTCTTTATTATGCAGCCACTTATTTAAAGTTAAGTTTCCTGGATCCAAGTAGTCAAGCTACTCGGATGACACCTTGACGATTTGAAGAATCGTCATCCCGCTACTTGTTAGCGGGATCTATGTGAGATACCGTGAATAAATCACGGTATGACGTAGAAGCTATACTTTTATACTCACCAGCTCAGTGTCCAATCTGGATCCAAGTAGTCAAGCTACTCGGATGACACCTTGACGATTTGAAGAATCGTCATCCCGCTACTTGTTAGCGGGATCTATGTGAGATACCGTGAATAAATCACGGTATGACGTAGAAGCTATACTTTTATACTCACCAGCTCAGTGTCCAATCTGGATCCAAGTAGTCAGGGCACTGGGATGACAGGGGAAGGAGGCTACTTGAATGACATCCTACCTTGTGGACTCAAATCACAACGTTCGTACAGTTATGGTGGTATGATATGGAAAAATCTCTAGCCATAAGACACAAAGCCTAATGGAAAAAACTGCGAACGCCAGTGAAAAACATAGCAATTTTATTTTCATTTGCAGCTTTTATCACATCTTGATCTTTCAGCGAGCCACCAGGCTGAATTATAGCTGTAATTCCATGTTTTGCACTTTCTACTATGCTATCTGGGAATGGAAAAAATGCATCTGAAGCAAGCACTGCACCTTTACATTTTTCACCTGCTTTTTTTACTGCAATGTTCACACTATCTATTCTGCTTGTTTGCCCTGCACCGATGCCAATAGCACAACCATCTTTTGCTATAACTATTGCGTTGGATTTCACATGTTTACATATTTTCCAGGCAAAAATAAGATCTTCCTTTTCTTTTTCTGTTGTAGTGCATTCTGTTACTTGTTCTGCTTTTATTGTGTGGTCATTATTTTCTTGCACCAAAAACCCACCAACAACATTTTTAGTTTGGTATTTCACATTTTGTTGGAAAGATTTATGAATAATCACTCTTAAATTTTTCTTTCTTTGCAAAATTTTTAGTGCTTCATTGCTGACTGAAGGTGCTATCACTACTTCCAAAAATATCTCGTTTAATTTTTCTGCTAGCTTTAAATCTATCTCCCGATTTAAAGCTACTATACCACCAAAACTGCTTACTTCATCACACGATAGGGCCTTTTCATATGCCTCCAAAGCATCATCACTAACAGCAGTGCCACATGGGTTATTGTGCTTTATTATCACTGCTGCAGGCTCTTTAAACTCAGAAATTATGTTAAGTGCGGACTCTATATCTACTATATTATTATAACTCAACTCTTTCCCATGTATTTTTTCTAGCGGATATTTGGTAAATTGATTACTATAAAATGCAGCTTTTTGATGGGGATTTTCACCATACCTGAGTTCTTGTACTTTATGTCCATATAGTGCAAAAAACTCTGGCAACTCATTATTTTTACTCTGGGATAAAAACCAACTGTGAATATTAGAATCATAGTGTGCAGTGAGAGCAAATGCTTTGGTTGCTAAATGTTTTCTATATTCCAATGTTGTTTCATTGTTATTTTTTATCATCTCAGCTTTCAGTGCTTCATAGTCTTGAATGCTAGAAATAACTGAAGTAAAACAAAAGTTTTTTGCTGCAGCTCTAATTAACGCCACTCCGCCGATATCAATTTGTTCTATAATTTGATCTTCATTTGAGCCGCTACTTACTGTCTCCCAAAATGGGTATAGGTTAGTTATAAGCAGGTCTATTGGCTCAACACCTAGATTTTGCATTTCCGTTTTGTGCTTTTCTCTATTGCAAAGTATTCCTCCATGAATTTTAGGGTGTAAAGTTTTTACTCTACCACCCAGTATCTCTGGAAATTGTGTGTAATCTGAGACCTCTTGTGTTTTTATTCCGGCATCAGATAGTGCTTTATAAGTATTTCCCGTTGAGAGAATTTCTATTTGTTGCTGCATTAAAAACGATGCAAGATCAATTATATTCGTTTTGTCGTATACTGATATTAAAGCTCTTTTTATTTTCATTTTTGTACGGAAAGTTTTTTAAGATTATATCTAAGAAAAGGAAATTTAGCTATTACATTTCTACACTAATTTAAAGCAGTCTATTCTATAAATTTTTTTACCATGCTTGATTTCAAGCCACGAATAAAATCTTCAATACTGCAAGGATTTCTCCCTTCCATTTGTACAACTTTAGGAATTAAAGTGCCACCTTTTAAACTTATGTGCATATTATCGTTAACAATCTTACCTTGTTCTGAAGCGAGAGCTTCAAAGTCAGCATCAAGTATCCTGATACGTTTATTCTCTATCTTGATGAACGCTTTTGGGTAAAACGCTTTAACCTTTCTATAAGCAACCTCACAAGCATCACTTGCATAAATTTTATAGTCTTCCACTTTGTCAGCGTAACATGCATCATTATCGTTCTGTTTTAAGGGAACCTGTTTTTCAATTTCGTTTAGCACTTTCAGCAGTAAATCACTGCCTAATTCAGACAATTTATCATGCAATGTCTTGTAGTTATCGTTCTTTTCGATAAGAAATTTTTCCTGTTTTAAAATAGGGCCGGAATCTAATCCTTCATCCAATTGCATAATGCTAACCCCGGTTTCTTGATCTCCTGCTAAAATTGTGTGCTGTATCGGAGCTGCACCACGCCACCTTGGTAGTAATGAAGGATGAATATTAATACAACCATATTTAGGAATATTCAAAATTTTTCTTGGAAGTATCAATCCATACGCAGCAACAACTGCAACGTCTGGTTTGAAATTTCTAAATTTTTCTTGCTCTGCCAAAAACTTTAGAGAGATAGGAGTACATACCTCTATGTTACTTTCTTCAGCGATAACATGTACTGGAGATTTCGTTGGCTTCTGTCCACGTCCTGAAGGTTTTGGAGCCTTGGTGTATACTGCTACTATTTCATTCTGTGATTTCAATAGTAAGTTTAGCGTACTAACAGCGAATTCCGGTGACCCCATGAAAATAATTCTCACGCTTTCAAGTGTTTTTGCTTTAAGAATTCTCCGCTAATTTACCACTTACAGCTTCTACTAATTTGGCAAAATCATCCTTATAATTAACGGCCATCTCAGCAAGAATTTTTCTATTTAAATCAATGCCGGCAAGTGTAAGACCATGCATAAACCTACCATAAGTAAGCCCATGCTCTCTTGCTGCTGCATTAATACGTATTATCCATAAGCTACGGAAATCACGTTTACGGGTTCTTCTGTCTCTGTAAGCATATTGCAATGCTTTTTCAACTCTTTGTAATGCAATTCTATAACAGCTTTTTGCACGTCCTCTATAACCCTTTGCCAGTTTCAATATTTTTTTATGACGAGCGTGAGTAGTGACTCCACGTTTTACCCGAGCCATTTTATTTTACCTCCATTTTGTTAAATATCATAAGGCATATAAAGCTTAACTATACGCGAGTCAGATTTACCAAGAATCGTTGTACCGCGCTGATTACGAATATTAGATTTACTTCTCTTTACCATGCCATGCCTTTTGCCTGACTGAGTAGAAATGACTTTACCCTTAGCTGTAAGGTGAAAGCGCTTTTTAACAGAAGATTTGGTTTTTAATTTTATTCTCTTCATATTCCAAATAAATTTACAAACACTACTATTGAGTTCTTTAATAGTAATTAAGCATTAGTATAAATAATTTTATTAAAGAATCAAATTAAAATTGTATATTAAAGGAGTTTAAAAGTAATTACGCCCAATATGTGTGTTATACCTTCTTTATTCCCAAGTGGCAACAATACTTGCCTCATTTTAACACTTTCACTTTCTTCCTCTTCATTGATTGGGCATTTACTCTCTATTACAGCATCAAGTTTATCAATAACTGCATCTATTTTATATAGTCGCAAAAATGGTGCATCAATTGCATACTTATTATCAATGCGCGTCTTTTTCTCAAAACCATAGAATTCAACAGCCTTTTCTCCTGCATTTTCACAAATATAACCTTGATCCTTGACTTCAATGATAAAACAATGCTGCCATGACTCCATTATTTCTGCAGTGTCTATTTCGTGCCTTTCTGGCCAATCTCTTTCTGGTCCTTTTATGTCACTCCAGTGCTCAGTTACCACATTTGCTATTCTTTTTTCTTTGCCTACATAAATTTCCATTCCAATTTCCACATATAAAACACAGATATGAGGTAAATTTATCGTGAATATATTGATTTTTCCTTACCACAAGGTGCATATCACTAGAAGTTCTGAGATCTAGAGAGTGGTGGTATTGTAATTGATTTTATTTCCATTGCAGCTTATTATTCATGAATAATCTCAATAAAAATAATGAAGTTAAGTGAAATCAGAGAAAGATTTATAAAATTTTTTATAAGTAATGGCCACGAACAGGTTTCTTCTTCTCCTTTGATTCCAGAACATGACCCAACACTCATGTTTACAAATGCTGGTATGGTGCAGTTTAAAAATATTTTTACTGGTGCTCAAAAAACTGAAATGAAACGTGCTGTCTCAAGTCAAAAGTGCCTAAGAGCAGGAGGTAAACACAACGATCTTGAAAATGTTGGCTATACAACTCGGCATCACACATTTTTTGAAATGCTCGGAAATTTTAGCTTTGGTGATTACTTTAAGGAAACTGCGATAGAATTTGCGTGGAAATTTATCACTAAGGAGTTATCTCTTGATAAAAACAGACTATCCATAACCGTCTACCATACTGATGATGAGGCGTACGAGATTTGGCGTAAGATAAGTGGCTTTTCAAGTGATAAAATCATAAGAATTGCAACGGACGATAACTTTTGGAGTATGGGAAGCACTGGTCCATGCGGTCCATGTTCTGAAATTTTTTATGATCATGGGAGTCCTAATTTACAAGACGACGATAGAATTGTTGAAATCTGGAATCTGGTATTCATGGAGTTTAACAAAGATGAAGAAGGTAATTTACACAAATTGCCAAAAAAATGCATCGATACTGGAATGGGTCTTGAGAGAATAGCTACTGTAATGCAAAATGTCCATGATAACTATGATATTGATCTATTTTCTGCTCTGATCAATAAATCTCAAGAGTACTGTGGAAGAACGGAAAATAAAATAGCGCATAAGATCGTAGCAGATCATCTTCGCGCGGCTGCATTTCTCATCGCAGAAGGAGTGCTTCCTGGAAATGAGGGCAGGAATTACGTATTACGCAGATTAATTAGGAGAGCCGCGCGTTATATCCACCTGCTTGGATATAATGATTCTCTACTCCATCGCATTTTTCCGGCGCTGATAGATAGCACGAGTTCGGCTTATATGGGAGATGTTTATCCTGAATTAGTCAGAGCCAAAAGCTTAATAGAAACGACGTTAAAATCAGAGGAAGAAAACTTTAAAGACACTTTGATGAAAGGTATCAATCTTCTGGAGAAATTCACTACAGATTTAAAATCGGGCGATACTTTACCTGGAGAATCAGCATTTAAGCTATATGACACCTATGGGTTTCCTTTGGATATTACACTTGATGTTTTAAAAGAGAAAAAAATAAATTTTGACCAGAAGGGTTTTGATAATGCAATGGGAGAACAAAAAGAGAGAGCACGTGCTAAATGGGCTGGATCTGGTGAAAAATCTGTTGAGCAAGTATGGTTTGATTTGATCAATAAATTTGGCAAAACAAAATTTGTTGGTTATGAGTTCAATGAAGTAAGTGATGCGAAAATACTAGCTATAGTTTCCTCTAAAAATGAAGTGATTGATTCTGCAAAGGAGGGAGAAAAGATAATCATTATACTTGATAAAACACCTTTTTATGGCGAGTCAGGTGGACAGGTGGGGGATACTGGCAGTCTGATCAAACCTGGTAGAAGTATTATTATAGTCGAGAATACCCATAAGGTTAATGACCTATGTTTGCACAGATGCATAGTTAAATTCGGCTCAATTTGTAAAGGTGATGTAGTTACAGCAAGCATCGACAAGGAAAGAAGGCAAACCTTAAGAAGAAATCATTCGGCTACGCATCTTCTGCACTTTGCATTGAGGAAAATCTTGGGTGATCATGTCACTCAAAAAGGTTCCCTAGTTGCACCAGATAGACTGAGATTCGACTTCAGCCATAACACTCAAGTGACTCAAGATCAGTTATTCTGGGTAGAGGATATGGTAAACTCTCTAATCAGAGAAAATCTTTCTGCATCTACAAAAATTCAAAGCATGAATCAGGCAATAGACGAAGGAGCCATGGCGTTGTTTGGTGAAAAATATGGTGATCAGGTTAGAGTTGTAAATATTGGAGATTCGAAAGAGCTATGTGGTGGCACGCACGTTGAACATACTGGAGAAATCGGTTTATTTAAGATAGTAACAGAAAGTTCTGTTGCTTTTGGAGTGAGGAGAATTGAAGCTTTAACTGGTCAGGAAGCAATCAATTATGTACGTGATAATGAAATTAACTTAAAAAAAGTTGCAGAATTCGTAAAAGTGCCAGTAAGTGAAATAACAAGCAGATTAAGTGTTTTAAGTCAAGAACACAAAAAATCCGAAACCAAAATAAGAAACCTATATAAAAAGCTTGTGAGTGCAGAGAATATAAAAAGCACTGAAATAAATGGAATAAATTTTATAAGCCACACTTTCACTGATATTCCAGCAAATGTGATAAGAGAGTTTGTTTTGCAGCAACAAAAACCAAAAACGGTAATAGCTTTCACGGCAACAGAAAAAGATAAAACAGTCTTGATTATTAAAGTAAGTAAAGACTTAATCAATAAGATTAGCGCAAAAGAACTAATATCAATAGCAGTTGAAAAGAACTGTGGTGGGAATGCTGAACTTGCACAAACAGGCTGTGATAGCAATAAAATAGATGATGCCATTACAGCCATTTATAGCAAAATAACCGCTTCTAAGCACTCTACATCATACCGCCGCGGTATCTCTTAGCCGCTAACAAGTAGCAACTGTTCTCCCTCGTCATACCGTAACGGTATCTCTAGATCCCGCTAACAAGCAGCGGGATGACGAGGTTATCGTCACATGCCGCCGCGAACCGTCATACTGCCGCAGATCGTCATACCGCGATTCATTCGCGGTATCTCATCCGCCAACACGTAGTGGGATGACAGCAGTCCTACGTCATGCCGCCGCGAACCGTCATACCGCCACAGATCGTCATACCGCGATTCATTCGCGGTATCTCATCCGCTAACACGTAGCGGGATGACAGCAGTCCTACGTCATGCCGCCGCGAACCGTCATACTGCCGCAGATCGTCATACCGCGATTCATTCGCGCGGTATCTCATCCGCTAACACGTAGTGGGATGACAGCAGTCCTACGTCATGCCGCCGTGAACCGTCATACTGCCGCAGATCGTCATACCGCGATTCATTCGCGGTATCTCATCCGCTAACACGTAGTGGGATGACAGCAGTCCTACGTCATGCCGCCGCGAACCGTCATACCGCCACAGACCGTCATACCGCGATTCATTCGCGGTATCTCTTAGCATAGATCCCGCTAACAAGCAGCGGGATGACGGTTGTAATGGTGTCATGAAAGTAGCTGACACTGGTTTCTATCCAAGAGGGTGTCATCCGAGTAGCTTGACTACTTGGATCCAGAAAACTTAACTTTAAATAAGTGGCTGCATAATAAAGACTAGATTCCAGCGTCACGTGCACAACTGTACGAACGTTGTGATTTTGGCCCATCAGGAGGGTGTCATCCCAGTGCTTGACACTGGGATCCAGGAATTTTAATTGTAAGTAAGCATACTGAGTTGATAAGTATAAAAGTAGCTAGAAAATAAACATTTTTGATGAGATTATATGGAAAACTGGATTCTAGTGTCAAGCACTGGAATGACAAGAAGAGGGTACTTGGATAAGAGGCATTGCCCTTCTGGTAGGCCCAAATCACAATGTTCGTACAGTTATGCGTTATGCGCTGGAATGACAACGTAAGGTGAATTTTTCAACATCCCAAAATTACAGAATTTAGTCTGTTTAATTAAGTGTGAACTGTTACACGAAAATTTTGTAAACAGATTAATATGCCCTGTTTTTGCTATTCATCTAAAAATGGAGCCATAGAGTACGTTGATGAGCATAAGCAAATTTTAATGCAAAAATTACTATCAGAAAATAGATTACGCAAGAGGTCTAATTATTCTGCCGCAATTTTGCTCTATCAAACTTGCCACATTTAATATTCCAGCTTCGTCATAATAATTTCCAATTACTTGCAAGGCAAGTGGTAAACCCTCATTGGAAAGCCCAACAGGAACAGAAATAGCAGGCAATCCTGCAAGACTTGCTGGCACGGTAAACACATCATTGATGCACATAATTAGCGGATCTGGCTTTTCATTTAAGCCAAAAGCTTCTGTTGGAGCAGATGGCACAAGTATGTAATCTATTTTTTCAAACGCTTTTATAAAATCATTTCTGATTAATGCTCTAATGCACTGCGCTTTTTCGTAATATTCATTATAATGACCTGAAGAAAGCGCATAAGCGCCAATTAAAATTCTTCTTTTCACCTCTTTACCAAAACCTTCTGCTCTTGTTAGTGAATACATTTCTTCAAGGGTATCAGCATCAACCCTTAATCCATAACGCACACCATCGTAACGAGCAAGATTGGATGAAGTTTCAGCAGAACAGATTAAATAATAGACCGGTATTGCATATTTAGTATGTGGCAGAGTAATGTCAACAACTTCAGCGCCATTTTCTTTTAAATAGGAAGCAACTCTTTCCCAATTATGAACTATTTCCTCTGAAATTCCATCCATCCTATATTCTTTTGGTATACCAATACACTTACCCTTGACATCACCATTTATAAAGCTAGAAAATTTAGGCACTGGCTTTTCGCTCGATATTGAATCTTTTTTATCATAGCCACAAATTGCTTCCAGCATTAATGCTGAATCAGAGACAGAACGAGTAATGACTCCTGCTTGATCCAGAGAACTCGCAAATGCAATCATACCAAAACGCGAGCATCTTCCATAAGTTGGCTTTATTCCAACTACTCCACAATAAGCTGCTGGTTGGCGTACAGATCCACCGGTGTCGCTTCCTAACGCTCCAGCGCATAAAAATCCAGCAACCGATGCTGCAGATCCACCAGATGATCCACCAGGAACAACTTTTTCCCCATCACTTTTTCTAATCCACACATTTTCAACAGGGCCAAAATAGCTGTTTGTGTTCGCAGAACCCATAGCAAATTCATCCATATTAAGCTTACCGAGCATGGCTGCTCCACTTTTTAAAAGCAAGTCAGACACCGTAGATTCGTAAGTCGGAACGAAATTTTCCAGCATTTTTGAGCATGCTGTTGTTTTTATTCCTTTTGTACAGAATAGATCTTTGATGCCAACTGGTATACCCATGAGCGGCGAGATTAAATCATCCTTTTGCCTAGAGAAATGTTCATCTGCAGCTTTAGCAGCTTTCATTGCTATCTCTGGGGTTTTTGTTATAAATGCATTTAATTTCTCATTTTCAACCGCACTGATGTGCGCCTCCACGAGTTCAACAGCGGAAAAACTCCTTTTTTTGAGCCCGTCATGCATTTGTGTAATACTTAACTTTTTTAGTTCATTCATCAATATTTAATTTTTAGCAAGACGTTAATTATAACATGGCACGATAAAAAATCCATACATTTATAGTTACAGCTAGAAATATAGCTAAGAACCTGTACATAATTGATGCTCAGAGTGTAAAGAACGCAGATACTGCTGAAGAAAAAGGCTATGACGCTGGTAAAAAAATCTCAGGGCCATATCGCAGTTGATACTCAAGACATGCAATTTATGTAGCAACTGCAGGAACAACTAGTGCTGTGAGAATGGTCAACAATGCAAAAGAAAACCTTTCTGGAGTTAAAAATATACTGGTTGATGAGGGCTATACAGGAGAGAATTTTGCAACTCAAATAAAAGATATTATTGGTGCAACTGTTGAAGTAATAAAGCGAAGTGAATTTGAACAGGCTCTTACAAAGTATACAAAAAACGTTTACAATCAACGTTCAACGTGATAAATTAAAGACGGTTTATTCCTCGGTAGCTCAGTGGTAGAGCAGTTGGCTGTTAACCAATTGGTCGCTGGTTCGAATCCGGCCCGGGGAGCTCTTCTCTTTGAAATTCTAGTGTTAATCTTATATGGGCATTAAATCAGTTGTCTTATGTATACTAGATGGCTGGGGAAATGGAGTAGAAAGCAGTAAATATAATGCTATTAGCAACGCAAATCCACCCTGTTGGCAATATATTAGCTCTAATTATCCAAAATGCAGTTTGTCCGCCTGTGGAACTGATGTTGGGTTACCTGGTGGTCAAATAGGTAATTCAGAAGTTGGCCATATGAATATTGGCAGTGGTAGAGTAGTAATGCAAAGCCTTCAGCGCATTAATCAAGAAATTGGAACAATAGAAAACAATGCAAATCTACAAAGCTTTATTAGTAATCTAAAAAGTAAGAACGGAGTATGCCATCTGGTGGGATTAGTGTCAGATGGCGGTGTTCATTCGCATCAAAAGCATATTTCGACTTTAGCAAATAAAATATCACAGCATGGAATCAAAGTGGTGATACATGCATTTTTAGATGGCAGAGACACATTACCAAATTCAGGAAAAAAATGCATTCAAGAATTTATAAAGAGTATAAAGGGAAATGACATAAGAATTGCTACTGTTTCTGGGCGTTACTATGCTATGGACCGTGATAACAGGTGGGAGAGAACAATTGAAGCTTATGAGGCTATCGCATTTGCAAAGGCACCTCGTCATGATAATGCAGTATCGTTGATTGATGAAAATTATCAAAATAACATAACTGATGAGTTTGTCAGGCCCGCAGTAATAGGTGACTATCAAGGTATAAAACCAGAAGATGGAGTGCTGTTGGCTAACTTTCGTGCTGATCGAATGATACAATTAGCAAGTATTTTACTAAACCAATCAGGTGTCATTCCAGCGCGTGACGCTGGAATCTATGGTCAAACTACTCGTACGACAGAAGGTCGTAAACGAAAACCATTTTCTTCAATTCTAAGTATGATGAAGTATAAAGAAGATCTTAAAATTCCTTATATTTTTCCTCCTATATCTTTTGCTAACACTTTAGGACAAACAATAGAAGACAATAAATTGCAACAATTACGCATCGCCGAAACCGAAAAATACGCTCATGTGACTTTCTTTTTCAATTGTGGAAAAGAAGAACCTTTCTCTGGTGAAGAAAGAATACTCATTCCCTCACCAAAAGTTCAAACTTATGATTTGCAGCCCGAAATGTCAGCCTTTGAGCTCACAGAAAAGCTTGTAGAAAAAATTCACTCCCAAGAATTCGCACTGATAGTTGTAAATTACGCTAATCCTGATATGGTAGGACATACAGGTAATATAAAAGCAGCCGAGAAAGCTGTGCTAGCTGTAGATGATTGTCTTGCGAAAGTGCTGAGTGCTGTTAAAAAGTCAAGCAACACTGCATTAATTGTTACTGCAGACCATGGTAATGTGGAATGTATGTTCGATGAAGAAAATAATACACCTCATACAGCGCACACTCTAAATAAAGTGCCATTTATTGTGTCTTGCGATAATCTAAAACTAAGAGACGGAAGATTATCTGATATCGCTCCCACTATTTTACAGCTACTTGGAATTAAGAAACCGGATGAAATGACAGGCAGTTCGTTGATTTCTTGCATTACCCTCTGTCATTCCAGCTAGGCAGCGTCATGCGCTGGCAAATAGATGTGTTTTAACTTAACCCAACTTTTAAATTTTTCGCTGTTAGTACTAATGATTCATTAAAGAAGCTGTCTATATCACCAATATTACCTATACTTTTTGTACTGATAGATTGGTCAATCCTTTTGACTAAATTAGATAAAACTTTATTAGGGCCAATTTCAACAAATTTGTTAATGCCACGGCTTGCCATATACAAAACCATTTCTCTCCATTTCACTCTGCTTATGACTTGTTTAGCAAGTAAAGCTTTTATAACTTTGGGATCACTCTCCTCTTTAGCTGTAACATTTGATATCAAAGGAACTATAGGACGGGTTATTTTAATACCCTCCAAAAATTCCAAAACTTTTTCATCAGCAGGTTTCATAAGAGATGAGTGAAAAGGTCCACTAACCTGTAACTTAACTAATCTCTTGATGTTCAAGTTCTTGAGCAAATCGGGTAATATTTCAAGACCCTCTCTAGTACCACTTATAACCACTTGTCCGCCACCGTTATCGTTTGCAATTTCACAAATTCCGTCAATTTGAACTGATTTCAATATATCTTCCACTTCATTTATCTCTGCTCCAAGCAACGCAACCATTCCCCCTTCACATTTCAAAGAAGCTTCATGCATTGCTTCGCTGCGAACTTTCAGCAGCTTGATTGCAGACTCAAGAGTCAATGCCCCTGCAGCACATAGCGCTGTATATTCACCGACTGAATGTCCACAAACATATTTAATTCCATAATTAGAAAAAAGAGATTCACCAAACACATGCTCGATAACGCGTAGCGTCGCGATTGACACTGCCATTATAGCTGGCTGAGCGTTTTCTGTAATGGTTAATTCTTCAATAGGACCGTTGAAGATTAAATGAGACAGCTTTCTACTCAATATGCTATCTACTTCATTAAATACTTGTCTTGCAACGGAAAACTCACTATATAAGCTCTTTCCCATTCCTACAAACTGAGAGCCCTGACCAGGGAAAGCAAAAATCATGATAACTATTATTTATTCCTTATTAAGTATAACATTTTATTTATTTTTTGTCAATATTTTAGAATAATGATTGACTTAGTGAATTAAGTTCACTAGAATATTAACTGACTAAAAGTTTATAAGCAACAATGGCAGAAATTGATTATCATAAGGTTACTATAGTCATGACAGATGGTCAAGAGTTTGAAACTCGTTCCACTTATGGAAAGGAAGGTGATAAGATAAAACTTGATAGGGATCCTCTCACTCACCCTGCATGGACTGGAAGTTTGACAAGCGGGTCAGCAAGTAAAACTAGCAAATTAGCTAAGTTTAACGATAAATATGGGGATATTTTCTAGTTTTTCGCTTCTTTTTCAGAGTGAAGCATGCATAAATACAAAAATATAGGCTATATCGCTTCTGAGTCACCAAAATCGCAGGAAGTATCTAAACTATTAAAGAAACTTAATTTTATCAATATAACAGAAGAAAATAAGTCCGAAATCGATCTATTGATAGTTGTTGGCGGTGATGGCTTTATGCTACGCACCTTGCATAATTACGTTATAGAAAACAAAAACACACACGTATACGGAGTAAACACTGGCAATGTTGGGTTTTTGATGAATAAATGCTTTAGCCGCAGTGAAGATTTAATTGATCATATAGAGCACGCAACTTCAACTCAGTTAACTTTACTAAAAATGGAAGCAACAGACACAAGTGGCAAGAAATACCACTATATAGCGGTAAACGAAGTATATGTTTTTAGGAAAGCAAACCAAATAGTAGAGATGAATATTACTATTAATGATAAACTAAAAGTAGAAAAATTTAGAGGGGATGGAGTAATATTATCTACTCCCACAGGCAGCACTGCATATAACTTCTCTGCCGGTGGCCCAATCTTGCCACTAAATTCAAACTTACTTGCACTGACCTCCATCAATAGCTATTACCCAAGGCATTGGAATGGAGCACTAATCTCAAATGATACGATCGTACAAATTGACATTAACGACACAAAAAATCGTCCAGCGCTTGTAGTATCAGATTACAAAGAGTTTCATAATATATCACAGATAAAAATACAAAAAGACCATGAGAACACAATCACTCTGCTTTTTGACAAAGACGACTCACTCAATGAAAGAATCTTTGATAGGCAATTTCTATACTAAATTTTTCATAATTATCCGTAAACTGGTATTTACTACATCTTAATAACTATAGCGTAATCAACACAACATAGTAATTAATTTTGGAGTAAATATGGGACCAGTAACGAATCTACCATCGTCTGAAGAGAATGCACTATTAATATTTGACTTTGATCAAACAATTACAAATAAGTCTATGTGCAATTTCTTTACATCCAAGGGATATGATGATTATGATTCTGGCAAAGAAAAAGCAGTAATTAAAGAAAAAATAGAAGAATTTTTACAAAAGGAAGGCTCGGGAATCAAAAATAAAGAAAAGCTAAGGTCTGTATTAGATTCTGCACTTTCAAGCGGAGTAGAAGTTGCTATTGTATCGTCTGCAAAATACATAAAAGCAGTAGAGTATGTAGTGAAAAATCATTTAGGCTTAACAGAAGAGCAGGCACAAGGTATTAAAGTAGTTGGAGGAACGACTAAGCGTCAAGATCCACTAAATTCAGCAGAAGTAGCTAAAAGAATGAATGAGCCTCAAGATCCACAAATTGGAAAACATCTATGTGTTTTATCTCTTTTAAAAGCATATAAGAAAGACAAAGGTATGTTACCGCAAAAAGTCATGTTAGTTGATGGTAATCAGCGGGGCATTAATCCTGCTGATGACTTTTATAAAAGCATCAAGGAAGGATTATTAGAAAAAGATATGAAGGGTCTCTTAGAAAATATAGATCAAGAAATAGCGGAAGTTGATGTCAGGGAAGAGGAAATAAACAATATTGCATTTAAAGGGATTAATGTATCTAGTGAGCCAACAACAGGAACAGACGGAGCAGCGGATGATGGTTATTTAGGCAAAGTAGAAAAATGGATTGGAGAACCTATACCGAATCCTCAGGATATTAAAAGTCCAGGTACGTTTCCAACTCCTCCACCATCGTATAAAAGCAAAGATGACTCTGAAGAGTCTTTGTCACTAAATTCTGATATAGGTAGCACAACAAATAAAAAAACAAACAGATCCTGGCCAAGAGCAAAATATGCCATGCAGCAGAAGGGCTTTATAATTTTTGGTGCAAGTGCTATTATACTTGGCACATCTGCAGCTTTATTATACTTACAAGATAAAGCAAAATTTATTGCATTTTTTACAAACAGCCCAAAATATATCACTATACCAGTTATCGCACTTGCTGCGTTGCTTGCAATTAGTCCAATACTTTTTGCAATAAGGCAATTTAGAGATACTGCAGAGCATAAAACTCAAGAAAAAAATGCGGATGGAATTTTAGATGAGGTGTTAAAGCATCAGCCAGAAAATAAAGCTATAAAATCTGTAAGATTAGAGTATAACAACAACACTCATTCAAATTTTATATTTAATGCTTGGGAATCTAAAAACGACTTCATTAACATTGATGAAAAAGTAATTAGTAGAACTAATAAAATAGAATCAGTAATTAACAATAGGCCACTATTTACTGCATTACTGACCGGTGTAGTTGCTGCAAATATAGCACTTCCTTTATTGCTGTACGCGGAAGGCGGTGTTAATAACGTACAAAAATTTTACCAAAACCCTTTGACTAATAACATAGGGTTATCATTGCTTATAGGCTCAGGTGTACTTGCATTATTAGTTGTATGTTTTGGCGTGCATTATTATAACAAAACAAATTGCACTAACCTTATATATTCTCAGGAAAAGATTAACACTGAAAGCGTTAACAAGAAATTCATTGAAGAAATAAAACAAGAAAGAACAGAGGTTCTTGGAGAAAACCACAGTAAAGATGCTAAACGCAGCAGCTTAACGCTTGAGCAAGTTGTAGTCCAATCTCATAATTGTAAGGATGTTGTTTATAGTGTCGGTTAATAAAATGCATGATATAGCTAGTGCAACCCTACGTCATACCGCCGCAGAATAATTAACCGTCATACCCGCCGCGGTATCTCAGCCGCTAACAAGAGATCCCGCTAACACGTAGCGGGATGACGAATATACCGCCGCGGTATCTCTTAGCCGCTAACAAGTAGCGGGATACTTAACCATCGTCTACACCGTCATACCCGCCGCGGTATCTCTCAGCCGCTAACAAGAGATCCCGCTAACACGTAGCGGGATGACGAATATACCGTCGCGGTATCTCTTAGCCGCTAACAAGTAGCGGGATACTTAACCATCATCTACACCGTCATACCGCGATTAATTCGCGGTATCTCGCTAACACGTAGCGGGATGACGGTTGTTGTTTAGCTACAAACGTTAAGAAATTTACTAAACGAAAAAAAAGGCAAAAGAAGCCCTAGTCATTGTCTATTTTCAGTATTGGCGTTTTTTAAGCCTTAAACACTGCAATTTAGCTGCTTTTAAATGCAACTAACCTTAGTTTAAATGTTTAAGAAATTTACTAAGCAGAAAAAAAGGCAAAAGAAACCCCGTGGTAATTAGTGTTCACTCCCTAATCCTGCAAATTGGCGTACTATACTGTCTTAAACGACTTATAAGCGCGTTTCAGCTTATATAGGTAAAAACCTAGAAATATTGTGAAGACATAAGGTGCACATAGTGCAAAAAATTAAAAATAAGACGCCAACTACGTTGTTTTCTTGCTGTTTAATCTGCACAGATGAAGATAACTGAATACCTTCAGTTTCATGATAAGGGGGCTGGCGAAGGGTGTCAAGTAAGTTTTTCTTTTCCGTGAATTCCCTTTGAAGTCGAGTATTGAAAATTGACTGGAGAGTTGTGGATTACTTTGTATATGTCATAACAAGCCATGGCACTCTCGGCAAAACCACTTAGTATCAACTTGAGTTTGCCTGGATAAGTAGCTATATCTCCGATTGCATATATTCTATCTCTACTGGTTCTAAGTGTAGCTGGGTCGACAATTATGCGGCCATGTTCTAACTCTATACCCCAACTGTTTATTGGACCAAGATTCATTGACAATCCAAAAAATGGCAGCAAAGAATCAGCGGATATTTCTTTTTCTTCCTTAGAGGCAATGTTTTTTACTATCACTGCGCTCAACTGCCCATTACCTCCTGCTAGTTCGTGTAATTGATATGGCACTACCAGTTCTATCTTTCCATCATTTTCAAGTGATTCTAATTTATTTCTAGTTTCAGGAGTGCAGCGAAATTCCTTTCTTCTATGTATCACATAAATTTTCTTTGCAACTTTAGAAAGTTCTACAGTCCAATCAGCTGCAGAATCACCCCCCCCTGCAATGACTATAGTTTTGTCCTGAAAATCAGAAATTTTATTTACACTGTAAAATACAGATTGATTTTCATATTCTAATATACCACTTAAGGGTGGACGGTTAGGTTCAAACATTCCGTTACCTGCAGCAACAATAACAGCCTTACATTTTACCTCTGTACCTGTGTTAGTTATGATAGTAAAGCTTTGATCACAGTTATTCGAAATCTTTTCCACTTTTTGACTTAAATGGTAAACAGGCTCAAATGGTGAAGCTTGCTCCATTAATTGCTCAATTAATTTTTGGGCAGTAATTACAGGATAACCAGGTATATCATATATTGGCTTTTCTGGGTAAAGAGCTGTGCATTGTCCTCCTGCTTGATCCAAAACATCTATTATATGACATCTCATATCAAGCATTCCCGCTTGAAAAGCAGTGAATATTCCAATAGGCCCTGCACCTATTATTACTATATCGGTTTTCATATTCAGATGGTAATCTATTTATAGATATTAGCTTTCTTCGCTAATAAGGTCAATTTACAAAGGGATGTATTTTTAAAAGATGTGGCTAGATTAGATAAGATTTCCAGCGTTATGAACCACATAGTCCAAATAAGCTCTAAAAATCAGCTAACATCGCGGGATGCTGTGCGGACGGAATGGGATTCGAACCCATGGTACGCTCATCACGTACGTCAGTTTTCAAGACTGGTGCCTTAAACCGCTCGGCCATCCGTCCATTTCTTTTCTATCACAACATTTGATTTTAAGCAATCTATAAAAGCTTTACTTGCCCACGCAAAAGTTGCTAAACACACTACTCAATATTTCCTCAACATTAATAATTCCAATCACCGCACCAAGTTCAAATGCAGCAAGCCTCAAATCTTCAGATATCAACTCAATTGGATTATCGATATTAAAACGTTGTAAATGTTCCAGTGCTTTCTGCATGTGACTCCTATGTCTTTGCCGAGTAATCACAGGAGTGTCTCTATCATGCCCAAATTTTTCCTCTGCCTTCTTTTTTATGAGAGAGATCAACTTGTTTGTACCTATTCCCTTTAAAATAGAAATAGGTAGAAAATCTACATCGCCAATCAGTATATTTCTGTCATTAATTGCATCGTCAGCTTTGCTCAATACATAAATAGTATCGCTATTTACAACGTTGCAATTGATATTATAACGTTGTTCAAAAGGAAATAGTTCTATTCTTAGATCAGCTTCAAAAGACCTCTTTTTTGCTCGACTTATGCCTTCTGATTCTATCGGGTCTGAACTCTCACGAATTCCAGCAGTATCAGAGAGAATGATTGGGTATCCGCCAATGTCAATATGAGCTTCAAGCACGTCTCTTGTTGTGCCTGCATATTCAGAAACAATAGCAATATCACGCTTGGCTAAGAAATTAAATAGAGTTGATTTACCGACATTTGGTTCACCAGTTATTACAATATGTAAACCCTCACGCAACCTTTCGCCCCGTCTATTATCATTTAAATGCTCTTGTATCAACTGCACGAGAGATTGCACTTCATTATTAATTTTTTTCAATTCACTTTTTTCTGCCCAAATGTCCTCTGGAAAGTCTATATATGCTTCGATTTTGGATTGTATCGTTATTAATCTTTGCCTCCAATTGCTGTATAGTCTCTCCAATTCTCCCGATATCTGCTTAATCGCTTGTTTAGCTTGCATTTTCGTCTCAGCATCAATTAAGTCTGCAATCCCTTCTATTTGCGTTAAGTCAAATTTACTATTTAGAAAAGCCCTAAGTGAGAATTCTCCAGGCTTGGCCATAACGAAAATTTTTGATAATTCCTCCAAGATGATTTTTATGACTGCCTTGCTTCCATGCACTTGTAACTCTATAACGTTCTCGCCAGTGAAACTGTTTGGAGCAGGGAAATAGATGATTATTCCATTATCTATCAATTGATTGGAATCATCATATAGATCAACTAAAGTAGCAAATCTTGGTTTAATTTCTTTCTTAATATGAAAATGATTTAAAGCTTTAAGCGCGTAGTTGCCTGAAATTCTGATTACTGCAACTCCTGACTTACCCAATACGGTCGATAAAGCGAAAATAGTTTCATTTGTGTTTGTCATTATTTATATAAACTACTTAGCAATATTACACTTAAGAAACCAAAATACCTAATTTGAAAATATTCAAAATTTTTATCTATCTTGCTAGTTTATAGTAATATCATATTAATAAATACATTATATAAAAAACTGCAAAGGTCACTCAGGTGAAAATATTTATTTTGAAAACTGATAATATGATTTATAATTATCAACATAGGTTTTAAATATTTTATGCTCAAGAAATTAGCTTGGTATTGGTCTTTTGTAGAGTTAATTAAAGGGTTTGTTATTACATTAAAATATATGTTTAAGCCAAAGGTTACTTTGAGGTATCCTATGGAGAAGGGCCCTTTAAGTCCAAGGTTTCGTGGTGAGCATGCGTTGCGTAGGTATCCAAACGGTGAAGAACGATGCATAGCTTGTAAATTATGCGAAGTTATCTGCCCTGCTCAAGCAATAGTTATTGAAGCAGAGGAAAGAGAAGACGGTAGTCGTCGCACCACGCGCTATGATATTGATATGACAAAATGCATATACTGCGGACTTTGCCAAGAGGCATGTCCAGTTGATGCAATTGTGGAGGGTCCTAACTTTGAATTTGCTACTGAAACAAGAGAGGAGCTAATGTACAATAAAGAAAAGTTATTGCGTAATGGTGAAGTTTGGGAAGACGCAATTGCACTCAGGTTAAAAAAGAATAGACCGTACTACTGATGTTAAAAATTTATAGCTTTCAAATCATTCCTCTCTTACCCAGGTGCTGTTTTTCTGTCATTTCAGTGTTCCTTTTTTTGTCATCCCAGTGCGTGACACTGGGATCCAGGTGTAAAAATATTTGTAAATTGTGCAATGGACAACAGATTTTAGGAGCATACGTTAAACTAATTTCCATTATAAAAATAAGATGGATCCCAGTGTCACGCACTGGGATGACAAAGAGAGGGTTAGACAAAAGGGTCGATAAATGATTAAAATTACTTTTCCAGCTGAAAAAAGAATAGAAGAATATGACGATAAAGTCACTGGCTTTGATATATTACAACTGGATGCTTTGAAAGAAGCAGTTGCATTGAAAGTAAACGGTGAGTTGTATGATCTCTCACGTGAAATTGAATCTGATACAGAGATAGAGGTGATACAACTGAGTGACGAAGTGGGTTTGGACATAATAAGGCACGATGCTGCTCATATAATGGCGCAGGCAGTGAAAGAGCTATTTCCTAATACTCAGATTACTATTGGCCCAACAATTCAGGACGGTTTTTACTATGATTTTGCTACAGATCGTACCTTCACTACGGATGATCTTGCTGCAATAGAAAAGAAAATGAAAGAGATTGTAAAAAGTAATCACAGATTTGTTCGAGAGGTTTGGACTCGCAAGCAGGCAGTTGATTTCTTTAGTGGTATAGGCGAAAAATATAAGGTTGAAATTATATCCTCTATACCAGAGAGTGAAAACCTAACTGTTTATAGACAAGGCGATTTTGTTGACTTATGCCGCGGTCCACATTCTCCTTCAACTGGCAGAGTCAAAGCGTTTAAGCTTATGAAAGTTGCAGGAGCATACTGGCGTGGTGATTCTAAGGGTCCAATGTTACAGCGAATATATGGCACCGCATGGAGAAATAAGGATGAATTAAACGCTTACCTTGAGTGTCTCAAAGAAGCAGAAAAACGTGATCATCGCAAAATTGCTAAGGATATGGATTTATTTCACATCCAAGAGGAAGCTGTCGGGCAGGTTTTTTGGCATGAACAAGGATATACTCTATATAATGTTCTTGAGTCTTATATAAGAAAGAAATTGATAAATAATGGCTATTTTGAAGTAAAAACTCCTATTTTGGTAAGTAAAGAACTGTGGGAAAAGTCGGGACATTGGGATAAATTTCGTGAAAATATGTTCATTGTTGATGAATCTGAAAGCAAAAAGCTAGCAATAAAACCTATGAATTGTCCTTGTCATGTGCAGATTTTTAATTCTCACACGAGAAGCTATCGTGATCTACCAATACGTATGGCAGAGTTTGGTACATGCCATAGAAATGAAAGCTCAGGCTCATTGCACGGACTGATGCGAGTGCGTGGTTTTACGCAAGACGATGCACACATTTTTTGTATGGAAGAACAAGTAAATTCTGAAACTGTAAAGTTTTGTGACCTTTTAAAAGAAGTATATTCAGAGCTTGGATTCAATGAAATTTCTGTGAAATTTTCAGACCGTCCAGATATTAGAGCCGGTAATGATGAAGTGTGGGATAGAGCTGAAAAAGCGCTGCTTGAAGCCGTTAAAGAAGCGGGCTTGAGTTATGAACTGAGCCCTGGTGAAGGTGCATTTTATGGTCCAAAGTTAGAGTTCGTTTTGAAAGACGCAATAGGCAGAAATTGGCAATGTGGAACATTACAAGTTGATTTCATTTTACCAGAACGTCTGGGAGCTTTTTATATAGGGGCAGATGGGCACAAGCATCACCCTGTCATGTTACATAGGGCAATTCTTGGGACTTTTGAGCGTTTTATCGGAATTTTGATAGAAAATTATGCAGGAAAATTTCCAGTTTGGCTTGCTCCAACGCAACTTGCTATTCTGACCATTACAAATGAAGCTGACGGTTACGCCACAGAAATTAGCAATATTTTAAAAGAACAAGGTGTGAGAGTCAAGACTGATTTGACCAATGAAAAAATTAGTTATAAGATACGTTTGCATAGTTCAAACAAGGTTCCTATATTATGGATTATAGGCAAAAATGAAGTTACAAGTAAAACTGTGTCAGTGAGAAATTTAGGATCAGAAAGACAGGAGTCTTTTTCTTTGGAAAAGGCTACTGAATCGCTGTTAAAAAGTGTTAATTTGAATTAAGGGAGTTAAAGTTTGCAAATAAAAAAGAACAATAAAAATAGAATTAATGAACTCATCACAGCTAAGGAGGTACGCTTAGTTGATCACAGTGGTGAAATGGTCGGAATTGTGCCAATAGAACAAGCTTTGGCATCTGCTCAGAATGTCGGTTTAGACTTGGTGGAAATTGCACCTGATTCAATTCCTCCAGTATGTAAAGTTCTGGATTACAGCAGACAAAAATATGATGCAAAAAAGAAGGCAAGTGAAGCAAAAAAGAAACAAAAAGCATTAACTATAAAAGAAGTTAAACTGGGTCCCAATATTGGTGATCACGACTACGAAACAAAATTGCGTCAAACAATGGATTTTCTTGTGCATGGACATAAAATTAAAGTTACAATGAGATTTAGAGGGAGAGAGCTTATAAACACTGAAGTTGGAATGGAAAAATTAGAACGGCTAATTAGAGACACTGAAGATATTGCAAAGGTAGAATTAGCACCTAAAAGAGAAGGAAATCAATATTTTTTAACTTTGGTTGCTAAGTAGCAAAACGGCTTAAGAAGTATAAGTAGAGTTAAATTATCGCTCTCTCTTTGATAACATGGCGAAAATGTCTTATTAATCCTTGAATCGGCCAAGCTGCAGCATCACCAAGCGCGCAAATTGTATGTCCTTCTATTTGAGTTGTAAGGTCAAGCAGCTTATCTATTTCATCAGGCTTAATATCTCCTGCCACCATCCTCTTCATAATCCTCCACATCCATCCAGTACCTTCACGGCATGGTGTGCATTGTCCACAGGACTCATGCATGTAAAAGTGTGATAACCTCTCTATTGCAGCTATTATATCAGTTGATTTATCCATCACTATTACAGCAGCAGTACCAAGCCCTGATTGTGCGGTTCTTAATGAATCAAAATCCATTTCAATAGTATCGCATATAGATTTTGGAATTAATGGCACTGAAGACCCACCAGGTATTACAGCAAGTAAATTATCCCAACCCCCTCGCACTCCACCTGCGTATTTTTCAATCAATTCACGTAGTGGAATTCCGAGCTCTTCTTCAACATTACACGGGTTGTTTACATGTCCTGAAATACAAAAAATCTTAGTACCAGTATTATTTGGTTTACCAAGAGATGCAAACCATTCTCCTCCGCGATTTAGAATATCTGGAACCATGGCTATAGTTTCAACGTTGTTTATTGTGGTTGGACAGCCAAAAAGTCCAACACCTGCGGGAAATGGAGGTTTCATGCGAGGAAAGCCCTTTTTTCCTTCAATTGATTCGAGTTGAGCTGTTTCTTCCCCACATATGTAAGCTCCTGCACCCCTATGGATAAACACATCAAGATCATAACCTGATTTGCAGGCATTTTTTCCAATTAAGTTTTCTTTATAGGCTTCCTCAAGTGCTTTTTTTAGAACTAAATATTCATTATAAAATTCACCCCTGATATAAATATACGCAACTGATGCGCTGATCGCTTTGCCGGCTAGGAGAATTCCCTCAAGTAACTTATGTGGCTCATATCGCAATATATCTCTATCTTTACATGTACCAGGTTCTGACTCATCTGCATTGACTACTAAATATGCTTTTGGGAGATTTTTGGGCATAAAGCTCCACTTAAGGCCGGTGGAAAATCCTGCACCCCCTCGACCTCTCAAACCAGATTTCTTTACTTCATCAATGATCTTTTCTGATCCTAAATCTAGTAACTCCTTTGTTTTTTGCCAGCTACCACGTTTTTTTGCACCCTTAAGTAGTGGAGTTTCTTTACCATTTAGGTTGGTGAATATTTTGTCTTGTTCTTTTAGCATGTTTTTCAAAATTTGTGAGTGATCCCGACGCGATTCGAACGCGTGACCCACTGATTAAAAGTCAGTTGCTCTACCGGCTGAGCTACGGGATCATTTCATTTTTCAGCTATACTAAACATCAATACAGTTTTTATCCGTTTTAATCAAACTAAAATTTTCATGTGTGGTTAAATAAATTATATAATATACTGCGTTAGTGATAATTTAGTTAAAAAATCTATGGATAATTTAAAAAATTTTTAAAGGAAAACTTCTTGTTAATTTTCAGTTCACAGATTTATTTGGATGGTGTGAAGTATAACGCTAAGGAGATAAGAAAAATAGAAAACTGTATATACCCTGCAGAATTTGTGCACTATTATAATGCTTAGCAATAGCCTATAGCTAACACGTCACACTGCTGCAGATAGATTCCGCTAACACGCAGCGGAATGACGGTTTTTCAAATTGTCAGTAAATCTAAGTCAGTTTAGCTATAACAGATAAATATTTCTTGCATTTCAGCCTGAGTGATTTATGCTTTAAGCAAGAATTGGGGGCATAGCTCAGCTGGTAGAGCATCTGTTTTGCACGCAGAAGGTCAGCGGTTCGATCCCGCTTGCCTCCACCAATATAGGTTCTAGCATATCATAAAGTCAGCTTATTTTAGCCCATTAGTATTTTATACTAGTTCCCTAAAAAATCCCTCTTTCTGTAACTTTTCTTTATGCAAGTAATGTTTGTTATTATAATTCTAATATATACCAATTTAATAATAAATTAATCAATAAATGTTAGAATACTAACAGTTAATTTATTGGTAATGCCTATGAGTGGAAAAAAGCATGTTTTTAAGATGGTACCTGGAAAGTCTCTTGTGATAAGCGAAGGAATGACATGCTATCCAGGCAAAAATGTTTGTTTAGGAACCTCTTTTTCTGGCAGAGATAATGCTGATGTGAGTAGACCATACAAAATTGCTAAACTTGCTTTTATACCGCTGAATGATAAAAGTGAAGAGGTGCTAACACTAAACGTAAACTTCTGTCAATTTCATAACGGAATGTATACTTGTCTTAATGAATCGGGACAAAGTCTGAACGCTAATAACTGGTATAACCGAGATGCCACTAATAATTCTCTTATATACCTTAATGATCAGCTAGTAAACGTAGTAACTAGTGTAGGAGATAACAGTGAAAGATACAGTAGTGTGGATTTTCTTGCACAAGCTGTATCGTATCAATACGTAACGCGAGACGAAAGTGGTAAATACTATTTCTCAGATAAAAAAGGAAATATTATCGATTCACCTTACAATACAGCGCTGCAAAAAAACGTAGCACCTTGTAATGCAGGGGAAATAAAGGAAATAGTGAATAATATGTTACTTGATATACCTATTCAACTGCAAAAAATAATTTTTGAACTGAATTCAAATCAACTCCAGATTTTAGCACAGAATTTAACGAATGAGCAGCTGCAAAAAATAATTCCTGAACTAAATTCAAACCAGTTGCAGGTCTTAGCAGAGAACTTAATGGATGAACAACTCCAAGCTTTAGTGGATCATCTAACCAATCACCAGCTAAAAACCCTTGCTCAGGAACTAAATCCAGAAAAGTTACAAATAATTGTTCCTCTTTTAGATAAAAATCAGCTTACAAACCTAGTGAAAGACTTAAATCTAGACCAAGTAAAAGAAATTTTCCCTCACCTTAAAATGAATCAGTTTCTGGAGGCTATCAAGACAATAAGCAATGATCAGTTTGTAGAACTAATAAAAGATGCAGATGAGAAAAGTATAAACACTATTTTGGACGAAACGTTGAAAAATCGACTTCCAGCCCTAGTACACAATTTAGAAGGAGATAGATTACATGATTTAATTAATAAGCTAGACCACAAGAAACTTGCAATAGTAGCTCGAGATTTAACTGATCCTAATAAGATTCAGATTATCATTAAGTCTTTAGTTGATAACCCAGACAAACTTCAAGCTTTTGCTCGCAATATGTCTAATGAGCAGTTTAAAGAACTTTTGGATAACATAGGCGCAGAAGAGCTTAAAGACATCATTCACAAACTGCCTTATGAGAAAGTGACAGCTGTGATTGGTGATCTCAGCAATCAAGATCAGTCTAAAGCTATTATTGATGCATTAAAAGAGAAGTTTGATGAACAAAACAAGAAACAAGAGGAAATGAAAGAAAAACTTGAAGAACTTAAGGAATTGCTGGAAGGTGATGATATAGTTAACCCCAATCAATTTAGCTATCAACATTCTTCTGTAGTAAATGAAGAGTATTACCTTAACAGTAATGATGCTTATACTGTTCAGGATTACTCCATATCTGTTTAGCAGATTACAGAAGATAATGAATAACATTATTTTTAATATTATTATTTAAGGAATTAATAAACATGAATAATTCAACAGAAGATAAAAAATTTAATGTGGAGTTAATTGAGGCACCATTAAAAGAGATAACAGGAACTAAAGGGATGGTAAAAGCTGACACATTTGTAGAATCAGTCAATCCCATAATAAAACATATCAATAATGTAGTAAGCCAAACCACACAGCACTTATCTACAATAAAGAAGGAAATTGGTGATAAAGATTCAGGTTTAATTGGGAAAATCGATAAATTGAGAGATGAAGTAGATTCATTCACGGATTCTGACATAACAAATCCCAACACCTTTTTTTCTCCAGAGTTAAATCCACTAGGATAGAAAATAGCTAATAATTAGCAAAAATAAGAAAAAGTAATAGCCCAGTGGGCTATTACTTTTTTCACATACCATTTCAAGGTAACTAGTTAGTTTTAAATTCTAATTTTTTATAGGAGTTAATATGAGTAATTACAGTGTAAAAGAAAGCGAAAGCAACTTTGGAGTAACAAGCAGAATGAGCGGTACCAATCGTAGAATAATAAATGACATAGAGGTCAAAATTAAGCCTAAATCTTTTGAAGGCAATAAAGAAAAGAATGCGTCGGTCGATTACGTCCACAAAATTCTAGATAAACTAGTCAAAGATTTAAATGACACATTTGTTCCTAAATTGAATGACGTGTTGAAAGGTCATCAAGATTATATGGATGAATTGTATGATAATTCAAATAGGGTTGAAGAGCTAGTTATGGATAATAAGAAGGATCTTAAATTTTTGAAAGAAAACTTTGACAACCTAAACGAAGAGGTTGGAAAATTAAAAACAGGAACAACTGGTGGTGATAACATAGATGAATGGGAAGCGCCAACTCACTCTGATATATTATAGTAGTTAGGAAAGTAACAGCTTGCTAGCAGGCTGTTACTCTCTCTACATATCGTTTCAATACAGCTGAATTAGGGAATCTATTTTAAAACTTTCGGCATATAGTTCTCATCATGTTTTGCAAACACTGTATCTGCAAGAAAAGTACTATTATCAAACATTTTACCTTGCACAACAACACCACTTTTTTCTGAAAACATTGGTGGAAGTATTCCCTGATATTTCACCATAACGCTCTTATTAAAATCTGTCATTTGAAAAATCACTTCGCTTTCGCTCCGTATCACACTATTTTCAACAACCATTCCACCAACACGGATTGGCTTTTGATTATTTGGTAAAACTATTGCCTCACTTACTGTATAGAAAAATGAGATATTTTCTTTGAGCGTTGTTAAAATAAAAAAAACTGCACAACTTAAAAAGCAGAAAATTCCTGAAGTTATAAGTAATCGCTTATGTTTCTTCTTCATTATTACTTTTAAGGCTTTCTAAGATTTTTTTACTTTTAATATAGCAAGAAATGGTAAAAATTAGCTCTCCAGCAATCAGCGTGAAACTAATAAGGTAAGCAAAAATTACATATGTATTCATAATGCATTATCAATAAATAACTCACCTGCATCAAAATAAATTAAGCTTCCATCCTTTTGCTGCAACACCAATTTACCACTTTTATCTATATCAGCAAAAATTCCTTCATACAATTTGTCAGCTAACTTTACACTGATTTGCTCATTCATTTTGAATGCTTTTTTTAACCACATTTCTCTTATAGCATAAAACCCATCAAATAGCCATTGCTTTCTTAGCTTATTAAAATTTATTATTAATTCCTTTAACAGATCCATGTTAGACACAGATTCACCGTAATTGCTAATGCACGTTGTTCCTGGAAGTGGTGCATGATTGACATTAATTCCAATTCCTATAATGAGCCAATTCGAATTGGATCTTTTTTCAAGCAATATTCCACTTATTTTCTTGCCATCGATTAGAATGTCATTTGGCCATTTATGTTGAACGTTACTGTCACTTATAAATGATAGTAACGTGTTGCCAACAGCAAGAGCAGTAACAAAAGTCAATTCTGTCAATTTGCTGACATCCGTTTCTTGGTTAATTATCAAACTCGCATAGAGATTACCCTCTGGAGAAATCCAGCTTTTTCCAGTGCGTCCCCTACCTTCTGTTTGTTTATCAGCAATAATGACAGTTTCATTTGATATTCCTTTATCAATTAAATCTAACGCTTCTTCGTTAGTGCTTGAAACTTCTTTGTAATGATGAATATGAAAGCCCTTAGGGATCACCTTGTCAGCCCTTTAGTTCAATGAGTGAGTAAAACGTATAAGAAAAGAACGAGGTTGATAAGTGAAGCCACTGAAGTGATAATGAATAGACCCTTAGAATAAGCAACCTTATTACCACTAGCTTTATCAAAATACATAACTTTCATGATATTTAAATAATAGTAGCATGATATCACACTCGCTATTACAAGGATCAAAGACAGGCTGATAAAGCCAGAATTTATTAAACTTTTGAATATAAAAAATTTAGCGATAAAACCTGCAAGTGGAGGTATTCCCGACATCGAGAGTAACAGTACAGAAAGATGAAATGCTACAATTGGGTGTTTCTTCCCTATACCAGATAAATTTGCAATATCACAATCGTCATCGTCAATTTGTACGAGATATGAGAATAGTCCTATGCTTGTGATGATATATATCACCAAATACATTAAGGCACTATCTGTTCCTGCTTGTGTAAAAATAGAAAGTGAAGCAAATATAAAACCAATGTGACCAATTGAACTGTAAGCAAGCAGCCTTTTTAAGTTTTGCTGACGCAAGGCCCCAAAAGCTGAGATAAGCACAGACAATGCTGAAACGTATAAGAAAATAGGCTGAACATAACTTTTTACATTTACTAACTCTTCATTCATCAATCGAATTAAAAATGTTACAAGTGCAGCTTTTGGGGACGTAGAAAAAAACGCAGTTACTATGGTAGGTGCACCTTGATAGACATCTGGAGCCCACATATGAAAAGGAGCAATAGCAAGCTTGAAACACAAACCAATAAGGATAAAAACTAACCCAAAAACTATTCCATAAGTTATCTGATGGTTTTGCAAGAATGAACAGAGCTCAGAGAAATTGACTTGTCCTGTATATCCATAAAGCAGCGACATTCCATATAGCATAATGCAGGAAGATAGTGCACTAAGTGTAAAATATTTCACTCCTGCTTCACATGAATAAGCTGAATCTTTATTAAAGCTCGCAAGAACATATAAAGATATACTCATCAACTCAAAAGCTAAGAAAAAAGAAATCAGACTATTTGCTGAAACCAAAGTTATCATGCCAAATAGCGCAAAAAGAATCAGTATTGAAAATTCATATTTATAGTCATATTTTGATAAATTCAGCATCAAAAGTATTAAAATTCCTGTGCTGAGAATTAACCCTTGGGCTGACCTGATGTATAAATTGAGTTTTAACAACGAATTAAAGAGAAAAATTTCATTATTTTCTGCCGAAATAATTAAAATAATCAAAGTTACCACTGTGCAGCCAAGTGCTAATAAGTTGATAGTTTGGCGGTTAAATATAATTCCAAGCAGTAGCAACACTAACGAGGAGATAATAGAGAACGTTTCCGGCAATATCTGTATATAATTCATAGCGCATTATATTTGACTAACAAATTTGCCATACATGGCTTCAAATAATTCAGTGCAAGGGTTGGGTAGAATCCAAGCAAAATAACAAACACTGCAAGCAGAATTAAGACAGAAAATTCTATGCTATCCAAGCGATTATTTAATAATTTAGAATAGCTAACCCCCCATATTATTTGCTTACATAAATTCAGCATATAAACTGCGCTTAAAATAGTGCCAAGTGCGATAAATCCTGTAAAAAAACCTATGCTCTTAAACATTCCAACCATAGCCAAAAACTCACCTATGAACCCAGATGTTCCAGGTAGCCCTATTGAAGCCATTGAAAACAAAATGAACATAAAACCAAATTTTGGCATTGTATTTACTATGCCAAAGTACTTTGCAATCTCCAAAGTTCCAGTTCGAGTATATAGCATTCCAACACACAAAAATAAAGCAGCAGAAATAAGGCCATGACTAATCATTTGAAATATGCTACCCAGTACTCCTTCCTCACAAAATGAAAAGAGGCCAGCGGTAACGATTCCCATATGTGCTATTGAAGAATAAGCTATTAACTTCTTTATATCATCTTGAGCAAACGCAACTAGAGAAGCATATATCACCGCAATAATGCTCAGCACAACAACGAAATTTGAAAAATACAAACTTGCCTGAGGAAGCATTGGAATAGAAAACCTTAAAAATCCATATCCCCCCATTTTAATAAGCAAGCCAGCTAAAATCACAGACCCAGAAGTTGGTGATTGCACATGCGCATCAGGAAGCCAAGTGTGAAATGGAAACATAGGTACTTTTATTGCAAAAGAAATAAAAAATGCAATCCACAGCAATGACTGCACTTCAAGATCAAGGCTTGGCACTAATGTAGCTAATTTTTGTATACTAAACGTTCCAAAAACACTATAGATGTATACCAACCCAAGTAGAAATAATAATGAGCCAGTTAATGTATAAAGAAATAACTTAAACGTCGCATATATCCTTTGCTTCCCTCCCCAAATGCCAATAATAAAGAACATTGGTATTAAGACAGCTTCAAAAAACACATAAAAGCTTATAGCATTCAGTGAAACGAAAAAACCGACTACAAAACTCTCAAGCAGTAGAAATAATGCCATATAGGCTTTTAGGGTCGTATAACTCATTTTGCAATTATAGAGCATACAAATAACAAACAAGAAGGTCGTAAGTAGAAGGAAAAGCAACGATATTCCATCCACCCCTATTCCAATATCTCTTACTGGATAGCTGACAAACTGAAAGTCCGCATTGTTATAATCAAATTCTATACAAGCTACAATGCTAAGCAAAAATGGAAGTACAGCAAAAAATAGGGCAAGGAATCTTAAGTGTATAGATTGATGATTAATCCTGATCGAGGATAAAATCAACGCTCCTATCAGTGGAAGCAAGAATATACTAAGTAACAACACCTTCTATTTAATTCCAATAATATATAAAGCACCGATTATTAAAGTAACAAACATAATAAATGCATAATCAAATATATAACCAGTTTGTAACTTTATAGAACTTTTTGAACATTCGTTAACCAACCTTACAACACCATTTGGTCCAAATGAATCAATAGCCTTAACATCAAACTTCCATAGAAGCCTAGATATAAACCTTATCGGTGCAATTATAACAAACTCATACACCTCATCAAAGTACCATTTATTCTGCAAAAACTTAAGTAAAAATTTACTCTTAATTTGCCTAATTACTTGATATTGGTAAATCAGGTACGCAAGAGCTATTCCACTTAGGCTTGCCAAGGTTGGTAGTAGTTTTATAAAGAAATTATGAACTCCATGCTCATCAATCACCATTAAACTTGATTTCCAAAACGCATTACTAGTTATGTTCAAAATATTTGCTCCCCACACTCCAGAAAATACCGATCCAAAAGCAAGTATCAGTAATGGTATAAGCATAATCTTCGGTGCTTCATGTATATTAATTTTACTTTGTTTTTGGCTATGGAACACAAGAAGCAATAATCTCCAAGAGTAAAACGCTGTGAAGAATGCAACAACTAAGCTTATTACAAAAGCAAAGCTATCCGTGCTATAAGCATGTTCAATTATCAAATCCTTTGAGTAAAAACCTGCAAATGGAAATATTCCAGAAAGCGCAAGAGACCCAATCCACATGAGAGTGTAAGTGCAAGGGATTTTCTTCCAGCAATTTCCCATTTTCTGAATGTTTTGCTCATGATGCATTGCATGAATTACATTGCCAGCACCAAGAAATAGTAGAGCTTTAAAAAAAGCGTGTGTCATTAAATGAAAAATAGCAACATTGTAAGCAGAAAGCCCACATGCCATGAACATATAACCAAGTTGGCTGCAGGTTGAATAAGCAATTATTTTTTTTATATCGTTCTGAGTAATCGCAACCGTAGCTGCAAAAAAAGCAGTAAGTGCCCCAACAATAACTATTAATTCTCGTGCCACATTTGATAGCTCAAACAATGGAGAACATTTTGCTACTAAAAATATACCTGCTGTTACCATCGTTGCTGCGTGAATGAGTGCAGAAACAGGGGTTGGCCCTTCCATTGCATCTGGCAACCAAACATGTAAACCAAGCTGTGCAGATTTACCCATACAGCCAATAAAAAGTAATATGCATATTATATGAATTATTTTAAATTCACAGCAGAATGCCCTAATGTTCTGTGCGCCAAGAAGATCAGCTGTGTCAAAAACTTCAGTAAATTTCAAAGAGTGAAATGTATAATAAATAAGAAAGATTCCAATTAATAGTGCAAAGTCTCCTACCCTATTTACAACAAATGCTTTAATTGCTGCATTATTTGCAGAATATTTTTGGAACCAAAATCCTATGAGTAAATAAGAACATAGGCCAACCCCTTCCCAGCCAAAAAAAAGCTGCACGAAATTATCGCTTACAACCAGCACAATCATGCAAAACGTAAATAGCGATAGGTAAGAAAAAAACCTCGACTTCCCTTTATCATGCTCCATATAACCGATAGAATAGAGGTGGACTACTAGTGAAACGGTGGTAATAACAATAAGCATTAAGGATGAGAGAGCATCCACACTAATTGCCCAATTTACTTTTAATACACTTAATGAAAACAAAGGAAATAAAACTAAATGATAGTTTTCAGAGAAGGTGAGAAAAACATACCAAGATAAAACTGCAGATATTCCAATCCCTGCCGTTGTAACTAACTGACTTTTTCTAAAAAGTGCTGCAAATAGCGAACCAAAGAGTGGCAAAAATACTATTAATTTCAGTATATCCATCATACTTTCATTCTTTCATTAAGTTCGCTTGTTCAACATCTATATTGCCACGACTTCTATAATATACAACCAATATTGCAAGCCCAACTCCTGACTCTGCTGCCGCAACAGTCAACACAAACATCACAAAAATTTGCCCAACTATATCATTCATAAAGGCAGAAAAAGCAACTAAATTGATGTTAATCGCCAGCAATAATATTTCTATTGATAACAGTATATTGATTATGCTCTTACGGTTAATGAAAATACCGCACACCCCAATAGTGAACAAAATAGCAGCAACTATCAAAAAATGATTTAATCCTATTTCCATTCTACTCCTTTTCCAAATTTAGCCTTAACCAATTTTACAGATGAAGATTGTGTCAATTGCTTTAATACATTCTGTTTTTTAACTCCTTTTTTCTTGTCCTGCAAAGTAAGAGCAATTGCACCGACAATTGCAACAAGCAGCAGAATACCAGAAAGATGAAAAGCGTACATGTAGTCAGTGTAGAGCAAATTACCGATAGCTTTCACGTTATTGGCATTATAGTTTATAACATTACTTATATTCAGCGTTGAGCTGCGGATTACAAAACTGATAATCAGAAAAAACACAACACATAATATAGCACCAGGAGTGAAATGCTTCGCAAAACCCTGGCGCAACCTTATGTAGTCAATATCGAGCATCATAACTACAAAAAGGAATAACACTGCAACCGCACCGATATATACTATCAGCACCATCATAGCAATGAATTCAGCTCCAAGGAGAATAAAAAGAACTGCAGAATTAACGAAGGTGAAAATTAAAAATAATACTGCATGCACAGGATTTCTTACACTAATTACACAAACAGCAGATAAAATGCTAAGAATTGCGAAAAAATAAAAGAAAAAAGGCATCGATACTTTAACTGCAACAACAATTACTAATTTAAAGTGACTATCGTTGTAAAGTCAATACTAAATGCCTACCTTATGGATTAAACACCCAGGGATAAGGACATTCTTAATTGCAGTACACATACTCATATCAGGATCATTTTGCTTCTCTTCACTGACCTTTTCACAAAATTTTCCAATACCATAACCCACCAGTGCACCAACAACAGTGGCTGCAATAAATACTGCAACAGCCAACAACAGGAGTTAAAGCAGCAGCTCCTGCAAGATATGCTATGCTCAAACCTAAAAATAAGCCAATTGCTGTACTGTAGCCAGCATAATATTTGCTATTGTTTTCAGGACTGAATGGTAGATTTTGATTATGGTAATGTACAACAACAGTACAATTTGTAAGCTTAGCTTCTAGCTCTTTTCTAACTTCATCACCAACACCTTCGGTTAAGATAAGATGTTGAAGCTTTGTAAAGTTACCATTAGCTAAAGCTTTTGCACCTTCATTACGAATGTAGTTGTCTTTTAAACTAAGGTATTCAAGCTTTGTAAGATTGTTATTAGCTAAAGCTTTTGCACCTTCATCACCAATATTGTTGTTTTCTAAGTTAAGCTGCTCGAGATTTTCAAACTTACCATTGGCTAAAACTTTTGCGCCCTTTTTACCAATCTTATTCCGGGTTAAATTAAGTTGAACAAGATTGATAAGATTACCTTCAGCCAACCCTTTTGCACCTTCAGAAGCACCAATATTATTTTGCGTTAAATCAAGATATTTAAGATTTTCAAGCTTACCATTAGCTAAAGCTTTTGCACCTTTACCACCAATTTTGTTACATGATAATTTAAGCCATTCAAGACTTGTAAGATTACCGTTAGCTAGAGCTTTTGCACCTTCATCACCAATATTGTTGTTTTTTAAATTAAGCTGCTTGAGATTTTCAAGCTTACCATTGGCTAAAGCTTTTGCACCTTCATCACCAATATTGTTGTTTTCTAAGTTAAGCTGCTTGAGATTTTTAAGCTTGCCATTGGCTAAAGCTTTTGCACCTTCAACACTAATATTGTTACTCAATAAGTTAAGTCTAGTCAGACTGGTAAGACTAGCTAAAGCTTTTGCACCTTTATCACTAATGTTGTTCATGGATAAATCAAGTGAAGTAAGATGTGTAAGCTTAGCTAACTCTTTTGCATCTTCATCATCAATTTTACACCATTCTAGACCAAGTTCTGTAATGTGTGTTTCATTTTGTAAAAACCTTACTAGCTCTTTAACCACTATATCTACAGCAACACATCCATGTATAAAAAGTGCATTGCCTTTAATATATTTGTCAAAATCCATTTTTCCTCCTCACAAGAATTATCATATAAACATTTTAGCCTGTATCTCAGTGATTGTCAATTATTGACTTGTATCCTTATAATGTAAGGTATTGGAACTGAAATAGATTGTCCCGGCAGGTTATACTAGAATTAGTACAATAAATTGGTATGGTGGGACCATACACCTAGGACATTCTTTAACTGTTCTATTCAATAAAACCTTTACAATATTTCGATCATAGGTTTAACTTTACGAAGTTATAATCTATAGAGCTGCAAATGAACGATTATCTCTCACTGCTAAATCCAGAACAACAATTAGCTGTAACTAACATAGATGGACCGGTTTTAATATTGGCAGGAGCCGGAACCGGAAAAACAAGAACGATCACTTCAAGAATAGCGCACATAATTAGGAACGGTCACGCTTACTCTGATGAGATATTAGCAGTGACATTCACAAACAAAGCAGCAAATGAGATGGTATCAAGGGTACTTGAGCTAACAGGCACAAACATACCATGGCTTGGCACTTTCCATGCAATTGCAGCAAAAATTCTACGTCATCATGCTGAAGTCGTGGGGCTAAATTCCAATTTTACAATTATTGGTGTGGATGACCAATTACAGGTAATAAAAAACATCATGAATGAAATCAGCCCTGATTACCTATCAGAAAAATGTAAGACCATTATGAATATTATTCAGCAATGGAAAGAGAAGTGTTTGTTGCCATCTGAAGTGGAAGACGTTCAATCATTTAGATCAGTATACGTGATTGCACTCAAAGTCTATCACCAGTATCAGGAAAGGTTAAAATTCCTTAACTCTGTCGATTTTGGTGACTTATTGCTATATAACATACAACTCTTTAATCAAAAGACCGAAGTTCTGTCCTACTACCAAAACAAGTTTAAGTATGTCATGGTAGATGAGTATCAAGATACAAATGCAATACAATATCTTTGGCTAAAATACCTTGCAAAAAAGCACTCAAATATTTGCTGTGTGGGAGATGACGATCAGTCAATATACAGTTGGCGTGGTGCAGAAGTTGAAAACATTTTAAAATTTTCTGATGATTTTAAAAATGCAAAAACTGTCAAACTAGAGTGTAACTATAGATCAACATCTCACATACTTGCAACTGCGTCATATGTTATCAATCACAATAAAACTCGGCTAGAAAAAAAATTGTGGACAACAAACGTTGAAGGGGAAAAGGTAAATCTAATAAAATTATGGGACGGAAAAGCTGAAGCAAGGTTCATAAGCGAACAGATATTAAAGCTCAATAAATACAGATTTAGTGACATTGCAGTGCTGGTAAGGGCCACTTTTCAAACTAGAGTTCTCGAAGAGTATTTTATAAAATATTCAATTCCCTACAAGATTATAAGTGGCGTAAAATTCTACGAACGTCAGGAAGTCAGGGATATAATTGCATATTTAAGACTCGTTACAAACAATAACGATGACTTAGCTTTCGAAAGGATCGTAAATCGGCCAAAAAGAAGCATAGGAGCTACAACTCTAAAGAAAATATACACGACTGCTCAGGATAACAAAATTTCTTTTTTTGAGGCAGCAAAAATATTAGTTAATAGTAATCAAGTAACCGAAAGAATTAAACTCTCACTAAATGATTTTTTAAATAAAATTAAAGCTTGGGAAGAAATAGTAAGCGTAAAACCACTGCATGAATTCGTTAAAATCGTAGCAAACCAATCAGGGTATATTGAAATGCTTGAAAATGAGGAGGTAACAGGCTTAGCACGAATAGAAAATGTCAAGGAGCTCATCTCATCTTTAAAAAATTTCGATAATGCCACAACTTTCTTGGAGCATATAAGTCTAGTGATGGAAGTGGATAATATGAATAACGATGACACCGTATATGTTATGACTCTTCATGCAGCCAAAGGACTTGAATTCCCGTGCGTGTTTCTACCTGGTTGGGAAGAGGGATTATTTCCTCATCAAAGATCTTTTGAAGATAAAAGTGGTAAAGCTTTAGAAGAAGAAAGGAGACTCGCATATGTTGGCATAACCAGAGCCAAAGAAAGGTTAATCATTTCATGTGCAGATAGGAGGGAAATTAACAACCAGTGGCAACCGATGCGCACTTCTCGGTTCATTAAAGAATTGCCAAGAGAAAATTTTGAGGTAATCAAGAGTAACGCCTACTGTTGAAGCTATAACTGCAGATAAACATATCTTACAAATCTGAATTACTTCAACTATATGTGTAACCAGACTGCATTCTGTGATTTTTAGCAAAACATGATCTTTCATTTGAGCTTTCTTCAATTTAAAATAAATACAGAAAATTGCTGCCTATAGCTAAACTGACTTAGATTTACCGACAATTTGAAAAACCGTCATTCCGCTACTAGTTAGCGCCGCGGCGCTATGACGGTTCGCGGCGGCATCCTCGTCATCCCGCTACTTGTTAGCGGGATCTATGCTAAGAGATACCGCGGCAGCATAGCTATAGCTATCTTCAAAAATATGGTTGAATAATTGTTAATAATAGTGTATAATTATTAATATTTTCAAGCATTTTTGCCATGGCTCTTTCAAAATTTCTCGATCCTCGCAATGATTTGTGTTTCAAAAAAATCTTTGGAACGGAAAAAAATAAGAATATCCTGATCCACTTTTTGAACGATATTTTAGGGTTTACTGAGATAAATGCAATACAAGAAGTTGAGTTTCTTAGCACTATTATGGATCCCGAAGTTGCCTCTGATAAACAAAGTATTGTTGATGTTCTCTGCAAGGATTCTCACGGAAATAGATATATAGCAGAAATGCAGCTCGCTAGAGACAAGGGCTTCGAAAAACGCGCTCAATTATATGCCGCTAAAGCCTACTCAAGACAATTAGATAAATCTGGCAACTACATTGATTTAAAGAAAGTCTTCTTTATTGCTATATCAAATTGTAACTTACTTCCTGAAGAAGTTGATTATATTTCTACTCACAATATACGTGATATAAAAACTAACGGCCATTACTTAAAAGATTTTCAATTTATCTTTATAGAATTGCCCAAATTTTCAAAAAGTAAAGTAGAGCAGTTAGAAAGTATAGTAGAAAGGTGGTGTTTCTTTTTTAAATACGCAGAAGAAACAACAGAAGAGGACTTAAAAGAGATAGCAGAAAAAGCGCCAATAATAAAGCTAGCATATGATGAATTAGACAAGTTTCGTTGGAACGAAAAAGATTTAGTAGCTTACGAAGAAAGAATAATGGATCTACGGAAAGAAGAAGCCATTCTTGAATACAGACTTGATCTTGCTGAAGAGAAAGGTATACAAAAAGGTATAGAGAAAGGAAAAATTGAAGGGAAAATTGAAGTCGCAAAAGCAATGCTGGCTAATAATGTTGATGTCAACACTATTGTCAAGTTTACTGGCCTTTCTATTAGTGAGATTGAAGGGGAGTGTTAAATAAACTGTGTCAAACCGCATTTTTAGTTCAACTCAATTTTCAATCTGCCAGGAAAGAAAACATCAAGTTGAGAGATAGTTAATGCCCAATCATGTACAGGCATCGTCCACTTTTCCTCTGCCTTCTTTATAGCACAATATACCTGCTTATACAAGGCATTTATGCTGGTAAATGAGCCTTTGGTCTTAGTGAATTTCCTAATTTGCCTATGTAGCCCCTCTATGGGATTGGTGGTGTAGATTATCCTCCTAACTGGACCAGAATACTTAAAATAACCAGACAAGTTTTCCCAATTATTCTGCCAAGATTTTATAACCATAGGGTACTTTGTGCCCCATTTTTCATCCAATTCCAACAGATAATTCTCGGCAATTTCCTTGCTTGAAGCTTGATATACCTTCTTTAAATCGCTCAAAAAACTCTTCGCATCTTTACTGGCCACATACTTCAGTGAGTTGCGTATCTGATGCACTATACACATCTGCACTTCCGCATTAGGAAAGACACTGTTTATAGCTGCAGGAAAGCTTTTCAGCCCATCAACGCAGGCAATAAGGATATCTTCTACTTGTATCTTGTCAAAAGCATCTAATGTTTTAAGCTTAAGCATTAGGTGGAGAAGGGAGGAACTCTGTGCTTCTTCTTAGATATAAAATCTGTAGAGGAGATAAGAATTCCCTTCTCAAAAGTATAGGCTGGACGGTATCGTAGAAAGACCTGAATGGTTCTAATTCTGTATTCACAAGACTAGCCTTACTTTTCATTTTTAATGGTAACGTATGGGGTTATATATGATCAACAACTTTTTGGGCATAGATATATCAAAAGATCGCTTTGATGTTTTTCTCTCATTTATAAGCAAAAAAGGAAAGCGTGAAACTAGAAAAAGAAGCTTTAAGAACGATGGTTTCAAAGTCTACTGAATTTTCTACACAAACATAATGTAGAAAAAGTAAAAACCTGCATGGAATCTAATGGTTGTTATAGCGAAGCACTGGCTGAATTTCTACACAATGCTGGACATTTTGTAAGTGTTGTAAATCCTTATTGCATAAAATCTTATGCAAGGAGTAAGCTGATACGACAAAAGAATGATCAGACCGATGCAGAAGTTATTGCTGATTATTGCCAAAGACAGGAACCTTCTAGTTGGACACCACCTTCTCCTGAAATGAAAAAATTAAAACATCTTTATCGTTGCTCAGTTGCGTTAAAAGATGAGTTAACATTAGTAAATAACCACTTAGAAAAAAAAGAGAGACTGCCTAAAGAAGTTGCAAATGCTTGGGAAGACCTTGCAATGAATATAGCTCAAAAAATAGAAACAATAAAAAACTCCGTACGTGAACTATTAAATCAACACAAAGAATTGTTGGAAAATTTTCAACTTCTATTGACTATTCCAGGCATAGGAGAAGAATCAGCAATAGCTATTTTAGCTGAAGTTTCTGATATAGAGGTTTTTAGAGATGCCAGGCAATTGGCAGCATATACAGGAGTTATACCACGAAATATGACGTCAGGTTCCTCTGTATATGCCAAACCCAGATTAAGTAAATCCGGTTCACAAACATTACGTAAGGCACTTTTCTTTCCTGCCATAGTAGCTAAGAATCACAATCCTATCATTATGAGCTTTTGCCAAAGATTAAAGGAAAAGGGTAAGCATAATATGGCCATCGTTGGTGCTGCAATGCGTAAGCTACTCCATATCATTTTCGGTATTCTGACATCCAAAAGTGCTTTTGATCCTAACCATATCAAAAACTACAGGGCTAGGAGGTTGACTGAAGGTTTAGTACTTTAAAATCAAAAATGCTTCCTATCTATCTTATGTAAAGTGGTATCTTACACAAATTTATTGAATGTTGTTGGTTAGTGGATATGTTGATAAGTAAACTTCATCTGTTTTGTGCGTATAAAACTAATTTACTTATCAACATATCCACTAACTATAATCTGTGTACTGTTACACAATTGGAAGTATTTTTTGATTTTATGATGCAACTTGGGAAATTTTATAATTTTTTTGTTGACTAACAAGACGGTATCTCCTGTCATTCTAGTGCTCCTTTTTTTGTCATCCGAGTAGCCCCTTTTTTATCATCCGAGTAGCCCCTCTTCTGTCATCCGAGTAGCTGACACTGGGATCTCATTTTACTCTATAATGGCAGTGCTCCTTTCTCGTCATCCCAGTGCCCAGACTACTTGGATCCAGGAAACTTAACTCTACACCAAGTAAATGTACAATAAGAACTAGATTCCAGACTGGAATGACACCCTACTTAACCGTCATACCGCCGCGGTATCTCCTTAGCATAGATCCCGCTAACAAGCAGCGGGATGACGAATTACTTAACCATTATACCGCCGCGGTATCTCTAGATCCCGCTAACACCTTACTATTACCCACAAATATAAATGTTTGTTGCATAGCTCTTAATGGCATAACTTTTGCTTGAAATAACTGTTTATATGGTGCAATTTACAGCTTTTAGTTGCTAAAATTATAACTCTTAATTTAATAATTTTAATCCAATAAGCTTTCAGGTTAATAAAATTAAATTATTTGAGTAAATACAATACCATGTCTTTATTTGTGGGTAATAGTAAGCGCTAACACGTAGCGGGATGACGAGATGCCACCGCGAACCGTCATACCGCGATTCATTCGCGGTATCTCTTAGCCGCTAATACGTAGCGGGATGACGGTTGTCGGTAGGCCTAAATTACTTTAGCCATAAATATTTAAGAAATTTACCAAACGAAAAAAAAGGCAAAAGAAGCCCCGAGTAGCGAGTTTTGACTCTATATTACTGTAAGTGGCGCTGTAATAATGTGCTGACGCTTAGTTTAAGCGCGATTTGGCTGAATGTAGAAAAAATAAAAAAGACATGCAACCGCTATAATTTTATCTAATCCGCCAATAAATACCCTGAGTTTTTTACTGAATTTTTGTTGTTGAACCTGCGCAGATCAAAAACAAGCTTTGAGTCATAAATACCCTTATTATCATAATAAGGGGGCTGGCGGAGTTTGTCAAGGAAGTTTTTGTATTTTAATTTTAGAATTTTATAGGCTTTTGTTTTCATGAAATTATGTTCTCATGGGTAAATTAATGTTATCCTTTTTTGTTGATCTAAAGTTTTTTATGTTCATACACTTACGTGTTCATAGTGTTTATTCGCTGCTTGAAAGCTCGGTTAAAATTGAGGAGCTGATAGGCCTTTGTTTGCGAAATAAAATGCCAGCGGTTGCAATTACTGATTCAGGCAACTTGTTTGGCTCGCTCGAATTTTCAGAATATGCAGCAAGTAGGGGAATACAGCTAATAATAGGATGCAATATTATAGTTAAACATTCAGAACAAAATTTACCTATATTATTGCTTGCAAAAAATGAGCAAGGGTACACTAATTTAGTCACTTTGGTGAGTGAGTCTTTTAAAAAGCGCAAGAATAACAGCGATATTCCTTACGTTGATTTTGATGAGCTATTGAATTTAAGTATGGGTCTGATCGCTTTAACCGGTGGATGTTTGGCTCAACTATTGTTGGGGCAAGATAAAGAAACGGTTGAAAAACTGCTTTCAGCATTCGATGGTCATTTATATGTTGAATTGCAGCGTCATGGGCTGAATAAAGAGCTAGAGCTTGAAGAAGCTTTAATAGATTTTGCTTATCAGCGCAATGTACCACTGGTTGCAACGAACGATGTGTTTTTTCCAAATAGGTCTGATTATGAGGCTTATGACATATTAACGTGCATATCGGAGGGGAGTTATGCCCTGGAGAATAACAGAAAGAAGTTAACTACCGAGCATTACTTCAAATCTGTGGCAGAAATGGAGGAGCTGTTTAGCGACATTCCCGAAGCAATTCATAACACTTTAGTGATAGCTAAGCGGTGCTCTTACATGCCAAGAAGCAGGCAGCCTATCTTGCCTAAATTTCCTTGTCGAGAAAATAAAACTGAGAATGAAGAACTGAGGGAGCAGGCAGTTGCAGGATTGAAGCTGCGTATTGCAAAATCCTCTTCTGTCACCAGAACACCCTCCACTGTCATCCCAGTACTTGATACTGGGATCCAGAGAGATTCCAGCGTCACGCGCTGGAATGACACCAAACCAGATGATGACACACAACATGATATCGATTTCAAGCAATACTACGACAGGTTAGATTATGAACTAAGCGTAATAACTTCGATGAACTACGCTGGCTACTTTTTGATAGTTTCTGATTTCATTCGTTGGAGCAAAGCAAATGGCATTCCAGTTGGTCCAGGAAGAGGCTCTGGTGCTGGATCAATTGTTGCTTGGAGCTTACAGATTACAGACCTTGATCCAATAAAGTTTGGCCTAATATTTGAAAGGTTTTTAAATCCCGATCGTGTATCAATGCCTGACTTTGATATCGATTTCTGCCAAGAGAAAAGGGACCTGGTTATTGATTATGTTCAGAAAAAGTACGGTTATGTTGCTCAAATAATCACTTTTGGAAAATTGCAAGCAAGGGCAGTATTGCGTGATGTTGGTAGAGTATTGCAAATGCCTTACTCTCAAGTGGATAAAATATCTAAAATGGTTCCATTTAATCCAGTAAATCCTGTAACTTTATCGCAAGCGATAGAGCTTGATCAAAACCTGCAGAAAGAACGGGATAGTGATGAGGTAATTGCAAAGCTTCTTGATATATCACTAAAGCTTGAAGGAATATATCGTCACGTTTCAACTCATGCTGCTGGAATTGTAATATGTGATCAAAAGTTGGAAAATTTTGTTCCTGTGTACTACGATCCAAATTCGGCTCTGCCAATCACTCAATACAGCATGAAATATGTGGAGAAAGCTGGGTTAATAAAATTTGATTTTCTTGGACTTGGTACGCTAACACTAATAGATCATGTATGTCGTTTAATTAATCGTGATGAAAAAAAGATCGATATTTCTTCAGTTCCTTTGAATGATCAAAAAACCTATGAGATGCTCTCTAGCGGTGATTCAATTGGAGTGTTCCAGCTTGAAAGTTCGGGAATGAGAGAAGCTTTAATCAAATTAAAGCCAGATTGCATTGAAGATATTATCGCTTTAATTTCCCTTTATCGTCCAGGACCTATGGATAACATTCCAACTTATGTTGCAAGAAAGCATGGACTTGAAAAGCCAGATTATATTCATCCGTTACTTGAAGGAGTGTTAAAAGAAACATTTGGGGTAATAATCTACCAGGAGCAGGTGATGGAAATAGCCCGTATTCTTTCCGGGTATAGCTTAGCGGAAGCAGATCTGCTGAGACGTGCCATGGGTAAGAAAATTAAGGAAGAGATGGATAAACAACGTGAACTTTTCATCCAAGGGGCAACGAAGAATGGCGTTGATTATGACAGGGCAAGTTATATCTTTGACCTTGTTGCAAAATTTGCTGGTTATGGATTTAATAAATCTCACGCAGCTGCATATGCGGTTATATCTTATCAAACGGCTTACCTTAAAGCTAATTATCCATTAGAATTTTTTACAGCACTAATGAATCTAAATATTGATGATAGAGATAAACTGAATTTATTTTATCATGCAGCAAAGTTTAGTGGCGTTACCGTTCTTCCACCTGATATAAACAAGTCTCAAGCTGAATTCTCAATAGAGGGTGAGTGCATACGTTATGGTATTGCTGCCTTGAGGAATGTTGGTTTTTCTATAGCAGAAGGAATAGTGAACACACGTTCAAGCGCTTATAAGGACATATGGGAATTCATTCAAAATTCAGGTCATATAATAAATAAGAGAGCGCTAGAAAGCCTAATTGAATCCGGGGCATTCGATAGCGTGCATAAGAACAGAAAGCAGCTATATGAGTCAATGGACATGCTGATTTACTTTGCAAATAAAAACAAACAGGATAGGGAATCAAGTCAAGCTGCTTTGTTTGGTAGTCTTGATGTCCTCAAACCGAAATTTGAGAATGTGGAAGATTTTGATGAAGAGGAAAAATTAGAGCATGAGTTATTTTCACTAGGATTTTATTTAACTAATCATCCACTTGAAAAATTTAGAATTCTTCTGGAAAAGTTAAATATTGGGTTTATCGGAGAAAATAGAACAGCAAAAACTGCTGGGGTAATATTAAATGCACGTATGAGAACTTCAGAGCGTGGAAGGTTTGTTATACTCACACTTTCTGATCCCCATAACGTTTCTGAAATAGCATTTTATAATAATGAAATAATAGAAGAAAAAAGAGATTTATTTTCACCAGGAACATTTGTGATAATTGATCTTGAAGCTTCGGAAAATACGACAAGATTAGCAGGCAAGGATATATCTGAGTTTACAAAAAGAATCGCTTCTACAATAAAGGAATTAGTTCTCACCACTGAGTGCACGGATTCGCAAAAAGCCGCTATGGAATTAAATGCAATATTGAAAGATAAAGGCAGAACCAAAATAATGCTAAAACTTCTTCTCGAAAAACATAAAGTGAGCATCTTATTACCAGGTGCATACTCAATTGCTCCTCAAGTTATTTATGAAATATCTAACTTAAGCTGGATTAAAGGCGTAGAAATTAATACAAATAACTTGCTTATATAAAAAAGCTTTATATAATGAAATATTTAATCGGTATTAAAGGAAGATATAGTGAATCTTTATGAATTTACTTTTATAGCACAACAAGGATTATTACAGCAAGAAGTAGAGGAGATGGTCCAAGAGCTAGCTGTTTCATTGAAAAATATTAAAGCAGATGTTATTTTCCAGAAGATCAAGAGTCTTATGGAAAGGCAAAATAGTACGCTTACAAAACAAGAGTTAGAAACGCGTGCTGAAGACATTAAAGAAGGTCTAGTTGCTTACTCTGATTTCTTGGAAGATCTTACAAAAATTTTATGGGTTGAATTGGAAGAAGATCTTTCAAATTTGAAAGAAGTGAAGTCAAAAATCGATAAAGAGTTGAAAGATGAACTAAAAGATTTAGGAATAACGCAAGATTTTATAAAATTTCTAGGAGGCAGTGAGCAAATTACTAAAAGTGCGTTTATCCATAATGCAGTAAATGCTTTGAAGAGAAATATTTCAGAACATCTAATAAAGATTTTTCAAGATATTTTGAAAGATTTTAGAATAAACGGTCCAACTCAATCGAGCAAAGCATTGGAGATGCTTTTGGAAAACATTGAAGCATCGGGATTAATCAAGTATGAACATTGGGGTCTTTTGGATTTTGCATATCCAATAAATAAGATGAAGAGCGGTCATTATTGTATAATGTGCATAAGTTCTACTGCAAACATTCTGGATGAATTTGTGCGTAGAATGAAACTTAATGAGAACGTTATTCGCCACTTGTCTGTGCAGGTTGATAAATTTTTTGAAGGTAAATCTTATATGATGAATAAACAAATTGAGGAGCAAAACGCATAATGATGAAAAGACGAAATAGTTTTAATAATTCTTACGTATCTTTAAAGAATAGGACTGGCTTTAGGCGTTCTAAAGTTTGCCCTCTTGCTACGTCTAAAGATGAAGACATAGATTATAAGAATACAGATTTATTATCCAAGTTTACCTCTGACTATGGTAGGATATTACCTAGAAGGTTAACAGGCGTATGTGCAAAAAAACAAAGGAAGTTACGCTTAGCGATCATAAGGGCACGTTTTTTGGCTCTTGTTCCTTACTGTACTAAAAAAGTTTAGGTAATTTATGTTGATAATTTTAAAGGAAAATATAAGGACTTTAGGTAAGCTTGGTGAAGTTGTCAAAGTTAAACCAGGTTATGCACGTAATTTTCTTTTTCCACAAAGAAAAGCGGTGAAAGCTACCAAGGAAAATTTAACAAAGCTAGAGGAGCAACGTTTATTACTGGAAGAAGAGAATATAAAAAGATTAAATGTAGCAAAAGAGCTTGCATTGTCACTACATGATAAGTTTGTGGTATTGATAAAGCAAGCTTCAGAGGATGGTAAAATTTTTGGTTCTGTAACAACACGTGAAATTGCGAAAGTTTTACTACAAGAAGGACATGCGATAGATCATCGTAGTTTATCTTTTGGTGGAATAAGCATCAAAAACTTGGGTGAATACCAAGTAAACGTAGAATTACATAGTGAAGTAGTAGTACCAATTACTATATACGTCGTGAAATCCGAAATAGATGCGCATGAATTAAGGCAAGTAAAGTTGCAAAATCAGAAGTCTGAGCAACAAGAAGATGAAGCAGTGGAGCAAGAAGATACAAATAACAAATAGCAGTGAATAAAATATATCAACTATTCCTGTCATTCCAGTGCGTGACACTGGGATCTAGCATGTTCAAAGATAAGACGGGGGTCATTTAATGATCCCGCGCTATAGCCAAAAAGAAATGTCTTCCATTTGGGAGGAAAATAATAAATTTAATATATGGCTTAAAATAGAAAAATTAGCGTGTGAAGCTCAAGCAGAGTTAGGAGTGATTCCAAATAGTGTTGCTCAGAAGCTCTCTGGTGCTATTGAATTTGATATTGAACGTATCAACGAAATTGAATCCATTGTAAAACATGATGTTATAGCTTTTCTGACATATGTTGCTGAAAAAGCGGGAGTTGATGTTCGTTATCTCCACTATGGAATGACAAGTTCTGATGTTTTGGATACATGCCTTGCGGTGCAGTTGAAAGAGTCATGTGATATTTTACTCGGGAATCTAAAAAATTTACTTGCAGTATTGAAAAAAAAAGCTGAGGACTATAAAGATATTGTTTGTGTTGGGCGCAGTCATGGAATGCATGCAGAACCAACAACTCTTGGATTAAAATTTGCTAGATTTTATGCTGAATTTAAACGCAATTATCAGAGATTAATTAGCGCGCAAAAAGAGATCTCAATTTGTAAAATATCAGGTGCAGTAGGTAATTTTGCAAATGTTGATCCGTTTGTTGAAGAGTATGTAGCAAAAGAAATGGGACTCATACCTGAAACCATATCGTCTCAAGTCATTCCTCGTGATAGACATGCCATGTTCTTTTCGGTTTTGGGAGTGATTGCAAGCTCAATAGAAAATATTGCAATTGAAATTCGTCATTTGCAAAGAACTGAAATCGGCGAAATTTCTGAGCATTTTTCCATTGGGCAGAAGGGAAGCTCTGCTATGCCACACAAATGTAATCCTATTTTAAGTGAAAATCTGACGGGACTCTCACGTTTAATACGCAGTTATGTTTTTCCTGCGTTAGAAAATGTTGCATTGTGGCACGAACGTGATATATCACACTCGTCTGTGGAAAGATGCATTGCTCCTGATGCTTGTATAACAATGGATTTTGCTTTAGTGCGATTAACAGATTTGATAGATAAATTGGTAATCAATAAGGAAAACATTGAAAAGAACTTAAATTCTTCAAAAGGTTTAGTTTTCTCACAGCGTGTATTGCTTGAGTTAGTAAATAGTGGTTTGGCGAGGGAAGAGGCGTATAAAATTGTTCAGAGCAATGCAATGAAAGTGAAACAAAACAACAGTGATTTTCTGGCCGAATTGAAACAAGATAAACCTTTACTTAAGGTTATTAACTCGGAAAAACTTGAATCTTTGTTTGATTTGAAATATTATACAAAGCATGTAGGTCACATATATAGCAAGGTTTTCAATTAGGCTGAGTAGCTCAGTTGGTAGAGCAGGAGGATCATAATCTCTTGGTCGGGGGTTCAAGTCCCTCCTCAGCCACTCGAACTAAACTATGTTTAGCAAGATAGTGCTATTGGTGAAGTAGTGCGACCCAGTGTCAGCTACTTGGAATGGTTACGTTCAGTTGTATATCCACTTAGGTGTACAGTCTAGAGGAAAATGGATAAGAGATTGTGAAAAGGGTTTAGCTTTTGGCCTATGATCTCTTTAAATGACAGAATTTCACTACAAAACTTAACTTTCTTCTATGCAATTAGCTAAGTCAAGAAAGGTGAATCTATCTCTTGTTGCAAACGCAAGATCGACCACTTTACAATATTGTTCTTTATTCCAACTGAGGTGCTCTGGTAAGTGCGGAATTGATAGATCTTCAAATATTTTTTGCAGGTATTTTGCAGGTAGTAAATTTTGCTTAATTAAATTGGAAATATTAGTCCATTCTTTACAAATAATCTCTTGGATTTTTTGCTGCATAATTTGCTTCTGTTCAAAAGTTCTTACAAATTCGATATTATCAAAGCACTGAGTTATATGTTTTACATCTAAAGTGGTCGGGTTGATAATCGGGTTTTGTATTGATAATATTTTTTCCTGCAAATTAGCCATGGTAATCGTCGTAACAGCAATTTTTTCGCCATGTAGTGAGGAATGATCTCTTGTTACCATTTCCATTGCGTGAGCTATCATATGCTCTCCTTGGCTTGCAGAATAGCTGCCTTTTGATATTACCATTCCAAGTCCTGAAATTAGTAGAACTTCCATAAGTAATAGGACCACTTTTCTACTTCTTTTAGTAAGCGCCGTATACTCTCTTAGCAAAATTTGCTCCAAATCGCGAACAAGTGTAAAAGGTAATTCATTGTATTCTGTGCCAAGCAACAAATGAGATAGTAGCCAGTCAGCCTGAACTGTCGAACGGCAAATGAAATCTGCAAATCCGCTTAATGTGAGGCGCAGTGGTGCATTGGTAAGTATGTCTATATCTATATATATCGCTCTTGGAAGATGTGCTTTGAACGATTTTTTGTATCCATTTACTAATATTGAAGCATTTGCGGATGTATATCCATTCATGGAAGCGGCTGTTGGGAACGATATATAATCTTTTTTCTCGAGGTAGCTTGCATATTTGCAGATGTCGTTAACGGTGCCGCTACCAAATGCAACTATTAAGTCACTGTCTTTTGCTTTGTTTCTAACTAGATTTATGGTTTCAAGAGAGGCAAGTGAAAGATTAGTACCCATGGTTGGTGTCATTCCAGCGCGTGACGCTGATTTTTTTTCCTGGATCCCAGTCTCGAAGGACTGGGATGATAAAATGTAGGGAGCATCCGAAATGATATGAGGTTTTGCAAGAGGCCTAATGGTATTGCTCGGGATAATTAAGTGAGAAATTTTATTAAATACGTTTTTGTTTAAAAGTTTTGCTGTATTTTCATCTGCAACTAGAAAGATGTCATTTCCGTGTCGTGTGCATATTTCATAGATATCATCAGCAAGGTGGTAATCTGTTATTACTTCTCTTAGAAAAGTTTGTTCGGTTTGATGTAATATTTGTTTTAAATAGTGCATAGAGTGTTTACAATATAGCAATATAATTATTTTAAGGTTGACATGAAAATTGACCCTGTAGAGCTAACTAAGAAATTGATCTCTTTTGAGAGTATAACACCAAGGGAAGGCGGGGCAATAGAGCATATAGCAACAATCTTCAAGAAAAGTGGCTTTGACTGTGAGATTTTAGAATTTGGTGATGATGGAACTAAAGTTAAAAATCTTTATGCGAAATATATAAATGGAGTACCAAATTTGTGCTTTGCTGGGCATGTTGATGTTGTACCACCGGGTCAGTTAAAAGATTGGGCATTTGGTCCATTTAATCCAGAAGTTAGAGATGGAATGCTATATGGAAGAGGAGCATCTGATATGAAAAGCGGAATAGCTGCATTTATTGCTGCTATGGCAAATTTAATTGCAGAAAAGTTTCAATTTAATGGTTCGATAAGTGCATTGATTACCAGTGCTGAAGAAAGCACGGAAGAATATGGAACAAAGGCAGTTTTGGAATGGATGAAAAGTAAGCAAAAAAAGATAGATTTTTGTGTAGTTGCCGAACCAACCAGTAGTGAGAAATTAGGTGATACCATAAAAATAGGCAGAAGAGGTTCTGTAACATTTGAATTAATTTGCCATGGAAAACAAGGACACGTTGCCTACCCAGACCTAGCAGATAATCCAATATATAAGGTAATATCGATATTGAGTAAGGTAAAAAATACTACTTTTGATCATGGTAATAAATATTTTCAGCCTTCACATTGCGAAGTTACTACTATCGATGTTGGAAATAATACTAGCAATCTAATACCTAGTTCAGCAACTACACGTTTTAACATTCGATATAACGATACACAAACACCTGACGGCTTATATAAGCTGATTGATGAAATATGCTCCAGTGTAACTAACGATTATAAACTTTCTATGCATAGCAGCAGGGACGTTTTCCTCTCTACTCCTGATAGAAATACTGATATTATGCTTGATGCGATAAATAAAGTTACCAGTATTGATGCTGTGCTGAGCACAAGTGGTGGCACATCTGACGCTGCGTTTATCAAAGATGTTTGTCCAGTGATTGAATTTGGTATAATCAACAAAACCGCACATCATATAAACGAATGCGTATTAGTAAATGATATACATAAATTAACAGCTATATATAAGGAATTTATAGAAAATTATTTCAATCCCACTAATAAAATATTGAGTCAGGTCAACGTAGTTAGTAATATATCTAGTGGTCCATTGTTAGCTTAGATGTAATCAGATCTCTTGCATAACTGTTGTTTGAGTAACAACTGCCAGCGTGTGACGTTAGAATCCAAAAACCATGAGAGCTACAAAAACCACTTGACAAACTCCGCCAGCCCCCCTTATCATGAAAATGAAGCTATTTATTTATCTTCTCTGTACAGATTAAATGACAAAAAAACTCAACGTATTTGGCGTCTCATGTTTAATTTTTTGCACTATTTGCACTCTATGTCTTTATCAAATTTCTAGGTTTTTACCTATACAAGCTGAAATACGCTTATAAAGCATTTAAAACATTAAAAAACGCCAACTTAAAAAATGGATAGTGAATAATTAGCTACCCTAGGGTTTCTTTTGCCTTTTTTTCTGTTTAGTAAATTTCTTAAACATTTATGACTAAAGGTTAGTTGCATTAAAAAGCAGCTAAATCGCGGTTATTAAGCGTTTAGAATAAAAAAACGCCATACTTGAAAGTATAATGTAAGTAATTAGCCAACCAAGGGGCTTCTTTTGCCTTTTTTTCCATTTGGTAAATTTCTTAATATTTGTAGCTAGAGACTCTCATCTTTAGCGAGCTTCAAGGTAATTGGTTGCTATTTGCGAAAATATTTGCATAATTTAAGCAACATTAATTGATAAAAATTAACTATGGAGCTTAATAAGATTGCAGCATCGATTTTACTTTCTGGGCTAATCATTATGATAGTCAGCAACGTAGTTGATATGCTGTATAGTCCAGAGGAATATAAGATTGAACACCAAACGATAGTAGCTGCTGGTAACAATGAGTTCCAGCAAAAAATCGAGCAAGTGGCGCTCGATATTGGAGCACTCATGCAGAATGCTAGCTTTGAAAAAGGCAAGTCAGCAGCGAAGAAATGTATAGCCTGCCATAGTTTTGAGAAAGGTGGAATGAATAAAGTAGGACCAAACTTATGGAACGTAGTTGGAAACAAAAAGGCTCATCTTGGTAACTCATTCAATTACTCAAAAGCAGTGCTTGAAAGAGGTGGAAAATGGGGGTATGAGGAGCTATTTGCTTTCTTAAAGAACCCAAAAGCCTATATAAAAGGTACGCGTATGGCATTTGCAGGTATTTCCAATCCACAAGAAATTGCAGATCTAGTTAGTTATTTGCGTCAATTGAGTGATAACCCGGTTGCTTTGCCAAAGTAGTATGGATTATTGTAATGATGGAAATAATGGTCACATAGCATATCGAAAGCTACAAGGAAAGAAAGCTTCTGTAGTTTTTTTCGGTGGATTTGCATCTAATATGGATGGAACTAAAGCAACTGCTATTTACAAATTTTGCCAAGAAAACGATATAGCACTTGTGCTATTTGATTATTTTGGTCACGGTCATTCAAGTGGTGATTTTATTGATTACACGATAAGTGATTGGCAAGAAAATTGTGCTAAAGTGATAAGTGAATTAACTAGCGATAAACAAATAATTATAGGTTCAAGTATGGGAGGATGGCTGATGCTGCTCATTGCCCTTCAATTTTCAGAAAAAATTGCAGCATTAATCGGCATATCGTCTGCTCCTGATTTTACTGAAGATTTGATATTCAAGCAATTGTCAGGCAAGCAAAAAGAAGAACTAGGTTCTAAAGGTGTAATAGATTTTACTTCAGAGCATTGTACATACAAAATAACTAAAAATTTGATCGAAGATGGCAGAAAGAACCTTCTTTTAAACAGAGAAGCAATAGATATAAACTGTCCTGTGCGCTTATTGCATAGCATTAATGATAAAGATGTTCCTTATCAAACTTCATTGAATTTAGCTGAAAAAATTAAGTCAACCGATGTTGAAGTATACTTGATGAAATCAGCAGAGCACAACATGTCTGACAATCACTCACTGAAAGTTTTATTTAAGACCATTAGAGAATTTTTGCCAGCAAAAACATATAGGTAACCGTTCACAGATTTCCACTTAATTCTTCAATCGGGAGTGTTAAATAAACTGTGTCAAACCGAAAAAAAAGTAATAAATTGATATAAAAAAATGGAGGTTTGACAATGAGTCAGAAAGTAGTAAACAGAACTACCGGTTTGGTAGATTATAAAGAATTAGAAACAAATATCCTGTCGTCTATACGAGAAGGAAGACCGTTGACAGGAAGAGATGGAGCATTAACACCGTTTATAAAAAAGTTGCTGGAGGTAAGCCTGGAAGGTGAAATAGAAAACCACTTGTCGGCTGAAAGCGAAGAGAATAATCGAAGAAATGGGAGGAATGCAAAGACTTTACGTACAAGCGCAGGGTCATTTGAGCTTTTGACGCCAATAAGATAGGGAAGGAAGTTTCGAACCACAAATAGTCAAAAAAAGGCAAACAAACTTACATCCAGAGCTTGAAACGAAGATTTTGAGCACATTTGCCAGTGGTATGGGCTATAGAGATATAGTGTCACATGTTGAGGAAATTTATGATCACAAAATATCGGTGGCAGAGATATCAAGTATTACTGACAAATTGCTACCAGTAATCAACGAATGGCGTAGTCGCCCGCTGCAGTCTGTATATCCGATAGTTTTCATGGTTTTTTAAAGTCAAAGAGGACGGGCATTGCGTAAGTAAATGCATGTATAACATATTAGGCATAGATCAAAATGGCAAAAAAGAAGTATTAGGTTTTTATTTGGCTGAAAGTGAAGGAGCTAACTTCTGGTTGGGAGTGCTAAATGACCTCAAAGAAAGAGGAGATACCGTCTTGTTAGTCAACAAAAAAATTATAAAATTTCCCAAGTTGCATCATAAAATCAAAAAATACTTCCAATTGTGTAACAGTACACAGATTATAGTTAGTGGATATGTTGATAAGTAAATTAGTTTTATACGCACAAAACAGATGAAGTTTACTTATCAACATATCCACTAACCAACAACATTCAATAAATTTGTGTAAGATACCACTTTACATAAGATAGATAGGAAGCATTTTTGATTTTAAAGTACTAAACCTTCAGTCAACCTCCTAGCCCTGTAGTTTTTGATATGGTTAGGATCAAAAGCACTTTTGGATGTCAGAATACCGAAAATGATATGGAGTAGCTTACGCATTGCAGCACCAACGATGGCCATATTATGCTTACCCTTTTCCTTTAATCTTTGGCAAAAGCTCATAATGATAGGATTGTGATTCTTAGCTACTATGGCAGGAAAGAAAAGTGCCTTACGTAATGTTTGTGAACCGGATTTACTTAATCTGGGTTTGGCATATACAGAGGAACCTGACGTCATATTTCGTGGTATAACTCCTGTATATGCTGCCAATTGCCTGGCATCTCTAAAAACCTCTATATCAGAAACTTCAGCTAAAATAGCTATTGCTGATTCTTCTCCTATGCCTGGAATAGTCAATAGAAGTTGAAAATTTTCCAACAATTCTTTGTGTTGATTTAATAGTTCACGTACGGAGTTTTTTATTGTTTCTATTTTTTGAGCTATATTCATTGCAAGGTCTTCCCAAGCATTTGCAACTTCTTTAGGCAGTCTCTCTTTTTTTTCTAAGTGGTTATTTACTAATGTTAACTCATCTTTTAACGCAACTGAGCAACGATAAAGATGTTTTAATTTTTTCATTTCAGGAGAAGGTGGTGTCCAACTAGAAGGTTCCTGTCTTTGGCAATAATCAGCAATAACTTCTGCATCGGTCTGATCATTCTTTTGTCGTATCAGCTTACTCCTTGCATAAGATTTTATGCAATAAGGATTTACAACACTTACAAAATGTCCAGCATTGTGTAGAAATTCAGCCAGTGCTTCGCTATAACAACCATTAGATTCCATGCAGGTTTTTACTTTTTCTACATTATGTTTGTGTAGAAAATTCAGTAGACTTTGAAACCATCGTTCTTAAAGCTTCTTTTTCTAGTTTCACGCTTTCCTTTTTTGCTTATAAATGAGAGAAAAACATCAAAGCGATCTTTTGATATATCTATGCCCAAAAAGTTGTTGATCATATATAACCCCATACGTTACCATTAAAAATGAAAAGTAAGGCTAGTCTTGTGAATACAGAATTAGAACCATTCAGGTCTTTCTACGATACCGTCCAGCCTATACTTTTGAGAAGGGAATTCTTATCTCCTCTACAGATTTTATATCTAAGAAGAAGCACAGAGTTCCTCCCTTCTCCACCTAATGCTTAAGCTTAAAACATTAGATGCTTTTGACAAGATACAAGTAGAAGGCTACTTGGATGACGCCCTCCTAGTGGACTCAAATCACAATGTTCGTACAGTTATGCGTCAAGCCTAAAAACAGTTAGCTAATAGGTTTAATAAAAATTCACATATACAGGAAAGATTGGTAACATTATTTGAACAGAAATCGTTATTGTAATTATGCCAAAACGCACAGATATAGAATCTATATTAGTAATAGGAGCAGGCCCAATAGTTATAGGTCAGGCATGCGAGTTTGATTATTCCGGAACGCAAAGCTGTAAAGTATTAAAAAGTGAAGGTTATAAAGTCATTTTGGTTAACTCCAACCCCGCAACTATAATGACAGATCCTGAGTTTTCTGATGCAACTTATATTGAGCCGGTACTGCCTGAAATCATAGAGAAAATTATAATTAAGGAGATGCCAAATGCAATATTGCCAACAATGGGCGGGCAAACAGCACTCAATTGCGCAATAAAACTTGCAGATGATGGAGTGTTAGACAAATACAATGTAGAATTAATAGGGGTAAATAGAGAAGCAATAAAAAAAGCAGAGGATAGAGAGTTATTCCGTCAGTCCATGGATAAAATAGGGCTAAAATACCCCAAAAGTATCATTATAAAAAATCAAGAACAAATAAGAAAGGCTTTGGATTACATTGGATTACCAGCAATCATCCGCTCGTCATTCACCCTTGGTGGTGCAGGTAGCGGCATAGCATACAATAAAGAGGAGTTTTTCAATATTGCAGAAAGTGCTCTCAAAATTTCGCCAATAAATGAAGTTCAGATAGATGAATCAATTATCGGCTGGAAAGAATATGAAATGGAAGTTATCCGTGATTGTAAAGATAACTGCATAATAGTCTGTTCGATAGAAAATATTGATCCAATGGGAGTGCACACCGGAGATAGTATCACGGTTGCTCCTGCTTTGACTCTGCGTGACGTAGAATACCAACAGATGAGAAATGCATCTATAGCAGTGCTAAGAGAAATTGATGTTAGTGCCGGTGGTGCAAATGTTCAGTTTGCAGTGAATCCTAAAGAAGATGGAAGCCTCGTTGTGATTGAAATGAATCCAAGGGTTTCTCGCTCTTCTGCACTTGCTTCAAAAGCAACAGGTTATCCTATTGCAAAAGTTGTAACTAAACTTGCTATCGGCTATTCACTCGATGAGATACGTAATGATTGCGCTCCAGTTATACCTGCTGCATTTGAACCAGTGATTGATTACATCGTCACTAAAATTCCTCGTTTTGAATTTGAGAAGTTTAAGGGGACGAATTGTGAACTATCAACTTCCATGAAATCAGTGGGGGAAGTGATGTCGATCGGCCGCACTTTTAATGAGTCGCTGCAGAAAGCTTTTCGCTCGCTTGAAACTGGGCTTACGGGACTTAATGAAGTATTTCCTGAAAATACTGATATTGATCACATCAGATCTCAATTAGCAAAATTGCTGCCAAACAGATTACTGATTGCTGCTGACGCAATGCGTCATGGAATAAGCATAGAAGAAATAAATTCGATTACAGGATATGACTTATGGTTTTTGCAGAATATACAGCAAATTATATTAGCTGAACAAAAAATCAAGGAAAACGGCCTTCCTGAGACTGCATATGAAATGTTAGAGCTGAAAAAAATGGGGTTTTCAGATGCAAGATTGGCAAAATTAAGCAATAAGAAAGTAGAGCAAATTGAAGAAATAAGAAAAAAATTTGGCATTAAACAAGTTTATAAGCGTGTAGACACCTGTGCAGCTGAATTTGAATCGAGCACTGCTTATATGTATGGCTGTTATGAGGGTAACACAATGATGTCATTCCAGCGCGTGACGCTGGAATCCAGAGATAAGGAAGAATGGATCCCAGTGTCAGCTACTCGGATGACAGAGGGAATGGAGTGCGAAGCAGATGTTTCTGACCGAGAAAAGGTTGTCATTTTAGGAAGTGGTCCAAATCGCATTGGTCAAGGTATTGAGTTTGATTATGCATGCGTACATGCAGCTTCTGCCGCCAAAGAAATGGGGTATGAAACAATAATGATCAACTGTAATCCAGAAACCGTTTCAACTGATTATGATACCGCTGATCGTTTATATTTCGCCCCACTGATTGCAGAGGATGTGCTTGAAATACTAAGTAAAGAGCAAGAAAATGGCACACTGGTTGGTGTAATAGTTCAAATAGGTGGTCAAACACCTTTAAAGTTAGCCAAAGTGCTTAACGAGAGAGGTTTCAAAATTCTGGGAACTTCGTTTGATTCTATTGACCTTGCAGAAGATCGCATGAGGTTTAAAAACCTTGCTTTGCAACTTAATTTAAAACAACCTGAAAGTTCTATCTGCCATTCAGTAAAAGAAGCGTTAACCAACGCAGAAAAGGTGGGGTTTCCACTAGTAGTCAGGCCATCATATGTCCTCGGCGGTCAGTCTATGTCGATTAGACACGATACTCAGAGCTTTAAAGAGTATGTCTTGAATCAAACCAAAATTTTTGAACACGGATCGCTGCTTCTTGATAAATTTTTAGTCAATGCAGTTGAGGTTGACGTTGATGCTGTGTGTGATGGGAAAAAAGTTTTCATTGCAGCGGTCATGGAGCATATTGAAGAAGCTGGTATCCACTCTGGCGATTCAACATGCTCAATACCGACAAATACATTGAGTGACGAAGTAATAAAAGAGATCGAGCTCCAAACTGAAAGAATAGCTCTTGCACTAGAAGTGAAAGGTCTGATAAACATTCAGTTTGCTGTTCAAGAGAGTTATGTATACATACTTGAAGTAAATTTACGAGCTAGTCGAACCGTTCCTTTTATTTCCAAGGTAATCAATATTCCTATTGCAAAGCTTGCCACTCAGGTTATTTTGGGTAAAAAATTGAATCAGGAAAACAAGCCTTTCAATCATTTTGCAGTTAAAGCTGCTGTTTTTCCATTCACGCGCTTTTCGGGAATTGACACTCTACTTGGTCCTGAAATGAAATCAACAGGAGAAGTAATGGGAATTGACTCATCGTTTGAAGCTGCACTTGCAAAAACGCACATGGCTGCAGGATACAAGTTACCAATAGAAGGAACAGCTCTGGTTTCAGTAAAAGATGATGATAAAGAGTATATATTGCCTGTTGCACGAATGTTGAAAGAACTGAGTTTTGAAATATATGCAACCAAAGGCACAGCTTTATATCTGAATAATAACGGCATTGCTGCAAAAGCTGTAAATAAAGTGAGAGAAGGCAGACCCCACATAGTTGATATGCTCAAAGATGGAAAAATAAATCTAGTAATCAATACTTCAAAAGGTGTGAAATCAGTCTCAGTTAGCAAAGATATCAGGAGAACTGCTATTTTGCAAAATATAGCTTATAGCACCACAGCTTCTGGGAGTAAAGCGTTAGTGCTTGCAATTCAATATGTAAAGAATAGCAAATTGGAAGTGAAATCATTACAGCAGATACAAAACGTTTAAATGCCAAACGAAAATAATTCATTACTCTATCTCAAAATTGTGGTAGAGTAATGTAAGTCAAATTTTTTTACTGACTTGCCTATGTATTATGGTATTTGTTAAAGAATTATTGAATAACGGTTATGCAACATGAATAAGGTAAAAAGGAAACGAACTCAATTTTATCAGCCTTATCCATTACGTAAGACGAGGAAAACAGAAGCAAAAAATACCCAAGAATTATATGATCCAACACTAACTGATATTAGGTTAGGCGAAAGTGATAATCAACAAAGTTTGGAAGTAATATAAAAGATCCGATGGAGTTCTCTCGCAGTGATTTGTCAAACAAAACAGATGAACACGAAAGTGATAATCGACTACAGAACTTTAGTGATTATGATTCATATGATAGTTCTGCTGATGGTAATCAGACGCCTTGTACTGAACCAAGTGATTGGGACTCAAATTCGAGCTGTAGTTCAGATTATTCTTATTTTCCGGAAGGTGGCTCACTTTTAATGGATCTAGAAATACCATTAACTGAAAATGAAGAGAAGCTGATTGATGAATTTTGTAAGGAGATGAAAAAGGTGGAAGAAGAAAATAACAAAGGAAGTGCTTTAAGGCTTGTTCGAGACATAACAAATAAATATTTAGGGAAAGGGATAAGACTAAATTCATGTTATGGTGATCGTTATAGAACTGTAACAAATTTGATATTTGAAGAAATAATAGATGTTATCAATAATGAAGGCCTATGCCCTAGCAGTAAAGCGCATGCATTTAGAGGTCAGGATGTTTCCTGTAACAATGAAGATCAAGATGATGACAACACGAATGAAGCACTGGAAGATGGTAATTTAGACATCATAAGAAACACCATTAGGGATTTATTGTTAAAAGGTGGGAAAGTAGAAAGAGGTCTTTTCGATGGTGGTGAGCTAGGACATGTAACTTCTGATTCTGATTATGTAAATGATCTCTTTGCACAATGTAAGGAAATTGAAAACGATCTAAAAAATGCAGCATATGAAAGTATTGTAAACAAAAATGAGCAAGCTCAAAAGGACAAATTAGAATTAAAAGTAGAGATAGATAATGAGTGCTTTTGTATAAAATATCCACAAGATAGTACTGTTGAAGTTGCAAAAATCCTAAGCAATGAAAAGAATAAAGGTTTAAACTTAAGAGTTGGTATACTGCAAATTGGGAAAAGTATAGTAAGAGTTGAAAGCTACAACGGAAAAAGAAATTATCTGGATGTTTGTAAGCAAGGTGTAACATTATCTTTTGATAGTGAAGCAGGAAAAATCAGTATTCATCTAAATCCTAAGGAAAATAGTAATGAAATAGAAGTAAAGATTGATAAGGAGAGCGAAGCAAGGCTTAACGAGTTAGAAGATAAGGGGAAAAGTTTAGGAGAAAACTGTCTTTTAGGAGGAAAAAGCGTTCTGGAAGCTATACGAGATGGAAATTTTGAAAGAAATAGAAGTATTATACCAACTAGCGTAATTGAACAGCCAAATGCTGCAACGAATACTCCACAATCTTACCTAGAGAACATTAGTCTGAGCGGACACAATTACAGAACTAAACGTATTGATTCAAGGCATGGCTAATGTGCAAATATTGAAGCAAAAGTGATCAGTGCTTGACACTGCTCTCCTTTGTCATCCCAGTGCCCAGACACTGGGATCCAGGAATTTTATTAAGTTGGTGAGCATAAAAATAGCTGTTTTACGTTAAAATACAATGTTTTGATGATTATGGAAAGGCTGGATTCCAGTGTCAAGCACTGGAATGACACCATTTGTTGTAAACTTACTTTTTTCTTGATTTTTTGGTTTATCTCGCCTACCTATTTTGCCACTTTGCTGAACGGATACAACTAAACAATAGGTCTATCTACTTCATTCTAATGTGATTTCAGTTTTTTTTACATGCAAACTCTCTAATCCCACCTTATAGTTAGGATAAATTAGAGAGACATTAAGATCTTTTTTAATTTTAACATTACTTACTTTTTTTGACCCTAAATAAAAACTCTGTGCATAATCTGGTAAGGAAGAAACCTCAATTGGCTCTGGAGGACTAACATTGAGGAGTTTGGCTGCATACATTATCACTTCAGATTGTGTAGTGGGTAAATCATCTGCACAATTGTATACTTCACCAGGTTTTATGTTTTGCATGGAAGAAAATAGAATGTTCGATATATCTTCAACGTGAATACGAGAAAAAAAATGCCCTTCTTTTTTCACATTTTTTGCTTTGCCAAGCTGCAAGTCAATTAACACGTTCCTACCAGGACCGTATATTCCAGCTAAACGAAAAATATGTACAGGCAGTTTGCTATTCAGCCACTTCTTTTCAGATCTAAGGCGCTTTTCTCCTCTGATTTCTATAGGTTTTGTTTCAGATTCCTCATTCACCCAATTACCAGAGTAATCACCATAAACGCTAGTTGCAGACAAATAACCAAACCATTTAACATTTTGCAGGCAATCACCATATCTCTCCATAACATCATCACCATCTGGAGGAATAGAAATTAAAACGTGCGTTGCGCTTTTAAGCAGATCTTGACTAACTTTCTCATAATTAAAGAGGATTACATTTTGTATATTTTTACTTCTTGATGTGCCACTGACTTTCCAACCTAAGTTCAGCAGTTTTTTCGATAAAAATTTAGCCACATATCCATAACCAAAGCAAAACAAGTGCATGAAAATTAATTTTTAAAATTCTTCTTGATAAATTCTACTCCTAATTTTATCCCCTCTTCATTAATAATATGCCCTAATGCATGAATTGGGTGCCCTTCAACATTTATTCCATTTTCTTTCAAAGCTTTAACCGCTAAGTCGAGGGACGAAAAAGGTACCACGTCGTCAGCATCACCATGGATAACACATATGTTAGGTTTTGACTTGATCTCTGGTGCAGTTTTTGAAGGTGAAAGAAACCTACCAGAGTATGCAACAACTGATGCACAGGATTGAGAGCGGGTGAGAGCTGTATGTATTGCAAGCATTGCTCCTTGAGAAAATCCAACCAAAGAAAGTTGCGTATCTTTTAAATTAAGCTCCTTTAATTTTGTATCAATGAAATGATTTACAATTGATGTAGCATTTTTTACTCCATTATATAGCGCTTCCTCACTACGATCTTCCAAGCTGAACCACTGATAACCATCACCTATTTCTCTTTCAAACGGAGCATTGGGTGCTACAAAATATGACTCGGGTAAAAACTTGCTCATAACTTTAGCAAGGTGAATGAAATTATCGCCACTTGAGCCCCAACCATGTAAAAAAATAATCAAATTTTTCTTATTTCCGCCTGCACAAATTTCTTGGCCTTTAAGTTCAATCATTTCTTTTCCTTTTGCATTTATATTTTTATTTAACACTAATTTTCAAATTTGTAAAAACATACTGTGATTGCTGTTGAATGATGGAGAGACATACTCCATTATTTTATACCTATAGCTAACTGAAAAAAGGTTACCTCAGAAGGGATAAAAAGGTATAAAATGGCTTTGGATAAGGTAGAATGATGCCAAAGTGAGGATCTGAGGGAACGTGTTTTGAAAGTAGTAGACGAGAAAAAAATGACTATGGAGGAAGATGTTCAAAATTGATAGAAAAACAATATATTGGTGGAGGAAAAGAAGAGAAGAAACAGGAAGCATAAAACCATCTTCAGGCTATCAAAAGGGGCATATTCATAAAATTAAAGACTTAGATAGCTTTATCGAATTTCTAGATGAAAATCAGAGTTGAAAAGATAATTGAAAAATTTGGCAATATGTGCAAAGACAAAGTATATAACTACCTTAAAAAAGTGAACTATATGTATAAAAAAAACTTTTCTCTACCAGGAAAGGGATGAAGGAAAACGAAAGGAAGTCATACAAAAGGTAGCAGAAATAAATGAAGAAAATTTAGTATTCATAGATGAATCAGGTATAGAAGACAACGAATTTTATGAATATGGATGGTCTCGAAGAGGAAAAGGGCTATTTGCGGAGAAACCAGGATACAAAGGAAGAAATAATTGGAGCCCTAAGTGAAGAGGCACCATGAGGGATATTGCAACAGTGAGCTTTTTGAAGCGTATGTTGAAAATAGGCTTATGCCAATATTAAAACCTGGCTAGGTTTGACAATGCGAGTTTTCATAAGTCTGACAAGACGAAAGAATTAATAGAAAGGGAGTGTTAAATAAACTGTGTCAAACCGAAAAAAAAGTAATAAATTGATATAAAAAAATGGAGGTTTGACAATGAGTCAGAAAGTAGTAAACAGAACTACCGGTTTGGTAGATTATAAAGAATTAGAAACAAATATCCTGTCGTCTATACGAGAAGGAAGACCGTTGACAGGAAGAGATGGAGCATTAACACCGTTTATAAAAAAGTTGCTGGAGGTAAGCCTGGAAGGTGAAATAGAAAACCACTTGTCGGCTGAAAGCGAAGAGAATAATCGAAGAAATGGGAGGAATGCAAAGACTTTACGTACAAGCGCAGGGTCATTTGAGCTTTTGACGCCAATAAGATAGGGAAGGAAGTTTCGAACCACAAATAGTCAAAAAAAGGCAAACAAACTTACATCCAGAGCTTGAAACGAAGATTTTGAGCACATTTGCCAGTGGTATGGGCTATAGAGATATAGTGTCACATGTTGAGGAAATTTATGATCACAAAATATCGGTGGCAGAGATATCAAGTATTACTGACAAATTGCTACCAGTAATCAACGAATGGCGTAGTCGCCCGCTGCAGTCTGTATATCCGATAGTTTTCATGGTTTTTTAAAGTCAAAGAGGACGGGCATTGCGTAAGTAAATGCATGTATAACATATTAGGCATAGATCAAAATGGCAAAAAAGAAGTATTAGGTTTTTATTTGGCTGAAAGTGAAGGAGCTAACTTCTGGTTGGGAGTGCTAAATGACCTCAAAGAAAGAGGAGATACCGTCTTGTTAGTCAACAAAAAAATTATAAAATTTCCCAAGTTGCATCATAAAATCAAAAAATACTTCCAATTGTGTAACAGTACACAGATTATAGTTAGTGGATATGTTGATAAGTAAATTAGTTTTATACGCACAAAACAGATGAAGTTTACTTATCAACATATCCACTAACCAACAACATTCAATAAATTTGTGTAAGATACCACTTTACATAAGATAGATAGGAAGCATTTTTGATTTTAAAGTACTAAACCTTCAGTCAACCTCCTAGCCCTGTAGTTTTTGATATGGTTAGGATCAAAAGCACTTTTGGATGTCAGAATACCGAAAATGATATGGAGTAGCTTACGCATTGCAGCACCAACGATGGCCATATTATGCTTACCCTTTTCCTTTAATCTTTGGCAAAAGCTCATAATGATAGGATTGTGATTCTTAGCTACTATGGCAGGAAAGAAAAGTGCCTTACGTAATGTTTGTGAACCGGATTTACTTAATCTGGGTTTGGCATATACAGAGGAACCTGACGTCATATTTCGTGGTATAACTCCTGTATATGCTGCCAATTGCCTGGCATCTCTAAAAACCTCTATATCAGAAACTTCAGCTAAAATAGCTATTGCTGATTCTTCTCCTATGCCTGGAATAGTCAATAGAAGTTGAAAATTTTCCAACAATTCTTTGTGTTGATTTAATAGTTCACGTACGGAGTTTTTTATTGTTTCTATTTTTTGAGCTATATTCATTGCAAGGTCTTCCCAAGCATTTGCAACTTCTTTAGGCAGTCTCTCTTTTTTTTCTAAGTGGTTATTTACTAATGTTAACTCATCTTTTAACGCAACTGAGCAACGATAAAGATGTTTTAATTTTTTCATTTCAGGAGAAGGTGGTGTCCAACTAGAAGGTTCCTGTCTTTGGCAATAATCAGCAATAACTTCTGCATCGGTCTGATCATTCTTTTGTCGTATCAGCTTACTCCTTGCATAAGATTTTATGCAATAAGGATTTACAACACTTACAAAATGTCCAGCATTGTGTAGAAATTCAGCCAGTGCTTCGCTATAACAACCATTAGATTCCATGCAGGTTTTTACTTTTTCTACATTATGTTTGTGTAGAAAATTCAGTAGACTTTGAAACCATCGTTCTTAAAGCTTCTTTTTCTAGTTTCACGCTTTCCTTTTTTGCTTATAAATGAGAGAAAAACATCAAAGCGATCTTTTGATATATCTATGCCCAAAAAGTTGTTGATCATATATAACCCCATACGTTACCATTAAAAATGAAAAGTAAGGCTAGTCTTGTGAATACAGAATTAGAACCATTCAGGTCTTTCTACGATACCGTCCAGCCTATACTTTTGAGAAGGGATTCTTGACTTTACCACAGATTTTATATCTAAGATTATTGACAAAATTTTCCCTTCTCCATCTAATGTTTAAGCTTAAAACACTAGATGCTTTTTTCAAGATACAAGAAGGGGCTACTCGGATGATACTATTATAGAGTGAACCAGTGTCAGCTACTCGGATGACATCATAGGGGCGCTGGAATGACACCATCACAGAGTGAACCAGCGTCATACACACATCCCTTTGGTGACAATGTTTGTTGATGCAAGATTATACCTTGAAAAAATTAAGTTTTAGTGCTATTAAATAGTTGTAAATTTTGTCCCTTTGGTAGCTTTATGAATTTTGAAAGTAAGAAAATACATGATACTAAAATAAAATTACCAATATTTCTTGATTATCAATCTACTACTAAAGTGGATCCCCGTGTTTTGGAGGTAATGATACCTTATTTTGGTGAGTTCAGTAATGCACACTCTCGCAGCCATTCATTTGGTTGGACTGCTGAAGAAGCAGTGGAAAAAGCAAGGAAACACATCGCTGATCTGGTGAACGCAGATAGCAAAGAAATTATCTTTACCTCAGGTGCAACTGAGTCAAATAATACAGCAATCAAGGGCATTGCTCACTTTTACAAAAATAAAGGAAATCATATAATAACTGTCTGCACGGAGCATAAGTGTGTTCTGGATTCTTGTCGGCATCTGGAAAATGAAGGCTTTAAAGTTACATATTTGCCTGTTAAGCAAAACGGAATTATAGATTTATCAAAGCTTGAGGAAGCAATTACTGATAAAACAATCCTGGTTTCAGTGATGATGGTAAATAATGAAATCGGAGTAATTCAGCCTGTAAAGGAGATTGGTAAAATATGCAGAAAGCATAATATATTTTTCCATACAGATGCAGCTCAAAGCTTTGGAAAAGTTCCAATTGATGTTAATGAGATGTGCATTGATCTTATGAGTCTCTCTAGCCACAAAATTTATGGACCTATGGGAATAGGCGCATTATATGTCCGTAGAAAGAATCCTCGTGTTAGGCTGATACCATTGATTAGTGGTGGTGGACAAGAAAGAGGTATGCGTTCTGGAACAGTTCCAACACCTCTTGCAGTTGGTTTTGGTGAAGCGGCACGTATCGCTAAAGAAGAAATGGAAACAGAAGCAAGCAAATTGGAAGGACTGAGAGATATTTTGTACAATAAGATAAAAGAAGCATTTCCTGATATCGTTTTAAATGGTGATTATGAAAATAGAATTCCTGGCAACCTAAACTTGAGCTTTCCCTATGTTGAGGGTGAGTCTCTCATCATGGCAATCAAGGATTTAGCAGTAAGTTCTGGTTCTGCGTGCACGTCTGCGTCTCTTGAGCCTTCCTATGTCATACGGTCGCTAAATAATGGCCACGACCTTGAGCATTCATCAATTAGATTTGGCCTAGGCCGATTTACAACTAAAGAAGAAGTTTTGTACGCAGCAGATCTTGTTGCTAAAAATATTGGCCGACTGAGAGAAATGAGCCCACTTTGGGAGATGGTACAAGAAGGAGTAGATTTGAACACCGTGAAATGGGACTTTCATTAAGTATATCCATTCAGCCAGTCCAACTGCAAATGCACTTTGAAATTACTTTGTAACCATTCACACTTAATTCTGCAATTCTTTGATCTCACTCATAGCTGTACGAACATTCGTTTTTGAAGGTAAATTGCACAGCAAATGGTGTCATCCCAGTGCCCAGACACTGGGATCCAGAAATTTTGCTTATAACTGAGCTGATGAGCTAAAGGTAGTTGTCTTACGCTAAAACAAACGTTTTTAATTAAGTTGCATAGAAGCTGGATCCCAGTGTCTGTACGACTAGTACAACATTGCATGATTCTATTATGGCTATTTTGATCAAAATTTGCAAGACTTTTTATTCGAAATACTATATACAAGTGGTTATGGTTGATTTCAATTTGATGAATTAACATTCTAATAATATTTTGCTTAGTCTGCCAATCTACTTGATCAAGCTTTGATTCAACACTTGAGGAAAAGTTTTTCAAGCTATCTGTAACAAGGCTCAATTCTTGTTGTAATTTCTCTTGATCAAGTACTTTTTCTTTTTCCTCCTCAATTTCTTTCAAATGCTGTTTCATTGTTGTAATTCTTGGCTCAAATTCTTCTTGGCTTATAAACCCTTTGGCATAGCTATCGATAAATTTTTTGATACTTAATCTTAGCTTACTTTCTTGCTTTTCACGTGTTTGATTATGTAAAGGTTTTTTGTTCTCTGACAATCTACGTTGATATTCATTTGCAATCCTATCTGGCTCTTTTAATATACTCTTAACTTCTTCCCATATAACTGTATCGAGTACATCAGTACGTATTGATTTGTTGTCACATACTCTGTTGCCATTAGACCTGGAGCCAGAACAACGGTAGTAAGAATAACGTTGATTTCTACTATATGCACCACAATAAGTATATTGGCAGCGCTGACATACTGTTAAACTACGCAACAAAAACGTTTCTTTTCTTTCCCGTACTCTTGCTCTTTGTCTATTTTCAGTTAGCTGTACTTGCACTGAATCAAATAAATTATCACTGATTATTTTTGGCACTGAAACATAAATCCAGTTCTCTTTATCATTACTAAAATGACCATTTTTGAGTCTACCACAAGTTCCTTTTTTTGACTTTCTTACTTGTGGTTTCGAGCATGCCTTAGTTTTACCATAAGCTGCTCGTCCTATATAAGCAGGATTTTTTAACATTTTCCAGATAGTACTTCTTTTCCAACGTTCTTTTCCTGTTTGTGTTATTACCGGTATCTCGCTAAGTCTACGTATAACTTCATTGATGCTTACTCTTTCTTGGCCAATCCAATTAAATATTTTGCACACTACATCCGCTTCTTCTTGATTAATTTCAAACTGAGCACTTCCTTCACCTACATGTTTTGCTATGTAGCGATAACCGTAAGGCGCCCTACCCATCACACTTATACACCCAGCTTTGGCCGCATGAAGTTTACCTCTACGGTTTCGTTCCATAATCTTTGCACGTTCATACTCTGCTATTGCTCCCTGAATCTGTAGAAATAAATGGGAATCAGGATTATCATCAAACTTATGATTCAAAAATACTATTTCAGATCCAGCCTTTTTAAACTCTTCGAGTAAGATCATTTGATATGAAAATTTACGTGATAGCCGATCAGGTGAATGAATGTATATCTTATCAATCTTACCTTCTGCTACTCTATCACGTAAACTCTCTAAGCCAGGACGTTCTAAATTTGATCCACTATAACCATTATCGACAAACTTATGCTCATCTAATAACTCATGTCCATCACTACTAATGCGACGCTCCAACTCTACAATCTGACTCTCTATTGTATTCTCCTGTGCCTGTTGTCTTGATGAAACTCTTGCATACAAGCTTACCGTTACCATTTTCTTCTACCTCCTTTATTTTATATTTCAACAATTGTTCATAAGCATTTGCCAAATATGTACCAGCCAATCTGTGAGGCTCATAACGACAATTAATAGTTAATTCCCCTTTTTGCATGTTTTTCTTCCTGTGAGTTTTTTTATAAGGTTAGGAGACTTCTATTAAACTAAACCAATGCACACCTTATTTAAGAAAGCTATCTAGTTCACACAAATTCTCCTTAATTAAATATACAAGATTTGAAAAAATTATGTCCAAAAAATCTTTGCTTGAATTATCATATTATGTATAATATAGCTTATTTAATCTGTTATGAATGTTCATCCAAGTTACGAATTTTGGGAGAGTGATTTAGAAGTTCCCGTTAATCTTTTACTAGATCGCTTTCAAGATTCAAAGATACGTCAGTCTTGGTTAGATTCCCTTTCTGGTAAACAACTGAGCATCATTTTTCAGCATTGCTTTAAAAGTCATTTAAATGGGCAGCTTTTTCAAGATGGAGGTTATGATGATAGATCCACTCAACAAAAACGTAAGATACTTACCAGTTACTCTGACTCTCTTTTTAACTATTATCTCATTAGCCACTTTGATCGTACAAAACTTGAGGCTACAGTTAGTGAAGTAGCAAGATTTGCCCTTACTCAAGAGTTAATGAGATCGTACCTGATAAAAAATAATACTAAGTATGATAAAAGATCCTTGTTATTTTTACTATTTCACATAAATTGTGAACTTCTAAAATCTGTCTATCACTTTGATAAAGTACAAAAGAGAGGTTTCGTATCATTTGCTCTACAGAAATCACCAAGACAAATAAACACTTCATTCAAGGAATTTATGTCACAAGAAGCTGTAGAGCAGATACTGAAGTTTGAAAACCAATTGCAGGGTTTTTTCCATCATCAAGATCGGATATATATGTTTGTACGTCGAGGAAGTGACATGGATTTACTGCTTAATTCAAACAAAGTTGTTCATGGCCATAAACCTGAGTGGATGATTTTAGATTTTTCGATTGATGGTACAAAGGTTAATCTCTGTGCTAAAAATACCAATAAAGCTGTGGAAATAGCAAATAGTATTGTAAGTGGGTATTTTGACTGCGAATGTACTTTTGTAAATATACAAGATAAGAACTTTCCACTACAAGTGCACAAATTCCTTCAAGCATGTATAGAGGGTTCTGATCCTAATATTTGTATATTTGAGTTAAATTTTAAGTCAGATTATTTTAAAAATAGTAATACATATCTTACTTTGAGTGTAAAGCCGTATGATCCTATTGCACTAGAGTTACATATTTTAAAGCCATCTATTGGCAACATACTACAATCTATTCAATCAGCTAAAGTAATGTTCCAAAACAAAAAGGTAACATTTTCTTTCAAATCAAGTGGGGAAATTTATTATTCAGAGCATCCGCTCAATAAAAAAGAAAGAGAGGAGCTAAAGAAACATATGGAACAATCTTATGGTCTTAAAATCCTTTCACGAGCAAATTGCTGATCTTTTAAGTTCAAATAGTTCTTGGGTTAATCCAAGTCAAAATCACATTCAAGCAGCAAGATACTTATTTGATCTTGGATTGATAAAAATGCAAGAAAGGTACTATATTGTTTGCTCTCGTGAAGAAGATCATCTTGATTGGCCAAATGTAATTGATTCAAGTTGTAGCAATGAGATTTTTATCGATTCAGACTTTGATGAAGCATGTGATGACGCTATTTGTGAAAACTGTTCTCGTCATATTCTGCCTAATACTTATCAAAAACAGAGATTTCATCTCTTATCCATATACTTAAATACAGAAAAGGTCATAGACTGGTTTGAAACAAAGTTGAATGATTCAAAACTTATGTGGGAAAAAGTAGAAAAAGGAGTTTATTATATTTGTAATCAAGGTCGTATTGTAAATCTAATAATCCTTGATTTTTGTACTGATGCGATATTTTTAACTATAGATAAACTTAGAGTTCACCCTACAGTTCTCATCACTCTAAAAAAAGATATACCAAATCTATTACTGAATCTATATGTAGTGCCAATGGTGAAACTGTTTTGTCAGCTTAAGACTGTAACTGAGATATTCCGAGAGGCAGCTAAAAGAGGAGTAGCAAAGGTAGTAGAAAATACTTCTTTGCAAGTTTTACCAGCTTCATATATTTCGCTTAAACGTGTTGAACCAATTATACCAACAAAGCTTTTGGAGTTACAGGTAGTTAAAGGTATGGTATATGTTAATAGTATTGAAGTTATAAATAAAAAAGCTGCATCATGTCTTAATATTTTTCGAATATTATTTAGGCAATTTTTACATGACTGTGAGAAAGAATTACCACCTGAAAAACATACACTTCTCAATATTAATCAGTTAGAAAAACTCTTGGGACTTAGTTTAGAAGCAGATTTAGAACAACAAATCAGAAAGCCATTAAATAAGATGCAAAGAACAATCAAAGCTACACTTGCTGAGAAATTAGGATTAAGTATTGAACGTGATGATGTAATACAAACCCTTGGCTGGCAGAGATCATCACATGGTTATCGCATTAATCCTTTTACTTTGACTATAAAAAAATAGAATTTTTTGTTATCAAAAATAGTTTTTTTACTCTGGCTTTAAAGAAATAATTTCAGCTCCATGAATAAATTTTCCCACCCCACGTGCAAATGGTCCTGTTTTTACATCAAGCCATTTATCTTCTTTTGAACCATTAGCCATTCCTTTAACTATTTGCTTTGCTTGTAAAAGCTCTTGCACTATACGCTCTAGTCTATCCCTTCCCATACTATGAAAAACTTCAGGCAATTTATGTCGTTGTTTATGTATTCCTGCACTTCCTGTATGAGTAAATGGATGTCCTGAAATAGCAGCTCGCGCAATTGAATCAATAAGATATATTTTAAGATCTTTATCGCTAATATTTTGAGCTTTTAATTGTTCAGTAATGTCTTCCAATAGCCCTGTTTCTTCATTTCTCAGATAAGTACGTACAGTACGATCAGCCAGGCCATTTGCCTTAACAACAGCTCCATAAAATAAGGCATTTTGTCTTGGGATTTTTCCAATTGATCTAAAAATCATTGGTTTAGTCATATCTTCAACAGGCCAAAAAGCAAAAGAACACCTGACTCCATTTACGAGAGCAGAAGTACCTCGAATAGCATCTCGTGCTTGCTCTACTGTTGATATAGGCTTTTCTCCCTTCAGCTTTCTCATATGATGTGCAGTAATTATTGAAGCTCCAGTGCTACATGCTAAATCAGATAATAAACACATGAGATAATCCCCTACTGCTGGGTCAGCATTTAAATCTGCATGAATGAAAGAAGCAAGGGGATCAAATATAATGAGCTTTAAATCCTTTATTCTGCTCAGCTGCTTCATTACCAACTCAAATTCTGGAGATATTTCTACAACTTTACCGCGAACATTCTTAAGTATGGTAAATGATCCTCCTATATTTGGCAATGGTACAATAAATAGCCTATCTTTATATTTTAATCTCTCGCATTTTGGATCAAGTCGTTCTAAGCGACGATGTATTTCATTTGTATCATCCTCTGCGGAAAATACCACCACAGACCCATGTTCAGTAACAGGTGGGCCAAATCCACACACCTGGTCTATGCTACTTGCAACCTTGAGGGCTAGGTCAAGAAGAAGCATACCTTTGCCTGTATCTCCCATTGCAGCCAAAATGGAGGTTACACCCAAAGGAAATAATCCTTCAACCAAGAATCTTTGCTTTGGTACTGGACCTACAAAACGCTCTACACTCCAGATGAAAATATCAAGTGGTGGTTTAATAATTATTTTTCTTGAGTTTTTTTCAATAAATTCCGAAACATTTATTCCCTCTAACAGACAATCAGCAGCATCCCAACTCCTTGGTTTATTCGGTGGAATCTTAAGCGTAGCAAGTGATGCAACACCAAGTTCTAAAAGCTTCTTTTCAGCGTTTTTGGCATATTTATTACCTGCTTCATCATTGTCCGGCCAAATGATAATATGTTTACCTTTTAGCGGAGTCCAATCTGTTCTATCAATAGGCGCATTTGCTCCAAACATCGCAGTTGTAGCTGTAATTCCTTTCTCTATAAGTGCTTCTGCGCATTTTTCTCCTTCTACAAGAACAACTTTATCGGACCTTAAAATACCCGGAACGTTGTAGAGTGGCCTTATCTCTGGCTCTTTGAATCTTTGTTTTTTAACATCAAATGGTTTAAACTGTTTTTTCTCTAAAGGAGGATCATAACGATAGACTATTACAATCAATTGGTTATTTTCATCGTAGTAATTCCAACTACAAGTCAGATATTGTTCTAGATTTCTGATATTGTTTTGTTTCTTAAGACCAAGCCATTCACTTATTGAAGCCATTACTTCAGGAAATTCTATTTTGGCATTCTTCCCATGTACCGTTGCCCAAAGGTCAATAATGTCACCGCCTTCTCCTGTTGCAAAATCTTTCCATAATCCAGCTCTTTCGCCTGTTAATTCTATTACAGTACTTTTGCCTTTGTTACCCTGTACATCACCTACATAAAACTTATCACCACGAAATGTCCCTCTTGGTAGTAGATGAAAAAGACAAGATCTGATATTTTGCAAAAGCTGAGTCTTTAGCTCTACCATAGTATCCGTTTTTTGCGGACAAGTTAAGCCGTAGCTATAATTTTAGAATTCTGCCAACGCCCATTTACCCTGCTAATGAATTTTGCTGGTATTGATTTACCGTTTCTTAGTTCATATACTACTTGCAAGACATTTGCACGTTTACTTGGTTGAAACATTACAATACCAGATGTATAAAAGCTTCTTAAAGCATTAGCACCAATTAAAGCTTGAAAAGGGCTTTTTGCGAGTGTAGCTGTCGATACTTTTCTGGTGTGACGTGTAATAATGATTCCAGCCATAGGATTAATTATAGAACGTAGTTTTTCTACTCTGCTTTGCAGGCCAGAAAATATATTTTCATAGTCAAGGGAATCCAAAACGATAAGGTCTATCATTTTGATATCAAACTTTTCTTTTATAATATCTTTTATTTTCTCTATACCTTCATCATTTAAAGTTAATCTCATCTTTGTAGTAACAATCAAGTTTTCTTCTGCTAGATTTGGCAGCCTTTGATTAGTTATGATTTGTTGTATGCGTTCCCTGATATAATTGTACTCCATCTCATTTTGCAGATAGACTATTTTTAGCGGTCTTGCTGACTTCATCTTAAGAAACGACACTCCTGCTGCAAGATGTGCAAGCAAAGAGAGAAGAAAATAACTTTTGCCAACCTTTGGCGTACCACCAATGACTAAAAGACCACCTGGAGTGAGAATTCGTGGAGCTATTATATCTTCTGGTATTGGTGATTGATCACTTAAGTACTGCTTTACAGAAAATATTTTTTCTTCTCTTTTCCCCCCTTTTTTTTCTCCACTCTTTGATTTTTTATTGAGCCACTTTCTAGCAGAATATATATCACCCTTAATTAAAATCCAAAGATCAATAATATCACCACCAGTTCCTTCAGTAAAATTACGCCAATCACCAGCTTCCTTACCTACTATTTTAACTGTAATTGTATTTCCATTTAAGTCTCCAATATAAGTTTTTTCTCGGTAAAACTCACCATTTGGAAGTAGGTAAGAAACACACTCCTTGATATTATCAATCAATAACATCTTTAACTCTTTTTGCTTTTTAGACATAAAATTCCCATACATATTTTTCATACGTGTAAAGTTGAGATTAGCTAGCTCACAAACAGTTTCAAAAGATTTTGAATTCAGCCAATTAATTGCTTCTTCTCTTAGCTTTGGGTTTTTTCCTACTGCGTCCTGAATACCTCTAGTAACGACAGCAGACCAAAGCTTTTCCTCGTCGTACTTCAAAATGGTACTCTGTCAATTTCATAATTTTTGCGGTATTCTGGAGTAACTACTGAGGCAATTTTGTTCTTCTCTCCATATTCATCAGTTATAACACCTACCTTTACTGTAAACTTCAACCCATTTAATTCTGCAATTGAATTTAGCTTACGAGCAAGGATTGCACTTTCTGAGTTATCATGTGGATGAATGTCACGTGCTGATTCCAAGATACTGCGAAGCATAGAGCGACCCATTTCTCCCCAAGTATCTTCTGCTTTATTACTTTTAATACCAATTATTTGGTAAATCTTGTGCTTTTCATATAGACCTTCAATAACGGTAAATTCTGTATTTAAATAAATGCTACCGGTAGTAGGGCTTTTAGTAAACCAATGCTCATAACCTCCAGGCTTGATTGTCATTTTTACCTTTACTATTGTACCTTTAGGTATTAGTCTACTTTGCGGTTTTACAGTGTTAAAATCAGTTAATAGGTTTTGTAACATATATCACTCTCCATGTTTAAATTTTAAAACTTGCTTTTAATCTTTGTAAGCAGCTTACCTAAGTGTGGTTCTTCAACCATACTCAGACGTCCACTACGATCCTTAGCTGGGTATCTCCAGGGATTTAAAGTGTGGCAAACAAAAGAGCGCTTCTCCGTTCCATCATCTTTCTTGATTCCAACCATACTGATTACTTCGTCAACTATCCCAGGAATTTCACTAGCAGTTTTAGTCCCTTCACATTGAGGTAGCCAGTTTGGACGGTTAAAATCATCTAAGTACTGACTTAAAGTGCCAACTATGATGATGTCTTTGTCTCTGATATGCTGAAATTGGTTGAGCCAGGCCATCATTTCTTGCGCAAGTAATCCATAGGCAGCTCTCATGTCCTGTTTTCCCGATCTCTCAGAAAAAGCTTCAGGTTGCATTTTTGCCCATAAAAGACATAAACGTGAAGCAACGGTTATGCTATCTACAAAAATGCATCGGTATTTAGAAAACTCAGAGAAAAGATCTTTATACTTACTAGATACATGTTCATAGTGTCTTTGGCTATATGCTTGATCAGATTTCAGCGCAGGATTAGGCCCCCCTATAAGACAAGCAATATCTCTAGCTTCATTCCAAGTGCGAAGACTAATTGAATCTCCTTGCCAATCTTGAACAGCAAGAAGCCCTGCTTCAAAATCAAGGCAAAGTGTTGGTTCATCTACGGTCTTTAGGAGACTTGTTTTACCAATACCATAAGGACCAAAGATGACCATTTTTACAGTTGATATTGTTTGCAATCTTTCATTATTATTCAAAATTTTAAGAACCATTATTTATCCATGCTACGATGTATATATATACAAGAAAGGCAAAAATTTTGTTCAATTTTTCTTTTTGCCTTCGTAGTAAATAGGAAAAAGTTTGGCACGTATCTTCTTGATAATATTGTTTAAAGTGGTTCTTGAAACGTTGTTCATTTTGGCAACTTCATGTAAGTTGAAAAATTTAAGTTGCTCACATATATTTTGCCATTCCTTTGGTAAAACCGAGATCATATAGTCTACATCAATGCGTTTTGTTATTTCACCCTCAAGTAGCTCTGTTACATCAATACTAATGTAATTGTTGATATCACGTTTTGCACATCGCTGTTTCTTTAGCAAGTTAATAGCTTTGTTTTCAGTTAATCTTGCTACAAAGGTGTTAAAGCTACTTTTATCTTCATCATACTGATCAAGGCATGGCCAAATTTCACAGAAGAGTTCTTGCTCAAGATCTTCGTGAGCTTCATTAATAAAGCACTTAGCAAGTTTCAGTCTATAAGCTTGATATTTTACATTTTTAATAACTATATGGTAGTTTTGTAATTTCATAACTTTCCTTAAAAACAAATTGATGCTTTTAAGGATGAGAGTTATTAATGCTGTTATGTAGGACAGGAGCAAAAATAAATAATACTGATGCGATTTTTAATCTATTGATATTCTGTTATTTTTTTTTTGAGAATAATACTGATGCAATTTAAAATAATACAGTTCAGGTTTTTGGAACCTATTTTGAATGGATTTCAAAGAATGGGTAGCTCAAGCTTCCTAAAGTTATATTAAAAATATATAAGAATTCCATATTTTGAAATTCAATATCACCTAAAGAGCTAAAAATTTAGATTTCGCTATTAAAAGAATAGCTTAAATTTTTAAGAGGAAAATAGTTGAAAAGTATGCTCTCTATAACCTTAAGTTCCGTTCCTAATTACTGGCTTCCTAAATCAGGAATTAGGAATCAGGAATCTAGAACTAGCCTGTATGGCGGGGTTTCACCATGCATTCCTAAAATCGTTCCTAGGAACGGCATATCTGAAGTCCGCCAATATGGAGGATTCTAGCTTCCTGAAACCCTTATATATAATATATATATATATATAATATATATATATAATACATATATAAAAATATACACATATATAAAAACATATAAAATATCAGATTAGAATAATAAAAGAACCTCTGAAAGTAGAAAAATCATGTTGGGGATAAATAAGGTTTTCAAATTCGAGAAAAATTTTTCAAAAATTGAAGATTTTTTGGACGAAAATTTTCTAAATCTTGTATATATATGTACTCGGCAATTGAAAGCTCACTGGATCTTGGTAAACAAACTGGCTGTAAAAGAGTTTTCATGTTAGTTTTTAGTTGTTAAATTTCGAAAATTAAAGATTTTTTGGACGTAATTTTTTCAAATCTTGTATATATATAACATAAAAGTGCGTTTTCACGCAATCAAATCAAATGGAACATAACAAAGATACTTTACAAAAGTCTACTATTGAGGCCAAAAAGCTTGAACTGCCAAAAGGTGGTGGAGCGATAAAAGGAATAAGCGAAGCTTTTCAGGCGAATTCATTCACTGGTACTCTATCCTTTTCAGTACCAGTTCCACTGCCAACATGCCGTAATTTTTCGCCTTCTTTAAGCGTTGATTACAGCTCTGGTAGTGGTAACGGAGTATTTGGTATAGGATTTAATGTTTCAATAGCAAGTATTATCAGAAAAACATCCAAAAAAATTCCAACTTATGATGATGAAGATATTTTCGTACTTACAGGAGCAGATGACTTGGTTGCGATTAATCAAACAAGTAATAGCGAATATGATATTACTTGTTATCAGCCACGTGTTGAAGGGTTATTTGCTAAAATAGAACGTTTGGTAAGTAAAAGTGATAACACTATTCATTGGCAAGTTACCAGTAAAGATGGCAGCATTGCTATTTATGGTAAAAATAAACAAGCACAAATTTATGATCCAAAGAGTAATACTCACATAGCAGAATGGTTACTTGAGGAATCAAGAGATGTATATGGAAATAAAATATTTTATTATTATCGCTCAAGTACAGCTAATTTAGAGAAACAAGGTGGTGGTAAAGTAATAGATCGCATTGCTTATGGTTATAATGAAGAATTAGAGCACAACCATTTTGAAGTTCTGTTTGATTATGATGAAAACGATTTTACCAGCCCGATAGATAAAAAGTACAGTAAGCAAAGAGAAGCTATTCTCCGTCAAGATCCGTTTACCTCACACACTACAGGATTTGCAGTTAGAACTGAACTCTTATGTCGAGCGATAAGGATTTATCATCGATTTGACGAGCTGGGTAAAGAGCCAAAGCTAGTAAATGGAACGTACTTTGATTACGACGAGAGACCAACGATTACATACTTAAGAGCTGTAAAACAAGTTGGCTATTATGAAAGAGGAGAAAAAAGATTTACTAAGACTACGCCAATTCTAGTTTTTTCTCATAACAGCGATGATTCTACCTACATTTCAACAGTTTCATCGGTAACACTCAAAGATGGTAACAAGCCATCTAAACAGCTTTTGCAGATTTTAAAAGAACAAGATTTTGTCTTTTCAGAACAAAATGCAGAAATCTCTGAAGAAAACTCAAATTGGAAAATCACAGACAGTGAAAAAACTCTTATCATAAAAGAAAAAGGAAATTTTTTAGACCTTCACAATTCAAATAATAGAAACTCTTTTAAACCGGTAAAAATTCAAGGGTTTGCTGGGTACCTAAATGACCGAAGATTTCAATCGGTAGATCTATATCAAGAAGGTATTGAAGGAATATTATATAACGATGGCAACACAATCCTTTATTTCAGACCAAATGGTGATGGAGAGTTTGCTCAAGCTAAACTACTGGAGCGTTTTCCATCGCTGCTTCGTAAAACTACTTATTCACTGACGAGCTTAGAAGGTAACGGTGAGTTACAGCTTTATGTGAATGAAAGTGGTTTTCAGGGTTACCATGATTTTGATGGTAATAGTAAATGGAGTGAATTTAAGCCTCTTGAATCGCAAGTAGTCAATCTAAGTAGTGAAATTCAAGAGATGATAGACGTCACCGGAGATGGAAGAACTGATGTTGTAGTATTTGAAGGAGAAAGCGTCAGAGTATATCCATCTGCTGGTAAAAAAGGATACAAAAAAGCTATTTACAGTAAAGCGCCAAAAGATCTACCAAATCAACGTGCCAGTTCAGAGAGTACTTTAGTACGCTTTGCTGACATGTTTGGTGATGGTAAAAGCCATCTAGTTAAAATAGAAAACGGTAAAGTAGAATGTTGGCCAAATCTTGGCTATGGTAAATTCGGCGAAAAAGTTACATTTAAGAATGCTCCATATTTTAGAAATGGATTAAATACAAAAAGACTTTACTTTGCTGATATTGATGGCTCTGGTACTACAGATTTAGTTTATGCTAACCACAACAGCTTAGATATCTACTATAACAACAGTGGTAATTCATTTAGTAGACCAGTGAATTTAAAGCTACCAGTTGATTATAATCATATTGGTCGAATTGAGTTTGCTGACATTCTAGGGAATGGAACTAACTGTTTGCTTATTAGTTACCTTGATCAAAGTTTAAAGTTACAGCATTTATATTATGATTTTTACAATGGAGTAAAACCGCACTTACTGAAGCAAATAGATAATAACATGGGTAATCTTACTCGTCTTCATTATGCAGCTTCTACTAAGTTTTACTTGCAAGATAGAAAAGAAAATCGTCCGTGGGTAACAAGTCTGCCGTTTCCAGTACAAGTAGTTGAAAAAATAGAAACCATAGACAATATAGTAGGAAGTAAACTTACCAATAAGTATCGTTATCATCATGGATTTTATGATTACACTGAAAAAGAATTTCGCGGATTTGGTTTTGTAGAAACTTGGGATACTGAAGATTTTGCTACAATTGATCAAAAAGAACATTATGTAGCACCGATTTACACCAAAACCTGGTATCACACTGGAGCTTATAAGAAAGCAGGAGATTTAGTTGAGGGCTACAGAAAAGAATTTTACCAAGGAGATACTGAAGCTCTAAAGATAACGCCACAAATATTTGATGAAAATATCACCTCAATAGAGGATAAAAGACAGGCTTACCGCGCCATTCAAGGGCAAATGCTAAGACAAGAAGTGTATGGTTTAGATGGGGATGAAAATCCTGATCTTTATCAGCATCCATATTCGGTAACAGAGTCCAGTGCTTGTGTAAAATTGCTTAGTACAAACAGCTCTCATAAAGTATTCAAATACGGAATTTTCTTTGTGAATTTACAAGAAACTATCAATTACCATTATGAAAGAAATTGTTGTGATCCACGTATTCAGCACGACTTTGTTTTAGAAGTTGATGAGTATGGTAATGTCATTAAATCAGCAAGTATTACTTACCCTCGTAGAATAGAGCCAAATAATTATTCAGAGCAGCAAAAATTACATGCCACTTTAGAACGTAATTTTTACGTTAATAATACTAAAGAATTTTACTTACTTGGAGCTCTCTATAAATCACAAGCTTTTGAGATTGGTGGCCTAAGAGTTGCAGTTAGTGGTTATACTAATATTAATGACTTAAGGACTCACGTAACACAGTCCTTGCAAAATACGATAAAATTTGAAGAGAACTTAAATTATACGAGTCCACAAGTAAGGCTCTTAAGTGAAAGTCACAATTACTATTGGAATGAAGAACAAAATTCTACTTTACCGCTTGGCTCGGTAACGCAGCAAGCGCTTCTTCACCACACCGAAGCTATGGCATTTTCAGATAGCCAAGTAAAAGAAGTATTTGCCGGAAAAATCACCTCTGATCAAATGCTTGAGGATCTTGGCTACAAAAAAACTTCTGACTTTTGGTTGGTGCCAAGTCCTACTCAGTACTATTGTGGTAGTGATAAATACTATTTACCTGAAAAAGTAATTGATGTTTTCGGTGGTGAAACTGCAGTTGTTTATGATCAGTATAATTTACTGCCAATAAAAACGATAGTAAAAGCAACTGAAAGCTCAAATTATGAAACTACTGTAGAATATGATTATCAACGTTTAACGGCAGTAAAACTAACTGATCACAATGATAATGTTTCAGAAGTTATATTAAATCCACTTGGGGTGGTAGTTGCCACATCTCTTTATGGCAGTGAAAAAGGGGAAAAGAAAGGTGATAAACCACTACTCGAATATCAAGTCAGAAAAAATCCAAATTTTGAAGATGTTTTAGGCTTGGCAGATAGAGCAAATGGTCCTGAGTACTACTTACAGAATGCAACCAGCTTCTTTTATTATGACTTAGATGCTTGGAGAAAAAATGGCCAACCTGTGCATGTGATTAATTTGCAGAGAGAAACTCATGTTTCAGAAGGAAGTTTTACAAGAATAAGGCAAATTGTAACTCACATTGATGGCTTTGGTAGAAACCTCGAGACTAGAATGCTAACTGATTCTGAGAGTGAAAAGTGGCTAGCATCAGGGAGAGTTGTATATAACAATAAAGGCACGGAGGTGAAAAAGTATGAACCTTTTTATAGTAATTCACCTTTTTATGACCTCGAAGAGAGTGTGCGTAATCAAGGAGTATCTGACACTCTTTATTATGATCCTCTGCTAAGGAATGTTCGCATTGATACGGCAAAAGGGTTTTTCAGCAAAGTAGAATTTTATTCATGGAGTACTAAAAATTTTGATCTTAACGATACGGTAAAAGATTCAGAGTATTACAGAGAATTTACCGAAAAATGGAATACAGCAGAAAAGGCAGCTTTAAAGGATGAAAAAGATGCACTCAGCAAAGCAGAAAAACATTATAACACGCCAACAATAGAGCATCTAGACAGTTTAGGAAGAAAGTTTCTGCAGATAGAGACCTTAAGTAAGGATGGACAAAGCAATGTAGAGTTAAAATCTCATGTTAAACTTGATATTCAAGGAAATGAGCTAAAAAGTGTTGATGCAAGATTTTATGAGCAAAATCAGGGTAAGGAAGAAACTGAAAAAATAAAGAATTTTATCCACGTTTACTCGATGGCAGGGCTTTTAAAAAGCACCAGTATTGATGCCGGAGAAACTTGGAATTTAGCAAATGTTGCAGGAAGTGCAGTATATAATTGGGATGGCAAAGGATCACTTACTTATACAGAATATGATAAATTGCAACGGCCAGTAAGAGTAAAAGTTACTGATAAGGATCTAGATTTAAATAGCAATATCGTTGAAAGATTCTTTTATTCTGAAGACATTCAAGATAAAGCTACCAATCGCTATGGAACGCTGATTGCTCATTATGACCAAGCAGGACTTACAAGAGTCGAAGAAAATGATTTTAAAGGTCAGACATTAAAAAGTAGTTTTCTTTTAAGAAAAAAACTATAAGCAAGAAGCAGATTGGAAAAGCGTTGAAAGTATTGTTACAGTGCATGCAGATCTTGAGCTGGAAGTGTTTAATTTCGTCGCTAAGTATAATGCCTTAGGTGAAATAATTGAAAAAACAGATTCGCAAAATAATGCTCATATTCCAATTTATGATATAGCTGGAAGAGTAAAACAAATTAACCTTAAGAAGCAAGGAGAAAACATAAAAACCTATGTTTCTGATATCAGTTACAATCCTAAAGGTCAACGTACATCTATTACCTATGGCAATGGTGTTGTTACCAGCTATAGCTATGACCCTAAAACTTTTCGGCTCACTAAGCTAGAAAGTCAAAAGGAACAAAAGAAATTACAAAATATCAACTATACGTATGATCCAATAGGAAGCATTACTACAATGGATGATGAGTCTTATAAGACAATCTTTCCAAAAAACAAAAGTATAGATACTAAGTCCGATTATCATTATGATTCGCTTTATCGACTAATTGAGGCAACAGGAAAGGAACATCCGGCGCTAAGTGGAAAGGAAGAAATTATTACACCGATTCCGCATTTAAATAACCAAAATGCGATTAGCAATTACACGGAATATTATGACTTTGATTATGGAAGTAACATTACAAAAATTAGGCATAATGGAAAAAATAGTTCCACTAAAGAATTTTACATATCAGGTAATTCCAATAGAAGTTTGCCGATAATAGATAGTAGACCTGTGAGTGAAAATGATATAGATAAAAATTATGATGAAAGAGGTAATTTACTAAAGCTGAGTGGCTCACAAGATCTGCATTGGAATTACCGAGATAACATCGCCTATGTTGATATTATAACTAGACCAAGTGGAAAAAATGATAGTGAATATTATGTTTATGATAGTGGTGGACAAAGAGTTAGAAAAGTTACTGAAACATATCAGAATAATGAAACAAACTCTACTCGAGTGGAAAAAATTTACTTTGGCGATATTGAGGTTACGAGAACTTATCAAGAGAGTGGTTTAATTAAAGAAAAATACACTCTTCATGTTGCAGATGATAAGAGTAGAGTAGCACTGCATCATTATTGGACTAAAGGCACTTCAAATGAAATCAGAGAAAGTCAAGACCGTTATCAGCTGAGTAATCATTTAGATTCAGTGGCTTTGGAATTAAATGATAATGCTGAAATTATAACCTACGAGGAATATCTGCCATTTGGTGGCACAGCGCTAATTGCAGGCAAAACAGCTCGTGAAGTAACGGAAAAAGAATATAGGTATTCGGGGAAAGAGAGAGATGATTCAACGGGTC